>CAVOVW010000012.1:0-312069 GCA_963699945.1 Terriglobia bacterium
TACGTTTGAAACTGTGCGGGCGTGGCGGAATCGGCAGACGCATCGGACTTAAGCGCAAACTTGAGTGCCCGTCGGGAAACCGGCGGTGCAGAACTGCTCAAAGTCGGGGAACCCTGTAACATGGCGATCCCGAGCCAAGCCCGGCCCGAAACGGCCGGGAAGGTGTAGAGACTAGACGGGCAGCACCTGACACCCGGAGCCAAATCCGGGCATGGTGAAGGGATAGTCCAGACCCCAAACCCTGCGGCAAGAAAGCAGGGGCGGCGAAAGCCGTAGCCGGGTATGAAAATCCGTTGGACCGCAAGGTCCGTGAGGGTTCAAGTCCCTCCGCCCGCACCATACGCCAAGTGTTCGTTCAGACTGTCAAGCCGTCCTTACTTGGGACTGTCGTTCCCACGTTTTGGGAGCTATCTAGACACAGCACTTCTCCGAGATGGCGACTATCGTCAACTTGGTTTCGGCCAGGTGTGCGAGGCCTTTGCAGGCCGTAATGTACTGAGAGTCACCGCATTTGCTGGGGAGGTGGTCTGAAAACCGCTCGGTAATTTGAATCGATAGCGGCAGTCCGACCTAAGGACCTCGGGCAGCAAAGGACGCACCCAAGACGGAGCGGATCGACCCAATGGGACGAAAGGTTCTGGCGAGGAAGTCGATAACGGCCAGGTCATTCTCATTGGCTGATTCAATGTAAAAGTTCGCGCAGCCATTATCCGGAAAGGAAACCTTAGCGAAGACGCGGGGTGCCCTTGGGCGTCCGAGCGGGCACGCCCGACCCTCACCCGTGATCCTTCTTTCAGTGTTTCTGACCTTCCACGCCACCGTGTTCGCCAGCAAGTTCGCCGATGTCATGCTCGATGACCAGTTTCCCGTCCGGGGACGTGAAATGCCCCATGAAAGTGTCAATGCCATGATCAGCTTTATAGGTGAATCCGGCGGGCAGTCTAACCTCTCCGCTGCCCCAGGCAAAAGTGCCCGACTCGTTTTTCCAGGTCAACCTATACCATCATCCTGCCTGCCGCGATACTTCAAGAACAGCGTCAGGTCTAGGGCCATGGTGAGACCGGCGAGGATGCACCAGGCCAGCCAAGCGTTTCGTCGGCGAATAAATATGCGCGCTAAAAAACGTGAGCAGAAGGTGAGGGCCACGACGCCGATGCACAATGGCAGGAGGCCGTAAAAGAACTTCTCCATTAGCCAAAAGCTTCCGCCAGGATGAATTGGCGCACAACAAAATACCGCCCCTCCGAACGCTAGCAAGAAGAAGGCGGCGGAGAACATGACTGCACAGAAAGCCATCGCAAAGATGGTTCTAGGCTTCATCACCACACGCCGAGCGTATCACCTCGCAGACTTCCGCGGGAGTTAGCCGAGACAGTCCACTTGGGTGAGAATCGCCCAAGCCGGAAACTTGCCTGCCTGGCAAGAAGCGGATTGGGTAGAGATCTGAAGCGTCGAAACTTACACAGTTACTTACACAGTTTCACACTTGAAAACTGCTAAGCCTCAACTATCAAATAGTTACGAGCATACAAGAAGGGACTTAAAATCCCTTTTCCGGCAACGGGAGTGTGGGTTCAAGTCCCACCCCGGGCACCAGCTTTTCATGGCTTCGGCGCAGGGAACCAGCGGCCCGGATGGGTTCCGCATCGAACGTCCTTGCCTTGGTGGCCTTCGGCTAGGATTGAAACCATTCCGTAACGCTTCCCCGGCGGGTCTGCCATCCTGAACTCTTTTTGCTCACGATCCGACTTATGCTCGACATCTACCGGTATGGTAGCGGCGTCGCCCGATTCAATCGGGATGCGCGTCGCGAAGAATACAGGAGAACAACATGAAAATACTGATGGTCCTGACATCGCACGACCAACTGGGGAACACGGGCCGCCCGACTGGTTTCTGGCTTGAGGAATTCGCGGCCCCCTATTTCGTATTCAGGGATGCTGGCGTTGAGCTGACGCTCGCCTCTCCGAAAGGCGGGCAGCCTCCGCTCGATCCGAAAAGCGATCTGCCTGAAAATCAAACGCCGGCGATGGCGCGGTTCAAGAAGGACGCGGCGGCGCAAAAGGCTCTCGCCAACACGGTCAAACTTGCGGACGTGAAGGCGGAAGACTTCGACACCGTTTTCTATCCCGGTGGGCACGGCCCGATGTGGGATCTTGCGGAGAGCCCTACGTCGATCGCTCTTCTGGAGGCCTTCTACAATTCCGGCAAGCCAATCGCATTGGTGTGCCATTCGCCCGGGGTGCTTCGCCACGTTACCTACCAGGGCGCTCCGCTGGTGAAAGGAAAACACGTCACCGGTTTCACGAACGGCGAGGAAGAGGAGATGCAGCTCACCAAGGTTGTGCCGTTCCTGGTCGAAGATGAACTGCTGCGGCTCGGCGCCATATTCGAGAAGAAGGCGAACTGGCAGCCTTTTTCCGTCACTGACGGCCGTCTCATCACTGGCCAGAATCCTGCGTCATCGACCTCGGCAGCTCAGGCGCTTCTGAAACTCATGACTGGATCGGAATCGGAGCCGTCAATAAACAGCGTACAAATCGAACAGAAGAGCTATGAGATGCCCCCGCGGGAGGGAATCAGCGTCGCACATTTTCTCACCGTCGCCGACATCGACCGATCGCTTCGCTTCTATGAAACGGTCTTCGGCGGTCGCGCTCTGAGCAGAGGCGACAGCAAGGGCGCGCCTGGGTACATTCAGATCGCGAATACGTGGCTCCTGGTCAACGTCGGGGGCGGGCCGACCCCCGACAAGCCGACGGTAACGCTCAGCGTCCCCGACCCGGATAAGATCAACAGCTTTATGAATATCCGCGTTGCGGATATTCAAGCGTGCTATAAATTA
The DNA here is from genome assembly GCA_963699945.1 of Terriglobia bacterium. Classification (GTDB taxonomy): domain Bacteria; phylum Acidobacteriota; class Terriglobia; order Bryobacterales; family Bryobacteraceae; genus Palsa-187. The sequence continues at coordinate 2,846 of CAVOVW010000012.1, forward strand.
TGGAAAAGTCGAGGAGCCGAGTTCATCACGGAGCCGATCCCCAAGTACGGCGAGACGCGCTGCTACATCCGCGATCCTGACGGTTATATTATCGAGGTCGGACAGAGCACCGACCTCAAGTACGGTTAGCGCTCGGCCCGGATTCCAATGCAGGGCACCAGAAAACAACGTACTGCGCGAGTAGGATACTAGACGTTTTAGTACCCGACTCTTCTCCAGACTCGAAAATTACAGCTTTTATTCTCCTTATATTCGTCCCTTCGAAACATGATCTCGCCCTGAGTACTCGAGTACTATTTTAATTAGATACAATAGGTTACGAGGAAAGTAAGAACATGGATCTGCAAATATGTTTTGACAGATTCATGCGGAAAAGCTACAGTAAGGTTTCGATTGTTCCGATCAGTGGAAAGAGCCTATACACCACCCAGAATAAGGTGGGGAATGGAAAATTTTACGAAGATGCAGAACAAAACGCTGCTCAAGGCGGGACTGAAAGTTTTGGCAATGGCCGTATCGCTGGCCGGGATGAGTTCACTGGCACACGGCGGCGTAATCATTCTGGTGAACGGCGGCGCGAGTACCGACGATGCGGGCCTTGAAACCGTAGGCGAGTCCTTCACGACACCCGCCGGGATCCCGTGGAATGACATCGCTTTCAATTTCTTCTCCACACCAGCGAGTTTGACGCCGCCACCTTTTGCCTCAGGACCGCTCGCGGCCGGAACCGCGTACCTGCTGACCCAGGAATACCTTGGCTCGCCTGCCTCCTTGAGCTCGCTGACACCAGGCTTTCTCGCCGCGTCGACCGGCATCGTGGCAGGCCAATACATCTTCGCCTCGAACGTGATTCTTAATCCGAACACAGAGTATTGGATCTACGAAGACACGGCCATACTCACAACCGGGGATGGCTTCGCTGGCACATCAGGCCAGCAGGCTTATTTTGGCGGCAGTGGCAATTTCGAGTTATGCGATTGCGCAGGCGATCCCGTTGCGAATTTCGAATTGGACGGCAGCGCGGTCCCGAACCGGGCACGTGGCTCACGGGCTTGACTGGATTCGGGATCCTCGGTCTGATGCGGCTGCGAAATTCCCGGTCCCGGAATAAATCGCAATCCTAGGACGGGAGCAACGTCTCGAGAATAGGAATATCATCTTAAAATGCGCTACCGGCGTTGTCGGGCAGCGCATTTTTTTGTGTCCGGACTCGGCGCGCACAAAGGCGTGGATAAAGAAGAAGCCCGGAAAAAGAAGCACCGGGAAATCGGCGAAATCGGGCGGTCACCGCCATGGTCCAGACTGGGGCCCCGACGGCAGCCGGGTTGCTGATAGAAGGGCGTGTGGACAGGGTCCGCACCGATGTACACTAAGTGATTCGCCTGTCAGGCAGTTGTAGCCAACACCACTTGGAAGCAACAGACTAAAAAAGAAAGCCGAAACCACCTATTACTAAGTGCCGCCGCAATCGATAAATAAAGGTATCGTCCAACGCATGAACTGTACCCGGACAGCAGTTACAGGTTTCCTGATCGGCCTGGGGATGTTGTGGCTCCCGGGGGCACAGCCGTTCGCCTCCTGCGCAGTTCCCACGCCCGGCACCTCCTCCAGTTCTCGCCAAAGCGCGTCGAAATCCAACAAAAAGAAATCAGTAAAACAGGCGGCGGCGAAACCGCCCGTGAAGAAGAAAGCCAACGTGGCTGCGGGCCCGACCAAACCGGCTGCCGATATCCCACTGGTGACAGGTGCGGCTTCCGTATGGAGAGGCTGCCTGGAATCGAATGACCTTCCGCGCGACCTGGCAACGCTGGCATCGGGATTGGTGATGGACGAAGCGCGACTGGGGTCTCTGCTAGAAGAGCAGGGGCTGTTGGCGGGCGCCGATAGCGAATGCGTCCCTTTTGTAGCCGCCACGGGCGGTGAAGGGGGAGCCGCGTCGGCGGTTTTTGAGCGAACAGAGCCGAAGGCCGATGAGGCACCGACGCTGGCGGTACGAAAAACAGCCGCGGGCGTCACGGTGACTCCGGGAGCTTGCGATTGTCCGGAGCCGCTCCGCCGCGTGGTCACGTTGGCGGCGAAGGACGCGATGGATCCGCAGAACGAGGTGCTCGCCTCGCTTCCTGATGGTGTGCGATGGCAACTGGGGATTCTGGTGCCGCGTATGCTGGGGCCGTTAACTCTTGGTGCGAACACCACATTGAACACTACCTTGAACACGACGTTGAACGCCAATTTAAACCCCACGTGTTGTACACTGCGGCGAACGCCCTCGCCGGGCAGGATCCTTATAGCGTGCGCGTCACGATTCAACAGCACGCGAGCTTCGCACCGGCGCACCTGCATTCGATTGAGATTATCGAAACGGCCACGGAGAAGCGCGTCGACGGAGTATGGTGGCTGGAACGGGCAGGCAGTCCCGGCGTATTGGTGGGGATGGAAGGCACAGCGTACGAGAGACTGTTGTGGCTATCGCCGGTGAAGTACACGCAAACGTCGCGCGGCGTGGGATTGTCGGTAACCACCGCCCGGCGCGTAACTGCCGCGCCGAAGGGTAGCGGCCGCAAGCCGACGGTAAAGTACGTGAAGGTGCGCGAATATCATATCGGGATCGATATGCTGGCGCCCAAGGGGGCGGACGTACACGCCGTGGGAGACGCGAGCGTTGCCTTCGCCGGAAGAATGGGGGGCTACGGCAACCTTGTGATTCTGGATCACGGGCTGGGCTACAAAACATACTACGCGCATCTATCTAAGATCGGAAACGGCATCAAGCCGGGCGTCGCCGTCGCGCGGGGCGAGATCGTGGGCCTGGTCGGGTCGACGGGGCATTCCACCGCTCCGCATCTGCATTTCGAGACGCGGAAAGATGGCAAGTATATTGATCCGTTCGATCAAACGCGACAACTGGAATTCTGGCTGCTTTCGGCGGACGATCAGGAGCGGCTGGCCATGGAACTGCTGATGCCGGCGCCTGACCGCAACGACAAGGTGGCCAAGAGCCAGGACACGATCGTCTCACCCGTTGAGTAAATCGAAACACACGACAGAGTCAGACGCCGCAACGCTATACTGCCGGACTCATCCCGCGTATAATCCTGTTGTTTGCTGCATTGTTTGTACGAAACCGACTCAGGACGGAGAACCATTTCATGAATAAGCCCGGCTTTGTTCGCACTCTGCTTGCCATCGCACTCGCGGCCGTTCCCGCAAGCGCGGAGCTTACCCGAATCGAGATCACTTCGCGCGGCGCAGTGCTGGATGGCAAATCGTTCGGGCTGGTGGGAGGATACGAAAGGCTCGCCGGCAAGGCGTACTTCGCGCTGGACCCCACGGCCACGGCGAACAAAGGGATCGTGGATCTGGACAAAGCCAAGCGCGACGCGCAAGGCCGCGTGGAATTCTCCGCCGACGTTTTCATTCTGCAGCCGAAGGATGTCTCGCGCGGCAACGGCGTCGCGTTGTTCGACGTTCCCAACCGCGGGCGCAAGATGCTGCTACGGACGTTCAATCATGCCACGCAAGCCACCGATCCGCGTACCGAAGCGGACTTCGGCGATGGATTTCTTTTGCGCCAGGGCTATACGCTGATTTTTTTGGGCTGGCAGTTTGACGTGGCGCACAATCCTGGGCTGATGACGTTGGATGCGCCGTCGATCGCTGTCTCTGGCCGAGTGTTTACGGCCTTCACGCCCGACGCGGCTGCGACCATGCACGAATTCAACGGCGACGGCTATTACACGGGGCGCGCGTACACGCCCGCCGACGCCGCGTCGCCCGCGAACCAGATGACCGTGCGCGAGGGCCAACTGGGAACACGGCGCGTCATTCCGCGCGACCAGTGGCAGCTGCTATCGGGAGCTGTATCGCTGAAACCCGGATTCGAAGCGGGCAAGACATACGAGATCACGTACGAAACCAAGAGCAGCTTTGTGGCAGGCGCCGCCTTTGCCGCGTTTCGCGATTTCGCGGCTTATGTGAAACACGCTCCGGCCGACGCACCCGTGAGCGCGCGCTATACCTACGTCTTTGGCGCGTCGCAGGACGGCCGCTTCCTCCGCGACTTCCTGTATCAGGGTTTCAACGCGGATGAGCACGGAGGCCGGGCATTTGACGCTGTGATGGCGCACATCGCCGGAGCGTCGCGCGGCGATTTTAACGTGCGCTTTGCTTCGCCTAACGGACTGGCCGCATTCACAGCGACGCGCTTTCCGTACCTGGACGCGCCGCAGTTCGATCCCACGACAGGCAAAACCGACGGCTTGCTTAGCCACCTTACAGCGGAAACCACGCCGCGCATCATGTATACGAACTCGTCAACCGAGTACTGGGGTGGCGGCCGTTCCGCGGCCTTGACGCACACCACGCTCGATGGGAAGGAAGATGCCAAGGTCCCGGAGAACGTCCGTATTTATCATTTTTCCGGCACGCAACATTCGCCGTCTCTGGGCGGAACGGCGAGCCGCGTAGCGGCGCGTGATTCAAACCCGAACGACTATGCGTGGGGACAGCGGGCGCTGCTCGGGTCGCTGGACCGCTGGGTGCGGGAGGGCACGGCGCCGCCCGCGAGCCGCCATCCGACTCTCGCCGACGGCACACTGGTGGCCCAGAAATCGCTGGCGTTCCCGGCGATACCGGGATTGCGATCGCCGCTCGGCATTCCCGGCGGCTTCCGCTCTGACCTTGAAGGAGGGCCATCGGCGCATCCGCTTCCGTTCCTGGTTCCTAAGGTGGATGCCGATGGCAACGAACTGGGCGGCATCCGCTTCCCTGAAATTGCGGTGCCGCTGGCAACCTACACCGGTTGGAATTTCCGCAATCCGTCGATCGGGGCTCCTGCAGAGATTTATCCGCTGGTCGGGACGTATGTGCCTTTTGCGGCGACGAAGTCCGCACGGGAGAAGGCAGGCGATCCTCGGCTTTCGATTGAAGAGCGTTACGCGAGCCGCGACGCTTATCTCGGAGAGGTTACCGAAGCAACGCTGAAGCTGATCCAGGATGGCTATGTGCTGCGCGAAGACCTGGCGGCGATCGTAGATCAGGCCGCAGCGCGATGGGATGCGGTGATGAAGAGCCCAGAGCTGGCGGCGGCGAAGTAGCCCGCGCTACCGTAAGATCTGCGCCAGCACGCGGCCGAACGATCCGCTGGGGCGTTCGATGCCCAACAGATCGGAAAGAGTTGGGGCGACATCGTTGACCGTCACCGGCGCGGTGTAACGTCCCGCCTTAATTGCCTCGCCCATGAAGATGAGCGGCACGTGATTGTCGTAATCGTACGGCGTGCCGTGCGTGGTCCCGATGTTACCGAAAATATGATAGGGTTCCGTGACGATGTACACATCCGCGGAACGCCGCGCAAAGAAACTCGCGCTTACCGCATTGCCAATCTGATCCCGCTGAACATTTCCCGCGGCAAGCTCGGCGGCGGTATAGGCGCGGATGATATGGGGCTGCGTTAACGCGGCCTCGGCGATCGTTTTTTCCACTTCTGCCGGATCGAGCTTATGTGCGCGCACGGTTTCGAGATTCAGGTAAGGCGCGTAAGCGGGCGACGGCAGCAGCCATTTGTCTGAACCGTAGCGTTTGACAAGCGCGTTATCGATTGCCTGCCCAAGTGCTTTCTCCGACAGGCGTCCTCCGGGCATGTGGCGCCGTTCGTTCACCTCCGGTACCGGCGCGACGCCGTGATCCGCCGTGAGCACGACCAGCGTGTTATCCATGCCCACGCTTTTTTCCACGGCATCGAACAGCTTGCCCAGCAGGCGATCGGTCCGAATCGAAATGTCACGCACGGCCGGATCGTCAGGGCCAACTGCGTGGCCGACATAATCGTTCGAAGAGAAGCTTACGGCCAGAATATCGGGAGTGGCGTGTTTGCCGAGCTGCTCGCCGGCCAGGGCGGCTTCCGCGAACTGCTCGATCATTTCGTTACCCCATGGGGTGGCTTCGAGGCTCCCACAGAAGCGGACGGCGGAGCCGCTGACCATCGTGCAGAAGGGCTTCGAGGCGGACTTTCCCTCCGCATCGACGCGAGCATCGTAGGGATACCAGTTGGCACCAATGGTCCGCTGATAATATTTTTCATCGTTCACGTGTTGGGCCCAAGGCGGCAGATCGGGGCGATAGAACGTGCTGGTCACCCAATGATGGGAATTGTCGTCGTACCAATAGGCCGCGTCCGCCATATGGCCGGCGGGCAAAATCGCGCTGCGGTCCTTGATCGAAACGCCGATCACGTGAGAGTCCGGAAAGCGCGACTTGAGTTCATCGCCGACGTCGCTCACCAGAAGTCTGCGCGGCGATGAGCCTTCCTGCCCCGCGATTCCGCCGACCAGCTTCGTGGCCGGATCGGAGACGCTGGTGACGGTCCGGCCAAGTTCGCGGTCGAACCATTCGTTGTTGATGATTCCGCTGACGGAAGGGGTCGCGCCACTCAGGAAAGTGGAATGCCCCACGGCGGTGACCGTGGTCGCGTGGATATAGTGCGCGTCTGTGAAGACAGCGCCGTGATCGAGTAGCCGCTTCAATCCCGAGTTGTAGTCGTTCTGAAAGCGCAGCAAATAGTCATAGCGAAACTGATCGATGACGATGGCGAGCACCAGTTTCGGCGGCTTGGGAGCGTCGGCGGCGTTGAGAATCGCCGTGAGCCACAGGCTCGTTACTAACGCAATGGATCGTGTTCGGGATACGCGCCTCATGCTGCGATTATCGAACAGCCGCGCACAGCAGGGCGTGGCGGTCCGGTTACAACCGGCGAGAAAACAACCGCCCCCCTTCCGGCCGAAATGCACCACCGCGGTGGACTTCGGCCATCGACTGAGACCCCGCCCGTTGTCATTCCAATAAGATGCGCGTGGCATGCGATTTGCTTCTAGGAGTTGGGAAAGAGGAGTCCTCCATGAAAACCAAACTTCTATTGGCCACGCTGTTGCTTGCGTCGAGCGCGTTCGGTGCGGGCTTCGTTCGTTTTGGCGTGGGCGTTGGACCGCGCTTCGGCTATGGGTATCACGGCTTCTATGGTGGAGGCGTGGTGGTGGCTCCGCCGGTGGCGGCTCCTTATTACGCGTCGCGATATTACGCGGCCCCCTATGCGGCTCCAGCTTACGGGTACGGATACGCGGCTCCTTATCCGGCATACGGCGTCGGCTTCGGGTATGGTTATGGATACGGTGGATACGCGTATCCTCGTGGGTTCGTGGGTCCGCGGTATTACGGTGGCCGGGGGTTCGTTGGGGGCCGAGGGTTCGTGGGTGGCGGCCGATTTTACGGCGGACGCCGGTAACAGGCCGGCAGCGGTACAGGCACGCTGAGCGCCGGGAACTAGCTATACTCGTGCGGAGGCCTCTCCTTGTCCGCACCGCCACAGTCCTTGCCTGTAGATGACGCCGCGACGCGGCGCCACTTAAAGCGGAGTCTCGGGCTGTTCGATTCGACGATGCTCGTCGCCGGATCTATGATCGGCTCGGGCATCTTCATCGTCTCCTCGGAGATGGCCCGTAATGTCGGCAGTCCCGGTTGGCTGCTGCTTTCATGGGTGATCACAGGCGTCCTCACGTTGACCGCCGCGCTGTCGTACGGCGAACTGGCCGCGATGATGCCGCAGGCAGGCGGGCAGTACGTTTACCTGCGCGAGGCATTTTCTCCGTTGTGGGGATTCCTGTACGGCTGGACATTGTTCATGGTGATCCAGACCGGGACGATCGCCGCGGTGGGCGTGGCGTTTGCGCGATATCTGGGAATCCTCTGGCCCGCGATCGGCGAAAGCAATTATATTATTCGCTCCGCTACATATCTCGGCGGGGTACGCGATTTCACTTTCCACCGCGCAAGTCGTCGCGGTATTTGTAATCGCGCTGCTGAGTTGGACAAATTCGCGCGGGCTGCAGTACGGCAAGCGCGTGCAGAATTTTTTCACTGTGGCTAAGATTGGCTCGCTTGTGGGTCTAGTTGCGCTGGGCCTGTTGTTCGGCCTGTTCTTCAAAGAGCATCGCGCGGCCGCGGGCCTGAACTTCGGCGATCTGTGGACGCCACGCGGATTTACTCCGTCGGCACCCGGGTTGACCCCCGAGACGATGTTCGGATTATTGGTTGCGCTGTGCGTGGCGCAAACCGGATCGCTGTTCTCAGCCGATGCCTGGAACAACATTACATTCACGGCGGGCGAAGTGCGCGAGCCGCGCAGGAATGTGCCGCTCTCGCTGGCCTTTGGCACGGCGATCGTGATCGGCCTGTACATCCTTGCCAACGTGGCATATTTGGCGGTGCTGCCTTTCGAGGCGATTCAACGCGCTCCGCTAGATCGCGTAGCGAGTGCCATGGTGGGCGCGGTAATCCCATCGGCAGGCGCGCAGATCATGGCAGTCGCCATCATGGTTTCCACATTCGGCTGCATTAACGGAATGGTGCTGGCCGGGGCTCGCGCCCTCTACGCGATGGCGAAGGACGGTCTATTCTTCAAAGGCGCGATGTCGATCAATCGGGCGGAGGTTCCCGGCAAAGCGCTGTTCCTGCAAGCCGCGTGGACCGTTTTTTTGGTGTTGCCGCGAACATACAATACCCAAACGAAGGTGTATGGGAACTTGTACGGCAACCTGCTGGACTATGTGATCTCCGCGGCGCTGATCTTCTATATCCTGACCATCGCCGGGGTGTTCGTGTTGCGGAAAAAGCGTCCTAACGCGGAGCGGCCGTATCGCGCGTTCGGGTATCCGGTTGTGCCGCTCTTATATATTTTCGGAGCCCTCGTTATACTCGTACTCCTGTTTGTTTACAGGCCGGCGACGACATTGCCGGGATTGGCGATTGTGCTGATCGGCGTCCCGGTGTTCGCGCTCTTTCGTCGTTACGGCAGCAGTGGCGTTTGACAAAAGTATCGCCGAGATAACCAAACATGCCCGGATGCTACCTCCTTGTTGTCGTTGAAGGTCTTGAGCCGCAGGATGCACTGATCGGCCTTGCGTTAAACCCCTTTTCAGTATTTCGAAAGGGCGAAAGGCGATTTCCGGGCAGCAGGGTCCTTAACAAACTGCATAACAACAGTGGCTTCAAATGCGATGTCGCCGGTCCCAGTAGTAGCCTCAAACAGGAAGTGACGGAGGTGATCCAGTTCCTCAAGGACCACGAACAGGATCTACGTTGCCTTGGTGCAATGGAGGGCGTCGTGTCCCTGACTCTTGATTTCGGCTACGACCTTCGTATCGACGGCGAACGCTGCGTTGTCCAATACGATTACCTGCCGCCGGAGCTTTTGAAGTTATGTGGCTCGCTTTCCATCGGCATCGAATTGTCGCTCTTCGGCCCTTATACTGGGTCGGCCTGATTTTCAGACTGGCTCGCGACCTGAAGCGTTGCTAAGCTGGTAAAGAAATGACCCTCGACGAACTGGAAAGAGAATACGTTACGCTCCGCCAGCAGGCTGACGCTGTGCGGAGCTATCTTTGACGCGCCTGCCCGCAAGGCGCAATTAGCCCAGACCGAAGCACAAATCAACGCGCCTGATTTCTGGGCGCAGCCCGAAAAAAGCCAGAAGGTAATGCAGGATCGCAAGCGCCTGGAAGAGCAGGTGGCGCAGGATTCGAAGATCTCCTCGATCACCAGCGACCTCGACACTTTATTCGAACTGGGGCGCGAAGGCGAGAACGTCAGCGGCGAGTTGGAGCGCGAGATGAAGAGCCTCTCCGGCTATCTCGAAAAGCTGGAGACGCAGATGTTGCTTGCGGGCGAAAACGACGCGGCGAGCGCCATCCTGACCATCCATCCGGGCGCGGGCGGCACTGAAAGCCAGGATTGGGCCGAAATGCTGCTGCGGATGTACCTGCGCTGGGCGGAGCGCAATCGCATGGAGACGATCATCACCGATCGGCTGGAAGGCGAAGGCGCGGGCATTAAATCGGTGACGTTCGAAGTCAATGGCGAGAACGCCTATGGACTGCTGCAAAGCGAAGTGGGCGTCCACCGGCTGGTGCGCATTTCTCCGTTCGACGCGAACGCGCGGCGGCATACTTCGTTTGCTTCCGTCTTTGTTTATCCGCAAATCGACGATGAGATTACCATCGACATCAAGGCCGAGGATCTACGCGTCGATACGTTTCGCGCGGGCGGCGCCGGCGGCCAGCATGTAAACCGGACCGATTCAGCCGTGCGCATGACGCACTTGCCCACGGGCATCGTGGTGCAGTGTCAGAACGAGCGCAGCCAGCATAAGAACCGCGCGAGTGCGATCAAACAACTGCGCGCTAAACTGTACGAGCACGAGCTGGAAAAGAAGCGCGTCGAAGAACGCAAACTCGAAGATACGAAGCTCGGCATCAACTTTGGCAGCCAGATCCGCAGCTACGTGCTGGCTCCTTACCGCATGATCAAGGACCATCGCACGAAGCTCTCGGTCGGCGATGTGGATCGTGTGCTGGATGGCGACCTCGAAGAGTTCATCCACGCATTTCTCGTATGGCAGAAGACGGGCAAGACGGCGGGGACAGGCGCGGACAAGGATGATCTGGACTAAGACGACAGCGTCGCGGCGAGGCCCGGCGTCGAGATGAGTCTCGACGCGGCACGCATGAGTGCGTGCGCCACAAAAACGCATGGCGATAACGGTTAAAGACGCGGCGGTTCGCATTCGCGCGGGTGAGCTGGTGGCGTTCCCGACCGAAACGGTCTATGGCTTGGGCGCGAACGCGCTGGATGCGGTGGCGGTGGCGAAAATCTACGCTGCAAAAGGCCGCCCCGCAACGAGCCCGCTGATTGTGCACGTCGCATCGGTTCACATGGCGTCGGGGCTGGTTACTGAGTGGCCCAGTGAAGCCGAGGCGCTAGCCCAAGCGTATTGGCCCGGTCCGCTGACGTTAGTGCTGCCGAAGAAAACACACCCGAAGGATGGGTCAGTCCCGGACATCGTCACGGCGGGGCTTCCGACGGTCGGCCTACGGATGCCGGATCATCCGCTGGCGCTCGCGTTGATCCGCGAGGCGGGAGTTCCCATTGCCGCGCCCAGCGCCAACCGCTTCACAGGTCTTTCGCCCACCACGGCCGAACACGTCCATGAAATTTTTGGCGATACGATCCCGATTCTCGATGGCGGACCCTGCCGCGTGGGAATCGAGTCGACCGTTGTTTCGATCGTCGCGGGGAAGATTATATTCCTCCGGCCGGGGCACGTTTCATTGAACGCGATCGCCAAAATAATCGGACGTCCGGCGGCAGAAATCGTGACGGCTGTGACTCCCGTTGCCGGCTCCGCGCATGCTGCGCCCGGGATGCACGAGCGTCATTACAGTCCTCGCACGCCGCTCGTGCTGACGCGGAACCCTGATCCGCGCGGTGCGTATCTTTATCGAATGCACGATCGCACGCACCATCGCGCGGATGACCCCCTGGCGGCGCGGGCGGTACAAATGCCTGAGGATCCCGAGACCTACGCGGCGCGTTTGTACGGCGCACTGCATGAACTGGATCGCGCGGGGCTGCCTGTTATTAGCGTAGAGCCGCCTCCCGACACGCCCGAATGGGCCGCCGTGTGGGACCGATTGAGGAGAGCGGCCAGCAAATGAGGAACGGTTCCGTGCGGACCTGGCTCGGTGAGCGGGTAGGGATTTTATAGGCCGGAGCTATGCTGGCACGGCCTGGTGCTGCCGCTTCACTTCGGACATATCGGGCAGGAAAGCCGTCAAAAGTCCGAGCAGGGGCAGATACGAACACACCGTATAGACGAAGCTGATGCTGGTGTGATCCGCCAGCACGCCCAGCAGCGCCGCCGCGATGCCGCCGGTCCCAAACGCGAGGCCGAAGAACAGGCCGGAGATCATTCCGACTTTACCGGGCATCAGTTCCTGCGCGAATACGACGATCGCCGGAAACGCCGAGCCGAGGACCAAGCCGACCAGCGAACAAAACACGCCGGTCCAGAATAGATTCACATAGGGCAACGCCAGGGTGAAAGGCAACGCGCCCAAGATCGAAAACCAGATAACGTACTTGCGGCCCACGCGATCGCCAAAGGGCCCGCCGAGCAGCGTTCCGGCCGCTACCGCTCCTAGAAAGAGAAACAGAAACAGTTCCGACGTTTTCACCGACACGTGGAATTTGCTGATCAGGAAGAAGGTGAAGTAGCTGGTCAGGCTCGCCATGTAAATGAACTTGGAGAACATCAGCATCACCAGGACGCCGATGGCCAGCGCGACCTTCTTCGGCGGCAGGCCGTGGCTTTCGCGGTCATGGTGGGAACTGGGCGACTTCGCTTTCGCCTTGCGATAGGCGATAGCCCATTTGCTGATGCGGATCATCAAAATGATGGCGATCAGCGCGGCGATGGAGAACCACGCGACGCTTCCCTGCCCGCGCTGCGTGACGATGAACGCGGCTAAGAGCGGTCCTGAGGCGGTGCCGAAATTGCCGCCCACCTGAAAGATAGCCTGCGCGAAACCGGGCTTCGGCCCGGCGGCCATGCGCGCCACCCGCGAAGACTCGGGATGAAACACGGAAGAGCCAACACCTACCAGCGCGACGGCGACGAGAATCGCGGGGAAGCTCGCGGCGGTGGATAGAAGCAGCAAGCCGGTGAGCGAGAATCCCATGCCGATTGGCAATGAATACGGTTGCGGACGTTTGTCCGTAAACATGCCGACCACCGGCTGTAACACCGAAGCCACGAACTGGGTGGTGAAAGTGATCAGGCCGATCTGCCCGAAATCCAGGTGATAGTTATTTTTGAGAAGCGGGTAGATGGCGGGCAGCAACGACTGGATCAAATCGTTGAGATAGTGGCAGACGCTGATGGTCCCGAGGACAGGGTACGCGGTCTGGTCCTTCGCCAAAGGCTGCGTCGCCGGTATGATTGTCGCGCTCACTCATTAACCAGGATACGCTGCCCGCCCCGCAATTCGCCAGACTGACATGGCAGCGGGCAGCGCGAAATCGCGAACCTACGCCGATTACCACATCAGCTTCAGACTCAACTGAATCTGCCGCGACGTGGTCGCGGTGCTGGTGATGAGGCCAGCCGTGGGAGAAACGCCGGTGGGCGTGAAAGCCAGCGGATTCGGGAAGCTGAAGTTCGCCCGGTTCAGGATGTTGAAGAATTCGGCCCTGAACTGGAGATTCAGGCGTTCGCGGATGGGGAAGGCCTTCGCTGCCGACAAATCCCACGTGCCGAGTCCCGGGCCCGGTATGGTGTCGCGGCCCAGGTTGCCATAGAAACCGCTGCCCGTAGGATAAGAAAGGAAGGCCGCGGGATTGAACCACTGATTCGGGTTTCCCGTAACAATGGGGCCCGTAAAAGAAGGATTCACGAACGGGCGCACCGGATTCTTGGTGTCCCCGTTGTTGGATGGGTTGTAGCTCAGCTGGGGCGTGATCGGGAAGCCGCCTTGCAGCGTCACCACAGAATTGAGCGTCCATCCGCCGACCACGGCTTTCTCCACTCCCGACGCAGTTTGCAGAAAGCGTTTCCCCTGACCGAAGGGCAGCGCATACGACGCGCTGATCACGGCCGCATGCCGCACGTCGAAGCTCGCTAACCCGCGATCCGCCGCCAAGTCGAATGGATTGGAAACCAGCGCGGGCTCCGAGCCGGAGGTGGTAGAGTTTACCGAATCTCCGTCATCGATCGTCTTGGACCATGTGTAAACGCCGCGCAGGACGAGGCCGCCGCTGAAGCGGTGATTCACATCGACCTGCAAAGCATGATACGAGCTGTCACCCCAGGAGAAATACGACCAAGGGTTGTTCAGAGTCGCAACGGGCTTGGTCGCCGTGGGGACATAGTAGGCGCCAGAAGGGACCGGCGTGCCGGCAAGCCCGGCGGGAAAGTTCGCCGGGTACACGGACGGACATGGCGCTGCGGGACAAATCACCGGGAAAGGCTCGTTGGTGTCGACACCCACAATTTCGTGATATCCGTGCGAACCGACGTAGCCAACGGTCAGCGACGTATTGGCGGTTAACTGCTGCTGCACACGGAAAGACCAGGAAATTAAAGTCGGGGTTTGCAGATCAGGCTGCACGCCTCCCGGTGCCAGCTTCGCGGCCGCGGGCACGGGAGCGGAGGTATTGACCGGCAACGAAGAAACAGGCACGGTCGACAGGGCGTAAACCGGATTGTAGGGTGCGTTCTGATCCGTGCGATAGCCGAGTGCGTCCTGCAATTCCCGGTACATGCCGAACCCTGCCCGCACCACTGTTTTTTGCGAACCAAACGGGCTCCACGCCAGACCGATGCGAGGATCCGGCAGGAACTTCGCGTTGTTCACTGTAAAAACCGAAGACCCAATCGTCGGCGTTGCGGCGATGACTCCGTTCGCGTACCCATAGTTGGAAGCTCTTCCATGCGCTTCATTCCAGCCCGAAGTGAATTCGTCGCGGAAGCCGAGCGTCAGTTTGAGATTTCTGCCGAGACGAATGGAATCCTCGGCATAATAGGCGCCCAGCCAGGTCCGCCAGCCGAGGGGTGTGGGCGTGGGGGCGAAAGTGAATGTGCCAATCGTGCCCTGCAGGAACGTCTGCAGGCTGGTGAAGCTAGCTTGGCCATATTGGCTGAGCACAAGCTGCTCGTTCGATTGTACGCGCTGGAACCAGGCACCGAACGTGATTTGATGATTACCCACGGCCCAGGAGACTCGATCCTCATAGGTGAAGATGTTGCGATGGAGGAAGAGATTGCTTCCGTTCGGCGAGCCATTCGCGCTCAGTGTGGCGGCGGGATTGGAGGCGGCAGCGCCGCCGACCGTAGCCAGACCCACCGGGTCGCCCGATAGAAATCCGGGTAAACTGGCTGCCGGGGTGCCAGCGGTGGGACCGCCGGTGTAGAAAAAGCTGCCGCGCGAGAAACCTGCGCGAGCACTATTGATGATCGTCGGCGTGAAGATATGCGTTTCTTCGGCACTGAGAACCTGCTCGCGAAGAGTAGTCGTGTCTGATGTGTAAGAATTGAAATTTGTAGGCGTGTAGTTGCTGCTGTCGTCGATCGTATAAGCCATATTCAGCGAATTCTTGTCTGAAAATGTGTGATCGACGCGGACCGTTCCGAAATCATCCCGCACCAACTGCAAAGGCGTGTTAAAGGCCTCCGCGACGCCGCCGAAATCGGGGGAGCCGGGGCTCGCCACCGGCCACAGGTTGATCAACGGCGAAACACCTACGAACTGAAGTCCCGAAGGCAGGCATGATGTCGGAGTAGTGACTAACGAGCAGGGCAGGTATCCAGCGCGCATGGCGTCGTCGGGCACCAGGTCTACGCCCGTTTGGTGCAAGTGCTGGTGCAGGCTTTCATAATTGACGAAGAAGAAGGTCTTGTCCTTCTTGATCGGTCCTCCCAGAGCAGCCCCGAACTGATTCCGCTGAAAACCCGGCACGGAAGGCCCGTCAAAAAAGTTACGGGCATCGAATGCGTTGTTGCGGAAAAACTCGTATAGCGACCCGTGAAGCTGGTTGGTGCCCCCGCGCGTGATGATCGCCACCTGCGCGCCGGGCCGCTTCCCATATCGGCTCCATAAGAATCGCGCAATAGATTGAACTCTTCTACGGCCTCCACTCCGAGTAATTCCTGGCCTGCACCTCCCGGCTGCATATTGTTTTCGGCGGCGCCGGTAAACTCCACGCCATTCAACAGGAAAAGGTTTTGCTGCGGGCGATTACCGGTAACCGCAAAATTGTTGCCTACCGTCGCATTGGAGATCCCTACGCCGCCCGTTTTTTCCCACGTGAAATTGACGACGCCAGGATTCAGGGTCAGCAATTCGTCGTAACTGCGGCCATTCAACGGCAGGTTCTCCACCTGCACCATTGAGACTAAGCCCGAGATATCGGTGGTCGAGACGTTGACGGGTGCGGCATCGGCGTCCACGGTAATTTGCTCTGCCACCGCTCCGACGCTCATCGTGAGGTCCACCGTTGCATCCTGCGCGACCACCAAGTGAACTCCCTTACGTATCTCTTCGGAGAAGCCCGTTTTCATTGCCTCAATCTCGTAATTACCGACAGGCAATGAAACAACCTGATAGTGGCCGGCACCGTCGGTCGTCACACTCCGCGCCGCTCCGGTATCGGCATTCCTTACCGTCACCGTGGCGCCGGAAACCACTGCCTTTGATTGATCCGTCACCGTTCCAGAAACGATCGCTGCTACTTGGGCTTTTGCGAACGGCGCCAGCATGAGCACAACAAACGTGAGGGCGGTAAGCCAAACATTCGATGGACGCAAATCGATGGAAGATCGCACGAAGACACCTGTTTTCATGTGTCCATTATACACGACACTATTACGTATTAAGGACGAATTGAGTAGTGTCCTGACGGGACACCACAGCTAAGTTCGACTTGAGAAGGCGGCAAAATCGCCGGCATCATCTTAAAGGGGTCGCGATCCGGGTTTCCGCAAGTTTCGCGGCTTGGCTCTCGACCTGACCGGCGGCGGCGCTCAGCGATTTGCGCAGCGGGTCACCCTCGCCGAAAGAACTGGCGGCGAAGCGCAAGGCAGCCGCCGCCTTGCCGCTGTGCTCCTGGGCCTTTTTTTTGTTGCCCGCGCTTGATCGAATTCGCGCCGCCGTCATATGAACTCTCCAGGCAACCGAGGGGAGTTCGTGGCCGGCGATCTCCGCGAAGGCTTTCTCCACGTAGTCCGCCGCCGCCTCACCATCGCCGCGCGACAAAGCTATGCAGGCCATTCCTTCCCACGCCGGCGCGCGCAGCGCCGGATCGGCGGTGGACAACGCTTCCTTTAAAAAGTCCTCGGCCGCAGCCGCCGCGTTTTCGAGATCGCCGGATTCCAACAATGTCATGAAGATGCCGTATTGGGCGATCATCCGCCAATACCATTGCAGGAAAACCTTGGGCTTGGGCAGGCGATCGCGAACGCGGCGCAACGTTTTCAGCGCGGAAGCATATTGACCGGTGGAAAGCTCCACGTAGCCCAGGGTCATCAGCGCCACACTCTGCGCCTGGCCAATAGGCTCCTCTGTATGAATGCGCAAAAGATGAGTGGCCTGTTCGCGCGCGCCTTCAAAATCCCACGACAGCATGTGCAGCCATGCGAGCATCGCCCGAAAAATTCCAATCCATGGATTGGTGCCGTTCTTTTCGGCGAGCTCAACGGCGTGATCCAGAACCACGCGTAGTTCGCCCCAACGGCCCTGATGAATCAGCGCCAGAGATTTCGACGACAGCGAGGAAAGATAAATCACCAGGCTGTGCGTTTCGGTGGCGCGGCGGATGCCGGCGTCGGCAATGCGGCACGAATCTCCATAAGCGCCCTGCAGCGCCTGGACGTGCGCGTAAAGAACGTCGTAGTAGGCCGGTATCGCGCTGCCTTCCAGCTCCACGATCTTCAGGCTCGATGCGGCGCAAATGTCCGAATCGGCCTTAGTCCAGCCGTTGCTTACGATGCGCCAGCAGGCCGCCAGCATCGCAGTGCGCGCCTCCAGCAAAGGCTCGCCCATGGTGGCGCACGCGCGCGCCGCCATTTCGCAAACGGCGACGCAATCGTCGGGATCGAGAAACGACAACGCGCGGGCTGCGCGCGTCAGCGCCGCGACTTCCGCATGCTTCATGCCGCGCTCGGAAGCAAGCGACGCCGCCGCGCCATCGGTACGCGCGGATTCTTCCATCTCGCCCAACGCATATTGCGCGTCGCTAATTTTTTCGAGAATTTCGATTTCGAGCCCGTGCGTTTGTTCGGAGGAGCCGCTCAGCAGCAGTTCGCGTGCGTGGGTCAGCGCGGCGAACGCGTCGCGATGACCATAGCGCCGGGACGCGTTGTCCGCCGTGATCACCAGATAGCGCGCGGCGCGTACCGGATCGCGGCCGTACTCAAAATGCAAGGCCATCTCCGCGGCGAATTCGGGAGCGCCAATACCGGCCAGCTGTTCGCCCTTTTCGCCGAGTGCCCGGTGCATCTGCGCCCGCTGCGCCTGCGGAACGCGGCGCATGAGCGCTTCGCGATACAGCGAGTGGCGAAATTCGTAAGTGGCGGAAACGTCGCAGCCCAGGACGCCCGCGGCGCGCCCGGCGATGAGGAATTGCTGCCGCTCCACCAGCTTTTCGCAAATCTCCTCCACCGCCCACGGTTCCCGATTCAACATCGCCGCCACGGCCCAGGCCGAGAAACGCTGCCCGGCGGTGGTGGCGCTGGTCAACACGCGGCGCTCCATTTCGTCCAGCTGATCGAAGCGCGTTTCCAGCATCTGCTGTAGCGTGTCGGGCACGCCGGGTCGAATCTCGTCCAGGGGTTTTCCCAACTGCCACCCTCCAGGGGAGGCAGATACGAGGCCACGCTCGAGCATATCGGTGAGAATCGCGGCCATGAATAAAGGATTGCCGTCGGAATGATAGTGGATTAGATTTGCCAGTCCTGCAGGCACCGCACCGCCCGGCACCACGCCCGCCAGGTGGTCCCCGACATCGGATTCCGCCAACCGCTCCAGCACCACCTCACGGCACAGGCGATGGATCACCAGATCCTGCTTCAATCCCTTCAGAGGACTTCGCGACAAAATGACGTCCACCGGGCGATACGTGCCAAGGATCAGCAATTTCGCCGGCGCGCGCCGCCGCGCCAGCGCGGACAGCAGGTCGAGCGTCGATGTATCCACCCAGTGCAGATCCTCGAGAATTACCACCAGCGGGACGCTAGCCGTCATGGTTTCGAACGCCTCGCAGATTTCGCGCACCATCCGCTCGCGCGTGGCGCCGAGCAGTTCTCTTTGCAGCGCCTCCCTCTGGCCCGGCCCCAGTAATGCCGGAAACTGGATCAGCCAGGTGGGAGCCTGCGACGCCAGGATGTTCACAACGGTCTCCGCACCGGGGCCACGGACCAGTTGTCCGAGTGCTTCGAGAAACGGATAATACGCTTCCTTGCCCCCGAATCCTTCGACGCACTGACCCCGGACCACTCTGGCTTCGGGCGCGACCAGCGTATGAAAGGCGTCCACCACCGTGGATTTGCCGATGCCGGATTCGCCGGTGATTAAGACGAGTTGCCGCTCGCCGCCCAGCGCTTTGTGTAAGTGCGTCCCCAGTTCCTGCAAAACATTTGCCCGTCCCGGTGGCACGGGTTGGCGAGGGATAGGAGACGCCGCGGGTTCGAGGGAGGCTGCGGCCTTTGGCGAAGCCGCTGCGGCGGGGGGCGCCACCTGGGCAGCCCGAAATCGGTAGCCCCTTTTCGGAATCGTTTCCAGGTAAACCGGATTCTGGGCGCTATCTCCCAGGATTTTCCGCAGCTCCTGAACGTACTTTCGCAAGACCTCGGGCTGGACGAAAGTTTCGGGCCAGACGGCCTGCAGCAAATCATCCTGTGAAACCAGCGTGCCGGCGTTTTCCACAAGGTGATTGAGCACCGAAAACAGCTTAGGCGCCATAGAGATACGGCGATCGCCGCGCCATAGGCATTGATTGGCGGAATCGAGCCTGAAGCTGCCAAATGCCGTCATGTTTGACCAGGATACACTGTTTCGTAACGTATCCGGGACCGGGGCTTCACGAAAATTCCACGGAAACTACACGGGATATTTCACGCTAAATCAGAGGAGCAGCGGTTATTCTGGGTTTGTCATGCAGGGCGCGTTTGTAGTGCAGCTCAGAATGGAATCGCCGGAGGACAAGCTCTCCGGTCGTGTGGAAGAAGTAGACACCGGAAGGGTGGTGCGATTCCAATCGGAGGAGGAGCTGCTGGAATTTCTCCGTCGCACGCAGTTGGACGAGAGAGGCGCTGCTGCGGTCACTGAATAGCCGTCGCAAGAACGGTATCTAGAAGTCGGCGGCGACGGTCCCACGCTCGGAGGGGGATCGTCGCCGCCGTTTTTTTGTCGCGCCACCATCGCCCGTCAGCGCGGTTTCAAATTCGATCATCTTCCGGCAAGTGTCGCCCGGATGTGAAGTCTTCCACGCGAACGTGTTAGCGTAAAAAACACATGAACTGGAGTGCCATAGGAGCGATCGCCCTCGCTTTGGCGGTGATGATCGGCGCCTTCGGAGCCCACGCTCTGGAAGGCCGGCTGGACGCATATTCGCGCGGGGTTTATGAAACCGGCGTCACGTATCATTTTTTCCATGCCCTGGGGCTGCTGATCGTTTCGCTCCTGCCGCGCATCGGCGCGCTTTCCCCCACGCAGGCCTCGCGCATCTGTTTGCTGTTGGCCGTTGGGATCGTGTTGTTCTCGGGTAGTCTCTACGTTCTGGCGATCAGCGGGGAAAAGATGCTGGGAGCGGTGACACCCTTCGGCGGACTTTCCTTTATTGCCGCATGGGTGCTGCTGGCGTATTGGCTCATTCGCGGAGCTTAGAGCAGCTCGAAAGTAACTAGCCCAGCAAGCCGCCGTGTCCCAAGCACGCGATTTCCCAGCCCGATATCCGGTAACGGGCCAGCATGGGGGGCAGGACCAGATCGATCACATTCGGCTTGGCGGAGCGATAACAGCCCGGTGCCGAAATAATCGGCACTTCCTCTTTATAGCCGAGCAGCATAAGGTTGCCCGGTTCCACCGGAGCCAGATAGCGTTCCAGGTGACAGCCGATGCGGGTCATAGCGCGGCCCACCACATCTTCGGGACCGGCTGGCGCCGTGGTGGAGGCCACCAGAATTGCCGTCGGGTTCGTGCGGAGCAGATGCGTCAGGCTGCGGGCCACGGCATCTTCTTCTTCGACGCAGGCTAGGGCGTAGCTGGCAACCGTGGCAAATCGCTCCAGGCGTTGCGCCATAATCGGCTCAAACATCGCACGGGCGCGATCGCCGTGCACCGCGTCCGTATAAAGGACGGCGACGGAGGGGTTGCGCACCGGGCGGGCCTGCAAAATCGGTCCGCGTTCCTTCAGGATATTGATCACGGCTTCGAGTTGCGGCTGCGGCACGGCGAAACGGAGCGCTCTTCACGGTCGCGATTCTTTGACCCGCGCGCGCGAAGCTGAAGTTGGTGGAAGTAGCAATGACGATGTTAGCCGTGCAATTGATTTGCTTTAGCAGTTCATCGTCCACCAAAACACAGGAATTTTCCGTAGTGACTAAATTCGCACGGCCACCGGCCGCCAGGCGAATTTCCAGAGCGCCGCAACCCATTTCCGCGGCGGCTTGCCGGACCGCTTCATCTTCGCCGATTTCGCCGTCTTCGAGCTGCGTAACCCAGACTTGCCCTAATCCCTCGGTTTCCAGAAGCCGGACATCTTCTTCGCTCAGCACGTGCCCTTTTGCCAGCAACTTACGGCCACCCGGCCGAAAGATTGTGCAACAAAGGATTCGCCCGGTCGACTCCCGGATATCCACGGTCTGAGCTCTCATCGATGTACCATCCTTGGCGCACCAAACGTGCTAGCGCTCAACGCTTCGGCGTTATCGGCCCAACCAATGACGATACACGGCCACAGTGGTAGACCTGCTCGGTTCGGTTTAGTAGTGGCTATTATGCCGAAATGTTCTCTAAAAAGCTAGAACATTTTGGCTATAAAAGACCAATTTACAATACGAGTTTGGTTCCGGCAGGATTGCCGTCACGGAGTAATCTGATAATTCCTTGCCGTGCACCCGGCGCAATAAGCACTTGACCTACACCTTGCTTGAGAGCGTTGACCGCAGACTCCAGCTTAGCCTGCATCCCTGCGGTGGCCACTCCGTTTAGAATGAGCGCGCTCACTTCGGCCGTAGTCAGCTGAGCGCGGGTGGCTCCAGTCTCGTCGCGAACGCCGTCGACGTCGGTGAGAAAAATCAAAGCTTCCGCTTTGAATCCAGCGGCGCATGCGACCGCCATTTGATCGCCATTCACATTGAAAATGGCACCATTCGCGCTTCCCGCGACGCAAGCCACCACCGGCAGGTAACCGGCGCCCACCAGAAGGTCCAAAAGCCGGCCGTCGGAAGAAACCGGCTTGCCCACCTGCCCCAGTTCCGGACTGAGTTGAACCGCATCCACGAGCCCGGCGCTCAAGCCGCTTAAGCCCACCGGTCGGGACCCGGCCGCGCGCAACGTGGTCACAAGTTGAGCATTCACGCTGCCGGCGAAAACTTTCACCACTGCGTCGATGACGTCGGGCGTGGTCACGCGCAAGCCATTGATGAACGTGCTTTCGACTCCCCGCTCTGCGAGGAAGCGCGTCATCTGCTTGCCGCCGCCGTGGACCACCACCACTTCGTC
The DNA here is from genome assembly GCA_963699945.1 of Terriglobia bacterium. Lineage (GTDB taxonomy): Bacteria > Acidobacteriota > Terriglobia > Bryobacterales > Bryobacteraceae > Palsa-187. The sequence goes on from CAVOVW010000012.1 coordinate 24,952, forward strand.
CTGCGCCGCCAGCGCCGTAATTTCCCGCGCGAGCCTTTCGCGCGTCTCGACGGCATCGAGGAGTGTGCCGCCTAACTTGATCAGTATCCTCAAAGCAGGCCCTCGGTCTCCCCGAAACCCAGCGCCAGGTTCATATTCTGCACGGCTTGGCCGGCGGCGCCTTTGACCAGATTGTCGAGGGCAGAGATGACGACGGCGCGCCCGGTTTGTGGATCGTAGTGCAGGCCGATATCGCAGAAATTCGTCCGCGCCACCGCCTGTAAATCGGGCGCCTGTTTGGGAGCATATAGGCGGATGAAGGGCTCGTCCGCGTAGGCCTTTTGATAGATATCGAGCAGATCATTGATGGAGGCCAGGCCCTGGGCCCGGAAATAGATCGTCTCGAGAATTCCGCGATCGATCGGAATCAACTGCGCTGTGAAACTGAATTCGCTTTCCTCCAGTCCAGACGTGAGAAGGACTTCGGGCACGTGCCTGTGCTCCAGCACCGAATACGCGGAGAAATTTTCGGTGACTTCGCAGAAGCTGGTCTTGAGCGACGGCTTGCGGCCGGCGCCGCTGACGCCGCTTTTGGCATCGCACACAATGCCTGCTTCGCGCACCACCACGCCGGCGTCGAGCAAAGGCTTAATCGCCAGGTTCGCCGCCGTCGGATAGCAGCCGGGGTTGGAGATCAGGCGCGCACCGGGAATACGCGCGCGGTAGAACTCCGGCAAGCCGTAGACGGCCTCGGCGAGAAGTTCCGGATGCGTGTGGGCTTCTTTGTACCAGCGTTGATAATTCTCCACGGTCCGCAAGCGGAACGCGCCGCTTAGGTCGATAACCTTGGTTTCGGTCTTCAGCAACGAATGCGTCAGATCGATAGAGACTTCGGGAGGCGTCGCTAGAAATACGGCAGCCAGGCCCTCCTTGCGCACGGATTCCGGAGAGAGCTCCACGCGCCGGGGCCCGGGATGGCCCAGTGGACGAGGTTTGTCGTCCGCCTCCCGATGTACAAGCAGCACAGGCTCGGCGTGAGGATGCCGTTTGAGCAGAGTTACGAGTTCGGCGCCGCTGTAGCCGCGATAACCGACGATACCGACAGGAGTGCGCATGATTATTTATTCACCACTATGAATAATTATACAAACCGGGGACGAGACCCGCACAACCGCTAGACGTTGTGGCCGACGGCCTTCTTTAAGGGCCGGCTCAGGGCGAACATCGCCAGCCCTGCGCCCACGGCCAGCGCCGCCAGCAGCAGAAAGAACGAATCTCGCGACATTTTCTCGTAAAATGTGCCCAAATAGCCGGTCAGATAGTTGCCAAAAAAGTTGGAAAGGAACCAGACGCCCATCAACATACTGGCCAAGCGCGCAGGCGCGACTTTCGTGACCAGAGAAAGGCCGATCGGCGAAAGACACAGCTCACCGATGGTCAGGACCAGCGTGCTCCAGAATAGCCAGAGGAAGCTGATCTTTTGATCAGGGCCCAGGCCCTTGGCGATGTAAACCAAAGGAAGGAAGGACAAACCGAGCAGGGTGGACCCGATCGCCATTTTTGTGACGCTCGGCGCCTCCCCACCGCGGCGCCCCTGCCAACTCCAGAAAGCGTTCAAGATGGGGAAGAGGAAAAACATACACAGCGGATTAAACGCCTGCAGCCAGGTGGACGGCATCTCCCAGCCGAATATGTGCCAGTCGGTATTGCGATCGGCGAACAATTGCAGGGTGTTTCCCTGTTGCTCGTAAACGGCCCAAAAAATGACGTTGATCGCGCAAAGAACGATCAACCCGAGAATTGCATTGCGTTCCTTGGACGTGAGAGGAGTCTTTTCGACATGGGATTCCTTGGCCTGTTTCAAATGGTCGTCGGCTAAATAACGCTGGCCGCCAAGATAGATGATCAGGCCCACGATCATGCCGACGCCGGCCGCCCCGAAACCATAGCTCCACCCCAATTTCTGTCCGAGCGTCCCGCAGATCAGGGGAGAAAGAAACGCCCCAAAGTTGAACGCCACGTAAAAGATGGTAAAGGCGCGGTCCCGCCGAGGATCTCCAGAAGCGTAAAGGCTGCCAACCTGTGTCGAAATATTCGGTTTGAAGCAGCCATTCCCGATAATCAGGAACAGCATGGCGACCAGGAATAAAGACGGCCGCATCATCATGAACTCGCCGATGGCCATCAGGATTCCGCCAACCACGACCGTCTTTCGCTGTCCCAATACGCGATCCGCCAGGATGCCTCCGAACAACGGCGTCAGATAAACGAATGCCGTATAGAGTCCGTAAATTTGCGACGCCAGCGGCTGAATGTTCATCGGGCCGAACACGCCTTCGATCCCACGCTGCAGCGTGGCGAAGCCGAGGATGTGAACGTCGCCCGACCGGAAGCCCTTGATGAGGAAGTCCGTCATATATAAGATGAGGAGCGCGCGCATTCCGTAATAGTTGAAGCGCTCCCACATCTCGGTGGAAGAGAGGACGAACAGGCCTGCGGGATGGCCCAGAATGGTCTTGTGCACGCGGACCGTATCGACCGCGGGTACTGCAGAATCGGCAGGGTTCACGAACGGACGCTCCTGGGGGTTGGACGCATGGAATTAGAGACTTAATTCGACTTTTTCCGGAACATATTCACGATGCCCTCGGCGGCCTTTTCCGCCTTCGCCGGATCCTTGGCGAGGGATTTAACGCTTTCCGCGGCGACACCCTTCATATCGGGTATGAACGTCGGAGCTGTGGCCGGCCCTTGAATGCTGAAAGGAACGTTCGACGCCATCGCCGAGAAAATTCCACCCGACTTGAGCTTGGCGTGCATCTTGAAGTCCAGGACGTCTGTCGGGCTGACGGTTCCCGCTCCGGATATTTCGCCCAGGTCGGTGGCGACGACCGAGATATTTTGCAAATCGACCCCTTTGGCGTCGTCGTGCACATTCGCACTGATGTTTTCAAAATCCGTATTAGGGCTGATTTTAATGCCCGCGATCTTGGCGACGCTGGTCAGTTGTGAGCCCAAGTCGAAATTCGCGAGTCGGGTATTCTTCACGGCGAGCGTACCCTTGATATCGAGCTTGTCCTCGGGACCCGTGACCGCGAAATTTGCATTCAGCGTGCCACCTTGCAACGACGACCCGCGTGGCAACTGCACCGCTAGTGCGGGCAGCATTTCCGTGAGCTCCGAAATCTGCATCGCCGGCGCCACAAACTTCATATTGAGCGTCGCCTTGTTGGCGTCCAGCTTATACGTTCCGGTCAGCGCGGCTTGGGCTTTGCCCACGTGGATATCCCCGCGGCTAAGCGTGCCTTGATGCGCGGCAGAGTCGTGCAGCAGCGCGAAGTTGAAATCGACAGGCACTTTCGCGGGCGTTCCGTTCTTGGCGAGCTTGAGTTGTTCGGCCTTGATATCGCCGTTGATGGTGTACTTGTTTTGCTCCGACGTCAGCGTGCCTGTCACCGAAATCAGGCCGGCCAGCCCGGACGCTGCATCGATGAATCCGTCGTGTACCAGGTCCAGCTTATCTGCCTTCAGGTTCGCGTTGAGCGGCGTGGCCGCGGCGTCGGCAGTATCGATCGGACCGGCTTTGCCGTCCAGCGCGATTTGACCTCCGCCTTGCACGTTCGCGGAAAACTTGAAGGGGAAGGACGATGTGGGCGAGAAATCGGTCATCTCGACGTTCACCTTCTCGAGCGCTTGCGGCTTGGCCGAACCGCCTCTCTCGAGCGAAATGCGCGCGTCCGTGATTTTCAGGAGTTTGGCGGAAACATCGAGAGGCGCGGCGTTGGAAGGTGGGTCAGCCGGTTGTGTCTGGGCCGATTTCGAACCCAGGCTCGAAAAATTCCAATCGCCAGCGGTGTTCTGGATCAGTGCGATGTCAGGCTGTTGAATGTCAATGCCGGTGATCGTCAACTTCTTGGAGAAAATGAGCTCCTTCAAATCGACGGCTACCGCCAGCGACTTCGCCGTGAGAAACGGTACTTTACTGAACTTGGGATCGTCAGCGATCGACAGGTCCGAGGCCTTGACCGAACCGGAATAAAGCGCGAGCGCGAGGTTCCCCAGCTTCACATCGCGGCCAAGCGCCTTGGTGAATTCGGCCTCCAGACGAGGACGAAATTGATTGGCATCGACGAAGAACGGCAGCGCGACGACCAATACAATAAGGATAACGACCACGATCCCCAGCACGACTGCAAATCGCTTCATGGCGGCTCCTCCAGTTTCACAAGTTTACTACCATGTCTAACATGGGTGTCTAGTCCAGGCTCATGAGAAGTTCTAAGGCATTCGTCTTCCCCGTGACTACGAAAATGTGACAAACTGTAAGCTTCCGGAGGGTGCTGTAAAATGGTGGGCCGCAAGGTTGGACAGTATCAATTCCTCGAAAAGCTCGGCGCCGGTGGAATGGGCGAAATTTACAAAGCCCAGGACACACGGTTGGGCCGTGTCGTAGCGATCAAGGTACTGCCCAGCGCCAGGTCTGGCGATCCCGAGCGGCGGCGGCGATTTTTGCAGGAAGCGCAGGCGGCGTCCGGATTAAACCACCCCAGCATTATTGTGATTCACGATATTGTCTCGGAAGGCGACACCGAGTACATGGTGATGGAATACGTCGCCGGTAAAACACTCAACGACCTGATCCCCAAAGGCGGCCTGCGGGTGCCACAGGCGCTGAAATACGCGCTGCAAATATCGGACGCCCTGAACGTGGCGCACGCGGCCGGCATTGTTCATCGCGATCTCAAACCGGCCAACATCATGGTGACCGATTCAGGCCTGGTAAAGGTGCTGGATTTCGGACTGGCGAAGCTGACCGATCGCGGCACCTCGCTGACGCAGCTGGGCGAGGATGCCGAAACGATCGCCGCTACCAGCCCCATGACCGTGGAAGGTTCGATCCTGGGCACCGTCAGCTACATGTCGCCTGAGCAAGCTCAGGGCAAAAAGGTCGACACGCGCTCCGACATTTTCTCATTCGGCGCCGTGTTCTACGAAATGCTGACCGGCCGGCGCGCGTTCGAAGGCGAATCCAGCCTGTCGACGCTTTCATCGATTTTGCGCGACGACGTGAGGCCGATGATTGAAGTGGCTCCGGATGTGCCGCCGCAATTGGAAGCGGTGATTCAGCAGTGCCTCCGCAAAATGCCGGACGACCGCTGGCAAACGATGCGTGAAGTGCAGGCCGCACTCTCGGTATTGAAGCGTGAATCGGATTCGGGATCGTTATATGGATCGCGCATGGCGGTTTCCGCGATGCCCGCCTCCGCGGGAGCGGGGCCTGCCAGCGGAGCGTCGGCCGCGCATGCCATCTCCGGCGTGGCGCCTCCATCGGGCTCCATGCAGAATATGTCCGCGGCGCCGCCCACAGGAACGGGACCCGTGCCGACGGGCGCCCAGAAAAAGCTTCCTATCGTGCCGATAGCGATTGGAGCCGTCATTCTCCTGGTGGCAGGGGGCGCGGGAATCTATGTGAAGCAGCAAGCGACTCACAGGGCCCAACTCGCCGCCAAGCAAGCCGCCGACGAGGCCGCTTCTAAAGCCGCCGCCGACCAGGCCGCCGCCGATGCCGCCGCGCAAGCCGCCGAAGCCGCGAAGCTGGCGGAAGAAACCGTCAACAACGACTCGATCGTGGAACTGGTGACCGCAAAGGTCCCGACGGCGGCGATTTTGGATCACATTCGCGAGGCGAAGGTCACCAATTTTAATTTCTCGACAGCCGAACTCATCCGGCTTAGTAAGGCAGGCGTTTCCGCCACGATCATGGACCAGATGCGGAATCCGAAACGAGTGCTGGCCGCTCCGGCCCCCGCGCCCGTGGTGGCCAAAGTCGCGCCTGCGCCATCGCCCGCACCCACGAGACCAGCGGTTACGCCCGCTCCCTCAAGCGCACCTGCTCCCACACCGGCCGCCGCGGAGCCGACTCCTACGAAGGCAGCGACTGCCCCTCCGCCTCCGCCGACACCGGCTGCCGCGCCGACGCCGCAAACGGTGGCCGTCACCGTCCCGGATGCAATGCCGTTCCGAATCGTCCTGACTGCCGATATTCCCGCCAACGTCGATTTGGGCGTGCCAGTCAAGTTCACACTTCCCGAGGATTTCAAGGTAAACGGCGTGACGGTGCTACCGAAGGGCGCCACCGTGAGCGGTGAGATTTCCGAAACCGCCGGGAAGAAAAAGTTTATGAACCTGGTGGGCGGCACAAAGCTAAGCTTCACCCTGAGCAAGGCTCGCGGGGCGGGCAACGTGAATTTAAGCGTGCGCTCTCTTTCCGCGCGCCGCGCCGATGGTGCCACCCAGCGTCCCGTGGATACGGGCAAAGGCGGCAACAAGACGGTGGCTGCGCCGCAGGGAACCGAGTACATCGGCTACGTCGACGGCGAGCAGACCGTGAACGTCCCGAAATAAACGCCAACGGCGTCCGAATCAAGCTCGGGGGTGGCGTTCGCGCGCGGCGTTAAATTCACAGCCGTAGAGGGCGATGACGGCCAGCACGTAGCTCCACACCAGCAGCGCGAGCCCCGCGCCGACGCTGCCATAGAGAACGTTGTAGTCGGTGATGTGGCGGAAATACCAGGCGATACCCAATGTGGCGATCGACCACAGCACGGTCGCCACCGTCGCTCCCGGAATGCTGTCGCCAAAGCGTTGCTTCCGGTTGGGGCCGAAGTGATAGACCAGGGAGGTGGTCAGCACCATGGCTCCGCCCGCAATAAGGAGGCTCAAAAGCTGCCACAGCAATCGCACCCATCCCCGCAGGTCGCGATAGTCATCCAGGAAACCGAGCGTCTCGATCATCCACGCCTGCGCGCGTCCGCCGAACACTAAAAGCAGCGAGGCGCCCATCAACGGAACCGACGACGCGAAGACCAGCAGCATGGCGACCATGCGTTCGTTTACCAGCGGACGTGCCGTGGGAATGCGATAAATCGCGCGGAACCCCTCCATCAGGCTGATCATGACGCCCGATCCGGCCCACGCCGACAGAATCACGGCGGCCACTAACAGGCCCGTCGGCTTTTGGCCATGCACGCTGAACATTCGCCGCACAAGATCGTCCGTGCCCGGCGGAACAACATCGTTGAGCAGACGTACGATGATGCGCGAAACCGCTTCCGCATTCGCTTGCACCAGCAGGGTGGCGAGCGTCGTCAGGATGGGAAAGAACGCCAGCACGGCTGAGTACGCCGCGCCCTTGGCCGTGGCCAGGCAGCCATCGCTATAGAGCCCCACGAACGCCTCCTTGAGCAAAATCCAGAGACGTACTTTGAATCCGATTTCGCGGACGTAAATTCGGGGTGCGGCCTCCATCATTTCAATTATCCATGACCGGCTGCCCGCAGCATGTTATCCTGAGGGTTCTGGTAGAGGAGCGGGGGCCATCACTAGCCCGGCGCGTTGTTCCGGCGATCCCGGAGCGCAGGGTGAAAGGGGCGTCCTCGCCGAAATTGCCGCGATGGATTCGAGCGCGGCGATTGGGGAGCAAGGCTAACACCTGCTCACTGTCATTCGGTCCATGAACTTTGGTGGATCGAGTGGAGTGCTATCGGGCAGTGGTACGCACCTTCCTTACAGTGGCCTATGGCCGTGGAAGAAGGTAACCCTCCTGGCCGGAGCCGATGGGCTCGGCGCATCCTCTACCTGTATATATTTTGAGCGCAGCGCGAATGCGTTGTGCGCGGCTACATATATGACGGTTTTTGAGCTGACACGCGCCTTGATCGATATTGACTCCGTCACTCCCAATGAGGAGACGGTGGGCGTGTACCTGTCTGACCAACTTCGGAAGCTGGCCGCACGCACGAACGGCCGCGTCGAACGCATCGAAGTGGAGCCGCACCGCTATAACGTGCTGGCCTATTGGGACAAGCCCGTCGTAACGCTCTCCACCCATATGGACACGGTGCCGCCCTTCTTCGCTTCGCGCGAAGACGACGAACACATTTGGGGACGCGGCGCCTGCGATACCAAGGGCATCATCGCCGCCATGCTGCTGGCGTTGGAAGCGCTGGTCGAAAGCGGAGAACGCCGCGTGGCCGTCCTGTTCGTTGTCGGCGAGGAGCGCAACAGCGCCGGAGCTTACGCCGCCGCCAAGGACCCGCGCGGCAGCCGCTTCATCATCAACGGCGAGCCTACGGAAAGCAAACTGGCGCTGGGGTCGAAAGGCGCGCTGCGTTACGAGGTTGCCGCGTCGGGACGCATGGCCCATTCGGCCTATCCGCACCTGGGCGAATCGGCGATCGAAAAATTGTTGGATGCGCTGGCGCGCATTCGTCAAATCGCCGCTGCCGGTCGATCCGGTGCTCGGCGCCAGCACGCTCAACATCGGCACGATCCAGGGCGGCCGCGCACCGAACGTTATTCCCGATCGAAGCTAAAGCGGAAATCTATGATCCGCCTGGTGGACGACGGCAACAGCACGCGCAAGGCCGTGCTGGAGGCCGTGGGTACGTCGGCCGAAGCGCGCGAGGTCTTGTGCATTCCGGCGATTCACTTGGAATCGGTCGATGGCCTGGAAACGTCGATCGTCTCTTACACAACCGATATTCCGGCGTTCCAGGGCGCGTGGGGAAAACCGCTTTTGTTCGGACCCGGGTCTATTCACGTAGCGCACACGTCCGAGGAGCGCATTCCGAAACGCGAACTCGCCGCCGCGGTGCAAACGTATCAGGATTTAGCGAGGAAATTGTTATCACTATGAGTCAAACCTATCGAGTAGCCATCGCCGGCGCCACGGGAGCCGTGGGCGTCGAATTTCTCCGCTGTTTGGAGGAACGAAATTTTCCGATTTCTGAATTGAAGCTGCTGGCATCCGCGCGTTCCGCGGGTAAGACGATGCCCTTCCGCGGCCGCGAGATCAAAGTCGAAGAGCTCACCGAAAACAGCTTCAAGGATATTGATGTCGCCTTCTTCAGCGCCGGTGGATCGATCTCGAAAAAGTTCGGGCCTATCGCCGCGAAAGCCGGAGCGGTGGTGGTGGACAATTCGTCGGCCTTCCGCATGGACCCCACGGTGCCGCTGGTGATCCCCGAGATCAATCCGGGCGCGATCGTGAATCACAAGGGCATCATCGCGAATCCGAATTGTTCGACGATCATCGGCATCGTGCCTCTGTGGCCTATCCATCAACGGAATCCTGTGAAACGCTTGATTGTGTCCACGTATCAGGCCGCATCTGGCGCGGGCGCGGCGGCCATGGAAGAGCTGCGCGAATCCACGCGCGCCCACCTCGAAGACCGCGAATTCAAGAACACCGTATTGCCGCATCCGTACGCGTTCAACCTGTTCAGCCACAATTCGAAGATCGATCCCGAAACGGGCTACAACGAAGAAGAAACCAAGATGATCAAGGAGACGCGCAAGATTTTTGCCGATCCCGATATCCGCATCAGCGCGACCTGCGTCCGCGTGCCCGTGCTGCGCGCGCATTCGGAATCGCTGACGTTCGAATGCGACCGCCCGATCACTCCGGCCGAGGTTCGCGAGATTCTCAAGCATGCGCCGGGCGTCAAGCTGGTAGACGATCCCGAACGAAATTACTTCCCGATGCCGAAGGACGCCTCCGGCCAGGGCGATGTACTGGTGGGCCGCATCCGCCAGGACCTCAGCGATCCCAGCGGCAGATCGATCACGATGTTCGTGGCGGGCGACCAACTCCTCAAAGGCGCGGCGCTCAACGCCGTGCAGATCGCCGAAGTGATGGTGCAACGCGGCTGGCTCAACAAAGCCATTGCGCGATAAATCGAAATCCACGCAGATGAAACTCGCCATCGTCGGTTACGGGAAAATGGGCAAGCTGATCGAGCAGCTTGCGCCGGAGTGCGGCTTCACCATGCACGCGCACATCGACGTTGGCGACGATATCGCGAAGGCCTCCGGTGCCGACGTGGCGATTGAGTTCACGACGCCTGAAGCCGCGGCCGGGAACATCGAGAAGCTGGCGGCGCTGAAAGTTCCCATCGTGGTCGGCACTACCGGCTGGCTCGACCAGCGCGAGCGTGTCGAAGCGGCCATCGAGCGCAATAAGACCGGCCTTGTCTGGAGTCCAAATTTTTCGATCGGGGTGAACGTCTTCTTCCGTCTGGCGCAGGAAGCCGCGCGCCTGATGGCCGACGAGCCAATTTATGGCGCGTGGGCGTGGGAGATCCATCACGATACGAAGAAGGACGCTCCTTCGGGCACGATGCTCAAGCTGGTGGAGGACATGAAGGCCGCGGGATATCCGCGTGACATCGACGTCAGCAGCAATCGCGGCGGGACGTCATCCGGGAACGCACGAAATCGGCTTCGATTCGGCGGCGGACACGATCACGCTTCGCCACGAGGCCCGCAGCCGCGAGGGGTTCGCGCGCGGTGCGTTAAAAGCTGCACAATGGATTGTCGGGAAGCAAGGCGTGTTTGAATTCGCCGACATATTGTTCGCAAAGAAGTAGAAGTAGCAATAGAGGATATACCGATGTTTAAAGGTTGTGGCACAGCGCTCATCACTCCGTTTCGCCGGGATCTTTCCTGGACGAGGCCGCCATGCGGCGCCTTGTGGACCGGCAGATCCAGGGCGGCATCGATTTTCTGGTTCCCTGCGGCACCACGGGCGAAAGCCCCACGCTTTCGCATGCCGAGCATCTGCGCGTGGTGGAGATCACGCTGGAAGCTGCAAATGGTAACGTCGCGAAAGCCGCGAAGCGCAAGGTGCCTGTGCTGGCCGGCGCAGGCGGCTACAACACGGCCGAAGTGATCGAACTCGCGCAGCGAGCTGGAACTGATGGGCGTTGACGGCATTCTTTCCGTCACGCCGTACTACAACAAGCCCACGCAGGAAGGCTTGTATCAGCATTACAAAGCCATCGCGCACGCGGTGACGCTGCCCGATCATCGTATACAACGTGCAGGGCCGCACGGGCGTGAACGTGGAGACCGCCACGTTGAAGCGCTTGTCAGAGATCGACAACATCGTCGGCGTGAAGGAAGCCTCTGGCAACATCGGCCAGATGGCGTCCGTCTGCCATAACCTGCCGTCGGACTTCGCGATTCTTTCAGGCGACGACGCCATCACCATTCCTCTGATTTCGCTCGGCGGGCGCGGGGTGATTTCCGTCGCGTCGAATGAAATTCCCGCGGAGATGACCAGGCTTGTCGAATCTGGCGATCGCCGGAGATTTCGCCGGCGCGCGCGCCTTGCAACAGCAATGGTTCCCGCTGATGGAAGTGAACTTCGTGGAATCGAATCCCGATTCCGGTGAAAGCCGCCATGGCGATGATGGGACTGATCGAGCCGCACTATCGTCTGCCGATGTGCGCTCCGCAATCCCACAATCACGCGAAGATCGAGGCTGTTCTCAAATCGACCGGACTGCTGCCTGCCATGGCCAGCCGCGGGACGCACGCCGACTAGGCATCTTTCACAACTGAGCATGCAAAAAGACATCGAAGCCGTATTTGATAACAAGCCAACCGCCTATACAGAAGAGCATTTCGCGCTATTTACCCGTTTCAAACAAGCTCTGAACGAAGGGCGCATCCGCTCGGCGGAGCCCGACGCCACCACGCCAACAGGTTGGCGCGTGAACGCGTGGGTCAAGAAAGGCATCCTGCTGGGATTGCGGATGGGCACAGTGGTCGATATGTCCATCGACACCGCGCGGCAGCCTTTCTTCGATAAGGCGACCTGGCCCGTGAAGCGCATCACGACGGAGAGCGGCGTGCGCATCGTGCCGGGCGGTTCCAGCATCCGCGATGGCTGTTACATCGGCAAGGGCGTCACCTGCATGCCGCCGATGTATATCAACGTCGGCGCGTGGGTTGGCGACGGCACCATGGTGGATTCACACGCGTTGGTCGGTAGCTGCGCGCAGATCGGCACGAACTGCCATATCTCCGCAGCGGCGCAGATCGGTGGCGTGCTTGAGCCGGTAGGCGCGCTGCCCGTGATCATTGAAGATGACGTACTGGTCGGCGGCAATTGCGGCGTTTACGAAGGGACCGTGGTCAAGAAGCGCGCGGTGCTCGGCAGCGGGACCATCCTTACCCGCTCTACGCCGGTTTACGATCTGGCGCGCGGCGAAATCCTTTCGGCCAAGGACGACGAACCGCTGGTGATTCCGGAAGGTGCCGTCGTTGTGGCCGGTTCGCGCGCGATCACTCACGGCAAAGGGAAAGAGTGGGATCTCTCGCTCTACACGCCTGTGATCGTGAAATATCGCGATAGTAAAACCGACGCGCGCGTGCAGCTCGAAGACTTACTTCGTTGACGCCGCCGCGAGCAACACATTGAGCGTTTCCCGCGCCGCGCGTTCCCAGGTGAACTTTCGAGCGCGCTCGCGTCCTTTGCGGCTTAATTCGGCACGCAAGGGCTCGTCGGATACGATCCGCCGCAGCCCCTCCGCCAACGCGTCTTCGCGCAGCGGATCGAAATAAATCGCCGCATCGCCCGCCACTTCGCGCAGGGGCGGGATGTCCGAGCACAACAACGGAACTCCCGCCGCCATCGCTTCCAGTGCCGGCATGCCGAAGCCTTCAAACGTCGATGGATACACGCACGCCCATGCGCGATCATACAGAGCCACCAGATCCTCGCGCGGAATCCAACCCGTGACCGTCACGCGTTCGCCCACGCCGAGTTGACCGATCAGCCGTTCGATGGCGTCCGCCTGAAATCCTTTCATTCCGGCCAGCACCAGACGAAAATCGCGAGGCTCCCGCGCGTACGCGCGCAGCAGTCGTTCGATATTTTTATGCGGATGCAAGGTCGACACGCACAAAACGAAACGCTCTACGTTTTCACGCTGCAAATTCAGCAAAGCCGCATCCACACCGTGGTGGATCACGTGAACGTGCTTGGCAGGTACCCGATAATAGCGCAGCACGTCGGCGCGGGTCGCCTCGGAGACGGCGATGATCCTCGACGCGCGACGCGCGGAAGCCCACAGGAAAAATTGCCAGAAGGGAAGATCCAAACGGCGAAAATATTCGGGATGCCGCTTGTGCTGCAGGTCGTGAAAGACCGTCACACAGGGGATCGGCGTCATGATAGGCGCAGTGAAACCTGGATTGAAGAGCACGTTCAGTTCTAGCTTTTTCATCGCGAGCGGCAGCCGCGTCTGCTCCCAGAGAATCCTCATGGGCCGCGACGTCGCGCGTACCGCCTGCGGATGCCAATGGAAATTCGCTTGCCTCGGCACCAGATCCTGGCCCGTTTCCGAATTCGTAAAAACGAAGTACTCGTTCTCGCGATCCGCCGGCGCAAGCGCCGCCAGCAGTTCCCGCAAATAAATCTCGGTGCCGCCGACGCCGCCCGGGATCAGGTACAGGGCGTTGACACCAATGCGGGCCATTTATCGGACCACGCGGGCGAAGGCTTCCCGTGCCATCGGATTTTGCGGATTGATGTGCAACGCGCGTTGGTACTCGCGAGCCGCGCTCGCACGGTCGCCCGCGGCTTCAGCGATATTGCCGCGATATACATATGTCGTTTCGAATGCCGGATCCACCCGTTCCGCGATCGCCAGTTCCTTAAGAGCTTCGTCCTTCTGCCCGAGCTTCGCGTACACCATGCCAAGCGTCGCATGAACGTGCGCGCCGTTATCGTAGTGCTCCGCATCGTGCAACACGTCGAGCGCCCTGTGCTCGTCTCCCGCGCAATCCAGCGATAGCGCCCAATCCATCAGCAGGTCAAAGCGCGGAGGCGTGAGCTTCGACGCCGCTTCATAGTTCACGGCCGATTGCGCGCAATTGCCCGCAGCGTAATCCTCGTAAGCGAGCTGAAAATGGGGCCGCATCTTGCGCGGCGATTTGGCGGCGGCGTCAGCCCATAGCGCCACCGGATCTCCCCACAATTCGTTTCGTTGATAGGAGAGCACGCTGAACAGCAGGCACACCGCCGCTCCGGCCCCGACGATTTGCGACACCTTCAGGCGGCGCGCCGCTTCCAGCACGATCAGCGTCAACCCCAGAAACGGAAGATATAAACGGCGCTCCGCTTCGGGATCGAGGATCGGAACAAACGACGATGTCGGCGCCAGCAGGATCACGAACAATATCGCGCCGAACGATGCCAGCGGCCACCGTTTGCGATACACCCACGCAGCAACCAGCACGCCGGCCATCGCCAGCAATCCGAAGATGGCGCCGTGTTCCAAAATCGTGTGCGAGATCGGCACATCCGGGTCGATATTCTGTCCGTAAGGCAGGAAAAAAAGCCGCACGTACGTCCACACCACGCGGCACTGTGTATAGAAATAAGTGAGCGGCGTAAACTCGCCCGTGTGGAACCCCGCGGTGGGCGTGCTCCCCAACACTCGGTACACCATCACGGCCCCAGCCGTGCCGCAGATCGCGACCAGCACGTAAAACAGCGCGTTCTTGCGCAACCCTCCGCGCTTCCAAAAATAGTCGGTCACAATCACCACGATCGGGAACACCGCTGTGTGTTCCTTCGTCGCCACCGCCGCGCCGAACAGCGTCACCGAAATCAACGCCCGTAGCCAGCCCATGGATTCCTCGCCGCGATAGAGAAAGACAGCGAGTCCCGAATAGAAGAAGAGCACGCTGAGCGCTTCCGAACGGCTGGCAACATACGCCACCGATTCGGTCTGCACCGGGTGCACCAGAAACAAAGCGCCAGCAAGCACGGCGAGCACATCCCGCTTGCGGCCTTCCACGTTCACCCAACTGAGCAGCCGCGCGGCGATCAGCGCTACTACCACCGAGCCAAGAAAGTGCAGCAGCACGTTCACCAGGTGATAGCCGAACGGATCGAGCCGCCCGTCCTGATAGTTCAGCCAGAACGTGAACATCAACAGCGGACGGACGCCGAACCATGCGCGTAGCGGCGCCCCTTCGATGTTCGGCGTCATGTACGGCAACGCGCGATCGTCCAACACGAAAGGGCCGTGCATCGCCGGGCCGTATATTTCCAGCACGACAATCAGCGCCGCCAACGCGGCGGCCCATGGCCACCAATTCCACGATTTCACGGGCGCCGGAGCGGCCGTTTCGGCGCTAGTTTTTGCGAGTCGCCGTGCCTTTTTCATTCAGCGCTTCTCATTCAGCGCTTCAATGTTGAATTCAAGAATCGCGACCCGTTGAATCAAGGCGATGTTGGAATCTCTTAATTCGGAAATGATCATAGACAGACGATACAGAACCAGCACGAACACGCCGCAGGATACGATCAGCACGGCGAGCGCCGGGTCCGGCACGCCCAGCCATGCGGGAATGCGGCGGACCAGATTCTGCCAACGGGAAAGAATCAGCAGTGCGACCGCCGCGGCCAGCCAGCTCACCGAATATTCAACGCGGATATGAGCCCGGCGAACCGACACCAGAACCAGCCCGGCCAGAAGCATACTAAAGATCGCGATGACGTCCAGCATGCGCTCCATAATCTATTTTCTCCTGCCCTCGAACATCAGAACGTTGACGAGCACTCCCAGCAGCACGTGCACCATGTAGTAGATCGACTTCATCACCGTGATCGAACTGCGCCCCGCTTTGCGTGGGCGCATCCGGCATGGGATTTCGACGAAGCGGAATCGGTTGCGCTGCAACACCACCAACGCCTCGATTTCAGGGTACTCCAACGGAAAAATGCGGCTGAACACCTCCAGCGCCGTGCGATTGACGCCGACGAATCCGGACGTCGGATCCTGCACGGGCTTATCCAGAATCAGCCGCAGCAGCCCGCGAAAGAAAACGATGGCGACACCGCGCGCAGCGCTGGTTTGCTCTCCCCCTCCCTCCACGAAGCGCGAGCCGATCACCATCTCGCAATTCCCTTTTTGCAGCGCTTCGAGGATTCTTGGGATATCGCGCGGGTCGTGCTGGCCGTCGCCGTCGACGCGAATGACGTAATCGTAGCCGAGCCCGTACGCCAGTCGGTATCCGGCTTGCACGGATCCGCCCAGCCCCAGATGATACGGCAAAGTCAGTACACCGGCCCCGGCCGCGCGCGCCCGCTTGACGGTTTCATCCGTAGAGCAATCGTCCACCACCAGCACCGGCGTGCCGGGCATCGCGCCGCGAATTTCGTCCACGACGCCCGCGATGGCGCCTTCTTCATTCAACGCGGGAACCAGAATCAACAGCTTCACAACGAGGCGACCTCCCGCAGAGAGATCGCGTGTGCTTTCGCCAGAGCCCTGAACTCCGCCCGCGTTATTTTGCGTTGGGCGGCGATCTGTTTGCGCGCCTTCAGGAGCCCAGGCAGACGGATCGCGGCCGCCAAGTGCGCTCGAAGCACCAGAAACGGGAGCATCCACGCATCATGGCCCGCTTCACGATACTCGCCTGCTTTTCCCACCCCGCCTGCCAGAAATACAGCGTGCCAGAAATACCGGACGAGGGAGGCGAACGGCGCGGCCAGCAGCAGGCCAGCGGGAAAATTCTTGACCACCGTGCAACAGCGGTTGCGCTCCACGTAGTACGCCTTCATCGGCGACGCGCGGCCGGCCGTATGCGAATAGCGATGTTCCGCCGCGGCGCGCGGGACATATACGCACTCCCATCCTGCCCAGCGCGCGCGCAGGCCGAGGTCCGTGTCTTCGCAGTAAAGAAAGAACGACTCGTCGAACAGCCCGATCTGGTCCAGCATCGCTCGCCTATAAAGCGCCGCCGATCCGCTGGGGAAAAAGGCCTGCGTTTTCGCTGCGAATCCTTCCGCCGCTTGTCCGTGACCGCGTTGCTTGCTCGATCCATCGGCGGCGATCAGCATCCCCGCCGAATCCAGCATCCCGGTCCCGAGCATCACGCGCGACGCGAACATGCCCGCGCGCGGATTCGATTCAGCCGCCTCTATCAATGCGTCGAGCCACTCCGGCTCCGCGATGGCATCATCGTTCAGCGTGGCCAGGTACGGCGCTTTCGTTTCGCGAAACACGCGATTCACCGCCGCGCCGAAGCCCACGTTGCTTTCGCTGGAAATGACGCGGCAGATCCCGCGGCCCACCTCGGCCGCCTTTCGCGCGCCGCTGTTGTCGACTACCACTACTTCGAATCGCCAAAAGTTTGCCGTTCCAGGGCCCGCAAGCAATCCGCCAGCGCTTCGCCTGCCTGGAGCGTCGGCACGGCTACAGTGACCATCGGAGTGTCCATCGGAATGACCATCGGATTATCCGGCGGAGTGGCTGAAGGACGCGACAAGAGAGATTCTATCCCACCACGACAAATGGATTCGCAGGATCCTTAGGCCTGTCAGCGGCGGGCTCTTCCGCAGTTTCTTCGGATGCCCCGTTTCCGTCCAGATCCAGAAATCGCGGATCCAGAAGGCGGCCCGTCTGGATGTTGCCCATCGCCGCGAGCATCGTCTCGCGTAGATGCGGATAGTCCTGTTCCAGTGTCCCGAGAACATCGCGCAGTGTTCGTCGCACGGTGCCCGTCCTTTGCGAACACCCGCACGGAATCACCGGCGCGCCCAGCGATTCAGCGAACTGCGTCGTCAATTCTTCGGTGACATACACCAGCGGCCGGATCAGCCGGAAATCGCGTTCGCGCGAGTAGGTGACAGGCGGAAGCGCGCTCACGCGGCCCGTAAACAACGCGTTGCGCAGGAACGATTCGCACAGGTCGTCGGCCGTGTGCCCGAACGCGATCACGTTCGCGCCCAACCCTCGCGCGATTTGATACACGGCGCGGCGGCGGAAGCGGCTGCACAAATCGCACCCGTGATCGGGCTGCTCATCGAGCAGGCGGAGCGAAGGATTATCGGTGTGATACGTCCAATCCACGCCGCGTTGTTTCAGATATTCGCCCAGCGGCTGAATGGGCCGCAGGAATTTGCCCTGCTCCACTGTAAACGCGCAAACGGAAAACGAAATGGGAGCGCGCTCGACCAGCCGCAGCAGCACTTCGAGCATTGTGAGCGAGTCTTTGCCGCCGGAAAGCGCCACCGCCACGCGATCGCCTTCGCGGATCATTTTGAAACGCGTGACCGCCTCGCCAACTTTGCGCAATAGTGTTTTTTCGAGGTCCAAGCTTCTATTATACGGACGCCATTATAAGAAGAGCCCGCGGCCCGCTCCTCAAGCATAGCCGCGCTATCCGGCCACGCGGCGGAAGAGCAACGGCCTTCGCAGAATTTTATCGGGACTATGTCCGCATGCGGGCCAGCAGATAAAACCCGGCGAGCGAAAACACGACGTCCGGAGACCAGGCAGCAACTTGCGCCGGCAACTGGCTGAGATCTCCCACCTGCTCGAACACCTGCCCGATGGACCAATAAAGGATATAGATTCCGAGACTCATGCCGACTCCCGCCATCGCTCCCCGGTTGCCGGCGAGAAACGCAAACGGTATCGAGACCATCGCCAGGATCAGCGCGAACAAAGGCACGGAAAATTTCTTATAGAACTGCACCTGCAGCGCCACCGTATCGAAACCACTTTGCTGCAACTCGGCGATATAGGCCGCCAGCTCGCGGAAATTCATCTGGCGCGATTGCTTCACTTCCTTCACGAAGTAGTCGGGCGGCTCTTCCAGTTCCAGGAACGTGCGCGTCTTGCCCGCGAAATTGTCGAAATGCGTGACGTTGTTCGCGCTCATGTCGCGGCTCCAGCCGTTTTCAAAAACCCAGGCCTTCATGTTGTTATCCCAACGCGCGCGCTCCGCCGAGATGTGCCGCTTCAGGCGAAATTGGTCGGGATCGATCTCGTAGACGTTGACGCCCAGCATGGCCTGCGTCGAGGCATCGAAATAGCGATAGTAATACACGCGGTCGCGCAAGCCATAAATCCAGCGCCGATCGGGACGCAGGAACGTCTGCGCCGGGCGGCCCTTGATTTCGGCGCGAATCGCGTCCTGCCGGCGGTCCGCCTCCGGCACCCAGTAATGATCGAAAGCGAAGAGGCTGCCGCTCAGAACAAATCCCGCGACCAGAACGGGCGCCGTCAGCCGGTACACGCTAATTCCGCACGCTTTGATCGCGGTGACTTCGTTGTTTTTTGTCAGTACGCCGAACGTCACCAGCACGGCGGTCAAAACGCCCACGGGCGTGAGATCGTAAATCAGCCGCGGCGTCAGAAAAAAGTGATAAGTCAGTACGCGCGACATCGGAATGTGGTTCTTGACGATATCGCTCAGCAGTTCGAAGAACGTGAACACGTGCGTCATCATCACGAAGCTGATCAGCAGGACCACGAAATAAAAAAGGAAGCTCGACAGCACCCAGCCGTCGATCACCTGGGGCAGCAAGGGCAAACGCGAAAGCACGCGTTTCGGCTCCAAACGCCCCAGCACGGGACGCCTGTGTCCGCGAACACCCGCCGAGCGCAACGCCTGCAAGCGCGCGGAGATGATGCCCAGCAGGTCGCGATCGCCCGGCTGCTCCAACTGCGCCAGCATGAAAATACCGACAGCGGCCAGCAGAATATCGGGAAGCCACGCGGCGAGCTCCGCCGACATCACACCTTGTCGCGCCAGGCCGATGAAGCCGATCATCGACATGTAATACAAAAACGCGATGGCGACGGTCATCACCACGGCGGCCGATTTCCCGGCGCGGCGCCGCGTGATCCCCAGCGGCACGCCGATCAGCGCCATCAGCAGGCATGCCAGGGGCATGGCAAAGCGTTGATTGAATTCCGCGCGCGCGTCCAGCCGCGTCGTCCGATCGATCGACGGATCTTTGTACGCCTGCTGATACAGCGGCCGCGTATCCATTTCCGGAGCGACGCGAAACGCGTGAACCTCTTCCGGTTTCTTCGCCTCCAGCACCTGATCGCCCACCGGAAACATCGTGATGTGATAGTCGGTCGGATCTTTGCCCGCTTCATACGTGCTGCCGTTTTGGAGCGAAAGCTGCAGCCGGTTCTGCGCCGGATCCGGCGCCACAATCGCCTCCGACGCCAGCGTCACGCGTGGACTATCGCCGCGCTCGGTGGCCGCCGGCTGCCGGCTGTCGGGCGGCGTAACGTCCGCCAGGAAAATGCGTTTCCAGCGGCCGGTGGTTCCCGCTGTCACGTCGGTCACATACAAAACCGAGTTGGGAAATTCTTCGTCGAAAACGCGAGGTTCAACGTCGGCCGTGAGCCCGCCGTTGACGATTTGATTTTCGATGCGATAGCGCTCGCGAATCGACCACGGTGCCAGCCACAACGATGCCGCCGCGGCCACCCACATCGCCAGAAATCCGAAGGTGAGCAGCGGAGGTGCCACGCGCCGTCCCGGAACGCCCGCCGCCCGCATGGCCGTAATTTCGCCGTCGCTCGACATGCGCGAGACCGTGAGCAGGGTCGCGAACAAAATGCCCGCCGGCACCGTGAACGGCAGGGTCTGCGGCACCACCAGTGCAAACAGATACCCCACCTGCGACGCGGGCCCGGAACTCCGCACCAGGAATTCGAACAGCGGTCGCGCCTTCTGCAGGAAGATGATGAACGTGAACAGCGCGGCGCCGATCGTCGCGCTGACGAACACTTCCCGGAAAATCATGCGGCTCAGCAAGCGCATGCTTTTATTTTAGTGGCTGCTGCTCGTGTGCGTCGTTATTATCCCGGCGGATCGGGAATCGACAGCTTCCGGCAAATTCTTTTCGCGAGAATGTTGGCGATCTCGGAGTGCCGTGGAATGGCTTCTGCATGCCCGGTCTGAGGATTCTCCCAAAGCGTGTGCTCCTTGCCTTCACGCCTCAGCACGCAGCCATAATGGCGTAAATGCCGAAGGAGCCGATCGCGCTTCATCCTAAAGTGACGACTTCTTGTTTTGCGTCCACCGGGAGGGCACGCAAGGATTCTTCGCGCCGGTGTTCAAGGATCAGCGAAATTGCCTCTCTCAGATTTGCAAGGCACTCTTCGCGCGATTTGCCTTGGCCGTTGGCCCCAGGCACTTCGGCGCAATAAGCAACGTACCACGGGCCGTCTTGTTCCACGATGGCCGTGAATTCGTTGTGCATAGATCCATGCTAACGCGTTTGCGGCCATGCGCCGCTCCTGCAGGCTACAATCGCCGGCGGCGGCACAATGATCGTCTTCGGCGACTGCTCCTGCGGCCGCTCGAATTCCAACTCCTCAAACAGCAGTCCCGGAGCGATCACCGATGCCGGCGCGATCAGGCCCCCCGCTCCCAGGAACGCCATTGGTGCTCCATTATTGATGTAATCGAACAACGCCACTTCTGTCGACGCCGCCATGATGTCGCGCAGCGATCGGGTCGAGACGCCGCGGAACCGCAAGCCGCGCACCAGTTCCTCGTGTCCGTCCTGATACACGCGATAGAGCAACGTCGGAGGGCGGAGCAGGATGCGCCGAGCCTCCCGTCTGTGCCGACGCCGCCAGCAGTTGCTGCAGGTCGGCTCCGCCCGAGGCGAATGGATAATCCAGACGCCGCACCAGCATGCCGAACGGCTTATCGCGATCCTTCAGCATCTGCATCATTTTCTGCTTCAACGCATCGAAAGATTCGGTTTGCGACGCCTTCACGAAAAGATTGCCGATGGCGGCAGCTTTGGTGCCATAGCCTCCGCTGAGGCGCCCATGACCGTTCGATTGCGCGGCGCCTTTTATCGGCTGACGCGTTGTGAGGAACGATTTGAACACGCCCTTTTCGATGACGTTCACCGCTTTCGGCCGCACGCCCTCCATATCGAAGGCGAAACGTCCCACCAGGGGTTTGCCCATCCACACACTTTGCGTCGGATCGTCGGTCACGTCAATCCACTCCGGCAGCACGCGCGCGCCCGCGCGCCCTTCGAATTCGCTGGGGACGTAATTGACGGGCCGGTTGCCGTCCGAAATCGGCTTGCGCGGAGAGCGCAGATTGTCGCCGATCAATTGCCCGAACAACTGCGCGGCCGCCAGCGGCTCGAATAACACGGGCCCGGTGTAGGAATCGCCCACAGGCGCTTTCAGCCGCGCCTTCACGCGATCTGCCATCGCCGTGATGTCTTTGCTCAAATCCGCTTCGGCTGGAAAATTTTTCAGCTCCAACGTCTGGATCGAAATTCCATCGCGGATATAGGTTCCGTCGGCGGCTTGCGATTCGGCGCGCGCCACCAGCCACACCACGTCATCCTGATAACGCACCGCGGTGCCTTCGGAGTTCAGGTAATAGGTGGGTCCCAGATTCGCGTTGAACTCCACGCTCGATGCCAGAATCTCCGGATCGTTTTTGAAAATCGCAGAGAGTTTGGCGGTGCGCGCACGCCACTCGTTATCGTCGGCGTGACGCGGAGCAACTTTCGCGACACTCTCCACGATCTCCGCTTGCGAATAATCGGGCAGCCGGTCTGGCGCTTCCGACACGCTGTTCAGCGCCGCGCGTTTCCGAGCGATGGATTCCACGGCCGCTTTATAAGCATGATCCGTCGCAAGCCACAGCGATTCGCGCAGCACCTGGTAGTTGTCGTCGATCGGCCACGGCGAATTGTCGAAGCGCGAGCCCGTGTAGTAGCCGCTGTACACGTGCCCGGTGCTATCGAAATTGTAGGTGCCGACGCGAACCTCAACACTGGGAACACGGTATCGGTTCCGTTGAAAGCCGGTAATCGCGCCGAGCGTCGCGGAGATCGAAAGGTCGTCCTGCTCGCCCACGGTATAGCTGATGAAGTACGGAATGTCGTCGCCGCCGGCGCCCACCACGCGTAGTTGCCGTGAGCGCTCCATCTCGTCGCGCATGGCGCGCAGCAGCACGTCGCCCGCGTCATTCGTCTGGGCCTCGTTCGTCTGGCCCAACGCCGCGGATTCCATGAGCGAAACCAGAGCGGCCGAAAATCCTACGTGAATGAAAAATCCCCGGCGGTCCATTTTGTGGGCGCCGGGCCCGGCCCTCTCTGGAATGTTGTCCGGCGCGTTGTCCGAAGCCATTACTGTTTCGCCTCCGGACGCCCTAAATAAGGAGGCGAATCCTGCGAGCGCTCCTTGCGCTGAATCTCGATGCTCGACACCAGCAGCGCGGGCGCGATGGCCGACACCGGTACGTTGCCGGACTCGGCTCCGCAAATGCCGTTAAAGACGTCGCGCTTTTCCGACGTCGCCAGGATGTTCGAAAAACTCGACAGCGGCGTGCCCACAATATCCACACCGCGAATCAACTCATCCGGGCGGCCATCGGGATACACGCGATACACCACCAGCGGAATCACCGTGAACGCCTGCAATCCGCGCCGCGCCGTGGTTGTGTAGCCGCCGGTCACCTGATCGAAGAACAGGCCGTACGGTTTGCCCTGCTTCTTCACTTCCTCAATCAGCATGCGCCGCAGTTCCTGATCGCTCACGCTTTTGGAAGATTCCACAAACAGGTTGGACTGCCGCGAGACAACCTCCGAGCCCGGCTCGCGCCGTCCGTGCCCGTTCGATTGCGGAAAGCCGTTGATCGGCGAGCGCGACATCAGGAACGTTTTCAAAATGCCTTTGTCCACCACCACCAGGCGGCGGGCCTTCACGCCTTCGTCATCGTAGGCGTAGTAGCCGTTCAACATCGTGCCTTCAAAATCATGCACGGTCGGATCGAAAATCACGGAGAGGAAGGAAGGCAGAACCGGCATGTTCACGCTCTTGGTAAACGTCTGCCCCTCCGATTCATCCTTCTGGCGGTGGCCTTCAATGCGATGGCCAAAAATTTCGTGGAAAAACACGCCCGCGGCGCGGCCGCTCAGAATCGCAGGGCCCACGAAGGGGTCGGCCGGGGGCGCGCGCAGCAGATCCTGCAAACTCTTGCCCGCCTTTTCGACGGCGGCCAGGATCTGCGCGTCGTTCGGCAGCCGCGACGGGTCGTCGGTCTGAAAATCTTCGAACGTCGAAAGATCCATGCCGTCGGCCGCTTTGCCGCGCGTGGAAATCATAACGCGGCTAAACAGGCGCCCGAATTCGAGCTCGGTTCCCTCCGTGGTCACGAGCGTCTGCGCCACGCGCTCAGATTCCAGAGAAATGTCCGAATTCAGCGCGCCGGGATATTTCTTGAACTCGGCCGAGAGCTTGCGCAGGCGGGCCATCCATTCCGTTGTGTTAAATTTCAACGCGGGCGTGGCGAGGAACGCCATTTGAGGGTCCTCGCGAGAGAAATCGTCGGACTCGTCCTGCGCGGCGCGCAATTTCTCGTCGGCCTTCAGTTGGATCAGCCGTTGCGACGCGTTGCGATACACGCGATCGGTAGATAGCCACGCCGACCTTCGAATGGCAGCCTCGTCGTCTCCCAGCGGCAGCGGCGTGGTAACAGTAAAGCGCGGAATCTGGCCGTTCGTGCGCCGGTAATTGTCGAACTTCGGCGTGCCCACGCGCACCGTGATATCGAGCAGACGGCCTTGGCGATGCGTTTCCGCCGTGATGGCGCCGTCGCTGGCGACAAGGACGTTCGCATCCGCGTCCGTCGCTTCATAACCCATGAAGTAGGGAGCGGGATCGCCCTTCTGTTTCAGGGCGGAATAATTGCGCTCCAGTTCCGAGGAAAGAATTTTCGTCAGGGGAGCCTGGGCACCCAGATTGGAGCAAAGGATGGTACAAAGAGCGAACACCAGCGGAAAGGGACTTCGCACGTACTTAAGGATATATCAAGCGGGAGACGATCGCGATGCTACCGTATTTCACCGTTTGGCGCACTTCCGAAGAGGGGGAACGTGACGCGGGCGCGCTTGTCCGTTGCCGAAGAAATGGCTTGGGACGCGCTTGCCCGCATCACACCGTCTGATCCGCGCTTCTGAGCGCGATGTGCTTGGCGGGAAAACCGAACTTCTAACCGATGGCACGCCCGGGCGCGCTCGTCATGCCGCGATCGCGAAGGCCGTTCAAAGCCAGCCCATAGCGGCCCCGCACACCCGTCTTCTCGAAGATATGTTTCAAGTGGATTTTCACCGTGCCCGGGCGGATACCGAGCTCCGTCGCGATGTCCTTATTCTTGAAACCCTGCTCCACCAGTTCCAGCACCTGCTGCTCGCGCGAGGTCAGCTCAGACCGCGGATACCGATCGTTGCGTCCCGCATCGCGGAATACGCAATCTTCCATCCAACTGCGTCCGGCCGCCACCGTTCTGAGGCAAGCCAGGATCATCGGCACGTCCGCCGTCTTGCGCAGGATGCCGCGCGCGCCCGCCTGCAGGAAGCGCAGCGCTTCGGCTTCGGTCACCGACACACCCCAGATCACGATCGCCGTGTTCAGGCACGGATCGGACGGACCCATGCGCAGGTCGGCCAGCCAATCCAGCAGAATCTGCACGCCGAACGCCTTATCCAGCAATAAAATGGCCGGGGGATTCGTGCGCAGTTGCTCGGCTGCCGACTGCAACGAATCGGTGGCTTGTTGGAATCTCAAATCGCGACTGGTGCCGATCAGCGTCCGGATTCCCTCGGCCGTAACAGGCTGGGTATCGCACATTGCGACTGTTTTTGGTTCCTGCCGAACCTCCTGGGCCCATGCGTCTGCGACGGCAACGGAAAGGCTGGAAGGCGCGACGCTGGAAGGCAATGCATTCACACCCAGGGAACCAAGGTCGGGATTCTGAGCCATCGTTGGGATCGAGGCTGGGTTGGGGACTAAGTTCATTTTTTACACCTCATGTGCATGTATTCTCGCCCGTTGGACTAGAACCGCCCGGGCTACTCCGCTCGAAAAACCTCATCGTCCAGGCGTATCACTCTGTTAGTGGATAAATGAAGAAGAGTCTCTCATGTTATGATCGGGTCTAGTCGATTTACTGCTTTGGAACGCGTCCCGTTCGAATTCGGACTCCATGACCATTCGTGAGGCCTTAGCAGCCAAGCGGCTCATTATAATGAGCCCCAACGCGCCCCGGGCAGGTGAGCTCGCGGCCGTACTGGCTACCGAGGCCGCGGGCATCGCAGTTCATCGGCTCCAGGCTTATCCGTCTCCCCGCGACCTACCCACCGCTTTGGCCGTGGGCATCGGACATCTAGTGTTTTTAGATGTTTCCACGGAACCGGAGCGGGCGCTGGACCTTCTGGCCGAGATGGGCCGCATGGCGCCTCATGTCCATGTAATCGCCCTTCTGGAAGGCGACGACCCGGATCTGATCCTGCGTTGCCTGCGCGCTGGGGCCATCGAATTCCTGGTGCACCCGTTCACGGCCGATCAACTGGACGCCGCGTTTTCCAAATTGACACGGCTGCAAAATTCCGCTGAACAGTCTCCGGGCGAGACGGCCAAAGTTTTCGGCGTCATGCCGGCCAAGGGCGGCTGCGGAGCCACCACGCTGGCCGCCAATCTTGCATTTCATCTAAAAAAGACCGGCGCCAAGCGCGTTCTGCTGGCCGACATGGACATGCTGGCCGGGACGTTGTCGTTCGTACTCAAAGTCAAATCGACTTTCAGTGTGCTGGACGCTTTGCAGCGCTCCTCGGAACTCGATCGCGATTTGTGGGCGGCCATGGTCACGCCCACGCACGGCGTCGACGTGCTGCTGGCGCCCGATATGATGATGGACGGCGCCAACCAGCTCACCGACCCGCTTCCGGTTCTGGAGTTCGCGCGCCGCGCTTACGACATTGTCATCGTGGATTGCGGCGGCCCGTACGGCGAATGGAACCTGAACATCGCACGCACGGTCTCCGAGCTGATCCTGGTGGCGACCAACGAACTGCCCGCCCTGCAGGCGGCGCAGCGTGCGATGTCTTACCTGGACAGCAATCGCGTCGGACGCTGGAAAGTGCACCTGGTGATCAACCGCTATCTGCGCGACGTAGGACTGAGCCGTGACGTCATTGGCACTGCGCTTCATACCGACGTGTTCGACACGCTGCCCAGCGACTACGACACGGTGCAACGGGCCTTGCTCGAGGGGAAGCCGGTGGCCGCCAATACGACGTTCGGGAAAGCCGTTGCGGGACTGGCCGAACGACTGGTGGGCCCCGTGACCAGCCCTGCGAAAAAAAGTACGTCGCTGAGCGGGCTGCTGAGCCTGTTTTCGAAGACGTCGAAATAGGATCGCGTGCAGCCGCTTTCTCCTGGCGCCCTCGGCCTCACCCCCATCGCCGGACTAGATGTGTCTGGAAATGTTTCGCTCGCCGCATACACGCGCTTCGCGATCGGTGGACCGGCCGCCGTTCTGGTGGATGCCTCAACCGAGGCCGCGCTGGTTTCCGCCGTCGGTGCGCTTCGGGCCGCGGAGACGCCATATACGGTGATCGGCGGCGGGACCAACCTGATCGCCCGTGATGAAGGCTTCGCCGGGGTGGTGTTGCGTTATACGAATGCCTCCCTCGAAACCGGGGGCGAACCGGGCGAGAAGAAGACCATCACGGTTGCGGCCGGCGCCGTATTGCAGGATCTGGTCGATCGCGCGATCTCGCTCGGCCTGGGCGGACTCGAAACGCTCACCGGCATCCCGGGTTGGGTGGGCGGCGCCGTCTACGGCAACGCCGGAGCTTACGGGCATTCCCTGCATGAGAGCGTGCACGGCGTCCGATATCTGGACGCGGCCGATGGAGAGATTCGCGAGCTCGATAACACGGCGTGCCAGTTCCGCTATCGTGAAAGCATTTTTAAACAGCGCAAGGATTGGATCGTGTTGTCGGCCAGGCTCGATCTTTCACGCGCCGACCCGCGGAAACTTCGCGAGACAGCGACCGAAATACGCAAAATCCGCGACGAAAAATATCCACCAACAATGTGTTGCGCCGGGAGCATTTTTAAGAACCTGATGTTCGCTGAGCTGCCTGAGCCTGTGCGCGCGGATGTGCCTTTGAAAGCGGTCCGCGAAGGCAAAATAGCCTCCGCGTATTTTCTGGAGAAGGCCGGAGCCAAAGGCATGACGCGCGGCGGCGTGCAGGTGGCCGAGTATCACGCCAATCTGATTTTCAACAAGGGCGCCGGCACGGCGCGCGAACTGCGCGAGCTGATTGCCGAATTAAAACAGCGCGTGCGCGATCGTTTCGGCATCGAACTGGAAGAAGAAGTACAGTACATCTGAAGTCATTACAGCCGAAGTCATCGCATCTAACAACGCGCGATGGCCGTCTAAGGACGGCCGCGTGCTTCAGAATTTCTGCGAGGTGTCGCCATGAAAGACCCCACAAAGCCGGCCGCCCATTCCGCTAAGAACTTAGGGGAGGAAGCCGCCAACATCGCTGAAGAACTAAAGACGGCGGCCGAACACGTGGCAGCCGACGCGAAGGTGAGCGTCTACGAAGCGCGGCGCCTCTGGAAATACCTGGGCGGCGTCAGCCTCCCCGTTTTTCTGACGTTCCCTCTGATGTACATTTGCGCGCTACCTTTTTTCCTGCTAGATGTGGTGGTCCGCTTCTATCAGTGGACATGCTTCCCGGTTTACGGCATCCCCAAGGTGCGGCGTTCCGATTACATGATCTTCGATCGCGGACGCTTGCCGTATCTCAACGTGGTGGAGAAGGCCGGTTGCGTGTATTGCTCTTACGCGAACGGCCTGCTGGCGTACGTCGGAGAGATTGTCGCGCGCACCGAACAACACTTCTGCCCGATCAAACACGCGGTACCCGAGCCTCGTCCGCACTCGCGCTATTCGCACTTCCTGCCCTACGACGATGCCAAGGCCTATAAGTCGCGGCATCTCAAGGTCCGTCATGATTTCCACGACATCAAACCCGCGCCAAATAGCCGCAAGCAAAGCGGCTAGTCGAACTGTTCCACGCTCACGCCGAGGCCTCGTTTCCGTTTGTCGCGCTGAGGTTCACAGCGCGGCCCGCTGCGATTTCCGCCCGTCGCCGCCGAGCGCGCGCACACTCGTTCGCCATCGAACTGGAAGAAGAAGTCCAGTACATTTAGCCCGCCACACGTCTTGGACCGAGGTGCCATAATCGGCCTGAGACCGCGGAGAGGGGCGAAAATGTCTATCCATGTCGTACGGCTCGGGACACCACGAAAAACGGGCGAGGGATTGCGTTTGGGCACCGTTCGGCGGCCTCCGCGCGGGGTTCCCAAGGCCGACTTCGCGCGGCTGGATTACTACGACGTGTGGTTTCCCAATCTGTCTCCCAGCCCTGAGCTGGTACAGGAGGCGCTGGATGCCAAGGATGACCGCGCCTGGGCGGCCTTCACCCGCAAGTTTCGCCACGAAATGAAAGATCACGACCGGAGCCGGGAGCTGGACCTGCTTGCCGCGCTTTCGCATCACACGAATTTTTCCCTGGGCTGTTATTGCGCCGATGAGAAACGCTGCCACCGTTCCGTGCTGCGGGAACTGCTGAAGGAACGCGGTGCGGCCCTGGATTAGGCGCACAGGTGTCGCGGGCGGAAGGCCGCACAGCGGCCGCGGCCGATCGATCGGCGAATAGGCGGACTATCGGCGCGCGCCGCAACTGCCGCAAAATTGTCCGACATCGGGCAGCGGCGCTCCGCAATGCACGCAGAACCCGTTGCGCGAGGACCCCGCTGCGCCGGGCCGGAAAAGCGTGTTCGATCTCTTACTGAACTTACCGGCGAGCCGAAAGACCAGCAGGCCCAGAATCGCCAGCAGGATCAGGCCTCGCAGACCGAAGAACATAGCTTCATTCTCCCATCGAAATCCTGACGCTGGCTCATGACACTTAGTTCATCGGCATGCTCGATGGAATCGAACAGAGCAGCGTCAAACAGGGAAATCGATAGGGCACGTCGGTACGCGTTCGTCGGCCGGCAAGAGTATAATCGCAAACGGATCATCGCTCGCGCAGCGATCGGTTTCAATATCGTTTCAGGAGGCCAGCATGAGGAATCCCGAGAGATTGCGAACAAGTACCCCATTCCTGCGGCGGCTTTTGCTATGCGCGGGCGTCGGATGTTGGGCCATGATCGCGTCGGGCGCAACGGGCGATCTATCGGAAAAATGCGCGACGCTCAAGAACACGTTTTCGATGCCGAACACGACGATTGCGTCCGCTCAAATAGTGCCGTCGGGCAGCTACGCGCCCGCGAATCCTGGCGAGCGGACCGCGCCAGTCACGGGGTTGCCGAATTTCTGCCGCGTGATCGGCACGCTGACGCCGACCGCCGATTCGCAGATCGGCATTGAAGTCTGGCTGCCCGTCGCGAACTGGAACGGCAAGTTCGAGTCCATCGGCAACCACAATCTGGGCGGCGTGATTTATTACGGCGACATGGGATTGCAGCTTCTGAGGAATTACGCAGTGGCATCGTCAGACACGGGACACATCGGCAACGACGCGAAGTGGGGTGCGGGGCATCCGGAAAAGGTCGCCGATTTCGGCTGGCGCGCCGTGCATCAACAGACAGTGGCGGCCAAGGCTCTGGTGGCGGCCTTCTATGGCGCCCAGCCGCGCTATTCGTATTTCAACGGCTGCTCGATGGGCGGGAGAGAAGCCCTGCAGGAAGCGCAGCGATTTCCCGACGACTTCGACGGCATCGTCTCCGGCTCGGCGATGAACAACTGGACGCGGTCTCACCTGGCGCACATCTTTGCCTCGCAGACGCTGCTCGCGGACGGCCCCGGCGGCGCGCACTTTATTCCGCCCAGCAAGAACGAGCTGATCGTGAATTCGGTGCTGGCACAGTGCCGGGCGAACGATACGCAGGCGGCGACCGATGCCTTCCTGCGCAATCCCTCGCGCTGCGACTGGAAGCCGCAGGCGCTGGTGTGCAAGGGCGGGCAGGACCCGAACACGTGCATCACGGCGGCGCAGGCTGAATCGCTCGAGAAGCTTTACTCGCCGATTCGCAATCCGCGCACGAAGGAAGAAATCTATCCGGCGATCACCGTGACCAGCGCGGTGCCCAACGCCGTGGGCCTGCAGGCGGGCCCGGCGGCGAAGTATTTGCAGTGGATCGTATTCAACAAGCCGGAGTGGAAATCCAGCGATCTGAACTTCGATAGCGATGTAATCTTCACCGATACGAACGACGCGGAGGGTCCGCAGATCAATGCGATCGATCCGAATCTGAGCGGCTTCCAGAAGCGCCACGGAAAGCTCATTTCGTATCACGGATGGGTGGACCCGGGCTTCACTCCCGAATTCAACGTGGAATATTACGAACGTGTTTTACAGTCGGTGGCCAAAGAAGCGCACTCGAACGACGCCGCAGCGTTGAAATCCACGCAGGACTTCTACCGGCTGTTCGTCGTGCCCGGCATGGGACACTGCACCGGCGGTCCCGGTCCCAATGCATTCGGCGGCCTGGCTCAACCCGCAGTGCCGGCCGACCCTCAGCATGATGTCTTCAGCGCGCTGGAGCAATGGGTGGAACACGGTAAGGCTCCGACGCAAATCGTCGCAACGAAATACGTGCAGGACGATCCCAAGCAGGGCATCGCCATGCAGAGGCCGGTGTGCCCTTATCCGCAGGAAGCCGTGTACAAAGGCCAGGGCAGCACCACGGATGCGGCCAACTTCAAGTGCGTGGATGAAAGCAGAAACTTGAAGCCTTCTCCCGTCGAGCGGATGCAGCAACAACCGATACCGAAGCGCTAGTCGATAATTTACTTCGGTCGATCCACTTCCTAAGCGCTCTCTGTCGCACGAGCAGCGTGCGGACTTACAATTGATGTGGCGGCAGTTTTAGATTTAATCCTTGCCATCGGGAGAAGGTCATCATGCGTATTCATCTGAGGCTGGCGGCAATCGCGACGCTGGTTTTACCCTTTGGCCTACTGGCGCAGGAAAAAACGCCAGACATTAGCGGCCTCTGGTCGGCGCGGGGGCTCTCCGCGAATATTTACGAAAAGGGTGACCCGTATATGACGCCGTGGGCCAAGCAAAAGCTGGCGGAGGCGAAGCCGTCTTTCGGGCCCAAATCTGTGCTGCTCACCCAGACCAACGATCCGGTTTACAAGTGCTATCCGCCGGGAGTGCCGCGCATCTACTTCCATCCGTTCCCGCTCCAGATTGTGCAGATCCCCGGCCAAGTGATCCTGCTCTACGAGTACGATCACACAGTGCGCCACGTCTTCACCGACGGCCGCAAGCATCCGGAAGACGCCGAACCGACGTGGATGGGGCATTCGATTGGTCACTGGGAGGGCGACACACTCGTGATCGATACAGTTGGCCAGAACGACAAAACCTGGATCGACCGCGTGGGCCGCGCCCATAGCGACCAGTTGCACGTGATCGAAAAGATGAAGCGCACCGCGCAGGACAACCTGCAGATCGACGTGACGCTGGAAGATCCGAAAGCCTACACACAGCCCTTCACCGTGCAGTTCAACATGCAGCTGCGGCCCAAGTGGGACATCGCCGAGATGTATTGCCTGGACACGCTAGGGTTCGAAACGTTCGAATCCGGCAAGCCCGCGAACAAATAATCCTCCCGTGCGGTTCCTATTGCAAACTTTGCGATGATGGCCGAGGAGAAGATCGCAAAGAATGGAACCTCTCGCCGCGAGCGAAGTACGCGTATTGGGCGCGCTGCTGGAAAAAGATCAGACCACGCCGGAGTATTACCCGCTCACAGTGAACGCGCTAGTGAACGCCTGTAATCAGAAATCGAGCCGCGAGCCGGTGGTGAACTACGATGAAGCGACGGTGGTCAACGCGCTGGCGTCGCTGCAACACAAAGGCTATGTCGTACGCATCAGCGGCGAGGGCCATCGCGTGGAGAAGTACGGGCACAGGCTGGGAGAGAAGCTGAACCTGGGGCGGCGCGAACTGGCGCTGCTCAGCGTGCTGATGCTGCGCGGCGCGCAAACCGTGGGCGAGTTGCGCGGTCGCACGCAGCGCATGCACGATTTCGCCGACCTGGAAGAAGTGGAGCGTGTGTTGGAATCCTTGCGCGTGGCCGAGCCCGATGCGCTGGTGGCTCCCCTGGCGCGCGGACGGTGGGCGCAACTGTTCGGAGGGCCCGCTTCGGCACTCGCCGAGGACGGCGCGCGCGAACCGGCGCACGCGGTTAGCCGCACCCCGTTGCTGGAGGATCGCGGTCTTGCAGATCGTATGGACGTGCTGGAACGCGAAATCGCCGAGCTTAAGCAACAGTGGGAAACTTTCCGCCGCCAGTTTGATTAGCTGGAATCAGGCGCGAGTTCTACACCCGAGTCCCACCCGGGCACAGTACTAAACGAAAGATGTCTGGAACCTTCGATGGGGGGTGCTTACGTAGGCCGTCCCGTATCATGGCTTCAGATGCAGGAAACCTTGCAGCGCATGGGTTTTGGCGCGCCCCCGCATCCAAGAAGGCGCGTGCTCTTCGTGGGCTACGGAAATTCCTGCCGAAGCCAGATGGCGGAGGCGTTCGCACGGCACTATGGCATGGGTTTTCTGGACGCGGTGAGCGCGGGCCTGGAGCCTGACGAACGGGTGACGCAGCAAGCGCGAGCTTTGATGGTGGAGCGCCGGATCGCTGTGCCTGAATTGGCCAGGCCGAAGCCGCTCTCGGTGTTCGATCTCTCGAGCTTCGATCTCACGGTTTTCCTGACCGAATTCGATATTCCCATCGAGGCCGATGCCATGCTGAAGATCCACACGCCGGACACGCGCCACATGAACGATCGAACGTTGCGCCAGGTACGCGACCAGATCGAGACGCGCGTAGTCGAAATCGTGAATCAGTTACGCCCCAAGCCGCACTATTGGCCGATTCTTCTCGCTTACCGCGATGTACCCTCGCGGCCCGCGCCCGCCGACTACCGGACATCTGACTATCGAACATCCTGACTACCGAACATCCTGAGACGCGTGGGATACTGGAGTTTTCGGGCTCCTTTCTGCAGGAACTTTTTCCTAAACCAAGGATGGCTGCACATGGCGCGGACACTCCGTCCGCAGCAGGAGCCTGCGGGAGACGCGCATTTCGGCCGATTCGCCAAAACGTTTGATCGTAGCCATTGACGGGCCTGCGGGCGCCGGCAAGAGCACCATCGCGCGTTCGCTCGCCGGACGGCTGGGGATCGCTTATGTGGATTCGGGCGCGATGTATCGCGCGATCGCTCTGTGGGCTCTGGAAGCGAACATCGATCTGGACGATCCGTTCCGGCTGGAGCAACTGGCCAAACAGGCGCGCATCGAATTCATAGCGCCGGAGAATAATGTTTTACTGAACGGCGAGGATGTGACCGCCAAGATACGCGAGCCGCGCGTGACAGATGCCGCGTCGAAAGTGGCCGCCGTGCCCGGCGTGCGCAAGGCGATGCGCGATGAGCAGCGCCGCATCGCAGAGCATCAATCCGTGGTAATGGAAGGCCGCGACATCGGGACAGTGGTATTCCCGGAAGCGCGCGTGAAAATTTTTTTGGACGCCGAACCCGAAGCGCGCGCCGGACGCCGCGCCAACGAATTGGGCGGGTCGGTGGAGGAAATCGCGAAAGAGATGACGGAGCGCGACACGCGCGATCGAACGCGCGCCGAGGCTCCGCTGACCCAGGCACCGGACGCGGAATACCTGGATTCAACGGCGTTGACGTCAATCGAAGTGGAAGAGGCCATCCTCAAGATCGTGCGCCGAAAAACCGCCAACGGCAAGGCCGCGATATGAGTAGCGATCTGGCTTCGAGCCTTGTCGGCACGTGGAGAGAAGAGCATCATCCTTTATTCACAACTTCGGTGGCCTTCACAATAGCCCTAGAAGATAGTCGCCTTCGGATTACGGGTATCGACGAAAGCGACGGGGTCGCTCTCGCAATGCTCGATACGAATTGGCATGGCAGAGTTTTGCGTTTTGTAACGTACTTCGCACCAACGAAGCATCAAGCCGCTCACGAATTTCGACTTGTCGGCACGAATCGAGTTGAATGCAGTGTGAGTTATGTTGACGAAGAGGGTGAACACCGAGAGCGGCAACATTGGTACAGAACAGCCGTGAATTGAAATTGAAGCTTGAATTGAAAGGACCGCATTGAGTACTCCCCGCAATCTTTTGGTGATGAAGTTTGGTGGCACGAGCATGGGCTCGGCCGAACGCATTCAGGTGGCCGCGCGGCTCACTACGGAACAGCATGCGAAGAGGCCGGTGACGATCGTGGTGTCGGCGATGTCGAAAGTCACAGACCTGTTACTCGATGCGATGCGCAAGGCTGAGGCCGGGGACGAAGTCGGGATCGATACGAATCTTAGGGCACTGACGGAAAAGCACGAGACGTGCTGCAAGCATCTGCTCCCGCCGACTGCGCAAAAAGCCGCGCTCGATGGCGTGCACGCGTTGATCGCGGAGTTTTCGCGCGTGGTGAAAGGCATGCTGCTGTTGGGCGAGCGTCCGCTGCCGGCGACGGATCGCGCGGTGGCCATCGGCGAAAGGCTCTCGGCGCTGATGATGGCGGCGTACCTGGAATCGCAGGGGACGCCCGCGGCGGCGGTGAACGCGTCGAACGTGATCGCAACCGACACGGTTTTCGGCAACGCGACGCCGCTCATGGAAGAAACGTGCGAGCGCGCGGCGAAGGTGATGGGGCCGCTGCTCGACAAAAAAGTGTTGCCCGTGGTGACGGGCTTCAACGCATCGACGCTCGACGGAAGGCCGACGACCTTGGGACGCGGCGGTTCGGATTTTTCGGCGTCGATTCTGGCGGCCGCTCTCGACGCCGAAGAGTTGTGGATCTGGACGGACGTGGACGGCATCATGACGGCGGACCCGCGACTGGTGCCGGATGCGCGGGTGCTGGACGCGATCACGTATGCTGAAGCGGCCGAACTCGCGTATGCAGGCGCGAAGGTGCTGCATCCGCGGACGCTGGCGCCGCTGGTGGAAAAAGGCATTCCGGTGTGGAGCAAGAACAGCTTTGCGCCGGAGAAGCCTGGCACGCGCATCGTTCCGAAGATTCAGACCGAGGGCGGCGTACACGCCGTGACCTCCACGCGTGACGTGGCCCTGGTTTCGGTGGAACCGATCGGCACGGAGATTTCGGGAGCGCGGCTGATGGCCGAAGCGCTCAATGCGCTGGACGCGGCGGACGTGGAGCTGCTGGCGATTACAAGCTCCAGCTACCGGCAGAATTTCTGCTTCCTGATCAAGCTGTCGGAACTGGACCGGGCGCTGGAACAGCTGCAGGAAGAGTTCGCGATCGAACTGGCGCACGGTTACATCAAAGCGCCTGAGGTGGATACCGAGGTCGGCCTGCTGGCGGTTGTGGGCGAAGGCATGCGCGGAACGCCGGGATTGGCGGGGCGCATTTTTACCGCGATTTCACGTGAGAACATCAACATCATCGCGATCGCGCAGGGATCGAGCGAATTGACGATCGCGATCGCGGTGCGGCGCAGCGGATTGGAAAATGCGGTGCGCGCGGTACACAAAGAGTGCGGACTGGCGGGGAAATAGGTAGACGTTGATCGCAAATTGGTTGGTCGTTTTTTGTGCCTTCCTGTCCGCTCATTTACATTCGCGGTTCCATTTTCTGATCGCGCACAACGCGGAAAAACGCTGTGCGCTCCTTGAGAACCCCACCCTTGCGGGTGGGGCTCCGTCGAAGCGTTGTCGGGGGCCCCTTAGCCGTTTTATATTCTCTCGGCTGAGAATCCGTCGTTTTAGGCGAACAGCGCGCCGCACACATTAACCCTTACCGTGGCACAGGACTGGATAAGCTCCCGTGGGCTCCCATCACTCGCAGACCCGCCCCCGCGTGACTAGTATTGCAGGGCCCTGGTCGATTCCGCCCTCCGATGGGTGAGCGTCATGAACTCCTTGCCTGGAACATAACGGGTCAGGAGCCAGGGGCGGTGGGAGCGAAAACGGGATTTAGCTGAGAAGACGAACTTTATCCTGTACGGGCATCTTGGGACGCGCACACAGCCCTGTGCGCCCGGACGCTTACGCATGGGCTTTAAATGAGATGTAGAACGCCCGAAATTGTCGCGGCTTTGCCGGCGGCGAAGTTAGAAAGATCCCTCGGCCACGCGGCGGGATTCGGCAGGCGTCGACACGAGTGTCGACGCGGCACGCAGGAGTGCGTGCGCCACATCTCGGTTAGAGAACTTCTTCGTTCCAGTTTTGAAGAACGTCTTTCACTTTCGCGGTGAATTGGTCGCCGAGGGCGCCGTCGATCAGGCGATGATCGAAGGTCAGCGCGAGATACGCCATGGAGCGAATCGCAATGGCGTCTTCGACGACGACGGGCTCTTTGTTGACTGCACCGACGCCCAAGATGCCGACTTGCGGCTGGTTGATGACAGGCGTGGCGAAGATGCTGCCGAAGCTGCCGAAGTTGGTGATGGAGAAAGTTCCGCCCTGCACTTCATCCGGACGCAGCTGGCGCGAGCGGGCGCGCGAGGCGAGATCGGCGATGGAACGTGCCAAGCCCACGACGTTTTTCTCATCCGCGTTACGAATCACGGGAACGATGAGGCCGTTTTCGAGCGCGACAGCAATGCCCAGGTTGATATCGCGGTGATAGACGATGTTTGTCCCATCGATGGATGCGTTCAGAAGCGGAAACTGTTGCAAGGCCGCCGTAGTGGCACGCAATACGAATGGCAGGAACGTCAACGAAAACCCATAGCGAGTCTGGAATTCGCCTTTATGCTTATCGCGCAACTTCGAGATGCGCGTCATATCCACTTTGTGAACCGTGGTGACATGTGCTGAGGTGCGCTTGCTGAACACCATGTGCTCGGCGATCTTTTGGCGCATGGTGCTCATGGGCTCGACGCGTCCGGCTGGCGCTTGGCCGCGGAACTGCGCGGGCGGCTCGTACGGAGCCGGCGGAGGCGGCACATTCATCGGCTGCCGGACGGTCGCGACTTCCTGCGAGACCTGTTGAGGCGGAGGAGGCGGCGCGGAATAAGCCTGCTGGGGTGCTGATTGCGGTGCTGAATAGGTTTGCGCGGGCGGAGGCGGCAAAGGCGCAGTGGGAGTCGAGTAAGAAGGCGGCGCCTGGCGCGGTGCATCGCCACGCGCGGCAAGAAACGTCTCCACGTCCTGCTTGGTAATGCGTCCACCGGCGCCCGTGCCACGCACCTGGTTGAGATCGACATTGTTCTCGCGGGCCATCTTGCGGACCAGCGGAGACAAGGGCCCTGCATCCGTCGCGGAGGCGTCCACCATGGGAACGCTTTCGACGGTGACCGGAACGGGTTGGGGTGCTGCATTCACGGGCCCCGCGTTGAGCGGCGCCGCATTCACGGGTGCTGCCGCAGGCGCAGGACTCGCAGCGGGAGCAGACGCCGATGGCGCCGGGGCTGCGCCGTTGCTCGAAGCACCGGCCTCGGCGATGCGTCCGACCACAGTATTAATGCCGACGGTGGCGCCTTCCTGCACCAGAATTTCGCCGAGAGTTCCGGCGGCGGGCGAAGGAATTTCGGTATCGACCTTGTCGGTGGAAATCTCAAAGAGCGGCTCGTCGCGCTCCACGTGTTCGCCGGATTTCTTGAGCCAGCGCGTCAGGGTTCCTTCAACGATACTCTCGCCCATTTGGGGCATGACGACATCTATCATAAGGTCTCCATTTCGCGATCGAATACCCGCCCGAAATGACGGGCCAGCGCGGCGGTAATGGCGGCGCGATCGGCAATTACGCCAAGCGAACGCATCGAAGTCACCGGTTTTGTCAGTCCGCAGGGCACGATGTAGCGAAAATAATCCAAGTCCGTATCTACGTTGAGAGCGAAACCGTGGGACGTGACCCAGCGGCTGATATGGACCCCAATGGCCGCGATTTTACCGGCTTCGGTCCATACGCCCGTGGCACCCTGGACTCGCTCCGTGGCGATTCCAAATTCCCGGAGTGCGTCGATCAGGACCTGTTCCAGACCGCGCACGTAGGCGACCACGTCGCGATTCCATTTTCTCAGATCCACGATGGGATATCCCACCACCTGGCCGGGGCCGTGATAGGTAACGTCGCCGCCTCGATCGGTGTGATGCAGTTCGATACCGGCACGCTCCAAAATTTCGGGCGAGGCGAGGATGTTTTCGCCGTGTGCGCTGCGGCCCATGGTGACGACGTGGGGATGCTCCACGAAAAGAAGCTGATCGGGTATCTCATCGACTTTGCGGCGCGAAACCAGATCCTGCTGCAAGGCGAAAGCGTCGGCGTAGCGCATGCATCCGAGATGCTGCACCCGGCATATCGCGCGCGCCGCCGGCAGGGAGCCAGTGCCGAGCACGTCGGCGGGACCGCCTGCGGCGGGCGCCGGAACGCGATGTTGCGTTTCAGACATCTGGTGTTAGACGTTGATCGCGAGACCGTAGACGGCGTTGAAGGCTTCGCCCACGGCTTCGTAAATGGTCGGGTGCGCGTGGATGGTGTGCATCAAGGTCTCAACGGTGGATTCGGATTCCATGGCGAGCACGCCTTCGCTGATCAGCTCGAAGGCCTCAGGCCCGATGATGTGCACGCCGAGAATTTCGCCATAGGCTTCGTCGGCGACGATCTTCACGAATCCGTCGTGCTTGCCCATGATGCTCGCCTTGCTGTTGGCGAGGAACGGGAACTTCCCGATCTTCACCTTGCGGCCCTGCGCGCGGGCCTGCGCCTCCGTGAGGCCGACACTGCCGATGCCGGGATCGGTATAGGTGGCGCCCGGGATGCGGTTCTTGTTGATGGGCGTGGCGGGCTTGCCGGCGATGTTCGCGATGGCGATCATGCCTTCGGCCGTGGCGACGTGCGCGAGCTGCGGCGTTCCGGCGACGATATCGCCGATGGCGTAGACGCCGGGCTCGCCGGTTTTCTGGAACGGGTCCACTTTGATGAAGCCGCGATCGAGCTGCACACGCGTGCCTTCGAGGCCAATGTTTTCCGTGTTGGGCTTGCGGCCCACGGCGATGAGGATCGCGTCGGCCTCGACTGTTTCGCGGGTGCCGGAGGCGAGGACGGCGGTGAAGCGGACGCCCGTGGCGGTCTTTTCGATGCCTTCGACCTTGGCGCCGGTTTCGACGCGAATGCCGGACTTCTTGAAAACTTTCTCCAGTTCCTTCGAAACTTCCTCGTCCTCGACGGGCACGATGCGCGGCAGCATCTCGAAAATGCTGACTTTCGATCCGAAGCGCTGGAAACACGACGCGAACTCGACACCTACGGCGCCCGCGCCGAGGATCGCGAGGGTTTTCGGAATGGTGCGCAGGTTCAGGATTTCGATGTTGGTGAGGATGCGCTCGGCGTCGGGCTCGAGGCCGGGGAGCATGCGGGCCGAAGAACCCGTCGCGAGCACGATGTTCTTGGTCTCGACGATTTTCTTGGAGCCGTCGGCGGCGGTGACTTCGATCTTGCCGGGTCCGGCGAGACGGCCGTAGCCGGGGATCAGGTCGACCTTGTTCTTCCGCATGAGGAAGTTGACGCCCTTGGAGTGCTTGTCGACGATCTTGTTCTTGCGATCGTTGACCAGGCCGAAATCGAGGCGCGGGTTTTCGCAGTGGATGCCGTCGGCCTCGGAGTCGAGGAAATGCTCCCACACGTCGGCGGTGTGCAGCAAAGACTTGGTCGGAATGCAGCCGACGAGCAGGCAGGTGCCGCCCAAGCGGGCATCTTTTTCAATCAGCGCGGTTTTCAGGCCATACTGGCCCGCGCGAACAGCGGCCGAATAGCCTCCGGGACCGCTTCCCAGGACAACGACGTCGTAGCTCATTTTGATTCCAGTTTAGCAGGCGGTCTGACGCGCCCGCCAAGCGTGATCGCTCAGTGGATGCGGATGATAGGTCCACGATGCAGGTGGCCGCTAGAAGGAGAGGCCGACGAGGAATTCGGCTTGATTCTGATTGGAAGCAGGTGCTGTTGTCGGGATCGTGACACAAGGTCCGGTGCATATTATGCCCGTTACAGTTGAGTCCGAGCCCCAGTGCGTGTAACGAAGCACGGGGGCGATACGCAGTCTGAGGATTTTCACTTCGATGCCA
Source organism: Terriglobia bacterium (assembly GCA_963699945.1). Taxonomy (GTDB): domain Bacteria; phylum Acidobacteriota; class Terriglobia; order Bryobacterales; family Bryobacteraceae; genus Palsa-187. The sequence continues at coordinate 65,526 of CAVOVW010000012.1, forward strand.
CCGCCGAAGGTGAATCCGCGGCCGGAAAGATAGGAGAGGCTGGAGCCTTTGGCGCGAAAGCTCGGCCCGGCCTCGACAAAAGGCTTTATCACGGGCAACAGAGGCAGTCGGTACTTGCCGAGCACGGGAAATTCCCACGAATTGTAATCGTGCGAAGTGCGAATGGTCGGCCCGAGGCCGGCTTGCGAATCGACCGTCAGATTCAAGGGACGGTAGAGTGCGTCGATTTCGATACCGAGGTTCAGTGGTAGCCGCAGGTCGACCATGGGACCGACTACATATAGCTTGGAATTCGAATAATCGTGGGTGGTGATTTGATTTGCTACGCTGCTGAAATCCGACATACCGTCTGTAAGTGGGAACCCGGCGGCTACGCCGACGGATATGTGCTGAGCGCCAGCAACAGGGGTAAAGGCTGCGGCGATCAGAAAAACGGGAACGAACTTCTTCATGTTCTTCATGATGCACCACAACGCGATGACGTTTCGTGTTCGGGGCGACGGTCTACCACTATCCGGCGCGCTGCTCGGCGACGGAACGCTCGGCGAGATCGCCGACGATGGGCAGCCGGTAGTGTTCGCCGCGGCGGACTTTGACCAGCATGACGATCCATCCGGCCAGAACCAGCAGATGCAAAATGCCTCCGCCGAAGTGCGGCATGGGCTGCCAGATGCCGGCGCCTGTGAGGCGCAAAGCGGGTGAGACGACCCAGCTCACGAGCAGCCAGGCGACGAAAAGATACAAGCCCTGGAAGGCATGGAAGCGGACTTCGAAGTCGCGCTGGTAGCGGTCGCTGGCGAGGACGAAGACGGAAGGAATCCAGCCGAACCAGGGAATGTAGCAAAGGGTGGAGGCGGTGCGCGGGTTATGGAATCCAGTGGAGCGGGCGTCGGGAGGGGGCGCGCTGGTTTGCGGGCCGCTGCTGCTCTGAACGGGCTGTGCGGCGCCGCAATTGCCGCAGAAGCGGTCGGCGATGTTGACCTGGGTCCCGCATTGGCAGCAATAACGCATGTGTTTCGGTAGCGGCCTTGTGCTTGAAGAGCCCTCTATCTTCAACTTACGATATCGCCGGGGGTTTGGTTCCCGGGAAAGACCGATTACGGGCGGCCGGATTTTTGCCGATATTTGGGCGTGTGGTTGTATCCTGTTAGTTTGTTACTCTCGTCCTCCATTTACTTCATCTTTCTGGCTGCCATCTTCTTTCTTTACTGGCCGCTGAGCGAGATGAGCGCGCGATTCGTGCCGTTCTACGGCGCGGGGCTCGCCGTGATTCTGTTCGCCAATTATTTCTTTTACGCGCGGTGGGATTTTTATTACCTGATCCTGATTCCCGTTGCGTCCACCTGCGATTACTTCATCGGCCTGGGTTTGCAGGATTCCAAAAATCCGCGCATACGCAAAACGCTGGTGACCACGAGCATCCTAATGAACCTGGGATTGCTGGCCTTTTTCAAGTACATGCCGTTTTTCCTGGGGACGTGGGCCGATGCGACGGGCCACGCCGCTCCGGTGTGGCGCTGGACGCTGCCGCTGAGTCTTTCGTTTTACGTTTTTCAGGCGCTGACATATACGATCGATCTGTATCGCGGAGACGCGAAGGGCACGCGCAGCTACCTGCTGCATCTGGCCTCGGTTTCGTTCTTTCCGACGACTTTGGCCGGACCGATTACGCGTGTATCGACGCTGATGGAGCAGTTTGAGAAGCGGCGGTTTCTGACCACGGCCGAGGGCGGGCGCGCGCTATTCCTGATCGGCATGGGCCTGATGAAGAAGCTGCATGATTGCCGATTATCTGGGCGCGAACCTGGTGAACCGGGTATTCGATTTCCCGAACTTGTATACGGGGTCGGAAACGCTGATCGCGGTATACGCGTACGCCGTGGAAATCTACTACGATTTTTCGGGATACACGGACATCGCGCTAGGCTCGGCGATGCTCTTGGGGATCAAGCTGCCGCCGAATTTCAATCGTCCCTACGCGGCGGCGAGTGTCGCCGACTTCTGGCGGCGCTGGCACATTTCTTTATCGAACTGGCTGCGCGACTATCTATACTTTTCGCTGCCAGGAAAGCGATCAAAGATCGCGCCGTACGTGAATCTGATCATCACGATGGTGATCGGCGGATTGTGGCATGGAGCCAGTTGGACGTTCGTCGCATGGGGCGCGCTGCACGGCGTGGGGCTAGCCGCGGTGCGCGCCGTACAGGTAGCCTTCCCCACACAGAAAGGCGCGACGGTGGCGGCATGGTGGCGCGTGGGGCGCGCCGTGCTGACGTTCCACTTCGTCGCGTTCACATGGATTTTCTTCCGGGCGTCGAGCTTTGAGAACGCCGGGCAGATTCTGAGCCGGATAGCGTCGCTCACGGTTTCCTTTGAAAATATATCGGCGCCGCTCGCACTGGTGCTGGGTATCGCGCTGGCCGCGCATTACCTGCCGCAAAAATGGTATGACATGGGTCTTACCATTTATACGCGAGCGCCTTTTTACGCACAGGCGGCCGCGCTGGCACTGTTGGTGATTGGGCTGCAAAACGTGATGCAAACGGGGGCCGCGCCGTTCATCTATACGAAATTTTGATGAAGAACTGGATTCCCATCAAACCCGCTCTGGCGATCCTTCTGTTCGGCGCTGTGGTTCTGGTGCAGAAGGCCATCCCGGCCATCAGCTACTATGCGTTCGATCCGCGCAGCGCCCGCGAGGTGCTGGACTTCAAGCCGCGCCTGCCCGCAGCGGATTTCGATATCAGTCCGCTGTCTTCGCCGGCATCAATGGATCAGTTGCGCGAACGGCGGCTGGCGGCAATTGCCTCGCGCAGCCTGATGGACCCCGAACATAGCCTGGATCATTTTTACGACGCGCTGGAGCGCGGCGGCGTGACGCGCGTTCTGCACTATGGCGATTCGCCGACCACAGCCGACCTGATCACGGCCGACGTGCGCAGCATGATGCAGCAGGAGTTCGGCAACGGGGGCACGGGCTTCGTGCTGATCGCGCGGCCGTGGGCGTGGTACAACCGGCGCGGCGTGGAGATGTCGGCATCCAACTGGCAGATCGACATCGGCGGGAATTCCCCATTGAAGGACGGCTTGAACGGATTGGGCGCGGTAAGCTTTCGCGGAGCTACGGGCGCGGTGGCGAACTGGACGCTGAAAGATCCGATGCACCAGAGCGTGGAGGTCTATTACCTGGCGGAGCCCATGGGCGGCGATTTCACGCTGGAATGCGAAGGGCAGGCGTTGGGCACGGTGCATTCGGCGGCGGATCAGGAGGGCCCGGGGTTCGCACACTTCGATATTCCGGAGGGCTCCGCGCACTTTTCGCTGCGCGTGACCAGCGGCTCAGTGCGGTTGTACGGCGTGGACTTCCGGCGTGGCGGCGCGGGCGTGGTTTATACAAGCGCGGGCGTCAACGGCGCCAACGTAACGCTACTCTCAAGGGCGCTGGATGAAAAGCATTGGGCGCAGGAGCTGCAACACTACAGTCCTGACCTGGTGGTGATCAACTACGGGACGAACGAAAGCGGCTTTCCGGATTTCGTCGATACAACCTGGGGGCGCGAAATGCGGCTGGCGGTGCACAGACTGCGCGCGGCGCTGCCGAATACGTCGATCCTGCTGATGAGTCCGATGGATCGCGGTACGAAGACGGAGACCGGAGAGATCGATACGCTGGCGGCGATTCCAAGATTAGTGAACACCGAATCCAAAGTGGCGCTGGATACGAACGTGGCATTCTTCAATACGTTCGAGGCCATGGGCGGCGAAGGCACGATGGCGCGCTGGTATGCGGCCGAGCCGAGGCTGGTGGGCGCCGACTATATTCATCCGATGCCGGCCGGCGCCAAGATTGTGGGAGAGCTGCTGTTTTCCGCGCTCCGCGAAGGATATGTCCAGCACAAATTGCAGGCGACCAAGCAAAAGATCGCGGCATCAGCTGGGGCTCCGCAGATGAGACGTCCATGAAGAGATGGGACGTCCGTGAGAAGGCAGCGGCGAACTTCGGAGCGACAGGATTGTTGAGGAACCGTGGCCCCTTGGCGCTGATAGCGGTGGCGGCAGTGATCGCGCTCACGTCGTCGGTGGCGGCAGTGGGACAGAATCAGACGGCGGCATCGTCACCGAATGCCGCGGCACCATCAAATGCCGCGGCGCCATCGAGTTCGGCATCACCAAAGAGCCCGGCGCAAAAATCCGCGACCAGCAAAGCGACGACCGGCACAAAAACACCAGCACCGAAGACGGCAACCGCCAGGAAAGCTCCGCCGAAGAAAAAGTATCAACCGGCGTCGGCGAGCACGACGCGCAGAATTCCCCCAGTCCCGCACGTCAGTTCTGCGACACGCGCGGAAGCAAAAGAAGGAGTGAGCGAAAAAGTCAGTGCGGGCGCCACTGTTCCGGTGGAGAACCCGGCGGCGCTGATTCCCTTCTTCGAGCAACTATACCGGCATCAGAACGGCGAATTGCCGGGTCCGCTAAAAGTGCTGCAGTACGGCGATTCGCACACCGCTGCCGACGAATGGACCGGCGATTTGCGCGCGCACTTCCAGGAAATGTTCGGCGACGGAGGTAGCGGCTACGCGTTCGCGGGCAGCCCGTACCGCGGCTACAGGCGTTTCGACCTGCACAGCGGCGCAACGAAAGGCTGGAAAACGGAAGGCGTCATGGGGCGCACGGGCGACGGCATTCATGGGCTGGGAGGCATCAGCATTACGGCGGACGCTCCGCATGAGGCCGTGTATCTGACCGTGGATTGCCAGACGTTCGAGCTGTATTATCTGCGGCAGCCGGGCGGCGGGTCCGTGCAAATTTTCGACAACGGCACAGTGGTGGATCAAATCTCGATGGACGGCGCCATGGGGCCCGGATACTATCACTACGAGGCGGAGGCGGGACCGCATCGCTTCGAGGTGGAGACGACCGATAGCGCTCCGGTGAGGCTGTTCGGCTGGGTGACGGAAAAGGCAACGGGCGTCACGTACGAAGCGCTCGGGATCAACGGCGTCTCGGCGACGATCGTTCTGAACTGGAACGCCGACATGCTGCAGGCCAATTTGGAGCATCGGAATCCGGCGCTGATTGTGCTGGCTTATGGAACGAACGAGGCCGGGCAGAAGTCGTGGTCGCTGGAATCGTATCGGGACATGTACATTCAGATGATCCGGCGGCTGCGCGCGGCCGCTCCCGCCGCGACGATTCTGGTGGTGGGCCCGCCGGACCGCTATATTCGAACGCGCGCCGGCTGGACGGTGCTGGAGAACGTCGAGAAGATTGTGGAGGCGCAACGCGAAGCCGCGTTTTCCGAAGGCTGCGCGTTCTGGGACATGCTGGCGAAGATGGGCGGCGCGGGGTCCATGCGGCAGTGGGTGCAGGCGGGCATGGGCCAGCCGGATTACGTGCACTTCACGGCTCCGGGCTACCGGAAAATCGGGGACGCTGTGTTCCGCGATCTGATGAGCCAGTACGATATTTTTGTCAAAGCGCGGCGGACGTTCGCAAAGCGTGGCACGTCTGGCGCGGACGGCTATCCGATCCCGAGCTCGTCGATGCGCTCCAGCGGTGTTCCGCAACTGCGGCAAATGAGCGATCCGCAATCGCCGCAGACGAGCGGCTCGGCAATGGGTGCGGCACAGCGCGCGCAGTAAAACTCGGGGCCGGCAGGCTGGGATGACCCGGAGGGTGGCGTTGGGGCGGCGGGGCTCATATCCACAGATTAGCGGTTATCAAACAGAGATTAGCGGTTATCAAACAGAGACTAGCTGTTATCAAAACCGGCGGGCATTGATAAACTAGCGTGTAGAGCCCCCCATGTGGATCGCGGGGCAAGTTTATTGAGCAGAAATACGAATGCGGCGTTTGTTTTGCGCCCTGGAACCCCATCACGGGAACGAATGCCTCCGCGCGAACAGCGGCGGGCGTGTCGATCACCACGGAACTCCGAAGACATTTCTTGTTGGCGTGACGCTGATGAGCATACTGGCGCTGGCAGCCTGCCAGCAGCATGCATCCTCATCGGAAGAGCCCTCCATCGGCGTAGCCTTTGCGGGCCCGGCGACGCTCAGTTTACGCAAGGAGCTTTCGTCGCGGTCGGCCGCGTCGATCTCCGTTCCGCATGGCGAGGAGCTGCAGATTCTAGAGACGCGCCGCCGGTTTGTGCGCGTGCGGACCTCCGGCGGCGTGGAGGGATGGACGGACGCGAATCTCCTGCTTTCCGCACAGCAGATGGAAGCATTGCGGCAACTGTCCGTGCGCACGGCACAGCTCCCTTCTGAAGGATCGGCCACCGCGGTGGAGAGCCTGAACGTTCACACAGAGCCGGCTCGCCTATCGCCGAGCTACTATCAGATCGCCGAAAACGGATCGGTAGAGGTGGTGGGGCACAGCATCACGCCGCGGCAAGCCCGCCCCACCGCGTCGCTGAACATCGCGCGCCCGGCTCCGGCAGCGAAAAAAGGAAAGTCCAAGACGGCCAAAACGGCGCCGTTGATTGGTCCGCCCCCGCGCCCCGGTCCGCCTGCGAATTGGGAGGAGATTTCGCGGCCGCGCGCGAAGGATCTGCCGGACGCCGCGGCGGCGGTTGTTCCGGTGCCCACCGACGACTGGAGTCTGGTGCGCACGAAAGACGGCCGCGCCGGATGGGTGCTGTCGCGAATGCTGTTTATGTCCGTGCCCGACGACATCGCCAAATACGCCGAGGGCCATCGCGTGACGGCGTACCTGATCCTGGGCGACGTCAAGGATGGCGACGAGGTCAAGCACAACTACTTGTGGACCACGGTGACGTCCGGGAATAAATGCTGCGAGTTCGACAGCTTTCGCGTATTCGTGTGGAGCGTCAAGCGGCATCGATATGAAACCGCGTTCGTCGAACGCAACGTAGCGGGATTCTACCCGGTGGAACTGGCGCCCGTTCCTTCGGGCGACGATAGCGGCTTCTCACTGCGCGTCGAGGATAAAGACGGAACAATCTACAAACGCACCTACGCATTCACGGGATATCACGTGCGATTGATTTCGCGCGAGCCCGTGGCGGCGGCTCCCACGGTGCTGGATGAGGCAAAGGCGTCGCCGGCGCCCGCAGCGCCCGCACGGCCGTCCGTGTGGGCACAGATGACGGACCGCGTGAAACGATTGTGGCGCGGCACACATGACTGAAGCGTTTCCAGGAAACGATTCCAGATAAGAAACGAGCCCCGATAAGAAACGCTTCCCGATAAAGTCGCGACGCGTGCGGCTCTGCAAAGGGCTCCCTCGGGAGCCCTAGCGCTTCTTCCAATAGAGGCGCAGGCCGACGTAAGGCCCGTAAATCAAGCCGTCGACGTAGTGATCGGCACGGCGGGTGGTGCGGAAGTAATACGCCCGCGCGCCCGCCACCAGTTCGACATAGCCGAAACGCGCGGCGATGTTGACCTCCGTATCGCCGATTTTCGAGCGATGCGGCAGCGCCCAGCCGGAGCCTCGGGCTTCCCAGCGGAAGTGGCGTGAAATGGTCTGATCCAAGCCCAGGCCGAAAGTGGGCGCGGCAATCGTCTTGCTGCCCTCTAGCGGGTTGAGAACAAAAGTTCCGTCAGTCTGCGGCTGAAAATCATTGATGATGTTATCGACGGACAGGTACTGAAATTCGTACAAAGTCTTCAGCCGGAGATCGCCGCCCTTGTGGTTCCAGAAATAGGTGACGAAATCGTACGACACCTTGTAGGAACTGATTTTGGCCTGTGTGCCGAGGGGGTCACCCTCGCTGACGGGGTTCCCAAAGAAGTTCAGGTTTTCCGATGCGACGGTGCCGCCCGTGGCGCTGGTCTGGAAGTAGCTGAAACGAACGTCGGCCCCTTTGCCCGCCGGAACCACAACGTTACCCGTAAACGAGTGATCGGGGTTGCCGGGATATAGCAGGTTTCCGGGGGTCAGGGTGTTGTTGTAATCGCCGGTGTGAAGCATGGGATGACCGTACGGCTGAAAAAGAATGGGCTCGATCGACAAGCCCATGCCGTTGTTCACATTGTTCAACGTATACTTCGGCGGCGCGAGGACCGAGGGCGTGGGCGGCGGCGTTGTTTCCGGCGCTGGTGCGGCGGGGGCCTGCGGGGCTGAGGGCTCCGTGGGCGTGGCCGAGGGCGGCGGTGTCTGGGCTTGCCCGAACAGGCAAAGGGGCAGCGCCGCAAGGCACAGCAACAGCCATCCGGTGGACAGGGTCAATTTCACGTTTTTCCTCACTGGGGATAAAGGCCAGTCTTCCACTTTAGCAAAGAGGGCAGTTTAGCAAACAGGGCAATTTGCAAATAGAGTCGTTCGACGAGCGGGCATCCGGCACCAAGCAATCCATTCAGCGAATACGTGAGTGACGCGCCTGGGGCCAAACGCGTTGCGGAAGATCGTGGGTAAGCTGATCGGAAGTAAGACGATCTCAAGTAAGAAGATCGGCAAAACAGACTGTTGCGGCCCTGGAACGGCGTCCGTTGCGGCCGTGTTTAGTGATAGAAAGGCATCATGGCGGCGTATTCGGCCTCGAACTCGGCGATAACCGCGCTGCGGAGTTCCTCGCTGAGACCGACTGCTGCCAGGACACCGGGATCCGCCTTCGGTGGCGCCTGCGGCGGTGATACGGTGATGCCGGCTGAGTTCACGTAGCGGTCCGCGGTCGCGACCAGCACGGCCAGCGTCCATTCGCCACCCACGGCGGGGGCGGGAGCCAGGTGATGATCCCGCGCCGCTTCCTGGATGGGCAACGGCAGATTCCAGGCGACCAGCGCGTCGGCCGAAAGTTCGGCGTGCGTGAAACCGAGGATTTCGCTTTCTAATTCCGCCGTCGAACCGCCTTCCTGAGCGATGCGTTGCGCGATCTGTGTGGATTCGTCCGGCAAGGCGATGGCGATGAGGAGGCGCCCGACATCGTGCAACAATCCGGCAACAAACGCGCCCTCGGGATAAGTGGCCGGAACCCTCTGCGCCAGAAGATCGGCGAGCTGCGCGCAGGCGACCGAATGCATGTTGAAGTTCGCCATGGACCAGTGCGCTGGCGGACGCACCTGATTCCACATGCGGGCGATGGACATGCCGAGAACCGCGTTGCGGAGTTTGTTGACCCCCAACAGCGAGAGTGCGTGCCGCACAGAATTAACTGTGCCGCGCCGGGCGTAAAGCGCCGAATTCACCAACTGGAGAAGGTTCGCAGAGACGACTGTGTCTTTCTCAATCAAGTCCGCCAACTTGGTGAACGAGACGTCTTCACTCGCCAGGGAGGCGAGCACACGATTCAGAATCGGCGAGAAGGGCGGCAGCGAGCCGAGCGAACGCAAAGCCTTTTCCCGCAGTATGTTAGGCGTCAATGCACCGGTTTCGGCCGGGGGCAGCGTAGAGGCAACCACGTGAGACTTATCGAACGGAGGTCCAGCAATGTGAAGAGATTTACGGCGGTTTTCCCGTCGCCGCGTCTAGCGCGGTTTTCCGGTGATCGCCCGGCGCAGGTCGTCGAGCGCCCAGATCGCGGCTCGGGCGCGGATGCCAGTGCGGTCGCCGAATAGATTATACGTGCGCGCCTGGGCGTTACCGTCAGGACCCGCCAGGCCGATGATGACGGTGCCGACAGGTGCCGCCGTGGAGCTTTGCGGCCCGGCTTCGCCCGTGATGGAAACAGCATACGTCGAGCCGGTGCGGGCCTTCGCGCCGACGGCCATTGCAATTGCCACAGGTTCGCTCACCGCTGTGTGCCGGGCGACCAGTGCCGCGTCGACCCCCAGCAATGCGGTTTTCAGGCGATCGGTGTAGGTGAGAAAACCGCCGAGGAAATAATCGGAGCTGCCGGCGACGGAGGTGATGCGTTCTCCCAGCAATCCTCCCGTGCAGCTTTCGGCGACGCTGAGCGTGGCTTTGCGTTCCCGCAGCAGATTGCCGGCAACGGCCTCCAACGTCGCGCCGTCGGACGAATAGATGCGATCGCCCAGCAATTCCTCGATACGCGGAGCGACTTGCACGAGAAGCGTCTCCGCGGCGTCGGCCGTAGCGGCGCGGGCGCGCAGATGAATCTGAATGTCGCCAAGACCGGCAAGAATGGTCGTCGCAGGATTTTCAAACGGCTTATAGACAGGAGAGATGGTTTGATCCAGATCCGATTCGCCCATGCACGCCACTCGATAGAAGCGCGTGCGGATGGCCTGAGGAGGCAGGCGCTTCAACAGGCGCGGCAGACACTCGGCGGCGAACATCGCCTTGAGTTCGTGAGGAGGACCGGGCAGAAGCATCACGACGCGGCTGCCGCTTTCGATCCATTGACCGGCAGCGGTGCCGCGCGAATTGGGGAGCGGCTCCGCTCCTTCGACCACGAACGTCTGGCGGCGATTGTTGTCGGCCATTTTCCGGTTTAAACGCTGGAAGCGTTCGATTAGCGTGTCGAGCAAATCCTGGCGGAACACTAAAGGGCGCCCGAGGGCGTCGGCCACGGCTTCCCGCGTGACGTCGTCCTCGGTAGGGCCGAGACCGCCGCTGAGGATGATGATTTCGGAAGTGGCCAGGGCGGCGCGCACCTCGGCGGCAAGCTGTGCGCGGTCATCGCCCACAATCGACTTGCGGCGCACTTCGACGCCGACGCCGTTGAGCTGATCGGTGAGGTATAGGGAGTTGGTGTCGAGCCGGTCGGGCGTGAGAAGCTCTGAACCGACGGCGATGATTTCGGCGTTGGTCATTGTTTATTACTCTTCGCTCCGCTCATCGCGTATAAACCCTCGCTGTGCGGATTGTCTAGAGAAGCGGGCGTCCGGTGACGCCGACTTGCACGCGGAAAAGCGAATTGGTAGTGGCGAGAATCAGGGACGTGGATGGTGCGAAGGCCAAGCCCACGATCGATGGGCCGGAGAGGAACAGTTCGGCGTGCTTTTCCGGCGTGATGCGCACCACGCCGCGACGGCCGCCGAGCGAAGCGGCCACGTACAGGTTGCCCTGTGTGTCGAAGGCGAGACCCTGCGGGCGGCCCAGGCCGCGATAAAACGTTTCTACCTCACCGGCCGGCGAGATCCGCTGGACCGAATCGAAGCTGGACGTGGTGGGGCCGGTGACGTAGAGGTAGCCTTCGGGCCCGAACGCCAGGTGATACGCCGCGATGGATGCCTCGATCGTGGCGAAAACGTAAATTTGACGCTCGCGGCTGACCTTGAACACGGTACCGCTGCGATCTCCCACATAGAGATTGCCGTCGTGATCGAACGCGATGCCGGTCGCGACGCCCATGCCTTCCACGTACGGCGAATAATTGCCGGACTCCGTGATCTTGTAAACCGTGCCATCGTTGCGGCTGGAGGCATAGAGGACATCGTCGGCATCGAAGGCGAGGCCGGTGGCGTTCACCAGATCGCTGACGAAGGGTGTGAGCGTACCGCCGTTACCGACCTTGTAAATCGAGACGGCGGCGCGCTGCCCGCGCGATCCGCTGAAGGTCGTATAGATGTTGCCGCGCTGATCGACAACCGGGTTCGCGACAGGATGCAAGCCCTCGGCAATCTGGACGCCGATACCGCAGGCGTAAGGAATGCTGGCCAGGCTGTCGCTACCGACGACAAGCTCGCTGGCGACGGCTCCCTCAGGGACGCGCACGATGAGCAGCGAATCCGAGCCGATGACGATCGGCGCGGTGGATTCGCCAAAGCGAACAGCGGGACGATCCGAGGTGGCAAGGCCTTTGCCGCGGATCTGCAGCTCACCTCCCGGGATAGCCGCGAAGGGCGTCACTTCATCAATCTGCGGACGGGATTCGGGAGATCTGCGGAAAGCCATAGAAAGGTGGGGCTAATAAAGATTGAACCATCCGGCCGCGAACAACACAAGGGCGGCATAGACGCCGGCCATCACATCGTCGGCAATGATGCCGACGGCTCCGGGAAGCTTTTCTAACTGACGCACGGGCGGCGGCTTGAAGATATCGAATAAGCGAAACAGCACGAAAGCCGCGATCCAACTGATCCAGTTGAAACGCAGCACTCCGGCGAGCGCGATCCATTGACCCACGACTTCGTCTACCACGATAATTTGCGGGTCTATTTTTTCTTTGCGAGGCGTAACCGGAACGATGGTATCGCCCGCGAGCTGCTTCACCACGGCGTCCGCGGCCCAGAGGCCGGGAATAGCGATTAGAAGGGCGAGCGCGGCAAACGTGAGCGGCGTGGCGCCTCGGAATTCGTGGAGCGCCAATGCGATAAGGATCGCGCCGAGCGATCCGGCGGTGCCGGGACCTTTTGGAACATAACCAAGACCAAACCAAGTCGCTATAATGCGCGCGAACCTGATCATGCGCCATCCTCATCGTCTTCGCCCGTGTCGCGCGATGTGTCGCTCGAGGCGTCGCTGGATTCGATCGGCGAAGAGATGACGTATTTCTCTGAAGCCCAATTGCCGAGATCGAGCAAACGGCAGCGCTCGCTGCAAAAGGGCATTTCAGGGTCGGACATTTCGACGGGCTTACCGCAGATCGGACACTTCATACAAGGAAACCAAAATTATACGAGCTGAATGAGAGCTTCCCGCGAGGGACCGCGGTGCGCGACGGGCGAAGGCTCGTCGATCAGGTCGCCGGTGAGATCGTAGTCGTGCGCCTTCACGATACGCATCGTGCGGAACTCGCCCGCCGTCAGCGGATATTCGCCGGGATCGGAGATATAGCAGATGCCGTCGATATCGGGCGCTTGCGTCGGCATGCGCGCTTCCCACACCAGCTCGGAATCGGCTGAGGGACCCTCTACCAGCACTTGCACCTCGCTGCCGATCAACTGGCGATTTTTCGCGCGAGAGATTTTGCGTTGCAGGCTCATGAGACGGCGCTTTCGTTTAGAGATGGCGCCGGCGGCGACCTTACCGTCGAGCTCGTAGCTTTTGCTGGAGTCTTCGTCCGAATAGGAGAAAACGCCGAGACGATCGAGCTGCGCGGCCTCGGCAAATTGGCAGAGCTCTTCGAAATCTTCTTCCGTCTCGCCCGGGAAACCGACGATCATGCTGGTGCGGATGGCGACGTTCGGAATGGTGCGGCGGATGCGCTCGATCAGTTTGAGGAAAATATCGCCGCTGGCGCCGCGCTTCATGCGCTTGAGGACGTTGGCGCTCGCGTGCTGCAAAGGCATGTCGATGTATTTGACCAGCGCGTCATGCTCGGCGATGGTGTCTAGCAATTTCTGCGTGACTTTGTTGGGATACGCGTAGAGAAAGCGCACCCACTTGGGATGGTCCGTCTCGATTTGTGCCAGGCGCGCGAGCAGCGTGGCGAGGCCGTCCTTCAATCCGAAGTCTTCGCCGTAGCAGGTGGTGTCCTGGCCGATCAGATTGATCTCGCGCACGCCTTGCGAAAACAGGCGCGTGGCTTCGGAGATCACGGATTCGAAGCGGCGGCTACGGAAAGCCCCGCGATACTGCGGGATGACGCAGAAGGTGCAGGGATGGTCGCAACCTTCGGCGATCTTGATATAGGCGTAATGCTTGGGCGTGGTGAGAACGCGCGGCGTGGCGTCATGGTACAGGTAGGCATCAAGCGATTTCGCTTTCGGCTCGATCCCTTCGCAGAGAGCGGTGACGCGCTCCAGCTCGTTGGTCCCGATGAGCGCGTCCACTTCGGGCAGGTTCTTGCGGATGTCGTCACGGTACCGCTCCACCAGACAGCCGGCGACGATCAACTTTTGCGCGCGGCCGGTCTTTTTGTACTCCGCCATTTCGAGAATGGTGTCGACGGACTCCTGCTTGGCCGGATCGATGAAGCTGCAAGTGTTGACCACAATGACGTCGGCGTCGGAGGGGTGCGGCGTGAGCTCATGCCCGGCTTGGGTAAGCTGCCCCATCATGACCTCGGTATCGACGAGGTTCTTAGGGCATCCGAGGCTGACGAATCCTATTTTCATACTGATTTACTCAACTGACTAAACACTTTTCAAAGCGCAATCCCAAATCCCCGCTTCAGTGGCCCGCGCCCGTTGAGGGCGAAGCCAATCGGAGTAACAAAAACAGATTCGCGGAGGGCGCTCGGAATGACGGGGAAAAGAAACTGAACATTAGATGTGACAGTTCGCCAAGCCGCGCTTTTCCAAATATTGCTGATGATATTCCTCGGCCCGCCAGAACGTTTCGGCTGGCTTGATTTCGGTGACGATGGGCCGTGGAAAATGCGCCTGCGCTTCGTCGCGCGAGCGTTTCGCCTCGGCTTCCTGTTCCGGCGAATGATAGAAAACGGCCGAACGGTATTGCGATCCCACGTCGGGTCCCTGGCGGTTGAGGGTGGTGGGGTTGTGATTCTTCCAGAACACGTCGAGCAGGTCGTGAAAGCTGATGACCTTGGGATCGTAGGTGACTTCGACGGCTTCGGCATGCCCGGTGCCATCCGTGCAGACCTGTTTATATGTGGGATTATCCACCGGACCGCCGATATAGCCCACCTGCGTCGATTTCACACCGGGCAGGCGGCGGAACGCCTCCTCGACGCCCCAGAAGCATCCGGCGGCAAAGGTGGCTTTTTCGAGAGTGGGGGAATCGGTACTTGGGGAGCTCATGGATTTGGCCTCCATAGTTCTATTGTAGCGAGTTGGGGTCTGTTAGACTCGAATTGAAATGAAAAAAGCGGCCCAAGCCGAAGCGTTCAAGCTGAAGGTTGAATTTTCGCGCGAAGACGATGGACGCTGGATAGCCGATATTGCTGCTCTGCCTGGCGTCACCGTTTACGGCCGCACGAGGAAACAGGCACTGGCCGCGGCGGAAGCACTCGCGTTGCGCGTGATCGCCGACCGCCTGGAGCATGGCGAGGCCGTTCCGGGCGAAGTCAGCGTCTCCTTCGCAGCGTAGCGGTTTAGAGATCCTTCGGTCGCAGACCAGTCTTTTTTCCCAATAATTCAAGCGCTCCGCGCCCCAATTCTCTGCGGTCGTGGTAGGCAAAGACATAGTCGGGCCAGCCGGGCCGCGCCAAGGTACGATGCGATCCCGCTTGGCGCTTGATCTTCCAGCCGATCCGCAGAAGTGCGGCAAACACGCGAGGCGCTTTGGTGGATGGCCATTCAGCATTTCGCTTCATAGCAATGAGCCTAGCGGAAGGGGACCCAACAAAGATAGACCGCAACCGTTTCACCGTCAGACCTTGCAGCACAGGGCCAGAAGCGGCTTGCGCAACCTGTACAATGGCAGCTTGAAACTCCGCATCCGTAATCTCACCAAAGGCACCTCGCTCGCTGACCGCGCCGATATCGCCGACACGTCGGCCAAGCGGAAACAGGGACTGCTGAAACACACGGGCCTTGCCGAAGGGGAAGGCTTGTGGATCGTGCCGTGCGAGGGCGTTCACAGCTTCTTCATGAAGTTCGCCATCGATGTGGTGTTCATCAACAAGAAGCGCGTGGTGACGAAAATACGGCCGAACATGGTGAAGAGCCGGCTGGCATTGAGCATGAGCGCGCACTCGACGATTGAACTGCCGGTGGGTATGATCGAAAAATCGCGCACAGCGGTGGGAGATCAGTTGGAGTTGGAGAAGTACGAAGGTTGAGTGCGTCGCCGCGTGAGAGGGAGCGTGTCCGCTCGATGACTCTCGCGGTTCTGTTGGACCAGCCGGCTAGGACTTTTTGCTGACGCCGCGCGAGCCATTTGGCTTCGGCTCTCCGAGCAGCTTTCCGACGCTTTCGGAAACAGCTACGCGGCCCTGCTTTATGTACTGCTCGTGATTGCGTTCGATGCGGCTGGGGCGATAGGCGTAGTTCACCATAAGGCCGAACGATTGCAGCAGGCCTTTCTCCGAGACGTCGCCCATCCAGTTGATTCGCTCGACCGATGCTCCATTGTTGAGATGAAACGCGGCGACGGGATCGAGCGCGCGGCCGCTTTTGCCGCTGCGCGCGGTGAGGAATTGCGCGCAGGCGCGGCGCAGGGATTCGCGGCGAGAATCCGTGGGGACCATCGCCGTGAGCGCCTTTATGAGGGCGGGGCCGTTGAGGCGTAGCAGAGGCTCCCATTCCGGGGCGGCCGGCTTGCGCTCGGCTAGCCATTCGCGGAAACGCGGTATGGGCGAAAGCGTTACGTAATGTTTCAGGCGCAAACCTTCCGCCTGCAGCTCCTGCACCACCTGCTTGATGAGGAAGGCTCCGAAAGAGATATTGCGTAAGCCGTCCAGGCAGTTGTTGATGGAATAAAAAACGGCCGTATCGGCTTTGGCGATATCGCGTGGGGCGGCATCGACATCGATCAGCGGCTGGATGGCCGTGGCGAGGCCTTCCGTCAACGCCACTTCGACAAAAATCAGCGGTTCATCGGGAAGAGCAGGATGAAAGAAGGCGAAGCATCGGCGATCGGCGGCGAGGCGGCGGCGAAGATCATTCCAGCCATGGATCTGATGCACGGCTTCGTACGTGATGAGCTTTTCCAGAATCAGAGCAGGCGTGCGCCAGTCGATGCGCCGCATTTCGAGGAATCCGCGATTGAACCAGGAGGACAGCAGATGCACGAGATCGGCATTGATGGGCTCCAGTTGCGGGCGGTTCGCGACCAGCGTAAGCAAGTCGCGGCGCATATTGACGATGGTCTCGGTGCCACGCGGGCTGAGGTTGACGCGGCGAAATAGTTCCTGACGGCGGGGCTCGACGGCAGCGAAGAGGCGGGAGAGCTCGGCGGCGCCGGGCGCGGCGTGATACTTTTGCGCCAGTTCGAGAACCGCATCCGGATCGGCCAGCCATTCGCGGGCGAGCAGCGCTTCGAAAAAACGCGTGCGTTGCGGCGCGGTCAGCTCGGCATAACGATCCGTAATTTCGCGGGCGATGGCCGTGCCGGAGGCTTCGCCGCGCTCGGAAACCAGTTCGTGGCAGAGCTGATCGATGGGCGCGCGTCCCACGCTGCCGAGCAACGTGCGGCCCCGATCGGCGATGGAGCTGAGCAGGCGCTGCACGAGATTGGTCGGCATTTGCTACCGATTCTAGATCACTTTTTTACGGCCGCGCTGTGATCGCCGGGCATTTGTTCGTAGCATGGTGACGAGAGGGCGAGATGCAAAAGCAAAAACTGGAAGAAAAGGTCGTCGTGATCGCGGGAGCCACCGGTGGGCTGGGAACCGCCGTCACCGCCGCTTTTTTGGATGCCGGAGCGAAAGTGGCCGCGGTGGATCGAAAGGCCAGCAGCCAGGAAGCAGCGGAAAACTATGTGGCGATTGCCGCGGACTTAGAGACGGAAGCCGGAGCGAAAAACGTGGCCTGGAGCGTGATTGAGCAATGGGGACGCATCGACGTGCTGGTGCAACTGGTGGGGGGATATACAGGCGGAAAATCTGTGGTCGATTCCGACGACGCGGCGTTCGATCAGATGATGAATCTGAACGTGCGAACGTCCTTCCACATGTTTCGCGCGGTGCTGCCGCTGATGCGCGCGCAGGGCGCCGGGCGGATCCTGGCAATTGGAAGCCGGGCCGCGGCCGAGCCATCGCCGATGAGCGGATTGTACGCGGCATCAAAGGCCGCGCTGGTATCGCTGATACGCTCGGTCGCGGCCGAGAATGCCGATCATAAGATTACCGCGAACGTCATCCTGCCCGGCACGATGGATACGCCCGGCAATCGCGCTACGATGCCGAAGGCGGACTTTACGCAATGGGTTCCGACGTCGGAAGTGGCGAGTATGCTGGTGCACTTGGCGGGCGATGACGCGTCGGCGGTGAATGGCGCGGTGATTCCGATTTACGGGGCGGGCGCGTAAACCGCGCGCAGAGTTTGGGGCGAACCAGGTTGCACACAGCGTTAGTGCGGTAAAATTTTTTCACCGCATGAATCCCTCAGTTCGGCAAGAAGTTCCGCAAGCGCCGCCCGTGCCACAGGTGTCCGCGATCCTGATCGGCTACAATCAGGCCGCTGCGCTGCGCCGCTCGATTGAGGCATTGCAGCGCTCCACGAATCGCGAACAGTTGGAAATCCTGTTGGTGGACGCTGCCAGTACGGATGAGACGGGAGCGCTGGACCAACAGTATCCCGGGCTTACCGTGCTGCGATTGCCGGATCACTTTGGGGCGACCAAGGCATTGAATATCGCGACGCGGACCGCGCGTGCCGAGCTGTTGTTTTACTTGTCGCCCGAAGTGGAAGTGGCGCCCGATACCATAGCCAGGCTGCAAGAGAAACTGGAATCGGCAAACGATACGGCGGCGGTGTGTCCTCTGCTGGTGAGCCCGGAGGGAAATCCGGATTGGCGCGCGATGCCTTTGCCGACGCGCGACCTGTTCTCACAAGTTTGCAACACGGGAAAT
Source organism: Terriglobia bacterium (assembly GCA_963699945.1). Taxonomy (GTDB): domain Bacteria; phylum Acidobacteriota; class Terriglobia; order Bryobacterales; family Bryobacteraceae; genus Palsa-187. Next base: position 83,752 of record CAVOVW010000012.1, read on the forward strand.
CTGCCGTTCACGGCGGCGCCCGATCTTACACAGGAATCGATCGTGGTCGCCTATCCTGGGCGCGACGCCGTGATGGCGCGCCGGCAGTTCATCGCCGGAATGAATTACTTCGACGAGCGGCTGGGCGAGTTCTGGGCGGACGCCGACCTGGCTTTGAGAATCCACCGGGCGGGCAAGAAGATCCGCGTCTATCCGGAGATTCGCGCGACGGTTCACACCGCATCCGGAACAAGGCAGCCGGCCGTGGCCGAAATCTCCGATCGGACCATTGGAGCGGCGGTGCTGCTCGGCAAATACAGCGGGTTCTTCGCCGGCGCCGGTTTCCGGGTGGGTGCGACGCTGAAAGCCTTATTCAGCTTCAATTTTCCTCTGTTTTTCGCATTGGCGGCCGGGCGCAAGATGGACGCCTCGCAGGCGGGCTAAACCACTGACAGAAAAGTGTTTGGTACAAAAACTATAACTGACGCCCGTAGCCCGGGTAGGGCCTTTCCCCTAAGACACTAACTTTCTTCTCATTTCCGGCCGATAAAAGCGCAGCAGGTCGCTTATATGAATTTGGACGCTTTCTTATGGCTGTTTCTCCCGCTCTTTGTGGCGGGCGGAAGCGCGTTGCTGGCTTATTACATCATGCAGGCTCGCATGGAAGTGGCTTTGGCGAAGGAGCGAGAGACGCTGGCCGAGGCTCGCGCGGCCATTGTTTCCCACAAGATCACGCTGGAGGAGCGCCTGCGCGCCACCGAGGAATCCTCCAAGCGGAAGGCGCTCGACGACTTCATGCAAGATATTCGGACGGAAGAACGTAGCTATGTGCGCGAAACGATGTCGCTGAACGGAGTACGCAAGACGATGGTGATGCAGGAGCGGCTATTCTTCCGTAACATCCCTCTTTCCAATTGGATCGAGCATGAAATGATAGTCGAAGAGGGCAAAAACCTAGGCCTTGGAGCTAAGGATTCGGTCTTCGCGCCGGCGTCGCTGGGCGCGGCCGAAGCGCCGCAACTGCCGACGCTGGGCGGATCTCCCGAGGCGCGCGTGGCCATTACCCGGCTGCTGGACGAAACCGCGTCGGCATCGAACGCTTCTCGGCAGGACGCGAGGCATGACGATAACGGTGCGGGATCCGCCGTTTTGACGCCGCATGCCGCTGCCTTCGGCGCCCAGTAAGCGCGTTTAAAGGGCGTCAATGCGGCCCTGCGGCGTGCGCTAACGGCAAGCACCGCCGAGGCTTCCTACGCTCTCTCCGTAAACCCGAGCCCTTTTTGATCGTCAGGAAGAGTATGATGAGGCTTATGGTCGAGCCTCTGGTAGCCGCGCGCGCCGGGATCGACGTGTCGGGAGATTTCGCCAGTTGGATGTTGTCGGAGCAGCGACGTGTGTATTCGCTGTGCCGCCGCATGCTGCAGAACGCTGACGACGCCGATTGCGCCACCCAGGACGTCTTCCTGAAAGCTTACCAGGCCCTGCAAAAAGAAGACGCGAAAGCGCTGGACGACCCCGCCCGCTGGCTCACGCGGATCACTGTAAATACTTGTCTGGATCGCTTGCGGTCCAAGAAATGGCAGTTCTGGAAACGCCGGCCGTCTCCGGAGGACGAGGCCATCATCCTGGCGAAAACCAGCTCGGGGAACCCGGACGCGGAAGACAAGTACTACGCGTCGGAGATTTCCGAACGGATCGAAACGGCTCTCCAACGGCTGACAGACCGCCAGCGCGCGGTTTTTGTGCTCCGGCATTTTGAAGACCGGAGTTTGGAAGAGATTGGGCAGGTTTTGGGGCTGGACACGGGCACGGTGAAATCGCACATGTTCCGGGCAGTGTCGAAGCTTCGCGATGAGTTGCGGGACCTTTACGGGAGTGGCGACAAGTCGGGAGTAGCTCCGGGAGTAGCTCCGGGAGTAGCAAAAGATGAGCGCACACGAGCCTCGGGGCCACGAATATTCGGGGGACGGTCATTTCAGCAAGGGTCACTTGAATGACGATGCTTTGATCGACGCGCTGTACGGCCTTTCCGGCGCGGACGCTGAAGAGCACATGCGCGGTTGCACGGCGTGCGCGGCGCGCCGGAACGATCTTGAGGAAAAACGCGGCGCGATGACGGCGCCGGTGAACGCGACTCCGGCGGCGATGGCCGAGCTGCGTAAAAATGTTTATCGCCGCATTGAGCATCCATCTTTGACCGAACGTATTTTGGACAATGCCACGTCGCGATGGGCGGCTCCGGCGCTGGCCGGCATAGCGGCATGCATGCTGGCGATCGGCGTCCTGACGCACAACCCTCTACGGCCCGCCGATTCTGCGCAGCCCGCGCCTTCACCGGTAGCGCAGTCCGCACCGGCGATGACCGGCGACACGCAACTTTATACTGACGTGTACGCCATGGAACAATCGTTTGAGCCTAGCGCGGCGGCGTCGCTGGGCGTTTTGTTTGAGCAACCGGAGGGCGGCGCAAATTCCGGGGGCGGGCGCGTCGTCGAACAGCAGTGAGAACAGTAACGAGAGCAGCGGTTACGGAGCAGTGACCGAAGAGTGATGGAAGAAGAGTGAGGAAAGAGGTTTCAGTATTGATATCCGGCGGATTCTTCCGTGTAGGCGGGCAGGTGTTGTTACGTGCGCTCGCGGGAGTTCTGCTGGCGCTTGCTCCCGCTGCTGTCATTCAAGCGCAGGGCCCACCACCGGGACCGCCTCCTTCTGCGGGCATTTCGTGGTGGGAACGCCCTTGGTGGAACGGCGCTGCCGCGCAGGATCTGAACCTGAGCGACGGGCAGAAGAACGATATCAACGCGATTGTGAAGGACTACCGCTCGAAGATGATGGATATGCGCGGCGCCATCGGCAAAGCGGATCGGGACGTGGCCGCGGCTTTCGCCGAAAATCCGGTGGATCCACACAAGGCGAACGACGCGATCGAAAAACTGGCGGCCGCGCGCGGCGATTTAACCCGCGCGCTGTCTCAAATGAGCCTGAAAGTCCGCCTGGTGCTGACGGCCGAGCAATGGCAGGATTTGCAGCAGCGCGCATTCGTCGGCCGCGGGCGCGGCAAGGGACGCGACCGCCGTCCGGGCGAGGGAGGCCCGCGCGACGTTCCGCAAAGCGCTGCCAAGCAATAGAACTCTGGGCGATCCGGAGATCCGTCCTACAGGCCGGTGTAAATTCGCAGCGGGAGAAGCACCGGCAATAGCATCGACGTGAAATGATGGGAGCCGGGCGGCGGATAGACATATCCGATGGAGCGGCCGGCGCAGGCGATACTCACCCACAAAAATAGCGACAACGCACCGGCCAGTTTCGCGCGCGCCGGAGGCTCCGGCAGGGCGTCGAATTCCGCCGCTTTGCTATAAACGCTTCCGCGGAAAATGAGCGCGTGGATCGCCACCAGAGTCAGCAGCGTCACTTTCAACCTGAAAAACGGATTCAGGAAATATTCCTCCGCCTTCATTCCCAACACGAGGACGCCGCACGTGGCTACCAGCAGAAACCCAATCCGCTTCGGCCAGCGGAGTTGATCGACGATGTCGGAAATCGTGTGCTTGCGGAAGCCCCAGCCAAGCAGGCGCAGATCGGTGGCGAGAATCATGGCGCCAAAAAGCGAAATGAACGTCACGTGCAACGTGAGAATAATGGGGTACGCGTACGAAGAATCGCGAGCCGCGGCGTACAACGGCGTGTTTTGTAGCCAGATTGCAAAGGAAATCATCGTGGTACCGTTTCCTGGATCAGGCCGCGATAAACGCAATGAACATTCCGCCGGTGATCACCGAAACCCACAGCACCAGGGAAACCACTGCTACTGTTTTGGCCCAAACGCTCGGGGTTTCCGGCTTCACCACCTTCTTATGCACCGTGTAGTTGAACACAATCGCCAGCACCAGACAAACGATCTTCGCCACGAAGACGGAGTTCAAGAAATACGTGTCCGGATCCGTCGAATAGAGCACCAGCCCGGCGAAAATCGCGACGGAAAGGCCGCCCAGAATCCACAGGCTGGTATCCTTCTGCAGTTCCGCCGGACTCTGGCGGCGCAACCCGAAGCCAAGCAGGCGGAAGTCGACAAGCGCGATGGACCCGATTGCGATGGCGAACCCGACAATATGAAAACACTCCAGGATCGGGAATGCGAATTCGGATTCCATCGGATTTGCGATCAACATGCGTTTGCGATGAACAGGGCTTTGCGATCAACAAGGCTTTGCGATTAACAGCGACGAGCACCGACGCAAAAAGCGATTTCGACTGCCGAACGAGTGGATCGTACCACACCTGTTTCGCGAAACCCGCGCGGAATAAGGTCACGTCGGGCCAGTAGCCGCGCCACGACCGCGTTTACGTGGCTCACGAATCCAGCCCAGGCGGTAATTGACAGCGCGCAAGGCTACTTGTCAGCGGCCTTTTTTGCGCCGGCCGGTGGGGCGTTTCCTCCCTGCCGCAACAGAAGGCGTTCCTTGATTCGCCATCGCCCATCGGCAGAGCGCACCAGTTCGTCTTTATAAACACCAATCGAAACGATGTAGATGCGGCCATTGTCGTTGTCGGTGGTTTGGAAATAGGAATGCGCGTACGCGCGATCGCCGTCGATTGTGACGTCAGGCGCGATCGTCTCATGGATGCGGTAATGCCCGGCCGCGATGAGCCGATCGCGCATGGCCCATTCGTTGGTAATCCATTTCTCCAGAGCTTCACGTCCCACGACTGCGCCCGGACCCGTGCGCGAGCCTTCTTCCACCGTGCCCGACATGCTCCAGGGGCGCCCCGGCGCGGCGACGCTTTGAAACAGCGCGTCGTCCGTATAAAGGTCAGTATATTCGTGCATATCTTTGCCGAAATCGACGCTATAGGTATAGGCATAGAGCGTCTGGAGGATCGCCGCGCGGTCCTCGCTGGCGCGCAATTGCCTCTCCGCAGAGCCCTTGGCAGGCTTCGCAGATGCAGGCGACTGAGCAGCCATCACCACCGATAATCCAAAGGGAACTGCGGCGAGAAGTATCCAACGTTTCATGTTATCTCTCATTTCCGATCAGAATTTCAGGTCGCGCGCGGCACAAAGCGCAACGCAGACTCATTGATGCAGTATCGCAGGTAGGCGGGCTCGGGGCCGTCGTTAAAAATATGTCCGAGGTGCGCGTCACAACGGGCGCAGAGCACTTCGATGCCCTGGTAGAGCGCATCTTCCTTGGAAAGGCCTGGTCTTTCGACGGTGCGAATGTTTTCGGCAGCGAGCGGCGCGGTGAAGGCGGGCCAACCGGTTGCCGAATCGTACTTGGTCTCGGAGGAGAACAGGGCCGTCGTGCAGCAGATGCACCGGAACAGTCCCGGATCGTGCACCCGAAAATATGTTCCCGTAAACGGCTCGTCGGTGGAATGCTGCCGTGTCACATAAAATTGCTGAGGCGTTAATTGGCCGCGCCAATCGGAATCCGAACGCACGATCTTACGCACGCGGGCGATACCGAGCCGAGCGCCGGCATCGGAAAACTCAACGAGCGAGATCTCCTCGCCCGTGGCGGCGGGAAGATTGCGGGGCGCAGCGCCATGGCGATCCCACCACAGCAAACCGGCGGCTCCGACCACGGGGATCGTGATCCAAAGAGCACGCCGCCGCGTGGGCTGAACTTCCGGAGTCTGCAGCACGACTATATTCTGACATCGGCGCAGGTTGCCTGGGAGCCCGGGCGCGCGAGTTTGCTCGCAATACGAAAATAGGATGATGCCAGGAGTGAGAATCGACAAGTGGTTGTGGGCCGCGCGATTTTTCAAGACGCGGTCGCTGGCTTCCCGGGCGTGTGAGCTGGGACGCGTGGAATCGGCCGGCCAGAGGGTCAAGCCCGCGCGCGAAGTTCGCGTGGGTGACATGCTCAAAGTGGCAAACGGCAGCGGAGAATTTGAAATTGAGGTCCTACTGCTGAGCGAACTGCGCGGCCCCGCGCCGGTGGCGCAGACGCTTTATCACGAAACCGATGCCAGTCGCGAGGCGCGGGCCAAAGCCGCAGCCGATCGCCGCTTGATGCCCGCAATGGAGCCATTGCCGGCAAGCAAGCCATCGAAGCGCGGCCGCCGGCAGATGGAGCGGCTTCGCGGGAGAATATAAATCATGACTCCAGAGCGCCAACGGATGGCCGCGAACACCGATTGGATTTGATCGGGTGCAGCGAAAAATCTTTTGGATTACGTTTACTCTTCTCGGTCTGCTGGCTGATTTGATTCTGCCACTATGGTGGGCGCTGGGCGCAACGATCCCGCTGTGCGTTGTAAGCTGGTGGATCGCTTATCGCAGCGATTGGTTCTAGTACGTGGGTATCGCATCGCGTAGGACTAGCGGTACGAAATTGTACTTGAAATCCGTGTGTCTGGATGGCAGAGTGAAATGCGTACCGAAAGCTTGAACCCTGTGGCCCAAGCTCGGCTTCAAAGTGGAAGGTGATCAATCGTGCCTCGAAACGAAGTGGGTGAAATCGAAATGGCGTTGGGTAACCGCCAGCTCCTCAGCGTGTTTTTCATTGTGGTGGCGTTGCTGGGCATCTTTTTTACGGTTGGCTATATCGTGGGAAAGAGTGCCTCACCGGTGCTGGCTGACAGCTCACGCAGGAACGCGCTGCCGCTGGTTGTAAATTCGGTAGCGTCACCGCAGGGGGCGCCCTCCAAGGCAGCCGAGGAGGCGAAACCTCCGAAAAAAGATGCTGTGGCACAGCAGACGCCGAATGCGGCCACAGCGATTTCGCATCCCACGCCGATTTCACATGCCGAGGAAGCGAGCGTTCCCCGTACGACGGCCGCCGACATCGAAGCGGTGAAAACCGCGGCCGCTCCGCAGGAATCGGCCAAAAAAGAGCCCGCAAAAAGCGAACTGCCAAAAAATGAGACCCCGCAAGACAGAAACAGTGCCCCGACGAATCCGGGAGCCGCGGTTGCCGCAAACGGTCAATCATACCTGCAACTGACGGCGACGTCCAAACCCGATGCCGACAGAATGGTGGACGTGCTGCGGCAAAAGGGTTTCAGCACGATCGCCGTGGAGATTCGGGAGCGGCCCGGTACCTGGCGCGTTCTGGTTGGGCCCGTCAGTGACAGCGGAGCGAATCTGCGTTCGGATCTGCAAAAAATGGGCTTCCCCGGCAACGACGCGCTTCGCAGAAGCTTCTGAGCCTTTTCGCAAAAGCCTACTCTGAAAGCCGGGGTTGGTACCAAACTCGCATCGGGCTAGTCTTGGCAACTCAGGCCGTCTGTGTTCGCGCTCCCTAGGATTAACGTATGCCGGGAACCGTATTTGTCTTCGCGGGGCTGGTTCTGTCGCTAGTAGCGGCGTGCGCGTGGGCATGGCGCACGGCCACGCAGCGAAATACCGAGCGGACAACCAACGACAAACTGGCGGCGCGACTCCAGATTCTGGAGGAGAATTCGGCCAAGAGCATCCTGATGATCGACAACGGTGGTTTCGTCCGGAAGGCGAACACGTCCGCACAGCAGATGTTCGGATGTCCGGAAGAAGCACTGCTCGGCCAAAATGTTTTTCGCCTTGTGCAAACACTGCCATCGGCCGGTTCGACCGGAATGGATTTAGACATCACTCGCAAAGATGGTTCCCGAATGCGCATGCACTGTCGCGCTGCGAAAATTTCGGGTCCGGCGACGCGCGGCGCAGAAACGTACCTGTTTTTCGATGAGGCACCCGCCAACAGCTTCAGCCACGCTAGTCAGCCCCCATCGACTTTGGAAGTCGCGGAAAGGGTTGTGAACCGGATCGTGAGGCAGTTGGAAGGATTGTTGACGACGATTAACGGTTACACGGAACTGGCCCTGCATGGAACCAGCGAAAATAGCCCGGTACGCAAAGATTTGGAAGAAATCGCGACGGCCAGCGATGCGGCATCGACCCTTGCGCGGCACCTGCTGGCCTTTGGCGGCAATCAGCCGATTCCTCTGGAATGCGTTGACGTCAACGCCTTGCTGGAAAGTTTGCAGCCGAAGTTCGACCGGGTGCAAGTGGAAGTATCGGCCGAACGTCTGTACGTGTGGGCGAACCGGCAATGCTTGCAGCAAATCATCACAATTTTTTGCGGAAGCGCTTCGCACCGTGCCGGCCACGCCGCGGCCAAGCAGATTGTCACCAGTCGGAACCGGCGAGGTCCGGCGGAATATGCCGCTATTTCCATATCCGATGGAGGGCCGGCGCTACCACCGGCAACGCTCGACTGTCTGTTCGAGCCGTTGTTTCTGGATCAGGAAAGTTTGGGCGTAGAGCTATCCGCGGTTTACGGAATGGTCAAGAACCTGGGCGGGTTGATCCGCGTCACAAGCGATACAGAACGTGGCACCACGTTTGATATCCTGATCCCATTGGCGAATGCCGGAAAAGGTGAGAACCGGCTAGAGGCCCGACCCTAGAGTGGCAGTTCTAGTATCAAGTTATCCAATGGTACGGCTCGTCAGCGGGAGACCCGGTGTATAATCCTTGCACGAGCGAGAGCGTCACCGTACGCAGACCTTAACGCATGAGCAAGATTTTTGACCAACTGGAACGGTTAGAGGACATCCGAGAGCAACCCGCTGCCTCGAGACCTGTTTCCGCCGTAACATCGATTCTTTCGCCAATGCCGACCAAGCTCGTGGCGGTATCGCAAGCCGCCATCGAACGGGACGAACCGGTTTTCGGCGCGCGGCGGCTGACTGAGTTTCCATCTCAGCCGCTTACAGACCGCATCGAAGCCTCTAAGGGCAACACCTTACAAGGCTTCGCGTTTGACGTGAGCATGGTGGTGATCGCGCTGGGTGTTTTCGCGGGCATTTGCGTGGCGCTCGGAAGCGCCGATGTGGTTGTCCTGACCCGCAATGCTCCGTGGCTGGCCGTCGTGCCGGTCAGTTTGGCGGGTTTGTATTGGCTGTTGCCGAAAATGTTGCGACGCGGAACTCCCGGCGCGGACCTGACAAGGGGCGGGGCCGAATTCTCTGAACACGCGCCCTCCGTCCGAAACAGCCGCAGGGGACTGGAGACGCTTGGTCGGCTCTCTGTGCCGGTGGAACGGCCGCGGCCAGTGAGTGTGCTGAGGCATCCGCTGCTGGAAGAACTATCCATGGCCGGCCGCATTCTCGGCGCCCAGGGTGTACTGGATGTCCAAGGCAGCCTAAGTGTCCGCGACGATAGTAATCCGAACCGCATATACATGGCAGGCAGCGAGATCGCTGAATACGATCTGAACGGCAAGCCCGCCGCCGGCGAGGTTTCGCAAGCACATCAGGATCGCTTTTTACACTGCGAAATTTACCGCGCGCGGCCGGATGTGATGGCGATTGTGCATAGCCAGGCGCCGGAACTCATTCCGTTCGCGGCCAGCAGTGTCCCCTTGCTCCCTGTTTTGGAAATGGCCGATTTTCTGGTTACGGGTGTGCCCGTTTTTGAAAGCCGTCGCGTGGGCGAAGTAACCGACGCTGCCATGCGCGCCCGGGCGATTGGACAGGCGATCGCGGAAACGCTTGGCGATAAAGCCGCTGTTTTGATGCGCGGCCGCGGCGCCGTCATCGTGGGACCGTCGATTCCCGTAGCGGTGGGCAGAGCTTACTTCACGAACATGAACGCCCGACTGCAGGCACAATCCATCCTGCTGGGTGGAACGGTGACTTATCTTGAGCCGTCCGATTCAACCACGCCTCCCTCGGAATTTGAGCGTTCGTGGAATTATTGGAAAGAGAAATCCGCTCTCTGAAAGAGCGCACTAACCGTGCGCTTCTGTTAGGTTTTTCCGACGCTCACTCCGCCCCTCCCAACGCGCCTGAACAGGCCCCAAATCGAACCTTTGTCCGACCATTTTTATCGCGATTGCCGCGCTATATTTCCCCCATTGCAGTTCACATTTTAGTTACATTTCGTCGACTAAGGCTGCGCTCTTAGTCGCAACATTCTCACAAAGTGGGAGCAAGTCCAAATCCCCATCATTGTTCGCGGTTCTCTCGACTGTTCAGATTCCCACAAACCGCAGAAGCATAAACACTTAACAATTGGCAACCGGAATGCTAATAGGAAGGCATCCCAAGGTCCGAAAATTGCCTTAGGCAGAAGCCAGGCGATGTGACTAAAAGGGCGGTAGCTTGCCTGCGCTCATGTTCGACGCAAAGCAACCGCAGTTGTCGTTTTTGAGTGTAAGGGGTCGGTTTAGCACTACACAAACTGATGCGTTGCTTCGGGGGAAGCATTGGTGCCATCCATGTTGAAAAAACTGCGCCGTAAATCGAGTTCGACCAATGGTATGCCTCGCATGGCACAAGCCCACACAGGCGCGATTGGGTCGTTGATGGACGAAGAGCCATTCCTAAGAGCTCTTCACGTGGAGCAGAAGAGAACCGAGCGGTCACGGCGTCCCTTCGTTCTAGCTCTGATCGAACCCGTGAGCGGTGTTGCGGGAGCTTCCCTGGGCGGCGCCTTCGCGCGGGCGATCGACGCCCTGGGCATGACCAAGCGCGAGACGGACGAGTTCGGATGGTACCGGCAGGGCACATCGGTCGGAATCATTTTCACGGAAATCCCTCCGACGGACGGGCGTGCCATCGCCAAAGTTTTGCGCGCGAAACTCAAGGCCGCTCTGTACCAGGCTTTGGGCAGCCAGGAAATGGCGCTGTTCAGCCTGAATTGCTACGTATTTCCGGAGGATTGGTACGAGCACGGCCCGGGCGAGCCAGCGAGCACCCGGCACGAACCCCTGCACGGTCACGGCCCCACCGGCATCGGCACCATGGTCAAGGCGTGCATCGACGTGGCGGGATGCGTGGCCGGCCTGCTGATTCTTTCACCAGGGCTCCTGCTGATTGCCGCTGCGGTAAAGTTGACGTCGAAGGGTCCTGTATTTTTCCGGCAGCAACGCATTGGGCAGTATGGACGTCCTTTCACGTTCCTCAAGTTCCGTTCTATGCACGCGTCGAACAATCACGCTGTGCACCAGGAATACGTGAAGCAGTTTATTGCGGGCGCGGCCAACTGCAACCGGTCGGCGGACGGCAACAAGAACACCTTCAAGCTCACGAACGATCCGCGCATCACGCCGCTGGGCCGGTTTCTACGCAAAACGAGTCTGGATGAGCTTCCCCAGTTAATCAACGTCGTCAAGGGCGACATGTCGCTGGTTGGGCCGAGACCTCCGATCCCCTACGAAGTCAACTGCTACGACATCTGGCACAAGCGCAGGCTGCTGGCGGTGAAGCCCGGTATTACGGGCCTGTGGCAGGTGAACGGCCGCAGCCGGACGACGTTTGACGAGATGGTGCGACTGGACTTGCAATATGGCGAATCCTGGTCTCTCCTGCTGGACCTCAAAATTCTGCTAAGCACTCCCCGAGCGATCTTCTCGGGCGACGGCGCTTACTAACAATCGACTTTTAATTTAAATGGCTCGCACCCGGGAACCGGGCGGGCCGCAGTAGTGCGAATTGAAGAACGGAGAAAGCGAGAAATGATTAATTTTGGTGTGATCGGCTATGGCTATTGGGGGCCGAATATTGTGCGCAATATTCGGGGTCTGGAAGGCGCGAAGCTGATGGCGGTTTGCGATACAAATAAGAACGCCGCAGAGCGAGCCCGGAAAGCCTTCCCCGACGTCCGCGTGACGACGGATCCGGCGGAGATTCTGCGCTCGCCCGACATCGACGCTGTCGCGGTGATCACGCCGGTCTGGACGCATTTCGAGCTGGCGAAGAGCGCGCTGCTCGAACGGCAAGCACGTGTTTGTCGAAAAGCCGTTCACCTCGACGTCGGCGCAAGCGCAGGAACTGATCGAACTGGCCGAGCGCAAGAACCTGCAGATCATGGTGGACCACACGTTCCTGTTCACCGGCGCCGTCAAGAAAGATCCGGCAGCTGATCGACGACGGCACGCTTGGCAAGCTCTACTACTACGATTCGACTCGCGTCAACCTCGGCCTGTTCCAGCACGACGTCAACGTGCTGTGGGATCTGGCGCCGCACGATCTGTCGATCATCGACCATCTGATCGGCCAGCGGCCCGAAGCCGTCGTGGCCACCGGCGAAGCGCACTTGAACGGCCTGACCGACGTGGCATACATGACGGTCTACTTCCCGACAACGTCATCGCCCACATCAACGTGAACTGGCTGTCGCCGGTGAAGGTTCGCACGACGCTGATCGGCGGCGAGAAGAAAATGCTGGTGTGGAACGACCTGGAAGCCGACGAAAAGATCAAAGTCTACGACAAGGGCGTGCAGATGAACAGCCGCGAGGGCGTCTACGACTTGCTGGTGAGCTACCGTTCTGGCGATATGTGGGCGCCCAAGATCGAAAACGACCGAGGCGTTGAAGGCCGAGCTCAGCTACTTCGTCGACTGCATCGATCAAGAACGAGGTCCGTTCAACGATGGCATGGCCGGCCTGCGCGTGGTGCGGATGCTGGAGGCGGCCGAAGAATCTCTGAAGCACAAGGGAGAGGCGGTCTACGCGTGAACGAATTCAACTCGCATCGCGCCCGACGTCAGGCTGGGCAAGGACGTCAAGCTGGCGCAGTTCATCAACCTGTACGGCTGCGAGATCGGCGACGAAACCAAGATCGGCGCGTTCGTCGAAATCCAGAAGAACGCGAGGGTCGGAAAGCGCTGCAAGATTTCCAGCCATACTTTCATCTGCGAAGGAGTGACGATCGAGGACAACGTTTTCGTCGGGCCACGGCGTGGTGTTCATCAACGACATCTATCCGCGGGCGACGACCGCCGACGGCGAGTTGCAAACGGAAGAGGATTGGAAAGTCGAGCCCACACTGATCAAGAAGGGGGCTTCGATCGGCTCGGGCGCGACGATTCTGGCCAACGTGACGATCGGCGAAAACGCGATCGTCGGCGCGGGCAGCGTCGTCACGAAAGACGTTCCGGCCAACGCGATCGTGGCGGGCAATCCGGCACGGGTGCTTGCGCAACAATAGTTTCGACTCGAAAAGGCAATTGCATAAATGAGCTAATACAAATGAACATTCCATTTCTCGATCTGGTCACTCCGCACGTGGAGCTGAAGGAAGAACTCATGCGAGGTTTTCCAGCCGCTCTGGAAACGGCCGGCTTCATCGGCGGCCCGAATGGTGCAGGGCTTTGAACAGGAGTTCGCCGCGTACTGCGACGCCGAGCATTGCGTCGGCGTAGGCAGCGGAACGGACGCGCTGCGGTTCGCGCTGATGGCCGCGGGCATCGAACAGGGCGACGCCGTCATCACGGTGCCGAACACGTTCATCGCGACGACGGAAGCGATCTCTCAGGCAGGGGCGCGTCCGGTCTTCGTCGACATCGACGAGCGGACTTACAACCTGGACTCCGAACAAGCTCCGGCAGTACCTCGAAACCGCAGTGCGACATACGACACGGCGAGTACAGACGCTGCTCGACGCGAAGACGAAGCGCCGCGTCACGGCCGTGATCCCGGTCCATCTGTACGGCCAGATGGCCGACATGGACGCGATCCTCGAGACTCGCCGAGAAGTACGACCTGATCGTGATCGAAGACGCCTGCCAGGCGCACGGCGCCGAGTACTTCTCGAAGAAGGAGAACCGCTGGCGCAAGGCCGGATCGATGGGCAAGGCCGCGGCTTTCAGCTTCTACCCGGGCAAGAATCTGGGCGCTTGCGGCGAAGGCGGCGCGGTCACGACCAACGACGCGGAGATGGCCAAGAAGATGCGCATGCTGCGCGATCACGGCCAGGCGCAGAAGTATTATCACGACATCGAAGGGTACAACGGCCGGCTGGACGCGATCCAGGCCGGCATCCTGCGAGTGAAGCTGAAGCATCTGCCGGAGTGGACCGAGCAGCGCCGCGCGGCGGCCGCGCGTTACGGCGAATTGTTTGCGGAGCCGGAGGCGAAGATGATGCTGCCGTTCGAACCGGCGTGGTCGAAGGCTGTCTATCACCTGTACGTGGTGCGCGTCGAAAATCGCGAAGAGTTCATGAAACAGATGAACGCGGCGGGCGTCAGCACGGGCATCCACTACCCGATCCCATTGCATTTGCAGAAAGCGTACAAGAACCTCGGGTATCGCCAGGGCGATTTCCCGGTGGCGGAGAAGGTTTCCGCGGAGATCGTGTCCCTGCCCATGTTCCCGCAACTAACGGCAGAGCAACAGGGCAAGGTGGTCACGGAAACCTTGAACTGCGTGGCTACCGCCCAGGTCAGCTAAGAACGAAAGCCATGTTCCGAACGGACGAATTTGCAACGCTGTACATGTTCGATCCGTTGCGGAGGTTATTCGGGGGTGGGCGCGGCGTTCCGGTTTTGATGTATCACAGCATCTCAGATGCTCCGGAGCACAAGGCCCACCCTTATTACCAGACCGTCACGACCCCGGCCGCCTTCGCGCGGCAAATGGCGTGGCTCCATCGGAACGGCTATTCCACGATGGATAGCAGCGAGGTAGCGAATGCTGCGGCGACCGCGGGCCGAGAGCGTCGCGTCGCGATTACGTTCGACGATGGGTTTCGCGATTTCTATCAGTACGCCTATCCGATTTTGAGCGAGTATGACTTCAAGGCGACCATGTATTTGCCCACCGCCTACATCGGCGAAACGGCTGGCACGTTCAAAGAGCAGGAATGCCTGACATGGAACGAGATCCGGGAACTGCATCGAAACCGCATAGAATTCGGATCTCACACCGTCACGCATCCTCAATTAGCCTCGCTTGGTCCGGACGCGGTGCGATATGAAGTTGACGCGTCCAAGAAAATGATCGAAGACCGGCTGGGATATCCCGTGAGGTCGTTTGCGTATCCCTACGCGTTCCCTGAAGCAGACCGAACGTTCACTGCGAGACTTCGCGGATTTCTTCAAGAGGCCGGTTATGACAACGGTGTTTGTACGACGATCGGCACGGTACAACGAACCGGCGATCGATTCTTTATGAAACGGCTGCCCGTCAATTCCTGCGATAACGATTCCCTTTTTGAAGCGAAACTCGCAGGATCGTACGACTGGCTCCACTCCGTACAGTACATTTCCAAACGTCTGGCCACCAGCAAAGCACGCGCCTCGTGGCGCAAGCCTCGGATTGCGTAGTTTGAGTTTCCCCCGTCTTATGCGACGGTCAGCATCATCCTTGCCGCAGCCCTTCCCCCGTTTTTCACACCATCGTTTTTACCACCACCGCCTTCCGCACCATGCCTGAACTGCTTATTGAAAACGCAAAAACCGTGACCACGGGTCCTCCCCACCACGAGGTGGCGAAGACCGTCGGCCGGAATACGTTTTTCGGCATTCTTTCGAATCTCGTACAAATCGGCTCGCGATTAGTGATGGTTCCGATCGTCATCGCCCACATCGGCTTGGGAGGATATGGGATCTGGGCCGTGGTAATGGCTACTGCCGGCTATATGCGTTTTGGAACGGCGGGAATCAAGTCCGCGTTTCAGAAATACGTGGCAGAAGCCACCGGTACCGGCGATTATGAAACGGCGAGTAAGCTCCTGAGCACTGGCAACTTTCTGATGCTGGGAATCTCTTTGGTCGTCCTGATCCCGATGGGACTGTTTTCGCGGGAACTGGCTAGGGCCGGCGGTGTGCCCCCGGAATTTCTCACAGCGGCGGCTCACTCCATCCGGCTGTTGGCAGCCATCATGGTGATGGCAAATTGGGGCGCTGCCTACGACGCGATTGTGATGGGCGGCCATCGCATCGATCTGGTGCGGACCTTTAACATGATCACGCTGACGGCCGAGGCGATCTCGATTATCACGCTGCTGCATTTTGGCTACGGCCTTTTCGGCATGGCTTGTGTGATGGCGGGCTCGGAGCTCGTGAATCTTGCGTGTTGCTACTTCGCATCGCGGCGGCTTCTCCCTCAAATTCACGTGATTCCGCGGTATTTTACGTCCGGGAAGTTTCGCGAACTGCTGCGCTTTGCCTTCAGTTACCAGCTGGTCGGAATTTTGGAAGTGCTCTACGGAATGATTCTTCCCGTGACCATGTTGAAATTCTTCGGGACCGAAATCGCCGGAGTGTATGCCGTCGCGATCCGGCTCTCGAGCGCTGCGCAAATGGGACTGGATGCGCTCATGCAGCCGCTTCTTTCGAGCGGCACAATGATTTTCGCCTCCGGCTCCGTCGCGAAGATGACCCAGTTCGTGAAGAAATCTTTCAAGCTGACGATCGCCCTGTCGCTGGCGCCACTAGGCTTTGTCGCGGCCTTTGGAGTGATGCTGGTAAAGGTTTGGACCGGCCAGGGCGACATGGAATTCTGGAGCGCTCTGATATGGACCTGTATTTCTGCTCTTTTCGCCGGGATCTCGCGCGTGCAATTGATTCTGTACCGCGCGGCTGGAAACGCGCTGCACGATAATCTACGCCAGGGATTCCGTCTCGCCGCGCTGGTGGCGACGGGCGCGGCCGCTCCCTACATCGGATTCCACGGGGTGCTGATTGCTTTGGCGGCAGCTGAAGGGATCGGCGTGATTTACATGTTCTTTGCGCTTTCGGTGTCGTTGCGCTGGTTCCACCTTAAGGATTTGACCGGCGATTGGGTTCGGGGACTCTGCGCGGTGGCGCTAGTGATCGCGGCGGGATACGCGGCAGGGCTGATCTCGATACCGGGAACCTTTTCGGAACGTGAGATGTTACTGATGAAATTGTGTCTGGTTTCCGTGGGTTGCCTGGTTGCGCTATGGCCAGCAGCTGCCCTCACTAAGGTTGTTTCGCTGGACGAGCGGAACACTCTACTGAAGCTGCTACCCTGGAAAATGGCCGGTGCGGCCGGCGGTCGAGTCGAGCCAATAGCGCTGCTTTGGGCGATTGGCGTCGAATTTTTGCATTGCAGACCGGTAGCGTATTCCAAATACCCGGTCCCCACGTCTTAATGAGCATGCGCATCGATCCTCGTACATTCTGGTTCACAATCGCGGCGCTGGTCGGCTTCAGTGGCGTCGCGGCTGCGAACAATATATATGTTGGGCAAAGTGAGACAGGACTTGCCAATGGTCAGGACTGCTCAAACACGAAAAGCGTCGCCTATTTCAACAACAAAGCTTATTGGGTAAACTCCAACCCGGTTGGATTGCAGATTGGCCCTGGAACCACGGTGCATCTGTGCCAGACGATTTCAACGGAGATGACTGTGCAAGGAAGCGGCGCGAACGGGTCGCCAATCACGATCCTGTTTGAGGCGGGAGCGAAACTCAGCCTGCCCTATTGTTCCAACCGCGATGTCAACGGCTGCATCAACCTCAGCAATGCAGGCTACATTATTCTGGACGGCGGCACCAACGGAGTTATCGAAAATACGGCCAACGGATCCGCGCTTGGCAATCAAAAAGACAGCGTCGGTATTCTGGCGAACGGCACTCACGATAGCGAAATCCGGAACCTCGCGATCAGCAATCTGTACGTCCATTCGTCTCCGACAGATGAGCCCGATCTGAGCCGCTCCGCCGCGATTTACATGGTCGCCATTAACAATCTGGCGATTCACAACAACACGATTCACGATTGCTATTGGTGCCTGAACTACCAGTTTGAGTCGAGTTCCACCGGCGTGACGATCTATAGCAACGAAATCTACAATGTGGAGCACGGGATTGCCTTCGGCGGGTACGGCGGCGGCACGGTTGCCGGCGCCTCGATCTATCGGAACTACATTCACGATTACTCCAATTGGGACGTCTCCACGGGAGACTTCCACCACGACGGCATTCACTTTTACACGAATGCAGGCGCCGTGATCAATGGCGCGGATATCTATAACAACACGTTCGGTGGCGATCCCGGCGATTACCTGACTTCGCACATTTATATCGAGCACGATGGGTCCGACGTCAACAATGTTCACGTGTATAACAACGTGGTCCTGGCGCCGCCTTCCAATCGCAGCATGAACTTCGGCATGATGGCCTTTGGCCCTAATACGGGCACGTTGGTCTACAACAACACGATTCAATGCGGCAGCCAGGCGGGTGGATACGGAGCGATTTTAGAGGCGGGCAATACGATTTTCGAGAACAACATCGTTACGGGGTGTTGGGCCGCTGTCGCGTTCTATTTCCAGTCGCCGAACGTTGTGGTCAACTACAACACCTACGCCAACAACAACTACGTCGGCTACTTTCTTTATAACGGGACGAACCTTACGGCGCTGACCGATTGGCAAGCTGCTAGCGGTCAGGACGCCAACTCGCGTAGCGTGGCCGACGCGGGCTTAAACGCCGCGAATGGCACTCTAACCGGGACTTCCGCCGCCATCGGTGCCGGAATCAATCTTTATTCGCTGGGAATCGGGCGCCTGAACCTGGACAAAGCGGACATCGCCCGACCACAGTCCGGGGCCTGGGATGAAGGTGCCTATCAATTTTCCTCGTCCACCCCGGGGCCTCCCAGCCCGCCTTCCGGCCTCACAGTCTCAGTAAATTAGACGATAAGAACACGGCGCCCGCCGTTTTCCTCAATCATTTTTTTCGGAGCTACGATTTCCATGAGCAACCTAGCCACGCTTTCACCGGCCCAAACAGACGCGTTTGCGCGAAGCAATTCGGCGAACTGCCGGATTTGCGGTTCGAACGATGTCCACAGCCTGCTGACCAGCGTCGACCGCTTCCACAATCGCCACCAGCGCTATGAATTGATGCGTTGTTCCTCATGCTCCCTGGTCTGGCTGAAGGACCCGCCGGCGCCCGAAGACATGTCGGTTCACTACGGGCCGGACTATCACCGTGCGATTTCGTGGGCGGCCGATTCGTCTCCCTTGCGCTGGAAATTGCATCTTGACCTGCTGCTTGCGCAAAAGCAGGGTGGCGCGATTCTCGACCTCGGCTGCAATTCGGGTACATTTCTGGGAACGCTGGATAAAAAAGCATGGAGCCTCCACGGAGTGGAGATCGATCCGGCGCAAGCCGAACAAGCCCGGCAGCGCACGGGCGCCGATGTATTTACGGGCGACGTGCTCGATGCGCCGTTCGCGCCCGGAAGCTTTGACGTCATCACCGCGTTCGACGTGATGGAGCACATGTACAAGCCGGACGAAGTCGTTCGAATGGCGATGAAATGGTTGAAACCGGGCGGCATCTTTTATGTCTCGCTGCCGAACATCGACAGTTGGGAGGCTAAGGCCCTGGGGACGTATTGGTTCGGCCTCGAGCTACCTCGACACCTGTTTCTTTTCAGCCCGACATCTTTGAGGCGGTTATTCACCACGGCCGGTTATCGCGAAGTCCACTTGGCGACTCCTTCGGCAGCCTACGTCGAACACAGTTTCCGCTACATTTTCGACGACGCCCTGCGCGCGTGCGGCATCTCGCGCCCACCCATTTCCCAGGCGAAACGTCCGCCGTTTTTGTGGCGAGCCGTTCGTAAAGCAAACCGTCTAACCACGATCGCTGCGATCCGCAAGACGTCGGAGCTCTGCGGGCGGGGTCCGAATCTGGAAGCGATTTTCCAAAAGTAAGCCCCGCGTGAACAGCGAACGCACGTTTGCGACTGAAATAGCGATTTAGCGTGAAAGATCAATCCCATTATTTCGGGGCTTCTGCCGCGACGAATTTGAGCCCGGTGGGCATTGCTGCGCTCATTGTGGCAGCCTTGTTGATCCTCACCGTCAACCGTAAATATCTGGTCCACGTGTTTTTGATGAGTGCGATCATCATACCTGGCTCCCAACATCTTGTTGTCGCCACCTTCAATCTGCAAGCACTACGACTGGTGATCATCGCGACCGTGGTGCGCCTGCTGTTCAGCAAGATGGCTGCTCCGCAAAACTGGTTCAGACTTCCCTTCACCGCGATCGACAAATTCTTCCTCTGTTGGATTATTTCGAATTGCGTCATGTTCAGCCTGCTGTGGGGCGATCCGGAGGCTGTTACCAACCGCCTTGGCTTCGCGTTCACCTGCTTAGGTCCCTACTTCATATTGAAGATGTTGATTCGTGACGAAGAAGACATCAATCGCGCGATCCAGGCCCTGGCGATGGTGGCATTCGTGTGCGCTTGTTTCATGACATTGGAACAGCTGACGGGCAGAAATCTGGTTAACGACCTGATGGGCATGCCCAGCGCAGTTGGCATGCGCGATGGAAGAATTCGTTCGCAAGCTTCGTTTGCACATCCTTTGCTCGCCGGATCCTTCGGCGCCGTACTGATACCGTTGTTTATCGGCCTGCTGCGGAAGCCGGATGGAAACCGCCTGTGGGCCAAGATCGGGATTGTGAGCGGTTTTGTGATGGCCATCGCCTCCATGTCGAGCACCGCTGTGCTTGGGATTGCCGCGGGACTCGGCGGTCTGTGGCTGTGGCGGGTGCGGCGGTCCCTCGCTGCTATTCGGTGGGCTATCGTGGGTGTTCTGATCGCGCTGAACCTCGCCATGAAAGCGCCCGTTTGGGCGTTGATCGCGCGAATTAACCTCACCGGCGGCTCCTCCGGGTATCATCGGTATCAATTGATTGATCAGGCGATACGCCGCTTCAGTGAATGGTGGTTATTCGGAACAAAGTACCAGAGCACTTGGGGTTGGGATATGTGGGACAGCATCAATTGGTATGTGAACGAGGGCACCACGGGCGGAGTTCTTACGATGCTGCTGTTTATCGGCGTGCTGGTAGTTGCGTTCCGAAAAATTGGCATCGCGCGCGCTGCGGCGGATGAAGCGGGCGACACCTCCGGGGAGTTGTTCATCTGGGCGCTGGGAGCCACCTTGTTCGCCAACGCGGTATCGTTCTTCGGAATTTCCTATTTCGACCAGTCTTTCGTCATGTGGTGCGCGACCCTGGTGATTATCTCCACTGCCACCTTCCCGCTGCCGATTGATGAAGAAGAGGTCCCCGCAGAAGACAGCATAGAATATCCGGAACGTGAGCTGGCCGATGCATAACGTGAAAACTTCCGACATAGACTTGTCCATCGTGATCGTCACATGGAACGCGAAGAAATACGTCGAGGAATGTCTCGCGTCGATCGTCGAGCAGACAGGCTTTGGCGGCGTGGAAGTGATTCTGGTGGACAACGCGTCAACCGACGGCACACCCGACCTGGTGCAGAACGAGTATCCGCAAGTCCGCCTGATTCGTAACGATCGAAATCTGGGCTTCGCCGCCGCGAACAACATTGGGCTTCGCCAGACGACGGGCGAGTATATCTTCCTGATCAATTCGGACGTGGTGGTTCCCCAAAACTGTCTGGCGACACTGCTGAATTATATGCGCCAGAATCCGGACATCGGACTGCTGGGCCCCCAAATGCGGGGAACGAAGGGCGAAGTGCGGCGCTCCACCATGCGCTTCCCGACAGTATGGAATTCGTTTTGCCACGCCGTGGCGCTGGACGCCGTGTTCAGCCGATCTAAGACCTGGGGCGGATTTCTGATGCACGATTTCGCCCATGACCGCGTGACGGACGTGGACGTGCTGAACGGCTGGTTCTGGGTTACGCGGCGCGAAGCCATGGAGAAGGTCGGGCTTTTAGACGAGCGTTTCTTTATTTACGGCGAAGACATCGATTGGAGCTACCGCTATCATCAAGCCGGATGGCGCGTCGTGTTCTTTCCCGGCGCTGCGGCCTTGCATTATGGCGGCGCAAGTTCGTCGAACGCTCCCATCCGGTTTTACATCGAGATGCAGCAGGCCAATCTTCAGTATTGGGAAAAGCACAGCAGGCCGCCCGCAAAGTTCGCATACCTGGCATGCTCGTGGATCCATCACGTGCTGCGAGTGGTGGGTTACACCGCCGTATATGCCGTCCAGCGGTCCAAGCGGGCCATGGCCGGCTACAAGGTCAAGAGAAGCGTCGCGAGCATTGCATGGCTCAGCGGCCTGCGGCGCGAGGCGCGATAGAGGAATATGAACAGCACTCCGGCATACGCGCTGGTCACGGCGGCGTACAACGAAGAAACACTGATCGAAGACGTGATCCGTTCCGTCGTGGCGCAAACCGTTCTGCCGCGCCGCTGGGTGATCGTCAGCGACGGTTCCACGGACCGTACCGATGAGATCGTGTTGGACTATGCCAGCCGGTATCCATTCATTCAATTGGAGCGCATCACCGAGGAACACGCCCGCAACTTCGCCGCGCAGGTAATCGCCATCAATCGCGGATTCGCGCGATGCAAGGACGCGGACTATAGCTACATCGGCAACCTGGATGCGGACATCACGCTGGAGCCCGATTATTTCGAACGGTTGTTCGCCGCGTTCGATCGCGACCCTGGCCTGGGGCTCGCCGGCGGCCGTCTGTATGAAAGAAGCAATGGCGTTTTTGAACCGCGCGCAGGCTACAACCTGCAATCGGTTCCTCACGGCGTGCAAATGTTCCGTCGCGAAGTGCTCGAGACGGTTGGAGATTACGTACCGCTGCCCTACGGTGGTCCGGACTGGCATATAGAGGTTCGCGTGCGCATGAAGGGCTGGGGCGTGCACCCGGTATCGGAGTGCACGGCTTATCATCACAGGCCGACGGGAGCCGCCGGCGGAGTGTTGCGCTACTGCTATCGTCAGGGGCGCATGGATTACGCGCTGGGCAGCCATCCGGTGTTTGAGACGATCAAGCTCGTGAAACGGGCTTTCATCAAACCGTATTTCGTGGGCTCTTTCGTGCGATTCGCGGGATTCGCTTCGGCGGTCATGAGCCGCGAAACGCGACCGGTATCAAACGAATTCATGCAATTTATTCGCGAAGAGCAAATGGGCAGGGTCAGAAGAATGTGGAGGAGCGAGCCTGTGATGCCCACGAACGCTCGCGCCGCTATCGCCGAAGGGAACCATGCTCGCGACTAGTCCTCCGCGAACCGGAACGATTCACCGGACAAATCCACTCGAAGACGCGCGCTGGGATCGGTTCGTCGAGAAGCATCCGCGCTCGTCCGCCTTTCACACGCGGGCGTGGCTCGAAGCGCTGCGGCGCACGTACGGGTATCAACCGGTTGTCGTGACAACGTCGGCTCCAGATCAGGATCTTGAAGACGCCCTGCTTTTTTGCCGCGTGGAAAGCTGGCTGACCGGGCGCCGTTTAGTCTCGTTGCCTTTCTCAGATCACTGCGAACCGCTAGTGAATGACGCGGCAGCGTTACATGAATTGGTAGCCGCACTGAAAGCGGATCTGCGCCAAAAAAAGTTGAAATACATCGAGCTTCGTCCCCTCTCGCCACAACTGGATTTGCCTGAATATTTCACCGTGAGTCAGTCGTTCTGCTTTCATCAGGTCGATCTGACACCCAGCCTGGAAAAGCTATTCGCCAGCTTCCACAAAGACTCCACGCAACGTAAGATCCGGCGGGCGGAGCGCGAGGGCTTGCTCTATGAGGAGGGCCACTCTGATGCGCTTCTCGACGCTTTCTATCGTTTGATGGTGCTGACGCGACGACGCCATCAGGTTCCCCCGCAGCCTAAGGAGTGGTTTAAGAATCTGATCGATTGTTTCGGGGGTGCTCTGAAGATCCGCGTGGCGTTCAAAGACCAGCAGGCAACCGCCGCGATTCTGACGCTGCGCCACAACGACACACTGATCTATAAATACGGATGCTCCGACGGCCAGTTCAGCAACCTGGGTGGGATGCACCTGCTGTTCTGGCGATCGATTCAAGAAGCCAAAGAAGCGGGCTTGGGGACGTTCGATTTAGGCCGGTCCGACACCGATAACGAGGGACTCATCACGTTCAAGAATCGTTGGGGCAGCGTCGCGTCGCAACTGACCTACGCACGGTGCTCGGCGTCCCAGCAGCAGCAACAGCGTGTTACTCAAAATGAAGGCGCCGGTTGGAAAGAACGCCTGATGAAGCAGGCGTTTGCGCACATCCCCGATCGCGTATTACATTCCGTTGGCGACATATTGTATAAGCACGTCGGGTAGTGTTGAATGCAGGATTGTCCACCCGGCGCGATCTTATATTCATGAGCGTCGCGAGAACCCGGATCCTTGGTCTCTTATGTCTCGCCAATCTCATTGGCCTGTTGATCCTCGGCCTGTGGCCGTTTCATAGTCCCCGAAATCAAGTGCGGTGGTTGGCCGAACGCAACGGGCTGAAGCTCGGCTATCACAGCGCGATTCGAAGCGCTCAGCCGCTAAAAGTCAGCGACTCCGCAAGCATCAGCCTGGAACTCTGGTTACAGCCGGAGAAAGACGACGTCGGAACGATCGTTTCGTTTTACGATTCTCCGAACCGCGTGTCTTTCGCCGTACGCCAGGAAGGCCCGGATCTCATGCTTCAAAAGCAGCGAGACGAGCCTCTCGAGAAGACGCCCATCGAGAAAGTCTACTTCGACAAAATTCTCACGGAAAACAGCCCGATATTCTTGACGATCACGTCCAGCCCCGGCAGCACGACGCTCTATGTCAACGGAGAACTGGTCAGAACGTTGGCGGGATTTTCGGTCTCTGGAAAAGATCTCGAAAGAACATTGCTGGTAGGCGATTCCGAAGCACAACCAGATGGCTGGGTCGGCGAATTTCGGGGCTTAGCAATTTATTCTGAGGCACTCACCGCCGCCCGCGCGAAAACTCATTTCAACAGCTGGATCAAGTCGGGCCGTCCGGACATAGTTAGCGGACCATCACCAGCTGCGTTGTACCTATTCGACGAACGCCGAGGACAGGTAGTACACAGTACCGGTAGTACGCAGGATGAATTGTTAATCCCCGCGCAATACTCGATTCTGGACAAGATCTTACTGGAGATGCCGTGGAACGCGTTCCGACCCGACTGGGACTACTGGCAGGACGTCGCCATCAACGTTGGCGGTTTCATCCCGCCGGCCTTTTTAGCGGCAGCCTATTTTTCGCTGGTTCTCCCGCGCCGGGGAGCATTTTGGGCCTTCCTGCTCGGAGGACTTACCAGCTTGACCATCGAAAGCCTGCAATGGTTTCTTCCAACGAGAAATTCGGATATGACCGACGTCCTGACCAATACGCTCGGCAGCTGGATCGGCGTCTCGATGTTTCGCTGGACCGCCGCGCGGCGAGCGCTCGACCGTTTCTTAACTCTTTGCGAATCGCTGGTGCGGACGTAATTGACCCATGCTCTTAAACAAGATTTATTACCTGCTCAAGCCGATCATTCCGCATAGCCTCCGTCTTGCGATGCGGCGGCGGCGAGCAAGCGCCCGGCGGATCGCTTACGCAAATGTATGGCCCATCGACGCCAAGGCCGGTACTACCCCGCCGAATTGGCCAGGATGGCCTGACGGCAAAAAGTTCGCGTTCGTACTGACGCATGACGTCGAAGGCTCCCGGGGACTGGGCCGTGTGGAGCGTGTGATGAAGCTGGAAGCTCAACACGGCTTCCGGTCATCTTTCAATTTCGTGCCTGAGAGAGAATATCGTCTGCCAGACGTACTGCGCCGGACTCTGGTTAACGCCGGCTTCGAAGTGGGCGTGCATGGACTGAAGCACGACGGGAAATTATACAGCTCCAAAGCGACTTTCGCGACGCGGGCGGCTCGCATCCGGGAATACCTCAAGCAGTGGCACTCCTGCGGATTTCGTTCGCCGCTGATGCAGCATCAACTCGGCTGGCTGCATGCGCTGGGCGTGGAATACGACTCGTCGACATTCGATACGGACCCGTTTGAGCCGGAATCCGACGGCGCGGGGACCATTTTCCCGTTCTGGGTGCCGGGCATTAACGGCAACGGCTATGTGGAAATGCCGTACACACTGCCGCAGGATCACGGGCTCTTCGTCGTCCTGGCCGAGCCCAATATCGACGTCTGGAAGAAGAAACTCGACTGGATTGCCGAGCGCGGCGGCGTGGCGTTGCTCAACACCCACCCCGATTACATGTGCCTGGGTGATGAAAAGCAAGCCAAAGACGAATTCCCGGTAGCCTGGTATGAAGAATTTCTGACTTACGCTCATGAGAAGTACGGCAACCAGATGTGGGCAGCCCTGCCGCGGGATGTAGCTCGGCACTATTGCGCGAGCGTCGCGCCGGAGGCTCGCAACTCTCGCAAAAAAATCTGCATGGTTGCCTACACCGGCTACGAGGCGGACAATCGCGTGCGTCGCTACGCCGAAGAACTGGCCCGGCGCGGCGATCAAGTGGAAGTAATCGCTCTTGCCGAGGATGACTCGCCTTTGGGAACCGCGGAGATCGCTGGCGTCACCCTGCACCGCATTCAGAAGCGCGCATACGACGAGCGCCACAAGTGGAATTACTTCACGAAGCTTTTACGGTTCCTCGTCGCGTCGTCATTGTTTTTGAAACGCCGTCATCGCGAAACCCGCTATGACCTGATTCACGTCCACAACGTGCCGGATTTCCTGGTGTTCGCCGCCTGGTATCCGAAGTGGAACGGCGCGAAGGTGATTCTGGACATTCACGACATCGTTCCAGAGTTGTTCGCCAGCAAGTTCAAGTCCGGCGGCGGCAGCACGTATGTGAAGTTACTGAAGGCAATCGAAAAGATGTCGGCGAGATTTGCCGATCATGTCATCGTCTCCAACCACCTGTGGCAGCAAACGCTGACTTCGCGATCGGTGCCGAAAGAAAAATGTTCGGTGTATCTGAACAACGTGGATCTGGCGTTGTTCTATCCGCATACCCGTACTCGCGACGACGGCAAGATCGTTATTATTTTTCCGGGTTCGTTCCAATGGCACCAGGGGCTCGATCTCGCGATCGAGGCCTTTGCAGAACTCAAGAAGAAGGTACCCAACGCGGAGTTTCACCTCTACGGAGGCGGAACAACAACGGCGGAACTACTGGCGCTGGCAGCGCGCCTGGGCGTGGGGGAAAGCGTGAAGTACCTTGGCACCGCGTCCATGGATCAAATGCCGGCGCTGATCGCCAACGCCGATCTGGGGATCGTTCCCAAGCGGGCGGATTCATTCGGTAATGAAGCCTACAGCACGAAGATCATGGAGTTCATGTCGCAAGGAGTACCGGTGGTTGCGTCGCGCACCAAAATTGATGAGTACTACTTCGGTGACGGAAGCGTACGCTTTTTCCCGTCCGGAGACGTCAAGGAAATGTCGACGGCAATGCTGGAAGTGATCGAAGACAAGACCTTGCGAGAACGTCTGGTACAACGAGGTTTTGAGCACGTTGGGCAGCACAACTGGGACTCGAGGAAGAAAGAATATCTGGCGTTGGTTGATACATTGACCACGGAGCCGATGCCCTGCGCTCCCGCGGTTTCGGATCGTGCCAGTACCCCCATTGAGGAGCGCTCTGAAGCATAGAGCTAGACCGGCTGCATCTGCCCCGTTTGCCGACGTCAAGAAAACGTAAATGGAAAGTCTGTACGAAATGGAAATATCTGAACGGCAGTCCTCTTTATCCGGACTGCTAAACGAGGCGTCGTCTCCGCGGCTTCTCGTAATAGAAACCGATCCGCAAACCGACCCGCGATGGGAATCGTTCGTGGAATCGCATCCCGATAGCTCGATCTATCATCATCCCGCGTGGCTCGCCGTTCTTCAGCGGGAATACAAGCAGCCAGGCGCGTACTTCGCTTGCGAGGACAGCAAAGGCAAGCTTCTGGCGATCCTTCCGATGCTCTACACGCGGGGACTGCCATTGGGCTTAGGCGGACCGATTGGCGGCAGGCGTCTGGCATCCCTACCGCGAACGCCAATCGCCGGCCCTTTGTTCAAAGACGAAAATGCCGGCGCAGCCCTGATACAAGCGGCGGTTCAAAAGGTAGCTAACGATCCCGGAATCCGGATCCAAATCAAGACTCAGGGCCGGGGCTTAGATGGAACGGCCGAGGGATTGACGGCTTCGCCGTGGAGGTCATCCTATGTCTTGCGGCTACCGTCCGACGGACCCTTTCGCATCAAAGACAGTCACGACCGAAATAGCATTAAGTGGGCCGTCAACAAGGCGACACGCCTGGGCGTCCGCGTGCGTGCCGCGGAGAGCGAAGCCGATCTTCGTGCATGGTATTCGCTCTATCTGGAGGCGATGCGGCGCAATATGGTTCCCGCTCGACCCTATCGCTTCTTCTTGGCTATGTGGGAATTGTTGCAAACTCGCGGAATGATGCAACTGCTGGTGGCCGAAAAGCACGAAGCTGGACAAACCACAATGATCGCGGGCTCGGTTTTCCTGAAGTACGGCAGGACGAT
Organism: Terriglobia bacterium; assembly: GCA_963699945.1. Classification (GTDB taxonomy): domain Bacteria; phylum Acidobacteriota; class Terriglobia; order Bryobacterales; family Bryobacteraceae; genus Palsa-187. Next base: position 111,747 of record CAVOVW010000012.1, read on the forward strand.
TTCCTACGTCTTCAACGGAGCCTCGTCAAAGAATTTTTCGCTCCGTCCCAACGACGTGATTCAGTGGGAGGCGATTAACCAGGCATGTAAGCAGGGCTTTGAGTTTTTCGATTTTGGCGAAGTACCCGAAGGAAACGCCGCGCTCGCAAAATTCAAAACAAAGTGGGGTGCGGAGCCAACACGCTTGTACCGCTATTATTTCCCTGCCTCGCTACCGCGTGCGGCGGCGAAAACAGATTCGGAAAGCGCAGTCCACAACCTGGCGAAGGCCGTATGGAGCCGTCTGCCACTGGAACTCACCGCGTGGCTCGGCGATCGAGCCTACTCCTGTTTGTAGCGAAGAACCGCCCGTGGAACGGGGTGGCCCCATGGCGAAAAGAATACGATTCAGCATCGTGATCACCTGTTGGAACCAACGTGATTTCATTCGTGCCACAGTCGATTCCGCGCTTTCGCAGGACCACTCGGATAAGGAAGTCATCGTTGTGGATGACGGGTCCACTGACGGCTCCGCAGAACTATTGGAAAGATATTCCGGCAGCATCAAATTCGTTCGCTTCGCAACCAACCGCGGCGCAATCGAAGCCCGTAATCGAGGAGCCTCTGAAGCCCAAGGCGAATACCTGGTTTTCCTGGACGGAGACGATCTCCTCACGCCATGGGCCTTGGATATCTATGAACAGATTGTCGCGGCCCGGCATCCCAAACTCATATTGGGCGAAACATTCTGGTTCCACGACACCGTCCCCGTGGAACAAACGCAAGCTGCGCCACGGCGAGTTGAGTTTGTTGAATACCAGGATTATTTGCACAAGGATCGGTCGATTGGCTTAAGCGCGAGCTCAATGGTGATCGCCAGACGAACTTTCGAGGAGGCGGGAGCGTGGACGCCGGGAATCTTCCATTTAGATTGCCAGGATCTGTGCGCCAAACTCGGAACGGCCAGGCCCATGATTTTGATTTTGGCGCCGGTCGTGACTTTTTACCGTGTGCACGCGACGAACAGCATTCACAACGTAGCGCCATTCGTACGCATGGCGCACCGGCTGATGGCGAAAGTCAAGGCCGGGAGCTATCCGGGCGCACCGGACCGGCTTCCCGAACAATGCGCACTGTTTGGCGGATTGTTTGTGTTTTGGGTGAAGAGAGCGTTTCGCGCGGGCCTGTACGCCGAAGCATGGAAGTTGGCCATCCGCGGGCGGAAAATGATTCTGGCAGCCACATTACATCGCTTGGTGCTGAGGGTGAGAGGAGCCGTGCCGGTTCAAACTATGAAACTGGATCGCTCCAGGCGATTCAATACCGAGGCGGCCTCCTTGGCGGTGCCTGGGCGTTAAGGCTGCGGTGTTCTCGGCTGCTGGTTTACGGGACGCACCCAATTGCGGTCCACTTCGGTGGACACGGAACGTTGCAGCAGCGGAATCGAAACAACCAGACGCGGCCCTTTTTCTACGTCTTCGAGAATGCCTTCAAGGCCGGCGAGCGGTCCGCGCTCCAGAATTACGTGCTGTCCCACTTCGAGAAACGGCCACGGTGTAACGAGCAAACCGGAGTTAATCATCTTGCGCACCCGTTCAATCTCGACGTCCGGTATAGGCGAGGGCCCCTTGCCAAACCCTACCAGGCTAACGACGCCGGGTGTCGTCAGAACAGGCAAACGGTCATTCGGATTCAACCGGCAAAATACATAGCCGGGGAACAAAAAGCGCTCCACGAACTTCTTTCTATCGGACCACTGGGTCTCTTCTTTGTATGTGGGTGAGAATTCTTCGTAGCCGCGCTGGCGCAGGTGCTCCGCCGAGACATGCTCGTGCTTCGAACGGACGCGCAGCGCGAACCAAAGCAGATCAACATTCACCCCCTGATTCTCGCACTGGTCCGCGAACCCGGAATCTGTAAGCGGCGCTTGAGAGGACATACCTTCCTATCGTGTTCCCAATTGCCAATGATAATTTGACTGCCGCGGCCATCGCATTTGGCGAGAGATCGCATTTTGGGGGGATAAACCCTTTACATGAGGAGCGGTGAAATCACTTAGAATGAGGCTTGGGAAACATGAGAGTTGGCCTCAATCCTCTTTCGCTTCGTCCCGGGCGCAGTTTTCAGTGGATCCCATACTCGCTATGACCGCGCAGTTCCTAAACTTTTGGCCGGCAGGCCTCGTCATACTTTCATAAAGTCTGCCGACTGGTAATCACTCAATGAAACACCAAACCAATTCGCAATGGGCAGTCCGCATGGCGGGCATCCTCGTCCTGTTCTCTCCGGCCCTTTTGTTGAGCCAGTCGGCGAACCCGTGCGACCTGACGGGCGACGGGTCGGTCACCGCGGCCGACGTGAACGCCGTAGTGAGTGGAGCGATCGGCCAAGCGACGTGCACGGCAAACATCGATGGCGCCGCAAACTGCAATGCCGTGGCAGTGCAGCGCGTCGTCAATGCGTCACAGGGTGGAGCGTGTATTGCCGGAAACTCTCACAGCGCAACACTCAACTGGACCGCCAGCAGTACCGCCACCGTCGTCGGTTACAACGTGTACCGCGCCACGTCGAGCAGCGGCCAGTTTGTAAAGATCACGACGTCGCCGGTGACAGGGACCAGTTACCTGGACACAACCGTGCAATCGGGCCAAGGCTACAGCTATCGGGTTACAAGCGTTGACGATCTCGGCAACGAAAGCTCGTCTTCGGGCGTGGCAACTGCATCCGTCCCCAATCCGTAAAAGGGAATCAAGTCATCAAGTAACGCCGCTTCGCGCGGAGTTCCGGCCGGTAAGATGCGACCCAATCGCGCAAAGTCGCGACGACTAAGTATCCTGCGCTGAAATCAGAAAGGACGAACCGTACTATGTCACCTCAACCCGTTCCCACAACCTCTCCTGAGGAGCGGCGCGGCTCTAGCCGGTTTCCGATCCGGCAGCAGGTTCACTACCAGGTTTTGAGACGCAGAGGCATTCGCGAGTCGGGATGGGGCCAGACGATAAATATCTCAAGCTCTGGCGTTTTGTTCACAACCACTCACCGGCTCCCGCCGCGCGTGGTGGTGGAGTTGAATATCGATTGGCCCGCGAAGCTCGATAATCGCCTTTCCCTGAAACTGGTGGCCCGAGGTTGCGTCGTACATTCAGGTCCGGATTACTCTGCCATTGAAATTGATAAACACGAGTTCCGGATCAAAGGTACTAGCGAAGAGCGCGGAGCGTAGGGGTTCCTTCGCAGAGGTTCCTTCAGGGACAGGGTGCGCGATCGTAATCGTTATTTGCGGGGTTCCGTCGATCACTTTATAGTTATATGCCGAAGTCTGTCTCCCAACTCAAGCGTTTCCGGAGCGCCTGCAGCGCATTGCGCCGGCATGAGGGCGCGCGTTGTCTTGCCGCGATAACTGTGGCCATAGCGTTCGCGGGAACGTGCTCGGCGCAGTCCACGCTCGCCATCGGGTCCGGATCCGGTATCGGCGGCGCGGCTATCAGTGTGAATTTATCGGTGGCCAGCGCTACCGGTGCAGAGCCTTCGGCTTTAGAATGGACTCTCAGTTATCCTGCTGCATCGATTTTGAGCGTCACGTTCACCGCCAGTCCCGCGCTGACAGCCGCCGGGAAGTCCCTGGTCTGCGGGGGGGGCACCTGTCTGGTTTACGGAATCAATGCCACACCGATTCCAAGCGGCACCGTGGCGACAGCAACGGTTCAGCTTGCGCCTTCAGCTTCCGGCAGCCTACAGCTCCATCTGTCCAATGCGTCAGCGGCGACTGGAGCAGGTGATGCACTAATTGTCAGCGCCACGGACGGATCCGTTCTGGCTCATCCGGCCCCCACCGGCGCACTTGCCCAAATCGCAGATGGAGGAACACTAGTCAGCGGCATTTTCGTCCTCAACACCACCGCGACCACAGCCAACTACTCGATACGGTTCTACGATGACACTGGGAATTTCCTCACGCTTCCGTTCGCAACGGGTCCAACCAGCTTATTGAGCGGGACATTGCCGCCGCATGGGTCCGTTTATATCGAAACGACCGGCACCTCGCAAACAACGGTGGATGGATCGGGCCAAATCACGGCCGATACCGGCGTTGTTGTTCAGGCGCTGTTCCGCAATTTGGTGAGCGGCGTTTACTACGAGGCAGCGGTTCCCTCCACTGCGGGCGGCAAGCAAATCATGTTCCCGTACGACGACACCACCTTCGCAACCAATGGTCAGCCGTTCGTGACCGGAATAGCGATCGCGAATTTGGACGGTGGCACGGCAGCCAACGTATTGTGCACCGCCTATCAAACAAATGGAGACCCCGTGCCGACTAATCCGTTCCTCCAGGTACCCGCGTTGCCGGCTAATGGGCATTGGGCTGGCTATCAATTCCCGCAGCTCGTCGGGTTACGCGGCACGATTCAATGCACCTCGAATACGAATCTATCCGCAACGGCCCTTCGCTTCCTCGGTAACGAAATTTCTTCGCTGCCAGTGGTCACAAACCCTGCCACCTCGAACGGCGCGACACAAACGGCAGCCATCGCGCAAGTGGCGGCCGGCGGCACGTTGACGACGGACATCTTCATCCTGAATGGCGGCTCAGCCTCAACGAACTACACGCTAAATTTCTATGGCGACAACGGCGCAGCCGTTGGCGGCTCCTTTTAGCTCAATCTCGGGGACACTCGCCGGGCAGGGCTCGACTTACATCGAAGAGGCCAGCGCGCTACCGGACTCGCTCCAGGGCTGGGCGCAGATTAGCGCGGGGTCTTCGGTGGTGGTCCAGGCGCTATTCCGAAATGCCGTGAACGGGATCTATTACGAAGCCGCCATTCCGTCCACTCCCGGTAGCAAAGAATTTCTGCTCCCATTCGATTCGACCACCTTCGCAGGTAACGGGCAGCCGCTGGTAACCGGAATTGCAATCGCGAATCTCGACAACAGTGCGGCAAACATCGTTTGTACTGCCTACGATCCTACGGGCACAGTCATTTCTGGAGCCGTCATAGTGCCATCGCTTGCCCCCTTGGGTCACTGGGCCGCCTATCAGTTCCCGCTTCTGGTTGGCAAACGAGGCACGATCGATTGCAAGTCGAATACGAACGTATCGGCCACCGCGCTGCGATTCCTGGGCAGCGCGCTCTCATCACTGCCGGTAGTGACAGAGTAGCAATCGCCAACGCGACGAAAAAACGGCAGCCACAGATTGCCTGCGCTGCCGTTCTGCCTTGGCTTAACGTCTTAGTTCGTCGCCGCGGAGACAACCGGCAGCCGTACGGCGTCGTTCGCGATGAATGAGCCGGTTTCCTCTCCGAAGTCCCGGCTGATATCGTGCTTCTTCATCTTATAGAGAAGCGCTTTGTAGTCCACGCCCAGCACCCGCGCCGCTTGTTTCCGGTTCCATCGTGTGCGGTTTAGCGCGCCGAGAATGGCATCCTTCTCAGCCTTTTTCTGAGCCGCCGAAACCCGCTCGAGCGAAGGCGGCGGAGTGATGGAGCTGGTACGAACTTCGAGCGGCGCCGCGATCGAGGTGACCTTCGACGCGACGCGCGCGCCCATCTTGCCGCGAAGATCTTCGACAGCCGCTTCCGGGTCCTGAATGACAAGATACTTGCGGATGAAGTTTTCGATTTCGCGGACGTTGCCCGGCCACGAATACGCCAGCATCACGCTTTTCAGTTCCGCCGTCATCGGCGGATTGTTTCCGGACGGCCCCGCGAATTTCTCCATGAAGAACGTCGCTAGGGGGATGATCTCTTCCGGCCTTTCCCGCAAAGGCGGAACAACGAAATTGACCACATTCAGGCGGTAGTAAAGGTCTTCGCGGAAGCGGCCTTCCTTCATCGCCTTGTCGAGGTCCGCATGCGTTGCCGCCATGATGCGGACGTTGACGTGGATGGTCTCCGTCCCGCCGACGCGTTCAAATTCCTGGTCCTGCAAAACCTGCAGCAGTTTCGCCTGCAGCCGGAAATCCATATCGCCGATCTCATCCAGCAGGATGGTGCCACCGTCGGCGATGTCAAACTTTCCGGGCTTCGATTTCATAGCGCCCGTGAACGCGCCGCGTTCATAGCCGAACAATTCGCTCTCGATCAGCTCCGAAGGCAACGCCGCGCAGTTTACTTTCAGAAAGCGGCGATTGGCTCGCGGTGAACCCGCGTGCAGGGCGCGCGCCAGAACTTCTTTGCCCACCCCCGTCTCGCCGTTGAGCAACACAGGGAATGTCCGACGACGCCACCTGCCTCAGCAGGACCGCGTTCTTCTCCATCCACGCCGACTCTTCGACCAGATGCTTCTGCGTCGCCGCCGGCAGCAGGCTTTTCTTCTGCTTGCCGCGGACCACCGGCGAATCCAGCGCGCGCTGAATGGCGTCCACTAACTGGTCGTTTCCAACCGGCTTCGCCAGGAAATCCGTGGCCCCGCTCTTCATCGCGTCCACCACGGCCGAAGGCCGCGAATCGCCGCAGAGCATGATCACCGGAACGCTGGCGTTGACGCGGCGAATCTCCTGCAGCGTCTCGATATCCTCACGGCACGAGATCGGGGCATCCAATAGGACCAAAGAGATTTCGGGCCCATCCGCGTCCTGCAGGCAATCCAATGCTTCCTCGCCGGTTTCGGCATGGCGAACGCCGTACCCGCGGCAGGTCAGCGATAGTTCGAGATAGTTCCGCACCTCCCGGTCGCTTTCCCGAATCAGAATCGTCACTTTTTTCGTCGTAGCTAATTGCAAAGTCTCTCCTCCGTAAAAGACACTTCCCGCAAGGATGCTGCATGTAATTGGGCGTTAAATTGAACCGCTCGCCGGCTGTTGATGTCGCCCGAAGGCAAAACCAACGACAGTCTTGTTCCGGCCGGGTGGTTCTCCGCCCATATTTGGCCTCCGTGGGCCTTTAAAATCATTCGGCAAATGGCGAGTCCGAGGCCGCCGCCGGAGCGATCCTGCGCTCCACGATACGGCGTGAATTCCTCGAAAAGGCCTTCCAACTGTTCGGCGGCGACTCCCGCACCGGTGTCGCTCACGTCGATCCGATAGGCCACGGCGCCCGTGGGAACAGCACTCGAACGTTGGCCATCGCGATCGCTCAGGGACGCGTGATTCGCTGGCGAGGTCCAACCGGCGGGATATCCGCGAACCGCCACATGTCCGCCCTTGGGAGTGAACTTGATCGCGTTCTCCAGCAGGCTCACCAGCACCTGGCCGATTTGCTCCGAGTCCAGATACAACGGAGCCCCGGAATCGCTCAGCTCCAGACTGACCGTGATATTTTTTTCTTCGCTGAAGGGCGCTACTTCGTCCAGCGCGCCGCGCAACAGCATGTCAATCGAGCTTTCCTGCAACTCCGGCCTTCGGTTCCCTTGCTTCACCACGCTTAACTCGAAAATCTCTGAAGCCAGGCGCGTCAGCTTCTTAAGGTTGTACTCCATGCGCCGGAGCAGATCGATCTGATTGCCGTTCAGCGGACCCAAGACCTGCTCGCGAAGCAGTCCCGCGTAGCCGCTGGCGGCCGTCAGCGGGGCTCGCAAATCGTGCGCGGCACGCGCCAGAAAATTAGTACGCGTCTGCTCGTAGTCCTGTAGTTTTAAATTCGCCATCAACAGATACTGCAGCAAGTCGTGGCGATCGGAATCCGAGGACAAGCGACGAATCGTTCGCACGTTCGACTGTGTGGCCTTCGCGCGAGCCGCCGTCTGCTCAATAAAAACCTGCAGCGCCGCCGCATTCACGGGTTTCACTAAAGTACTGCCCGCGCCCAGCGGCAAGGTTTGAAGAAATTCGGCTAAGTGCAAGGGGTCTACGGCGAACACCTGTTCGCGAAATTGCCCATCGCGATTTCCGCGCTGTTCCGCATCCGGCCACATTCTGCCATCGAGATCCCAGATATAGAGGTCCGCACGGACAGACTGCTTTGGATCGGCCCTAACAACTTCGCAATTGTCGAGGCGTAGCCCGCGAGCAATCTCGAGGCATAGATCCTGTAGCTTCGAACTATTAGAGAATAAACAGATCTTCAAACCGGCTCAACGGCACGCACGAGCGCGCCGTCCTCCTTATCTGCCCGCCTGGATCAATGCCTTGCATGTCCTCATCGTTAAGCATTAATCCCAATTTGTTAGGTTAGGTTCAAATTACCTGAACTCTTTTCGGCTGCCTAGGGGGGATTTAGTTCCACCCGGGTACTGCCGGTTCTAGCAAAACGGGACCATAGCAGAACTACAAAAAGCGCGGTTCGTCGCGTTCGTACGCTGTTTCGGATGCCTCAATAGTACCGGCTGCGACTCCGGACTAGGGCGCGAACTTTATTTCGAAATCTTTTGACGTCGCGAGAACGCGCGCCTGCCGGAAAACGCTAGCCGGCGAGCTGAGAGTTTGCTACCGCACGACCAGCCTCGGCCTCCAAGGGCTTACGCCCATTGGTTCCAAATGCGCGCAGGATCACGCTCTTCCTGTCATGGATATCCAATTTCTTGTAAATCATTCGCATATTCCAGCGGACAGTTTCGTGCGCGATCCGAAGAACCTGCGAAATCTCACGATTCGATAGCCCTTGTGCCACCAGTGCCAGAATCTCCCACTCGCGTGCGGTTAAACTACGCGGGCCGCCGTACCGGTTTTGCAGAACTGCCGATATCAGGCGCCGGGGAGCCCATATTTCGCCCGATTGCACGGCGCGCACGGCTCGACGCAGCTTGGTCGTGGGCAGTCCCGCCAGCACGAACCCCATGCATCCCAACTGCAGCAGCGGCCCTAGGACCTCATCCGGTTTTTCTTCACGAATTTCAATAAGTACGGACACCGACTTCTCAAATTGAAGGAATTTTGAGAAATCAGTCTTGCGCGAGGGGTTCAGGAAAAAATCATAATCGCCGATCAGTGTGCAGGGTGCTAATTTTCGGCATTCGTTCAGGACCTGCCGTAGTTCGCCGTCCGCGCGCACCACATTGAACGGCCGTTTCGAAAAGGACGAATCCAATCGTTCCCAATCAAGCCCGGGGCCCGCGGCGACGATGAGCAACCCTCGTTCCCGGTGCGTGATCTTAGCCGTTCGCATTCCTGCTTCAGTGACAGTTAAAACATAACCGGCAAGAAAAGTATAAAGGCAAAAACTTTTCTGTCAGCGTCCTGAGAGTATTGGTACTTCAGGGGTTCGCGCTCTGGCCGGGAAATTGCTTGTATCGTCCACGAATGCGAACAATGTGTGCTTTGCCGGAGCCCTCGACAAGCTTGTACGTTGTTGGGAAAACAACGCCAATCGTCACAACAGGACTTGATTGCTGGCACCACAACGCGGGCACGCCCGACGCCAATACGTTCGACGCTTTGCGAATGATGAACAATTCAGTCCCACAGGGGAAAGTTTTTAGGATTTCCGACTCATGGGCCGCCTAGTAAACGATCGTCGGAGACATGAGCGGTTCGCCTTACGGCTCGTCGTGCAGTTAAGCGCGACCGACGAGTTGGCGGCCGCGCCTTGCTATACACAAAACATCAGCAGCGGCGGCTTTTATTTTCTCTCGCCAGAGCCTCTTATAAGAGGCGAGGAACGTGAGATGTTCCTGGCGCTGCCGGCCTTTGAAAGCACGACGGGCTCGAATGCGGGTATTGCGTGCCAGGCTCGGGTAGTACGAGTCGACCCTCGCCCGGATTCCGGTGGTTTTGGCATCGCCTGTGAGATTGAACGGTACACAGTTACCGCAAGAGAAGGAACGGATCTTTTCTGGAGGATTTATGCGTAGCTTTCGTGATTGCAGATGGATGCTAGTCATTCCGGCGGCCCTGTTGCTGCCGGGGCTGCTGCTGGCCCAAGCAGAGCCGCCGAAAACGGCGGCCAATTTCACTCCTTCGTCCTCGGCGATCGCACCGGCGTCCAAAAGACCCGGCTACCGCATCGGTTTTGGAGACGTCCTGCAGATCATCGTCTTTAAAGAGCCGGACGCATCGGTGCCCGAAACAACCGTCCGCTCCGACGGCAAAATCTCGGTGCCGTTTTTGGGCGAGGTGCAAGCGGCCGGTCTCACACCCGACGAGTTGAAAGAAAGTCTCACCGCGAACTTCCGGCCATATCTTCTCGCCCCCGATGTTTCCATCCTCGTGAAAAGCGTAGAAAGCGAAAAAGTGGTCGTGGTGGGAATGGTAAAGAAGGGCGGCCCGATTCGTCTGACCAGCACCATGACCGTATTAGAAGCGTTAAGCCAGGCAGGCCTCGATCCCTTCGCGAAGGAAAACGGCATCTACGTCCTGCGCAACGACGGAAATGGCCAGTTCAGAATCCCGTTCCACTACAAAGACGTGATTCAAGGCAAGCACACGGAACAAAATATCCTTCTCAAGGCTGGCGACACGGTTGTCGTGCCCTAGGTTGGCCAGTGAATACAAAAAGGAAGAGATAATACTTTGACACCTTCGAGCAAAACAACACGTCAACCGATCCCGCAGCAGGCGGGGCCGTTCGGCTATCACTGGCGGTCCATCGGCCGAGTCCTCTGGGAAGGCAAGTTCAAAGCGCTCGTGATCACCATCGTACTGACGATCGCAGCCGGGTTAGTGGTTCGCAGCTTGCCATCGGTCTTCAAAGCGGAGTGTCTGCTGCTAGTAGTGGGGCAGAAGATCCCGGAAAAATACGTGAGCCCAAGCGACACTTCAGCGCCGCAGGAGAGGCTCGCGACCATCAGCCATCTGATCTTGAGCGACGAACGGCTGGAGTCGATCATCGAAGAATTTCATCTGTACGATGCCGAGCGCAAAAGCATGCCGCGCGAGGACGTAGTGAAGTTGATGCGCGAGAAAGACATCGAGCTGAAACCCGAGGCCGGGCTTTCCGACACTCACCCCGACGCCATCCGCATCTCCTTCGAGAACAAGGATCCGCAGACGGCCGCGAACGTCACCAACCGCCTGGCGCATCTCATCATGGCGGAAAATTCACGCTCGCGTGAAAAGCGCGCCATGGATACGTCCACGTTCATCGATGAACAACTGGGCGAAGCGCGGCAGACACTGGATCGCCTGGAAGCGCAAGTGAAGCAGTACAAGTTCGGCCACAGCGGCGAACTGCCGGAGCAGGAATCGTCTCTCAACGGATCGATGATGCGCCTGCAAGCGCGCCTGCAGGGAGATCAGGAGGCCGTCAACCGCGCCGATCAAGCCAGAATTCTGGTGGAGGGCAACTTGAGCCAGGCCGAGTCATCTCTCGCGTCGCTGCAACAAGCGGAAACAGAGGCGAAGGACGCGGCAAAGCGCAAGGCGGCAGCAACCGCGGCCGAGGCCACGGCCCAGGCGGCAGCAGTGGCGGCGGCCAAGCCTAAAACACGTATAGAAACGTTGCAGGACGAACTGGCAACTCTGCAGCTCCGTTACGGCCCCGATCATCCTGAAATCAGACGGCGCCAGGTAGAACTTGCCGACTTGAAAGCGGCGGACGCGAAAAATCCGAAACCGGCGGCGGCAGTTCGTCCCGTGGCCCCTCCGGATCTGGATGCAACGGTCACCGCGAGCCTCGCCACCGCGATTCTTGGCCAGAAAGAGCGCATGGCCGACCTTCGCGCGAAACGTGAGTTGGCCGTGAAAGAAGTGGCCACTGCGGACGCGGAGCGTCAGGATATCGGCAAGGAAATCGAATCGCTGCAGGCGCGCATTGATCGGCTGCCTTTGCGGGAACAGGAAATGGCGTCGCTCACGCGCGACTACGAAATCGCCAAGGCGAATTACAAATCGCTCCTCGACAAAAAGAATTCCGCTGAAATGGCGGCGGACATGGAGAGCAGCCAGCGCGGCGAGGAATACACGTTGGTGGAACCGGCGCGTGTCCCCGAACGCCCCTTCAAGCCCAAGCGCGAGATGTTGTACCTTGGCGGCGCTGTGCTGAGTTTGCTCATCGGCTTCCTCGTGGTTCTGATGGTCCGTCTTCCCCGCGACAAAGTTTTGGGCGAATGGGAACTGGGGCCGAACGTCGTGATATTGGGACGCATCCCGCAGATCGTGATTCCGAAGGGGGAGAAAGCCGCTTAACCTTCACTGCGGCAGCGCACCTAGAGCGCGCACGCTTGAATCGGCCCCGATATGTACGAGAAATTTTTCCAGTTGAATAAGGTCCCGTTTGGAGTGACTCCTGACCCGAGTTTCCTCTACATGACCGAATCTCACCGCGAGGCTCTCTCCGGCTTGATGTATGCCGTCCTCGCAAAGAAGGGATTCGTCGTGTTGACGGGCGACGCCGGAACGGGAAAATCGACCCTGTTGCGCGCGCTCATGCGATCCTCCAAGTCGTCACGCTTCAGCCTGATTCTCAACCCGACATTGAATCTGGGCGATTTTCTAGAACTGGTGCTCCTGGACTTCGGCATCGAAGACGTGCCCACCAGCAAAGCGAAACGCATCATGAAGCTGCAGGAGTTTTTCGTCAAGCTGCGTGAAGCCGGCGAAACTCCGACGCTGATCGTCGATGAAGCGCACAAGTTAAGTCCTGAGATTCTCGAGGAAATCCGGCTGTTGACGAACTTCGAAACCGCGGAACGGAAGCTGTTGCAAATTATCCTGGCAGGCCAAACAGAGCTAAGAGCCGTTTTGAACCGCGAAGACTTGCGCCAGCTCAAACAGCGCATCGAGATTCGGCTGGAAGTAAAACCGTTGTCGCCCGCCGACGTCCGCCTTTACATGGCGCATCGTTGGGAGCGTGCGGGCGGCGGCAGCGAGATACCTTTTACCACGGGCGCCATCGCCTCCGTTGCCGCATCGTCGCGCGGAATTCCGCGCCTGGTCAATAGCATTTGCGACAATGCATTGTTAACGGCGTACGGAGAATCAAGCCGCGTGATCACGGGCGATCATATTCGCCAGGTCCTGCGGGATCTGGATATCCCGGATTTTTCGCCTGCAACAAGCGTAATGAAAAACCGGGCGCCGCAACCGCGCTCCCCCTTCGAGGGATTGAAGACCACAGTCACGGCCGCGCCCGCGGCCGCTGATTTTCCGACTATAGAAAGATATTGTCCGGAGCCTGCGAAGCCCGGGATTCTGAGACGCCTGGCCGCTAGGTTCAATCCGGCGCTGGCGCGCACTGTGAGGGTGAGTAATGAGTAAGTTATTTGAAGCGTTACAGCAGCTTGAAACGGGAAGCGATCGCCTGGCAGACAGCTTCGGCATAGATGCACAAGCGATCTTGAGGCAGCCGGTGCTGACGCGCGAGATGTTGGGTGAAGACCAGCCAAGCGCGGCTCCGTCGGCCGTAGCAGTGGCGGCGGAGACAGCAAATCGCCGCGAATGTTGCCGGTGCGCCTCACAACCGACGCGCCGCTGCTCCCCTTTGAGCCGAAATTCAAAGGCGTCGCGGAACAATACAGGATCATTCGCACGAAGATCGTTCAGCATCCCATGGCGCCGCGCGTCATCGCGATCACCAGCGTCGATCCGGGTGACGGCAAGACAACTTCCAGCGTCAACGTGGCGGCGGCTCTCGCGCTTAAAGCTGAAACGAAAGTTGTGCTGGTGGATTGCGACCTGCGGCGCGGCCGCATCAACACGCTTCTGGGGCTGCCGCAAGGCCCGGGACTAGCTGACGTACTCGTCGGAAAAGCCGCGCTTAACGAATCGGTGATTCAAGTGGAGCAGTATCCCAACCTCTTCGTGATCGGGGCAGGTACGTCGTCCGCGAATCCCACGGAAGCGCTGGACTCTGAAAACTGGCGGACGCTGGTGGGACACCTACGGCAGCAGTTCGACTATGTGATTCTCGATACTCCGCCCATCGGCTTAGTCGCCGACACCGACCTTATCCATCAGGTCACCGACGGCCTGGTGCTGGTGGTGCGCCCCGATTTCACCAGCCGAACCCACTGCATGAACGCTCTGGCAAGCATCCCGTCCAAATCTCTGCTTGGCGTGCTCCTAAATGCTGTCACAGAGCCATATCTGGGCCGGCACCAGTATTACGAATACACGACACCATCCAAAAAGTAACGTCATATCATCCGGGGCGATTCGGTAGTCTTCTATCCAAATTCGATGCGCCCCACAGCGCCGAGCCGTGACCACGTTTGTGCTTTGCCCACATTGTGGTTTGATGGTTATGTACTGCTTCGATGACCCGCGCAACGAAGCAGCCAATTCCACCGTGTTCCCGACCCAAACGCTAACTATGTCTTTTAAGAATTCGCTCGTGCTCGTTGCACTCATCCTCTTCGCGCTTGCAAGCGCGTCCGCGCAAACCACCCCTCAAACTCTGCCCCGCACTGCCGATGGCAAGCCGAAGCTCGATGGCATCTGGCAGGCTTACAGCACCGCCGATGTCGACCTGCAGGATCACGTTGCGCGCAACAATATGTTGGCCGGCCGCTCTGTCGTCGTGGGCGGACAGATTCCGTATCAGCCATGGGCGGCCAAGAAGAAAACGGAAAATTTCGCGAACCGGCTGATGGCCGATCCCGTGAACAAGTGCTACATACCGAGCGTCCCCCGGATCATGTACATGCAGTATCCGCTCCAGATCTTCCAGACTACCGAGGCCGTCGCCATGGCCTTCGAATGGTCTCTGGACTACCGTCTGATTCCTACCGACGGCAGCAAGCACCTGGCCGACGTCGATTCCTGGATGGGCGATTCGCGAGGCCGTTGGGACGGCGACACGCTCATCGTCGACGTGGCCAATTTTAACGACAAAACGTGGCTCGACATGGCGGGCGATTTTCACAGCGATGCGCTGCACGTCGTCGAACGCTACACGATGACCGACGCGAATACGATCGCCTACGAAGCGACGCTCGAGGACTCGAAAGTCTTTACCAAGCCATGGACCATTCGCCTGTTTTTGCATCGGCGCACCGACCGCGACCGTCTGTTTGAGTACGTCTGCCAGGCAGAGTTGGAAGAGACCACCGACCTGTTCGACCGCGAACCGCGCACATGGTATCCCGGCGACGGCACACCGCCGCCCGCCATGACCGCCGCCGCCGCGAAACCCGAGCCTGCGCGAACCGCGGTGCCGAACCTTCGCCGCAAGCCAGACGGCAAGCCGGATTTTCAGGGCTTCTACGAACCCGATGGAGGCGGCGCAAACTACGGCTTGGAAAAGCACAAGGGAAACGATTTGACTCCGGGGGGACGCGGCGTTCTTACTGACCCCGCCGACGGTGTCTTGCCTGTGCGGCCATGGGCTACGCAGGAAAAGATCGATCGCAACAAGCCGGAACGCGGTTACGACGATCCCACAGCACATTGTTTTCCCGCTGGTGTGCCGCGCTCCATGTACGTTCCGACGTCCTTCTATATTGTGCAAACGCCGGACTATCTCTTTGTCATGCACGAGCGCGTGTCCTGGCGCATCATCCGGCTAAACACAAACGCGCATCTTCCCGACGACATGCGCCTTTGGCAGGGTGATTCCATCGGACATTGGGACGGCGACACGCTGGTCGTCGACACGACGAACCTTAATGGAAAAACCTGGCTGAACGAAGTGGGAGAGATCGTGAGCTACACCGAGCATGTAGTGGAACGATTCACGCCGGCGGGCGAAAATAAGATCAACTACGAGGCCACCGTCGCTGACCCGGTTGTATACACACGCCCGTGGACCATCGCCCTGTCATTCAATCGCGAGAAGTTCGATCTGACGGAAGCGGCCTGCCACGAAGAAGACGGCGACCTGTCGCATCTGAAAGCTCTCAAGGATGCCGCCGCAGGGAAGAAGTGAGCCAAGAAGTAGGCCAAGAGGCAATCGTTCACCAGACTCCTGTATATAGAGGCGCGTCGTTTGGGAC
This sequence comes from Terriglobia bacterium, assembly GCA_963699945.1. Taxonomy (GTDB): domain Bacteria; phylum Acidobacteriota; class Terriglobia; order Bryobacterales; family Bryobacteraceae; genus Palsa-187. The sequence continues at coordinate 127,470 of CAVOVW010000012.1, forward strand.
GAATCGCCACTAAATGACGTGCCCTCGCTTCCAGTTCAATTCCGATACTCTAGGTAATTGATTTCGCGCGTCAGTCGGATAACACGCGGGAAGTACGATCTGCAGCGACGCTTTGTTTCGTTCCTGACGTAGTGGGGGAGAATCGGATGTTCCGTCAGCCTGAAAATGCACTGAATCGCCGATTCACGACAATCACGGTCCTCTTGATGACCGTGGCTGTCCTGGTGGCGCACGGCCAGTGGCTGAACTATCCGGCCCCGAGAACGCCGCGCACGCGCGACGGCAAACCAAACCTTTCGGCCAAGCCTCCACGAACTTCCACGGGGAAGCCGGATCTTTCGGGAGTATGGCAGTCCGCGTATTCGGCCCCCGGAGAGATCTCACGCATCTTCGGTGACGAGCTGAAAAATCTAGCCGTACCTGGAGACGACCCTACCGAGTTTCCAAAATACTTCTTGAATATTCTCGTGGACGTGAAGCCCGAGGACTCGCCTCTGCGCCCTGAATTCGCCGCTTTGTTTCGCAGCAATGCGGAGCACAAGGGCACGGCCAGTCCCGTGGTCCAATGTTTGCCGCAAGGGTTGCCGCGCGCCGATCTCACGAATTACGCGCCGTTTAAAATGATCCAGACGCCGGACGAAATTGTCGTGTTATACGAAGTGGACAATACCTATCGTCAAATCCACCTCGACGGCCGCAAGCTGCCCGCCGATCCACAGCCATCGTGGCTCGGTTACTCAGTCGGCGCGTGGGAAGGCGACACGCTGGTTGTGAATTCGATAGGATTCAATGACAAAAGCTGGCTCGACGTCGCGGGCCACCCTCACAGCGAAGGCATGCGCGTCCAGGAGCGCTTCCACCGGCGCGATTTTGGCCACACGGATTTGAGTATTACCGTGGACGATTCGACGATGTACACCCGGCCGATCGCGATCAAGGTCACCGAAGTTTTAGTGCCGGACAGCGATGTTCTGGAATCCGTGTGCAATGAGAACGAGAAAGATCGTGCCCACATCGCAAAACCGTAGAACGGTCGGTGATCGCGCGGAGAGACGGTTCTTGATGTCGAGACGACCGGTGGTGTTTTGCAAGAAGACCCGAACGATATCTTTGATATATAAGCCGTGAAGCGAGATGATATATAAGCCGTGAAGCGAATCCTGCTGTCACTATTACCGCTCTGCACTGCCCTCGCTCAAGATGCTCCGGACGCCCGACTGGCCGCTGTCCGCGACTCTGTCCTTGATCTTCGTAAATACGCCACTGACCATCAGGAAGCACGGGGAGGGCTACCGCGGCTCACCACGATTAAGCACCAGCTCCGCGACTGGATCGATGCGCGCCTCGCGAAATTTCCGCAGAACGGCGACGAACAGGCGCTCAGCCAGGACCTGCACGAAGCGCTCTACGGCCAGAAGCTCCTGTGCGATAACGATGCGGACTGTTTCCCCACGTCGTTCGGCTTTCTGGACGATATCAAAATCAGCCGCCAGGGCGGCTTCCTGATCTTTCAGACCGCCGTCGGTACCGGCGTCCGCTGCGGCTACGACAACTCCGCCTACGTTTACGAATGGAAGGGCGGCGGGTGGCAGCGTATCTGGGAAAACGAACAGGACAACTACGCCGCATCCGCCTATTTCCCGCAGGCGCTGAACTCCGTACAGATTTCTAATCCGGGCCCGGATGGTGTCCGTCTCATCCTCACCCTCGGCAATCAGGCAGGCTGCTTGACCTTCCGTGACGTCTACTATCGCGTCTGGCGTTTTGGGACTCCGACACCGATCCTCGACAAGCGCGACCTTCTTTACGACGAAGGCGACCCGGCGGCTGTAGCGAAACTTCAACCCGAAGATCTGCGCGTGGAGTTTTCAGCCGGCGGAGGCGGTTACGGGTACCCGCACAAGGCGGTCCGCCATTTCGAAATTCACGGAACGACGGTAAAGCAAATCGATCCCATCGCTCCCACGCCGCGCGACTTCGTCGACGAATGGTTGCGAGCTCCCTGGACCTCAAGCGCCGCACTGGCCGAGTCAGTCCGCCTCGAAGACTGGTACAAGAAGCTGCATCGTGACGACGACGAGGGCGATTACGCGGACGATCCCGTCCATTGCACTGATCCCGATCTCTGGCAGATTTCGACGCACCTCGAAAAGGCGCCGACCCACTACTTCCTGGTCCGCTGGCGCCATTCGGATGATCGAATGACGATGGTGGAAATCAGCGACAAGCCGATCGCCACCTGCAAACCGTGAACCACCGACAGGCAGTCGTCGTTTTATCGAACGCTGAAACTGCGTGAAACTGTCTTCGTCTCGATGCGCTCGGTGACTTTGTTGAACACATCCACATCGAATGGTTCGCCGATGTGGTTGCCTGCTCCGTCTTCTAGCCCGGTATCGATCAGCAGATTGTAGTCGCCCGTAGCCCACGCCTGCTGCGGCACAAAACGCCAGTCGGTTTCCTCGCGCGCAATCTCCACAGTCCCGTTCAAAATACCTTGCGATCCCGACACGCGAATCATGCGCTGTAGTAGCGGATAATTCATCGGCGTCGGGAACCGGATTGTAACGGCAGCGAAAGTCCCTGCCTTCGGCGCGGTAACGATCCACTTCTGCGGATCGGGCGGAACGCGTTCCGCTGGTCCGCCGCGAATCGTTTTCTGGAGGCCTTCCACCATAGGCACGCCGCGCGCATCGGGCCACGACGCGTCGATCACAAGCGTGTAGCGCTTCCCCTGGGTCAGCGGCGGCCCGAGAGCCTCGTTCGAAGTCAGCCCGCGTTTGATGCGGCCGGGATCGAGAGTCATCGTGAGCCGCTTAAACCCGGGGTCCCACAGCTCTTCACCCGGCAAGAACACAGCGGTAGGCCCGACCAACTCTTTCCCATTCGAATCGAGCATGTGAATATGGCTGGCAGCCTGGGCGCGGCTCATCGGCTCGGAAAAATAGATATAGACCCGAAGCTGATTGCTCGGCCAGACTTCGCCCGTCGGATACACCCGCTCCACGCGTGCAATACGATTGGTGGGCCGAGGTGGACCGTCAAATGTTTTCTCCACCGGCGCGCCGCCTACGGGACGAAATACGGCGCGATACCGCACACCGGCCGCAATCGGATAAGTCGGATGAAAAACAAGATTCCCACTTTCGACCGCGTAGCTGCCGAGCAGCGGAGGTACGTCGCCGGACCCGGCGTATACGACGAATACCGACGACCAGCCGGGTGACGGAGGGTTCGACGGAGCCTGCCATCCGGCAACCTTAAAGGCTCCGCCCGTGAACTGGAGAGAGATGTCTCGCGGCGAAATGTTTTGCGCGGCTGCAGTCATCCCCCAAAAAAGGACGACCGCGAGCCACGCCACACTGAGCTTACGCAAAAGAAATTACTACGGGAGAGCTACCGTCTTGAGGTTGATCGGCCCAACCGGCGGGCCATTGAAGCCGCCGCCCTTGCCCGTCATGACCAGTACGTTCGACGCATCAACTTGGGCCAGGTGCTGAACGTTCTGCAAATCGCGAACCTTGTCGTAGGGGACGCCCGCGACGTCGGTCCGCTCCGGTTCCGTGATCGTCTTATAGCTCTCCAGTTTGTCTGCCTTCAGCTTCACGACACCGAAACTCGTATTGGCGATCAGAATGTAATCGTGTCCGTCTTTCTTGTACGGCACCATGTCGATCGGCTGGTTGCCCGCGCCGAGGTCGGCGATCTCCGCGCCCTTCACCATCGCGCCCGGCGTCAGTTGGCTGACCGGAATCTTCACCAGGGGCGTGCAGGTGTAAGCGGCTAGCACATACTTCTCGCCCGCGATCTCGTACGGAACGAAGGTGCGGATCGGCGCTTCCGTCTCATAGCGGCCGTGCGAGGAGTGCCAGATCTGCAGCGTCGCACCTTTATCCGCGGTCTTAAACGGATAAGGAATCGAGCGCAAAGCGGAACTCCACTCTTCGTTCGAAAGCCCCGCAACCATCAGGTTGCCGTTGACATAGTTCATGTCGGTAATCGTCTGCATCCGAGGATTACGTCCGGTATTTACCGATTTCGGCGCATCTACCAGGCTGACCGACGCGTTCGGCTCGCTGTCCAACGAAAGCAGGCTCACGTTGCCGGTCGCGTCCACTTTGGCGATCAGCGGAGCCGCATCCGGACCCTTGCCGCGCGATGCAGAGAGATAAACGTTTTTCGAAATCGGGTTGACTTTAACGTAGTTGATGATGATCTGGTCGGCCGGAACGCCCACCAGCGCGGCGATTTTCGTGTCGATGCCCTCGACGTTGATCGCTGCCGTCTTCGCCGCTTTTGTATCATTCGTATCGATCGCGACGATCTTGGCGCCCACCGAGTCGGCTACGAAGAGTACGCCGTCGGGTCCAAAGGCCAAGGGGCCGGCGGACGTCAGCGGCACCTTGCCCACGGGCAGACTCGTGGTCGCCGCGGTGGTTTTGGTGATGGATGTGAAGGTTAACGCCAGCGCAGCCGCGGCGCAGATGCTCAAAGCAGAACTGATTTTGTATTTCAGGCGCATCTTGATCTCCTCAGCAACATAGTTTATACCCAAACGATCTTCAACGGTGCGCCCTTCAATCGCGACGAGCCTGATTAGTTGCCGGCGCGAACCTTGTGTCGCCCGTGAATCTTATCGGGATTGCCGATGGAATAAATGCCCGTAATCCGGCCGTCTTCGATCATAACGCTTGCGACGGAGATCAGTTGCCCGTCGCGATAAGTCAGCATGCCAGGGCTGGAATTTACTTCCGCGGGAAATACCTGAAGCCCGTGAGCCTGCTTGCGGAAGATGCCAAGGAAGAATCTCGAAATGCGGTCGGCGTTGTACACGGGATTGATGACGGACTGCACTTTGCCTCCACCATCGCCCACCAGCACGGCATCCGGCGCGAGAATTCCCAGCAACACTTCCTCGTCTCCCTGCATCAGTGCGTTGATGAAGCGGGCCACCACAGCGTCTGCGATTTCGCCGCGCGCGGGCGGAAAGTGCTTTGCGCGGTCTATCGCCGCCCGGGCTCGCACCATGAGCTGCCGGCAGGCCGGTTCGGATTTGTCCACGATTTGGGCGATCGCTTCGTACGAATGTTGGAACACCTCGCGCAGCACGAAGACGATACGCTGTTCAGGCTCCAGTTTTTCCAGAAGGTACAAGAGCGCTATCGAGAGCCGCGAGCGGGTGATTGCTTCCTGTTCGGGAGAGGGCGCGTCGAAGACCGGTTCGGGCAGCCATTCCCCGGGATAAACTTCCCGGCGATGCTGTGCAGAGCGCAGCTTGTCGATCGAGAGCCGCGTCACCACCGTGGTCAGCCACGCGGCAGGGTTGAGAATGGCCCTGCGATCCGAATACTGCTGCAGGCGCAGCATGGCTTCCTGCACGATGTCTTCGCTATCGACCAGACTGCCAAGGTATCCATAAGCTAAAGACAGCAGATGGTTTCGCTCGGACTGCGGAAGAGCGGCCGGACTCATCAATTTCACCGTACAACAATTCAGACGCGCGTCACAAATCTTTCCGTCATTTCGTCGGAAGTAATAGAGGAGATCAATATATGACGAAACACAACCTTGAACCTCGCGTGAATCTGATGGACCCTGCCTATGGCGGCATCCTCAAGGCAATGCTTGGCATGGAGGAACCGCTGCGGAAATCCGGCCTCGAACAGGTACTACGCGAACTCGTGAGAGTGCGTGCGTCACAGATCAACGGCTGCGCCTATTGCATCGACATGCATACCAAGGATGCCAGGGCGCACGGCGAGACAGAGCAGCGCCTGTATGGACTCAACGCATGGCGCGAAACACCGTACTACACCGATCGGGAGCGCGCAGCTCTGGAATTTACGGAACACCTGACGCTGATCGCCGGGAAAGACGTGCCGGACGAACTCTATGCACGGATGAGAGAACAATTCAGCGATCTGGAAATCGCCCATCTTGCGCTCGCGATCGCTGAGATCAATGCCTGGAATCGACTGGTAATTACGGCGAAGGCTCCGGCGGGGACTTACCAGGTACCGAAGACCGACTCCGCACACACAAGGCAGTGACGCCTCATCGCCGCGTGCTATTGCAAAAACAAATCTCCCGTTTTAGTTCGAAATCAGCGAACGTGTAATTTGTAACTCGCGCGTTCCTCTAAGCCCATTCGCTGGAAAGGCGTTCACTAAACCTTCGCCAAAATCGAGGCCCCTGAAATCGTTTCCGAGGGGGTAAGGTGCGGAAAACTACTAAGCGCGCTCCTAGCCCCCTTTACGGGGCCGCGCGGGGTATTTCGCCTTTCTTTCCACGGGAAGCCGGCTACTGGACACCCGCGGGAACCTGGACGTTCGTATATTCGTAACGCATGGTCCGATGACTTTTGCCCGCGGCGCCGCCACCGACGTCCATATCCATCTCCAATTTGATGGGAACACCACGCGATTTGGAAATCCAGACCTGCGCGTCGCTCTTTTCATCTGGATTTTGCTGGTGCGTACTGTACAAGACGGCTGCTTCGCCATTGACGGGCTCATCGCGAACGACTTTGCACGTCATGGTCTTTTCCTCCTCAGCCTCGGTCTCTTTTCGGAGCTCAATCATCTTTTGCGGAGTTTGCGGACTGACCCGCCACTTCCCGGCTACCTGTATATATGTTTTGCCGTTAAGATACACAAGCTCACTTTTCCGAGCTTGGCCGCCGGTGTAGGCTGCCGTTTCCGTCATGTAGATATGTGTGGGGATGGAATAGATTTTCGTATTGGCGTCAGCCAGAAGCTTGCAGGTGGCATCGGCAGCATGAGCCCGGCCGGCGACAAGCAACCCGGCCACCAGGCAGAGATTGTGAACGCGCATATATCGCATACCAGCTATCTTAGTCCGCACGAAATTGAGAAATACTCGATAGGCTGTCTTGACATCCCCCCGCGCATTCGACATAATCCCCGCCATGGACGAAATCAAAAAACTTCAGGATCGGTCTGCCCATTGGGGCGTCAGTTCGCGTCGCGTATTTCTTGGCGGAATGGGGGCGGCGGCTGCAGCCTCGCTCTTTCCGCGATTCGCAGTGCACGCGCAAGGCGGCCCCCGCCGCATAGACGTTCATCATCACTTTACACCGCCAGCTTATCTGGAATACACGCGCACATATAACAATAACGGTGGACGCGGAGGCGGAGCGGGCCGGGGAGCCCAAACCGAACGTCCCAAGCCTGCGGCGTTGGGAGGCCGCGGTGGCAGCGCGTATCCGGGATGGACGCTGCAGGAAGATCTCGACGATATGGACAAGTTCGGTACAGCGACGGCGATTCTTTCGCTGACGACGCCGGGCCTGTGGTTCGGCCCGCAGGGCCCACAGCGCAAGGTGATTCGCGAAAGCAACGAATACGCGGCCAAGCTCGGCAGCGACCATAAGGGACGCTTCGGCAGCTTTGCATCGATCTATCCTCCCGACACCGACGGTGCGCTGAAGGAAGCTGCGTATGCCTTCGACACGCTAAAGTGCGACGGCATTGCGCTCTATAGCGACTATCGCGATAAGTGGCTGGGCCACGAATCGTTCGACCCGGTCTACGAAGAACTGAATCGCCGCAACGCAGTGGTCTATGTGCACCCGATCGAGGCCGCCTGCTGCCAGAACCTGGTGGCGAACGTCGGCGATACCGTGATCGAATACGGCGCGGACACCACACGCACCATCGCCAGCCTGATTTACAGCGGCTCGACGACGAAGTTCCCGAACATTCGCTGGATCTTCTCTCATGGCGGCGGCATGATGCCCTACGTGATTGAGCGATTTCTCGGCGGCACGTCGGCGGAACTAATTCCCGGCGTGGTGACGAAGGGGCAAGGCAACATTCCTCCGGCGAAGGTGCCGAACGGCGTGCTGCATGAACTGCAAAAGATGCACTACGACACCGCGCAAGCCTCAAATCCCGTCGCTATGCGCGCGCTGCGCACGGTGGTGCCTGTGACACAAATCCTGTTTGGAACGGATTACTGGTATCGCACGGCCGGCGAAACCGGCCAGGGACTCACCACGAACAAGGTGTTTACCGAAGCAGAGTTGAAGATGATCGACCGCGGCAACGTCGAACGGATCCTTCCCAAGTACAAAGGATAAGTACAAAGGCTAAGTACTCGGGTTAGTAACGGCTTTCCTCGATTGGCAACGGGTGGGCGCTTGTGATATCGTCCACCCATGCGTTCTTTCAGACGGTCTAAACTTTCTTCGTCCTCTTCATCATCTTTGGGTGCTGCCTCACCTTCACGCCGTGAATTTATCGGCATTGCGGCCGCAGCCGGTGGCGTCGCTACGTTATTTCCGGGACTCTCCGCGTTCGCGCAGAGCGGTAATAATCCGCGCCGCATCGATGTGCACCACCACTTCGTTCCCAGCGAATACGTTGCCTACGCAAAAGCTCACAATCAGTCGCCCGGTCTGCTGATGAAGGGCCGTACGACGGACCCGCATGCGGCGAACCCGTGGGAGCTTTCGATCGATCTCGAAGATATGGACAAGAATGGCACGGCCGTTTCCATGCTCTCGGTGACCACGCCGGGCTTCTGGTTCGGCAAGCCCGACGAAATCCGCACCATCACGCGCCAGTGCAATGACGCCGCGGCAAAGATCGCGAAGGATCATCCCGGCCGTTTCGGGAGCTTCGCCTCAGTACACATACCCGACACAGACGGCGCTCTGAAGGAGATCGAGTATTCGCTCGATACGCTGAAGGCCGAAGGCATCGGGCTGTTTTCGAACTATCGCGATAAGTGGCTGGGCCATGAATCTTTCGCGCCGGTGTATCAGGAACTCAACCGGCGCAACGCCGTTGTGTTCGTGCATCCGATCACGGGCGCCTGTTGCGGAAACCTGGTCCCCGGTGTGCCCGATACGCTGGTGGACTACGGTGCCGATACCACGCGTACCATCGGCAGCCTGATTTATAGCGGCACCAGCAGCAAGTATCCGAACATCAAATGGATCTTCTCACACGGCGGCGGCATGATGCCCTATGTGATTGAGCGATTCCTGGGCGGCACGGAAGCCGAAATTGTTCCTGGAATTAAGACCAAGGGACAGGACGGCGCGCCTCCGAAGAACGCGCCCGCAGGCACACTGGCCGAGATTCGCAAAATGCATTTCGATACGGCGCAGGCTTCGAACCCCGTTGCTATGGGGGCGCTGCGCAAAGTGGTTCCCGTTTCGCAAATTCTTTTTGGGACCGATTATTGGTATCGCACGGCGGCGGAAACCGGCCATGGCTTAGTCACCAGCAAGGTGTTCAACGCGGCCGAACTGCGCATGATCAATCGCGGCAACGCTGAGCGGTTGATGCCCCAATTTAAGGGCTAGATTTTTCGGCGCGCCGCGGGGACCGGTAACTTCCCTTCGGCTCCGCGCGCGTATATCCTAGGATGACCATGAATCTCTGGCATGGCAGTTTTTCGGCCGATCGCAGCAGGTCCCGGCGCGAAGTTCTGAAGACCGTAGCTGCGGCGCTCCCCGCGAGTGCGCTCCTCGCGCAGGAGCCGAATCGAAAGTCAGCCTCCCCGCGCGGGCGCATTGACGTTCACCAGCACATGTCGTCTCCGGCCAGTCCTGGCGCGGGTTTAGCGCGTAACTGGACGCCTCAAAAAGCCATTGATGACATGGGGAAGAACGACATCGCCACGGCGATCGTCATGCCCGTGAATGCGGTTCGCGAAGAGATGTGGACCGGCACAGAGAAGGGTCGCGCTGCGGTGCGCGAAAACAATGACTACGGGGCGAAGCTGGTGCGCGATTACGCGGGGAAGTTTGGGCTCTACGCGGCACTTCCTTTTGTCGATATCGAAGGCAGCCTGAAGGAAATCGCGTACGCCTACGACGTTCTGAAGACGGACGGCATTGGCTTATGGCCGGACACGGGGGCTGACAAAAAATATTTAGGTAATACCGCGTTCGCACCCATTTTCGACGAGTTGAATCGGCGTAAAGCCGTTGTTTTTATCCACGCGAATACGCCCGCCTGCTGCCACGACTTGGATCCCGGCGTGCCGGATTCGATGAACGAGTACGATTTCGACATCACGCGCGCGGTGACCAGCCTGTTGGTGAATGGCACCCTTTCGCGTTGCCCCGATATCAAGTTCATCATTGCCCATTCCGGCGCGACGATCCCGATGATTGCCGGCCGCATCCGCGATCGCGTTCCCAAGCAGGCGCAGGCGCGCATACCGAAGGGAACATATTACGAGTTAAGGAAGCTCTACTACGAGATCGCGCACGCGAGCTTTCCGTGGTCGATGGCGGCCCTTTTGAAGTTCGCGCCGATTCCGCAGATCTTGTTCGGCACGGATTATCCGGTAGAGCGCATCGAAAGCACCATCGATGAGCTGCCGGCGTCGAATTTGTCGGTCGAGACTTTGCGTGCGATCGATCGCGAGAACGCAGAGGGTTTGTTTCCCAGGTTTAAGTCTTAAATCATTTTTATTCGAAACGAGGCCACATTATGAATCACGATCAATTCGGGCGGCTTTCGCGCCGCGAGCTTCTCACAGGTATGGCGGCGGTGGGCGCGGGCGCTCTCATCGGAGGCCAGAGGGCGCAGGCGCAAGGCGCGCAGCGCATCATCAATGTGCACCACCATCTGGTGGCGCCTGCGTATGTGAAATTTCTGCAGGAGAACAAAGTCCGCGAATTTCCGGTGAAAGGTCCTACCGAATGCATGGAGGATATGGACAAGGCCGGCGTGAACGTGGCGCTGTGCTCCACCATCGGCCCCGGCATCTGGTTCGGCAACATGGCCGACACGCGAAGACTGGCCCGCGAGATCAATGATTACGCGGCGAAGCAGATTTCCGACCATCCCGGACGCCTCGGCATGTTCACGATGCTCGCTCTGCCGGATATCGACGGCAGCCTGAAGGAAATCGAATACGGTTTGGACAAGTTGAAGGCCGACGGCGTGTTCATGTACACGAATTGGGGCGGCAAGGCTTTGTATGGCGATAAGTATTTGGGCGATGTCGCCCTCGCGCCGATTTATGAGGAGCTGAACCGCCGCGGAGTGACCGTGTACACGCATCCGAAGGACGCCGCGTGCTGTGAAGGTGTGATTCCAGGCGTCGGCTCCGGGACGGTGGAATATACGATGGATACGGCCCGCACAATCGTGAGCCTGCTCTACAGCGGCACGGCGGCGAAGTATCCGAACATCAAGTGGATCTTCTCGCACGGCGGTGGAGCACTGCCCGGCATGATCGGACGTCTTGCGGGCGCACAAGCGACGTATCTGGAGGATGGCGGCAAACTACGCGCAGACGCGCCCGCGGCTCGCAAAACGAAAGCCATGCCGAACGGTCCGCTGGTGGAGCTGCAGAAGTTGTACTACGACACGTCCAGCGCAGTGAATCCGCTCGGCGTGGGCGGATTGCGCAAGATGGTGCCGCTTTCGCAGATCATGTTCGGCGGCGATTTTCCGTTCGTGGTGAGCGCGGAGCAGGTGCATTTGTTGAAAGAATGCCACGTGTTCAACGACGCGGAACTCACGCAAGTGTTCGCAGGCAACGCCATGCGGCTGTTTCCGAAATATAAGGTCTAACCCTTGCACGAGTCACTGTCGTTGTCCGAATCTTGCCGAAATATGCCTGACTGTAGTGAAAGCTGATTGGTAATTTCGGCAGCATGAGTCTCTACCTCGATCGACGGCAAATAGGGCGTCTGGTTTGGCGATCGCTTAAATATGGCGCTTTCGCACGCCGGAGTGCAACGATCGTAACCGCGCCGATTCCTGATGAACCGCTGATTTCCGTCATCATTCCGACCTACAACTGGAGCCGCGTGCTGAGGCTCGCGATTCATTCGGTTTTATGGCAGACGGAACAGAATTTCGAAATCCTGGTGGTCGGCGATGGATGCAGGGACGATTCGGAGAAGGTAGTCAAATCGATCGGCGACGCGCGCATTCGCTGGTACAATCTGCCCACGAATTCGGGGCACCAGGCGACGCCCAATAACCAGGGGCTCAGTATGGCTCGCGGAAAATATGTGGCGATGTTAGGCCACGACGATATCTGGCATCCGCGGCATCTGATGAACCTGCTTGGGATGATAAAATCTTCGGGCGCCGAGGTTGTCTCGGCTCTTACGGAGATGATTGGTCCCGCTGGTTCGAATTTTCGCGTGCTCAACGGCATTTATCCCCGTGAGGGATTTGCCGCGTGCGAGGCTTTAGTTCCGTCGTGTCTGATGTTGCAGCGCGAGGCGGCCCTGCGTATTGGTGGATGGAAAGACTATCGCACGATCTCACAAAATCCCGATCTCGACTTTGTTCAGCGCGCGTTTCAAGCGGCGTACCGCTTTGCTTCGACCGGCGAACTGACGGTCTTCAAATTCAATTCGGCGCTGCGAAAAAACTCCTATCTGGAAAAGCCGTGCCACGAACAAGCCGCGTACATCGCCAGGATCGAATCCGAGCGCTGGTTCATGTGCCGCGAAGCGCTGGCCATCGCAAGGGTACACTGGTTGAAACTGCCGATGAGCGGCCCGCAATTTTCGGCGCCTCCGAATGAGGAGGCTCTGGGCTGGGAAGTATCGCAATTCCGAAAATATCGCGGCCTGGAGTAACGCCTGTTTGGCACGCTCGCGAAGCCGGTGGAAAAATCGTTGGGGAGAGAGACGAGACAACAATGAGTCCTAAAACAGCCGCGGATCCGAAGAAGGACGTGCAAACAGTCACATCGGATGGCCAGCCCGTACAGAAACTGATCCATGGGGTGGTCCTGCAATCGGGGACCACACACGTTGACGACCGGGGAACACTATGCGAGATCCTCAGCCCGCATCGGCCGCCGCATCCGGCGCCGTTGGTTTACGTCTACCAGTTCACCATTCGTCCGGGAAAAATCAAAGGCTGGCATATCCATCATCTGCACGACGATCGGATTTTTATCAGCCAGGGACAGGCGCGCGTCGTGCTCTACGACACGCGGAAGGACTCGCCTACCTATGGCGTGGTTAACGAAATCTACCGCTCCGACCTGGATCGCAACATCATGGTGATTCCGGCGTTCGTTTTTCATGCGCACCAGAACGTAGGGACCACCGACGCGCTATTCATCAGCATGCCCACGCGGGCGTATCAACACGAGGATCCGGACGTGTATCGTTTGCCGATCGGCACCGATCAGATTCCCTTTCAATTCGACACGCGGATGGGCTGGTAATCGCGATCGCAGCGCCGCGCCATAACTGTCGCATCTCGGTAAGCCCGTGAGTATTATTTACTGCTTGTAGAGTGGATCCGTCTCGCGGAGCTTCCCGAGTTTCTGTTCGAACTCGACTTCACGAGCCGCGGACCACGCTTTGAAGATCTCAGGATTCACGAATAGTTTGTTGTCCTGTTTGAGCTTCGCCATGCGTTCGAGGATCGTGCCGGAGCTTTGGTTCAGCGTGCCCGACCATCCATAGGCTCCTGTCTCGAGATAAATATCCACGGGCAGGACCTTGCGGAACAGTTCTAGATTGTGGCGCACGTTCGCTTCGTTGATGAATGTATTGCGGCTCAGATCGTCCGGATATTCCCAGCAGCAGAATTCGAAAACACGATATTCGTGTCCACCGTCTTTCACCGTGTAAAGGAAACTGGTGGGCGATGCCGCGTGGCCGGGAGCCAGATAGGCCGTGAACTTCAACGGGCCAACCGTCACGACGTCGCCATCGAACAGCGCGCGGTCGACATGGACCGGTGGATAGGTCCCGCCGCCGCCCGCTGGAGGAGGCGTGTTGTTCGGGATCGAGGTGCCTGGAGGCAGGCGGCCTCCGTGTTCCAGGTACGGCACCTCGGCGAAGCCCGCCATGACTTGCGCGCCGCCGCTACGCTTCTGAAGCTCGGCGGTGCCGCCGGATTGATCCTGATGATTGTGATTGACGACGATCGCCTTGACGTCTTTCAAATGGAAGCCCACGGCTTCGATGTTCTTTTCCACCTGGTCCACTGTGTCTGGAAAGGCGGAGCCGAACAGGATGTGACCTTTGGGCGAAGTAAGCAGATAGCATTCGCCGTTCGCCACGCCGACGAAATACAGATTGCCCATGATCTTGAAGGGCTCGGCGGGCGTTTTCATGTTGGTGATCTGCTTACGGATCCGTAGCGATTCTTCCGCGATTTTCGCGCCTCGCGCGGCTTCCTCGGCGGTAAAGGGCGCCTTCGGCGCGATCGATTGCGCGTAGAGCAGCGCGGCGGCGATCAAGCCGGCCGCGAGACCGATGAGTATGGATTTCTTCGTCATGTTCGCTCTCCCCGCTATTTCCCGGCGGCCTTCAGCGCCGCAAACTTTTGTTCAATCTCCACTTCGCGCGCGGCCGAGAGCGCCTTGAATACTTCGCGATTCACGAAGTATTTGTTTTCGGTCTTGAGCTTCGCCATGCGCTCCGCCATGGTGCCGGAGGGCTGACTCAAAATTCCCGACCATCCATAGGCGCCGGTCTCTAGATAAATATCCACTGGCAGAAGTTTGCGGAACAGCTCCAGATTGTGGTGCACGCCCGCTTCGGTGATGTAGGCGTTGGTGGTGATGTCGTCCGGATATTCCCAGCAGCAGAATTCCAGCACGCGATAATCTTTGCCCGAGTCGCGCACCGTGTAGAGCCAGCTGGCGGGCGAGGGGCTGTGGCCGGGTGCGAGATAGGCGGTGACCTTCAGCGGGCCCACGTTAATCACATCGCCATCGTAGAGCGCGCGGTCCACCTTGACCGGCGGATATTGCTGGGTTCCCGCGAACTGCGCGTTGATTTTTTGCAAGCGCGTTGGAGGCGCAGGCGGCGGCGCGGGCGGCCCGTTCGCGGGACGCGGCATGCCTCCGGGAAGTACGCCGCCATGTTCGAGAAACTGCACTTCGGCAAACCCGGTCATCACCTGCGCGCCGGTCTTCTTGCGGAATTCGGCGGCGGCGCCGGATTGATCGCCATGGGCGTGGTTCAGCAGGATGGCCTTGATGTCGGTCAATTTAAATCCCAGTGATTCGATGTTTTTCTGGACCAGGTCTGCCGTGTCCTGAAATCCGACACCAAATAAAATGTGGCCTTGGGGCGATGTCAGCAAATAGACTTCGCCGTTATTGACGCCGACGAAGTACAGATTGCCCATGATCTTAAACGGATCGGCTGGGCCCTTGGCCTTGGTAATTTGCTCGCGTAAATCCAGCGATAAATCCCCGAGACGTTTACCTTCCGCCGCGTCCTTGGCCGTGAAGGGCGCTTTGGGTGCCTGCGCGGACGCTGAGCAGGCCAGCGCAAATGCCGCGAGGCACGTCACCATTGATTTTCGACGCATAGTTCTCCTGAAAGAATAATTGCCAGTTAACATTGCTAAGTTACAGGGCTAACATTCCTGGTCCCCTCTGTCAAGAAACACAGTACGCCCGTTTTGCTACAATCACTATCGCTTCCAGGCGAATTTCTGTACAACTCGTGGTCCAAGCATTGATCGCACCTATTTTTATTTCTCGTTCTTATTTCTTGTCTGGGTTTGCCCGCACGGCGTTTCTTCATAGGAGGCTTATATGATGTCCATTCCGGAATTTTGCAAGATGCTCGAAGCTAGCAGCGTGGGCGCGAATATTCGTGAATCGAGCGTGTGGTTTCCTTTGATCGAAGGTTTACATGTTCTGGGACTATCAATTTCTGTCGGGCTGATTCTTATCTCGGACCTGCGGCTGGCGGGCGTGCTGCTGGTGAGGCGCACGGCGCGCGAAGTCTGGTCCAGTTTTCTTCCGTGGCTCACCGGCGGATTCATCCTCATGGGCATTACCGGATCGTTGTTGTTTTGGTCGCACGCGTATGCGGCCTACCAGAGTATCGCGTTCCGGACTAAGCTGATTCTGCTGGTGCTGGCCGGCGTGAACGCGGCGGTTTATCACCTGACGGTCTATCGGCGCATGAATGAATGGGATACAGCGGCGGTCCCGCCAAGGGGAGCCCGCTTCGCCGGTTGGGCGTCTGTGGTGCTGTGGGTGGGCGTGATCACGATGGGCCGGATCATGGCTTATTCGTTCTAAGCGGCGTCGTTCCGGGCGTCTTCGCGTGGCCGCAATTGCGGCGATCTTAGCAATTCTTTACGTTCTTGATCCCCTTTCTATGCCGTACACTTCTTACGTAGAGGCCATTATTTCTTGCAATCAATCTATCCTTTCTTTGAGTGGTGCGAAACAACCGCTATCCATCAGGCGGTAGAGAGTCACGAAGCGGCGTACCCGGCTTTGGAAACATTTCATTTGTTTGGACTCACACTTCTGCTGGGCACCATTGTTATTTTGAGCCTGCGTTTGATGGGCGCGATCCTGAAGAAACAGCCGATAGCGGAACTGGCCGGTGAGCTGTTGCCGTATCAAACGACCGGATTGATCCTGATGATTATTACCGGCTCCGTGATGTTCATCGCGACTGCGGTTCGGTGTTACGGAAACACGTCGTTCTGGATCAAGATGGCTCTGTTGGCCTGCGCGCTAACGTATCACTTCGGCTACTTCCGCAAGCTGGTCCGCAGGGACGACGCAAGCATATCGCCGGGACGAGCCAAGGTCGCTGCGATCTTCGCGTTGATGCTTTGGTTCGGAGTCGGGTTGGCGGGACGCTCGATCGGATTCTTCGGCTGAGAAAAGGTTTCCTCTGGCGAAATCCCGTCAATAAATACTGAACTATTTGGGGAACGTCTTCAAAACGGCGGCGCCCGGTTTGGCGAAGCGCGAGGCGTCGATCGCCGGGTTGGCCTGCACCTCGGTGAACTCGTTAGTGGACTGGCCGTTGGTCCACGTGACTACCCACTTGAACGGGATCTTCACACCGGCGACGTCGCGATAGTCGGAGTAGTCCACCTGAATGGGCACGGTTCCGACCACAGTGGTCTCGTAGCGCAATTGGCGCGCGAGCAGGCCGCTTTCCTGATCGAAGTACAACTTGAAGCGGGTGCCGCCCGCACCAAAGCCTTCGATGGTCTGCACGTCTTTGTCATCGATCGAGGTAACTGGAAAGCCGGTCTTCCAGTTCATGAGCGCCGTTTTGATGCGCACGGGAATCATCAACTCGGCGTCGAGCTTAGCGGCGTCCAGTTCGTAGCCAGGAAGATCCGGCAGTAAACGGACCGGGCGATCGACCGAGGCCACCCAGCCCTCTTTGCCATCGAAGGTTTCCGTGGAGTCGCCGATTTGTACGTGCACCACCTGGGTTCGCTGATCGGGCGCCTCGGCGTACACTTCCATTCCCACCTTCAGGTGGTTGGTGTTGTAGCCTTCGAACGTTCCCTTGCCGATGTAGCTTTTCAGCGCAACGAGCTTTTGCTCGCCACCCAACGCCGCGATGTACTTATCGAGAATCTGATCGGCCGAAGGCCCCTTTGGACCATTCGCCACAATTTCCACTTCATTGGGATCCTCGGGCGGGACGCCATATTGCTCGGCCAGACTTGGAATCACCTTCGGGGCGTTCATTGCCGTGGTGGCAGGTATAGCAGGTCACTTCCCGGCGGCCGCCGAAATTGTTTTTATTGAGATTGTTCACCATCGCGATCATGCCGCGCGCGGCGCGCTTGCGGGGAACGTCATCGGCGAAATGGCTCCAATCTTCCAGGCTCTCGGCGGTATGACAGAAAACGCAATTGAGACCCAGCGAGGCGGCGAAGAAGCCCATGGTGTCCATGAACTCGTTGACGGGGATTCCTTTCAACACCTGGATATTCTTGAATACCTGCTCCGCCAGCAGCGGCTTTTCCGCCGCCGTAGCCTGAGCGTGTGCCATCGGTAAGCTCATCGCGCACGCAACCACTATTCCCGTCAGCCGATTCATTCCGAACCTCATCTCTTCTCCTTCCACAATGCGCCGCGTTCAGTATGTGGAACTTTAAGCGGTCTCATTCTATCATTTCGAACTCGCGTGGCCGGGGAAAAAGACCGCAGACCGATCGTAAGCCGGACAGGCAAACCTAAGATAGATTGTTTCCGTCTATTGATGGTCTTGCAAATGAGGCTTTCGGAGAGTAGAGTCTTTCCAGACGGGGATTTAGCTTTGTTAATGAACGATCCCGACCGGATTACGCCTGCCGGTTCGGGTAAAAGGGTGAAGGCGGGCGATTGCAATGAAATGCGCGTCCTGGAGGCCGAGCTAACCTTGGCCTTCAGGCGCTTCAGCGTGGCGTTGCGGGCGTCGCGCGAAGGTGGTCTTCTAATCGGAGACTCCGATACGGAAGCGGCGGGGGCGTGCATTGCGCACGCGTGGATGGCGCTGGGTGAGCATGACGCAAAGCACGGGTGCCGTGGGGGCGCGGGCAGCGTCGTTCCCTAAAGAAAGCCCGTCGATTCCGTCGAACCATTTTACTTCCCTGCCGGTTTGGGCGTCCGTGCGAACCGATGTCGTCCGGATCATGTTTAGATCATTCTCCCCTAAGCTTTTACCCTGCGTTGACACCGACTTTGAAACTTTATAAACTTCGACACGAAGGAGCAGTGTCTATGCTCGTAAACGGGTTTCGCGGCGGTCTGAAAACAATGGTGGTTCTAGGTGGCTTGGGGGCCATTTTCGGGGCGTCCTCGTTCGCGGCGGACATCGCCAACCAACCGCCGACATTCACGAAGGACATCGCGCCGATCCTCCAGGAAAAGTGCCAGGAATGCCATCGCGTGGGCTCCATGGCGCCGATGTCGCTGGTGACTTATGAAGAAGCCCGGCCTTGGGCCAAGGCCATCAGACAGCGCGTGGTTACGCGCAACATGCCGCCGTGGCATATGGACAAGACGGTCGGCATTCAGCAATTCGCGAACGAGTTTCGCTGACCGACGAGCAGATCGCGACCATCGTGCGCTGGGCGGATTCAGGCGCGCCGATGGGCGATCCCAAGGACATGCCGCCGCCCAAGCAATGGCCGACTCCGAAGACGGCTGGCAGCTCGCGAAGACAGTTGGGCCAGCCGGACCTGGTGATCAAGTCCGAGCCATACACCATGCCCGCGCACGGTCAGGACGTGTGGTGGAAGCCGTCTACCGACGTTCCGGTCACCGAGCCGCGTTGGGTGCGTGCGGTGGAGATGCGGCCCGACCACCGCGGCGGCACGCAGGATCATGCATCATGCGATCGCGCGCTTGCAACAGGAGGAGCCCGACCTTCGCAATTCGCTGCCGATCGCCGCCGATGCCAACAACAGCGGCCCCGGAATGCTGATGGAGTGGGCGATCGGGAAGAGCTACGACATGTATCGCGCCCGGCACAGGCAAGTTGCTGCTGCCAGGATCGCGGATCTGGTGGGAGTTGCATCTTCACGCGGTGGGCGAAGAGATTCCCGCGCAACACGTCGAACTGGCGATTTACTTCTATCCCAAGGGCCAGGAGCCGAAGCAGCGGACTTATCTGCATCTCTTTCACGGCAGGCTCGTACGTGGGAGGCGAGCATGAGCAGACGCTCGACATTCCGCCGAACAGCATGACCGAGACGCAGGGATTCCACGTATTGCGGCAGCCGGCGAAGCTCGAGAATTTCCAGCCGCACATGCATCTGCGCGGCAAGGCGATGGCCATGGAAGCGATCCTGCCGGATGGCACGACCCAAATGCTGAGCTACGTCGACAAGTTCAACTTCAACTGGATGACCAATTACATCTACGCGGATGACGCCGCGCCGGTGCTGCCGGCAGGAACCGTGATCCACATCACGGCGTGGCACGACAACACGGTGAACAATCCGAACAATCCGGATCCAAATCAGTGGGTGGGTTGGGGCGAGCGCACGGTAGATGAGATGGCTCATGCATGGGTCAACGTGACGTTCCTCACGGACGAAGAATATCAATCCTACCTTGCTAAGAAAGGCCCGACCGTGGCGCAAACGGCGAAGGGCTCGCAGTAGCAACCAGAATGGCGGCAAAGGGACTGTCCGTTTCTGTTTGTTTGGCGATGGCGGCGACGATGCTTTCCGCACAGTCGCTGCCGGTGGAGCCATTTCACGATCGCGGCCAGGGCGTTACTCCCGCGTATGAAGGCTGGTTTCAGAACGCGGACGGCACCTATAGCCTGTCGTTCGGATACTTCAGCCGCAATCAGTTGGAAGAGCTCGATGTTCCCGCCGGACCCAATAATCGGATCGAGCCGGGAGGGCCGGACCAAGGCCAACCCACGCACTTCATACCAGGGCGCATGTGGGGAATTTTTGTAGTAACTGTTCCCAAGGACTTCGGGAAAAATCAGCTTACCTGGACACTGACGGTGAATGGCCAGACGGCCAGAGTGCCCGCCGGGCTCGATCCGCTGTGGGAGATCTCGCCTTATAAGGAAGCGACAGGAAACACGCCGCCGGTGCTCAAGTTTGAATCGGGGGCGACCAATCAGGGGCCCAAACCGGTCACAGTGAATATGGGCGTAACGGAAGGGGCGGCTCTGAGTCTTCCCTTGACGATTGCCGACGACGCGAAGCTGCCTTCGGCAAACGCGCGGATGCGGCCTATTCCGGTGGCAGTCACCTGGAGCAAATATCGCGGTCCCGGGAAGGTAACTTTTGCGAGTCTGAAGCCGGCGATTGAAAAAACCACGGGCGACGCGGCGTTCAACGGCAAGGCGTCCACCACGGCGACCTTCAGCGAGCCGGGCGACTACATTCTGCGAGTGGTGGGAAACGATCTTTCGGGTTCCGGCGGCGGAGGCTATCAGTGCTGCTGGACGAACGTGTTCGTCAAAGTCACCGTAAAATAACTACACCCTCGCTAGGGGGCGCAGCAGACCTGTTTGCGATAATCGAAACTTGAACGCGCCTTCCAACCCTCGCGCGGATAGCGTGACTCGGGCATTACCAGCGAAGCAAGCCGCCTACCTGGAAGAACGCCGCCGCTACTGGGATAACTACGCGCGCGAGCAGCCTGGTTGGGATGGCCCGCGGCGCTATTATCGCGGCAGGCTCGCGGAATTGTATCGCTTCGTCATTCCTCCGGGGGCGCGCGTGTTGGAACTCGGCTGCGGCGAGGGCGATTTGCTCGCGGCGTTGCAGCCTTCAGAAGGGTTCGGCCTGGATCTGTCGCCCGTGCGGATCGAACAGGGTCGCCGCAAGTATCCACATCTCACGCTTGTGACGGGCGATGCGCATTCGTTTGATTTGGGCGGCAGGCGCTTCGACTTCGTGGTGATCTCCGACCTGATCAACGATCTTTGGGATGTGCAGCAAATGCTCGAGACATTGCGCGGCTGCATTCACCCGGGCACGCGCATCGTCCTCAACTTTTACAGCCGGCTTTGGGAGGGTCCGCGGCGCGTGGCGGAGGCGCTGGGCATCGCTCGGCCACAGTTAGGGCAAAACTGGCTAACGGTTCCGGACGTCCAAAATCTTCTATATCTCGCGGGGTACGAAACAATCCAAACGCGTCCGGAAATTCTTTGGCCGATGCGGACGCCGGGTCTCGATGCGCTGGCGAATCGATATCTGGTGAAGATGTGGCCGGGTAGCACGTTCGCGCTGACGCATTTTCTGGTGGCGCGCCCTGTGCCGCAGCCGCCCTCCACACCGGAGCCGCGCGTGACGGTTGTGGTTCCGGCGCGCAACGAAGCCGGCAACATCGCGGCGATCCTGGATCGGGTGCCGGAAATGGGCGGCGGCACGGAATTGATTTTCGTGGAAGGCAATTCGACGGACGATACATACGCCGCGATCGAACGCGAGCTGGCGAAATGTCCGGAACGCGGTGTGAAACTTTTTCGCCAAACGGGAAAGGGTAAGGGCGACGCGGTGCGGCTGGGCTTCGCCCACGCGACAGGCGAAGTGCTCATGATTCTCGACGCGGATATGACGGTTCCTCCGGAGGATTTGCCGCGTTTTTACGAGGCATGGCGATCCGGCAAAGGCGACTACATCAACGGCGTGCGGCTGGTCTATCCGATGGAAGATCACGCGATGCGGTTCTTTAATTTTCTGGGGAATAAATTCTTCAGCCTCGCGTTTTCCTGGCTGCTGAATCAGAGCATCAAGGATACGTTGTGCGGCACCAAGGTGTTGAGCCGCGCGCATTACGAAGTGATTGCGCGAAACCGCGCGTATTTCGGCGAGATCGATCCGTTCGGCGATTTCGACCTGATCTTTGGCGCCGCCAAATACAATCTCAAGATGGTGGATTTGCCGATTCGCTACGCGGAGCGCACCTACGGCGATACGAACATCCAGCGGTGGCGGCACGGGGTGATCTTATTGCGGATGGTGATCCTGGCTATGCGCCGTATTAAGTTCGTCTGACAGGCTCAGGAGCGATGCCGCCGGTTCCTCGCGCAAAGACACGCGGGCTGTTCTCCAGGAAAGACGCTTGTTGATCAGATAATTCCAGGCCGTCGCCGCGAGAATCGACGTGCCGTTAGCCACGTAGCGATTCATGCCGAACAGATTGAATTGGATATTCAGCAGAACGACGTTCAGCACCAGCCCGATGAAGCAAATGGCGTTGAATTTGAGAAAGCGATGGAACTTCTGGCTCGCCAGGCGCTGATGAAGCACCCGATCGGCGAAGGTCCACGCGTCGTTCCACAAAAAGTTATTGAGGATGGCCGCTTCCGCCGCCAGGATCTTGCTGCGAGTGAGGCCCCAGCCGAGCATTTTCGGATCGCCCAGCAGGTATAGTAGCGCCATATCCACAACGACGCCGCTCAAGCCGACCAGACAGAAGCGAACGAAGCGCGAGCGCTGGAGCATCGCCGCGCGGAGACGCAGCAGGTGCTGCAGATATTGAAGGTAAATCGTGGTGGAGACTTTGCTCTGGCCTTCCTGCCGTTCGCGAAAAACGTAACCGACTTCGGAGATGCGCCCGATCTCGCCGCGTGCGACTACCTCGATCAGAATCTTATAACCTGTCGGGTTCAATGCCTTTCCAGCGATGGCGCGGCGGCGAAGCATGAAGTATCCGCTCATGGGGTCGGCGACGCGTCCGATAACTTCGGGCAGCAGAACCAGGCCGATCAACTGCGCGGTGCGCGAGATCATGCGCCGCGCGAGGCTCCAGTCACTGACGCCGCCGTTTTCGACGTGGCGGCTCGCTACGGCCAAGTCGGCACCGGCACGCATTTCCAGGACGAGATCGTGCAGAACTTCCGAAGGATGTTGCAGGTCGGCGTCCATCACGGCCAGGATTTCACCGCGCGCCGTCTGCCACCCCCGGATCACAGCGGTCGCCAGTCCATTTTCATTTTCGCGGCGGACCACGCGAACCTCGGGCAGATGAGCCGATTTATCCAGCGCGAGTTGCGCGGTCGCGTCCGGGCTCGCGTCGTCCACGACGATGATTTCGAAGCGCAAGCCGGGCACATGACGAAGAGTGGCTGTGACCACCTCCAGCACTGCGCTGATGTTATGCGCCTCTTTGAATGTCGGCAAAATCAGGCTGAGCTCGATCTGGTCCGAGGCTTGCGATTCCGGAATTGTGTACGCGCCTGTGGGCGTCGGCACGAAACCGGCCTGGGTGCGTTCAGAACTCTGACGTGTGTCAAATTCGGATGAAGGGCCAGCGCCGGTTTTGTTGAGGAGAGATTCCATGGTTCGCTTACGCGCAATAGGAGGCAAAGCCGCCCGCGGCTGGCTGTCGGCAATCTGGTTATCGGCTGGAAACATGCCAGGCATTACGCTGGGGCGTAGAATGAAAAAACTATGTATCGCTGCACGGTTTTGTCGCTCGCCGCTTTCCTGGGACTGGCGAGTCTTGCGCAGGGTCAAACCAGTCAAGCTGCCGATCCCATCCGAGCGCTGGTCGCAAAGCTTGAGCTGCGGCGTTATAAAGACACGATCAAAGCGTTAACCAAGTTCGGAGACCGCGTGCAGGGCACCAAGCGCAACCGGGACGCGATCGATTGGATCGAGGCGCAGCTCAAGAGCTACGGCTGCACGAACACGGAGCGGCTGCAGTACGAATACGCACCGCCAAATCCGCCGACGCCACCTTACACGGAACCCGTAGGCGGTGCGACTTTCAAAGGGGAACATTTTCCGGTGATCGCAAACACCGATCCTAATGCTCAACCGGACACACGCCTTCGCGAACTGAATTCGGAAGTGCCAAAACCCGGTCCGCGCGAGGAAGTTTACTGCACTAAGATTGGCTCCACGCATCCCGAGGAAATGTATATCGTCGGAGCGCATATGGATGGCCGAGGTTACGGCGAAGCGGCCAACGACGATGGCTCCGGCACGGCGCTTGTGATGGAGATCGCGCGCGTGTTGAGCGAGCCGGAGGTGATTACGGAACGCTCGGTTCGGTTCATATTATGGAATAACGAAGAGACTGGCCACGTAGGGGCCAAAGCCTACGTGGAGCAGCGCAGGGAGCGGCAGGGCAAGGAGGATCCTGCTGGATCCGGCCGCTATCCCGAACCGAAATGGCTCGGGATGATGCAGCATGACATGATGCTGTTCGATCACGGCATGCCCGGCAAAGACGGACTGGTCAGCGATCGGCAGCGTCCCGAGGCCGATATTAACGTCGAATTTCAATCGCGATCAAAGCTTGCGCCACAGTCGGCGGAGCTCGCGTGGATGATGATCGCGGCGAACGAAAAATATGCGACCGATTTTCCGGCCGCAATCGGCAGCCATATGACGAATACAGATTCCACCGATTTTCAGGATTGGACGCCCTCGGTCAGCCTCCGCGAGCTTGAACGTGGATCGCAAATCGGCGCAGGCTGGGATCCTTCGCATCATGAGCCGACCGACGTGTACTCGCACTATTCCGACGGCGATTTCCGACTGGGCTTGAATGCCGCGCAGACCACGCTCAGTGCGATCGCTCAACTGGCCGGAGCGAAGCTGAAGTAGTTTCGGCTTCCTTGAATTTTCTATTCGCCTAGGGCAGGGCGAAAACCACCAGCGACTCGTTGTTATTGTCGTCGCCGCCACCGACGTCCACGCCGCCGCCCTCGGCAATCGCGACGTATTGCTTGCCGTTCTTGCCGAGGAACGTCATCGGCACCGACATGGCGTTGTAGTCGAGCTTGGATACCCAGAGCTCCTTGCCCGTGCGGGAATCGAACGCACGGAAGCGATGATCGTTGGTTGCGCCGACGAAGACCAGGCCGCCGGCGGTGGCGATGGGCCCGCCGAGCATGAGGCGTCCGGTGTTCTTCTTGCCTTCTGGGAGTTCATCGGTGACGCCCAGTGTGACGCGCCATGCGAATTCGCCAGTGCTTGCGTTGACCGCAGTGAGACGTCCCCATGGCGGTTTCTGGCACGGCCAGGTTTTATCGCGATCGATGCGGCCGCGCGAATCTTTCACGACGGCTTCAAAGCGCGGGCTGGGACCGCCGCCGTATACGCTGTTCTTATCGTAGGGCGTGATGGCGCCTTCGGCCTGCTTTTCAATCCAGCCGATGGTCCCGACCTCGTTCGTATTGACGAACACATAGCCGAGCTTGGGATCGGTGGCTGTGCCTCCCCAGTTCGCCGCGCCGATGGTGCCGGGAAACGCGACGGTCGTTTTTGGAGGAGCGCCCGGCGCGCGATACATATAAGGCGTATAGGGCCCGGAGTTGTAGACACCGCCGCTCTTTTCGATCATGTCGCGGCAGGCTTGCGCGTGTTCGGGCGTGGTATCGGCGGCCGTCACCAGATCCGCGGGCGTGTAGCTATGCTTGCCCAACTCCGGCGGCTTCAGCGGAAACGGCTGCGTGGGCCAGCTCTCCTCGCCGGGCACGTCGCTCTTGGGGACAGGACGCTCCTCGACGCCGAATACCGGTTTGCCGGTGACGCGATCCAGGATGTACATCCAGCCGGATTTCGTTACCTGCGCGAGCGCGGGAATCTTCCTGCCATTTTGCGTAATGTCGATTAGGCCGGGCGCGGGCGGAAGATCCCAATCCCAAATGTCGTGATGGATGGCCTGGAAATACCACTTCATCTTGCCGGTGTTGACGTCGACCGCAACCAGCGAATTGCCGTACAGGCCTGCGCCCTTACGATCGCCGCCCCAGAAGTTCGCGGCAGGACCGCCGAAGGGCATATATAGGATGCCGCGCGGCTCGTCGAGCGTCATCGTGTAGCCCCATACGTTTACGCCGGAGCGATTTTTCCAGCCGTCGTCCTTCCAGGTTTCATGGCCGGGCTCGCCCGGCGCGGGCACCGAATGAAAATCCCACAATTTGTTTCCGTTGCGGACGTCGAACGCGCGCGAGTTGCCCGGCGGTCCGTTGGGATTTTCCCCGACGGTTGCGCCGACTAAGGCGATGTCTTTATAGATGGTCGGGGTTCCGTCATAGGGCACTGTCATCTCGACGATGCCTTCGTCTCCGAAGCCCGGCACAAGTTTGCCCGAGGCCGCGTTGAGCGCCAGGAGCTTGGTGCCGGAGGTCACGAGGATGCGCGGCGGCGTGTTCTTGTCGCCGGGCCAATAGGACAAGCCGCGTTTGGAAACCTGGGTCTTGGCTTCGTAGCGCCATACTTCCTTGCCGGTTTCGGGCTGCAAGGCGAGGACGCGATTGCCCGCCGTCAGGTAAAGCAGACCACCGACGACGATCGGCGTGGTTTCCGAAAATGTCCCGATGTTACCGTGCAGGACTTTACGTTCTTCGTCATTGCGCAGGCGATAGGACCACGCTTTGGTAACGCGGCCGACGTTGCTCGTGTTGATCTGCTTGAGCGGAGAATAGCGTGTACCCGCGAGATCGTGATTGTACATGGGCCAATCGCCCGGTCGGGTCTGCGCGGATTGCGCCACCAGCGTCCCGGCAAGAGACGCGAAGAAAAGAGTTTGAGTCCGCCAGAATCGCATGAATGCTCTCCGTCGACGTCCCGTTTGCGGCCGCCGATTAGGGAGTATAGCAAGATGGTGTTTTGGCGGAGGAAGATCTCGAGAAGAATACGCGAGCCGTAAGCTCACAGGAGAACTTAAGACGACTGCCCGATGGGGCATGCGGGAACAAGACCAAGTGCGATTTGCAAAGTCGGAAACTGCGCGCGAGATTACTTCGCTTTGGCGCTTTCGCTGCCGTCCACGATATCGGTGATCATGGCGCCGATCGCGAAACCACCATCGCTCTTGTTGCAATGGCGAACGTCGGCCACGACCCAATCGGAACCAACCGGGAAGGTGATGGATTCGCCCGGGGCGATGAACACGTCCGTCACCAGTCCGACGCCGTCGCGGGACAGATTCTGGATTTGGGCTGTGACCACGTCGGTCGAAGGAAGAACGCGGAGCGCCACGGCGAAATGATTCGGAATTCCGTACCGCGGAAAGTCCCGGCGGTCATCGCTCGTGTCGGCAACCGGAGTATTCAGTAGTCGTTCGTCCTCGAGCGTGATGGCGCCGTAGCGGAGATTGGTCATATGGTAGTCCTTCGCCTTTCCACACTCAGACTAAACTGAGAGGCCTCCGCAGCCAATGAGGCAGACGACCTAGATCATCGACAATTGCTCGTAGACGGTGTTGAAAATGGATCTAGCACCCTTAGCCTTCAGGGAGGAATACCTTAGCTATTCCTGGAGAGTAATCGGGAAGGGGCCTGACGGGAACGCGTTTTGCGCTTTGGATGCAACGGGAAATCGATCCGACCCCCGCTCCGCCGAAGCGTTATTCTAGGTAGAGTTTGCCCACCCCACCGATTCGTTCCGACGCGCCGGAAATTGCCGAGCGAACGCGCCGCAAGATCACGCGCCGCCTGGTGCCGTACCTTTTCCTGCTGTATATCATTTCGTACCTGGATCGCGTGAACCTGGGCTATGCGTCGCTGAACATGACGCGGGAGCTGAAATTTTCGAACGAAATCTTCGGCGTCGGCGCTGGTATTTTCTTCATCGGCTACTTCCTGATCGAGATTCCGGCGACGGTTGTGGTGGAGGTGTGGAGCGCGCGCAAGTGGATCGCGCGCATCATGATCACCTGGGGAATTCTCGCGTCGATGACCGGGTTGGTGCAATCGGCGCGGCAGTTGTACTATGCGCGCTTTTTCCTGGGCCTGGCGGAAGCGGGTTTCTTTCCGGGCATGATCGTGTATCTCACGCATTGGTTCCGCGCGAAAGACCGCGCCCAGGCCGTGGCGCTGTTCATGACGGCGATACCCATTTCGCAGTTGATTGGCGCTCCGGTGTCCGGCCTGTTGATGCGCGTGCATTGGATGGGGCTATCGGGCTGGCGCTGGTTGCTGATTCTGGAAGGCGTGCCCGCGCTGGTGTTCGGCGTCGTCACCATTTTTTATCTGACGGATTGGCCGAAAGAGGCGCATTGGCTGGAACAAGACGAGCGCGATTGGATCATGGACGAGCTTGAACGCGAGAAGCAGGCCAAGAAAGCCGTCAAGGCTCTTAGGGTTTGGCAGGCGTTGCGCAATCCCGACGTGATCAAGCTGACGCTGGCGGCGTTCTGCGGTCTCACGTCGATCTATGGCTTTGGATTTTGGCTGCCGAAGATTGTCGAAAGATTATCGGGGCGCAGCGTGTTGCAGGTGACGCTGATCGCGGGGATTCCTTATTTGGCAGCGTTTCCGGCGATGGTCTGGAACGGGTGGCATTCCGACAAAACCGGCGAGCGCCGCTGGCATACGGCGTTGGCGCTGATATTCGGAGGAGTGCTGCTGGTGGCGAGCGCGATGGTCAGCGGCAATCTGATTCTCTCGATTCTTCTGTTTTCGCTGGCGGCGATGTGCTCGCACAGCTATATTCCGGTTTTCTGGCAACTGCCCACCAGTTTCCTTACGGAAGCCGCGGCGGCGGCCTGTATCGGTATGATTAATTCGTTCGGCAATCTTGGCGGATTCGCAGGGCCCTACGTGATTGGTTTTCTCACGGATCGGACCGGAACCTACCAGGCGGGCATCATCTATATCGGCCTGATGGCGGTGGTCGGCGCGATATTGGTTCTGTCTGTAAGCCGCGCGAAGCTGGTGGCCGAATAGGAGAGGCTCGGATATGGGAGTGGAAGAAGAACTCAAAGAGCAGTTGGAAAAAGCGCACGATTCGTTCGAGAAACAGGTGGCGGGTACGATGGCCATCCTGGCGGCGGCGCTCGCGGTGGTAACGGTTCTGGGACACTCGTCGGCCACGGAAGAAGTCGTAAACCAGGCGAAGGCGTCTGACCAGTGGGCCTACTATCAGGCGAAATCGATCCGGCGGTATGAGTCGGAGATCGCGCGCGACATCCTGGCTCCGCAGGCGGACAAAGCAGCGGCATACCAGAAGAGCATGGAGCGCTACGAAAAAGAGGGCGCGGACATCCAGAAGGAAGCGCAGGGACCTAGAAAACGAAAGCCACTCCGAGGGCCAAAAAGCCGAGCGCTACGAATTCGGCGAAGTGTTCTTCGAGATATCGATCGTGCTGGCGTCGGTGGCAATTTTAACGAAGAGGAAACCGGTCTGGTGGGTGTCGATCGCAGGGGGGCTTGGTGGGGGTGGCGGTGAGCGTGACGGCGTACATGATTAAGTAGCCGTTCACGTATGCGTGAGGACTCAGCATCTCCACGAGATATCTTGCAGGTGTTCGTTCGTCACTCGTCAAACGTAACCCAGAGACAAAACTGATGGCAGGACTTGTTCGAATGGATAATGGTCCACACTGTCCACTTGAACCAGCTTAGGGCGGTCTTTCTCAGAGAAGTGGCAATCGCGTCCACTGCATGAGCATTCGGAGTCGGGAGTTTTTTTATTCAACTGAGGTGGTTGCCACTCGCGACTCTGCGAGATCTCATATGGATCGGCTTTGGAGTGCATGACGGTTTTGTACGAGCGGTAACCTAGCTTACCCAGGTGCGATGTATTAGGGGACGCCTACGAGCGAACATGACACAGAAGTATAAAGCGTCCGACAGTATTTTGTCTGTGAGTTTTGGCTGCATCGAGCGACTCATTGGGTGGAACTTATTGTAGTGAGCATATCGCCGTAGCCAAACAGGCGTATCCTAGCCAGGAAGCCGTCATATATTCATTGGTGCATGCCGTAGCCCACTCGCGAAACGTCCGATGGCAAAGATGTCGCAGCCAGAGGCATCCAAGACCGCCTGAAACCATCAGAAATAAAAGGGCGTGCGATCGTTCCGATCACCGCCCTTTAGTTCGCTGAGCACTAGGCTAGATTGAAACACGGGCGGCAGGCTGAAGCCTGCTCCACCGATGTGCCCGCTCATTTACATTCGCGGTTCTGTTGTCAGTCGCTATGACTTGCGCCGCATGACGTTCACTTCGGAACACATCTCCATCACCTTCAAAAACTTTTGATATTCGCCCTGGCCCACGATGAACGGATTCGGTCCGCCCTTCTGGCGCGATTGGATCTGATCGAGCATGGAGGGCAAGGGATACATCAGAGGATGATTTTGCATGATCGTATCCGCCTTCGCCTTCTTGGTCTCGGCTTCGAAATGCTGTACGGACTTCACGTAAAGCTCCAGGTTGGGGGTGGAGACCGGTCCGGGCGTCAGGACGGTCCCGCCGTAAAGGCCGACCGTGTGCGTCTTGCCGTTGTCCTTCACCTGGAAGATGTAGCCCATCGAGCCGGGCGTGTGGCCAGGAATCGCCACAGGCATCATCTTGAAATCGCCGAGTACGATCGGCTCGCCTTCCTTCACGTCAGCATCGTGTTTGGGGATCACCTGCGGCGGGCCCTTCTTCTTCTTTCCGTCGTTGGCGGGAGGATGCTCCAGCACGTCCCAATCGGCGGTGGCGATGTAAACCTTCGATCCGAAGTGTTCCTGGAAATAGGGCGAGCCGCCGAAGTGATCGGCGTGACCGTGACCCATTACGATGATCTTGACATCGGCCGGATTCAGACCGAGCTTTTGGAAGCCGGGCAGCAGTTGCGTCTCCACCTGATTGGTGCCGAGCGAATCGAACATCAGCAGGCCGGCGGAAGTCTTAAACACGTAAACCGCGGTGCCCGCGTTCCCAATGATGTACACGCCGTCGAAAATCTGCGTGGGCGGGATGACCGGATCGTCGGCGCGATTGGCGCGCGGCGCTTCGCAGAAGAAATGCTCCTCTTCGGCCCACTTGGGGCCCGCGGCTTTCTTGGTTTTTTCGATCAACGCCTTCACTTCGGGCGAATCCGGTTTCGCGGGCTCGGCCGGAGGCGCCTGCGCCAGCAGTACGCACGGTAGTGCGGCAGCGGCAAGCACGCTCGCAATCCTGTTGAGTCTCATAAATCGATCCTTTCTGAACTGAATAACTCTTCGCGCATAATTCCCGCGGGCGCTGCGTCCCGGGCTGAGTTCTGTCATATCAGCGACGGAGGCTACCCTGTGCCAGCGCGGTCCACTGATTGTAGGCCCGCGCGCGAAAGCCTGTCAACGCGGCATGACATAAGACGACCGGCCGAATGCTGGCGTTACCTATGACCGCCGCGCCAACAGGCGCGGCCACCAGAATACGCCGCGCCAACAGGGCGCACCAGAATAACCGCCGCGCCAACAGGCGCAGCTACCAGACGCGGCAGGCGGGATGGCCGACCATGGGCTGATTATCGGAGCAGCCGAAGGCCTTTTGAAACTCCGGCACGTTGCGCACTACGCCGTTGACGCGAAAATTTCCGGGAGAATGCGGATCGGTCTGGGCACGAAGGCGCGAAAATTCGGGCCGACGGCTTTCGCACCACACCTGCGCGAAGCCCAGGAAGAAGCGCTGCGGCGCCGTGAAGCCATCGCGCGGAGGCGGCATCTTCCCGCCCAGGTGATCCATGAGCGCCATATAGGCGAGGCGCACGCCGCCGTTATCGGCCGTGTTTTCGCCCAGCGTCAGCTTGCCGTTGATTTTCGTATTGTCGATGATCGTGAAGCCGCCGTATTCGTTCACGATGCACGCCGCACGTTCGTCGAACGCCTTGGCATCCGCGGGCGTCCACCAGTCGCGCAGGTTGCCTTTCGCGTCGAACTGGCGCCCTTCGTCGTCGAAGGCATGGGTGAGTTCATGGCCGATCACCGCGCCGATGCCGCCGTAGTTCACGGCATCGTCCATGGCGTTGTCATAAAAAGGAGGCTGCAGAATACCCGCCGGAAAGTTGATGTTGTTCTGCTGTGGTTCGTAGTAGGCATTCACCGTCGGCTGGCTCATTTCCCATTCCTTTTTGTCGACAGGTTTGCCGATCTTGGCCAGTTGCGCGGTGCACTTCGAACTGATTCGTACGGATTACATTGCCAAATTCATCATCCCGGGCGATGGTCACCGTATCGTAGGTCTGCCATTTTTCCACGGTCCCAATTTTGTTGAGCACACCTTTCAGTTTGAGCTCGGCTTGCTGCTTGGTCTTGGGCGTCATCCAGTCGAGCGATTTGAGATCGTCGGCCATGGCCTTTTCGATTTCGGCCACCATGGTTTGCGTCCGCTTCATGCCTTCTTCGCCGAGAGTGGTCTCCACGAAGCGCTTGCCAAGCGCATCGGGCAATTGAGCGTCGGTTTGAGACACGCAGCGCTTCCAGCGAGGCCGCATTTCCTTGGCTCCCTGCAGGGTCTTGCCGAAGAAATTGAAACTCTCCTCCTGGAACGCCACGGGCAGGCTGGCGGCGGTATCGCGCAGGACATTCCACGTCATGTAGGCCTTCAAATCGTCGACGCTGGTTTTCGCCATCACCGAATCGACGGATTTGAGGAACTCCGGGACATCGACATTCAAGTGAGCCATCTTCGGAGCTCCAATACCGGAGAAGAATTTTTCCCAGGCGAAAGCGGGCGACGACGATTCGATTTCGCGCAACGTCATGGGGTGATAGAGCTTGGTCGGATCGCGCCGGGAGACGCGGTCCAGCGATCCTTTGGCTAATTCCGTTTCAAGCGCGACGACGCCCTCGGCTCGCCGCGTAGCTTCCGCAGCGGGAACGCCGGTGAGCTCGAACATGCGCTGTATGTGGGCCGTGTATTGTTTGCGCAACTCGACGGACTTT
The DNA here is from genome assembly GCA_963699945.1 of Terriglobia bacterium. Classification (GTDB taxonomy): domain Bacteria; phylum Acidobacteriota; class Terriglobia; order Bryobacterales; family Bryobacteraceae; genus Palsa-187. The sequence goes on from CAVOVW010000012.1 coordinate 160,288, forward strand.
TCGTCGGTCTTCAGATAGTAGTCGCGATCCGGCAGGCCGAGGCCCCCCTGGTCGAGATCGCCGATTTCCTGCGAGGAGTTTTTGGCGTCGGGGCTAGGACCGAAGCGGAACAATGGCGTGGTGCCGTCTTTGAACAGGTCGATCATCACGGCGGTGACGTCGGCGCGGTCCTTAATGTTCGCAATGCGTTCCAGGATCGGCTTTAGGGGAGCGGTGCCTTTGGCGTTGATGCCCGCCTCGTCCATGCATGCGGTATAGAAGTCGCCGATTTTTTGATCGATGGCAGCACGGTTGGGTGCCGGCATCGCTGCCTTTTCCAGAATCTGGCGGAGAATTTCCTGGTTGCGCTCCTGCAAAGCGTCGAAGCGTCCCCAGCGCGATTGGTCGGCGGGAATGGGATGCGCAGCGATCCAGTTGCCGCACGCGTACTGATAAAAATCGACGCACGCGTTCGCGGAGCGGTCAATCGCCGCCGGGTCGAAACCTGGGGACTTCTGGGCGAATGCGACGGCCGTGAAGAGGCCAAAGGTCAGCAATACAGTGCGCATGATTCCATTGTAGGACCCGAAGGAAGTGCATCGAAGCCTGCAGAACCGCTCCGGAAGCCGTTTGCGATTAGACGACGCTTGCTATAATTGGCTCCGAGGCCCGACGATTATAAGGCGTGCAGTCATGATCATTCGTCCAGTTGGTGCTCGCATTCCAAGGTCCCGCCGCGGTGTGGTCTTCTGCGCTAAGCTTCTCGGCCCGGCGGCCGTTCTAACCTTGGGGCTGTTAATAAGGCCGACCCCGGGCGCAGCCCGACCCGACTACACGCGCCGCACCAAGCAGGAATGCAGTTATTGCCATCTACCGGGAGGATGGTTTCTCACCGATGCCGGCAAGTACTTCGAGAAGCACCGTTCATTGAATGGTTACAAGCCTCCGGAGAGTCCGGCGAAGCAGGCGGGAAATCAGAACACAAAACCCAAGTAGTCCAGAAAAACAAAAAAGAGGAAATTCGCAGGCTATCACGCCTGAAACTTCCCCCTGGCTAACTCATGTTGGCGAGCGCTTAGTCCTCGAACAGAGGCAGCGATTCGCCGTTCTTGTCCACCACCTTGCGGAGCCACAATGTGTTGGCGCCGCTGGCGAGGCGGAAACCGGTGGCTTCGATCTGGTCGCCCGGCTGCAGCGTTTTCTTCGTCCAACCGGCGCGGGCCAATTTATTGGGAGCGGTCAATTCGCCCTGCCACTTTTCGATTTCGCCCTTTTCGTTCTTCACGTCAAAATAAACCTGACAGTGCGGATTTAGGAATACGAATTCCGTAACGGTGCCTTTGACCGTGACAGGTTTCGAGGTATCGAAAGCGGCCGTTCCGTGATGCGCGAACATCGGCGTCGCGAGCAACAGCGCCGCGGCAGCGGCCGACACGATTAGAAATCCTTGCAGCAGTTTCACAAAGAAACCTCCAGTCAGGCGCTATTTTCGCACCGCGTACAGTGGGTGTCAACGGTCGTTTGATAGTCCCTAGGGCCGTTTCAGCAAGCCCAGCCGGGTGCACTTCAGAGGCGCCCGCCACTCGCTTTCGGGAAAACGGCGCACCGGCTATTTCGCGATGCTCTTCGCCGCCGGCGCGGCCGGTTTCCCAAACCGCGTGGCATCCACAGGCACGTTGATTTGGACGTCACTCGCCTCGGAGATCGTGCGCCCGTCGAGCCAGTAAACTGTCCGCTTGAACGGGATCTTGATGCCGTTCACGTCGCGATAGTCGGCGTAATCCACCTGTGTGGGCGCCAGGCCAACCGGAGAATCGGCAAAGCGCAAGGAGCGTATCAGTAAGTGCGTCTTCTGGTCAAAATAGAGATCAATGGGATAGCGCCCGTTCAGGGTGCCTTGAATGATCTGGACGTCCTTATCGTCGATTGTGGTCGGAAACAGCGTGCGCCACTCTGTTAGTGCCTGTTTGATCCGTGCTGGGAAGAACAGGTCGCCGTCAAGTTTCGCGCCGTCCAGATCACCGCCCGTCATATCGAAGACCTGGACCGGGCGCTCCCTGGCGGGCCCGGCGATCCAGCCCATGGTGCCGTCAAAGGTGGTGGTGGTATCGCCGCCATCGCCATGGACGATGAGCGTATGTTGGTTGGGCGCCTTGCCGTATTGTTCGAAGGGCACTCGGTCGTCCGCGAAGCCTTGAAAAATTCCCTTGGCTGCAAAGCTGGTCATGGTCGCCACTTTCTGAGCGCCGCCAATCGCTTCGATGTAGTGATCGAGAATCGCTTCCGGTTTTTCGCCACGGGGAGCAGCCGGAAGCAGGGCGTCCGGCGTGTCATCGGGCGGCACAGGGCCGTAGAGATCCGCCAGACTGGGAGTGACTTTGGGCTTCTGTCCGCCGCGATGACACGAATAACAAGTGATCTCGCGGCGTCCGTTGAAGAAGTTCTTGTTGATGGCGCCAACCATCGCGATCATCCGGCGGGCGGTGACCTTATGGTCGTTGTCCTCGGCGAATTTCGACCAGTCGCCGGCGCTTTCCAACACGTGGCAGTAAAGACAATTCTCGGCGAGCGAGGCGGAAAAGAATCCCATGGTGGACATGAACTCGTCGACCGGAATTCCTTTCAGCACTTTGATGTTCTTGAAGGCCTGTTCCGACATCAGCCCTTTGGTCTGCGAAGGAGCCTGCGTTTGCGCGGTCACTACCGTGGTCCATAGAAAACACAAGAGCGCAGCCGCGACTGCGGAAATGATGGTTCGGTTGAGTGCGCGTTTCATTTCGTTCCTTCCTGCAAGTATCTCCGCGTATATGGGCGTGTATGAATGATGACCCGTCGGGTTTTCAACCGTTTCGCCGCCATCTACTGCGCAATTAACTTTCGGACCCTGTCGAAGGGCTCCCCAACGCTTACTTAGTATATGCGAGCACATTGACAATCGAAACGGCTCTTATAGGTGGAGCGTGGCGCGTCCGCGAAAATCGAGACCCGGGCGAAGCGGTGGCGCGTCTCGTACTGTGGCTCGCGTGGTACCATGATCAGTAAATATTGGAGGAGATTCCCGTGCTACACAAGCCTCGTTCGCTTAGTAAAATCAACATTTTAGCTGCGGCCTTGATAGTCCTGGGACCAGCTTGGGCCGACCAGATCGTGATGAAAAACGGCGACCGGGTAACGGGCGCCGTGGTGAAAAAAGACGGCGATACGCTGACCGTCAAGACCGACCAGTTTGGCGACGTCTCTCTGAAGTGGGACCAGATCGCGTCGATCACCACCGATAAGCCCGTGAATGTCGTACTGGCCAATGGCCAGACATTGAAAGCTCCGATTTCGACTTCCGGCGCGGTGCTTTCGATCGGAGGAACGACTGCCGCTCCCGCCGACGTGAAAACGATTCGCGACGACGCCGAGCAAGCCGCCATCGACCGCTTGGTGCACCCAAATTGGCTGCAGTTGTGGACCGGGACCGGCGCGTTAGGCTTGGCGGGTACCGCCGGTAACGCCGAGGCGCTCACCTTCACACTGGGCTTGAACGCGGCGCGCACCACGAACACGGATAAAACCACGCTGTACTTCAACGCGATTAAGGCATCTGCACTGGCCGACGGGAAGGACTCTGATACGGCGAAAGCGATCCGGGCCGGGTGGGCCTACAACCACAACGTCGACGGCAGCAGGATTTTTATCGGTGTTTTTAACGACTACGAATATGACAGGTTCCAAAACCTGAACCTGCGTTTCGTTATCGGTGGCAACGCCGGCTACCACGTCTTTAAAAGCGTGAGAAGCCAATTGGATGCTCTGGCTGGCTTCGACTACAATCGCGCCAGCTATTTCAATCCCGACGTGACCACGTCTTTCGGCGAATTCATGTTCGGCGACGAGTACAACTTGAAGATCAACGGCACCACTTCATTAGTGCAATCAGCACGGTTCTTCGATTCTGTATCCGATACCGGCGCGTACCGTCTGAATCTCGACCTTGGGGCCTCCACCAAGATCTCGAAATGGCTGACGTGGAACGTCACACTCAGCGATCGTTATAATGCGAAGCCGGCGCTGGGGCGCAAGACCAACGACCTCATATATGCGACGGGTATCGGCGTCACGTTCGCGCGGTAGTTCGGCGAGCCCGGCGCTAGAGCGGCGGCGAATCGTTGCCTAGCATCGTTTTGCGCACGATCTTGAGCGGCGGATAGCCCTGGCTCAACAGTCGATCATGGAATTCCTGGAGTGAAAATCGTGCGCCGCGCATCTTGCGATAGTCTTCGCGCAATTTCAGGATTTCCAGCTTGCCCAGCGTGTAATACATATAGATCGGGTCCGCTGTGCCGCGCCTGGTTTCGCGAGTTCCGGTCTCGCGCGTTTGGTAGCCTTCGTTGACGAAGAAATCGATGCCCTGTTCGTAGGTCATTTTGCCGGTGTGCATTTGCAGGCCTACGATGTAGCGCGCGTCGCGCATCAGCGCGTCCTGCAACTGCCCCAGCCGCAGCAGCGGATCGGTGGTGTAGCCTTCGTCGAACATCATCTGCTCGCAATAGTGCGCCCAGCCTTCGACAAACGTATTGGCACTGATCAGTTTGCGCACGCGCGAAGGCGCCTGGTGCAGCCATTGAAACTGCACGTAATGGCCAGGATAAGCCTCGTGGATCGCGGTCGTGAGAATCGCGCCGCGATGCTCGCCTCGCATAAATTCATCCTGGCGCTGCTTCGACCAGCTTTTTTCCGGCAGCGTTATGTTGAAGAACGCTTCCTTGGCCACCATCTCATATGGACCCGGCGTATCCATCGACGCGAACGTCAGGGCTCGCGCAAACGGGGGCGTCTCTTCGACGATCGGCAAAGTTTGCGAGGGGATCGTAACGATCTTGTGCGCCGTGATGTAGTCACGCAATTGCACCACAACCTGGCGGTACGCGTCGAGCAGCTTGTCGGCGGGCGGATGTTGCTTTTCAAGCTCCGCCAGAATCTGCTGCGGTGTTTTTGAGCGATCGATCGAGGCGGCCACCTGTTTGAATTTTTCCTGATTGGCGCGCAGATCCGCGTATCCAATCTGGAGCAGGCGGTCGAGCGGCAGATCGACCATTTCTTCGTATAAAAGCTTCTTCGAGAATTTTTCGGCCCCGAGACGGAAATCGCCGTTCGAGCGCGCGAGTAGATCGTCCTTGAGAAATACTTCGTAGCTTTGGAGTGCGGAGATCACCGCCTGGTTAGCGCTCTTGAATTCGCCGAGAAGCTTTTGATCCTTCACCGCGTTAAACGCAAGCGGAACGTCGTTTTGGAAAAATCGCACCAGGCCCGGAAGCTGCTCCATCGCGATCTCCGTATAAATATGTGGCGGGTTCTTCAGGTTCGCGCGGGCCTCGGCTAGAACCTGCGGCATCTTGCGCTCGCGCGAGATCAGCGAGCGCAAGCGTTGTTCGGGCGGCGCGAAGGTACGGCTCATCAGCGTGAAGGCGCTGCTGGTGATCGAACTGGAATACATGTCCGGGTTGCGCTCCCAACTGCGGACCTCTTCCAGTTCGAGTAAAGTGGCACGAATGCTGTTCAGCATCAGGTCGCGGTCGGGGTCGGACGGCAGTTTGGCGAATTGCGCTTCGAACTGTTTGAGCGTCGTGACTTCGCGCACGACGGCGGCCCGGGAATAATCCTCGAGCTCGCCATCGTATTTGTGGATGCCCGTGTAGGTTGCGGCCGTTGGGTTCGTGGGGAAGTAGTATTCGTCGAAGTAGCGGTCGGAAAGAGCCTGGGCTCCGGCCACACTCGCGAACAGGGTCATAAGAAACAGGGCCTTGGGCGTGCGAAAGCGGTGCATGTTTCCTCTTCCCGCGGGCCGCACATGCTCGAGGCAGCGCGTCCGGCGCGATCCATTCGACACATTCAATTCGACATTTTCCAATTTACAATGGATCTAGTGTCCTTCGCCCCCGTACCCGAACAACTGGAACATCTGAAAAAAGGCTTCTCGGAGATCATTCGCGAAGAGGATCTGAAAGAGCGCCTGACGCAATCGGCCAAGACCGGCAAGCCGTTGAGTGTGAAAGCTGGCTTCGATCCCACGGCGCCCGACTTGCACCTGGGCCACACCGTGCTGCTTCGCAAAATGAAGCACTTTCAGGATCTGGGACATCACGTTATCTTTTTGATCGGCGACATGACCGGCCTGATCGGTGACCCCACGGGCCGCAATATCACTCGGCCGCCGATGACCCGCGACGACATCAACAAGAACGCCGAAACGTATAAAGCGCAGGTGTTTAAAATCCTCGATCCGATCAAAACCGAGATCCGCTACAACAGCGCGTGGCTGGAGCCGCTCCGGTATGAGGACATCATCCGGCTGTGTTCGCACTACACCGTGGCCCGGATCCTGGAGCGCGACGATTTTTCGAAGCGCTTGAAGGAAGGCACGCCGATTTCGATGCACGAGCTGCTGTATCCGTTGGCGCAGGGCTACGATTCGGTGGCGCTGAAGTGCGATGTGGAGCTCGGCGGCACCGATCAAAGATTCAATTTGCTGGTGGGACGCGAACTGCAGCGCGATTGGGGGCAACCGCCGCAGGTCGTCGCCACGACGCCGCTGCTCGAGGGCACGGACGGCGTGGAGAAGATGTCGAAGTCCAAGAACAACTACATCGGCATCGCGGAGCCGCCGAAGGTAATGTTCCGCAAGGTCATGGGCATCAGCGATGCGCTCATGTGGCGATATTGGGAGTTGCTGACCGATAAGACCCTGGCGGAGGTCGCGGCGCTAAAGGAGCGCGAGCCGATGGAAGTGAAGATGGAACTGGCGGGACAGATTGTCGCCGAGTTTCACTCGACGGCAGATGCCGCGCAGGCGAAGGACGATTTTAATCGCGAAGTGCGGCAGGGCGGCATGCCTGCCGATATTCAAAGCGTCACGGTCACCGATGGCCGTCTCACCGCCGTGCTGGTGAGTGCGTCGCTGGCACCTTCGCGGACCGAAGCCGAACGGCTGACGAAGTCCGGTGCGGTGGAGATTGACGGCGAGATCGTCAAGAATCCCGCGCATCGGCTATCCGAAGGCGAGCATACCCTGCGCGCAGGCAAGAAATGGATCCGCGCGATCGTGTCATAGTTGCGGTCCGGCGCGCAACGTCGTCAACTGAGCTTGCGACGATCCGGGAACTTTTCCAGGAATACTGGACCGCTCTCGGATTCACGCGTGTGTTTCAGGGATTTGAAGACGAGCTGGCGACGCTGCCGGGAAAATACGCTCCGCCGCGAGGGGCTCTCCTGTTAGCGACGATCCGCAACGCGCCTGCGGGCTGCGTTGCGCTCCGCCCGTTCGATGAGATGCGGGGTGAGATGAAAAGGATGTATGTGCGACCGGTCTATCGCGGACAAGGTATCGGCGAGAGACTGGTTCGCGCACTGACAGCCGAAGCTCGCACGATTGGCTACCGGGAGCTGATCGCCGATACGATCCCGAGCATCATGGCTACCGCACTCGCGATGTACGAGCGGCTGGGCTTTGAGCGCATCGCCCCCTATTCGAACGAAACGCCGGACGCCCAGCACATCCGGCTGCGGCTAGGGAGCTGATTGCGGCAGACGTGAGCAAAACATCGGTGGCACTGGCGCCCGGTGTGTGACGGCGAGTCTATTTCGTTAGCCGCGCGATGATGGGTCCGGCAATGGCCAGCAATAGAACGTAGGAAGCGGAAAGCGGTCCCAACCGCGGTTCGATCCCGACACCTAGGCCGGCGATCACGATCGAGAACTCTCCGCGCGCGACCAAAGCGCCGCCGGCGCGGAAGCGGGATCGCCGATCGAGACCGGCTTTCCCGGCCACTACGTATCCCGTTGCCATTTTCGTCAGCGCGGTTATCAGCGCGAGCGCGAGCGCGACAGGGATTGTCGGAAGAAGCGAGGAGGGATCGATCTCCAGTCCGAAGAAAAAGAAGAACGTGGCGGCGAAAAGATCCCGAAGCGGCGCGATGAGGCGGTGTGATTGCTCCGCTATAGGTCCGGAAACAGCGATTCCGACGAGGAAGGCCCCGATGGCGGCAGATACGTGTAATTGCTCCGAAATTCCCGCGACCAACAAGACGGTTCCTAAAATCGTGAGCAGGATGATTTCATCGGATTGATGTGAGGCAAAGCGGCTCAGCGACTGGCCATAGCGCAGGGCGACAAACAGCACGGCGGAGACGGCGAAGATCGCGATGCCAACAGAAATCGCGATCCGCGATGGATCGCCTCCCGACAACAGGACAGCGACTAATGGCAAATACACGGCCATCGCAAGGTCTTCCAGCACCAGCAGCGAAAGGACTACCGGGGTTTCCGTGTTTGTGAGCCGCTTCAGTTCCGTTAGAACTTTGGCGGCAATACCGGAAGAAGAGATATAAGTCACACCGCCGAAAAGGACGGATGGCAGCGGTTTCCAGCCAAGCATAAGACCGGCAATCAGGCCAGGTGGGAAATTGAGTAGGAAATCAACCAGACCTCCGAGTAATCCACTGCGCAGGCTCTGTTTGAGTTCGTTGGCGGTATATTCGAGTCCTAACATGAACAGTAATAAAAGGACTCCGATGTCGGCGCCGCGATGGACAAAATCCTTACTGAAATTTAGAGGTGCCAGGCCACCGTTGCCGAACGCGAGGCCGGCGATCAAATAAAGAGGGATGGCGGAGAATCCCAGGCGATTGGCGACTCGGGCCAGTACAGCAAGCCCCACGATGGCACACCCGAGTTCCACAAACACGCGCGACATTTCGGACGTTTCCGGCATGCTAGTGAGGATGGTATCAGTAGTCTGGCTCTAGGCTGTACGCCATCCATCTTTAGCAAATCAAGCCAGCACGGTCGTGTTGCTTTCGGCGCGCGCCTCGCGAGCCGGAGACTCGTCATGCGCCAACTCGGTCAACGTTCTGGACACCGCCATGCCCTTGCAGCGCGGCCCGAATTGTGACAGCGTTAGCAAAGGAGTTAAAAGGATGATCGCATCGTTAAAAGCCTTACGCTTGGCAGCGGCCATCATATTCGCTGGTATAGCCGCCCTCGTCGCCCAGACGTCGGCGCTTGCGGCGGACCCGACCCCGGCGACAACTTCGCAGGCACGCGAAGCTGTCACGTTTTCGAAGGACATCGCGCCCATCCTTCAGACGAAATGCCAGGAATGCCATCAGCCGAATTCCATCGCGCCGATGTCGCTCATCAGCTATCAGGAGACGCGGCCTTGGGCGCGCTCTATAAGGGAGCGGGTGATCACGCGTCAGATGCCGCCGTGGCATATAGACCAGAGCGTGGGCGTGCAGAAGTTCAAAAACGATATGTCGCTCACTGACGAGCAGGTGAACACAATGGTTCGCTGGGTGGACGGCGGCGCTCCGCAGGGCGATCCGAAAGACATGCCGCCTCCGAAACCGCTGGTGACCGACAACGAGTGGAAGGGCGTAAAAGATGGATTCGGACCGCCGGACTTGATCGTCAGGTCGCCGGAATACACCATGCCTGCCCACCACCAGGATGTGTGGTTCAGGCCGATGTCCGATATTCCCCTCAGCGAGCCGCGCTGGGCAAAGATGGTGGAGATCCGGCCGACGAAACTGCAGGGCCGCAAAGTTCTTCACCACTCCATTGCTTACCTTGTGCTGAACAACGATCCGGATGCTGTGAACACCGGCACCGCGAGCGGCCGCGCCGACAACAACATCAATGCGGGAGACCTGGTCAATCGCCGTCCTCAGTTGATGGAATGGGCCATTGGCAAAGGGTATGATTTGTACCGGCCCGACACCGGGAAATTAATTGTTCCCGGCGAGAAGATCTCCTGGGATCAGCACATTCATGCCGTTGGCGAGGAAATTACGGCAGGCTCTGAAATCGGAATCTGGTTCTATAAGAAAGGCGAGGAGCCTAAAAAGCGAAGTTACCTGATCGGATTTACCGGAATCAGGGGTGAAAAAAACTCTCTGGATATCCCGCCGAACTCGTTTGCCCAGACTGAGGGCTTCACCGCCCTGAAACAGAATACGCTCATCGAGAATTTTCAACCGCACTTCCATTTGCGCGGCAAATCCATGCAGGTGGAGGCGATTTTGCCGGATGGCAGCTCGCAAATTCTGAGCTACGTGGGCAATTTCAATTTCAACTGGATGACCAACTATATATACGACGATGACGCCGCGCCAGTGTTGCCCAAAGGCACCGTGATTCACGTCACGGCATGGTATGACAACACACGTGCGAACAAGAACAATCCCGATCCCGATCAGTGGGTCGGCTATGGCGATCGGACCGTCGATGAGATGGCGCATGCGTGGATGAACGTCGTCTATTTGAATGACGACGAGTATCAGCAGATGCTCGCCGACCGGCAGACGAAGACGGCGAAGGCAGCCACCAGCCAAAATCTTCGATGATCGGACTTCGCAGGCTGTGCCTTGTCAAGCGCACTCGCGCAGAGTGCTGCTTATGTTCGCCCAGACGCTCCCTGAGCCGCGCCGGCAGTTTGGCGCGAGCGTAACCGGAGCCTTTGAAGGCTGGTACGAGGATGGCAGCGGTGCGCGCGGTTTTCTGGTCGGCTACTACAATCGCAACACCCAGGAAGAGCTCGACATTCCGATTGGCCCGAACAACCGAATCGAGCCCGGCGGTCCCGACTTGGGACAACCAACGCATTTCCTTCCCACGCGACGGTTCGGAATGTTCGCGATTCCGGTTCCGAAGGGATTCACGCCGGATGACAAACTAACGTGGACCATCGTGGCGAATGGCAAGTCCACCAGCATCCCACTGCGGCTGAATCCGGATTACCTGATCAGCCCTTTCAGCGAAATTGCTGTAAACAACACGCCTCCGACGCTCAAATTCGAGGAGAACGGCACGCCGCTGCAAGGTCCCGATCGCAACGATGACGAACGCTTCGGTCCGCATCGCATCGTTGTCCGAACCGCTTTCTTTAACGGTTTGGGTTACGGACGATATGAAATATACAAGCGATACGAATGCACCGATGGCAACTCCTCCGCCTGCCGTTACCTTAGCGTGGTCGAAATATCGTGGGCCTGGAACGGTGACATTCGACAAGCCTGCGATTGCCGCCGAAAAATTGGCGTCGGACGGCAAAGCGGCCTTTAGCGGCAAGGCCACGACCACAGTAAGATTCAGCGAAGCCGGTGATTACGTCTTGCACGTCACCGCAAACGATTACTCGGGGGACGGCGGCGGCGGTTTTCAGTGCTGCTGGACCACCGGTCTGGTGAAGGTTTCCGTAAGGCCCTGACCAATCCGTTACCCTCGAAACATATGAGCAGGTTTATGGAAGAGATGGCAAACTTCTCGCGGCGCGATTTTATGGCCGCGGCCACCGGACTGAGTGCGCTAACGCTGGCACAAAGCAGCCGGGCCGCAATCGTGAGTACGGATTTTTCGAAACTTCCGCCATACGGCAACGGCACGCTGCCCACCGGTATTCGCTCGCGTCACGTGGCCAATGTGAACGGACTTACCGTCCATATTTTGGAGGCTGGTTACGAGACAACCGGGCGCCCGGCGGTTCTGCTTCTGCATGGCTTTCCCGAGCTCGCCTATAGCTGGCGCAAAGTGATGCCCGCGTTGGCTGAAGCAGGCTATCACGTGATCGCGCCCGATCAACGCGGATATGGACGCACCACCGGGTGGGACGATTCTTACGACGCCGACGGTGACAAATTTCGCATCCTCAATATGACGAGAGACGCGATTGGCTTGATCTATGCGCTGGGCTACCGCTCCGTTGCCATGGTGGTGGGTCACGACGCCGGCGCTCCCGTCGCATGCTGGTCCGCGCTGATCCGTCCCGACATTTTTCGTTCGCTCACGATCATGAGTTCGCCATTCGAAGGCGCGCCATCGATACCGTTCGACACCGCGAACGGTGCGCCACTGCCGCGGCCCGCGATTACGGACGATCAACTGGACGCCGAACTCGCCAAACTCAATCCGCCGCGCAAATATTATCAGAATTATCAGCGCACGCGTGGCGCGAATGATGACATGCTGCACGCTCCGCAGGGCCTGCACGCTTTTTTCCGCGCCTATTACTTTTACAAGAGCGCCGACTATAAAGGAAACAATCCGCATCCACTCAAGGCGCGAACCGCAGAGGAAATGGCGCAAATCCCGCACTATTACGTGATGGAGAAAGATCAAGGCATGGCGGAAAATGTCGCTCCCATGATGCCCGCCGCCGGCTACATCGCTCGCTGCAAATGGCTGACCGAGGCCGAGGTCGAGGTATACGCCACCGAGTACGGCCGCACCGGTTTCACAGGCGCGCTGCAAGGCTATCGTGTGCGTCGCGGGTCCGATCCCAGAAGCATCGCCGAAATGCAGACGTTTTCGGGCCGTGCCATCGATGTGCCTTCTCAATTTATCGCGGGAAAGAGCGATTGGGGCGTGTATCAGACGCCGGGCGCGGTGGATAAGATGCGCAATAGCGCGTGCAGCCGCATGGCAGGATTCCATCTGCTGGATGGCGCCGGCCACTGGGTGCAGCAGGAGCAGCCGGAACAGGTGTGCGCATTACTTGTGCAATTTGCGCGCGACGCCGCTAAGGCTTGAGCTCGTCAAATCCTGGCGGTTCTGCTCGGAGGTTTATCTTCTTCTTCGATCGCGCGCCCCGGGCAAATCTAATTTGTCTTTTAGTGCCAGGGTTGATTACACGTGCAAAACATAGGAAGATGGAGCACAATTCGAAGCCGCAAAGGAAAGCTTTCTGTTTCGTCGCAATGCAGTTGAGAGATTCATTTAGGCCGCGGTTGCTATGACATTACTCGATCGAAAAACAACGAAAACAGGCCCGGTTTCCCGCAGGCACTTCCTTGCGGGCGCGGCGCTCCTTATGGCTGCAGGACGATCAATGCTCGCCGACGAGACGGACGGCAGAGTCTCGATCAAGCCGGGCGCCGCTGACTGGACTCGATTCGGCTACGACCTGCACAACACGCGCTTCAACAGTAAAGAGAAAACAATCACTCCCGAAAATGTCAGTCGCCTGAAGTTGAAGTGGCGGTTTGATACGCTCGACGGCTGGCCTGTTTCGAATACGCCCGCCGTGGTGGGCAATACGTTGTTTTTTGCCGCCGGAGGCTATTGCTATTCGCTTGACAGCGCGACAGGCCGGGTGAATTGGAAGTTCGAGACAGGATTCGGCGGCGATTGGGTCCCGGCCTATTTGCAGCGGGGGAACAGATCCTCATGCCAATACCAGGATGGCCGTGTGTACTTCGCTGCGTCCGGCCTCTGCATCGTTTTTTGTCTGGATGCCGCAACCGGCAAGGAAATATGGCGAGCCCATTTAGAGGATCGCAAGTCCATGGGCGCGCAAATGTGGTATTCCGTCGCGGTCTACGGCGGGAAGGTGTTCGCCGGATTTGCATCGGCAGCGGCTGCGATGGTGTGTCTAGACGCGGACACAGGAGCGCAAAGGTGGCGATTTCGAGCGGTTCCCGATGTGCCCGAGGAACTGCAAGCAGGCGGAGGTTCGCTATGGACATCGGCCGCGATCGACGAACAACAGAATGTCGTCTTTAACGTCACCGGCAACTCACAGGGCGTGCTCGCAGGACCCAATCTCTACGCGGAGAGTTTATTGGCCAACGATGCCGACACAGGCGAGTTGCTCTGGGCCTATCAGGCGCATCCGCAAGGCTCCCACGATCTGGATTTCAGTGCACCGCCCATGGTCTTCGATGCAGTTTCGCTGGGGCGTCAGCGGGGCGACGTGCGCGCCTGCGTAGGAGCAGGAAACAAGGCCGATTTTGTTTGTCTCAACCGGCATACCGGCCAGATGTTTTGGAAAGCGTCCTTCTGGCCGGCAAACAGCGCGGGCGTTCTTTATAGTTCCACGGGCGTGGCGGACAATAGCGTATTCATACAAGCCAGCTCGCTCGGTATAAATCTGACGGCCAGTCTGCATGCTTATACCGGCGACATCCAATGGATGGTGCCGAACACCGGCTCCCACAGCGGACCTCTTTCGATCGCGAACGGGATCGTTTTTCAGGGATCGTCGAATCCTCATAAAATTGAGGCTTTAAGCGCGAAAACAGGTCATCGCCTGTGGAGCTATCTGCTGCCGAGCCTTTATCGCGGAGGAATCACCGTGGCGAATGGCGCCGTCTACACGACCAATGGCGATGGCCTTGGTTGGAAGCCCGGGGGCGGACCTTTTTCGATTCACTGTTTGACTCTCGATGGAGCTTAAAAAGGGTGGCTACCATGGTTCATCGTCGTGAACTTCTAAAGCGGTGCAGCATTGGATTAGCAGCATCCATGCTGCCTCGATGCCTCACGGCTCAGACGCCTGCTCAAAATGCGGTGCTGCCGGCAGGCGTGACCGCGTTGGTGAACATCGCTCCCAATTGGGTGGAGGGTCAGCAGATGTTCGACCCTATCGGCATCCACATACCCAAAGGCGGAAAAGTTCGCTGGCAGTTGCCTGTAATGCCGGCTCACATGCTCGGCGCGACGGTCACCGCGTTTCATCCGTCGAATCGGAATCATGAGTTGCGCATTCCGGAGAATGCTCGACCGTTTGATTCGGGCCCGATAAATTTTGACAATCGATTCGTCGACGGAAGAATTATTTTTGAATGGACGTTTGATGTTGAAGGCACGTACGACTACTACAGCACCGTGCACGAAGTGTACGGAATGGTGGGGCGCATCGTGGTGGGCAAACCAGGGGGACCGGCCGAGCAATTTCCTCCAGGCTATGGAGCTAAGACAGGAAGAGCCGTCGTTTATCCCGCCGAAGTGAAGCTGCTCAACGCTTGTCCTTCGTCGGAAATCATGGAACGGGACGTTGTTCCCTATCCGAAGGACCTTGTGACGCGCCCTCACCCTTTCTGAAAGCCGTCCCCCTTGACGCGAGTGGGCGTTTTCCGAACGTCGGTTGAGTTGTGCGGGCCATAAGGGCATTGCCGGATGCGATGTGACTAAGGACGATCGCAATCTCTTCGTCAAGCGGGCCCGTGGCCAAAGGGCGTTTAGGCATACGCAAATCGCTTGGCTTTGTACTAGAGAAGAGAAGTCATGAGAAGTTTCTCTGCTCGACGAGTTACTTGGTTACGGGTACTACCCAAAGGAACAGGCCCCGGCTCCCAAAATAGTAGTCGTCGTGCGGGTCGCTCTTGACCCGGAGCGTGCGCGCCGGTTTCCAGTCCCCGATCTCGAATGTATTAGAGACGATTCGGGTACCAGGCTTCAAATTCTCGAGTTGAGCACGGAGCCGCTTGTTGATAGCCGGCAGAAGGAACAGCGTCACCACAGTGGCTTCGTGAAAGTCGGCTTGAAACAGATCCTGCTCGCGAAACTCCACGCGGTCCTCGACTCCAGCTCGGCGGGCGTTCTCCTTGGCCTCGCGTATGCGCGCAGGATCGATGTCGATCCCGACTGCCCGCGCGCCGTAATTCTTCGCGGCGGCAATGACGATCCGGCCATCGCCGCACCCTAGATCGTAAACGATGTCGGTAGGCTTCACTCGCGCCAGCCGCAGCATCGCTTTCACTGCAGTTTCCGTGGTCGGCACATAGGGAACGTCGGGTTCGCGGGACGTGCTCGGGTTCTGGGCGTGGCCGAGGGACGCGGCTAGCAAAGCTGCTATGAAAAAGGCACAGGAAGATCGCATGGCGATGGATTCTACTCAGGGTAATCGCGGTCTGGTCGCACCGCTGCGGCAGCTTTGGACGCCCGTCAGACCCATAGGCGGTTGAAGGTTGCGTTAAGGTTGGCGACTGCCGCCGCCTGGAATGGCCTCGGTGAACGTCATGCGGATTCCGTTCTTCGGACGTAGGATCACCATGGGGCGAGGTTCGATCGTCTGGCCCGGAACCAGCTGGAAATCGTATTTTCGGAGCATCACGCTCAGAATCATGAGAATCTGCAGCATGGCGTAGTTGCCGCCGATGCAGCCGCGCGGTCCCGCTCCAAAGGGCAAATAAGTGAAAGGCGTGTGAGGCTTTGCATTCGCTCTTGGCAAAGCGTTCCGGGTCGAAACTCTCCGGGTCATTCCAGGAGCCCGGCGAATGGTGCGCGCCGTAGATGAACACAACCACTGTCGATCCGCGGGGTATTTCGACGTCGCCAGCACGATCGTCGGCGAGGGCCTCTCGGTCGACCATCCAAAACGGCGGGTAAAGTCGCAGCGCTTCCTGGATGACCTGAGTGGCAAACTCGAACTTCGGCACGTCGGCGTAAGCCAGTGGCCGGTCGCCTAGCACAGAATCGAACTCCTGCCGCAACCTTTCGAGGCACGCCGGGCGCGAACTTAATAAGTAGAGAATCCACGACAGGGCGTTCGACGATGTCTCATGCCCTGCAACCAGGAGCTGCATGCTTTCGCTGAGGACCAGCTCATCGCTCATGCCCTGGCCATCGCTGTAACGCGCGTCCATCAGGATTTGCAGCAGATCGTGCCCGGGCGGCTCCTGGCGGCGCCGTTTGATGTATTCGTGCAGAACGCCGTCGGCACGGGCGCGCATTTCCTCGTGCCTGCGCAGTTCGCCGGAGGCCGCAAACCAGGGATTGAGATAGGGCTGGATGGTTTGGCGAACCATGAATTGCTGGACGATCGAAATGGTCCGGCTGACAAGGCCGATGTCGTCGTCCTTCAGGTGGGCGCCCAGTAGCGACTTGCCCACCATCTCGAAGGTGATCTTCATCAGGTGCGGATAAATGTCGACAGGTCCGAGACGGGCTTCTCTATCGAAATCGCGTAGCGACTCGGTGAGCGAATCCTGCATGATCGACGCCAGAACTTCCAGCTGTTTTCGCTCAAAGCCGCGTCTGGATCAGGCGCCGCTGCGTGCGCCAGTGCTCGCCGTGGCTGGTGAGAAGGCCCTTGCCCAGGAAGTGGCCCATGCGCTTCACCTGAATTTCGGATTTGTGATAATTCTCCCAATTGGTTTTCAGCACGTGCTGAATAACCACGGGATCGGTGGTGACGATGGCCTCTCGAACGCCGCCGAAATAAAACCGGAAAGTGCTGCCGTAGAGCTCCGTGTATTTCGATAGAACCTGGACCGGATTGCGCGCCATATCGCGCGAATCGGCGAAGGAGCGCGAGCGGGAAACCACGGGTATCGTGCGCGACGGGGTCACGTTCCGAGGCGCCGGCGCTTCCGAAGAGAAACGTACCGGGCCATCGCTGGATATGTGTTCCGGTGCGCCCGGGGACGGAGTAGCCATAGGCAAAGCTTGAAAGTTACGTGCGCGAAAACGAGTCTTCTTTCCCCAACTGCTTCAAAAGCATCAAATGATGCCGGATCGCCTGCGTCATCGTCGGATGTTGCCGGTAGGGCACACCAAATTCCTCGGCCGTTTGCTTCACAATCCGCGTCAGCGAAGCATAGTGTGTGTGGCACACAAAAGGGCAAAGATGATGGGCTATATGGTGATTGAGCCCGCCTGCGAGCCACGCCACCACCGGGTTCTCCGTCGCATAATCCGCCGTTGTCGCGAAAATATGATACACGCCGTTGTCGAACTCGCTGCGATTGGAAGG
Source organism: Terriglobia bacterium (assembly GCA_963699945.1). Lineage (GTDB taxonomy): Bacteria > Acidobacteriota > Terriglobia > Bryobacterales > Bryobacteraceae > Palsa-187. The sequence goes on from CAVOVW010000012.1 coordinate 177,782, forward strand.
GAAGTATGTGGTGTCCACGGTATGCGTGGTTTGGAACACCAGCGCAACGGTCAACCCGATGATCAGGTGGGCCAGCAGGAAGGCCACCGCCGACCAGCAGAGGCGATTTCCCCAGGATCACGACCGGCAGGATAAGCATGTAAGTGACGTACACCGCTTTTCCCGCAAACAGGATCGCGTACTCGCGCAGCGGATGTTTGGTGCGCTTCAGATAATCGTGGGTCGGAAAGAAAAAGCACTCAAAGTCACGCACGAAAACGTAATCGAGCGAAAACAGGGCGTAAACAAACAGCCCGTAGATATGCTGGAAACGCTGCCAGCGCATCCGTGGCTCGTGGGGCGTAAACCGGAAGATGCCGCGTCCCGTAAGCGCGTCGTCCTCGCCGTGGAGATTAATGCAGGAATGGTGTCCGCGATGATGCAGGATGCGCCACATATAAGAGTTGATGCCGCAAAGATCGAACGCGTAGTTCAGGAGCTTGTTCGTCGCGCGCCCCGAGGAGACGGCGTTGTGGTTGCTATCGTGCGCGATGTTCAGCAGAAGGAAGGTCTGGGCGAGCGCATTCAAAAGGTAAACGGCCACAAACGTCCACGAATTCATCTTGAGCGCGTAGAGCACAGTCCAACTGCCCGCCAGCAACGCCAAACCCGTGGCGATTTTGATCCACATCATGCGGTTGGCTTTCGGGGAAAGATTCTGTTCGAAAAAGAAACTATCCAGGCGGCGGCGTAAAACCTTCGGAAAGGTAGACGCGCCCGCTCCGTCGCCCGCGGGCGCCTTCGGCGAGGCCTCGGGGGGTACAAGATCGTCAACGTCCGGTTTCAAGTCCGTCTTCAGTTTGAGTACCTGCTTCTGGCGCGGTCGTCATTCGTGCTTCCGCAATTGTTCAATTCGGTCCAGACGTTTCCGTGCTGTTTTGCGGCGCACCGCAGAGCCACGGCCACACGCAGCGTCAGCACCTCATCGTAGCCTGACGGCTCGATTAAAATCAAGAATACCAGCCGTCGGCGCTAGCGCCATTAGCGGGTATTTTGGACACCGTGCGCACCACCCGGTATCCCCACCGGCAGCGGGCCACCCATTGGCGGTAGAATGTCCTAGTCGCCTGTTCTCAAAGTCGGCCTGCAATTGTAAGCTCCGTACCCCGAGATTCAGTCATTCTTAGTCCCGCATAGGAGCGGCAGAGCATTTTATGTTCTTTATCATCTCGGAGCGCAACGCTTGATCGAGTCCATCTTAGACACACTGGATAGGCTCGGGGATGAACACCCCCATAAGCTGCTCTATTCGTACCTTGACCTGAACGGCAATCCGATCGAGGGCTATACATATGCGGCCTTCCTGCACCGGACGAAGGTCATCGCCGCACATCTGCGGAAAGAGCATCGTTTCGCGGCGCAGGACAGGCTGCTGCTGGCCTACCCGCCGGGCCTCGAAATGATCTGCGCGTTTTTCGGCTGCGTCCGCGCGGGATTGATTCCCGTTCCGGTTTATCCCCCCACGTCGCATGGCTTTCAAAGCGCGCTGTACAAGATGGTCCACATCGCCAAGGATTGCCAGGCGGCCGGCGTTCTAACCAGCAACGACTATCACGGCTCCCTCAGGACGAATCTGGCTCGCAGCGGAGTCTCGGCATCGGGCGTCGACGTCGATTACATTTCCGGTTTGCGGTGGATCGCGACGGAGGACGTCGTCGATTTGATTTCCGACGAACGTTTCAATGGCGCATCGAAGCTTTTGTTTCTCCAGTACACGTCGGGATCGACCAGAGATCCCAAGGGCGTGATGGTCACGCACGACAACATCTTGCATAACTGCCCGCTGGTGATCGACCATGATGCGCCGGTTGTTGTGTCGTGGTTACCGCAATATCACGACATGGGGTTGATCGGCTGCTACCTCTATCCCGCTCTGAAGGGCGGTACGACGCACGGCTTCGCTCCCACCGACTTCATCCAGCGCCCGGCTCTATGGTTCGATTCGATCAAGGCTTATGGAGCCAGCTGTTCGGCGGCTCCCAACTTTGCCTACGACTATTGCCTGCGCGCCGGGCGGCTCTCGAAGGAGAGTCTGGAGAACTGCGATCTCAGCACGCTCAAGCTGCTGCTGGCTGCCGCGGAACCCATCAAGCCCGGCACCTACACACGGTTTCTGCAGGCGTTTCAGCCTTACGGGCTGAAGTCGGAAAGCTTCATCGGCGCCTACGGACTGGCGGAAAATACGCTGGCCGTTTCGCAAGGCGGCCGCAATATTGTTTCCGTCAACAAGAATGGCATCGCACTGGGCAAGGCCCGGATGACCACCGAGGTTTCCGAGATCGATGCGGCCGCGCAGATTGTCAGTTGTGGAGTTCCGCTGCCGGGCCTCAACGTAAAAATCGTGGACCCCGAGAGACATTTCGCTCTCGAGCCGGGGCACGTCGGCGAGATTTGGGTAGCGGGCGAAAGCAAGTGCCTGGGTTACTGGAATAATCCGGAGCTGTCGCTCAAGATGTTCCACGCCCGGCTGGTGGATGACAGCCCGTACGACGATGGCTACCTGCGTACGGGCGACATGGGATTCATCCACGAAGACGAACTCTTCATCTGCGGACGTATTAAGGACATGATCATCGTGCGCGGCCAGAACTATTACGCGCAAGATATCGAGGAAGTGGTGGAGAAAGCCTCCGCGCTGCTTCGAACCAACTGCGTGGCCGCGTTCCAAATCAACGAGGATACCGAGCCGGCGCTGGCGATTGTGGCCGAGGTGAAAAATCCGAAGGCGCTTCCCGAAGCGCTGAAGATTGCCGCGGCCGTGCGAAATTTCCTCAACGTGGAAGCGGCGCTGATCTGCTTCATTGCTCCCCGTGCGATCCCGAGAACCAGCTCCGGCAAGATCATGCGCAACAAGACCAAGCAGATGTGGCAGGCTGGTCAGTTTACGGTGCTCTCGGAGTTTTCGCGTGAGAAAGACGCCGCGCCCGCAGCGTGCGGTTCCGCTGTTCCATCATCGTTCGACGTTTTGAAAACCCGCTACAACCTCACCGGAACGGAATCGTACAACTTGATCGAAGCCGGGCTGGACTCTCTGGATCTGGTTGCGTTCATGCACGAGATCAAGGAGCTCTTAAAAGACAAGGGCGCGGATATTCTGGCGAGGCAGGTGGATATTGGCCTCATCCAGCGCGTCAGTGTCGCGGACCTTTTCCAGCTAGCGGAACAGCTGGAGAGCGCTCCCGAGGAAGCGCTGCTTGTGCTGCGGCAATCCGTCGCGGCGTTCCGTGAAGAACAGCGCGCGGCCGAAAAGCAGATGATGTACGACGACCGGAAACTGATCTTCGAGCCGGTCGCTCCCGCGTTGGTGCCCGAGATACCGATCCTGGATCGTGTATTGCTCACGGGAGGCACCGGTTTCATCGGACCGTTCCTCATGAAGAGCCTGCTGGAGCAGACGCGCGCCAAGCTTCATGTCCTGGTCAGGGCTTCAGACGAGCAGCAAGGTAAGCAAAGACTACGGGCAGCGATGGAATCGATGGGCTCCTGCGCGCCCGGCCTGATGCAGATGTTCGAGGCTCGTGTGACGCCCGTTTGCGGAGACCTGGGGCAGCCGCAGCTGGGCTTGACACAGGAAACCTGGGAATTTCTGGCGCATGAAATCGACACGGTGTTCCACAACGGCGCGACCGTAAACTATTTGTTCAACTACGACCGGATGCGCGACGCCAATGTGATGGGCACGAACGAGATCCTAAGACTGGCGTTCGAGGGACGGCCCAAGAGCTTCAACTACGTCTCGACTACCTTCGTGTTTGGCTGGGCGGTCAAAAGCGTTCTTTTTGAGACCGACAACAACCAGAACATGGAGCTGCTGGATTTTGGATACAGCCAGTCCAAGTGGGTTGCAGAACAAGTGGTCATGGACGCGCGCTCCCGGGGCCTTTCGACGCGAATATTCCGGCCCGCCCTGGTGAGCCCTTCGGTGACAGGCGGCGGCAACAACTTCGATATCGCCGTTCGTTTGGTCGCGTTCATGATCAATCACGGCATCGGTGTCGATGCGCTGAACCAGGTAAGCTTCGTTCCCGCCGATATCACGGCTAACAATATCGTGGCGATTTCCGCCAGTCCCGGCACCGCCAATGGAACCTATCATGTTGTGCGCGACGATTACGCGAACATGATGGATATTACCGGGCTGATCACGAAATCGACGGGGCGGCAGTTCGATATATTCAGCGTCGATAACTTCGTTCCCGAGCTGATACGGCGATGCCGGAAGGACGATCTGCTGTTCCCGCTGCTGGACTTTTTAGTGGGCTCCGTGGACAATATCACGGCGATGGAATTCAAACGCTATGACAATTCCAGTTATCAGGCGGCGCGCGACGCATCCAACTGGGGCAAGCCCGATCCGTCGCTCGAAGACACCGTTAACGGCATCGTCAAATTCATGCACCGCAAAGGAATTATCTCGGTGGCGCCGCGCGAGTTCAACGCTGCGGCTATAGTCCGATAGTTACTGCTTCCGGAACACGAGATTCTCGCTTACCTGCTGACCGGTTTCCAGCGTACCGGTCGAGGTCAGCGTCATCTGCTGTCCGTCGGCAGAAACCACCCACCGATCCTTTTGCGTCACTTGATCGTCGCGCCGGGAAATCGCATCGACGGTGTGAGGATCGATCAGTTCGAGTTGCACGGTATCGTTTCTGGAGTTTTTCAGATCGTACTGCTTGCCGTCAAAACGGCCGGTATAGCTGTACTCTCCCGAGAAACGGACACCGTCCGCTCCGTCCGCTTCAATCTTGATCATCAGGCCCTGCCGCATACGAGACTTACTGAGGTCCTCGGTCCACTCACCGGCGAAAGGGTCATCGGCGACCTTCGCCCCGCCGCTGCGCGTCCACACCGCACTGCGAGGGGCGCGATTTTTTTCGGTAGTAGTGATCGTGAGCTCTTTACCGTCCTTCGAAAGCTGGTCGCGAACCGTCGCGACGACAGCGCCCGCTTTCGATTCCTTGACTTCGGACTGAAGCTTATCGATCTTTCGCAACTCCACATGATCGAACGCCGGATTGCCTTCGACAGGCGCTTCCTTTCCATCCCACTTCGCTGCGAAATCCATGCGGGTTTCGCCCGATAGCACGACGTGCACTCCTCCGTGTTCCGGCGTGATGGAAAGCCTATTCGGCGGCGTTAAGGCCGATTGTGCCGAGACTAGCGTCCAGGAGCCGAGGCGTGGGTCGGCGGCATTCAGCTGCATGACGGCGAGCAGCACGAGGAAGGCGAAGCTGAGCATTCATTCTCCTAGATCAAATATGTACAAACCAATTTTCGCAGATTCACCAGGGTTCACATGCCGGGGAAGCTTCTGCATGAGATCATGAATCTCATGCACCTGCGCCAATTCTGGCCAGCCTGGGTCGTCCTCGCCGCCGTCCTTGCACTGCTTCCCTTTTCTTTCCACGCTGAACGTCATCTGGAAACCGCAACGCGCGTCGAAGGCAGTGAAGCTGAGACGGTCACGCAAGATTTGGCCAGCCGTTTTCGTTCGCCGTTCGTGGACCGCGTGGTCCTGGTGATTCAAGGACTTCCACCGGCGGATTCTGACGACGGCGGGCGAGCGCTGGCCACAATTGTGGACGGACTGAAGGACAGACCCGGCATCTCCGGCGTTGTTTCCTATAACGAGTTGCGCGACCCGATTTTCCTGGGCAAAGGAGGCGGGACTTTCATTCTCATTGGACTCGCATCGACCGATGGCCCCGTTGAGTCGATGGTCCCCAAGCTGCACGGATGGGCGAAAGGTTTTCAAAATCAATTGCGCGGGAAGTACCCGGCAATCCAGCTGGAATTGACCGGCGAGGTGCCGTTAAACTTCGATATTCGGAAAGCGAGCGCCGACGATGTGCAGCACGGCGAAAGCCTGGTGATTCCAGCGACGCTTGTGCTTCTGCTGGTGGCATTCGGCAGCTTGGCGGCAGCCCTGATTCCGTTGGCCGTCGGGCAGCTTGCGATCGCCACCACACTGGCGATTGCGGGATTCCTGGCCGCGCGCTTTCACTTGTCGATTCTGGTTCAGAATCTGGCCACGATGCTGGGTCTGGGCCTCGGGATCGATTATGCGCTGCTGATGGTCAGCCGCTTCCGGGAAGCACTCGCAGAAGGGCACGACGGGCACAGGGCTGCGGTCATCGCGGCGCGCCAGGCGGGCCGTACGCTACTGATTTCGGCTTCCACGGTTGCCATTGGATTTCTGGCGCTTTTGACTGTTCCTATCAGCGAGGTCCGCTCGATCGGCATCGCGGGATTCCTGGTGGCGGGAATCAGCGTTCTTCTAGCGAACACTCTTGTTCCGGCAGTGCTGGGTCTGCTGGGTCCGCGGATTAACGCCGGCTGTTTGCCCTTTGTCGCAAAGTTGGATGCGCAGAGGGCCACACGCACCGGCAACCGCTGGAGGCGATGGGGGAACGCGGTTGTCGCCCATCCCTGGATCGCCATCTTCGTGGCGGGCGCGCCCTTATTGCTGCTCGCGTCGCAGGCTGTGCGGCTCGATACCAGCGTGCCCAACGGGGATTGGCTCCCGCCCGCGGCGGAATCGGTCCACGCGCTTCACACGCTTCAAAAGATGGATCGGGCGGGCATTGTGCAATCGTTGCGCGTGATGGTCGAACTGCCTGCGGATTCCATCTCGCAGACGGATGCAGGCTGGAATTCGATTGATCGTCTGACGAAGCGGCTCGCGAGCGATCCGCGCGCCGAACGCGTGATCTCCATCACAACGATGGCGGAGAGCAACCGCTCTGCGCTCACGAATCTCTCTCGCGAAACACGCCGGACCTTCGTGAGCAGCGATGGAAAGATGGCGCTGCTCGAAGTGTTGCCGGCGGCCTCGGTCTCTCTGCGCCAACAAGTCGACTGGGTGCGGCAGCTGCGAAAAATCGGCGGCCCTGCGCTGACGGGAATGCCAGGGGCCTCGCTGTGGATCGGCGGCATTCCGGCGTTGAACGCGGACTATCAAACGATAGTCGAGGAGCGATTTCTTTCCGTGATGGCGCTGGTAGTGGTCGGGACGTTGCTAGCCCTGCTGGGCGGATTCCGCTCGCTTTTCGCCGCGGTGAAGGCCATCGCTTTGAACTTACTTTCGGTCGCGGCCTCCTTCGGAGCACTGGTGCTCGTGTTTCAGGACGGACACGGCAGCAGATGGCTGGGAGTTCATGAGGTGACGGGCAGCGTGTTCCCGATCGTACCGATCGTCACCTTCGCCATCGTTTTCGGGCTGAGCATGGATTACGAAGTGTTCCTGGTCGCGCGCGTCCTCGAATTGCGGCGGAGCGGCCTAAGTGAGGGCGAGGCAATTCCTGAGGGCCTGGCCCGGACCGCGGGCCTGATCACGAGCGCCGCCGCGATCATGATCGTTGTGTTCGCGGCATTCACGTTCGGCACCTTCCTGGTTGTGAAGATGATTGGATTCACGCTGGCGGTCGCCGTATTGATTGACGCGACACTGGTGCGCATCGTAATCGGCCCCGCCCTTCTTCGTGTGGCTGGCGATTGGAACTGGTGGCCGGGCGGCCTCTCCACCCGCAGTGCGCCGGTGATGGCGAGCGGCGAGTGATTCACTGAACTTCGCGCTCTGCAAAGATTTGTGAGCAGCGTCCACAGCGCCAGCGGCGATTAGGAACCCGCGCCCGCTGTGCCCGCCAGACCGAGATCCGCCGCGCGGGCCTGCATTGCCGCGATGCAAAAGGCGATGTGCTGGTCGAGATCGACGCCCATTTCCGCGGCGCCGTTCACAATGTCTTCGCGATTTACCGAACGCGCGAACGCTTTGTCCTTGAGTTTTTTGCGCACCGAAGCGGTTTCCACCTCGTGAATGCTGCGACCCGGCTTCACGTAAGAACAAGCGGTAAGAAATCCGGCGAGCTCATCGCAAGCGAACAGCGTTTTTTCGAGCGCAGAAACACGAGGCACACCGCTATAGTTGGCGTGCGAGAGAATCGCACGGCGGATTTCGTCGCTTACACCGCGCTCCGCCAGAATCGGCTCGCCTTTCATGGGATGATCGGGCGCTTCCGGATGAATCTCCCAATCGAAATCGTGCAACAGCGCGGTGACGGCCCACGTTTGTTGATCCTCGCCGAGCTTCACCGCATAGGCCACCACGCAAGCTTCTACGGCCAGCATGTGGTTGCGCAGGCTGTCCGATTTCACGAACTCGCAGACGATCTCCCAAGCTTGGTCGCGATCCATAGAAATAAGTGTATGCCTGGCTGGATTTCTATGGTCTACGCTCCGCAGGCGGCGGCACGGCTTTGAGATCGGCCTCCGATTGGGCTTGGCTCTTGGTCGGAACGATCTTATCGGGATCGATGCGCACCATCATGTAAGTGATGTGATCCGGAATTTCTGTGAATAGATGTCCGGTGCCCGCCGGAATGATGATCATGTCACCGGCCTTCAGATGGTGAACCTGCGGCTGCTTGATGGAGTCCCCGTTGTAGCCCGGGCCATTCTGCAAGCGCACAGTTCGTTCGTCGGCAGGACGCTTGATGGGATTGACGATGTCCGGACCCGTGAGCAGCGTGGCCTCGCCATCGATGATGTGATAAACCTCGCTGACCTGTTCGTGCTCGGCAACGGCGCCCTTGCGATTGGGATCGAGCACCAGCTTTTTGCGATACACCATGCCGATACCTACGCCGATCTTCCCAAGGTCCACGTCCCGAACCTGCTGGTCGATCATGTTGTACTTCATGTTCTTGGCCGTGTAGGCATCCAGCTCCGACTTAGGAATGTAGGTGGCCGCACAATTGCGGCAAGTGGGCTTCGGAACGTCGCCCTGCTGGGCGATGAGCGTCAGCACGGTGACGCCGAATCCTAAGAAAAGTGTCTTGATCGAAATGTGCTGGATATTTTGCATAGTTGCTCCTCGGTTCCAGTCCGCGAGAATAGCACAGCGGACAACGCCCAGAGCGGCGAACGGCGCACGACATCCACGTTTCACAGATGCGGGTCTCGGTTTCTGAGCTAAACTCACCAGCCAAACCAGGGAGATTCCCTTCCGCGGAGCGAGGCAGAAGCACAATTTATAAGGCCGAATATTGCTGGCGACGGCGGAGCAGCCAGAGGAATACTGGTCCGCCGAGCAAACCGGTGATGGCCCCGACGGGCAATTCGCCGGTCGAGAGCGCGGTGCGAGCGAGAGCGTCCGCAAGAATCAGGAACGCGCCGCCCAAGAGCACGGAGCCGGGAAGCACAATGCGCAGATCCTCGCCGAACATCATGCGAACCACGTGAGGGACGATCAGGCCGACGAAGCCGATCGCTCCGCCCACTGAAACAGTGACGCCGACGATCAAAGCGCAAAGCGAGTGAACGATTTCTTCCGAGCGGCGGACGTTGATACCGAGCGTGGTGGCCGTGTCTTCGTCCATTGCGATGAGGTTCAACTGCCGCGAGAAGAGAAGCAGGAGGCCGCAGGCCGGAGCGAGGATGTAGAGCATACGGGCCAGTGGCTGGAGTCCGACAACATCAAGGCTGCCGATGAGCCAGCGCAGGATTTGCAGAGCGCTCGAAGGATCGGCCAGATATTCGATGGTGAGAACGGCTGCGGCGGCGATCAGATTCACCGCGACGCCTGAGAGCAGCAGTGCTCCAGGCAGCAGGGTGACGCCCGTGCGGGCAATGGCGCGTACAACGGAGACGGCGGCCATGGCGCCGGCGAACGACGCGAGGAAGACGAGAGGGACGCCGGCAACTTGCGCGCTCCAACCAAGGGTGATGGCGATGCTGGCGCCGAGTGCGCCGCCACCGGAGACGCCTAGCGTGTAAGGATCGGCGAGAGGATTGCGAAAGAGAGCTTGCAGAGCGCCTCCTGTAAGAGCGAGCGACGCTCCGATTACTAGGCCGAGCAGCACGCGCGGCAAACGAAGGCGGAAAAAGAGTGTGCGCGAAAGCGGATCGGAAAAAATGCTTCTGAGATCGATGTGCTGGCTCCCGACCGCGAGCCCAATGCACATCGAAAAGATGAGAATCAGCGTTAGGATCGTCAGTGCCTTAACGATACGCGCGCCGAGACTGGCGGGCCAGGACGGCGTCACAGATCCACCCATACGTGCGTCTGGCCGCCCACCTGTTGCGTGCGAACGTGCGGATCGCTATAGACGTCGCGCAAAAGTTGCTCGCGCAGCACCTCTTCGGGAGTGCCCACGGCGGCGACCTCTCCCGAACGCAGCGCGAGAATCTGCTGGAAGGCACCGGCCAGCTGCAGATCATGCGTGACCATGACGACGCCGAGATTTTTCGCCTCGCTCAGGCGGACGAGCGTGCGGATCAACGTGGCGCGGTGCTTGAGATCGAGGGAAGAGGAAGGCTCATCCAGCAAGAGCAGGTGCGGCTGCTGTGCCAGCGCGCGAGCGAGGATCACCATCTGCCTTTCGCCACCCGATAGGCTGAGAAAAGAACGCGCGGCCAGGTGCGCGGCTCCCACAGCATTCAACGATTCCATGGCGATCTCGCGATCGTGCAGCGATTCCAGGCGAAAACGCAGCGCATGCGGCGTGCGGCCACTCAAAACCATATCCATAACCGTAAAAGGAAATGCGGCGGCCGTGGACTGCGGCATGTAGGCAATTTCGCGGGCGCGCAGGCGCGACTGCCAACTTTCAAAAGGAACGCCGCCGAGCAGAATCGTTCCGGCGCGAGGCTTGAGCAGGCCAGCCAGCATACGGATCAAGGTGGATTTTCCGGAACCGTTGGAGCCGATGATCGCGGTCATGGTGCCGGCCGTTGCAAGCAGGCTTACATTGTTTACAGCAAGAGGATTTACCGCGAGAGGATTTGCAGCGAGATCGCCCGCGGCCGAAGGACCGTTACCGTAGGCGAAGTCCAGATGGCGGCCTTCGAGTGTGTGAGCGCCCGTGGCGCGCGGCGAAGTTTCGGGCATCACTTGATCTCGGGGTGGATTCGTTTCGCAAAAAGCTCGGCCGTCTGCACCATGCGCTGCGAGGCATGCGGCACGAAGTCCTCATTTACTTCGTAGACGCGATGCGTGCGCACGGCTTTTAGCTCCGGCATTTCCTGCCACGCGTCCATCGGATTTCCAGCGAAGCGGCCTTTGGAAGCTTGCTGAAAATCGAGAATGATATCGGGATCAAGCGCGACGAGGTCCTCTTTGCTGAGCCGCCGATAACCATGAGCATCTGCCGGCACGCTAATGCGGCCGCCCGCGATGGCGACCAGCTCGGCAAGATAGCTGCCATCGGTTGCGGTATACAGTTCGCGCAGCGTTCCGGGCGTGCGATCGACGATCAGCACGACGCTTGGTTTGGCTACACCTGGTTTCGCAACGCCGGCCACGCGGCGCGAAACGCGATCCAGCCCCGCGCGCGTGGCAGCCACCAGCGCATCGGCCTCGCGCTCGTGACCGGTGATGCGCCCGATGGCCGTCATCGCCGCGACCGTCTGCTGGATCGACTGATTGGACGTCTTAAAAATTCGCAGGCCCAAGTCCTTCAACTGGGGCTCCAGAAACGGAGCCTGCACGTCGTTCATAACCACCAGGTCCGGCTTGACGGCGGTCAGGCGTTCAAGGCTCAACGTGTCGAGACTGCCGAGATGAGGAAGGCGCGCGGTTTCCGGAGGGTACGTGTCAAAATTCGACACCGCCACCACGCGGTTGAAGGCACCCACGCCGTACAGAATTTCCGTGAGATCCGGCGAGAGCGAGACGATCCGCTGCGGAAAATCGGCGGCGCTCGAAAGGACGGCGCACAGCGCGCCGATCGCCGCTCTCAGAAACGTGCGCCTCATATCAGAACTCGTATTGTAGACCGCCCAGCGCGGTTCGCCCCGGCGTGGGGAATCCGTTCTCGAAATAAGTTTGATCGAAGATGTTGTTCGCGCGGACGAAGAAGCGAATCGCCTGGTAATCCCGGAGGGGGATTCGGTAGCTGGCGCCCGCGTTGATTTTGTGCAGACCATCGAAGCGATAGGTTTGCGTCGCGACACTGCCAAACATAGGCGTCAGATAATCGCTCGATTGAATGGTATCCAGGATCAGCGTCAAGCGCGAGGTCGGCTGCCCGGTCACCTGCAGCGAAAACTGGTGCTTGGGGATGTCGAACGTTTGGAGAATGTCGCCGACGATGGGCGCGCGCTCGATTGCGTTCACGTATGTATAGGCCGCGACGGCTTTCAGCCATCGCGTGGGGGCGAGGGCGGCGCTCGCTTCAACGCCCCGATAAATACCGCCCTTCGTATTCACATACCCGATGAAACGTCCAAAGGGGTCCGTGGCTGGATTGATCAGGCCCGATGTGTCAAAGCCGATGGCATCCTGGCGCCATGTGTAGAAATATGTCGCAGATGTTTTGAGCCGGCCGCCGAGAAACGCCTGATCGATGCCGCCGTCGATGCTGGTGGAATGTTCGGGCCGCAGCCGCGGGTCGCCATAAACCGTATAGCCAAAGAACGAATCGTAGCCGCTTCCGAATCTTTCATACAGCGATGGCGCGCGATAACCGCGTCCGGCATGTGCCCGCACCTTCGTACTGCTCTTGCGGAAAAAATACGCGGCGGAAAGATCGCCGGTGTAGGCAGGCGTCGGCGATGCGAACGAGATTCCCTGATAGGGCGCGCTCGCGATGGGCAGAAAACGCGGCGTATCCAAATCGAAAAATTGTGTCCGAAATGCCGCCGAGAGCTGCAAGCGGTCGCCGAAGAAGTGAGCCTGATCCTGCACGAAGAGCGCCTGGCTGCGCTCTGTGACGTTCGTCCCGCTCGCCGCGGCCGGATTGCTTTGATCGGTGGTGTCGAACGCGTAGTTTTCGTTTTCGAATTCGTACCCGGCGCTCAACAGGTTGAAGCGGCCGAGATGAGCATGAATCTGCGCATCGGCTGTTTGAATGTGCCCATCGTAGAGCGAGCGCGTGCTGCCGGCAGGCTGGAAGTCTACGCCCGCGGGACCATCGCCATAGCGGCGGCCGTTCGAAACCAGCTGATAGCTGAGAACGTAGTCGAACGTCGGCGATACCTGTCCGTTCAGAAGCAACGCAGCGTCAATGAAGCGTGCGGCGCGCGTGGAATCGGGATTATCGGGAGCGGGAATGAAAGTCGCGTTGCCCGTGTTGATCTGCGAAAGCGGCGTGCCGGTTTCATAGAGCTTCGTCAGCGACGGCGAAAGAGGAATCGCGTTCACGATTCCGAAACCGGTAAGGGAGCCGAGCGCATCCGGAGATCCCGCGACTTTGCTGAATGAATCCGCACCGAGCAGGCGCGCCGTGAGGCGGAGCGAAGGCGAGAGATGAAATGTGATGCGGCCCTGCACGCTGGTATCGCGAAACGGATTATCACCGCCGACGCCATTCGCTACATACGTATCCGCCACACCGGCGCTGTACTGAATGCGATCGTTGAGAAAACCGCCCGCCACTTGCGCGCGTCCTCGAGCCATGCCGAGCGATCCGCCTTCCAGTAGAATATTTCCGCGCGTGCGTCCGCCGCCTTCGTCGGTAATCACGTTGATCACGCCGCCGACGGCATTGGTTCCGTAAAGGGTCGACCCCGCGCCGCGCATCACTTCGATCTGGCTGGCGTTGGTGAAAAGGAGATCTTCCATCAGTCCCGTGGCGTCACCTTGTGTGGCGGACGCATCTCGCAATCGAAGACCATCGACGAGGAGCGCCGTATCCTGATCATGCATACCGCGAATGTTGATCGTGGTGAATGCGCCGGGTCCGCCCAACTGCTGCACACGCACGCCCGGTGCCAGCGCAACGACGTCGGAAATCGCGAGCGCATCGCGAGCATCGGCGTCGGCCTGGTCGATCACTGTTGTGACTTTCGAAACCTGCTCGGGGATCTGCGGTGTTCCCGATGCCGTTACGATGATTTGCTCCTGAACGCCTGCGATCCGCAAAGCGATGTCGCGCGTTTGTGGAGAGCCGGTGAGATGAATATCGTCAGCCAGAAGCGGTGCGAATCCAGGCGCGGACGCGCGCAATAGATAATCACCAAGGGGCAGACCCTCGAAGCGATAGTGCCCCGAGGTATCTGCCGTGGTGGCATTGCTTACCGCTCCGGTCTGTGACACAAGCGTGAGCGCTGCTCCCGCGATCGGCCGGCCCTGAGGGTCCTGCACGCTGCCGCCAAGGGACGTCCCCGATTGCGCGTCGATAATTGCGCCGGAGAATAGCGCAGCGGCGAAGAGCAGCGGAATTGTTTTGTGAATGATGGTCATGAGAAATCTATGTGCGGCCTGTCCGTTGAACCCCATCGTTTAGTGCCGGCGGCTCTTCTACGGTTTGCCAGGCAGCCGGCCGGCTAGCACGGTGGTGTTCAATACGCACGGCCCTCTCGTGGTGATTACAAGATCGATAAGCGGCTACGTAGTAGACCCGCGCGACGTGTGCGGCGAAACGCTGGGCCAATCGGGATTTGCCGCTTTTACCGCCGCCGAGAATGAGTGTCAACATCGTCGAGGAGTCCGGGCCTCAAGTTCAAAGCCGCGCACGCCTCAAGATGAAAGAGGAAGGAAAGGCTTGAGGATCGCCCTACCAAGGGGTCCCTTGCCAAACGATCTGCTTTCGCCGAAGCATAACGCCGTCTTCACCCGAGGCAGGTCTCCTGACTTGCAGGTCGTTGCTGCGCCGGCTGGCCTTCCCATTCCGAAGAACAGTGGCTGATTGCGCCGGCCGCTCACTGCTTACAGTGGCGGGACCGTGCGGGATTTTCACCCGCTTCCCTTTTCACTCGCCTTCCACGGCGAGCACCTCAGGGAGATTTCAAACTAACATAACACTCATGCATCGTCAAACGCGGCGGTTTCAGATTCTAACGCTGCTGCCACCCGGTGACGATAGCATCGTATAGGGTTGCAATAGCGGTTCCTGGAGGAAACAATGCCCGAAGCTTTCGTGTTAGTCGTGCTCGTGATCCTGGGCTTTTTCGCACTGTTCTTTGTGTTGGGAAGTTTCTTCACGGTGAACACGGCCGAGGTGGTGATCGTCACTCGCTTTGGAAAATTTCTGCGCGTGGCGCAGCCCGGCCTCAATTGGAAGGTGCCGTTTTTCGACACCGTGCAAGGGCGGATGAGCCTGCGCGTCAATCAGATCAACCTCACCATGGAGACGAAAACCAAAGACAACGTTTTCGTCACGATCCCGATTTCCGTGCAGAATCGCGTCCGCCCGGAGAAGGTCTTCGACGCTTTTTACAGACTGGCCAATCCCATTTCGCAGATTCAATCATACGTGGAGCAGGTAATTTTGGGGCATGTGCCGGGCATGACTCTCGACGAAGTGTTCGCCAGCCAATCGAGCATCGCGGCGGCCGTAAAGCTGGAACTCGACGCGGACATGGCGGGTTTTGGCTACGAAATCGTGAACGTGCTGGTGACCGATATCGTCCCGGACGCGAAGGTGAAGTCGGCGATGAACGATATCAACGCGGCGCAGCGTGAGCAAGTGGCCGCCAACGCCCGCGGCGAAGCGGAAAAAATATTAGTGGTGAAAAAAGCCGAGGCCGAAGCCGAAAGCAAAGCGCTCCAAGGACAAGGAATCGCGAATCAACGCAGAGCGATCATCGAAGGGCTGCAGGCGTCCATCGAGCAATTTCAAAAAGTAGTGGAGGGCGCTTCCGCAAAGGAAGTAATGCAGCTGGTGATGATGACGCAATACTTCGACACGCTGAAGTCGATTGGCGAGAGCGATCGCACGAACACGTTGTTCCTTCCCCACTCCCCTGGCGCCGTGACCGAGTTCTCGGATCAACTCCTGCAAGCGATGCTGGTCGCAGATCGATCGAAGAGCTGATTTCCCGCGAGGCGTGGTTGCCGCCCGGAATGGATTAAAACGCGCCAGCTCCTCTGTTTCTAAACTTCGTAGGCTCGCTGTTTTTAAAAATACTTAACAGTATTTAACCCTCGTGTCCTGGTACGTCTCGCCCACAAAAATCTTGACAGCTTCTCCCAATTACACTATTATCGATCTACATAGTCGTAATATAAACTCTATCAAGAATAGTATGATTAAACAAACCTGTTGTCGCCGCCCCTAGTAAACCGCTGCTACTTCATCTGTAACACATTGAAACAAAGGATTATATGAATAAGGCGCATTCGATGTCCATACCTCGCTCCCTCGGAACAAGTGGGAAGGCCGAACAACTTACTAGACCGGCGATCGGATCTATTCAATCTCTTCCATTCCCTCGTGCGGGGTGGCGGAGTTTACTCATATTCTTGTGCGTGCTGTCGGGGGCAACGGTTGCGCGAGCTCAAGGCAACGCCTCAATTGTCGGGACAATCGTCGATGCCACGAACAGTGCCGTTGCAGCTGCGCAGGTTACCGCTCGGAATACCGAGACTGGTCTTGTCCGCAAAACTGACACAGATGCCGCTGGCCACTACGAGTTCTCCCTGTTGAATGTGGGCAAGTATGAAGTCGAAGTGGAAAGGGCCGGGTTCAAGGCGCGCAATTTGAATGGTGTTGTTCTGGTCCTGGGGCAGCGTGCGGTCCTCGATTTCGCGCTGGAAGTCGGGGAGGTTCGAGAGACGGTGCAAGTCACTGAACAGGCAAGTGGCGTCGAAGTTTCGACGTCCGACGTTTCGGGTCTTGTGGGTGAGCGCCAGGTGAAGGATCTGCCGCTGAATGGCCGTAGCTTCGACAATCTCCTGACGCTGAACACGGGCATCGTGAACGTTACGGCAGAACGCGCCGGCGGCGTGGGAACATCGGCCGCATCGGTTGGGAATATGTTTTCCGTTTCCGGCCATCGTCCCGAGGCGAATCTTTTCCTGCTAAATGGCGTTGAATATACGGGTGCATCACAAATCAACGTGACACCGGGCGGAGCGAGCGGACAGCTGCTGGGCGTCGACGCGATTCAAGAGTTCGAGCTGGTCAAAGATAACTACGGTGCCGAATACGGCAAACGCTCCGGCGCGCAGATCACGATCGTGACTACGTCGGGCACGAATCAACTGCACGGCACTCTTTATGAGTTCCTTCGCAACAGCGATTTGGACGCGCGGAATTTCTTCGATCAGAAAAACGTCGCGCAGTTTCAGCGAAACGTCTTCGGAGGATCGCTCGGCGGGCCGATCCGAAAAAATAAGACGTTCATCTTTGGCAACTATGAAGGATTTCGCCAGCGTCTGGGCCTGAGCAACGTTACGCTGGTTCCCGACAACGCCTCTCGCGCTAGCGCTGTTGCCAGCGTGCAACCGCTGTTGCAACTTTGGCCGGTCCAAAATGGCCCGGAACTGGGCGGCGGCATCGCCATCGCCTATAACAATCCCAAGCAGTCGATCCGGGAAGACTTCGGAACCACGCGAGTCGATCACAATTTTTCCGACTTCGATTCTCTCGCCGGAGTCTATACGGTGGACGATAGTACGGCACACACTCCCACTGTGAATCCTCTCAGCCTGGTGAATGTAGCTGTGCGCAACCAGGTGACCAGCCTGAGTGAAACCCACATCTTCTCTCCGCGAGTGGTCAACAAGCTGACGCTGGGATTCTCGCGAGCCTCCTTCTATTTCACGGGAGTCACGCCGGTGGACATCCCGGGCTTCGTCGCCGGAGATCCGATCGGTACCGTCACGATCGGCGGCAGCACGGCTCTCAACGCTTCATCGGCGATTTCCGCGGCCGGCACGAACTCAACAAGTAACCTGCGATCCGCGCGCAATCTTTTCACCCTGGCCGACCAGATTCAGATCACGCGCGGAATTCACGCGCTCAACTTTGGGTTCTGGTTACAGCAGCTGCAGAGCAATGACAATCTGGCCGCCACGCAGTACGGGCAAGCGGTGTTTACGAACCTGCAGAGCTTTTTGCAGGGCACCATCGCAACGTTCACGGTGATTCCCTCGCCCACGCCGCTCTCGTTCCGATCTTTGGAAGGAGCCTACTACGCGGAAGATATCATCAAGCTGCGCCCTACGCTCGAACTGCGGGTCGGCTTCCGCGGAGAATTCACGAACGGATGGAACGAGTCCCACGATCGATCGTCAAATTGGCTGTTCGATTCGAACGGCGTGATCGAAACCAATCCGCTGGTGGGCCAATCTGCGTACACCGAGAACAAAGCGAAGTTCCTGCCCTCTCCCCGCTTGGGCCTGGCGTGGTCGCCTTTCTCGAAGAACACGGTAATCCGCGCCGGATTTGGCATTTACTACACGTTGAACGATTCCATCAGCTACCGATTAACGCAGAGCGCTCCGTTCAACTCGGTGGTCGTCCAGAAGAACATTCCGGTTTCCGCTGCGTACCTCACTCCGGGAGCAGCGCCGCCGTCGGGTTCGAAAATCTCTCCCGGCGGGCGTGCAGCCGGACCTCGCGACTCCCGCAAGCGTGAATTATTCGCTTACCATCCAGCACGCCATCACACCGTCAACCACCGTGAGCGTCGCCTACATCGGCTCGCATGGATATCACGAATTGCTTTCGATCGACGCGAATATTCCCGTGCCGACCTATTGCCCGAACTCCGCCTGCCCGGCCGGCTATCCGGCGGGAGCAGTCTACTTCCCGACCAACGCGCCGCTGGCGAATCCAAACCTGGCGAACACGACACACTGGTTCTCATGGGGCAGCAGCTACTACAACGGCTTGCAAGGGGACGTCGCCCGTCGGTTCAAAAATGGATTGCAGTTCCGGGGCGCCTATACGTTTTCGAAAAGCCTCGACGAAGGATCGTCGCTCGCCAACGCCGTTTCCGGCACCACCAACGCGTTCGTGATGAATCCGCTGAACGCTCGCCAGGATTATGGGCTGTCTTCTTTCGACATCCGTCACGTGGCGTCGATCAACGGGACGTATGAAATTCCGTTCAAGAGCAGAGCGGGAAAGGGCGCCGGAGCGTTCGCCAGTCGGGTGCTTTCCAATTGGCAGATCAGCGCGATCGCCACGATTCAAAGCGGCCTCCCGTTCTCGCCGCAACTCGGCTTCAATCCGACCAACGACGGGAACAGCCGAAATCCAGGCCGGCCATCGTTGAATCCGGCGTTCAGCGGCAACATTATCACCGGCAATCCGACGCAGTACTACAATCCAAACGCGTTCATCGTTCCGTTGAGTGGGACGTATGGCAACGCGGGCCGCGATATCTTAGAGGGCCCGGGAACGACAGATCTCGACGTCTCATTTTTGAAGAGGATTCCGCTCCGCGAGCGCCTGAATCTTCAATTTCGGGGCGAATTCTTCAACATCCTGAACCACACCAATTTCAACTCGCCGAACCCGATCGTATTCACCGCGGCGACGGGCGGCCCTTCGCCAACGGCCGGCTTGATCACTTCGACAAGTACGACGTCGCGCCAGATTCAATTTGGATTGAAGCTCCAATGGTAGGAGCTGGTTTGTGAGCAGCCGCTGAGCTCGGTTAGCGGTTGTTACCTGGAAGCTACCTGGACGTTACCTGGAGAAGTTACTTGGACGCCGGTTTCATCCCGGAGGCCTTAATCGCGGGAGCGGCTTTCGCGCTGGTGAGAAACGCCACCAGGGCCTTGGCCGCAGCGGCGTCCTTGGCCTGGGCGCCCAATGCCGCGGTCATCACAACCGGCTTTTGGTATTCCTTCGGGAACAAGCCGAGGACCTCCGCGCCGGGCACGGTCTGGATTTCGCTGACCGGCCCGAAGATGAGTTCGTTCTGCCCCGCTGCGACGCTTTCGGCCGCATGGCCGGGCGTTTTCTGCAACACGATCTTCGATTTCAACTGATCTTCGATTCCGAGGCCTTTTAGCATCGCGATGGTGGCGCCGCTCGCGGCTCCGCCGTCGGTCCAGGTGATCGTCTTTGCGGCGAGCAGGCGCTTTTTCATCGCCTCCGGCGTGCTCACATCCACCTTGGGAGAACCAGCCTTGATACCGACGCCGATATCGGCGCTGGCGAGATTGGTTTGCGATCCGGCAACAACCTTGCCCGACTTGGCGAGATCGTCGATGATCGCGGGCGTAAGGATTGTCAGGTCGAACGGCGCGCCGGCGTCAATTTCCTTCTTAAGGACGGTGGATGCCGAATACTCGATCGATAATTTGCGCCCGATGGCCTTCTCGGCCTCCGGCTGAAGCTGTTTGACCGCAGCGCCAATGCCGTTGGAGCAGAGCACGCGCAGTTCGCCGCTCGCGGCGGAGGCGCGCGAGGTGATCAGGACGCCGGAAAATCCAGCCGCCAAAAGAAAGACTGCCGTAAATTTGGATCGAGTCATATCCTCTCCTCTCGCCGCAAATAGTTAGTATGCCAGATCGACGCTGCGACGAAGCTTACTTCTCCACGTAGGCACCGGCGCTGGCGCGCTGCGGCTGATGCGCCCAGGCGTCGCGTGAAGTATCATGATCCTTCCCATTCAAGGAGCTTCTTCCATGTCTCGAAAACTCATTCTGCCGTGCGCGTTCTTGCTCGTTTTCCTGGCGGGCGCGATGGTCGCGACGCGGCTGCAGACGGTGCACAGCAAGGGCCTCTCCGGCGAAGGATTCGCCGCGGTTCCCAGTCAAAAAGGCGGCTGGGATCTGACGGGCCCTTATGAAGTGGTGAAGGATTGGCCGAAGCCGATGACCACGTTGCCGGATCACGAAGGCTGGAGCTGGGGCTCGGTGGAAGGCGTGTTCGCGGAGAGCCCAAATCGCGTGATCATCGCGCAGCGCGGCGAGCTGCCGGTGGTGAAGCGCCCGCCGCAAACGCCGCTGCCGCAGTTCGGGCCGGGGCTCTCCTTTCCCGTGGGCCAGGTACCTTTCCGAAACGCGTCGCAAGGGCCCGTGGCGGCGCTTCCAGGAGGCGGCGCACCCGGGCAGCTGGCCGAAGATGCCGACAAGAACTGGCACGGCCGCTTGGGCATCGACGCGCGGTGGGAAGACAACATCGTGGTGGTGGACGCGCAGGGAAATATCACGGAGCGGTGGACGCAATGGGACAAAATGATAAAACGTGCTCACGCGGTTTACATCAGCCCCTACGATGCGGAAAAGCGCGTGTGGATTGTGGACGATTTCAACCACGCCATTTTTATTTTTTCGAATGACGGGAAACAATTGCTGCAAACGCTCGGCACACCGGGGAAGCTCGGGGCCGACGCGACGCATTTCCATCGTCCGACGTTTATCTCGTGGCTGCCCGATGGCACGTTCTTCGTGGCCGATGGCTACAACGGAACGCGCGTAGTGAAGTTCGACAAGACGGGCAAGTTCCTGCTGGATTGGGGTATGAAGGGCACGCCGCCCGATACGCGTCCCGGCTATTTCAACGTGGTTCACGGAATCGCGGCCGATCCGATGACGCGCCGCGTGTATGTGAGCGATCGCGGCAATCGACGCATGCAGGTGTTCGATGAAAACGGCAAATTCCTGGATCAGTGGCCGTTTGCCCAGCCTTCGTCGGTGAATTTCCTGTACATGTCCGCCAGCCGCCAGCTATGGGCGTTCGACGATACCACTTCGAAAATTGTGCGCTTCGATCCGCAAGGCCACCTGTTATACGCGTGGGGCGCGCTGGGCGATTATCCCGGCGGCCTGTTCAACATTCATGGCGCGAGCGTTGACCAGGAAGGGAATTTGTACGTCGCCGAAGTGGCCAACGGTCGAGTGCAAAAGTTCAAGCCGCGCCAGGGTGCGAATCCCGAATTCCTGGTGGGCAAGCCTGTGTACTCGGCCTGGAAGTAGAGGCTTCGAAGCAGAAAAACGTCACGCGGACTTGAGAACCGGTTCGGTGTCCGGTTCATCCACGAACGGGCGATCCGGCTTCAGGCGGAAGGCAAGCACCGCGCCGACGAACAACAGAGCGATCGATGCGATAAACGGCACGACCCAGCTCCCGGTGCGATCGACCAGATAGCCGAAGCTCGATGGCGATACAAGGCCTGAGATCGCGAACCCGAAGTTCATCATGCCGCTGGCGGTGCCCGCATAGCGCGGAGCAATATCCATCGGCACAGACCAGATGGGCGCGATCACCAATTCCGCGAGCAGAACGCGATCGAAAGGCAGACGGCGGTGAGCGTAAGATTGTGAACCAGCACGACGGGTATCAGAAAGACGAAGGCTCCCAGGAATCCGGCGACGATCACGCCGCGACGTGCGATCGCAAGGCTCTGCGTCTTCCGCAGCAGGCGGTCGCTGATCAGTCCGCCGGATGTGTCGCCCACCACGCCCGCAAAAAATACACCTGCCGAGAATAGCGCGGACGCTTGCAGGTTCTGATGATAGTTCTCGAAAAAGAACGCGGGAATCCAGGTGAGAAATAGCCAGAGCGTCCATCCATAGCAGAAATCGACGATCGTCACCGGCAGGATGTGTTTCGCAAGCCGCAGCCAGGGGACTTTGCGCGCTGCGCTCGAGCCGCGAACGGGAAGTGTGGCGAGAACCGCGGACGTCATCGCGCGATGCTGGCGTGGATCGTCGCGGAAATACCAGGCCCATGCGACCAGCCAAACCAGCGTGACGAGCCCGAAGATGACGAACGTTCCGCGCCACGTGGAAAACACGAGCAGTCCGGCGACAATCGGCGGCGTGAGCGCATTGCCGATACGAGCGCAGGCGTGCAGAAAACCCTGTGCCAGGCCCCAGCGACCCTGCGGCGTCCAACTGGCCATGGCGCGCGTGGCGGTGGGGAAAGCGGCTCCTTCGCCGAATCCCAGGGCGAGCCGCAGGGCAAACAGCGAGGCCATGCCCGTTGCAGCGCCGGTAAACACGGTAGAGATTCCGACGATGGCGCAGCATACGGTCAGCGTCAGCCGGGGTCCCATGCGATCCGCCAGCCAGCCGCCGATCAACTGGAAAAGCGCATAGGGAATCGCAAACGCGGAGAACACCAGGCCGAGCTGCGCATTGCTCATGTGCAGCTCCGTTTTCATCAGAGGCGCGGTGGTGGAGATGCTGACGCGGTCGACGTAAAAACAGGAAATACATCGCGCATAGCAGCGCGAGGACCACGACGGGGGGCGTCAGGCGGCGCAGTCGCATGCACGCGCCTCTGTGAGAAACGCTCGGGGCCGCGGCATGAAGATCACGCCACGGGACGCGTTTCGCTCTTGATTTGCGTGCGATGCATCACGCGGCGCGAGCTGGGATCGAAGGGATCGCGCCGATGCATGGTGCAGCGATTGTCCCACAGCACAACGTCGCCCACCTTCCATTCGTTGTGCCAGGCGAATTCTTCGCGCGTGGCGAACTCCCATAGCTCGTCGAGCAGTTTTTCCGATTCGGCCAGCGGCAAACCCTGGATATACGCGTTTCGGCGGCGGCCTAAATAAAGTGCGCGGCGTTTGGTTTCGGGATGCGTGCAGACCAGCGGGTGATACGCTCCCGGAGAGTTCACGGGATCGTCCACAGCGGTGACGCCTTGGCGCACGTAGCCGCCGCTGTTGTAGGTGCCGTCGTGCTTCAGCATCATGCCTTGCACGCGGCCCTTGAGGGACTCCGGCAGCGATTCATAAGCGTGATACATGCCGCAGAAATACGTGTTGCCGCCGGCCGGGGGGATCTCGAGCGCGTACAGCATGCTTGCCTTCGGTGGATCTTCCAGGTACGACATGTCCGTGTGCCAGGTAGCTTCACCGGCGCCCAAACTGCCGATGGGCTCTCCATTGACGACGACGTTGGAGACGACGTAAATCTCCGGCAGTCCTTCGACGAAGCGGCGGCCGGTTTCTTGCACAGGCGCGAAATCGAGCGCGCCGAAACGCTTGCTGAAGGCGATCAGGTCGTGATCGGTGAGTTGTTGGCCGCGCATCAGCACCACGGAATAGTCGTTCCACGCTTTGTGGATGGCGGCGAAATCGGCGTCCGTAATGGCGCGCAGATCGATGCCGCGAATTTCGGCTCCCAGGGGTTTGTCGCTTGGCAAGACCTGAACGGCAGAGGCCGGCGAGGTGGTGGAGCTCATTTGTTCATGTCTTTCGCCGTCATATCTCTTATCGCTTTGAGCGGACTTCGGGCGGACTGTGCTGCGAACACCCAATTTAGCAAATCGATTGATCGCGCGAGCAGCGGGGCGATTGGTAGAATCAGCCTGTAGGTGCCTACCGCAACCAAACCCCTCACCGTCCGCCAATTCTTCGGCCGCAAGGGATTGCTTTCTGAATGGCATCCCGGTTACGAGTACCGGCCGGGGCAGCTTGAGATGGCCGAGGCGGTGGAGTCCGCGCTGGGCGAAAAGAAACACCTGGTGGTCGAGGCGGGCACGGGCACGGGCAAAACGCTGGCCTATTTGGTCCCCGCGATTCTCTCCGGTAAGCGCATCGTCATCTCTACCGGCACGAAAAATCTGCAGGAGCAACTTTTCTTTAAGGACATTCCTTTCCTGGAGCAGCACCTTGGCCCCCTGCGCGCCTGCTATATGAAGGGCCGCGCGAACTATGCGTGCCGCCAAAAGATTTACGACGCCGAGAACGAGCCGATCCTTGAAGGCCTGGAAGAAGTCGCCGACTTTCGCGTGATCCGCGAATGGGAGAAGACCACCGAGACGGGCGACCGCGCCGAGATCAAGACGCTGCCTGAGTCGAGCACGGTATGGGCGAAGATCGACGCTCGAAGCGAGGCGTGCACGGGACAGAAGTGCCCACAGTTCGAGCGCTGCTTCATCACGAAAATGCATCAGGTCGCGCAGGCAAGCGACGTCATTATCGTGAACCATCACCTGCTGTTCGCGGATCTTGCGGTGAAGGGAGGGCCGGTGGGTGGCCAACAGGGCGGCATTATTCCGGACTATGGCACCGTGATTTTCGATGAAGCGCATGAGATCGAAGATGTCGCCGGGCAATATTTTGGCGTTACCGTTTCGAGTTATCAATTCGAGGATCTCGCGCGCGACGTTCTGGCGCTGGCTCGCCGCAAGGATTTCGGCTCGAAGGAACTGGACCGTACGCTGACCATCGCAGGGGATCGCGCCGCTCAGTTTTTTGCGTTGTTCGGAACGGCGTTCGGAGCCGGTGAAGGGCGCTCGGCATTTCGTCAACAGGAAACTCTTTTGATGAAGCACGAGGAGCTGTATCGCGACGTGCTGGCGGCGCTCGAAATCATCGCTCTGCACCTGGAGATGGTGCAGTCGGCGCCGGCCGAGGCCGTGCCTCTGATCCAGCGGGCCCGCGAAATGGAGCGGCGGCTGAAATTCTGGATGGAGTCCGGCGAGAAGACGTATGTTTTCTGGATTGAGAGGCGCGGACGCGGGACGTTTTTGCAGGCGACGCCGATTGAGGTTGCTCAATTGTTGGACGAGAAATTGTTCGACGCGATTGATAGCGCCGTGTTAACTTCGGCAACGCTCGCCGTGGCGGGGGAGTTTGAATTCACCAAGCAACGGCTGGGATTGCGCAACGCGCGGACATTATTGGTTCCCAGCCATTTCGATTACGCGACACAGGCGCTGCTTTACGTGCCACAAACGCTGCCTGATCCGCGCAACCAAGCTTTTACGGCGGCAGCGGCGGATGAGATCGTTGAAATCCTGACGCACAGCCGGGGCCGGGCTTTCGTGCTGTTTACAAGTTATCAGCAGATGCGACTGATTTACGATCGCGTCTCGTTCGAAATTCCCTATCAGACGCTGCTGCAAGGCACTGCTCCGCGCAGCGCGCTGCTGGACGAATTCCGCTCGACGCCCAATGCCGTGCTGTTCGCCACCTCGTCGTTCTGGCAGGGCGTGGATGTGCCGGGCGAGCAACTGAGCTGCGTGATCATCGACAAGCTGCCGTTCGCCGTGCCGAGCGATCCGGTGGTGGAGGCGCGCATCACCGCGATTCGCAACGACGGCGGCGATCCGTTTTCCAGTTATCAAGTGCCGCAGGCGGCGATCGCTTTGAAGCAGGGGTTCGGGCGCCTGATCCGCAGCCGCAGCGATCGCGGCGTGCTGGCGCTGCTGGATAACCGCATCACGAAAACTCGCTACGGGCAGATTTTCTTCGATAGCCTGCCGCACTATGCCTTCACAACCAGGCGCGAAGACGTGGAAAATTTCTTCTCGCGCTAACAGGGCCGTTTCCATTCGTTATGCGAATATGGAAGTGCTATGTTCGAAGTTTCCGTCGACCACGAATTTTCGTCCGCACATGCACTCCGCAACTACAATGGTCCGTGCGAAAGCGTGCATGGGCACAACTGGAAGGTGCAGGTTGTCATTGAGGGTGAAAAGCTCGACAAAATCGGGCTATTAGTGGATTTCGTGCAACTGAAGCGCGACCTGGACCGCATCGTCATGCGACTGGATCACAAGTTCATAAACGAACTGGAGCCGTTTGATGTGATCAACCCGTCATCGGAAAATCTAGCCCAACATTTTTACGCCGGAATGACGGAGAGTTTGGCGGGCGTTCCTGTGCGGGTAAAAGAAGTGAAGGTCTGGGAGACGCCTGGCGCGTGCGCGACGTACCGGCCGTAACGTCCCGGGCTCGTTGCCTGACATAATCCCACGAGTCTGTGTGAAAATACCGCTGGACCGTTCCCGGAGTTTACCCGTTTCGGGGTCACGGCTCCGCGTTGGCGTTACTTTGAATCAATAGCATAACGAGCCGCGACCATAGGGAGCGGTCCGGTGCCAATAGTTTTCACACGGTCTCGGACGGTGAGCTCTCGCAACGCGTAGCGCTTAGATTAGCGGCCGAAGAATTCGGAGTTCTTTTGCGCGAAGCCGGCCCACTTTTCCGGCAGGTCGTCCAGCGCAAAAATAGCCGAGACGGGGCAGACCGGAACACAGGCGCCGCAATCGATGCACTCCACGGGATCGATGTAAAGCATTTCCGCTTCGGCGTGCTTTTCCTCGTCTTTTTTCGGATGGATGCAATCCACCGGGCAAGCGTCGACGCATGCCGCGTCTTTAACACCGATACAAGGTTCCGCGATTACGTATGCCATAAGAGAGCTCTCTCGTTTTCAGCCAAGTTTAGCAAGGCAGGAATTGAAACCGAAACTCTATTGTACGCACAGCCGCCCGAACGATTCAATCTTCGGGCAGCGGGCGGCGAGTAAGACTTAGCGAGTCGAGATCAAATCGCGCTGAATGGCGAACTTGACCAGCCCTGCGACGTCGTGGATATCGAGCTTGCGCATCAGGCTGGCGCGGTAAGTATCGACGGTCTTGGGGCTGAGTTCCAGGCGCGCCGCGATTTCCTTGGCGCGAATACCCTCGACGAGTAGCGTGAAGACCTGATATTCGCGGGCGCTCAGTGATTCGATGGGATCTTCGGGGCCGGGCTTGCTGCTGGCGGCAAAGATCTTTTCGAGCTCCAGCTGAGGCGAAACGTAAATTCCTCCGGCCAAAACCTGGTCGAACGCTTCCAATAATTGGTTAGACGGACCGGACTTCAGCAAAAACGCATTCACGCCCGCACGGAGGGATTCGACCACTGTTTTGCGGTCTTTGCGCGTGGACAGCACCACGATGCGGGTGGGGATGTTCGCTTCCTTCACGCGCCGCACGATCTCTAACGTGAACAAATCGGACAAGTTAAGATCTAACACCGCGATATCTGGACGTTGGGCTTCGATGATGCGCAGCGCGACCGCGCCCTCCGAGCACTGCCCGATCACCTTCAGGTGAGGCTGCGCGTCGCACAGCGCCGCGAGACCTTCCCTTACCAGTGTCAGGTCGTCGGCTAGCAGGATCGAATATGTCTTAGGCTCTCTGATCGGGACCATGGATGCTCCTCGGGACTACTCCGCCCCCCTTAAGAGGCGTTTGGAAGGAAGCTACTGCAATCTACCGCCTTCACGAAAGAAGTGAGTCACCGGGAACGTAATTCTCTGCTGTCACTGAGCTTGGTACTCGTGTTTTCCGAATCCCAAAAAGGATTAGTCCGCCCAAAGGACCAATCTGGTTCACCTAAGCCGCTACTAGCCCTCAGCGCGGCGGTACCAAGCCCATTCCACGATCCCGCAAGTATGCTCCGGCAAAAGCCGGTGCTCTACGTTTTTGCCGGACTAAGCCCAGCTAAGCCAGCCGAACTCGGAAAAGTCGGCTTAGCCCAGCCGGACTAAGCAAAGCGTGATTACGCGAAGCTGCGAACGGCCTTGGCTTCGTCGTCGTGGACCTCGAAAACCGTGTACAGCTTGGTGATCTGCAGCAGATCCTGAACGCGCTTGGTCAGGTTCAGCAGTTTCACGGAGCCGCCCTGGTTGGCGACCGTCGTGAAGCCGGAAACCAACTCGCCGATGCCCGAGCTATCGATATAGGAAACTTCGGCGAGGTTCAGCAGGAGCTTCTTGTGTCCGCTGGCCGCCAGATCGCGAATTGTGTCGCGAAATGTGCTGGCGCCTTCGCCCAAGGTGATGCGTCCGACCGCGTCTACCACAGTTACGTCTCCCACCTGCCGGGTGGTCAATTTAACACTCACAGGATATCCCCCTTATTCATCAACTATGCCTGCACCGGCGCCGTGGCCGGATAATCAGGGTTTTGGCTTATATTTAACCATTCTGACTTCGGTTCCTTTCGGCTCCCGAAGGCAAACCGTAAACTCGTCCATGAAGGCGCGCATCAGCATAACACCGCGCCCGGAAAACCGCAGCAAATTTTCGGTGGCCAGTGGATCCGGCACGTTGGCCGGATCGAACCCCTCGCCCTCGTCGCCGATCGAAATCTCCAGCCGCTCCGGACCTCGCGACACCCTCACATGCACTTGCTTGCGGGCGTTATATCGATTTCCGTGAACCACGGCGTTTACCATTCCCTCACGCACGGCAATCCCGATGTTGTGCAGGTCGTCCTCGTCGAAGCCCAGCTCTTTGGCTTCGCGCAAAACGGTTTCCTCAACCTGATCCACGCTTTCCAGGCTCGAACCAAGCGCCAACTCGAGTGTCCGCGTCTGGGTGCTTTCGTGATCCGACATAGTTTAAGACACTTCGAACCTGCGCACAGCGAGCCCTAATCGGGCGCAGCCAAGTCGAATCGATACATTAGAATAGTGGCGCATGGAAAGTCAAGCACCCACAATGTGGCAGGACGTATGGACCGGTCGGCGAACCGGGATCTGGCGGGCGGTTTGACACAGTGCACCGAAGGATTCGACATTGGTATGTATGCGGATTTCGCTCGTGGTTCTCGCCGCGCTTCTGCTCGCCGCCTGTTCCGACGAGCCGCAGCCCGCGGCCAAGAAAGCCCCTGAAGCGCCGGCCGCGCCGATTACCGGCCGGCAGGCATTCCAGTATGTTTATGGATCGGCGCGCATTTGGGCTCCCGACGCCCAGCCTTTGACCATCCGCAGCATCAACCTCGCGGGCGTGAAGAGCGACGCAGGCAAGGCGGGGGCGTGGGAGGCCGTGTTCGTCTCACCCAGTTCGTCCATGGGTCGCACCTATACGTGGTCCGCGCTCGAAACCGAAGGGATTCACAAGGGCGTATTTCCGGGGGCGCGTCAGACGTGGAACCCGGGCGGTGCGCAAAAACCTTTCACAGCGGCCGAAATCCGTGTCGACACGCCGGAGGCACTGGAAACCGCGACTATGGCCAGCGCCGAGTATCTCGCCAAGCCGGGAGAGCATCCGCCGGTGAATTACCTGCTGGACGTGTCGGGACGCTTCGCCGGTCCGACATGGAAGGTAATGTGGGGCAATACGGTGTCTTCGGCCGCATACCTTGTCACCGTGGACGCCAACAGCGGCAAGCTGTTGGCGAAAGAATAATACGGCTCACGAGGATTTTATGGCAGACGAGTCATCACCTGAGAAAGCATCGGTGGTCCAGAAACTGATTGGCGACATCGCGCCGAAACTGGCCAACATCACGGATGACGTGCTATTCGGCGACGTGTGGGAGCGTCCGGAGCTAGCCAAGCGCGACCGTAGTCTGGTCACCGTATCCGCGTTGGTGGCCATGAACCGGCTGGAGCAGCTTCCGTTTCACCTGGGCTTCGCACTGGACAATGGCGTGACGCGCGAGGAACTGGTGGAGGCGATCACGCACCTGGCGTTTTATTCCGGCTGGCCGAATGCGATGTCGGCGCTTGCGATTGCGAAAAAGGTTTTCGCCGAGAAGACGCAGTCCTAAATCGTCGGACGCGGATTTGTTACATCCCACTTGTCCGCAGGTATGCCCCAAACGGCATCGCCGGCTAACGAGTCTTTGTGAGAGCTATGGCGGTGAACCGCTCCCTATGGTCGCGGCTCGGGTGCGCACCGCATGCGTTTCGCACGCGGGGTTGTATCGAGCTAGTTGCCGCCCTTAGCGGCTCCCACACCGGATTCCCAGGCTTTCGTCAGGATCGGCTTCACGAGGGCGGCGAATTCGGGATAGGCCGTTGAGTCCGGACGGAAGTGCAATTCATCCGGCAGGAACAGGTTCTCGCGGACGTTGCCGTGATCGAAGAGCACCGGATTCAGATCGATGAATCCGACGTTGTGCGCCGTGTGGGCGTAGCGCTCCATCTCTTTGTTGACTTCCTCGACCACGCCCCAGCGATCGCGCTTGTCAGGAGCCTTCATGATGGCCGTGTAGTAGATGAACGTCTCGGGGAGCTTTTCGTGCACCACGTCAATGAAGCGCTTGGTGCGGGCGACGATCGGTGCGGCGTCGTCTCCGGAACCGACATCGTTGCTGCCGCAATAATAAACGATGATGCGCGGTTTATAGGGAAACACGAGCTGGCTTACGCGATCCAACTGGTCCTGCGTGACGGTGCCGGCGATGGCGCGATTCAGAACGGGCAGGGGCGCCATCTGCTCGTCGAGATGCCGCCAGAATTGGAAGATGCTACTGCCGACAAACAGGATGCCCTGGTTGGTGTGGGCATCGGCCGCCGCGCGGGCCTGGTATAGACTCCCGGTGCCGGGAGGAGCGGCCGCGCCGATCACGCAGCATACGAATGCGGCGGAGGCTAGGGCCGACAAGATGGCGCCACGCGCGCAGCAGCACCAATTGCAGGCCGAATCCCACACCGGAGGCCTATTGGTTCGAGAAAACATACACGGCGCCCGCACCCATGGCGGTGTTGTCCTGTTGGTTGCCGTTGATGCCTTTGGCGGCGCTGCCTTCGCCGCGTGCGCCCACTGCCAAAATCTTGCCGTCGCGTGAAAGCGCCATGGAGCTGCCGAATTCGTCGTAAGCCGAAGTGTTCGAGCCCTTCATGTAAGCCTTCTGCACCCAGGTGTCGCCGGTGCGGGTGAAGAGGTATAGCGCGCCGGAATCCTCGGCCGATTGATCTTTCTCATTGCCGTTGAGGCCCTTGGAGTTTCCGTTCTCGAGCTGCGCGCCGACCGCGAGCGTATTGCCGTCACCGCTCAGGATCAGGCGCGAGGCGAACCAGTCTTCCCGGCCGGGGTGCGAAGCTTTGATGAAGGCCTGTTCGCTCCACTTGCCGTCCTTGCGAACAAAAACATACGCCGCGCCGGTGGAGGTGTCAGTCTTGTAATCGTTATCGCAAGGCTCCTTGGGATTCACGCCCGAGGCAAAGCAATCTTCGTCGCCCGCGCCGCCGACGATGGTGTTGCCGTCCTGGCTGATCGCCATGTCGTAGCCCAGGGAATCGCCATTTTCGGCGTTGTGCGCCTTAAGATAATCGGTCTGGACCCATTCGGTCCCAGTGCGCTTGAAGACGTAAAGGGCGCCCGCGCCCGGCCGCATGCGATCCTGCACGCCGTTGATCTCGCGAGCGGAGCCGCGCTCGTCATAGGCGCTGGCCGCCAGGGTATTTCCATCCGCGCTGAGGCCCACCGCATAGCCGAACAGCATGCCCGCGAAAGTGTTTGACGGCTTCACGTATGCCTGCTGGGTCCAGGTGCCGGCGCTGCGCGTGTACACATAGACGGCGCCGGAGGATTGCTGAGAATTGTCGTTCTGGTCACCGTTAACGCCCGTAGCCTTGCTATCTTCGGAGATCGCTCCGGCCGCCAGCGTATTGCCGTCGGCGCTCAATGCGAGTGAGAAGCCGAACTGGTCACCCTCGTCGGCGTGATCGGGCGTGCTCTTTTCACCGGTATTGGAGGCCTTGATATAAGCCTGCTGCGCCCAGGTAGTCCCGGTGCGCGTGAACACATAGGCGGCGCCAGCCTGTGGGATGGAATGGTCGTTCTGATTGCCATTGATCCCTTTGGCGTCGCTGGCCTCAAAGAACGAGGCGACCGCCAGTGTATTGCCGTCCTGGCTCAGGGCAATGTGGTTTCCGAAACGGTAGCTTTGTCCCGGGTTTGAGGCCTTAATATACGCCTGCTGAGTCCACTGTCCGTTCTTCTGGACGAATACATAAACGGCGCCCGAGGCGTATAACGATGTATCGTTCTGATTGCCGTTGATGCCTTTGGCGTTGCTGCTTTCATAAGGGGAGCTGACGGCCATGGTCAGGCCATCGCCGCTCAGGGCGAGGCCATGGCCCTCAAGCGTCCCGCCGTTGCCGAAATGATCGTTGCCGTGAGGGGTCGACGCCTTAATGTAGGCGGTTTGCTTAAGTCCGCCCTGCGCGTGAGCCGGGAGCGCGCTCACAAGAGCCGCGGCCGCGATCAGAGCGAGCGAAAAATATTTAGTGGTCATCAATTTCTCCCGTGTACCCGTTTCCAAGGTGCCTGCCGCCGCCAAGTCACTAAACGGAAAAATGGGGACTGGCGCTCGCGGTCAAGACTGCCGGTCCCCGGTGATATCGCCAATGATGAACTGGATTCTACTCGGCCGCAGCCGGCGGATTCCCGTTGGGGACGCCCTGGCCCAGGGCCGGACGCTTGGGCGTGTTCGTTCCATAATTCGGCGTCCGGAACAATTCCTTGCCGGTATCGGTCATGACGATGTTGGCGCGGTCGGTCAGGTTCATGTAGGGGGCGCCGCTTTTCACACGGCGACCGGTGAGCGTGATTTTGTCGCCCGGCTTCAGCGTGGACGCCGTCCAGCCAAAATCCTTGATCATCAGCGCGCGACCGTTCATCTCCGCCTGCCAACGGGTGGTCTTGCCATTTTCGTCGGTGTAATCGAACACGACGATGGAGTGCGGCGTGATTAACTGCATTTCGACGACGGTGCCCTTCATGACGACCACGTTGTCTTCATAGCGCCCGGCATCGCCGTGATGCGCCCATGCAGGTACAGCAGCCAGCGCAAGCGCAACTGTCAGGATCGATATATATGTCTTGTTTTTCATTGGGGGAAGCCTCCCTTGGGGGGTTATCTTCTCATTACTGAGATTGCGTGTCAATTATACATGAGCAAACTGAGGTTTGTCTTAGTCCGTATTTGCGCATGCTTTACACGTCTATAAAGACGACAGTACCGAGCTCGCCGTTACGGCAGCCGCGCTATTCCACACGCCAGGGTGAACGATCCTTCCAACTGCGCAGCGCTTCGCTCGCCCAATCCGGCGATTTGTCGCTGTGGCAGGCGTTGCAGGCATTCGGAACCTTATCTGTTTTGGTCATGGAGGGAGGCACGAAGCGAAACGTGTGCGAGCGGACATTTACGTCGGCCAGCTGCGTCGCGATTTTCGGCATGTGGCAGCTGACGCAATCGTTTCCGGGCGTCCCGGCCGCGTGGTGGGTGTGCGCCTCAACGGACGCCGCGTGCGGCCCATTGGGCGACTGTGGACCATGGCACTCGAGGCACATCACGCTTGCGGGCTTGATCAATTGCGCTCGCTGCTCGGTACCGTGGACATCGTGGCAGGAAAAGCAAGTGATGCCGTGTTCGTACATCGCGCTTTGCACAAAATCGTTTCCCTGCATGCGATTCTTATGCGCGGTGCCATCGGCGAAATGCGTGAATGTGGTTTCGCCTAGCTTGTGTTCTTCCAATTGCCAGTAGTCGCTTAGATTCTTGCCCATCTCAAAGCCAACTGGCCAATCCGCATAGACGCCCCCGGTTTGCAGCATGATCGGCTTTTGGAGTGGCTGCCCCTGCGAATGGCATTGGATGCAGGTGTCGTTCGCGGCGGTTGTGTCAAGCCGCGCGGGATTAATGATCGTGGCGCGCGACGGCCGGGCAACGTGATCGCTGCCGGGTCCGTGGCAGCGCTCGCAGCCGACGTTCCATTCGGTGAACGTCTTGGTTTGCAGGTTGTAATTCGTGGAGTGGCATCCGTCGCAGAGCGCGCTGGTGGGCCGCTTCATGTTATCGGGTGGATAATACTTCACCCACCAGTCCGTGTTATCGGCGACAAAGTAGCGCCGCCAGATTTGATGGCTGATGTCCCATTGGCCTTCGAGCGGATAGTAATCGTCGCCCACTTTCTTGAAGTAGCGCTGCTTCCAGATGCTGCCGTAGACCAGGCCGATGTCTTCTTTTTTGAAGTTCACCAGTGGATCGGGCTTGGAGAGATCCGGCAGAATGGCGTCGGGATGCTCGCGCGGATCGCGAACCACGTTGGCCATCGGCGTCTTCTGCCAGCGCGCGTAAATCGCGGAGTGACACGTCCGGCAGGCGGCGGAGCCCACATACGTCGCGGCGCTCAGCGGCAGAGTGAACAGGAGCAAGGCGTAAATCGACAGGACTTTCATGAGGGGCCTCCCGTGGTTGCCATTTTACGCCCGCTACTTCAGCCAGGTGACTTTGGTGGGGGTGGCCTGGCCGCAGCCGATGCTATCGGTGACGCCCGAGGCGATTTCCGCGCAGGCGTTCGTGGTGGCCGTGCGCAGGGCGAAATCCCGTGTTGTGGCCGACGCTGTGCGACAGGAGGAGCGACCGTTGTAAGTCATGCAGACTTCGACCTTGCTCTTAGAAAGGTTCATGCTGGAATACACAATCACGCCCAGGAACACGAGGACAAACGCGATGGCGATCCAAACCGGCTTTTTCATGAGATCCCCCTAGCGGGCTACGGCAAGCGATTCGCGAAAGAAGGCCCCCATTTCGCGGAACTTGCGGTAGCGCTCGTCGATCAACTCTGCAGGCGACGCGCCCGCGAACTCTGCCAGGCTCTTCCGCAATGCGTCCTTTACGGCTTCGGCGGCGGCGTCCGGATCCGTATGAGCACCCGCACCAGGCTCCGGAATAATGGCGTCCACCAGGCCGAGGCCGAGCAGATCCTGCGCGGTCATCTTCAAGGCGGCGGCAGCATCCGGTGCGCGCCCCGAATTCCGATAAATAATGGCGGCGCAGCTTTCGGGCGAGATCACGCTATATACGGAATTTTCCAGCATGTAAACGCGATTGCCCACGGCGAGGCCCAGGGCGCCTCCGCTGCCGCCTTCGCCGATGATTATCACGATCACGGGCACGCCCAATCGCGACATCTCGCGAAGGTTAAAGGCGATGGCCTCGGCCTGGCCGCGCTCCTCGGCATCGATGCCGGGATAGGCGCCGGGTGTATCGACCAGTGTGATGATGGGCCGCGAGAACTTTGCGGCAAGCTCCATCAGACGAAGCGCCTTGCGATAGCCTTCCGGCCGCGGCATGCCCCAGTTGCGCAGGACTTTTTGCTTGGTGTCGCGGCCTTTTTGCTGGCCAATCACCATGACCGGACGCTCCTCGAAACGCGCCATGCCGCCCACAATCGCCGGATCGTCCGAATAGCGGCGGTCGCCGTGAAGCTCGTGGAATTCGGGAAAAAGGCGCTGGATATAGTCCAGGGCGTGAGGACGTTTCGGATGGCGCGCCAATTGGACGCGCTCCCAACTGGGGTTGCTTGGAACGGGTGTAGGCGTGTCAGCCATGTTTCGGGCTTGATCCTTGCCCAGAGTCATGGGTAGGCGAGCCTTGCGGCCCGAATCCATGCTCAGGGCGGACCTTAGCCGCTACCATTCAGGATACCCGAGAATGCTGCGTCCTTTCGAGACGCCAGCGAGAGCCGGCGCGCCGCGGCAGGCTTTTGGGCAGAAATTTGAGCAGAGCTTTGGTCCGAAATTTGGACAAAGACAGGCCTCCCACAAGGATTCGACACGGTCAGGCAGACCGCAATACGATCACAACGCCCGCAACATGGTCTTTGTCGAGCAGGATGGGTGCGCTTGTGATTTCGACAGCCGTTTCTTTTCCGTACCGGCTCTTCAATAACATAGAGCCTTTCAGGAGCTCCAAAAGGCTGGTGTCCAGAATGTCGCTGATGGTGCAGCGGCACGAACTCCCTGTTTGCTGGATTTCGTTCCCCCGACCGAGCAGTTCGCCGACGTCGCGGCCCACGGCTTCCGCTGCGGGCCATTCCAAAAGCTCCTGCGCCGTGCCGTTGATGAACTTGACCGTGCCGAGAGGATCCGCCGCCAAAACGGCTTCTGATAGTGAATTCAGCGTCGTGACGAGCCACTTTTGCGTTTCCAGCAAATGCGTTTCCGCCGCGACCCGTTCGGTGATGTCGATCAACGCGGCGCGAATACCGGCAGGCTGACCGCTCTGGTCCAGAATCAACCGGCTATGCACCTCTGCGGTCACCACCCGTAGATCGCGAGTGATGTAGGTGCGGCGTCCGGGAGCCACGGGCTCTGGCCCGGTTAGCTTCCGTGCGATGGTTTCGCGGATCGCCTTCTGTTCGTCGTGCAGGGTAAAGGCCCAGATCGGTTTTCCGATCATGTCCTCCGGACTGTAACCAAGTAGCTCGCATTGGGCGCGGTTGACGCGCTGCACGATACCGTCGGCGTCCAGTTCGTGATAGGCGATGGGCGCCTCTTCGAATAAGGCGCGGAACGTTTCTTGCTCATTGATCGGCCATGCCTGCTCGAACGCTCTCTCTGAAGTGTCGGTCTGTTGCATATGTTTGTGTGCGTACCTCTGTTTTGTGCGTTTATTCTCTGTTTTTGGCGCCTGATTTATGCGCTTACCCGCGGGCGCGCTTTAGCAGATTCTCCACCTGGCGGAACGCTTCCTCGGCGCTTTCCTGTTGCCATAACGGGATCACGATCCATGACAGCGACAGCGGCACCAGAATGGTGCGTGATCCTAGCTCGATTGTGTGGTCCGTCCGGGGCGCAAGGGCTCGCGACATCTCGGCGCGGACGGCATCGACCAGGTTGCCCCGCTCCACCAGCGCCACAAAACACGGACCATGCCAGCGAAAAACCTGATCGGCGGGACGAAGCTTGGAGGCGATCTTCTGGCTCATAAACAGCATGACCTGATCTCCCGCCTCACGTCCGAAGCGGGTGTTGATGACCTCGATCCGGTCCACCACGGCCGCCACCACGGCCCAGTTCCCGCCGCCCAGCTTCGCGGTGATTGCGTTCTTCGCCTGCCGCGCCCCTGGAAGTCCGGTCACCGGATCGATGCCCGGATCATCCTGGCATTCCTCGGTCGCCAGTTTCACGATCGGATCGCGGAGCGCGGTTTTGGCAATCGCTTCGTTCGCGGTTGCCTCGGCTCGTTGCCTTTCCAGCTCTTTTCCTACAGCCGCCAGGCAGTCGGCTAGCTCGCGCTTAACCTCGCGGATATCCTCCAGTTGCGCCGCCTTTTCCATGTGCTGTTCCACGCTACGGATGCCGTCGATCGCGCGTCCGCTGCCGCGGCAAGCTCTGCCGAAGGCCGCGGCGAGCATGGCGATCATGGCTCGCAATTCCCGCGCGTGATCCTGGACCAATCGCTCCGTCTTGCGATTGAACGCCTCCATGGATTGAATGACGGCGCCCACGGCAACCATGGTGGCCGCCGAGTTCCCGTCGGCCGCCAGTATTTCGTTCGCGTGCCGGCGCGCCTGTTCTTGAAACGCGCGGCGATCGTTTCCGTCCACTTCCGCGGAATGGAGCGCAACGCCTTCGAGGATCAACGAAACCGCGCGCAGCAGCGTGCTACGCACCTCATCGACATCGGCAGCCCGCTTCAGCGAAATCATCTCGGTACACTCCTCGCGGGCACCTTCGCAGAATTCATCTTGTATCCACATATCGGTGCGCGGCGGCGTCCTATGACGCGACTTTTAAACAGGACTGGGGGAAAAGAGGAAGGACAGCCCGCCATGGGCTAGAGGGATGGAAACGCGGGGAGATCGGTGTTAAATGGTCGAGCAGTGTTAGTTGGCGAGCACTTCGAGCGCTTCCGGACCGCAGATGCCGGCCAATTCCGCCCGGAATTGCTTGTCTGGGCGCACTTTGGCGGTCACGTCCAGGATGACGGAGAAGTCCTTGGACTTTTCCAGGCGTAAGCGGACTTCCGTATCCCCAGGCTTATTTTGAAATAGGTGCAACAAAGCCGCGGCGCGGTCCACGGCTGCTCCGTTTCCGTTGACGGGAACTTTGATGGATATCAGTGACGGCAGATTCACGCGCACGACGTCCATGGGCACAACGTCCTGCACCGAGATTTTAGGCGGGGCATTTTCTTCAGGCAAGACCAAGCCGCGCACGAAGACCGCTTTATCCTCCACCAGCGAGGTGTTCAGGCGATCGTACTGCGTCGAAAAAACCATCGCCTCAATGGCCCCTTCCAGATCCTCAATCTGGAACGACGCCCAGGGCTTGCCCTCTTTCGTGCGGCGGCGGTTGACGGCCACCAGCACTCCGCACAACGCGACCTCGGCGTTCTTGGCGAGCCCTTCGAGCTGCGCCGTGGTGTGCGAAGCGAGCTCCGGCACTTTGTCGCGGTATTGATCGAGCGGATGGCCGGTGACGTAAAAGCCCAGCATCTCTTTTTCGCTGGTCAGCTTTTCCTGCGGCGTCCAATCGGGGACCTTGGGCAGGGTGTGATGCGCCGTGGGGTGCTCCTCAATCAGCGCGGCGAACAAACCCGATTGGCCGCTGGCGCGATCGCGCGAAGCCCGCACGCCGTTTTCCATCGCGCTATCGATCGCCGCCATCATCTGCGCGCGCGTGCCGTCGAGCGAATCCATCGCTCCGGCGCGGATGAAGCTTTCGATCGCGCGCCGGTTGACGGAGCCGAGATCCACACGCTCGCAAAAATCGTAGAGCGAAGTGAATTCGCCCTTTTGCCGCGCCGCCGCAATCGATTCCACCGCGTTCGCGCCCACGTTTTTGATGGCGCCCAAACCGAAGCGGATGCGGTCGCCATCGGGCGTGAAATCGAACGCCGAATGATTCACGTCCGGCGGCAGCACGCGGATACTCATTTCGCGGCATTCGTTGATGTACTTCACCACCTTCGCCGTGTTGCCGGTTTCCGACGTCAGCAGGCCGGCCATGAACTCGGTGGGATAGTGCGCCTTGAGGTATGCGGTTACATATGCCAGATACGCATAGGCCGCCGAGTGCGACTTATTGAAGCCGTATCCGGCGAACTTCTCCATCTGATCGAAAATCTTCTCGGCCTTTTTCGGCGAGTGCCCGTTCGCCTTTGCGCCTTCGACGAACTTGGCTCGCTGCTTCGCCATCTCTTCGAGCTTCTTCTTGCCCATGGCGCGGCGCAAAAGGTCGGCTTCGCCCAGCGAATATCCGGCAATGCGATTGGAGATCTGCATCACCTGTTCCTGGTAAACCATGACGCCGTAGGTCTCTTCCAGGATCTCTTTCATCTCTTTCACGTCGTATACAACGTCTTTTCGGCCGTGTTTGCGATCGATGAAGTCATCGATCATATCCATGGGGCCGGGACGGTACAGCGCATTCAACGCGATCAGATCTTCGACGCGATCCGGCTGATAGCGGCGCAGAACGTCGCGCATGCCGCCCGATTCGAACTGAAATACCCCGCTGGTATAGGCTTTGCTGAAAACCGCTTCAAAGGTTTTCGCGTCGGTGAGCGGAATATCTTCCACGCGCAGGACCACGCCGCGATGTTTTTCGATGAGCTTCAGCGCGTCGGAGATGATCGTGAGCGTGGTGAGGCCCAGGAAATCCATCTTCAGCAGGCCGAGCTTTTCCAGGCCCACCATGTCGTACTGCGTGACAATTTCGTCTTTGTTCGTCTTGTAAAGAGGAACCAGCTCCCGGAGCGGAAGGGGCGAGATCACGACGCCCGCGGCATGGACGCTCGCGTTGCGCGCCATGCCTTCCAGGCGCTGCGCAATTTCCAGGACTTCCTTGATCTTCGGATCCCTGCGCGCCAGGTCGTCGATCTGCGGTTCCATTTCCCGCGCCTGCTTCAACTTGATGTTGAGAGGCATGGTCGGGATGAGCTTGGTGACCTTTTCGACCTCGGCATAGCCGATATCGAGCACGCGGCCCACGTCCTTGATCGCCGCGCGTGCGCCCAGCGTTCCGAACGTGATGATCTGGGCCACTTGTTCGCGCCCATACTTTTCCGTGACGTATTGAATCACTTCGCCGCGCCCGCGCGTGCAGAAGTCGATATCGATATCGGGCATTGAAATACGCTCGGGATTCAGGAAGCGTTCGAATAGCAATCCATAAGCGAGCGGATCGATATCGGTGATCTCCATCGCGTAGCTAACTAAGCTACCGGCGGCCGAGCCTCGTCCGGGGCCCACGGGAATGCCGCGCTGCTTGGCAAAGCGGATGAAATCCCACACGATCAGGAAATAGCCGGAAAACTTCATCTGCTGAATCGTTTTAATCTCGCGATCCAAGCGCTCGGCGTATTCCGCGAGATCGTTTTTCAGCAAGCCTTGCGCGGCCAAAGCCTCCAGGCGCATGCGACGCTTTTCGTATCCCTGGCGTGCGACGTATTCGAAAAATGTGTCCGCGGTGTGTTCGGGTGGAATCGGAAATTTCGGAAACGGCTCGGAGACCTGCTCCAGCTTGAGCTGGCAGCGCTGCGCGATGTCATAAGGGCGATCGACGGCGTGCTCCACCTCGCCGAACAGAGCCAGCATCTCTTCGCGCGTCTTCAGGTAGAACGCTTCCTGCTCGAACCGCATGCGGTTCAGATCGGACATCGTCTTGCCCGTCTGAATACACAGCATCACTTCGTGCGCCCGCGCGTCGGACTTGCGCAGGTAATGCGAGTCGTTGGTTGCGACCAGCGGGATGCCCGTGTCGGATGCCAGCCGGTGCACCAGCGGCATCACTTTTGCGTCGGGCTCCAGTCCGTGGTCCTGCAGTTCCAGGAAGAAATTGTTCTTCCCGAACATATCCGTGTATTCGTAGGCGATGCGGCGGGCGTCGTCATAGCGGTCCTGCAGCAGCGTCTCATTGATATCGCCGCGCAGGCAGGCAGAAAGCGCTATCAGGCCCTTGGAGTGCCGCGCCAGCAGGTCCTTATCGATGCGCGGCTTGTAGTAAAAACCCTCCAGGTAGCCGGTGGAAACCAACTGGATGAGGTTGCGATAGCCTTCCTGGTTTTCGCACAACAGGACGAGGTGGTTGTAGCGGTTCGAATCGCTTTTGTCCTTGTGGCCCTGCTGCGCGACGTACACCTCGCAACCGATCACGGGATGGATGCCCTGTTCTTTCGCGTTGTTATAGAACTCGACGGCGCCGAACAGGTTGCCGTGGTCGGTCATGGCGACGGCCGGCATTTTCTGCTCCGCCGCGATCTTCATCATCTGCGAGATTTCGCAGGCGCCATCCAGCAGCGAGTAATCGGTGTGGCAATGAAGATGAACGAAAGGGTTCGCCATGAAAATTCTCGAACCGGGGGAGAAATTTCAGTATAGCGACAGCCGAACCAGAAGAGAACGACGGCCAAGAAGCGGCGGAGCCGCTGTGCCTCAGTATTTTTGAAGCTTCGTCACCCGTCCGTGGCTGCGATTGATGGTCAGCACGCCGTCAGCGATGCTGAACGTTCCGTCGAGGCCCGGCTTTCCTCCGAAACTTGCCGTCAAGCGGCCGTTCTCGACAGCAAAGTTCCCTGATTCCGTGAGAAAACGGATCATCAACACGGCACTGGAATCGGCGCGAAAAATCCAGTGAACCAGAACCTTTTGGCCGCCCATATCGCGCGTCGCGGTCCATTCGCCCCATAATTTATTTTGCGTATCCCGCAGTGAACCGAGCCGCGTGTATTCCTCGCTCGTGCCGTTGACCGTCATGCGCAAGTGGTCGTCGCCCGTCCAGGAGATTGCGTAAGTAGTCGCGTCCGGTAATAAGACGAGCCCGTTACCTTCCACGCGGTACTGCTGGGGCACGATGGCGCCCGGACTGAAGCGTGTGGTGCCGTCGGCCAAAAAATCATACATCGCTCCGATGCCGCCCTTGGAGGTTTCTACCGAGCGCCAGCGTCCCACCAGTTGAGTCGCGTCTTGTGCCGCCGCGCAGGCGGCCCAGGCGAATAAGACAATCGCTGCCTGCTTCGTCATCATTTCAAA
Organism: Terriglobia bacterium; assembly: GCA_963699945.1. Taxonomy (GTDB): domain Bacteria; phylum Acidobacteriota; class Terriglobia; order Bryobacterales; family Bryobacteraceae; genus Palsa-187. Next base: position 219,740 of record CAVOVW010000012.1, read on the forward strand.
TATCGGCAGCGCGTGCGCCCGGCTTCATTGCCGGCCACGATTGGTGTAAACTTAGGGTGTTCGCTGGAGGTGGGTTTTCTCGAGTAGCCTGCTCCCTAGTCCAGGACGCTGGCAAGTCCTGCCGGCAAGCTTGTGCTCCGCGCTGCGGAGAAGGGCCTTTGCGGCCTTGTTTCCCTAATTTTCCCCGATGATTGTCGCGTCTGCGACGAGCCCCTCCAGGAAGTTTCCCGCGTTCCGGTCTGTTCCCGCTGTTTACATGAGCCCCAACCGATGGACGCTGAGTTCTATTGTGTGGCGTGCAAGACGCCGTTCCTGAACCGGCATCCTTTGGACGAAGAGGGCCGCTGCCTTCTGTGCCGGCTGGGCATCGCGGGATTTGACGGCGTCTACTCCTACGGATCGTACGAAGGCGCGCTACGGACGCTGATCCACCTTTTTAAGTACGAAAAGGTTCATACGCTCGCGCGACCTTTGGGCAATCTGCTGGCGCGCTCGCTGCCGCGTGAAGAGAGATTCGATGTGGTTGTACCGATGCCTCTGCACTGGAGGCGGCGTTGGGAGCGCGGATTCAACCAATCCGAACTGCTGGCCAAAGTGATTGCCCGGCGGTGGAACGTGCCTGTAGCAGGGGCGGCGAGACGCGTGAAAGCGACCGCCCCCCAAGCAGGACTCACGAATTCCAAACGCCGGAAAAACATGTCCGGCGCCTTTGCTCCCAGCCGCCCTCTCTGGCATAGAGATTTGGGCGGCCGTTTTGTTTTTGGTAAGAGAATTTCGCTCAAGGGCGCTCGCGTCTTGCTGATTGACGATGTGCTGACCACCGGCGCCACCGCCGCCGCTTGCGCTCGTGCACTGAAGCGAGCCGGGGCTAAGCATGTGACGCTCGCCGCCGTGGCGCGCACCGATCGCCGCATGGCCGTCACTGATTTTAGGGCAGACTTTGAGACTACTTCTCGCGATTCGACGGAAGCGGCCACCGCCGCCACCGCAGGAGGAATAATAACGTGATAGCGATGCACCGCTCCCAGGAACGCCTGCACAAACCCGTGCTGGTCCTGAACGCCAGCTATGAACCCATCAACGTGTGCGCGGCCCGCCGTGCGCTCGTGCTGGTGCTGAAGGGCGTCGCCGCGGCTGAAGAACACAGCCTGGCGAACGTCCATTCGGCACGCCAATCTGTGAGGGTGCCGAGCGTGATCCGCCTTCTGGAATACCGTCGCATTCCGATCCAGGCGCGGTCGCTCTCTCGCAAGAACATCTTGATGCGGGACCGTTACACCTGCCAGTACTGCGCCAAGACCATGAGCTCCAATGAGCTGACGCTGGATCACGTGATCCCGCGCTCGCGCTCTGGCGGGACGACGTGGGAGAACCTGGTCGCCTGCTGCCATCACTGCAATAACAAGAAGGGCAATCGTACGCCGGAAGAGGCGGGGATGAAGCTGGCGCGCGCGCCGCGTCCGTTCAGCCTGCACACCAGCCGCCACCTGATGCGCCTGCTCGGCAAGAGCGACGATCAGTGGCGAAAGTATTTGTTCTACTAGCCTTCAACGTACCGAACCTCGGTTTTCTGAACCCGCCATCAAGCCGTTTGCGAAGTGTAAAACGAAAGTCGGCCCTTTTTCACAACGCTATTTCCGGCGCACGCCGGTGAGCTCGCCTTCGGCCATCTTGATGCGGAATTCATTCGTGCCCTTCGCCTGGTCGTGGACGAATTCGTAGATTGTGCCGGCTAGCGAGAAAGTTGTTTCCGAAATCGCGTCCAGCCGCTGCTTGCCCTGGCCTGCGTAGTTTAAGAATAGGCCATTGTCTTCGGCCAGAATTTCCACCAGGGACACGGTGCCGTTGTCCTCTTTTACATCGTAGGAACCGGCATAGCTCTTCAGAACCTCCGGCGAAACCTTCACATCGACGGGAGCGGTGCTTGCGAACATGTGTGACTGGTCTTTTTCGTTCTCGCAATAATATTCGAGCATCTCGGTATCGGCCATCAACTCCATATGAACGGGCACCGTCACCGGTTTGGTAAAGACCTTGGGGTCATCAAAGGTCACCTGAAGCTCAATGTGGCCAAAATCGGGGCGCTGGTAACGTTCGGTGACGTGCAAAGCCTCGCTGTGCGGATGCCCGGCGTTGTCCAGCCATGTGTTTTCGCTATATCCATTGCTTTCGACAATAAGAGTGTCGCCATCCCAGCGTCCCACCGAGTAGCCCATCCAAGCTGGATTGGGCTCCATTTCCAACTGCCGACCGTCCAGGAAAATCTCGCGATGAATTAGATCACTATTCAGAATCGCGATGATGCCCGGCGTCTGGAGGATTCTCGACTCGCGGTAGGGTGAGGTGGTGTAGACGGGGCCGAAAGGGACGCACCGCGCGGCCATACTATCTTTGGTGAAATCCTTCTTTCGCTGCTGGAACAGGGCATCCGCCCAAGGTTGCACCACGCCGGGCGGCTGATCGGCCGCCACGTTGTTGTCATACCTGTCCAATGCCTTGCTCCACAAGCCTGAAAGGTCGGGCTTACCATCCGCGGTCCGTGGCGCAGGCGCCTTTAGGTTCGGCTTTCCATCTGCGGTGCGTGGAATGCCGGGAGTCGGCACGTGTAGCCACTGGGCCGAAACCGGCAGCGCCATCACCAGGACGACAGTCCACAGACGAAACATAACGCCCTCCGCAGTTAAAATCCAAGGCCTATTGTTGAAGTCTAACGCCTGCGTCGGATGGGCGGGTACTCAGGAGTCATCGTCTCCCCGCTGGCTCATAGGGTAAAATCAGAGCCGGCGAGGGAACACGTGGGTGCTCATTTTACCGAGGAGATCTTCATGAAAACATCCGTGACACGGCGCAAAGCATTGCAGACGATGGGAGCGGGCGCAGCTCTTACGGGGGCCGTGGCACTTCCCTTCCGAGCACTGGGCGCGGGACCCGCCGTGATCAGCCCGGTGACGGCGAAGCTCGCGGCCTACATGAGCGAAGCGCGCGAGCGCGCGCTGCCCGCCGACGTGGTGGAAAACGCAAAGTATCACATCCTGGACACGTTCGCCGCGATGATTTCCGGCGCCGATCTTCCTCCGGGGCGCACGGCGCTGAAGTTTGCCGCCGCGCACAAAGGCGAAACGGTGGCGACGGTGGCCGCATCGAATATCGTTTGTGGACCGCTGGAGGCAGCGATGGCCAATGGAATGTTGGCCCATTCTGACGAGACCGACGATTCGCACGCGCCTTCACATTCGCACCCAGGCTGCGCGACGATCCCGGCGGCGCTCGCCGCGGGTGAGCAGTTCGACATCAGTGGCATGCATTTCTTACGCGCCGTTACGCTCGGTTACGACGTCGGCACTCGCGTGACGACGACGCTTGGCGCGCTGAAGTATCAGATGGAAACGCATCGCAGCTCGCACAGCACAGCCGAAAACTTCTGCGCTGCTGCGGCGGCGGGCTGTGCGGCGAGCCTCGACCCGCGGCAAATGCGCTTCATCCTGGATTACGCGTCGCAGCAGGTTTCGGGCACCGCTGCGTGGGAACGCGATACCGAGCACATCGAAAAATCCCTGGTCTTCGCAGGTCACCCGGCACGCAACGGCGTCAGTGCGGCGCTCATTATTCAGATCGGCGGCACAGGCGTCGAGGACATCTTTGCCGGGACCGACAATTTCCTGCTGGCATTCCAGCCGAAAGCCGACCCCAATGTGCTGATCGACAAGCTGGGCGAGCGCTACGCCATCACCGAAACCGCCATCAAGAAGTGGACGGTGGGCTCGCCGATTCAGGCTCCGCTCGATGCACTGGTGAACATGCGCAAGAAACATCCCTTCGAAGCCGCGCAGGTTGAAAAAGTTCGCGTGCGCGTTTCCTCCAGCGAGGCGAATACGGTGAACAATCGCGACATGCCGGACATTTGCCTGCAACACATGGTTGCCGTGATGCTGCTGGATAAAACGGCATCGTTCGCGGCGGCGCACGACAAGGCGCGCATGCAGGACCCGGCGGTGTTGAAGGAGCGCGCAAAAGTCGAGCTGGTCTTCGACGAGGAGTTGGAGAAACTGATTCCGCGCCGCGAGACGATTGTAGAAATAAAGCTGACGGACGGAACCCAACTGACCGAGCGCGTGGAAGCCGTGCGCGGCACGCCTGATAATCCGATGACGCGGGAAGAAGTGGCCGGAAAAGCCCGCGACCTGGTGGCTCCCACGTACGGCGCGGCGAAAGCCGACAAGTTGATCGCGGCCGTGTGGAATATCGAAGCCGTGAAGAATATTCGCGAGCTTCGTCCTCTGTTGCAGAAGGGCTAACGCCGCTTGAAGGGCTAGGCCTTGCGGGCCTCGGCCAATTCCGGCGGCGTGGCCGATGATGACGTCGCACCCGCTTGTTCGGGCAGGTCTATTCCTGTGGTGGTGCCTTCGCCCAGACGGCTATCCACCCACATCTTGTATTCATCGCCGTAGAGTACTTGCAGACGCTCATTCACGTTGCTGACGCCGATGCCGCGCTCGAACAGGTTCGCGAGCTTCTCCTCCGATATGCCGACGCCGTCGTCTTCCACGACAATGTATAGCCGTCCATCTTCAAGGCGGCTGCGCACGCGAATCGTCCCGCCCTCTACTTTGCTGGAGAGCCCGTGGCGGATGCTGTTTTCGACGATGGGCTGCAACAGCATACTGGGGACCAGTAAATCCAGAGTCTCCGGCTCGATTTCCTTCACGAAGCGAAGCTTGTCGCCGAAGCGTACCATCTCAATCGCCAGATAATCATCGATGAAAGAGAGCTCGTCGGCCAAGGTTGTCAGATTCTCTTGCTGCCGCAGCAATCGCCGCAAAATTTTCGATAGCTTGTACACCACCTGGCGCGCCTGCTCCGGGTCCAGGCGAATCAGCGACGCCACCGAATTTAGCGTGTTGAATAGGAAGTGCGGATTGATCTGCCGGCTCAGCGCTTCCAGGCGCGCCTGATTCAGGTGCAGCTGCTGCTGCTCCAGCTTCTTTTCGTTGCGGCTGCTGTTCCAGATCTTGATGGGCAGCGCCGTCGCGAACAGCGTCGTCAGGTAAATCGCGACGGTCAGCCACACGCTGTGGTCTTCCCAATGCTCCTGGATCGCGAAGACGCCTTTGTTCGGAAACACGGCCGCGAGCGAGGAGCGCAGCAGTTCCGCCAGCGCGATCATCAACACGCAAATGATGCTGAACGCGGGCAGCCGCAGATCGCCTTTGCGCAACAGGCGCACCAGCGCGAGGTCCGGGAACATGGTGAACTTCCAGATGAACTCTTTTTCGGGCGCCACATCGCGCAGCAGTCCTCCGAGCACGCCGCCTGCGGCCAGCAGCGTCATGGACATCAACTCGCCGTTGAGCATCGCGGGGATCGAAATGAGCACGCCCGACAAGAGGCCGGTCACATAGCCGCCCAGCATCCCGATGGCGATGCTTCCCTCCAGACCCAGGTCCACCGCCAGGTAAGCGTCATGTGTCAGAACACGCGTAGCGACGCCCATGCCGAAGATCAGTGCGCACACCAGCGCCATCTGAACACGTTGACCGAGCGTGCGTTCCTCGCGCATCAACATACCTTGAAAGCGTCCGCTGCGCGTCAGCAGGCTGGCGAGCGACGCCGCAACGGCGAGCTTCACGAGCAGGATCACTAGGTGTTGTTGAAGCATGCTTCGCTGCCGATCATTATAATGAGAATATCCGCACCAGATCGCGGGCTTGCCTGCCGGGCCCGAAAAACGCTACTCCGTGCCGTCCAATCTTCAATTACGCAAGGTCGCCGAGGCCGATTTCCCAAGCCGTTTCGGGCACTTCCGCATTCTCGGCTTCGAGGCGACCCACAGTGGCACGCGCGAAGAATCCGTCGTACTGCAAATGGGCGACATTTCGAGCGCCGAGCCGGTGCTGGTGCGCATCCATTCGCAATGCCTTACGGGCGACGTGTTTCATAGCCTGCGGTGCGATTGCCGTGAGCAGCTGGAGCTGGCGCTCGAGGCGATTGCCCACGAAGGCCGCGGCTTGTTGATTTACGAGCATCAGGAAGGCCGCGGCATCGGCCTGCTTAACAAACTGCGCGCCTACGAATTGCAGGATAAGGGCGCCGATACTGTGGAGGCCAACGAACAACTGGGCTTTGATGCCGATCTGCGCGAGTATGCCCTGCCGCCCGCCATCCTGACGCATCTCGGAGTGAAGGCCGTGCGGCTGATGTCCAACAATCCTGACAAAATTCAGGCTCTGGAACGCGCCGGCATTCGCGTTGCTGAGCGCGTGCCGTGCATCGCGGAGCCTTCGCGGTCCACCAAGAAATATCTGCGGACGAAAAAAGAGAAGCTCGGCCACCTGCTGGATCCGGCGTAACCGCGCCGGCTTGGCCTGAGTACGCCTCGCTACTTCAGCGAAAGAATCTGGAACAAATTGCTGTAGTCGTCGGTCCACGGCCGGAAATTCGGAATGGTCTTGGCCGGATGTATATCGGCGCCCTTGAAGCTCGGGGCGTCGAACCAGGCCTTGTTCGATGTGACCAGCACCCAGGTCGAAGAAGAAGCGTACGACGCTTCTTCGCCATCGTCATCCACGGTCATCGCCATTTTCCCGTAAGCCATCGCGTCGCCCAGGCAAACGGGCTCCAGATTCAAATATCGATTTGAAATGTGCAGCGCGAGAATGCCGTCCGGCTTCAAGTGCCGCCAATAGACCGCCATGGCCTCGCGCGTCAGCAGGTGCACAGGAATCGCGTCGCTCGAAAAAGCGTCCACCGCCAGCAGGTCGTAGTGCTGTGTCTCCTGGCGCTCTAAGGTCAGCCGCGCATCGCCCATCAGAATCTGCTTGTCCGCATCCGAATGCGGATAAAACGTAAACCATTTCTGCGCGATCATCTCGATCAGCGGATTGATCTCGTAGATGCGCATATAGTCGCCCTTGCGACCGTAGTTGGCCGTGACGCCCGCGCCCAGGCCGATGCTTCCAAAGCGGACGGGCCCGCGCGCCTGCACCGCCTGAATCGCTCGTCCGAGGCCGGACGTTTTCACGTAATAAGACGTCGTTACATATTTCAGCGCCACGTCGGTGAGCTGCGAGCCGTGGTTGATCGTTCCGTGCATCAGCGTGCGCTCGGCATACGGTTCTGTCGGCTCGTCCTGACGGACTTCTAAGGGTCCATAGAAATTGCGGACGCGCAGTAGAACTCCCTTATCGAGCGACTTGTCCTTTTGCTCCAGGTGTCCCGCCAGCGCACCGACGCCGATCACAATCAGCACGCGTACGGGCCATCCGCCCAGCGGCGGCAGCTTAGCGCCCCACGCCGCAATCAGCGCGAAGGCGCCGCAGATGATCAATCCGATTCCTAGTGCGATGTACTGGTGTATGTTGCCGTCCGTAGCCCGGCGCGCGACGAGCACGCCTCCCGCAACCGCGGCTAAACCCAGCACCGTCATAGCGGCGGCGGAAAACGTTCCGAGTTTCGGGAGCGTCGCATTCCAGGCCCCCATAAGCGCGAGCACGCCGCACGCCACCAATCCGATTTCAAGTTCTTTATACGTGACGAAAATTCGCGGCGCGATCAAGGCCACGAAAATACCGCCGATCGCCCCGCCTATGGCGACCATCAGATAAAACACCGTCAGATGTCGCGGAGCGGGACGACGGCGCGCCAATTCTCCGTGACAGAGCATGCAACAAACCAGCAGGCCGATGGAGAATCCCGGTATGGCCCACTTAATGCCCAGGTTGCCCTCGGCGGCGTAAATCATATCCGCCATGCCCCCTAGCGCGACAAACAACACCGGCACGTACAGCCACCAGCGATAGTAACGGTCGCTTTCAAAACACAGAATGAACGACAGCAGATAGAGCGCGAGTGGCAGGACCCACAGCAGCGGAATCGGCGCGACGTTCTCGCTCATGTGATTCGTCACTGAAATCAGCAGGACCGAAGCGCAGGCCGCCAGCAGCACCCAAAACACAAGCTGCCAAAATCCGGGGGCCGGTACCGAGTCGTCATTTGCGGTGTCGGTGTCGGGAGGATTCGCCAGGGCGCGCGCCGCGGCGCCTTTGCTGATCCACGCTGCGAACGCGCACAAGAGCGCGAAGGCAATATAGCCGGCACTCCACGTATAGGCTTGCGCGCGTGACGCAAGCTGCGGCTCGACGATGAATGGAAAGCTGACCAGCGCCAGAAGCGACCCAAAGTTCGATAGCGCGAAAAGGCGGTACGGGATTCCCGAACCGGAGCGGCGTACGTACCACGCCTGCAACAGAGGGCTTGTCGACGAAAGCAGAAAGTAAGGCAGGCCGATCGTCGCGCCCAATAGAATCAGGATGCGGAACGTCGGGTCTCCCGCTGCTGTGGGCCGCCACATCGGATTCGGCAGAATCGGCAGGAGCAGGCAGCTTACGGCGAGCAGACCAACATGCAGGATCATCTGGCCGCGCGATTTCAGGAATCGGATGGAAAGATGCGCATAGGCGTAGCCGGCCAGCAGCACCAGTTGGAAGAAGAGCATGGCCGCGCTCCACACGGCTGCCGATCCGCCGAACCAGGGAAGAATAATTTTTGCGATGAGCGGCTGAACCTGGAACAGCAAAAAAGCGCTGAGAAAAATTGTGATCGCGTAGAGAGCCATGTTTTGTCGAATGCGTTTATCGGAGGATCGTAATCAAATTGCTGAAGTCGTCCGTCCAGCCGCGGAAGCCAGGTTTGGGCGCCAGCGGATGAGTGCCGGCGGATTTGAAATAGGGATGTTCGAAGAATTTCGGATCGCGACTCAAAACGGTGAACGTGGAGCCGCTGTAGTACGGCTCTTCATCGCCTTCGTCATCCACCTTGATCCCGCTCCACCCGATTTCGGTCATCGACTGCGCGACCACCGGCTCCAGATCCAGATAGCGATTTGAGATATGAACCACCAGTATGCCGTCCGGCTTCAAATGCCGCAGATACACTTGATACGCTTCGCGGGTCAATAGATGCAAGGGAACAGAGTCGCTCGAAAACGCGTCCATCGTGAGAAGATCCAGCTGCTCTGACGGGATCGATTCCAGTATGAGGCGCGCATCGCCCATCAGGATCTCGGGCTTGGCCGGACACCCGTTGACAAAACCGAACTGGTGCGTCGCGATATCCGGAATCAGCGGATTGATTTCGTAATAGTGCAGCGTATCGCCCTCGTTGGCCAGCGTCGCCGTCACACCTGCTCCCAGCCCCAGCACGCCGATACGGAGATGTCCGCGCGTGTCATGCAGCACATGCAACGCGCGAGAAATGCCGGAGCCCGTCCCGAAATATGAGGTGGGAATGCGATCCGATCCGGGACGCAGGAGCTGAGTACCATGATCGATAGTGCCGTGGACCAGAACGCGCTCAGGCGGCGCGCCGTAATCGCCGTCCTTGTCGTCGCGCACATGCAGCACACCGTAAAAATTGCGCGCGGAACGAACGTATCCCCGGTCCTTCTTTACCTGCGCGTATCCTAAGTAACCGGCGAAAGCTGCGGTCACGAGAACGAGCCCTACGCGCATCCACGTGCGGCTCGGCACAAATAGGAAGAAGCAAGTGACGATCGCGACGCCCACCACTCCGACACCCGCGGCGAACACCAGTGGCATCTTTAAGTAAGTGGAGAATGTAGACCGCGAAACGACAGCGAGGCACAGCCCGGCGATAATGGGCAGGCTAAAGACCAACGTCAAACGCTTCCACAGAGTTCTCGGTAAGCCAGGTTTTTCATTCCACAAGACGCACGTAACAAGCGCCGCGCAAGCGACCAGCGCGATGGGGAATTCCAGGTAATCGTCGAAAATTCGCGGCGCCAGGAACGCCACAAACAGGCCGCCTACGGCGCCGCCGACCGAAACCATCAGGTAAAACTGCGTGAGGTATTTTGGATGCGGCCGCCTGCGCGAAAGCTCTCCATGACACACCATACAGCAAACAAAAAGCGCCGCGCACATCGCGGGAATCAATTGCTTGATGGTTGTGTTGTCCTCGTACCAGTTCATGCCGTACGTAAACAAACCGAGCGCGCCCGCCAGCAGAGGCAGAAACAACCAGCGCGGATACAGCTTGTCGCTTTCAAAGCACAGAATGAAACTAAGGAGATACAAGCTCAGCGGAACCACCCACAACAAAGGGATCGGCGCGACGTTCTGCGTCAGGTACGTCGTAACGGCCAACAGTAAGACGGAGGCGCAGGCGGCCAAACCGACCCATAGAAGCTTCTCGCCCAGTGATGGCGCGGGCAATGAATCCTCGGTCGCTGCCATTCCCTCTGTTTCGCCTGCGCCTCTGCTTTTCCAGGCTGCCAGCGCGCAGGCGATCGCAAAAAGCGCGAATCCCCAGGACCACACGATGGCTTGGTTGTGCAGCGTCATGCGCGGTTCCACTAGCGTGGGATAACTCAGCAGCGCCAGCATGGATCCGAAGTTTGACAGCGCGAAAAGGCGATAAGGAATCGCGCCTTTGTGTGTGCGCACGTACCACGCCTGCAACAGCGGGCTGGTGGCGGAAAGAATCGCGTAAGGCAGACCCACGGTCGCACCCAGCAACAGCAGAATGCGCAGGGTGGGGTCGCCCGCGCCGGTTGTTTTCCATATCGCCGACGGCACAATGGGAAGCGTCGCGAGGCTTCCCACCAGTAGCGCCGCGTGCACATAGAATTGCTGCCGCGGCTTCAAATAACGAATCAGTACATGAGCGTAAAAATAACCCGCCAGCAGGATCAGCTGGAAGAATAGGAGTGCGGCGCTCCACACGGCCGCCGATCCGCCAAACCACGGAAGAATAAATTTCGCGATGAGCGGCTGGACCTGAAAAAGGAGGAACGCGCTGAGGAAAATCGTCGCAGCGTAAACGAGCATTCGACCGCTTAGGATAGCGTAAATCCCAGCTTGCCGAATGAAGAGAAGTTAACGCGATGACAGTTCTGTACTTGCGTCTGAAGCATGCTAACTGCTGAGCTTTTCCGCGAGCATCTTGTTCACAACGGCGGGGTCCGCCTGTCCGCGGCTGGCTTTCATCACCTGGCCCACCAGGAACCCGATCACCTGCGGCTTGCCGCCGCGATATTGCTCTACCTGTTTCGGATTGGCGGCGATCACTTCCTCGATGATCTTGCCGAGCGCGCCCGTATCGCTGATCTGCTCCAACCCGTCGCGCTGCATGATGACCTCGGCCGTTTCGCCGGAGGCTGCCATCTTCGGGAAAATATCTTTCGCCAGTTTGCCGCTCAATTTTCCGGAGGCGATCAGCTTCAGCAGTCCTCCGAGATTTTCGGCGCTGATCGGCGATTCTTCGATTTCCTTGCCTTCCTGCTTCAGCAGTGCGGAGAGATCGCCCATCGTCCAATTCGCCGCCGAACGCGCATCGCCACTTGCCGTCGCCGCTTGCTCGAAATATTCGCTCATGGCGCGCGTCGCGGTCAGCACCTGCGCATCGTATTCGCGCAGCCCCAGCGTCTCGATGAAGCGCCGGCGCCGCGAAGCGGGCAGCTCCGGCATGTTTTCGCGCACCCGAGCGAGCCATGCCTCGCTCACGCGCAGCGGAACAAGATCCGGCTCTGGGAAATAGCGATAGTCGTGGGCGTGCTCTTTGCTGCGCATGCTGACGGTTTCATCCGCGTCCGAATCGTACAGGCGCGTTTCCTGAATCACCCGGCCGCCGCTTTCGATCAGGGCCACCTGGCGCGCGATCTCATGGTCGAGCGCCATTTTCAAAAAGCGGAACGAGTTGAGATTCTTCACCTCGGCCTTGGTGCCGAATTTTTCGGCTCCCTTCAGCCGCACGCTGACGTTGGCATCGCAGCGCAGATGTCCCTTTTCCATATCGCAGGTGGACACGTTGATGTATTGCAGCACCTGCTTGATCTCCGTCAGATAGGCGTGCGCCTCGTCGGAGGTGCGAATGTCGGGCTCGCTGACGATCTCGATCAACGGCGTGCCGCTGCGGTTCAAATCGACATAGGTGTAGCGCTCGGAATCCTTGAAACCGTCATGGATGCTCTTGCCGGCGTCATCTTCCATGTGGACGCGGGTCACACCGATGCGGCGCGTCTCGCCGTTGACGTGAATCTCTACAAAGCCGTGCTCGGCCAGCGGCTGATCGTACTGCGAAATCTGATAGCCCTTCGGAAGGTCCGGATAAAAATAATTTTTACGCGCGAAGATCGACTTCGCATTTACCCTGCAATTCAAAGCCAGCGAAGCCTCAATCGCCAATTGCACGGCGCTCTCGTTCAATACCGGCAGCGCACCCGGCATTCCCAAACATACGGGACAAACGTTGCTATTGGGCGGGGCGCCGAATCCGGTCGGGCATCCGCAGAAAATCTTTGTGTTTGTAGCGAGTTGGACGTGCACTTCCAGCCCGATGACGGGCTCATATTTGGCGATAAGCTCCGGTGAGGCCAGCAAATCCGTTCCGAACGGCATGCTTCATTATAGCGGCGAGCTCCCTCTACCGACCCGCAGTTACCTTATTCCGCTTGGTACTTGAAGGGCCCTGGTTCTAAAGCTTAACCGTATCAGTACAGAAAGTAAGGGTCGGACCCTAATCTCCGTATTTCCCGAAGCCGATAGAGGGACATCGAGCGTGGTGTTGGAGCATTTTTTATAGGCGCTTGAGACTGGAATCCCAACTGGGAGGATATATGAACCCATTTAAAAACACTACGTTCCGGCGTGTAGTTCTGACCGGCATGATCCTGCTTCCTCTCACGCTGGCCACCCCGGTTAAAGCTGACGCCTATACCGACCCGGGCACGGGAACGTTCGCCTATCAGGCTCTGTATGCGGCTTTTATCGGTGGTTCGTTCTATTTCCGCAAACTCGTAAAGCGCTTGTTCGACAAACGGTCCGATAAGTAATTTCGAATCCGCAAAATCTTGGTATGCGCGTCGCCACAGAGCCATCTTTCCGTCGCGCCGATCGCCTCACGACGCCACGAAAATCGTTCCGCGATCCTGCGGGCGCAGTTTGGCGCGCCGACGACCGCATTCTTCGTACGGTTCACACCGATAGCGCCGCCGACCTCGATGCTTTTCTTGCCACTCGCACAGCCCGTGCGGCCATGGAACGCGGCAATCTCGTTCGATCCGTCCGGCTCGCTCCCACGGAGTTCCCGGCCGTTTCCGCCGGCGACGCCCTTTATGAGCACGAACGTATCTGGTTTCCCAGTTATCCGCACGAATGGCCTGCCGAGTTGCTGCATGCCGCCGGTCAACTAACGCAGGATTTGGGCCGCGCGGCGCTCACGGAGGGATTCGGGCTGAAGGACGCCACGCCCTACAATGTTTTATTCCAGGGCGGGACGCCTGTGTTCGTCGATGTGTTGTCGTTTGAGCGGCGCGAGGGCCGCGACGCCACCTGGATGGCCTATTCGCAATTTGTCCAGACATTCCTCTTGCCGCTCCTGGCGTATCGCGAATTCGGCCTGCTGCCTGCCGACCTATTCATGCGGCGGCGCGAGGGCCTGGAGCCTGAAGAACTGTATCGCTGGGCCGGACTGCGCCAGCAACTTTCGCCTGAATTCCTGAGTCTTGTAACGTTGCCGCATTGGATGTCGGGCGTAATGACGCGCCGCTCCACGGCCGGGAGCATACCACCCAGAGCCACTTGAATCCGAGGAAAAAGCCCAGTTCGTCCTGGATCACCTCCTCGCCAATTGCAGCCGGAAACTCGCACGCCTGGAGCCGCAGGCCACCAAATCCGCCTGGACGGACTACCTGGATCACAAGTCGCTTTACTCGTCCGCCCAACTTGAGCAGAAGGACCGCTTCGTGCGGGAGGCGCTTGATCTCGCACGCCCCCGCACCGTGCTCGACGTAGGAGCCAACGAAGGGCATTTCAGTTTCATGGCAGCCGATCAAAAAGCATCGGTCGTAGCGATTGATTCCGACGCGTCCGTCACCGGTAACATATGGCGCCAGGCGCGCGCCCGCAACCTGGATGTATTGCCGTTGGTGATCGATCTGGCGCGCCCAACGCCGGCGCTTGGTTGGCGTAACCAGGAATGCGATTCGTTCCTGGATCGCGCGCGCGGATCGTTCGACCTGGTGATGATGCTGGCAGTGATTCATCACATGCTGGTTACCGAGCGGGTGCCTTTGGAAGAAATTTTGGCTTTGGCTGCCGAACTGACGCGCGGCTATCTGTTAATTGAATTTGTTGCGCCATCCGATCCTATGTTTATGCGGATCGTTCGGGGACGCGAATCTCTGCACCTAAACCTCACGCGGGCAGCGTTCGAGTCCGCCGCGGCCCTTCACTTTGACCTGGTGAAGGCGGAACCCCTGGACGGATTGGATCGATGTCTATATCTCTATCGCCTGCGGCCAAGCAAAGCCTGAGAGACTTTTTTATCAGCGTCTCGCTGGCGAACCTGTTGTTTATAAGGCGCTGGTACGACGTCGAAGACCTGCAGCGCATTCCTCTCGACTACTTTCGTACGCATCCGCCGTCTGGCATTCCGCTCATAGCGACTCTCATTGCCATGGGAATCTTGTCCGCCGCAATTCTGCTGCTGGCCGGCATCGCCCGGGGCAGCGGGAAACAGTGGCTGCTGACGCTGGCCCGCGTGGCGTTCCTCAGCCGCGTTCATTGTTCCGCTCGAATCCGTCCGCCAGTTTTGGAACTATCAAAAAGGCCAGGCGGACTGGACCACGAACGCCGCTCTGTTCGCACTCGAGCTGTTGCTCGCCGCCGGCATCTTCGAGGTGTTCCGCGGGCGCTTCCGGATCTTACTGGCGGCCGAGCGTGTGGCGGCATGCATGGCGGCGATGCTTCCGATATTTCTGATCTACTTCGCCGGAATGCACGCGGCAACGCAACACGAAGCCGCCTACCATACGCGTCCCGCGCTGCCACTGCTTCCGCCAAGGCCAGCAGTCGCGCAGAACGGCATCAAGCGCCCGCCCCCCCGCGTGATCTGGCTTCTGTTCGACGAATTCGACCAGCGACTGGCCTTTGACAACCGGCAACCTGGCGTCGAACTGCCCGAGTTAGATCGGCTGCGATCGGAATCTTTCCTCGGAACGCATGCCCTGCAAACGGCCGGCTTCACCATGCTCGCCGTCCCTTCGCTGATCTCGAGCCGCATTTTCAGCCACGCGGAGGCTGCCGACGCATCTACGCTTCTGGTTCAGCCCTCCGGCTCCAGTTCGATGGTCAGCTGGCGGGATCAGCCGAATGTTTTTCGTCGCGCGCGCGAGCAGGGCGCCAATGCCGCTTTGGTCGGTTGGCACCATCCATACTGCCGCGTGTTGGGGGACAGTCTTGCAAGGTGCTTCGACCAGGTCGGGGTTACTTCGTCCGATGCGCTCGCCACCGAAACATATTTTGTGGATCGGGGGCTTGCGCAATCGGTCGTTGCCGTTTTTGAGTGGCGATGGAAATCTTTCCTGGGACTGTTTAGCCGGGCCGGCGGAACGGACCACGATCTAAACCGCTTCATTCAATCCGACCAGCAACAACAGTATTTCCAGATTCGCGATCGTGCCTACCAGGAGGCCGTCGATCCACGCATCGATTTCCTGTACGTTCATTTCCCCACACCGCATTTATTTGCGATCTACGACGCCCAGCGCAAGGATTTCACGCTCAGCGAAAAAACAACCTACTTCGACAATCTGGCCCTTGTGGACCGGACGGTCGGCGAGCTGCGGAAGAAATTGGAACACGCCGGCCTGTGGGACAGCACCACCTTGCTGATCAGCGCCGACCACGGGCTGCGCTACGTGTTGTGGCATGGCGGCATGAACTGGACACCGCAATTCGACCGGTTGCTCGAAAACGGACAATCGCCGACGGTACCGTTCATCGTAAAGCTGGGTGGCGAAAACAAGCCGGCCGTCTACGATCCGCCTTTCTCTGCCGTCGTCACCGGTGACTTGGCTTTGGCCGTATTGCGCGGCGAGGTCGCGACCTCAGCGCAAGCCGCGGCGTGGATTGCAGGGAAGGCCGCTCCCCAGCGGATCACCGAGCGTCTACATGTCGGCGGTGAAACCTCTCCGTAGCGGCGCTTTCAGGCCGGCGCTATTGCCCATGGCGCGCGCTGAAAACGGTTCTCGTCAAAACGCTGCGCCTGATCGAAAGCACCCAAATCGAAAGCACGTGCTACGAAAGCGCGTGGTACGATAATTCCCCGAAGGAATACCTGTGACCTGGAAACTCTTCTTCTTGCTGGCTGCCGCGCTGCCTTTCGCCATCGAAGCCCAACCTGCGACGCAGGGCGAGGTGATTCGCCTCGATCCGGCGCTCGATAATCTCGTACCCAAGGGCGCGAAAATCGAAAAGGCCGTCGGCGGGATTCAGTTTGCCGAAGGGCCCCTGTGGGTCACTCGGGGCAGCTACCTGCTGTTCAGCGATCTTCCCGGCAACGCTGTGATGAAGTGGACACCGGGCGGCGCCACCGAAATTTATCGCAAGCCCGTCTTTACTGGTTCGTTCCCAGAGGGCGTGCAGATCGGCACCAACGGTCTCGCGTTCGATCCGCAAGGACGCCTGGTCGCCGCCGAGCATGGAAACCGCCGCATTTCGCGCATGGAGAAAAACGGAACCGTCGTGACGCTCGCGGATCGTTACGAAGGCAAGCGCCTGAATAGTCCCAACGATGTCGTCGTCAAAAAGAATGGCGACGTTTATTTCACCGATCCCACCGGCCTCTATCGCTCTTATCCCGATGGGCCGGACAAGCCGAAACCCGAGCTCGATTTCAACGGTGTCTATCGCATCTCCGCCGCGGGCAAGCTGGAACTGCTGACCAAAGACGTGCAGTATCCCAACGGCATCGCGTTTTCGCCCGACGAAAAGAAACTGTACGTTTCAAGCTCCCGGCCCGACAAATACTGGATGGTCTTCGACGTCAAGGCCGATGGCGGGCTCGCTAATGGCCGCAAGTTCGCCGATCTCACTAAAGAACCCGGTGAAGGCGTTCCTGACGGCATGAAGGTGGATCGAGCGGGGAACGTCTACGCAACGGCGCTCACGGGCGTCCAGATTTTCTCGCCCGATGGAAAGCGTCTCGGGACGATCGTCCCGCCCGAGATCCCCGCCAACTGCGCCTGGGGCGACGCAGACCGCAAAACGCTGTTCATCGCCGCGCGCACAGGCATTTATAGGGTTCGCCTGAACATTGCGGGCGCGGGCCTGTAGAACGCTGCGCCTGGAACATCAGGCTACGATAAGGCATAATAAACGCTGCCCGTACAGTTCGGGGTTTGAAGAGGAGGCCAGGATGTCCGAATCCACTACCGCTATGAAGACCGCAGACACAGCCATGAGCGGTTCGCCCATTAGCCGCTTTTCAGATTCAGCCATCGCTTACGGCTTGCTGCGTCTGAGTTTCGGCATTAACATCGCCCTGCACGGCATCAGCCGCCAGATCGCCGGGCCAGGCCACGTTCCTGGCTTATCTCAATCACTATTTTGAAAAGACGCCGCTCATTCCCAAAGGAAAGCCTGCCGATGTTTGCCTTCGTCATCATGTGGGGCGAGACGATTTTCGGTTTGTTGATGACCTTCGGCCTGTTCACGCGCGTCGCTCTAATCGGCGGGAGCCTGGTGATCGCAATGCTCACGGTCGGAACGAACCTCGCACAGGATTGGGGTATCGCGGGCCTGCAATTAACTTACGCCCTAATCTATTTCGTCCTGCTCAAGTATCGCGAGCAATCGAACGCGCTCTCGATCGATGGCATGCTGCGAAAATAGGCTGATCCAGGGGTGGGGACGCCCTCCCCTGACGGTCAATCGCTGCGCGAGCCGTTCGAACACTAAGTAGTTGCTCCCGCACGAAGAATATTTCTCGATGTCTTGAACAGAGCAATGTGCCAACTCGGCGCGACGCACGCGGCCAACTATTGCAGAATCACAGCGATGGAGTTTTATCGAAAAACACGCATTTGCAGGCGTTTTACGGGGTTGTTTCGCCCCGGGTGGCAGTTTGGTATGGCCTTTTTTAAAATCGATTCCTAGGCCCCTAGCGGGCCCGTGGCGCGATCTTACCTTCGGCCTTTTGCCGGCACCCGTTCGGCTACGGTTCTCCAGGCAAAGGTTTGTACATCGGCGGAGGCACTCGCCGCTTCGATGCCATCTGATAGGCCGATGCCACTTTCAAAATCACGTTCTCACGTCCCGGCTCCGCTCGAAACACCAGCGAAAACGGCACGCCCGGCTCCGGCAACGTCGTCGGTGTGTTGTTATTGGTTGGGATATAGCGTTTCTTATCGTCGCTGAGCCGATAGGTTGGGTCGTACACCGTTCGTACGTAGCCGGCCGGAATCAGCACCTCCGTCACGCCCGCGTGCGGCCCGTAGCGGATTTCGCCGCGAACATCGCCTGCTGGCTGAGGCTGCGGAGCCAGGCCAATCTTGCCCGGCGCCAGCGAATAGTGAAGGCGGACCACTACGTCAAGCTTGTTTTCCAACATCACTTTCATTTCGAGACGCCGCAGCAACTCGCGGAGCTTTAGCTTGTGAGCGATCCCCTGACGCTCATCGAAGGGCTTCCGCATGTCATCCGTTTCCTCCCAGTTCTTGAACCCTGCGCGCTGATCGTCGCCCCAGAATTTGGAGCGCAAGTTCAGCTCTTTGAAATTGACCAGCGTCTCCTCGAAGCCGCGCTCTTTCCAATCGGCCGCGCGACGCTCCATATATTGCGTCATTTGAAAGCGGAAGGAATTCGCTTCGACAACCTGCTGGATATAACGAATATTAAGATTCTTGGGCAGCGGCTCGCGTCCTTCCGCGAGTTCGACCATGTAATCGATCGGCGCGAGCGTCCCCGTGCCAAAAACTTTGCCCGGCGCGAATTCGGTCGGCTTGATGCGCGCCGCGAATTCCGGAAATTCCGGCTGCCCCGCGCGATTCAGTTGATACAAAATCTCCGGGTAAAACACGCCGATCATCTGTGCGAGCGCCTGATTGTAGGACGGCTTCATGTTCTCGATCTGCGGGTCGTCCGGCCACAAAGGATCCACCGATTCCACCAGCGTCGCGCCCAGATAATCGCCGAGCACCGTTTTGATTTCCTTCGCGGCCGCGTCCACGATCGGCTCGTCCGCCTTTATGCCCGGAAACTTCAGCATGGATTCACGAATCACGCCGATTCGCATCCCGCGCAGGGATCCTCGCGCACCGGTCTCGGCCCCCGCCTTCCCGAAAGAGCCTTGGTAGACGCTGGTCCTCGGAACGGTTGTGAAGATATCTCGCGGATCGTAGTAACCATTTACCGGATCCTTCAGCGCGTCGAGCACTTTCGCTGAATCGCCCACATAACGACAATGAATGCCCGCGCGGTCTTCATACATATCCGCGCCAATGCCGCCGCCGTGAAACGAAGTCATCGCTTTGTGTGGCAAAATCAACGCCACCGAATTGTGATTCGCCGGACCCCGGCAGCTCATGCTGGTCTCTTCGCACAGGCTGCACGTAACCAGGTTCGCGCTGACCGACGCTCCCGAGCCTGAGCTCGAACCCAGCGAGCCCGCGCGCGTACTGTCATAGGCGCTGCTCGGATTCCCCGCCCAGGAACTTCGCTGATAGCCTTGCGTCGAAAGCAGGATTTTGTTCGGCTTGTTTCTGCCGCCCTCAGGCTCCGGACGCCCGTTGTATTCGGTGTTGACGGCCTTCGCGTAAATGATCGCGCCCTTCTTGCGAAGCTGCGCGACCAGCGTGTGATCGCGCGCCGGGAAATCGATATCGTAACGCGCGTCGCCGCCGCCCGCGCTATGCATGTCGATGGTGTCGTAAGGATCTTTGAACGAGAACACAACGCAGTACATCGGCAGCGCGCTTAAATCCGGATTGCGGCCGTATTGCGCGTCCAGCTCCGACGCCCTTTCGAGCGCGTCAGGCAACTTGCGAAACTGCTCGCAAACGGCGGGCGTGCCCGTGGGCAATGGACCGGCCGAAACCGGTTTATCGCGATCTCCTTTGCAGGTAATGCTGCGTTCGCCGCGAATATTTAGCGTCGCGAGTGCATTGATCTGGGCCGAATTCGGCGTGCCGATCGTCATGCCGTATTGCTGTTGCGCCGTGGGATCGGTGGCTGTGGGTTCCATCCGTCCAAATTCCAGAGTCGGTCCGGCGTATTGTTCGTAGTTTGGAACCAGCGTGCGAATGCTCACGGTTTCCGTTGGGAATTTTATTGGCGAGCCGGCGCGCATGGTGCCATACGCCTGCGGTATCGCCGTGCCATCATCGGTGATCAGCCGGTCGCTCGTGCCGTTGTAAGCCTTCGCGCGATTCAAATAAAGCTGCACAAGCTGGCGGCACGTGATCTGTCCCCCGCGAATCGCCCGATGAATATCATCGATCGTGGCTTCCTGCAGGTGGAATCGGAAGTTCCCGTTCGCTTGTGCGGCCGGCCGCCGGGGCGCTTGTTGCTGGGCCTCGGCATCCTGGACCGGCAGCCACAGCGCTCCAGCGATCGCGCTCGCCGCGATCGCGCTTCGCATGCAAAGCTCGATTCGCTTGCGCGAGCGTGGTGCATGCCCTGCGGGAATTCTTCGAGATGCCATTGTCCCTCCCTCGCGTTCCTGCAAGAAAGCGCAGGCCGATGGGAATTACAACACAGAGCAAGCAAGACGGTCAAGATGCGCCGCGGCCGGATCGTACAGCGTGCATCTTTTTTAGAGAATAAAAAAGAGAATCAGCCAGCGTATCCCACGCCGAGGAGCCGTTTTTTTGCACGCATGGAATGTATTTTCCGTCCCTAGAACGCGTTTTCGAGAATGATCTTCATCCGCCCATCCACGTCGTTTTCGAGCATCTTCATCGATTCGACCGCTTCGGTAATCGGCAAACGATGCGTGATCAACGGATCAAGCTGCACTTTGCCTTGCGCGGCCAGTGCAATAGATGGCTCGAAATCCGCGCCCACCGCCGCGCGGCCGTTCTGGATGGTCAGTTCCTTGAAGTACAAATCGTAAAACGGCAGCGCGCCTTCTTTCGCCGACATGATCCCGAACAGCAGAATCTGGGCGCCCGAACGCGCCATCGCAATGCCGTCGCTCAACACGGGCAGCTTGCCCGTGCATTCAATCACGACGTCGGCACCACGTCCATCTGTCGCGTCCTTTACCTGCTTAACCGTAGTCGCATCGCTCGGAAGCACAATATCCGCGCCCAGCTTCGAAGCGACCTCTCTCTTCCACGCGCTGCGCGCCACGCCGATCACTTTCGCGCCAGCCGCCTTCGCCAGCTGCACGTGCAACTGACCGCCGACGCCCAGCCCCAGAACCACCACAGTATCGCCGGGCCGAATCTTGATCCGCCGCTGGCCGTGGTAGCACGTCGTCAGCACCTGGATCAGCGGTGCATTCTTATTCGCCACCGAATCCGGCAATGGGAACACCAGCTTGCGCGGCACAGCAATGTATTCTTCAAAACCTCCGTCCGTATCGCGGCCGATCAGGCCTCCGTTCGGACATAAGTTAAACAAACCTTCTTTGCAAACGAAGCACGTGCCGCAGTTGAAGGCAGGGTCGATCAGCACGCGCGTGCCGGCTTTGATCGAATCGCCACCTTCAATCACTTCGCCCGCGATTTCGTGGCCCATCACACGGGGATACTTCACCGGGATACGCCCGCTAAAGATGCCGAGGTCGGTACCGCAGATTCCTGAATGCGTCACGCGCACCAGGACGCGATTCGGCCCGGGCTCTGGCCGTTCTAAAGAATCGAGCCCCAGTTCTCCTGGGGCTCGCAATACGATCGCTTTCATTAGTTAGAGGATACGCTGACTACGCGCCGACTGCTTGCGGCAGCGTGGCTTTCACCACGGCGTCGAATTCGGCATCGGTCAACAGATCTTTCTTCTCCATAGACTTCTCCTTCACGGCCATCACCACCTTCATGGCTTCTTCTTCGGAAGCCGTGATGCTCTTGGCCTTCAGCGCGCGCCTTGATCGAATCGATGCCGCTGCCCTTGCCGACGACGACCTTCGGGGCAGGCTGCCCGACCACATCCCAGTGGAACGGGAAGAGTTCGGTGGCTTGTCGGCGCCGCAGTTCATGCCACCAGCTGGCGATGATGCCGCGATTCGATCTGGAAGAGCGTGTCGCCGACCACCGGGCGGTTGCGACGCGACCTCGTGGCCGCGAAAGCTGCTCCACGAGCTTCGCGAGGCCGTAGAGCTTGTCGTACTTGATGCCCGTATCGATGCCGTACAGGGTCAGCAGCGCCATCGCGGTCTCTTCCATCGGCACGTTGCCGGCGCGCTCGCCAAGGCCGAGCACGGTGGAGTGGACCACTTCCACGCCTTCGGCCAGCGCCATGATCGTGTTGGCGATGCCCATGCCGAAATCCATGTGGAAGTGCGCTTCCAGGCGCTTGTTGATGCGCTTCTTCACCTCGCGCACCAGATACTGCATGGCGTGCGGAGACAGCACGCCGAACGTATCGACCAGCGCCAGCGCATCCATGTGGCCTTCGTTGGCCACGCGCGTGATCAGATCGAGCACCCACTTCATTTCGGCGCGCGTGAAGTCGATCGGGAAGAACACCACTTCGAGTCCCTGCGACGTGCGCGTACGCCGTCGATTCGATCGAAAGATCGATGGCCTTTTCGCAGCGGCCACTTGTAGGCGTACTTGATGATGTGCGCGCTGGAGGGCACTTCCATCACGATGCCGGTCACGCCGCAATCCACGGCGCGCTTCACGTCGTCCACCATGCAGCGCGAGAACGCGAAAATCTGCGGGCCCAGATTGCGCTTCACGATTTCCTTGATCGCCGCCGTGTCGCTCGGCGAAACCACCGGCATGCCGGCCTCGATGCGGTGCACGCCGGCTTCGGCCAGACCTTCGGCGATGCGGATCTTGTCATCCTTGGTGAAGATGACGCCGGTCTGCTGTTCGCCGTCGCGCAGCGTGATGTCGTGAAACTTGATCTGCTTGGGGAAATGCAAGCTGCTGCGTCACTGCGGGTCGCAAAGTTCCACGGGCTGACAAACCACTTATCTGTTTTCCAGGGTTCTGTTGTGACATGATGATTTCCTTCCTACTAAATAAAATTCTATCGCCGCGCGGCTTTCAGCGCTTCGGGATTTACCGGATTGCGAGGCGCCTGTCCGGAGAGCACGCGCACGACTTCCTCGGCTGCCTTGGTCTGCAATTCGACCAGCGATTCTTCCGAATAAAAGCTGGTGTGCGGCGTGAGGATCACGTTGTCGCGGCCAAACAGCGGCGAACTCGGTCGGCGGCTCCTTCTCCATCACGTCCAGCGCCGCGCCGGCCAGTTGTCCCTGCGTCGAGCGCCGCGGCCAGCGCCGCTTCGTCGATCAGCGGACCGCGCGACCGGTGTTCACGATGTAACGCGCCCGGCTTCATCTGGCGAACGACATCCGCGTTGAACAGATGCTGCGTCTCGGGCAGCAGCGGGAGTGAATGCGAAATGTAGTCCGAGATCTTCAGCAGTTCCTCGAACTCCACGTGCTCCACCCCGCCTTGTGCCAGCACGTCCTTGCGGCACGAACGGATCGAAGGCCACGACGCGCATGCCGAACGCCTTGGCCTTGGGCGCAACCAGCTGCGGAATCTGCCCGAAGCCGACCAGAGCCCAGCACCGTGCCGCGCAGCCGGTGAATCGGCACCACGGCCGGCATCTCCCAGCGTCCCGCCTGTGCACCGCGCGTTCGAAAACGGAATCTTGCGGACGAGCCGACAGCAGCAGCGCCATGGCGTGATCGGAAACTTCGTCGATGCAGTAGTCCGGCACCTTGGTGACGACGATCCCCTTCGTCGTGGCCGCCTCGATGTCCACGTTATCCACGCCGATGCCGAAGCGCGAGATGATCTTGCACTTCGTCATTGCGCGGATCATGTCCGCGGTGATCTTGGCGTAGGTGGTGAGCAGGGCGTCGGCATCCCGGGCGACTTCAAGAATCGCCTCGGGAGTGCCGGCCTTTGCTTGTCTGAGTTCGCCATCGATCTTAGCGACCGTCGCCGCAGCGAGGTCCAGGTTCGGGAACGGCGAATCGGTAACGCAAGTATTTGGCCATGTTGCTGTTCCAGCTGATTTCTTGGCAAATTCGCGTAGTCCGGAACCACCGTGCGACGTCAGCCGTGTACTTCACGGCGCGTAGATGCCGTGCTTCGGTCCCACTTCATGGCCTCTTCCATGTGCTCCATCAGCGTGAAGACCACGGGACCTCTTGCCGCGACCAGCACGTTTTCTTCGAGGCGGCAGGTCTGCTGCAGGCCCGGGTGTCCGGCGAAGGTCTCGATGGCGAAGTACATGTTCTCTTTGATCTCGGCGGGATACTTCAGCGAATAGCGCGCGCGACATCCACATGCCTTCGTAGAGCGTGATGCCGATGCTGTGCGCGAACTGCTGCAGCGTCACGGTGCCGTACTTGTCGTCGTCGTATTCCGGGAACGCCGTGGCGACGTCGGCCGTGGTGTTGCCGGGCTTCAGCTGTTCGATGCCCGGCGTACATCGAATCGTACACTTCGCTGTACAGGTCGATTTCCTTCTGCGTCATCTTCATGCCCTGCGCCCGCCGCACTTGAAGCAGCGCACGAAGTCGATGAAGTAGCCGCGAGGGCCCGACGGCGTTGATGTCCACGATCACCAGGTCGCCCTGGCGGATCAGCTTGTCGGTGGCCCAGCGGCGATACGGGCTGGTGTTGCCGCCCGACGCGACGATGATGTCGTAAATGATTTCGCAGCCGCGCTCGAGCATGAACTCGTGCACCTTGGCTTCGATTTCGCGCTCGCGCACGCCCGGCTTCAGCCATTCGTACTTGATCTTCCACATGGCCGCGTCGCCGATGCTGGAGGCCATGCTTCAGCAATTCGATTTCGTCGCGGGTCTTGACGACGCGCGCCGCCGAAACCGCCGGCCAGCCGTTCACGATGTTCAGGCCCGTCTTCTGGAACGCCTCGAGCGCCGGCATGTCAAAGTTGTCGATGCCGATGCGTTCCTTCGTCGACGCCGTGCTCCTTCAGCACGTCCATGACGCTGTCGGCCATGCGCCCGGCCATGTACGGCACGGCGCCTTCGGCCCACTGCCAGGTGATCGCCGGACGAATGCGCCCTTCCATCCACGGCAGATCGATTTCCGCGCAGTGCAGGTCGGAACCCGCGGTTTCAAACAGCACCGGCTCGCCGCTGTGCGGGCACCACGGCGTAGCGAATGTTGATGTTGTATTTCCAGTTGCCCTGATAGGAAGCCGTGGCGTAGCGGATGTTCGCGCCGGCGAACAGCACCAGCGCGCCGAGATCGTGCGCCTTCATCTGCGCGCGCAGCTTCTCCAGGCGCTCCTTGCGCAGGCGGTCGAAATCCACGCGGTATTGCCAGTCGGCGCTGGTCTGGCTATACAACCGCTTCGGGTCATACTCGTGGGGATGCGTAATGAAATACTGATCTAAGTTGTAGCTCATCTTTTCCGTTTTTACCGAACTATTATAGATGACGATGAATTCAATATCTAAACAAACTTCACTGCTCGGACAGCGGTTACACCCCGCCGGACGTAAACGCCCTCGCGCAACCGGATCATGAAACTCGGGGGGTCCAGCCACCGCGCCGCAGACCTCCGCGCCCTGCGGTGTGCGGCGAAACCGGCTATTTCCCTAATGTCGGGCCAAACTCGAAGGCGTCGGCGCGAACCGTGGACGCGGCGATTCCCGCTCCCGGACGATTGCACATCGCCGCTCACGACATAGAACTTATTGCCTACCACCCGCTCGCTACGCCATGCCTGGCGATCTCCAGTGGCGGCAGTGTCTGCCATGTGTCGCTCACCGGATCGTAAGCTTCGAACGCACGAAAAGCCGTTTGCTGTGTCTGATCCTGAAATTCGCCGCCAGCCACCAGCAGGCGGCCGCCCCAGGCTCCGAATCCGACACCGCTGCGGGCCGTCGGCATTCTCTGCGGCAAGGTCGACACCCACGAATCTTTCACCGGGTCGTAAACTTCTACCAGCGAGATATCGGTACCGAGCGAAATGTAAGGGGCGCCTACGCGCCCGCCGGCCACATAAATTTTTCCGTTAACGGCTGCCAGAGCAACGTGATTACGCGGCGTGGGCATAGGCGTTTTCGTTTTCCAGGTGTTGGTCGCCGGATCGTACTCCTGCACGATATTCAGCGAGTTCTGACGGCGTCTTGAAATCCAAGTAGTTCTTCTCGGCACCCGGGGCCAAAGTCGCGCCGCCAACCACGTAGATCTTTCCGTTTATCTCCGCCGCCTGCGCTGCTCCACGCGCGATCGGCATGGGAGCCAGCGCTTTCCAGGAATCGTCCGCCGGATTGTATTCCCAGGCGTTATTCAGCGGGACCCAGCCCGGCGTAGTGCCCGGTGGCGGCTCGAATCCGCCGAAGATGTAAACTTTGCCGTTGTAGCCCGTCAGCGCCAAGTGGTGCGCGGGACGCGGCATGTGCTTTTTCTTAGTCCACTTATTGGTACCGGGGTCGTATTCGAAAACGACCCCGCGACCTTCCAGAACGGAATGAAACCGCCGAAGACGTACAGCTTCCCGTTGGCGGCGGCGCCGAACATCTCCTCATGCGGATCCGGGAAGTCGGCGATGCGCTGCCACTTTCCGGTCATAAAGGAGTGAGTCTCCTGAAGATTCTGAGCTGAGACGGGAACGGAGGTTCCGAGGAACATCAAGGCAGGGGCAATCAGGCCCATGAACGCGAAACGTTGGCTAACCATCAGTTTTCTCCCACTATATCGAACTTTCCGTACTGAGTGCAGGCGAGCCGGGTGCGCAAGATGCTGCGCGCCTAGCGGGCCTCGACGACAGATTTTTCTGGGTCGATCAGGAACAACCAAATCAAAGCGCCGAGCCCCATGACTCCGGCGGAAACCAGGAACGGAGCGATCCACATCTCCTTACCGAACAGATAACCGTAGATCAGCGCCGTGACGGACGCTCCGAGCGCACCGCACATATTCATGATGCCCGTGACGGTGCCGCTAAATTGCCCGCCAACGTCCATCGGGACCGCCCATGCGGGACCGATCACCATCTCCAGGGAAAAGAACGAGGCGGCTATGAACAGAAGACAAATGCGCGTGTCGCTGGTCATCGCGGCGGGGATCGAAAACGCGCCTGCCATGATAAACGCGGGGACGGCAACCCAACGCCGGGCCTTCCGCGCACTGCCCGTCTTGTGATAGATCGTATCCGTGAGCCAACCTCCGACCACATCGCCCGTCATGCCAATCAATAGCGGCAGCGATCCGAGCAATCCCAACGCCTGAATCGAAAGATGACGATATTCGCGCAGGTATGTCGGGTACCAGGTGAGATAAAAATTCGACCCGAAAAAGAAGCAAAAATAGCCGAACGCGATAAACCACATGTTCGGCGATCCCAGAATGTGTTTCCACGGCGTGGCCGCGCGCGCGCGGTCCAAGGTCTTGATCGATCCGTCTGCATTCAAGCCGCGAATCTGCGCAAGTTCTGCTTGATTCACAGCCTTCGAATCCTCGGGATAATTCTTGTATATCGAGAAAAATCCCAAGGCCCACAGAATCCCCATGGATCCAAAAATATAAAAGATCCAGCGCCAGCCGAACGCCAGCATGATGTGTCCGGAAACGAACGGAGTGATCGCCAGCGCCATGCGGCTGAAGAAATGCGTCGTGCCCTGGATGCGTCCACGCTCGGAGCGCGCAAACCAGAGCTGCATACCGCGGCTGGCGACGGGGAAACATCCCGCTTCGCCCAGGCCCAGCATGAACCGCGCACCGAACAGCGACGGAAAGCCGAACGCACCGCCTGTGGCTATTGCCGCTATTGACCGCCACGCCACCAGCACACTCAAAACTTTTTTCGGTCCGAAACGGTCACCGAACCACCCCGCCGGGACCTGCCCCAGTGCGTAGGCCCACGTAAACGCGGCCAAAATTACGCCCATTTTGGCCTTATCCAAGCCAAAGGCTTTGGCGATTTCAGGAGCCGCGACGGAAATGTTGCTGCGGTCCATGTAGCAGATCAGATACATGACCGCGATCAGTATCAGGACCCACCAGCGGGTTTTGGTAGGCTTGGAATTCAAGTCATCGGGAGCGACGGCAGCCCCAGGCTCGGACACACCAGCACGTTCTAAGGCCAAATCATTCGCTCCCGATTCCCGATTCTGGACTAATTACGATACGAGCTGCGCGGCAGCTTCGTGCACCAGTTCTACCGGCTTATTCGTTTCCACGGAAACGTCGGCAGCCTGATAAACCTGCATCGCGAGCCGTGCCTGATCGCCGGTAACCAGCGGCTGGCGGCCCAGCGCGATGCACTCCATGAAATGCATGGTCTCGCGTTCCATCGGACCGGCGTAGGTGTGATTCACAAACTCGCCAGGCATGGAGGAAATGGGGAATTGAATGCCCTTCTGCAAGGTGGTGGAATAAACGTCGCGATGCGTGTCGTCCACCATCACCGCGCCTTCCGTGCCCACGAATTCAATCCAGGTGGACGAGAAGTTCGGATATGCCGGAGGCAGCACCCAACCCGCGCCGATGGTAAATGCCGTGCCGTCGTCCATCGTCACCACGATCCACACGCAATCGGGCACGTTGAATTCGCCCTTCATGATCTTCCGCACTTCCTGCGCGTATACGCGGATCGGCTTGCGAGGCGCCAGGCACCACAGGACAAAATCGATATCGTGCGTCGCTTCCATGGCCGCAGGCGACAATTTCACGCGGCCGCCGATCTTCTTGCCTAAGCCACGCGTGATGTGGCGGCTGACCAATGCGCTCACCGGCTCGCCAATGGTGCCGTCTTCAATGGAGCGTTTCACGTACGCGAACTTGGGATTAAACCGCTGCGAATAGCCAATGGTGAACGACAGGCCTTTCTTCTTGGACAGCGCGATCAGCTCGTCGGCTTGCCACATCTCCATCGCGATGGGCTTTTCCAGAAACACGTGCTTCCCGGCTTCCAGCGCTTCTTTGGCGATGGGGTAATGGGTGGGCTCGGGCGTCGTCGAAATCATCACCGCGTCAATCGACTTGTCCGCGATGATCGGGCGGTAATCCGTGGAAGCCGTCTTCGGATTCGTCAGCTCGGTGACTTCCTTCAGGCGCTCCGGCCTGATTTCGGCGATGTGCAGATCCTTAACCCACGGGCTGTTTGCGGCCGTGACCGCGCGGATGCCTCCGCACCAGCCGGTCCCGATAATTCCCAAGTTGATTTGTTTCATGTTGTATATCCTTTTTTAAGAAGATTGGCGTTTCGATGCTGGGACAGTTCAAAATGTTGATGTTACTCCGCCAGCTTCGGCCGTGTCAAGCCGGGGCCCGGCAGTATGGCGGGCGAGATCTCCCGTGGAATGAATAACAAACAGAGTTTTCCACTATTGTTTGATAGCGCCCGACTGCTACATCTCCGGTACGCCGAAAACGCTCCTCCCGCCCAGCAGGGAGAGATGCTTGCCATTGGGCGCAACCATCATGAAGAAGCGTTCATAATCGAAAGCTTCATCGAAGGCGGTCGCGGATATTCCTTTATAGAGGAAGTCACGGCCCGTCGTTATCCTGTGCCCGGCTGCCAACGTCCCGCAATCTGAGGAGTCGATGAAACGCGCCGCCGGCACCGGGGCTCATGGAACAGTCCTCACGCACGTCCACTTCACGACGAGCCAGGTGCCGAGTGAGGGATAAGTTGAGGTTTAGCGCCTATGCGCTGCTCTTACGCGTGGCAACTTCCGGAACGACTTCAGGCGCATCCCCAGTAGCAGCCAACGCGGCATCGGCCAACTTTTTCAACTCTTTTTTGGAAGGGGGCGCGATCTCTTTCAGATAGTTGTGATCGCTGTAACAACTGCGGCAGCGGACCTTGGCAGCTTCGGCTTCCATGAGCGACACAATCGCATGATTGGTCAGCCGTCGACACTTCACGCACCAGTCGTCGATAATATCGCCGAGCCGAAGGTCGCGCACGTACGTGAGTATAACATCGTGTTTCCGCCAACTAAAGTCCGCTTGACTTTCGGGGCGCCGCCCGATAACCTAACCCCGTTGATTGAAGGCGCTTGTTTCAAGGAGCTTACCATCATGAAGTGGACCCTCGTGCTCGCCCTTTCCGTGGCGCCGGTTGTGACACAGGTTATGACGCAGCCAATGATGGCGGCCAGCGTCCGCATCATCCAGACCAACAGCGCTGGCGACGATGTTTCGCTCATTGACCCGGCCACCAATAAGGTTGTCGGCACCATCAAGGGCATCGAAGTGAACCACGGCGCGACGGCCGCGCCCGACGGCAGCAGATATTACATCAGCAATGAGTCGCGCAGCACGCTCGAAGTGGTGGATACGAAAACGCTGAAGATCATTCGCAGCATTCCTCTGACCGCGCACCCCAACAACATCTCCATCAGCAAGGACGGCAAGCGCGTGTATGTGGCCATCGCCCGTGCTCCGGGCGCTGTCGATGTGATCGATACGGCCTCGATGGAGCGCGTAAAAACCATCCCGATCAAGGGTGCCGTGCACAATACCTATGTCACGCCCGATGGCCAATTCGTCGTCGCAGGCTCCATTCCGGGCAAGACCATCACCGCGATCGATCAGAAGACCGAGGAGCCGGCATGGGTGCTGACGATGGACGCGGGCATCCGCCCGATGGCTTTCCACACGAATCCTGACGGCTCTACGAAATGGTTGTTCGCCCAGCTTTCCGATTTCAACGGCTTCGCGGTAATCGATTTCGCGACGCACAAGGAAATCAACCGCATCACGCTGCCGGATCTGCCCGCAGGAAAAGCGAAGTATATGTTCGGCGGCAACGAGTCGCACGGCATGGCCGTGACGCCGGATCAGAAGACGCTGGTCGTGAACAGCCGCTTGAACAGCTCCGTGTATATGTATTCGCTGCCGGACCTGAAGCTGCTGGGATCGGTGGAAGTCGGCAAGTCGCCCGATTGGGTGACGCTGACGCCCGACGGCAAGATGGCTTATGTCGCCTGCGCCGCGTCCGATTACGTGTCGGTCGTAGATGTCGCCGCGCGGCGCGAGGTCGCGAAAATTCCGGTGGGGCAGGTGCCGAAGCGGAACAGCACGGCCGTACTGCCGTAGTCTTCTCTCAAGGCCGCTAGTGCTCCGCGAACCAGTTAAGCACTCGTCTGCGAAACTCTTCGGGTGCGATCACGGACGCCAGTGTGTGGCCGGCGTTAGGAACGAGCCAAAGCGGATCTTTCAGATTCGCCGCAGCCAATTCGCGGGAATGTGACGGCGGCGTGCGGACGTCGTCAAGACCGTGGATCAGCAGAATAGGCGTGGAAGTCTCGGCGATGCTTTTGACAGGCGACGCTTGCCGGAAATCAAGGCCGTCGGCTAGCTTCGCGTAAATCATCCCAACGTTCACAACCAGAATGGCGAGCGGGGTCGCAATAAGCGACGGCATTCTCGATAACTGACGTACGCGGTATTCGCCAATTTCCTTGAGATCGGCGTAGGGACATTCCGCGACTATCGCGGCAAGGCTCGGGTCAACCGGCGCGGCCTGAATTAGAATCGCCGCTCCCAGCGATTCCCCCAATCCATAAATCCGCCGGCAGCCCTGACCCTTCATCCAGTTGGTCCAATCGACGACGTCGAATTTCTCCAGCAGGCCGTAGGTTACGTAATCGCCGCCACTCTCCCCGTGCCCGCGGCTGTCGGGAACGAGGACGCTATAGCCTTCCGAAAGAAACGTTGCCGCAAAGCCAACGCTGCTGGCCCTCGAGTCGGCGATGCCATGCAGCACGATCACGCAATTCCCGTTCGACTGCGGTGCGCGAAGCCACCAGCCACTCAGCCGTACTTTGTCCCTCGCGAGAATGTCGACCGTTATGGCGTTCGGCGGAGCTACAGACGTGCGTTTCGGGACGTGTAATGTGGCCGCACAGAAGCCGGCACCTAATAGTCCGAGGCACAGAAGGACTGCTACGGCTCCGCCGAGAACAGCTGAAATCAGTTTTTTAAGAGACAACCACCAATTGTACGGTGGTGATGAATGGACTACTTCGCGCCCTTAGCCCACGCCTCCAGCGTCTTCCAATCCGGATCGTCCTTCGACGCGAACTGGCGGCCGCCGCTGTGGAACTCGTGGCCTCCGGCTTCCTTCGACAAGGGATGCAGCAGCAGCATGCTTTTTTCAGGGTCGTTCTTGTTCACCAGTTTCGACAGCATCGCGAAGTTCGCACGCGATTGTTCTTCGGTAAAGGCCGTGGTGTCCGGACCCCACTCGGCCAGCTTGAAAGAGTTCGTGGATTGCGAGTGGCATACCACGCAGCGCGCGTGGCCTTCGCGATGCTTGGAGAAGATGGGCTCGACGCGCGTCTTGTAGTAATCGTAATCGAGCGACTGGGCGGAAGCGACCGTCGAAGCGGCGGCCACCGCGGCAAGCATCGTACAACGCATCAGATTTGCCAGGCTCATAAACCAGAACTCCTATTCGGTAGCGTCTTATGTAACGGCGCGGTCAAAACATGTGCCCGTCCCCGCTCCATCACTGTCACGGCTCGGCTAGGTAATCGTATCAGAGCCGCGAGAGTCATGGAGCGAGGGGTTCGGGCTTTCGGCACCCTGCTAGTCTGACAAATGTGACCGACGATCTCAACTCCCTTTACAACAGTATCGAGCGGGCCGCGCTACGCAAGCTCACTTCGCCCGCGAAAATCCAGCGATTCCTGGACGAGGAGATCGGTTATAACAAGGAGCCCGCCGGCGCTTCGTGCTACTCGCCGCGACGGGTTCTAAAGGAGCGCGTGGCGCATTGCATGGAAGGCGCGCTGCTTGCCTCGTTGGCCTTGCGGAGGCTGGGACATCCTCCGCTCCTAGTGGACTTGGAAGCCGTGCGCGATTCCGATCATGTGCTGGCGGTGTACCGATTGAACGGCCACTGGGGGTCGATCGCGAAATCGGACTATACGGGACTCCGCTCGCGCGAGCCCGTGTACAAGTCGATCCGCGAATTGGCGCTGAGCTACTTCGAGCACTATTACAATCCCGCGCGTGAAAAGACTCTGCGCGCTTACTCGCGGCCGGTGAACTTGGCGCGCTTTGATAAATCGGTCCAATGGATGACGACGTTCGATGACGTTTGGGAGATCCCGCAGCATCTGGTCACGATTCCGCACACGCAGGTCCTAACGAAGGCGATGGAAAAGAGCCTGGCCCCGACGGATTGGAAAATCTACGAGGCGGGAAGAGTGGGCGGCGTGTGCGAGCCACTGCTGGATCTCAGCAAAGTGAAGCTGCCGAAGTATTGAAACATCCGTCATTCTGAGCGCAGCGAAGAATCTGCTGTTTTAGCCTTGCGGCAAAAAGCAGATCCTTCGCTTGCTTCGCGCTCAGGATGACGTTTTTTAGTTGTTGTGCCGCCGCTTCCATTCGAACAGCACAATCCCGGCGGCGACGCTGACATTCAACGACGCGACGCTGGGAAGCTTGGATTTGCCACCCGTCATTTCCCCGGCCATGGGAATGCGCACCAGGAAATCGCATTTTTTCGCGACATGCTCATGCAAACCTTTTCCCTCCGCGCCCAGCACGATGGCCGAGGGCTTGGTGAACTCCACGCGATCGTAGGATTCCGTGCCGCCCTCATCAAGGCCGTAAATCCAGTAGCCTTGTTCTTTTAGTTGTTCCAGCGCGCGACCCGTATTGACGACGCGCACGACGGGAATGTACGCCAGCGCACCCGCGGCCGAGCGCGCGACCGTTTCGGTGAGCCCGGCGGCGCGGCGCTCCGGGATCACAACGGCGGCGGCTCCGGCCGCGTGCGCGGTGCGGACCACGGCTCCCAGATTGTGCGGGTCTTCCACGCCGTCCAGCACCACGTGCAGGCCGCCGGTTGCCATCGTCTCCTCAAGTGTGGCGTGGAACTCGGCCGCGCCGAACGCGATTACGTTCTGGTGCTGCGCTCCGTGAGCGGCGCGGTCCAGCACTTCGCGCGCTTCAAAGCGCATCGGGATTTTATGCTCGCGACACAGAGCGACCAGTTCGTCGATGCGGGGGCCTTTGGCGCCTTTTGCGATTACCACACGATCGAGGGGACGGCCGGCGCGCAAGGCTTCCCGGACGGGATGGATTCCTACCAGCGGGGACACTATGATAAGGGTACGTCATTGATGACGCCCGCTTCATGAACGTTCAGGAAGACATTCCGGTAGGCCCGTCGCAGGAAATCCCGGACAAACTGTATTTCCGGATCGGCGAGGTTGCGCGCCTGGCCGCCATTAAGCCCTACGTGTTGCGATTTTGGGAAACCGAGTTTCCCGCGCTGGGACCGAAGAAGTCCGGCACGGGGCACCGGTTGTTCCGGCGCAAGGACGTGGAGCTGGTGCTTGAAATCAAAAGGCTGCTCTACGAACAACGGTTCACGATCGAGGGCGCGCGTAAGTTCCTGGAAGACCGCGCCAAGCCGCAGGTAGTGAAGGCGGCGGCCAAGCGATCCAGCGCGCAAAACGATAAGAAAAAACAGGCCGAGCTGTTTTCTGCCGACCCCTCGCCGCTTTTCGAAGAAGTTCGCAAAGAATTGCGCGCCCTGGCCGATATGTTGAAATAGACCCTCGCCGCGCGTCTAGCGCTCCGCCCCACAGTTCAAGCACGTCCTGACTCGTCCGATAAGAACATTGCCGCCGTTTGCGCAGTGCCTTATGATTCAGCTCACCCGTATCAATCATTTGCCGATGGTGCTGAATTCGGACTTGATCGAGCATTTGGAATCCACGCCCGATACCGTCATCAGCCTGACGACAGGACAAAAAATGGTGGTGCGCGAAAGCGTGGAAGAGGTGGTCCGGCGCGTCATCGAATTCCGGCGGCTGATTCAAGCGCCCCCCGGTTCTTCTGCAAACTGTTCTCCCGTAGAATCTCACGGCTGATGAAAAATGGCTGACGAAGAAGCGGCAGTAACTCCCAAAAAAAGCGCCGGCAAGCCCGATCTGGCGACCATCGGAGGGTTGGTGGTGGCGCTGGTATGCATCATCGGCGGCTTGCTGATGGAAGGCGGCAAGATCAGGGACGTCGCGCAAGTGACAGCCGCGATGATCGTCATCGGCGGGACTGCGGGCGCGGTGATGGTCTCGACGCCGATGGCGGTTTTGATCGGCGCGGTACGCAGGCTGAAGGAAGTGGTGTTCGACGCGGGCGCGTCGCATCACGAATTGATCGAAGAAATGATCGGCTACGCGACCAAGGCGCGCAAACAAGGGCTGGTTTCGCTGGAACATGTGGCGTCGGAAATCGCTGATCCTTTTCTGCGCAAAGCGCTGAACCTGGCGGTGGACGGCACCGACCTGCAGGAAATCCGCAAGATGATGGAGCTGGAGATCGCCATCGGTGGAGCATCACGGCGGAAGGCGGAAGCCAAGGTGTTCGAAGCCGCGGGCGGCTATGCGCCCACCATCGGCATCATCGGCGCGGTGATGGGCTTGATCCAGGTGATGAAGAACCTGGCGAACATCGAGGAAGTGGGCCAC
Organism: Terriglobia bacterium; assembly: GCA_963699945.1. Taxonomy (GTDB): domain Bacteria; phylum Acidobacteriota; class Terriglobia; order Bryobacterales; family Bryobacteraceae; genus Palsa-187. The sequence goes on from CAVOVW010000012.1 coordinate 255,146, forward strand.
GGCATCGCCGTGGCGTTCGTGGCCACGGTTTACGGCGTGGGCTCGGCGAACCTGTTCTTCCTGCCGGCCGCTACCAAGATCAAGACACGCGCCCGCGAGGAATCGCACCGCCGGGAACTGATGCTGGAAGGCGTATGCGGCATTGTGGAAGGGCTGAATCCGAAACTGATCCGCATCAAGCTGGAAGCGTACGTGGCGGGACGAACGCCGCCAAGAACGCGCGGAGGCAGCGCCGGGCTCCGAAGCCGCTGAATCGCCCGCCGAGGCAGGGGCGTAACGATTGATGGCCCGCAAGAGAAAACGAAGAGCACGCCAATCACGAACGCTGGCTGGTCTCCTACGCCGACTTCATCACGCTGCTGTTTGCCTTCTTCGTGGTGATGTTCGCCTCTTCGCAGACCGACAAGGGCAAGGCGCAGCAAGTTTCCGATTCGGTGAAGAGGGCGCTGGAAGGGCGAGAAGCTGAGCGCGACGATCGCCGCCGTGCTGGGCGGCACGGTGGACGATCACGGCCAGGGCAACGCGCAGATGCGCGGCCCGGGCGGCGCCCAGCACCCGCAGGCGGACAAGAAGGAAGACGACAAACGAAGACAAGCTGGTCGAGCTGGTTCCCTCGCTGAAAGTTCTGTCCGAGGAATTGAAGAACGAAATCGCCGAAGGCAAGATCCAGGTGAGTCATGGAGCCGCGCGGCCTGGTGGTGAGCTTCAAACAGGCCGCGCTGTTTCCCTCCGGCGAAGACACCATTGCTCCCGATCGCTACCGAGCCTGGAGAAAGTGGCCGCGGCGATCGCCAAGATTGCCGAATCCCGTGCGTCTGGAGGGCCACACCGATTCGCGTCCCGATCAACACCGCGCGATTCCGCAGCAACTGGGAGCTTTCGGCGGCGCGCAGCATCGCGTTGCTGGAAATGCTGACCACCCGGTTTCAGCGTGCCGCCGAGCGGCATGTCGATCGCAGGCTACGCCGACACCGCGCCGATTGCCTCCAACGACACCGAAGAGGGCCGCGCACGGAACCGGCGCGTGGATATCGTGATTTTGAACGAGCAGGGTGTGCTGGGTGAGCCGACGAAGCCGGAACCCGCTGCGGGCAAGCCTGCGACTCCCGCGATTCCCGCCGGAAAATAGCAAGGGTACTTTCAAGGCCAACGGGGCTCGGGCGCGAAGCTGCAAATATCAGCGAGGGCATGCTAGACTGCGCGCATGCGATCCCTGTTGTTCGTGTCGTCCACGTTGATGGCGGCTGTTATTTGTGCGGCCGCGCCCTCCGGTGAAGCGGTGTACAAGCAGCGCTGCGCGGGTTGCCACGATCAATCGAATCCGCGCATTCCTCCGAAAGCTTCGCTCGCGCAAATGCCGGCGGCGCGCATCATGAAGACGCTGGACTTCGGCGCGATGATGACCGTGGCGTATCCCATGGCGCGCGAGGATCGCGAGGCGGTGGCCGCCTACCTGGGCACCAAGGCCCCGCTGGTTTCGCTCCCGGCGAGCGCCTACTGCTCCGACCGCAGCGTGAAGGTTTCCAACTCCTCTAAGTTCGTGTGGAACGGATGGAGCACCGGCACGAACAGCGCGCGGTATCAGACGGCGGATGCCGCCGGGCTGAGCCTGGATCAGGTTCGAGGACTGAAGATGAAGTGGGCGTTCGGCTTCGATGGCGACATCACGGCGTTTTCGCAGCCGACGGTGATCGACGGGCAGGTATTCGTAGGCAGCGCGGGCGGCGTGATCTACGCACTGCGGGCGTCAAACGGGTGCGTGCAGTGGACGTATGAGGCTAACGGCCCGGTGCGATCGTCGGTCGTAGCCGCGCCTTTGGGCGACAAGCACGCGCTGCTGTTTGGCGATCAGACCGGCTGGTTCTACGCGCTGGAGGCCGAAAGCGGCAAGCTGCTTTGGAAGAAAAAGATCGAGGACCACGACGCGGCGCGCCTGACCGCCACGCCCATCGCCTATAAGGGTGCCGTGTACATCCCCATTGCCTCGTGGGAAGAAACGCGGTCGCTCGACCCGACGTACCCGTGTTGCACGTTCCGCGGCAGCATCGTGGCGTTACAGATAAGCGACGGCAAGCTGCTCTATAAGTCGTACATGGTTCCCGATGTGCCGAAGCAGACCGGCAAGACCAAGCGCGGGACGCCGCAGTTCGGGCCCTCAGGCGCGGGCGTGTGGGCCACGCCGACGCTCGACGAAAAACGCGGCTTGCTGTACATTGCTACCGGCGACAACTATTCGACACCTGCGACATCATGGTCCGACGCGATCGTGGCGATGCAGATCTCGACAGGCAAAGTCGTGTGGGCCAAGCAAACGTTCCCGAACGACGCATACAACTCCTCCTGCGGGACCGACAAACAAAACTGCCCCGATGAAGACGGGCCCGATTACGATTTCGGCTCTTCTGCCATTTTGACCAAGCTCCCCAATGGGCACGATGTGCTGCTGGCGGGGCAGAAGTCGGGAATGGTGTACGCTCTTGATCCGGAGAAGAAAGGTGAGATCCTGTGGCAGGTGCGGATTGCCACGCAGTTCCCGGGCGCCTCTCCTTCTGTGGGCGTGCAGTGGGGCATGGCGAGCGATGGACAAAAGGTTTACGCCGCGACTTCTTCGCCGGGCCGCGCGGCTCCTAAGGATCCGCAGGACACCCGCCGCTATGTCCTCGATCCCAAGCAGGGCGGAGGTCTCACCGCGCTTGCGGATTTCCGATGGCAGCAAGCTCTGGTACGCGCCGCCGATTGTGTGCGCGGCAAATGCAGCGTCGGGATGCAGCCCCGCGCAATCCGCCGCGTTGACGGCGATACCGGGAGCGGTTTTCTCCGGATCGATGGACGGACACCTGCGCGCGTATAACACCGAAGATGGAAAGGTCCTGTTCGACTTCGATACGGCGCGCGATTTCAAGACCGTGAACGGCGTGAAGGCGCGCGGAGGCTCGATGGATGGCCCGGGGCCCGTGGCGGTCGGCGGCATGGTGTTCGTAAACTCGGGTTATTCGCGCTTCGGAGGCATTTCCGGCAACGTGTTGGTAGCCTTTGCGCCGTGATCGGCGCTGTCCGCAAATCTCAGATGCTTTCTTCTACATCCTCTGGCGAGCCCAACCGATAGAATGGGAAACGAGATGATTGCAAAAGTTCGCAAGGCAGTTTTCCCCGCAGCCGGGCTGGGCACGCGCTTCCTTCCCGCCACCAAGGCGCAGCCCAAAGAGATGTTGCCGGTGGTGGATAAGCCGCTCATCCAGTACGGCGTGGAAGAGGCGATGCAGTCCGGCGTGCAGAACATCATCATCGTCACCGGACGCGGCAAAAGCGCGATCGAAGACCATTTCGACGTGAGCTTCGAGCTGGAACACCTGCTCGAGACGCGCCATAAGAAGGATCTGCTGGCCACCGTGCGTGCGGTCTCCGACATGATCGACATATCCTACGTGCGGCAGAAGGAAGCGCTGGGCCTGGGCCACGCCGTGCTGCGCGCGCGCGAGCTCGTCGGGCACGAACCGTTCGCCGTCATTCTTTCCGACGACGTCATTCAGGGCGAGACGCCCTGCTTGCGGCAGTTGCTGGACGTATACGAGTTCTACGGCGCTCCGGTCGTGGCGCTGATGGAAGTGCCGCGCGAGAAAATTTCGTCCTACGGTGTGGTGGATGCCGAACCGGTGGCGCACAATGGTGGAGAGAATCGACTGTATCGCATCCGTAATATGGTGGAGAAGCCGAAAGCGGCCGATGCTCCCTCGAACCTGGCGATCATCGGGCGCTATGTGCTGACGCCGGAAGTCTTCACATCGCTCGACGCGATTGAACCGGGCAGCGGCGGCGAAATTCAGTTGACCGACGGGTTGAAGCACATGCTCCGCAGCCGGCCCATTTACGGCTACAGATTCGAGGGCAAGCGCTACGACGCGGGCGACAAGCTCGGATTCCTGGAAGCGACCGTGGAATTCGCATTGAAGCGCCACGACCTGGGAGAGCCGTTCCGCGCGTATCTGAAAACATTGAAACTATAATCATGCGCAGGCGAGTTGGACGGTTCGCGGCAACACCGGCGGCTTTAGGCTGCTGCTGATTGCGACTGGTCTGCGTTGTAAGCGTGCAAGCGGCGAGCCCCGCGGGCATCGTAGAGACGGTGACCGCCGCGCTTTCGGCAGGCAGCGAAGCGGGCGCGCTCCAGCAACTGCAATCCTACCGCTCGGCGCGTGGCGTGACGCCCGAATATCTGGAGGCCGAAAGCTGGCTGGCGCGCGCGGAGTTTCTCAGCCATCGTTATCCGCAGGCGGCGCAATACGCGCAGGAAACCTATGATCTGTCTGCGGGATTGCTGAAGACGCGGCCTCTGGATCGCGAGCCGCATCTGCCGATCGCGCTGGGCGCGGCGATTGAGGTACAAAGCGGCGTGCTCGCGGCGGAAGGACGGCGAGCCGAAGCGGTTTCCTACTTGCAAGAACAGGAAGCGAAGTACGCGGCGACGTCGATTCGCACGCGCATTCACAAAAATCTTCTGCTGCTGACGCTGGAAGGCAAACCCGCGCCGGCACTCGTCGGCGTGGCGATTCCCAAGGGACAGCCGGCGCTCGTGTTCTTCTGGGCGCACTGGTGCGGCGACTGCAAAACCGAAATTCCGGTGCTGGCCCGCATCAAGGCGGAGTTTGCGCCCAAGGGTTTGCGGCTGATCTTCCCCACGCAGAAGTACGGCTATGCGGCGGGCGAGGATGCGGCGCCGGCCGTGGAGATCGCCTACATCGAAAAGGTGCGCGCGTCTCTCTACGGCAGCCTGATGGATGGCCCACACTGGTGAACGAAGCGAACTTCCTGCGCTATGGCGCCAGCACCATTCCACATTTGTATTGATCGACCGGCAAGGAATCGTCCGGCTGTATCATCCCGGCGCGATGGACTACGGTGAACTGCGCACAGCGGTCGCGAGGGTTCTGTAAGCGAAGGAAGCTTCGATTTCTCGCAGCATCATGGACTCTGCAACTGGCTCACGCGCTTCTACACCAATTGCTCGGGGCACCTTGCAAACGAGTGCGCACAAATAAAAACGGCCCCGATTGCTCGGGGCCGGTTGAGTCATAACTCGCTATTGCGAGCCCGAATTAGCTACTTCTTTTTCTTAGCAGCAGCTTTCTTCTTCGGGGCCGCTTTCTTCTTGGTTGCGAATTTCATCGTTTGATTCTCCCTTTACATCAAAGTACGCGCATCTCAAAGAGAACGCGCTCGTGTCCCCTTTATAAGGTGGATTGAATTGAATGTCAAGAAAAAAATGCATGAGTACTTGACATGCGGACCGGTCGCGGTTAAGAGTCGAAGATGTTTTTCATGTAAAAACGAAAATAGTAGAATTGTTTTTAGAGATTCTGATGCGCTTCTCAGGCCGATTCATGCGGGTTTCATCGCAGTCATCGCACTCGTCGCGATTTCCGCGAGCTGTTCTCATCGTCGCGCGCGCGCCGTTTCACCGGCGCCGCCGGTTTCCGCGCGGAACAACCGAGACCGGCATGGCAAGCTGGTATGGCGTGCCCTATCACGGACGCCAAGCGTCCTCGGGTGAGATCTACGACATGTATGCACTCACCGCCGCGCATCGTGATCTGCCGTTTCAGACCTGGGTGGAGGTGAGAATCTCACCAATGGAAAACAGGTGGACGTGCGCATCAACGATCGCGGTCCGTTCGTGCATGATCGCATCATCGATCTCTCGCAAACCGCCGCGCGGCAGATCGACATGCTCGGGCCGGGCACGGCTCGCGTGCGCTTGACGGTGATCGCGCCACCGGCGAATTTTCCAACGACAGTTCAGGCAGCCGCGTCATCGCCCGCATCGAATAGGAATTCGAGTGCGAATACTTCTGCCTCCGCAAAAGCAGCGCGAGAGCCGGGCATTGCTTCACCCGCGCCTGCGCCGCAGACTCCGCCTTCGACCGAGCGTCCACTCTCGACGCCCGCCGCGGCACCCACTGCCGGGTCGATCGTTCCTCCTGGGTCCATCGTTCGTCCGCCACTCTTTGCGGTTCAGGCCGGGACGTTTGTGGATCGCGATCGAGCGGAGATGTTTCGCGAGCGGATGGCCGACGCCTACGCTGACGCGCGCACGCGGATCGATAGCAGCCGCGCGCCGGCGATGTGGCGCGTGGTGGTAGGCCGCGAAATGACCAGGGAGCAAGCCGACGCCCTGGCCCGGCGCGTTCGCACCGAAGCCGGCGCGGGAATCGTGATTCCGGAGCCGGACGCCACTCCTAGTAACTAAATCCCTACTTATTTACTAGACGCGCACTAGATGAGCGTCCCCGCGAATGGGGGTAGACCATACCCCAATTTACTTACCTCATTGTCCCGAACATGCGGGTCTTGAGGATCATTCTGAAACAGCGTAGATTTTATATTCGCCCCACACACTGTATCTTGTAAGAACCGAAAAAATGCTTCCGAACAACGAAGAGACAAGACACATACTGATTGGACAATCCCCCCGGACCCGCCAGGTGATCCGCATGATTGAAAAACTGGGCAAGTGCCGCTGGCCCGCTCTGCTTCTCGGAGAGACAGGCACCGGCAAGGAAGTGGTGGCGCGAGCCATCCATAATGTTAATCCCCAGGGACCCGTTCGTCACCATTGATTGCTCCTCCATGGTCGGGCCGTTGATGGAAAGCGAACTGTTCGGTCATGTAAAGGGTGCGTTCACGGGCGCCGCCATGACCAAGTTGGGGCTGATCGAAGCGGCCAACGGAGGCACGGCGTTCTTCGACGAAATCGGCGAGCTGCCTTTGGACCTGCAAGCCAAGCTGTTGCGCGTGCTGCAGGAAAAGGAGTTCCGCCCGGTGGGATCGGTCACCAGCCGCCACTCGGATTTCCGCATCATCGCGGCCACTAATCGAGATCTTGCCAAGGAGGTGGAGAAGGGCACGTTCCGTCGCGATTTGTACTTCCGTCTGAACGTTATTAATATTCGCCTCTCCCCGCTGCGCGAGCGCCGCGAAGATATCCCCGCGCTGATCAACCATTTCCTTTCGCGCGTCGGAGGGAATGTACTGCCTGACAGCTGAAGCGTTTGAGAGTTATGCTCTCCTACGACTGGCCGGGAAACATCCGCGAACTGGAAAACTGCATTCAGCACATGGTGGCGATCAACTCGGGCCCGCTCCTGCATGTGGCGGATCTGCCATCGAATTTGCAGAACCACCTCATTCAAAAGAAGTCGCACTATCTGATGGCCGCGTCAGGAGCGGGTTCGTCCGTCGCATCGATCGGCGACGCGAATCGTCCGTCGGATGGACCGGCATCGATTCCGACAGTGGTGCCGTTGGCAGAGCTGGAACGGCGCGCGATTCTCAACGCGGTGGACTATACGCGGGGAGACAGGGCGGTGGCGGCGCATCTGCTCGGTATTGGGCGCACTACGCTCTACCGCAAGCTCAAAGAATACGATATCGCCAGCTAACCTGCGGCCGAGAACTCTCAAATGAATGTCCGTATCCTGCTCGCGACGCCGAATTCCGAGGAGCTGCTGTTTCTGGAGGAAGTCCTCGAGGATATCCAGACCGACCGGCACTGGCGCGGATGGGTGCGCATCGAGCCTGTGCACGCCATGTCGATGGAAGACGCCGTGAGCGTTCTGACCGACGTGCCCGTGGACGCAGTGGTGCTGGATCTCGCGTTATGCGGCGGCCGCGCGGCCGATGGATTCCGCCGATTGCAACAGACCGCGCCCCACGTGCCGATGGTGCTGATCGCGCAGCCCGAGGATCGCGAGATCGCGGTGCATTTGATGCGCGAAGGCGCGCAGGATTTTCTTCTCTCCCCCCAGGTGGACGCGGCTCCGCTGGCGCACGCGCTGGGCAACGCGATGGAACGCCATCGTTTGCTCGCGGCGGCGCGGGCGGCGCGCACCATCGACCCACTCACTGGCCTCCTGAACCGCTCGGCGTTCTTCTCCCTCGCCGAGCGGGACCGGAGGCTGGCGGAAAATCTGGGCTGCCGCTGGATGGTAGTGGTGGCGGAGCCTAGCGAAAACTTGCCGGCTATCTATGAAGCCGTCGGCGCTCGCGACCTGTTGTTGATCGGCGCGGCGGAGTGGCTGCGCAGGCTCGCCGGTCCCACGGACGTGGTGGCGCGGTTGGGCGAAACGCGCTTCGCCATGAGCGTATTCGATAGCGGCGCCGAATCGGTGGAAGCGGCGTGGTCGCGGATTCACACCTCCGCTGAGGAAAGCGGCGTGGCGATCGGCGCGGCCATTTACGACAAGGCGCATCCATCGCCCCTTGAAATGCTGATCGAGCGGGCCGAGCGCGATCTCGCGCCCAAGGCCATGGCCGTGCGAATATAGCAGTCGAGTTGCGAATCGCCCTCGACGCTACCTATAGCCTGGGCCGGAATCTCTCCGGCATCGGCGTTTATTCCCGCGAAATTTTATTCGGCCTGGCGAAGGCGCATCCGCAGCAGCGGTTCCTGTTCTGTTATCGTCCGCATCGCTTGTGGGAGTCGCTCAGCGACACGCTTCCGGCGAACGCTTCCCGCCGATGGCTGAGTGGGGCGCCGCGCGCGGAACTGTTCCATGCGTTGAACCAGCGCGTGGATACGGTTCCTGCCGACAAAAGCGCGCGGCGTACGGTCTGCACCTTTCACGATCTTTTCGCGCTCACCGGAGAATATTCCACCGCGGAATTTCGCACGCGGTTCTCCGAGCAGGCCCGCCGCGCCGCGGAACGAAGCGACGCGATCATTGCGGTCTCGCAGTTCACGGCCGCGCAGGTGACGGAGCTGTTGGGCGTGGAATCCGCGCGCGTGCACGTGATCCCGCACGGCGTGCGCATGCCGGCCGCCGCCAACCAAAGCATGTCCGTGGACGCGCGCGAACAACTCGTGCTGTTCGTGGGCGCCATCCAAAAACGGAAGAACATCGCGCGGCTGGTGAGGGCGTTCGAAACCATGCCGGCCGCCTGGCGGCTGGTGCTGGCGGGCGCGACCGATGGTTACGAGGCCGCTGCCGAACTCCATGCTGTGGAGGCGAGTCCACGGCGGCACGATATCGAACTCGCCGGGTATGTTTCGACCGCGGCGTTGGAGTCGCTGTACGCGCGCGCGAGTATTTTCGCGTTCCCCTCGCTCGATGAAGGCTTCGGCATTCCCGTGCTGGAAGCAATGGCGCACGGTGTGCCCGTGGTCACCTCGAACCGTTCGGCGTTGCCCGAAGCCGCCGGGGATGCCGCGTTGCTGGTGGATCCGTTCGCGACCGACGCACTGGCCGCGGCTCTGAATCGGCTGGCTGCGGACGCGGACTTGCGTGAGCAGCATGCGGCGAAAGGACGGGAGCGCGCGCGGCTGTTTTCCTGGGAGGCAGCGGTCGCCAAAACGTGGGACGTTTACCAGACCCTGCTCGCGACCTGAACGAAATTAGCGCCACAGGCTTTCAGTCTTTGATTAAACCTTCCCGCGAACAAGCCACTAGGAGCCAATGGCGGGACGCGGCGCTTGCTAAAGCCAGCCTACGACAGCCGGTGCGGAATCGCGCCAATGCACCCCACTCCATCACTGTCGCGGCTCCGTAAATTCGCGCTGTTGCAGCCGTGTTTGGGAGCCGCGAGAGTCATCAAGCGGGGATAAATGACCCTTGGCGCACAGACCCACTATCGAGGCGATGTGGGCGATTCCTTTTCCGTGGTTCCCACCTGATGCAACTCACTGAACTTCAATCCTGCCACCGTGAGCGAAATCAATCCCGCGACCAGCAGAGGGACGGTGGTCAAGCCCCACAGCACCAGCGAGAATCGTGCGGCCTCGGCCGGCACAATGCCGAACATTCGCTGCAGGGATTCGCGGGCCAGCAATTGGAACAGTCCCAGATTACCCGGCGCCTGAGGAACGGCCGCACCCACCCGTAAAATCACCGCCAGAGCGAAGGCGGCCACTAGAGAGAGGTCGAATCCATAAGCCCGAAAAGCGGCGAAGGTCGGAACTATTTGCAGCAGCAGGAAGGGCAGGCTTTGCAAAAACGAAAGCAGCAAATAGCGTGAATGACCGATGATTTCCAGATCGTCGATCAGAACGCGGACGTGCCTTTGCCACCCCGTACCCGTGAGCATGGCGCGCGCGTGATGACGGCGGAACAGGGCGAAGCTCAGCAACAGGGCCGCAGCGAACACGACGGCCGCAAGCACTACTCCACTCCTTACCAGCGCTCGCGGCACCGGCAAAATCTCCAGCAGCACGGCAAGACTTCCGCACAGCCAAATGCCGTCGAAGACTCGCTCGAGCAGAGCGCTGGTGATGGAAACCGAGAGCGGCAGAGAGGTACGAGAACTGATCAGATAGCAGCGCAGCAGCTCGCCCACCCGAAAAGGAAGAATCTCGTTGGCGAACATGCCGATAAAGATGGCGCGCGCGGTTTCCCAGAAGCTCACGCGCACCACGGGATAGAGAAGCGTTTGCCAGCGGACGGCCTGCACCAGGTAAATCGCGGGGCCGGTGACCAGCGCGACGGCCACCCACCACCAGTTCAGCGTGGCGACGTCGTCGCGCAGCTCGCCTAAATGGGCATCCCGCAGGGTCCAATAGAGGCTGGCGAGCGATATTGCGTTGATGACGACAAGCAGTGCCTTGCGGCGGAAGCTCTTCGACTTTCTCTCGGCCAAGCAACCATGATAGCGGCTTGCCTTCGCAGCCCGCTGTCACACGCGGTCGGATAAATGCCCAGCTCCCTTACGCTGGCGGCCCCTACGCTGGCTGTCCCCTACGCGGGATACGGAAAGTACGAGGCGGCAACGGCGGGCGCCGCTTCCACTGCTTTGCTCCACGCGCGGCGAGCCTCTTCGATCTGCCCGGCGGAGTGCAGCGCGTGTCCCAGGTTCAGCAGCGCGTCGGCGAAATCCGGCTTTGCGTCCACCGCGGCCTTGTACGATTCCACCGCCGCCCCGGGATCGCCCGAGGATTGCAGCAGCAATCCAAGATTGAATGCCAACTCGGGGGAATGCCCACCCGCTGCGGCAAACTGCTGATACAGCGAGCGGGCCTCGTTCGCGTTGCCGCCATCGATGGCGATGGCCGTCAGTGCGCGCAGCGCCTCTACGTGCGCGGTGTTGGGATGGGCGGCGTTCAGCGCCAGGACTTTTCGATACGCTTCGGTCGCCGCCGGCAAATTTCCTGACTGCCAATGCGCCAGGCCCAGATTCATCAGCGCCTCCGGCCAATCGGCCCGATGCCGCACGCACAGTTCGAAGCTGGCGGCCGCGGCAGCGTGTTTATTTTGCCTCAACTGCATATAGCCCAGGCGGAACGCCGCGTCTTCCCAATCCGGACGCACGGCCACCAGCCTTTGATAGAACGATTCCGCCTGTGCCGCGTTCGCTTCGCGCTCGGCGAGCACCGCCATGTTCCACAGCGCACCGGGCAGATCGGGCGACGCACTCAGCACGCGTTCATAGGCGCGGCGCGCGCCCGACAGATCACCGCGCTCCTGCAAAACGGTTCCCAGATTCGCGCTGGCTTCGATCGCGCCGGGACGGATCAGCGCGGCTTCGCGATAGGCGTTGCCGGCCTGTTCCCAGCGGCCGGTCTTTTGATACGCGATGCCCAGGTTGAACCATCCGGCGTAGGAATCGGGCATCACCTTCACCAATTGCATGCAATGTTGCACGGCGGCGCTGTAATCGCCACGCGCCAGGGCCACGGCGGCCAATCCCTGCAGCGCCTGCGCCGATTGCGGCTGCACTTTTAACAGGCGTTCAGAAAGCTCCTTGACGCGCGCGTCATCTTTACGCGCCATCGATACTACGATGAAGTTGCTCAACAGGCCGGGCGAGTTCGGATCGGCAGGCAGCAGCTTCTTAAACAGGTCCTCCGCCTCCTCCATCCGCCCTATGTTCGCGAAGGCCACGGCCTTGCCCACCAGAATGCGGTCCTGGTTCATGTTCGGACCTTGCAGTGAACTGCGGTCGAGCGCGGCGTCGAACGAAGTCAGCGCCTCGTCAGGTTTCGATTGCCGCAGCAGGCAGAATCCGTGGCCCAGCAGCGGCTGCCAGCTCGACGGATCGATCGCCGCGGCGGTCTGAAATTCCTGCGCCGCCTGATCCAGCTTTCCCATGCGCTCCAGGCACAGCGCCAGGTTATAGTGCGCTGTGCGGTGCGACGGATTCGCTTCGATCACTTTGCCGTACGTATCCGCTGCCTTGGCCCAAGCTTTTTCTTCGAAATATAGGTGCCCGAGCGATAAGGTGATGTCGGTCGATTGCTCGCCCCGCTGCATCGCTTGTTCCAGCTCGCGGATCGCATCGGCCAGACGTCCCGCCGAGGCCAGTTCCACCGCCTTCACCAGCGCGTTCGATGGAGCCTCGCGTTTAGTTTTTCCCGGAGCCGCAGGCGCATCGCCGCGCATCAACTTTTCGATCAGATCGTCGTCGACGAAAAAAACGCTCTGTTGATTCAGGTCCGTCATCGCCTATTTCCCTGTCCCGTTTCGGTTCGCGCGCCGCCGCGTTTCTGCAAAGTCGTTCTCCCGCCTGGCCCCTTGATTCACCCGCCTGCTCCCGTTGGCCATTCCGACCCTCCGGAGTTCTGGCCATTGCCGGCCGACGGTTCCACCACCATCGTCGCCCGTAACGGCAAAGCGTCGTAATACGGTATCGCAGCCTGCATGCTTTCCCGCAACGTCGAGGTGAACATCTGCACGGGTTTCGCCTTGCCGCCGGGAAGGCCCTCGGACACGACGGTTTTTGCCCGTGTCACCGGCTGCGGCTCGCGCGACTGTCCGATCGGGTGCGGGGTGGATGATGCCGTCCCATTCATGGCAGCCGGACGACCGGCGGTCTCTACGTCCTCGGAGGATGCTCCGTCGGGAAGCGTTTCTTGTGGAGGGCGAGAAGGCGCTGCCGAATCCTTCAACACGCCGCACGCTGCCGTCAGCGATTCCAAAAACGCAGCTTGCTCGGCTGGATCCACCCAAATGCCGAACTCATGCGCCGGCTCCGCCCACAGCTTTGGCTCCGCTTGCACGGCCGTGGCGGCGAACGAAAGCACCACCGCATGATCCGCCTTGGCGACACGCGGCGCATCGACCATCGGCTTGAACTCCAACACCGGTTCCAGGCGCGCAAACTCGCGGATCTCGAGCCGCACCGGACGGGGCCGCGGCGGCGGCGCCCACGGACTCAAAATCTCGGTGGACGTCAAATGCGTGGCCGCGTTGAGGCTGGCCGCGCGCGGGCGAATTTCGCCGGGCGGCAGCTGCGGTTGCAGGGCGTACGCCATCTGCAAGTCGGCATGCACGCCGGCGTTCCAATCCGCGCAAGGCGGCTGACTCCGCACCAATCCTGCGAGCGGCGTCGCGTCTTGTTCGGCCGAGTCTTGTTCCGCGGCCTCTTGTTTCGCGATGTCCTGCTCCGCGACGTCTTGCTCCGCAGTGTCTGGAATTTCCGGTTCCTTATGAATCGCCGGCTTACGAACCGGCTCTTCGATAGCCGTTTCGGGGCTCGCGGCTTGCTCCACGGGCGGTGCTGCCGCTGATTCCAGCTTGTGTGTCTCCCACGGAGATTTGTCGTCCTGCGGCGTAGCAATAACGCGCCGCTCCGGCGCGGGCCTCGGACCCGCGTGACCCGGGATACTCGCGGGACCGACGGGCAGTTCCAGCCGAAGAGGCGTGTGTGCCGAAGAGCGCGACGGGCGCGCGGGCTCCGCCATCTTCGCTTCGGCAATTTTTACTTCCGAAGTTTTTGCTTCAGGAGCTTTCGAGTCCGCAGCTTTCGCTTCGGCGGCTCTGGTCTCCGTTACCCTCAGCGGCCTGGTTTCCTGCAGCGGTACCACCGATCGCGTCGGCTTCACACCGGCCGCGGTAATCGGCAACCTCTTCGCTTCGCCTCGCCCTGGTTCCGAAGCCGTCGAGGCGGGCGCAACCGGCGTGGGCGTCAACGGCGGCCTGCTGGACCTGGTCACCAGCGCGGGCTTCGGGGACGCGGCCGGCGTCGCGATGACTTTCGCTTCGGAGCCTTTTTGTTCAGCGCTCTTCGGCGCGGTGCTTTTCGCATCCGCGAGAGGCCGGGGACCTGGCTTTCTGGCATCCGCCTTGGGCTCGGCAAGCTTCATGGGCGGAGACGACGGCAGGGCCTTCGGTGCCTGCACTGCGCTGGGCTGTTCCGCCGACGGCTGAGGATTCGTGGGAACGCTCGCCTTATTGCCTGCAAGATCGCTCGCGGCATTACCTAAAGCGGCGGACTTCTGCTGCGCCAGCCGGCTGAGCGCGAGTTCGCTGTACTCCTGCCGGTACTGCTGGCGGTGTTCGTCGGAGCAAAACTCGGCGCCCGCAAAGCGTTTGAGCAAGGGTAGCTCCTTGCCGCAGAAGAGGCACTTCATGACACACTAATGATCGTCTCTTTTTTTCATAGCTAAAGATCGAATTCGCGGCTTTCCTTGAGGTAAAGCTCTTATACACCTGCTTTTGGGAAATCGCCTGAGGCCACCTTAGGTGATTCTGCTTAGTCCTCCCTGACTTTGGTCCTCCCCGCTGGCCTATTCCCCAAGCGCGGGGTATCCTGCCCCGATCCAAACTTACTGATTCCGAAGCCGGAGACAAATACTTGCGCCGTACAGCGGCATAAAGTTTTTTCCCTACGTGCCGATCACTTCAGTACTGTTGCCGATCTCCGTTGGCAATACAGCTGCCGCACCGGACCGTACAGTGGGAACGGGATGCCGCAACGACGCTCTCTAAGGGAGCCGGGAAAGGATTTGAAATGGCAAAAGGTGAAGCTCTGAAGGTGGCGCTCGAAGGACTGCGCAATGCGATTCCCGAGCTCAAAGGCGTCCTGCTCGCGTCCAACGAGGGACTGCCCATCGCGCACGCACTGACCAACGGCGCGGATCCGAATCGCGTGGCAGCCATGGCCGCGGCCGCGTCCACTCTAGGCCGCAAGATCAGCGACAGCATGAACGGTGGAACGCTGGGCGAAGTCAGCGTGCAGGCGGAGGAAGGCGCGCTGTTTGTGTATTCGGCAGGCTCCAAAGCCGTGCTCGCCGTGCTGAGTCCGCAAGGCGGCAACGCCGGCTTGATTCATCTGGAAGCACGCAACACGGCGAAGGAAATCGGCGAGCTTTTCTAATCGCCGCGGCGCTCCGCGCGCCACGGTGTATTAGAAGACGCCGTATTACGAGGACGCCGGACCGGGATTGATCGCGGCGGCGCGGCGCAATATTTCAGGACGTCGGCGCTCCACGTGTATTCAACGTGTATCCCCATTCGCCGGTTGCGCCGCCGGCTCGTCCTCGGCGATGCCCACCTTGATTTTCCGCGCGATGGCCGTACCCGCCACTTTCGCCAACTCGTCTTCCGGCGCCTGCCTTACCAGTTCCACGCTGCCGAAGTGACGCAATAATTTCGTAACCGTTTTTTCGCCCACTCCCGGAATCCGGTCCAGTTCACTGCGCAGGCGGCTGGCATTGCGCCGCGTGCGATGGAACGTCACCGCGAAGCGATGCGCTTCGTCGCGCACCATTTGAATCAGGTGCAGCACCGGCGAAAACTTGTCGAGCACAATCGGCTCTTCTTCCTGGCCGTAAACGTAAATCCATTCGTCGCGCTTGGCGATCGAAGCCAGCGGCTGATCGGTAATGCCCAGGCTCTCCAGCGCGTCCGCGGCGGCGTGCAATTGACCTAACCCTCCATCCACCAGCACCAAACCCGGCCGGTCTTTCCCTTCTTCCTTCAATCGCTGGTAGCGGCGCGTGATCACTTCGCGCATGGACGCGAAATCGTCGTTGCCTTCCACCGTTTTGATGATGAACTTGCGGTAGTCGGCCTTCTTCATCTTGCCGTTCTCCCACACCACCATGCTCGCGACTTTGTCGGTTCCTTGAATGTGCGAGATGTCGAAGCATTCAATGCGGCGCGGAGCCTGTTCCAGGCTCAGTGCATCCTGCAAAGCGCCCTCGATGGCTTTCGCCGAAGGCTTCAGTACACGAAAACGCTGCTCGAAGCTCAGTTGCGCGTTCGATTCCACCAGGTCGAGCATGGCTTTCTTCGATCCGCGCTGCGGCGTATGAATCTCAACCTTGCGGCCGCGCTTCGAACTGAGCAGCTCTTCCAATAATTCGCGATCGTCGAAATCCACCGGCACGTGAATCTGCGCGGGAATGTGCGGCTCGTCCAGATACAGTTGCTTCACCAGGGACGAGAAAAATTCGGCGGCGTCGAAGCCGCGCTGATCTTCCCAGAAAAATTCGCGCCGATCCACCACGCGCGCGTTCCGGAAGTGAAAAAGGTTCACCGCGACTAGCGGCTCCTCGGCGTGGTAGCCGAGGATGTCGGTGTCCGCGCCTTCCACGCTCGCCATCTTCTGCTTTTCGCCCAGGTCTTCCACGGTCTGCTTCAGCTCATGCAGCGCGGCGGCTTCTTCATAACGCATGGCCGCGCTTGCTGCGTTCATCCTAGCTTCCAAATCTCGCGCTAGGTCCGTGTGGCGGCCTTCCAGAAACAAACGGACAGATTGCACCGCGTCGCCGAAATCTTTTTCCGTTGTCAGCTCCGCAACGCACGGCCCCAGGCAGCGGTGAATGTGATACTCCAGGCACGGATGCGTGTGCGTCCGCGTCATGTCTATCCGGCAGGAAGGCACCTTGAAATAGCGATGAATCAAATTCACCAGCCGGTACGCCAGGCTTGCCGGAAAGTACGGACCAAAGTAAGAAGAGCCGTCTTTTTTCAAGCGCCGCGTGACATAAACGCGTGGAAACTTCTCGCCGGTCAGCTTGATGTAGGGGTACGTTTTATCGTCGCGCAGCAGGACATTGAAGCGCGGCTTGTATTGCTTGATGAGGTTGTTTTCCAGCGCCAGCGCTTCGCGGCCGTTGTCTACCTGGATGAAATCGATGTGGCGCGCTTCTCCCAACAGCGTGCCGGTTTTCATATCCGACATTTTGTCGGCCGAAAAATAACTGCGCACGCGATTGCGCAGGTTCACCGCCTTGCCCACGTAAATCACAGTGCCATGCGCGTCTTTGTATAGATACACGCCGGGCTCCAGGGGCAGTTCGGAGGCGCGCTGGCGAAGGTCAGTCATGCACAAGGCTGCGCGAAAACAATGGGCAGCTCGAAATACGCGGGCGAAATAACCGCGCTAAATACCCGCGTGAAATAAATGACCGGCGGGGAAATCCACCCGGCCCATTCCGGAGATCCGGCCTTATACTCTAATTGTGGCACGCGCTCTCCGCAGGGGCTCTTCTTTAACGATTCTCTCCTGCCTGCTGCTCGCGCAGCCGGCGTTGCATCACGCGCTGATCGCGCAGACGAAAGCGGCGCCTCCCGCGGCCCAGGAGCAGGAGCCTCCGGAGGAAGATCCCGATCTCAAGCCCAAGGAATACGCGTTTAATCCACTGGAAGCCCAGCGCAACATCACGGCCGGGAACTTCTACTACAAAAAAGGCAATACCCGCGCGGGGCAGCGGCGTTATCTCGAAGCGACCAAGTGGGACCCCACATCGCAGGAAGCATTGCTGAGGCTGGCCGAGGCGGATGAGAAGCTGCACGACATCCCAGGCGCGCGCGACGCTTATACGAAGTATCTGGCTCTGGATCCGCCGGCCAAGGACGCCGAGATCGTGAAAAAAAAGCTCGAAAAACTTCCCCAGCCGCACAAGAAAAAGTAACCCTCATAACAAAATGACGGATAAAATCGTCATACTCACCACGTGCGATTCGGAAAAGGCCGCCGCAAAACTGGCGCGCGAACTGGTAGACGCGCGTCTGGCGGCCTGCGTCAATATTCTTCCCGGCGTCCACAGCGTGTATCGCTGGCAGGACGCACGGGGGAAAGACGAGCTCGAAGAGGCCGAGGAGTGGCTTCTGGTGATCAAATCCCGCCGCGATTTGTTCGCCGCTCTGCGCGAAACCATCGCAAAGCTGCATAGTTACGACATTCCGGAGCTCATCGCCCTGCCAGTCGTCGAAGGCTCGGAGCCCTACCTCGCCTGGATGGACCAACAGCTGGCCGCGCAAAAGCGGCCATAATTTCCGCGCTAGTTCATGCTGGCAAGCCGCGCGTGAATCGAGTGCAGCTGCTTGCGGATCTGTTCGGCGTCCCGCGCATCGGGCTCCAGCGCCAGGTATTTTTCAAGATCGCCGCGCGCCGCCCGCATCCTCTTCAAATGCAGTTGCAGCAAGCCGCGTTGCTTGTACCAGGGAGCCAGCTCTGGAGCGCCTGTCAGTAACAGATCCAGCGTCTGCACCGCGCGCGCCCAATCCTCGCGCCGCAGGTAAACGCCGCGAAGATTTTGCAGCATCCGCATGACGATCGCCTTCTTCGAAACGGGGCGCAACAAAATCGGATCGGCCACCTGTGCACCGGCGAGCGCGAAGCATTCCTGCACCGTTACCGTGCGCCCGCCGTTGAATGGATCGATATAAGCGGAATAATTTCCGTCGTTGAACTGGATCAGGAAATGCCGCGGCAGTCCGATCCCATAAACAGGCATGGCGAGGCGGCGCGCAATTTCCATGTACAGCACGGAAAGCGTAATCGGCAGGCCGGTTCGCCGTTCCAGCACCTGATCCAGGCAGCTGTTGCGGGAATCGAAGAAGTCCTGCTCATTGCCATGGAAGCCGAGCTCGTCGAATAAATAGGCCTGCGCCTTCTCGACGAATTCGCGCCCGTCGTTGAAATTGCGCAAACGGTCACCCAGGTTCGCGGCCAGCTCGTTCAAACGATCCAGAACCGGCTCAGGTGCAAGGTCAGGCGTATCAATTGTCGCCAGCTCGAGCGCTGCGCGATCCAGACGGCCCTTCGGCGGATCTTGTTCCAGAATGTGCCGAATGTGATTCACCAACCTATTGTCGCAACCTCCCAACTGATTGGATGAACGGCCGCGCGTCGTAGATTCAACGCGACTTGCGCCTGGGATTCAACCCGGCAGGCCGAGGTACTTGAAACCGGCGCGTTCCAGGCGCTCGCGATCCAAAAACTGGCGCCCATCCAGTACGATGCGCGTGCGCATGCTCGCCCCCAGCTTCTCCCACGCAAGATCGGCGTACTCAGGCCACTCCGTTACCAGCACGATGGCGTTCGCCTCATCGGCAACTTCCTCGGGAGCCGCGCAGCAGGTCACGGCCAGATCCGGATTTTCGCGCCGAAAACGTTCCATCGCCACCGGATCGTGCGCCTTCACGCTCGCGCCGCGCTCGATCAGCTTCCGCGCGATATCCACCGCCGGCGCCTCGCGCAGATCGTCGGTGTGGGGCTTGAACGCCAGGCCCAGCAGGCCGATGGTGCGGCCCTTCAGAATTTTCAGCTCGGCCAGCAGCTTTTCCACCACGCGCTCGCGCTGCTGCCGATTCACTTCGCGCGCGGCTTTTACGATCGGCGTCTCCACGCCGTATTCGGCGGCGGTGGCGACCAGCGCCGCCGTATCCTTTCCGAAGCACGAGCCTCCCCAGCCGATGCCGGCTTGCAGAAAACGCGTGCCGATGCGCGCGTCGAGCCCGATGCCGCGCGCGACCTGCCCGATATCGGCGCCCACTTTTTCGGCAACTAGGCCGATTTCATTGATGTAGCTGATCTTCAGCGCCAGAAATGCATTGGCCGCGTACTTGATCAGTTCCGCCGATGGCAGATCGGTGGAGATCAGCGGCACCGCCGACATACGCTCCGGCCGCGGCAGGTACGCCGGCGGCTGAAACGTCTGTTCCAGAATCGGCCGGTACAGCGTGTACAGCACTTCGGACGTCCGCGGCTCGTCCGCGCCGATCACGACGCGATCCGGATACAGCGTATCCAGAATCGCCGATCCCTCGCGCAGAAACTCGGGATTGGATGCCACCGCGAACGCGCCGTTCGCCTTGCGCCTCTTCGCCTGTTCATAGGCGTCGCGCACCAGCGCGCCCACCCAGTTGCCGCTGCCGATCGGCACGGTGGATTTGTTCACCACCACGGTGAAGTGATCCGCCAGGTTCTGGCCAATGCCGCGCGCCGCGGCTTCCAGATATTGCAGATCGGGCGCTCCCTTCGGGCCGGGCGGCGTGCCCACCGCGATGAATACGACGTCGGCTTTCGGGATCGCCTCCGCGTAGTTCATGGTGAAGCACAGGTTCGCGCGCGCATCCGCCAGCAGGTCTTCCAGGTGCGGCTCGTAAAACGGAACGCGTCCCGCTTCCAGCAATTCGATCTTATTTTCGTCGGCGTCCACGCAGGTCACTTTATGGCCGAGGAACGCCAGACAGGCGCCCGTCGTCAGGCCTACGTAGCCGGTTCCAATAATCGAAACATTCATAACAGAGATGGTTCACTTATCTTAACGTTTTATTAGCCGTCCCCCGGAATTTTCGGTACTAGCGGCTCTCTTCGATTAATCTGGAAGCATGCCGCGCTTCA
This sequence comes from Terriglobia bacterium, assembly GCA_963699945.1. Lineage (GTDB taxonomy): Bacteria > Acidobacteriota > Terriglobia > Bryobacterales > Bryobacteraceae > Palsa-187. The sequence continues at coordinate 275,489 of CAVOVW010000012.1, forward strand.
TCAACGGCGTGCGCCTCACGCTGCGCTACTGGATGCAGACGGAGGTCCATGTCTACGCGTTTTCCGTGGCTGCGAACGTTCTGTTATCGTTCTTTCCGTTTCTGACGGTCAGCCTTGCACTGGCGCGGCTGGTGTTTCACGAACAGGCCGTCATCGGCGCCATGAATCTGGCATTGCGCGACTATTTGCCGGACGCCTTACAGCAATTTTTGTTACGCAACCTGCCGCACCAGGGACCCATGCCCGTCATTTCGATCCTGCTGCTTTTGTTCACGGCTAACGGCGTGTTCGAGCCACTGGAAGTCGCGCTGAACCGCACCTGGGGCATCCACAAAAATCGCAGTTTTTTCCGCAACCAACTGGTCAGCCTGGGGCTGATATTCGTCTGCGGCGCTCTGGCGCTCACGTCGCTCATGTTGACGGCCCTGAATCAGCAATCCTTTGAAATGGGCCAACTGCCCAGGTGGCTGCAAAGATTCGCCGGTCACGGATTCGTCCTGTTCTCGGTGGTGATCTTTAAGATCGCGGCCATCCCCTTGAGCGTGCTGATCCTGTTCATCATTTATCGCTTCCTGCCCAACGGACGTCCCCCGCTGCGGCGCGTGATCCCGGCGGCGATCGGCGTTGGCCTGTTCCTGGAGCTGGGGAAATACGTCAGCACCTTGGCGTGGCCCTATTTCCAGCAAAAACTTTCCCGCGAATACGGCGTGTTTCAATACTCGGCCAGTTTGATTTTCCTGTCCTTCTTCGCTTCGCTGCTGGTTTTGGCGGGAGCCGAGTGGGCGGCGCGCGGGCATCGCTTTGACGGCCGCACTCTCTCGGATATGGACGACAAGGTTCTTGTCAAAAAAGGCGCCGACATCAGTGAATAAACAACCCTTGGCCGTCATCACCGGCGCCTCCAGCGGCATCGGCGCCGAATTTGCGCGCCAGCTGGCCGCACGCGGCTTTCGCCTGCTGCTCATTGCGCGGAGGGAAGATCGCTTGTGGCAGTTGGCGCAGGATCTCGCAAAGTCGCGTGGCCCTGCACGAGACTCAGGAGAAATGCCTTTCGCGGAAGTCGAGGTTGCCGACCTCTCCCGCGAAAGCGATCGTGCCAGAGTGGCGGCGCGCATCGCCCAAGCGCCGGATCTTGCTCTGCTCGTCAACAACGCCGGCTTTGGCACGCAAGGCCTTTTCGAGGACGCGGACATGGCTTCGCAGGATCAGATGCATCAGGTGCATATTCTGGCCACGCTCGATCTGACGCACGCCGCGCTCCGCAACTTCAAAACACAACAGAACGGCACGACGAAGCGCGGCATCATCAATGTGTCGTCGGTAGCAGCGTTTCAACAGGCGCCCTTCAACGTGACTTATTGCGCCAGCAAGACCTGGATCAACAGCTTCACCACAGGCTTGGCAACGGAGCTGGCCGCGGAGCCATCCGCCGAAGCCGCGCGATCCAGGATGGCCCGCGCATCCAGCTCCAGGCGCTCTGTCCGGGCTACACGCATTCCGAATTTCACGATCTGCTGGGCATGGATCGTCGCACGATTCCGAAATTCCTGTGGTGCGCCGCCGACTTCGTTGTGTCAGAATCCTTACGCGGATTCGACCGCGGCCAATTGATCGTCGTTCCCGGCTGGCAATATCGCGCAGTGGTGCGCTTGATTCAGCTGACGCCCGGCCCGTGGATGCGATGGATTGCGATTCGCTTCGCGCGCAAACGCCGGGAGCGTGCCGAATCTTTCGCCGGCCGTGCATAAAGCCGCCCCCCAAATGAAGAGCCGCCGGTCCGTTTCGCAGGGCGTAAAATAGTGGTTGGTGATGAACCGGATCGTCAGTAACCGAGCTGAAAAGACCGACCAGGTCCTCCTGCTGCCGTCGTCGCTCGAAGATTCGACGAAATCTCCGCCCGGCACCTATACCGTCTTTCTGCTGGCGCTCTGCGGATCGATTTTCGCGTTCTTCGGCGCGTTGGTCGTAGCCTTCCTCTGGCGATCGCAGGCGCGCCCTTACTGGTCGGCAATTGAAGTTCCGAAAATTCTGTGGCTGACCACCACCCTGATCGTGATCAGCAGCGGAACGTATGAAGCGGCCCGGCGCGTTTACGCGCGCGGCGAATGGCGCCTGGCGTCGCGTTTGTTGCTCATCACAGCCGTGATCGCCGCGGCTTTCATCGCGGGCCAGTTCACGGCGTGGCGGCAATTGATCGATCAGGGCGCCTACATGATGCAGAACCCGCACGGATCTTTCTTTTATCTATTCACCGGGCTGCACGCGGCGCACCTCATCGGCGGCATGATCGCCTTGGCCTACGTTCTGCTGGGCAGCAACCGCCGGCGCGAACTGGTAAATGTGGTCGGCTACTATTGGCATTTCCTCACCGTCCTGTGGCTGATTCTCTTCATTCTGCTGTTGACGGTATCCTAGTCGGAACGCATGCCCATCGACCCCTCCGCGCAGATTGCGCCCACCGCGCGCGTGCATCCCGATGCCGCGATCGGCGCGGGCGTAGTGATCGGAGATTTTGCGATTGTCGAGCAGGACGTCGCCATCGGCCGTGGCACGAAACTCGAGCCTTACGTCTGGGTGAAGCGATGGACCACGCTCGGAGAACGCAACGAAATCGGTGCGGGCACCGTGCTCGCCAGCGACCCCCTCGACAAAAATTTCAAGGGCGGCCGCAGCTACCTGCGCATCGGCCACGGGAACATCGTCCGCGAGCATTTCACCATCTCACGCGGCACCCGGCCGGAATCGGAAACCGTGATCGGCGACGAGAACTACATCATGACCTCCGGTCACGTGGCGCATAATTGCGTGATCGGCAACCGCACCGTCCTGGCGAGCTGCTCGCTCATGGCCGGTTATGTCGAAGTGGAAGACCAGGCGTTTGTATCGGGCAACGTCGCGGCGCATCAGTATTCGAAAATCGGCCGGCTCGCCATGGTTGGCGGCGGCACGCGCGTAAACAAAGACGTCCCGCCGTATTTTCTGTATGCTGGGCTGTACGTCACACCCGTGGGACTCAATCTGGTCGGACTGAAGCGCGCGGGTTTCACGCCCGAACATGTCACCGCGCTGAAAAACGCTTATCGCATTTTGTATCGCTCCGGCCTCAAGCTGGCGGAAGCGCTGGCGAAGATCGAGACGGAAATCCCGACCGAGCACACCCTCCACCTGGTACAATTCATCCGCTCCAGCAAACGCGGCATCTGCCGCGAAACGCGCCATCACAGTCAGCGGCCGCCCGAATAGCCTGATCCCTCAAAACTTTGGAGGTTTGCATCGCGCGCATAACGCGCGCGAAGCCTCTATGCTGCCGGCGTGGAGAGACCAGATTGGCGATAGACAGAACCGGCTCGGGCGGACAAAGAAGCGACGCGCCGCGCCACTCCGTGCTCGCGAACGCGCCGTTTCGCCGCCTGTGGCTTGCGCAGGCAATCAGCGTTTTCGGCGATTATCTGGCGATGTTTGCGGTGCAGGCGCTGATTGTTTTCCGCTTGCACGGCTCTGCGGCGCAAGTGAGCGCCGTGCTGCTGGTCTCGCTGCTGCCGGCGGTCGCCATTGGCCCGTTCGCCGGAGTCTTTGCCGATCGCTGGGACCCGCGCCGAACCATGATCGCAAGCGACGCGTCGCGCGCCGTTCTGCTTTTGCTTCTCGCTCTGATGTCCCCCTGCACCGGCAGAGCTCGGCACTCGTCGAACTCTGCGCGATCTGTTTCGCCATCGGCTGCGTTTCGGCATTCTTCGTCCCGGCGCAAGGCGTGATGATCCCCGCGCTGGTGGATCGCACGGAGTTGCTTGCCGCCAGCGCGGCCATGCAGCAAACCTGGCAATGGGCGCGCATCGCAAGCCCTGGCGTGGCCGCCGCCTTAGTCGCCCGCTTCACCGAAAACGCGTGCTTCGTTGCCGATGCCGCGAGCTTTGTGATCTCCGCTCTGCTCGTCGCCGCGATCTCCCACAACATTCCCCGCACATCCATTCCCGCACATCCATTTCCCGCACATCCATTCCGCGCACATCCATTCCCCGCACATCCATTTCCCGCACATCCATTTCCCGCACATCCATATGGCCATCGGGCGAACGTCCAACAGCCCGCATCCTGCGCGATATGCGCGCCGGCGTAACCTGCCTCTTCAAAAGCGCCGAGCTTTCTTCCGCCACGCTGGCGATGGCCGCAGGCACGTTCGCCACCTGCTGCTTTTCGTCGCTTGCGGGCCTTTATGTGCGCGACGTGCTGCATGCCGACATGCCCGTTTATGGCGCGCTGGGGTCGCTGATCGCTGTGGGGATGCTGGCTGGCAGCCTCTTCGTGGCGAGCCTCGCCCGGCGCGTCTCGCCCCAGCAGAGGATCACCTCGGGAATGGCGCTCATCGGGCTTTTCATCCTCGTGCTGGCGGTGCTCCCTTCCATGTTCACCGCGCTCGTTGGCGCGGCGGGTATCGGCTTCGGAGCCTCCGGCGCGCTGGTTACGGCGAATGCCGTTCTGAGAGAGCACACGCCTGCCGATCTGCGCGGCCGCGTCGTTTCGGTATGCGTGGCGATGATGTCGGCCGCACAAGCCGCCGCCCTTCTCTTTGCGGGAAACGGCGCGGCTTGGATCGGCGTGCGTGGGGTTTTTGCCCTGGCGGCGGCTATGCTACTCGCACAACCCGCTTGCCGATATTTTCGCCGCGGAACAACCCGATCAGCGCCTGCGGCATGTTTTCAAAGCCCTCGATAACGTCTTCGCGATATTTTAGTTTGCCCGACCCGATCCATCCGGCAAGATCTCTCAGCGCCTGATCCTGGCGCGCGGCGAAATCCCACACCAGAAAACCTTGCATCCGTGCGCGCGCCACCAGCAAAGGGCGATACATGCGCGGTCCCACCGAAGGCCCCGGTTCATTGGCCTGCGAAATCTGGCCGCAAATGCCAATGCGCGCGAAGGTATTCAAGTGCCCCAGCACAGCGTCCGTAGTCGCACCGCCCACGTTATCGAAATACGCATCAATCCGATTGGGACAAGCCTCGCGCAACGCCGCCGCTATATCGGAAGCCGCCTTATAGTCGATGGCCGCATCGAAACCCAGCTCCTGGCGCAGATATTTCACCTTGGCTTCGCCGCCTGCAATTCCGACCGTTCGCGCGCCGTGGATTTTCGCGATCTGTCCGGCCGCCGATCCCACGGCGCCCGCCGCGCCCGAGACCACAAACGTATCGCCCTGCTTCACGCTACAAACTTCCGTCACGCCAAAGTAGGCCGTCAGGCCGGGCATCCCCAAAATCCCGACGGCAGTCGAAATCGGAGCAAGCGATGGATCCACCTTGCGCACGCCCGCGCCGTTCGTGACAGCGTATTCCTGCCAGCCCATCTGAAAATTCACGATGTCGCCCGCACGAAACGACGCGTGGCGCGATTCCACCACTTCGGCCACCGCGCCTCCGGTCATCACCTGCCCGATCTCCACCGGCGCGGCGTAGCTGCGCGCGGCGCTCATCCGCCCGCGCATATACGGGTCCACCGACAGATAGCGGGCGCGCACCAGGATCTGGCCCTCCGCGGGCTGCGGCACGGGCGCCTCTACCAGTTGAAAATCTGTCTCGCGAATAACGCCCTCAGGGCGCGCGGCAAGCAGGAATTGACGATTGACCATGGCGGTAAACTCCTCTATTATCTCGCCTATGGCACAAACCGAGCAGAACCTGACGAATCACGCCCGCTTCGACCCGTCCTTCCACGGCTTTCTTACTGCGGGCGCGCTTATCCTGCTGATCGCCTCCATCGTTCACGTCGTGATGTATCCGAATTGGTGGGGAGCGGTCGCGATCTTCGCCGTCGTTTGGCTGATTGTCCTCATGTTCAAGGTCCGCCTCTATGCACTGAAGGTGCAGGACCGCGTGATCCGGCTGGAAGAGCGCCTCCGCCTGCAGCAACTCCTCGCGGAACCGCTGCGCTCCCGCATCGGCGAGCTCAACGAAGATCAGCTGATCGCGCTGCGATTCGGCTCCGACGGCGAAGTGACCGAATTGGTGCAAAAAACTCTGGCCGGGAATCTGGATCGCAAAGGAATCAAAGCGCTTGTGCGAACGTGGCGCGCGGATAACTGGCGCGTTTGAACGCGACCCGCGCGTGGTGGTACTGGAACTCTGGTTCGATTCCCCCCGGAACGGTAGCCGAGGTAACCTAAGTTCAGAGTGTCATCCATAAACGAAACCACTGCGTCAAAAGAAACCACTACATCTCCCGTTCGCATCGCGACGCCGGAATGCGAGGCCGGGATTGGCAGAATCATCCGCAAGCCGGAATCGACAGACTTGATCGCGGGCGTCAAGGTCAAAGCCTACGATGTCTGGCCCGACGACCGCGGATATTTTCTGGAGGTCGCAGCGTCTGGGCCAGGGTCTCGCGGCGGATTTTCCGCCCGCGACCACGCAGGTCTCCGCCGCGCTCAGCTATCCGGGCACCATCAAAGCGTTTCACTTCCATCTTCATCAGACCGACCTGTGGGTGCCCGCGCAGGGCGTGTTCCAGGTCGCGCTGGTCGATCTGCGTCCTGACTCGCAGCACCTACGGGCTGAAGAACACGTTGTATGCGGGCGCGCTGAAACCCTGGCAGATTCTGATTCCGCCGGGCGTGGGGCACGGCTACAAAGTGATCGGCGAACACGCGGGCATGCTGGTCTACGTGACGAATCGGCTCTACAATCCGAAGGATGAAGGCCGCATCGCGCACAACGATCACGCCATCGCCTACGATTGGGAACTCCAGCACAAATGAAATTCTAGTAACCGGCGGCGCGGGCTTCATCGGCAGCGCCTTCGTCCGGATGCTGCTGGGTGCGAAAACCGCCACGCCGCCTGATTGAATTTCGACAAGCTGACCTACGCCGGCAATCTGGAAAATCTGGCTTCCGTCGCCGGCGATCCGCGCTATCGTTTCGTGCACGGCGATATCTGCGACGCGAAGCTGGTGAACGAAGTAGTGGAGGCCGAACGGCCCGACGTGATCGTAAATTTCGCCGCCGAATCGCACGTGGATCGCAGTATTCTTTCGCCCGCGCCGGTGTTCGAAACCAACCTGCGCGGGACGTTTACCATGCTCGAAGCCGCGCGCACTGCACAAGACGCCGCGCTTCCTGCACGTCTCGACCGACGAAGTTTACGGCAGCATCGAAGCGCCGCACGACGCCGACGAAAATTATCCGCTGCGGGCCAGCAGCCCGTATTCGGCGTCGAAAGCGGGATCGGATCTGCTGGCGCTCTCCTACTTCGTCACCTATAGGATGCCGGTGACCGTGACGCGCGCCTCGAACAACTACGGCCCGTATCAGTTTCCCGAAAAGCTGATCCCGCTGATGATCTCGAACGCGATCGAAGACAAACCGCTGCCGATTTACGGCGACGGCATGCAAATCCGCGACTGGCTGTATCGTGGACGACCACTGCCGGGCCATTCTTGCCGTCATCGAACGCGGCCGCGCGGGCGAAATCTACAACATCGGCGGCAGCCGCGCGCTGCCCAATATCGAAGTGGTCGCAGCGCATTCTGGACGCCGTCGGCAAGCCGCACTCCCTGATGCAGACCGTGAAGGACCGTCCCGGCCACGATCGCCGCTACGCGCTCTCCAGCGAAAAGCTGATGCGCGAAACCGGCTGGCAGGCTCAGCATGCCTTTCGAAGAAGGCCTGAAGGCGACCATCGATTGGTATCGCGCCAATGCCGCGTGGATCGCGCGCGTGAAATCAGGCGAGTATCAGCACTACTACGAAGACAATTACGCGAATCGCGCCGTTTAATATCGCCGTTTTGTATCGGGTTTAGTATCGAGCGATTTTATATCGCTCCGTCATTCGAGAGCTACTGCGTGGGCGCTCCGAATGGATTCGAAGGCTGGCCGAAGGGGCTCGACGAAGGCGTCGCATTGAATGGAGACTGTGGCTGCTGACCCGGCTGTTGCGATGTTCCGGGTGCGGATCCAAAGCCCGGTATGCTGAACGCTCCCGGGTTGGTTCCGCTATTCCCCTGCCCATTTTGCAGGCCGTTCTGACCCGCCGCCTGGCCGTTGGCAGGTACGGTAGTTGTGGTGGTCGTCGCAGGATCGAAAACGAACTCCCACTCCTTGTACTTCAAGCGCTTGTTATAGATCTTGATGCCGACGCCGTCGAACTTGCTCGCCACGCCCGCGATCCCGGGCGCCATTTGCGGCGAGTTCGCCATCTGCGCATTCGTGAGCGGCGCAGCGGGCGCTGCCGTCGGGCTCGTGAGCTGCCCGTTGATCGTCTGCAACGCCGGATTCAACTGAGCGGGAACCACGCCAGGCTGACCCGCGCCCGCTGCCTGCGGCACATTCGGCGCAAGCGGATTACCCGGAAATCCGAGCGCGGGATTATAAATCTGCGGATTCTGGCCGCCCAGTCCAGGACCTTGCCCGGGAATCGTCGTCTGGTCAGGCACAACGCCGGGTTGCGACTGAGCCGGATTCTGTTGCGCCGCGTTGTTAAACGGGTCGCCGCCCGTCCCGGACTGCGGTCCAAACGGCAGCGGCGTCTGCACCACACCCTGAGCCTGATTCCCGAACGGCGACGATATTTGCGTCGTGGTTTGCGTCATGGGCTGCTGCGCCGTTAAAGAAGGCGGTCCACCGAATCCGGGAATCGACAGCGGCTGCCCCGTGTTTGCCTGCCCAGTGTTTGGTTGTGCATTGTTTGGCTGGGCAGTGTTCGGTTGCCCAAAGTTTGGCTGTCCGTTCAACGCTCCAGGATTCACCACGCCGGGCACACCCGGCATTACGTTTGGTTGCCCCGGTTGACCGGTTTGCGAATTGATCGGTGCCAGCGAGATGGGCGGCCACGTACTGGGATCGTTCGGATTGTAGGACGCTGGATTATAGCCAGGCGGATAAAGGCCCGGAGTCAAGCCGTTGTCCTGCCCGGAATTCTGCACCACACCGGGCGTTGTATTCGGCAGCATCCCCGCCAGCCGGTCACTGGGACGCCGCAGCACGGCCGCGTTCACCGGCGCCGGCTGCTGGCCATTGGCGCCGGGAACACCGGTCTGACCCGGAACCGTCTGTCCGCCCGCAGCCTGGTCCGGAGCGGCATTCATGTTGTTCGTTCCCAGGGGCCCGCCTCCGGGAAGGATGCCCACACCGGGTGTGCCATTCGCCGCGTTCTGCGTCGGCGGCTTCTGAACCAGCGAATCGGTAAGCGCGGTGCCATTGGTGTGGATCAAGCGCCATTCGTCGCTGCCGGTTAAAGGATCTATATAGCGCCGCCGCAGGTAGCGTTTATCGTTGGTGTTTTCCAGATCCTCCAGCTTCGCCGGATAGTGTTTGTTCTCGGCGTAAAAAATCTGGATGGCGCGCTTGTACTGATTGCCGCGATCCATCAGAAACTGCTCCCGCTCGCGCATGTTTCGAACGCGTCGCGCGGCATCTGCATATATAACTGAAGGCGACGGCCGCCGCAATCAGCAAGATGACCAGCATCGCGAAGCCCCGTTCATCGGAACCGGGCGCATGGCGCAGCGGCGCGGACAGACCGAGCGGTCCACCACACTTGCGCGGCGCGTGCGCAGCGAAGTTTGCGGTGCCATCTCATCCCGGCAATTCCTCCACCAGCGGCAGCGTTTGCTGATTTTTGGTGACCGTATCCTCCACCACAGCCGAATTGGCGCTGATGCGGATAATCTTAAAACGGTTGTTCACCATATCGTTCTCGCCGGCCACAAAGATATCTTCCCCCTCCATGAAAAGCGCCCGGCGGCTGGTGCTAGATGCGATCGCACGTATCCGTAAAATTTCAGCGGAATCGGCGGGACAACCGGCTTTGCCGGCGTCGGCGGTGTGGGAGGCGGAGCGGGCGTCGCGGGCCCCGTCACCAGCGGCCTGGCTTGATCGGTGCCACCGCCGGCAGGTGTCTTGGGCGTGGGCGGCGCGCCGAAATCGAAAAGGCTGCGCTCCCCGCCCACCAAGGGCACGCTTTGAAGCTGCGCCAGCAGATCCAGTTTCAGCGTGGGATCGATGCGGCTGACGTCGGCTCCCTCCGGCAGCTTGAGCGTGGGCTTGAAATCCTGAATCGTATCGGCGTTGCGCGCCGTGCGCTGCGCCGGCATCACCGAAGCCGTTTCGTCGCGGCCCGCGATCTGCACAGCGGTTCGTGCGACCGGTATCGCGCGGAATAGCCGGCGTGGGCTGAGTCGCCGCCGCGGGCACGTCCGGCGTGCGGTTGATGAAGTACACCACGATCAGCACGACGACGAGTCCGCCCAGAATCGCCAGCTTCTTCGGTTCCGCGCCGAGGCTGTGAGGCAGCGCTTCATTCTGCAGGAGCCTCCAGGCCGCTCCGTCTTCCCGCACAAAGGTGTCGATCTTCATGCTGATATTCAGGTTACCGCCGCTCTGCTCGGGCGCCGCGTTCAGTCCTTCGATGATCAGCAGGCGCGGCGAGCGGTCAAGCTCATGCACGAAGCGCATCAGGTTGGCGTAGGTGCCTTCGTAGTTGGCCGAGATGCTCATCATGCTGAGCGAGTCGGAGCCCTCGATCGGCTCGGTCGCGTAGGCGTGTTCCTTGGGCTTGATCTTGGCGTCGATCGGCGGCGTCGACCAGTTCCGAGAGCAGCGTCGAATAAGCGGTGCGGCGCGCCAGGAAATATTCGTCCAGGAACTTGTCGCCTTCGGCCCGGCCTTGTTCGACCGCGGCCACGTGCTGGCGGGTGCTGGCCAGACGCGTCCGCGCTTGGCGGCAGCCTGCGTTTCCAGCGTGGCGCAGCTGCCGCTCCAGATCGTCGGCCGATCCGCCGGGCGGATACATCACCAGCGCGGCCGCGATCGATTGGCGGCCAGCAGAACGCCGAGCGCGACGCGCCAGACGATGGCCGTCGTCAGGGCCGCGCGCAGCCGCTAAAGTTTCTGGGCATAGTTCACACTCACGCGATAGCGGTACAGCGGTTCATTGTCGGTGGGCGGCACCGAATTGTGCACCGTCGCCGGGCCGAAGCGCGGCGACGCTTGCAATTGCTTCAGAAAAGTCGATCACGGGCTCGGGGCTCTGCGCGCCCACCACCATGTCGAGCAGAACTTGATTGCGCGAATTGATCTGCGGCAAGCCGCACCTGGATCAGGCGCACGTTGGGCGGCAGCACCGGCTTCCAGATCCGCGAAAATCTGGGTCCAACTGACGGACTTGCGCTCCACCAAAGTATTCAGCAGCAGACTGCGCTCCAGCAATGCTGGCGTTGGCCGGCTGGCGCAGCGTGGCGTCCAGGCGCGCCTGCTCGGCGGAGATCGTGCGTACCTCGCTGTTGAGGCGGTCCACCGCGCGCGCGTGTCGCCCGACGCGTCCGCGCTCCGCCGCGATCAGGTACACCAGCGCCCCAGCAACCCGGCCAGCAGCACCGCGCACACGCCGACGCCACCAGCATCGGGCGGTCCCGGCGGAAAGGCTCGCTCGCAAGATTGATCGGGATTCTCACGTCAAGTTCCGCGCTCCTTCCAGATAGCCCAGCAGGCCGGCGTTGAACGCTCCCGGCGCTCCGAGGCTGCTGCGCAGAGTTTCCGTCGGTTTCCATCGCCGGCCAAGCGCCCCGGAGGGAATCCGCACAGGATCAACCGGCTGCGCCGGCGCGGCCAGCTCGTCTTCCACGTAAGCGAAGGTCGGCTGCAGCACCGCCAGAATCTGTCTTCGGTCACTTCTTCGAGCGCGACGCAGCGGAACAGTTTCAGCGTGTCGCCGACGCAGCACCATCACCGTCAGCACGCGTCCTTCGATTTTCGCGATCACCGGCGAGTCATCTTTGAAAGATCGCCCGTCGCCGCTTGCACAGATGCAAGCGCCGCCAGCGCCGAAGTGGTCACTTCGCCGGCGATGAAAATTCATGGCGCGGAACAGCGCTTCATAGCGCGCGATGATTTCGAGCGCCACGATCACGGCCACCACTTCGATGCCGTGCGCCTTTTTCGGCGGGCTGCGCGAAATAGCTGACCGCGGCCGAATCGATGTCGAAGGGCAGAGTTTTTTTCAAGCGGAAAGCGGATCAGCGAGAGCTGCTCTTCGGGCGACGGCGGGAAGCGAATCGAAATCCAGCACGCTGACGCGCGCGGCGTAATCCGGCAGAATCAGCGCGGCGCGGCGGCGCTTGCCGGGCGTCGGTCGCAGCGGCGCGATCCGTGCTTGAGCACGCGCGGTCGCCGCGTCGGCCTTATGGATGTTGTCTTCGACCGGAGAAACCACCAGCGTGCCCGGCTCGAAGGGCATGAAGCCCGGATCTCCGACGTTTTGCCCGCTGCGCGAAGGCGATGCCGGCTTCGGAAAGCTCGAAGACATGGCTGCGGCGGAGGGTCTTTCACCAGCCGCGAAATTGAGTTCAGGAAGGACATCGGTGTGATCGACCCGTCTACATCAGCCTTCGATGAACGTGACCTTATTGATTTCCTTCAGCGTGGTGACTCCCGCGCGCGCCTTGTCGAGCGCCGATTCGCGCAGGAACGTCATGCCTTCCTCGCGCGCCGCGCGGCGGATTTCCGAAGCCGGCCGCTTGTTCAGAATCAGTTCGCGGATGCGCTCGGCTAAGATCCAGCAGTTCGTGGATCGCGCTGCGGCCGCGGAATCCCGTGCCGCCGCATTCAAAGCAGCCCGCGCCTTCATAGAAGGTGAACGTCGCGCCACATCGGCCAGATTCAGGCCGCTCTCGATCAGGTACGTCGTCGGGATATTTCACGGCGCTTCTTGCAGTGCGGGCAGATCACGCGCACCAGCCGCTGCGCCAGAATGCAGTTCAGCGCGGAGACGAAGTTGTACGCCTCCACGCCCATGTTCAGAAAGCGGCCCAGCACGTCCAGCACGTTGTTGGCGTGGACCGTGGTGAACACCAGGTGGCCGGTGAGCGCGGCGTTGATGGCGATCTGCGCGGTTTCCTGGTCGCGGATTTCGCCCACCATGATCTTGTCCGGATCGTGGCGCAGAATGGAGCGCAGGCCGCGCGCGAACGTCAGCCCCTTCTTTTCGTTCACCGGAATCTGCGTGATGCCCTTGATCTGATATTCGACCGGATCTTCGATGGTGATGATCTTGTCTTCGTCGTTCTTGATCTCGCTCAGCGCGGCGTAGAGCGTGGTGGTTTTGCCGGAGCCGGTGGGCCCGGTCACCAGCACCATGCCGTACGGCTCCTTGATGTAGCGCCGGAACTTGACCAGGTCGTGCTCGGAGAAGCCCACCACGTCGAGCGAAAGCTTGGCGAACTTCTCGCTCATCGATTCTTTGTCGAGCACGCGCAGCACGGCGTCTTCGCCGTAAATGGTGGGCATGATGGAAACGCGGAAATCGATCAGGCGCGTTCTTGTAGCGCACGCGGAAGCGGCCGTCCTGCGGCACGCGGCGCTCGGCGATATCGAGCTCGCTCATCACCTTGATGCGCGAAATGATGGTCGAGTGCCAGTCCTTCGCAATCGGCGGCATGGCGTAGTGCAGCACGCCGTCGATGCGGTACTTGATGGCCACTTCCTGGTCGCGCGTCTCGATGTGAATATCGCTCGCGCGCCGCTCGAGCGCGTTGAAGATGGTGGTGTCGACCAGCTTGATCACCGGCGCGATGTCGGAATCGCCCGCGGCCAGCCGGTCGATCGAGAGCGTCTCGTCGCGGATTCTCTTCGTCGCCGACCACATCCAGCGTGAAGCCTTCGGTGACCTCTTCGAGCACGCGCTGCGACTGCTCGGTCTTCTTGAGCAGGTCGGAAATCTGCGACAGCGTGGCGACCTTCACGCGCAGCTTTTTGCTGCAGCAGCACCGCCAGCTCGTCGATCAGGTTCAGGTTGCGCGGATCGGCCAGCGCGATTTCGAGCGATGCCGTTCTCCGCCTGAATCGGCACGAAGTTGTAGCGGAACATCAGGTCGACCGGGATGGAGTGGAACAGATCGTGATCGATGCGGGTCTTCCTTGAGATCGACAAACTCGTGGTAGTAGCGCGCGGCCAGCGCGCGCGCCTGCGACGATTTCCTGCACCGGATCTTGCGGAAGAATTTGGTTGGCTGGCTGCCATGAGTTAGTCTCAGGAGCGAATGGTATCCGCCAAGGAAAAGATCGGCAGATACAGGGAAATCAGCACGAAGGCCACGAAAATTCCCATGAAGATCATGATCACGGGCTCGATCAGGCTGAGCGCCGCGGTGATGCGGGTGGCCACGTCGTCCTCGTAAAACTCGGCCACGCTGCCGAGCATCGCCGGCAGCGCGCCGGTCGATTCGCCCACTTCGATCATATCCAGCGACAGGCTGGGGAACACGCCGGTGATGCGCAAGCGCTCCCGAAAGCGACTGCCCTTCGCGCACCAGTTTGGCGGCCTTTTGCAGCGCCTTTTTCAGAACCTGCGTGCCCAGCGAATCGGCCGACGTATCGAGCGCCTGCATCAGCGGAATGCCGCCGACCAGCAGCGTGCTCAGCACGCGCGAAAATTGCGCCACCTGATATTTCAGCCAGACCTCGCCCAGCAGCGGCACTTTCAGCAGCGCGCGGTCCACACGCCTCCTTGCCCGTAGGCGTTTCGCCCAGGCCCGCAACGCGATGACCGCCGACGATCAGCAGTCACGAATCCGAGCAGCACGTAGCCGCGCGCCGTGGTGCCGATGGCGATCAGGATCAGCGTCGGCGTGCGGCAACTGCGCCTGCATGCTGTTGTAGAGCTCGGCGAAATTCGGCACCACGTAGGTGATCAGGAACACGATCAGGCAGATGACCAGCACGATCAGCAGCGCCGGATACATCAGCGAGACCAGCAGCTTCTTGCGCACCGACAAGCGCCAGCTTCTGATAGGTGACGAAGCGCTCGATCACTTCCGCCAGCGATCCGCTGCGCTCGCCCGCCAGAACGCTGGTGACGTAGATCGGCGGAAACACGCCCTGCTTCGCGAAGGCGTCCGAAAGCAGCGCGCCGTTGTTCACTTCGTCGCGCACGCGCGTGATGTGGCTGCGACAGCTTGGGGTCGGTGAGGCGGTCGGCCAGCAGGTCCAGCGCCTTCAGGATCGGCAGGCCGGCGCGGATCAGCGTCACGAACTGCTGATTGAAGATCAGGAATTTTTCGAGGTTGAAGCTTCTTGCCGCTGAGGCCGCAGCCCGGTGGCCAGGCCCGCGATTTCCGAGCGCGGCTTGATGGAATAGACCAGAAAGCCCTGCTGCGTGTAGCGGTCGCGCAATTCCCGCTCGGAGGCCGCTTCGGCCACCTGCTGGTGGATTTCCCCGCGCGCGTCGGCGTATTTAAGCGTCCACTCAGCCATGCAAACGGTTTTAAATTGCTGAAAACAATGAAGACACTACAGCAGCCCTGGCAGTGCCCTGCAAATATAGACGCACCGAGGGGCTCAGGCGTGTAGGGTTATCTCGGCCGGAAAAGGGTCCAGGCTAAAGCGGCTTGTTAGAGTGATGGCCCGGCGCTTTCCAGCACCATTTGCCACAGCAGACTTGCGCCGTCCTCGATGTTTTTCGGCGAAATATGCTCGTCGTTGACGTGCGAGCGGCTTTCCTCCGACTCGCGCGTGAAGATCGGCACGCCGTAAACCGGAATGCCGCGCACGCGGAGAAAGGGGCTGTCGGTGGCGCCGCGCGTGATGTAAGGAACCGTCACATCGCGCGGATAAATGCGGGCAATGGCGCGTTCCAGCGCATGATACAGAGGAGTAGTGGTGGGGCTGGGATCGGCGGCGGGCGGCAGCGGACCGGGCGCGAAGCTTACTTCCACCAGCGGATCGTTTATGATCTGGCGGATGCGGTCCAGCACTTCATCGCGCGTTTCCACCGGCATGCGGCGCACGTCCAGCTGGGCTTCGGCCGCGTTCGGGATGCTGGTGACCTTCGCGCCCGCGCGCGTGACCGTGGGCGAAACCGTGGTCCGCATCAGATCATCCAGATCCGGCTCGTGCATCCGGACCTGCTCGGCGGCGGCCTGCACCGTGGCCGGATTTTCCAGCTTCGGCAGAAGCGGTCCCAGCCAGGCGTAATCCGGAAGCTTGGAAATTTCGCGGAAATACCGGCGGGCCACCGGATTCAAGCGGGCGGGCTGCTCGGCTTCTGTCACGCGGATCACGGCGCGCGACAGCCGCACAATAGGATTATCGTCGCGGGGAATCGCCCCGTGCCCGGCCGTACCCTTCGCGTTCAACAGCACGCGCACCGGGATTTTTTCGGCCGTCTGCACCTGGAAGATCTTGGGACCTTCCTTGGTTTCCAGAATCGATCCGCCTTCGTTCAGCGCAAACTCAGCGTCGATCTTTTGCGGCGCGTGCTGCAGAATCCATTGAATGCCGCCCGCGTTTTCTTCCTCGTCGGCTTCGGCGAGCAGAATAATGTCGCGGTTCAGTTTGATGTTGCGGCGCTTGATCTCCACCATCACAGCGAGCTCAGATGCCAGCAGCGATTTGTCGTCCCAGGCCCCGCGCCCATAGATCAGGCCGTTGCGCAATTCGCCCGAAAAAGGATCGACGGTCCACTGCGCGCGGTCGGCAGGCGCCACGTCGGTATGGGCCATCAGCAGCAGCGGCCGCGCTTTGCCGGACCCCTTCACCCGCGCGACGAAATTCATGCGGCGTGGTTCGGCGCCCGCCAGTTCGCTCGCGATGCCCTGCGCATCCGCAGCTTCTTTTAGATATTCGGCGACGCGCGTTTCATTGCCCGGAGGGTTCGACGTGTCGAGCCGGATCAGGTCGGTGAGGTACTGGCGTGCGCGGTCGCCGAGAGATCGGTTATCCTCGGCCATCCCCAAGACCGCGAATACGCACACAAGAGCACAAACTCTGTGCATTCCGTAAGAAGTGTAGCACGCTGATTTGTGGAAGCCGATCCGGGCTCCGGGCGGACGGAAAATCCGGCGAAGAGTCGGACGTCAGGATAGTCGGCGGATGATTTGCTCCGCGGCCTTTTGACCTGCGGCTTTCTTCGACATACCTTGTGCCTGGCTGGTCCATTCCTTGCCCAGGCGCACTTCCACGGTGAACATTTTGGCGTGCTCGGGTCCATCTTCGGCCACGATCACGTAGCGCGGCGGCGGAAGCTTCAAAGCTTGCGCGATTTCCTGCAGCGCGCTCTTATGATCTGTAACCGTCGTTTCAACGCCTTCCGTCACTTCGAGCGACCCGATGATGTGCTGTTCAATCAGCGGCCGGACGGTTTCCATTCCGCCATCCAGATACAGCGCGGCGAGCAGCGCCTCCAGCGCGTCCGACAGCAGGGCGCGCTTTTCGCGGCCGCCGGACATTTCTTCGCCGCGTCCTAGAATCAAAAAGTCGCCCAGGTTCAGTTGCTGCGCCACTTCGTAGAGCCACGCCGCGCTCACCAGGTGCGCTTTCAGTTTCGACAAGCGGCCTTCGGGAAACGCGGGAAAGCGGCGCACCAGCGATTCGCTCACCACGAAGCCGAGAATGGAGTCGCCCAAAAATTCTAGCTGTTCGTTGTCGGAGGAAGCGTCGCCGTCCGCCGATTTTTCGTAGATTCTGGATTTGTGGGTCAGCGCGCGGACCAACAGTTCGGAGTCACCAAACGTGTGGCCCAACTTCTGCTCGAGAACGGTTAAGTCCGCGCTCATGAATTCTGCAATCGTTTTTACTTCTTTATCGCTTTGAGTTTTTCGGCGCGCTGTTTTTCGTTCTGGGCGGCTTTCTTGAAGACGTCGGGTGCGCTGGAGGCTGCGACCTTGTCCAATAGCGCGGCGCCGTCGTCATATTTACCCTGGTCGTCGTAAACGGACGCCAACCGCACCATGGTGCCGGGATCAGGCATAGGATTATCAAGGGCCGCCTTGTATTCGGTCACCGCCACATCGAGTTTCTTGTCGAGGGCCGCGGCCATACCCAACGCCTCGTGTGCCTGCGAGGCGAAATCCTTTTTGATGCCTTCCCATTGATCGTCGGAAAGCGCCGGATTCGGCTTCGGAGCGGACTTCAGGTCCGCGAGTGCTTCATTCGCGGCTTTGCTGACGGTCGCAACCTTTTGATCTTTATCCAGATCAAACTCATGCGTGCCCTGAATCGTCAATTGGGCGAGAAGAATATGCGCTTGAAAATTTTTCTTATCCGCGTCTATGGCGCGGTTCGCGTAGTTGATTCCCGCGATCTGGTCGCCCTTGGCCTGCTCGGCCTGTGCGGCTTGGGTCAGCGCGTAGGACTTAAATTCCGTGTCTTTGTAGCGAGTGAGCAGATCTTCCACCGCGGCAATTTTCGCGTCCGGCGTATTGGCGGACATCACCGCGCGTACCGCCTCTGTTTCCTTCTGCGACTTCGGCTTCTGTGCCATCGCGAGCCCGGCGGCGAGCGCCAGCGTGGCCGCGAGATAGTTCATCCTCATTCCTTTTACTCCCCAAAAAATTAGAATTACTACTGCTTCGCCGCGTCTTTGGCAAACGCCGCGTCCAACCCTTTTTGTGCCGCCTGTTTCACCGTATCGGGCAAGCCTTCCACGGCCAGCGCGGCCTTGTAATTCTCCATGGCATGTTCCCGATCGCCCTGCGAATCCGCCAGGCGGCCCAGGTAGAGAAGACTCCATGCCTTGGTGTCCGGATCCGGCTCCAGTTCCAGCACCTTGTGAAACAGGTTGTCGCCCGTTTCGGGGTCCCTTTGGAGCACCGCGATCCTTGCCAAACCATAATACGCCTTCGCCTGGGTCGATTTGTCCTGCGTTTCTTCCAGCACGCGCAGGAACGCCGCGCGGGCGCCCGGAAGGTCGCGAGCGGTATAGGCCTTATCGGCGTCGTCCAGCGTCTTGGCAACGCCCGTCAGCTCCGGCGGCTTCGACGTCTCCGCCGGGCGGACCACACGCGCGGCCAAGGGCGCGGGCGCGAACTCGATCGTCGCCATGCGCTTTTCTTCTTTTTTGAAATCGAGCGGTGTGATGAGGTTCGGGAAATACAGGCGCATGGCCACTTCCTGCTTTTCATACACGGCCAGCTGCTCGGCGATGGCCGCGGTCAGGACGTAGCCTTCTTTCATGGCCTGATCCACCAGCTCCGGCTTGCGATCCATCCGGCTCTCCACGGCCTTGATGACGCATTCGGTGGCCAGCAGAACGAAGTCGGATTTATAAACGTCCGGCAGCGCGCCCGCCCCCTGAGCGTAATCGCCGAGCGCGTGCTTCTTCTGAATGTCCTCGGAGAATTTGAAGCCGAGAGGATCGATCAGATAGTGGAGATAAGCGTGGCGGATGCCGTCGATCTGCGGCTCCTGACTCGCCGTGACGACCACCATCGTGTCGTCGCCGTAGCTGCGCGTCTGCACCTGATTGGGGGCGCCCAGCAGATCCACATAAATCTGGAAGCGGCGTCCCAGATAGCCGCTGGAGGTATTGCGCAAATAGGCGTTGACGCCGACGATCGCGCGCGAAACCGGCTCGTGATATTGTGCGATGGTCTGATCGTAGAACGGCTGCGCGCGCTGCCACAGCTCTTCGAGCTTCGCCTCGCGATAGAACGCCACGAGCAGCGGCGAGAGGCCCTCGAGCGAGGACGCGTCGGCGGGCCGCAGCATATCGGGATCGCGATAGCCGAAGTCGGGCGGGCCATTGATCAGCAGCGCATAAGAAATGTAGCGGCTCAGCTCGGCCTTGGGATCGGCGATCTTGTGATCGCGGAAAAAGCGCTTCAGCTCAAAGATGCTATCCAAACTGCGCGTGCCGAGCTCGGTGCGCAACTGATGCCGGAACGGATGCGTGGAGGCGGCGTCGATTTGATCGTCATACCCCGCCATGTTGATGGCCGCGAGAACGGTAAACAGCGCCTCGTTCCCATCCAGTTGATTTTGATCCGACGGCGCGGTCGCGCGGCGAATGGGCGGACGCACGGGCGGCTGCAAGGGACGTGCGGGCTGCTGCGAAAAAGCAGAAGGCACGAACGCGAGCAGCATTCCGGCCACGGTGCGAAGCCGGCGGGTGAATCGGGAGCTCATGGTGGTGGCTGGCCGCCTACGTTACGGCGCTGCATCGCGACAGCGGACGGTTCCTAATCGCCTAGTATATCGAGAGCGGCCTGCAGTTCGCCGCGCGCGTGCGCGTCCCGGGAAATGGCGAGCCCCCGGCGGTAATAGTTGCGCGCATCGTCGATCCGTCCCAGTTTTTCGCACGTCTGGCCGCCGTGATAGTAGCCCGCTGAGTAGGACGGGTCGTGCTTGAGGAGCGTTTCAAATTCGGTAACGGCCTTTTCGAGCTCGCCGCCCTGCACGTGGGCCATGGCGAGTCCGTAGCGGACGAAAGAATTGGATGGGTCCTGGGTGAGGAGCTGTTGGAGCTGTTCGATGCGGGTGGCCAAGCGTCAGGATAGCGCAACGCGGCGCTCGCGGTCCTAAAAATTCGGCGCGTGGATCAAAATCTCAGAAGCGAAAATTTGGCGAAATATCGCCAGGAAGCGATTAGAAGCGCGTGGCTGCATCGCGAGGATTTTCCGCACCCTACCCCTTCGCCGACGCCTTAGCGGGCCGCAGAACGCCCGGGAAGGGGCATGTTTGTATCTTACTGATTATGAAGAAGATACACCGCTGATCCCAAAATGGCCTTGTCCGAGAAGTTTGAACTAGATATTTCACACGCTGTGAATCATTTCGCGGTTCGGCGACGCTGGATTTTGGGATTTGTGTGCCTGCGCGCGAAAATTCGGCGATCGTTCGCGAGCTTTAAAAATGCAACTCCGCCAACCTCGGTCGTGAGACCGGGAATCCAAATTCCATAAGGAATCGTAATCCCCACCCTGACGGGTGCGGGCCATATACTTTCTATTCCTTCGATCCTTCGCCGCATGCGCGAAAGCCGTGAGCGATGTCGCTTATGCGTCCGTTTCCAGGCTCCAGTGGCGATCTGTGATTTGCTCAACGCGCACGCCGCGGAGGCCGGCATCGGAAGCGTAGGAGCGGACTTCATCGAGCGAAAGGGCCGCGTGCAGGGAATCCTTATATAGGCGGATTTGCAAGGGGCTCCAGCCGCCCGAATATTTCGCGGCGATCTCTGCAAGCCGGGCTTCGGTTTCGGGACGGAGCAGATCACGGAGGAGAATGCGCGACCGGCCCTCGGAATCGTTTCGCGATGCGCGCCACTTCAGCGAACACGCGGCTGGGATCGGGGATGTGATGGATCAGGCTATTGGAAACGACCAGCCCGACGGAGCCTGACGCGAACGGCAGGCGCTTGGCGTCGCCCCGGACAAAGGCGGTTTCGCGGGCGACGTTGTCTGCTTTCGCGCGATTGCGAACGGCGACGGCCAGCATCGCGCTGGACATTTCCACGGCGCAGACGCGCGAGGCGGGAGCGAGCGAGGCGATGGCCAAAGGGATTTTGGCATTGCCGCAGCCGATATCAATGATCCACATTTGAGGCGTCGCGAGTTCGGCCGCGTGGCGCGCAAAGGCGTCGTCGGTCGCGCTGAAGTCCATCGCGTCGTACTCGGCGGCTTCATCGGCTCCCGCCATTTCTTCGGATTCAAGGACACGAGGGAGGGCCATATGTTCGTGCAATGTTACACTCGTAGTTTCCACTCAAAAACCCAATAAACGCAAACAAAGCCCATGCAATCGATTTCACAACTGGTGGAGCGCGCTCTGACGCAGATCAACGCCGCGGCCAATGCGGCGGCGCTTGATCAAGTGCGCGTGCAATATTTGGGCAAAGCGGGCGAGCTGACGTCGCAATTAAAGTTGCTGGGAGGCCTGCCGGCGGAAGAGCGCAAGGCGTTCGGACAAGCGGTGAATGCGGCGAAGGCGCAACTGGAAGAGGCGATCGATGAGCGCCGCGCGGGTCTCAGGTCGCGGCGAAGCCTGCGGGCCCGATGCTGGACGTCACGCTGCCCGGGAGACGGCGGCTGGCGGGTCGTCCGCATCCCATGACGGTCACCGCCGAAATGATGAAGCGCATCCTGATGGGATTGGGCTTCTCCTACGAAGATTTCCCGGACATCGAAACCGAGTATTACAACTTCGACGTGCTGAACACGCCGGCCTGGCATCCGGCGCGCGACATGCACGACACCTTTTACGTCGACGGCCGGCATCTGATGCGCACGCACACCACGGCGTTTCAGGGCCGCGTGATGCAGGCGAGCGGAGGCCGCGTGCCGATTCGCGCCATGACCACGGGCCGCTGCTATCGCGCCGACGATATCGACGCGTCGCACTTCCCGATTTTTCAGCAGCTGGATGTGTTCGCCGTGGGAACAAAGTTGAGCATGTCCGATTTGCGGTGGACGCTGACGGAGTTGGCCCGGGGCTTGTTCGGCGGCGAAGCGAAACTGCGTTTTCGGCCGAGCTATTTTCCGTTCACGACGCCCAGCGCCGAGGTGGACGTCAGCTGCGTGGTCTGCAAGCAGAAGGGCTGCTCGCTGTGTTCGCGCACCGGATGGATTGAAGTGCTGGGCAGCGGCATGATGCGGCCTGAGGTGCTGCGCGAGGGCGGCCTGGACCCGGAAAAGCACCAGGGTTTCGCGTTCGGCATCGGCGTGGATCGCATCACGATGCTGCGGCACCAGATCAACGACATCCGGCTGCTCTATGAGAACGAGGAAGCGTTCTTGCGCCAGTTTTAGCCGCGTGAGCCTTCCAACTCTTCGTAACCAAGCATGATCGTTAACACTGGATGGCTGCTGGATTATCTGTCGCCGCGCTGCTCGCTGGAGGAGCTGCTGGCGGCGCTGCCGCGCGTCGGCCTGGACATTGAAGCGGCGCACGTATTGGCGCACGAGCTGGCGCCGGTGCGCGTCGGTTTCGTTCGCGCAAAGAAGCAACTCGAAGGCACGACGGACAAGTTCGTATGCGAGGTGGAAGTGGCGCGGGGTGACGTGCGCACGATTGTGTGCGCGTCGGCGCATCCCATCGAAGTGGGCTGGGGAGTGCCGGTGGCGCTGGCGGGGACGGATTTGCCCACCGGTGAATCGATCGGCGAAGAAAATTTTCACGGCGTTTTTTCGCAAGGAATGATTTGCCTGGACGGCGAGCTGGGAATGATCGCCAAGGGCACGGGCTTGCAGGTGTTTCACGACGAGGCGCTGCTGGGCAAGAGCATCACCGAAGCCGCGAAGATCGACGAGGCGCTGGTGCACATGAAAGTGTATCCGAACCGGCCGGATTGCCTGGGGCTGATCGGAATCGCGCGGGAGCTCGCCGCGATGCTGGGGTTGCAGCTGGTGCTGCCGGAGGCTCCGGCGCCTCAGATGCTGACCAAAGATGCTGTGCCGGTGGAGATGCAAGCGCCCTTGTTGTGCACGCGCTACACGTGCCAGGTGATTCGTGGCATCCACATCGAAAAATCGCGCCCGTGGATGGCGAGCCGCTTGATGGCGGCGGGCTTGCGGCCCATCAACAATGTTGTCGACATCACAAACTTCGTGATGCTGGAGTGGGGACAGCCGCTGCATGCCTTCGATTTGCGACGCGTGCGCGAAAAGATTGTTGTGCGGCGCTTCGCGGCGGGCGAAACGCTGAAGCTGTTGGACGGACGGTTCGTTTCTGGATCCGGAGGCGCGGGCGGTGCCAACGCTCCGCTGGCGATTGCCGATGCGATTGCGCCGATGGCGCTGGCGGGAATCATGGGCGGCGAGATGTCCGGCATTTCGGACGATACGGCCGACGTGCTGCTGGAGGCCGCGCACTTTGAGCCGACGGCGATTCGTGCCTCCAGCAAGCGGCTGGGCGTGAGCAGCGATTCGTCATATCGCTTCGAGCGTGGGACGGATCCCAACGAAACGCTGGTGGGCGCGCGCGATCGCGCCACGGCGCTGTTGTTCTCCGAAGCCGCAGCGCAAGCGGCAGGGCCGGTGACCGACGCGTATCCAACGCCCGCCGCACGAGCCGTGTTCTCGGTTCCGGCGGAACGCGTCAGTGCCTATTTAGGCGTGCGGGTGACGCGCGAGCAGGTGATCGCGTCGCTGACGAAGTTGGGGTGCCGCTGCTCAGAAGATCTTGCGCGCGTCGAGGTTCCCACCAGGCGCGTGGACGTGAACGATGCGGTGGTGCTGATTGAAGACGTGGCACGCGTGCTGGGCTATGAGACGATCACGCCTTCGGCCAGCGCGGAAATACCGACGGCCGGCACGACGACGGCGCTCGATCGCGCGCGGCAAACTGCACGGGGCGTGCTGACGGGCTCGGGATATTTAGAAGTTCGCGGCGTGCCATTGGAGCCGCTGGAGAACGAAGCGCGATTCTCGCAGCTCACCGGCGCCTCGGTCACACTGGCGAATCCGCTGAACGCGGATCTGGCACGGCTGCGGCGGTCGCTGGTGCCGTTCCTGGTGAAGACCGCGGTGTACAACGCGTCGCGGCGCGCGGTGAATTTCCGCTATTTCGAAATCGACAAAGTGTTTTCGCGGCCGGAAAAGGGATCTGAGATCCCACTTCCAGGAGATCCCGTGGAGAAGTGGGCGTTGGGTATTCTGTTGGGCGGAAGCCTGAACGACGCGGATTGGTCTACGCGGCGCGAATGCGATTTCTTCGATCTAAAGGGATCGGTGGAAACCGTGCTGGAAGCGCTGCATGCGCACGGGGCAACGTTTGCGCCGGCGTCGCTCGAGGGCTATGCGCCGGGGACTGCCGCGCAGATCGTGTTGGACCGCTCGGCGATCGGGATCATGGGGCAGGTGGCGCCGGAACTGCTGGCCGCCGAGCGCATCTATCAGCCGGTATTTGCGGCTGAGCTTTTCATCGAGCCGTTGGTGGCAGGATCGGGCGTTCCCGCGAAGTTCGAAGCGCTGCCGCGATACCCTGCGGTGTATCGGGATCTTTCGTTCCTGGCTGAACGTGACGTGCCGTACGAGTCGCTGGAGCGCGCGATTCGCGCGGCGGGCGGGGCGCAGTTGGAGTCGGTGGATTGCATCGACGTGTTCGCAGGCAAAGGAGTAGATCCGGCCAAGCGAAGCATCGCTGTGTCCATGGTGTTCCGCGCGGCCGATCGGACGCTTTCGTCGGAGGAAGTAGCGGCGGCGGTGGACAAAATTATCGAGCGGCTGGCCCAGGAATTTTCCGCAGAGCTGCGGAGCCGCTAACGCAGCGTCCTGGCACCCCGATTGCACCCATCTTTGATGGATGCCATCGATTCAGACACGCGATTTCGGCGAAGTGCCGTACGAGCCTTCCGCCGAACTCGTATTTCCTTGCGGAATTCCGGGGTTTGAGAATCAACGCCGCTTCGTACTGCTGACTCCGGAGCAGATCGCGCCGTTGGTGTTACTGCAGAGTCGGGACATAGCGGCGCTGGCGTTTCTCGCCATTCCGGTTCCCATTCTTGATCCGGCGTATCAAAGCGGGATCGGGTCCGATGATTTGCGCCTGCTGGGGTTTGAAGAACGACAGCCGCTGCCGGGAGAGGAAGCCGTTTTTCTGGCGATTCTAGCGCCAGGAGACGGCGCCGCGCTGACGGCGAATCTGCTGGCACCGGTGGTGATCAACGCGCGCACGGGCGCGGCGGTGCAGGCGGTGCGCTACGATCGCCGCTATTCGCACCGGTCGCCGGTGCGGCGCGAACTGCTGGAGCAGCCGTGCTTGTGATTCGCAGGCGTTCCGGCGAATCGGTCAGGATTGGCGACAACGTCGAGGTGGAGATTTTGGAGATTGAAGGTTCGCAAGTGAAGATCGGCATCCGCGCGCCGCGCGAGATCGCCGTGGTGCGTAGCGAAATTCATCTGACGGCCGAAGAAAACCGCGCGGCATCGAGCCTTCCGCAGAATGCGATGGACGATTTGCTGCGGCAGATCCACACAATCCGCTCTAAGCCCTAAGGGCCGCCCCTAAGGCCGGGCTCTAAGGCCGATCACGCTTTTAGATCAAGCATGGCCACAGGCGGCGGCCCGGTGCGCTGGAGGCGCGTCATCATCTGCTCCAGCGTCGCTTGTTGCTCCAGGAGCTGGCGGCGAAGGCCGGACAACAGAAAGTGGAGCGTTTCCCCTTCCTTGAACGCGGCGAGACGCTCCGCCGCGGGGATGGCCTCAGGGTTTGCGATTTCCAGAGCTGTGCTGCGCACGGCGAGCGCCGCTTCGAGAGCCGGTAGATCGCCGACGGCGGCGGCGGTCACCGCCTGGCGCGTCGCTTCGAGAAGGGAGGGAAGCTGGTCCATCGCTGAGAATCTCTTCGGTTAGATCTTTCTCTTTGGTTTGTTAGTTACCCGTCGGATTCGCCCCGTAGAGCACATAGTTCAAGCCGATGAGCGACGCGTTGACAGTGGATTGCTGCGATTCCAGCGTCGCTTCCAGGGCGTCGGCCTGTGCCAGCTGCGCTTGCAGATTGGCTTGCATGGTGTTGATGCGGTTCGTCAGCGTCTGCATCTGAGATTGCAGATGCCCGTCCGTCGCGATGTTGCCTTGCTGCTCGGAATGTATGACGCCGCTGATGGGGTCCGTGAACGTTTGCAGCTGCGCGACGAAGTTTCCGGAACCGGTGGCCAGAGCATTCAGGAAACCGAATCCGTCGGTGATTTGCTGGGAGCCCAGTGCATCGAAGGCCGATTGATCGAAGGTGGCGGTGCCGCTGGTGTCGTTAAACGTGATGCCGAGACCCGAGAGATTCGTCACGCTGCTGCCGGTGGTGAAGAAGCCCGTGATTTGGCGCAGCGTCTGCTGCAGCCCGGAGATCGCCGGGTTGCCGCCGAGCGCGCCGGGGAATTGCCCCTGCTGCGCCTGCAGATCGCTTTCCACTGTGTTGTAGGCGGAGACGAAACTCTGGAGAGCCGAAGATATTTGGGTGGAATCGCTTTGCAGGGACACTGTCACCGGGGTGCCGCTTTGTTGCAGCAACTGCAGTGTCACACCGGGAATCACGGAGTTTACAGTATTGCTGGATTGTTTGATATCGATGCCGTTCAAATGGAACTCCGCATCGGTGCCCTGGTTGGTTTGCGTCAGGAGTTCGGTATTGCTGCCGCCGGGGTTATCAGGCGTGACCGGATCGTCAATCAGCTGGAGCGCGGCGGCTCCCGAAGCGTTTGCCGTAACCGACAGATAATTGCCGGTACTGGTAGTGAGAATAGAGGCGGTCACAGGCGCACCGGAGTTGTTGATGGCGTCGCGCAGGCCCACCAGGTTGTTCGAGTTCAAAGTCAGCGCGTAGCTCTGTGAGCCGACGGTCAAATTCAACGAGCCCGTGGCGGATACGGGCGTGGAGGTGGAGTCCGTATAGCCGGTGAGGGACCTTTCCGAAGCGGCGCTCGCCAGGGTGGTTACGGAATTGATCGTGTAGGTCGCAGGGGCGGTGGCGCCCGTAGTAGTTGCGGAAACGGTGGTGGGATCCGAACTGGAGGCACCGACGGCCTGATTCGCCGCCAGCGTCCCGAGCGCCTGCAGGCTGGTCACCAGATTGGTGGCGTCCTGTTGCAGACCTCCCAGGGCGTTATTTTGCGCAAGCAGGTTCGAATCCTGGGTTTGCAGCAGCGTCAGCGGCTGTTGGGCGATCGAAACGGCGCGGTTGAGGATGGATTGATAGTCGGTGGAATACTTGCTGATACCGTTTAAGGTGAGCGGCGTGATGGCGGAGGTGGAGGTGGTGGACATCTTTAATATAAAGCCTGGGGATGGCCCGGGCCAAGCTATTCCTTCGAACGTCATATCGGCCGGCGGCGCGGTTATCTGAATTCGGATTTGTCCGTTCAATAATAGATGTGGATGGCAGTTACCAAAAAGGCGTTCATTTGCGGCATCACGGGACAGGACGGGTCCTACCTGACGGAGCTTCTGTTGGCGAAGGGCTACGAGGTTCACGGCATGATCCGGAGAACGTCGACTTTCAACACGGATCGCCTGGATCATCTGTATCACGATCCGCACGATTCGAGCCCCTTGCGGCTGCATTATGGCGACCTGGCCAATGCCGCGAGTATGCGGCGTCTGCTGGGCGAGATCCAGCCGGATGAGGTTTACAATCTGGGCGCGCAATCCCACGTGCGCGTGAGCTTCGATCAATCGGAGTACACGGCCGACATCGTTGCCACCGGCGCACTCCGCTTGATGGAAGCCTTTCGCGATTACGTGCGGGAGAGCGGGAAGGCACCGCGACTGTATCAGGCCGGGTCGTCAGAAATGTTTGGAGCGTCGAAGCCGCCGCAGAACGAACAGACTGCTTTTTATCCGCGAAGTCCTTACGCGGTGAGCAAGGTGGCGGCGCATTGGTATGGCGTGAACGAAAGGGAAGCCTACGGATTGTTTATCGCCAACGGCATCCTTTTCAATCACGAGTCGCCGCGGCGGGGCGAGACGTTCGTGACGCGCAAGATTACGCGCGCGCTGGGGCGCATTAAATTGGGTTTGCAGGAAAAGCTTTACCTGGGCAATTTAGATGCCCGTCGCGATTGGGGGCATGCGGCCGATTTTGTGCGCGCCATGTGGATGATGCTGCAGCAGGACACGCCGGACGATTTCGTGATCGCTACGGGCGAGAGCCATTCGGTGCGCGAATTTCTGGAAAGAGCCGCCGAAATCGCGGGAGTGGATTGGAAGAAGTGCCTGGAGAAAGACGCACGCTACTTTCGTCCGACCGAGGTGGATGCGCTGGAGGGCGACGCGAGCAAAGCGCGGCGAGTGTTGGGATGGAAGCCCGAGATCAGCTTCGATGCGCTGGTGCATTCGATGGTGGAAAACGACCTGGAACTGGCTCAGCAGGAGCTGACGCTGGCGCGGGCGGGGCATCTGGTGGCGCCGCGCGGAGGGGCCCATGGATAAATCGGCGACGGATAAACTGCGCACCGATAGATTGCTGCAGCCGGAAAGCCGGATTTTCGTCGCGGGCCACCGGGGGTTGGTGGGCTCAGCGATTGTGCGCAAGCTCGGAGCCGGGGGCTGCCGGAATTTAGTGACGCGCACACGGCGGGAACTGGATTTGCAGGATCAAGCGGCAGTGGAGCGTTTTTTCGCCGCGGAGAAGCCGGAGTTCGTGTTCCTGGCGGCGGCGAAGGTCGGCGGGATCATGGCGAACGCGACGTATCCGGCCGACTTCCTCTACGAAAACCTCGCGATTCAGAACAACGTGATACATTCGGCGTGGAAGAACGGCGCGCGGAAACTGGTGTTCCTGGGATCGTCCTGCATTTATCCGAAATTCGCACCGCAGCCGATCCGCGAAGATGCATTGCTGACGGGATCGCTCGAGCCGACCAACGAGGCGTATGCGATCGCCAAGATCGCGGGGCTGAAATTGTGCGCGGCTTATCGCGAACAGTACGACTTCCCGGCGATCAGCCTGATGCCGACGAATTTGTACGGACCGGGTGACAATTTCGACCTGGAGAAATCGCACGTGCTGCCGGCGTTGATCCGGCGATTTCATGAAGCACGCATTGGCGGAGCCCCCGAAGTGATCTTGTGGGGGACGGGCACGCCGCGGCGCGAATTCCTGCACGTGGACGATCTGGCGGAGGCAGCCTGCTTCCTGATGAATACATACGATGGCGCGGAGCCGTTGAACGTGGGCACGGGCGAAGACCTGACGATTGCCGAACTCGCGGCGATGGTGGCGCGGGTGGTGGGCTACACGGGACGCATCTCGTATGACGCGTCGAAACCGGATGGAACGCCGCGCAAACTGCTGGACGTTTCGCGCATTCGGACGCTGGGGTGGCAAGCGCGGATTCCGCTGGAGGCCGGCATCGCATCTACCTACGAATGGTACGGCACACAGGCCGGCGCGACTGTGGCACGATAAAATTTCATGCCAGACCCTACACGCCGCGAACGCCTTCTGGGCGTCCTCACGAAAGTTACTACTGCGCAGCTTCCCGCCGACGATGGCGAGTCGCTGTTTGAAAGTGGACTGCTGGATTCCTTCGCTTTGCCCGACCTGGTATCGGCGCTCGAAGAAGAATTCGCGATCAAGGTGCCGGATCGCGATCTGAATCCGCGCAAGTTCGATTCGATCGCGCGGATTGAAGCGTACCTCGACGAGCACGCCTCGTAAGCTGTTTCATGCCTGCCTACATCCAGTGCTTTGGAATGTACGCGCCCGACAGGGTCGTCACGAATGAAGAGATCGGGGCGCGCGTGGGAAAAGCCCCGGAGTGGATTGAGAACGCGACCGGTATTAAAGAGCGGCGATGGGCGGCGGCGGAGACCAGCGTTGCTGCGCTGGCGACGGAAGCCGCGCGCGATTGCTTGCGCAACGCGAACACGGAGCCTTCGTCGCTGGGAATGATCATCGTGGCGAGCGGCAGTGCGGCTCGCGGATTTCCGGGTCCCGCAGCGGAAGTCGCGGCGACGCTCGGGTTGGAAGGAACGCCGGCGATCGACGTGCCGATGGCGAGCGCGGGATCGCTCTTCGGATTGGTGATTGCCTCGCGCATGACAGAGGCGGTGGGCGATGTGCTGGTGATTGGCGCGGAGAAAATGTCGGCTCTGATCGAAGGCGCGCCGCTCGATCCGAATACCGCGATTTTGTTCGGCGACGGCGCGGGTGCGGCGCTGGTGACGGCGCGAGTGGGGCGATGGGAAATTGTGGATGCCGTGTTGCACACGGATGGGCAATTTCGAGGCGATCTGGCATGGGATGGAGCGTCGGCGCTCACGATGAATGGCTTGAGCGTGATCATGCAGGCTGCGCGCAAGATTCCGGGCGCGATCGCAGAGGTGCTGGCGCGGCAGAGCGTCGCGGCGGCGGATGTGCAGGCGTTTCTGCTGCATCAGGCGAATCAGAATTTATTGGTGCGCGTGGCAAAGGGGCTCGGTATCGGGCCGGAAAAGATATTTTCAAACGTGGCGCGGTATGGGAATACGTCGTCGGCATCGATGTTCATTGCCGCGGCGGAGTGGGCTGCCGGGAATCCGCCGGCAGGCGACGTGGTGTTCGGAGCGTTTGGCGCGGGATTTAATTGGGGCGCGGTGTTGGCGCGGTCGCGGTAGGGCGTGGGGCCAGCAAAAGCAGATCCTTCGGGCGCTTCGCTGCTCAGGATGACGAAACGCTTTTAGTTTTGAAAAAGCGGTTTAGTCTTCGGCGGCCTTTTTGCGCTGCTCGGGTGTAGCCGATTGTGCGACGAGATTTGTGGCGCGCAAGAGCGATTCGAATGTGCCGGCGTCCGTCCACCAGCCGTCGACGAACGAATACGTCATCGTCCCGTCCTTGATGTAGGCGTTATTGACGTCGGTGATTTCGAGTTCACCTCGGCCGCTTGGGACAAGCTTCTTGACCTTATCGAATACGCTTCCATCGAACATGTAGATACCGGTGACGGCGTAGTTCGACTTCGGCTTCTTGGGCTTTTCCTCGATGCTGAGAATGCGCGAACCGTTCATTTCGGCCACACCGAAGCGCTCGGCGTCCGGGACTTCCTTGAGCAGAATGCGCGCGCCATGCTCCTGCTTCTCGAAAGCGTCGACGGCGTCTTGATCGGCTTTTCCAGAATATTGTCGCCCAGGATGACGCAGATTTTGTCGCCGTCGGCGAAGTGCTCGGCTAATGCGAGCGCATCGGCGATGCCGCCTTCGCCTTCCTGATAGGTATAGTTAAAATGCTTCAGGCCGAATTCTTTGCCGTTGCCGAGCAGGCGCAAGAAATCGCCCGAATTGCGGCCGCCGGTGACCAGCAGAATGTCCTTGATCCCCGCATCAACCAACGTCTGAATGGGGTAGAAGATCATCGGCTTGTCGTAAATCGGCAGCAGATGTTTGTTGGTGATCTTGGTCAGCGGGAACAGGCGGCTCCCCGTACCACCCGCGAGCACGATGCCCTTCATTTTCTAATCCCCTTTCGCTTACGAAGACTTGGCCACGGAAACCGTCCCATGTATTTCCTGCAAACTCCACACACGTACCGGATCGCGGCGGCGGGAAGCCACGGCTTCGACAGCGGCCCTTGCTCCACTCATCGTCGTAATGCAAGGAACCCTGTAGGTTACTGCGTTCTTGCGGATGGCTTTCTCGTCGGTGAACGCGTGGGCACCGCTGGTGCCGGTGTAGATTACCAAACTCAGCGACCCCGCCTTGAGAAGATCGACGGCGTTGGGACGCCCTTCGTTCACCTTGAAAACCGTTTTGACTTTGACGCCTGCGGCGCGGATCACAGCGGCAGTACCGCGCGTGGCGGCGATCTCGAAGCCCAGTTCATGAAAGCGCTGGGCGAGATAAACGGCGCCGGCTTTGTCGCGATCGTTCACGCTGATGAATACGGAGCCGCGATCCGGCAGAGGTGTTCCGGCACTCACCTGCGCCTTCGCGAAGGCCTCGCCGAAATTTTCGCCGACGCCCATCACTTCGCCCGTGGAGCGCATCTCCGGCCCAAGCGTGGGATCGACGCCAGGGAATTTATTGAATGGAAACACGGGCGATTTCACAAAATATTGCGGGACGGGGAGCACGCCTTTGACCTTAGTGAAATCCGAAATCTTTTTGCCGAGCATCAGGCCGACGGCGATCTTGGGCAGCGGCACTCCGGTGGCCTTGCTCACGTAAGGAACAGTGCGCGAGGCGCGCGGATTCACTTCGAGAACGTAAACCTTGCCTCTTTCACCGCGTATTGGACGTTCATCAGGCCGATGACTTTGAGGGCACGCGCGAGCTTTTCCGTGTATTCGCGGATGGTCGCGACCACGTCGGGCGCGAGTGAAGTAGCTGGCAGCACGCAACTGGAATCGCCGGAATGGACTCCGGCTTCTTCAATGTGTTCCATGATGCCGGCGATCAAAACATCGCCGTAGGAATCCGCCAGCGCGTCGACGTCCACTTCTGTTGCGTCTTCAAGGAAGCGATCGATCAGCACGGGGCGGCTTTGCGAGAAGCTCACGGCCTCCTGCATGTAGCGGCGGACGGTGTCCTCATCGTAGGCGATCACCATCGCGCGGCCGCCCAACACGTAGCTGGGGCGGACCAACACGGGGTAGCCGATGGAGCGCGCAATCTCGCACGCTTCTTCGGCGCTGGTGGCCGAGCCGTTCTCGGGCGAAGGAATTTTCAGATCGTCGAGCAGTTTGCCGAAGAGCTTGCGATCTTCCGCAAGGTCGATGTTCGCGGGATCGGTGCCGATGATGGGCACGCCGGCGTTCTTCAAGGGAATCGCGAGGGTCAGCGGCGTTTGCCCGCCGAACTGCACGATGACGCCGTCCGGCTTTTCCGTGTCGCAGATGTTGAGCACTTCTTCGAGCGTCAAGGGCTCGAAGTACAGGCGGTCGCTGGTGTCGTAATCGGTGGACACGGTTTCCGGATTGCAGTTGACCATGATCGATTCGACGTCGAATTCCTGTAGGGCGAAAGACGCGTGGCAACAGCAGTAATCGAATTCGATGCCTTGGCCGATGCGGTTCGGGCCGCTGCCCAGAATCATGATTTTCTTGCGCGAGGAGACGTTGGCTTCGCACTCCGATTCGTAGCTGGAGTAAAGATACGGCGTGAAGCTTTCGAACTCGGCGGCGCAAGTATCGACGCGATTGAAAACGGCCTGGACGCCGAGTTCTTTGCGTTTTTTGCGAACTTCCATGGGCGTCAGATTCCAACTGCGCGCGAGGAAGCTGTCGGAGATGCCGTCGCGCTTGGCTTCGAGCAGGAGCTCCTTTGAAATGGTGGCAGGGTCGGTCGCGGCGAGCGATTTTTCGAGATCGACCATTTCGCGAACCTGGCGCAGGAACCACGGGTCGATGGACGTCAGCTCGTGGACCTGTTCCTCGGTGTAGCCGCGCGAGAACGCGTGGCGGATGTAGCCGAGGCGGTCGGGATTGGGCGTGATGAGGCGCGCTTCGATCAGGTCGTCGCTGATATTTTACGGCGCCGTCGGCCTTCCCGGTTTCCAAGCTGCGCATGCCCTTGCCGAGCGCCTGCTTGAAGGTTCGGCCGATAGCCATCACTTCGCCGACGCTTTTCATTTGCGTGCCGAGGACGGGCTCGGCGCCAGGGAATTTTTCGAACTGCCAGCGCGGGATTTTCACGACGACGTAGTCGATGGTCGGCTCAAAACACGCGGGCGTCTGGCGCGTGATGTCGTTCTTGATTTCGTCCAGGCGATAGCCGACGGCGAGCTTCGCCGCGATCTTGGCGATGGGGAAGCCCGTGGCCTTCGAGGCGAGCGCGGAGCTGCGCGACACGCGCGGGTTCATCTCGACAATGACCATACGGCCGGTTTTAGGATCGATGGCGAACTGGACGTTGGAGCCGCCGGTATCGACGCCGATTTCGCGCAAACAGGCCAGCGCGCCATCGCGCATCATCTGATATTCGCGGTCGGTGAGCGTTTGCGCGGGCGCGACGGTGATGGAATCGCCCGTGTGGACGCCCATCGGGTCGAAATTTTCGATGGAGCAGACGATGATGGCGTTGTCGGCGAGGTCGCGCATCACCTCGAGCTCGAATTCCTTCCAGCCAAGGACGCTCTCTTCGATGAGGACTTCGTGGACCGGCGAAAGATCGATGCCGCGCTCCAGAATTTCTTCGGCTTCTTCGCGGTTATAGGCGATGCCGCCGCCGGTGCCGCCCATGGTGAAACTGGGGCGCAGAATGACGGGATAGCCGATGCGCGCGGCGAACTCCAGGCCCTTCTCGATCGAGTTCACGAGCTGCGACTGCGGCAGTTCGAGCCCGATCTTCTTCATCGCGTCTTTGAAGAGCAGCCGGTCTTCCGCTTTCTTGATGGAATCGATTTTCGCGCCGATCAGTTCGACGCCGTACTTATCGAGAACGCCCGCTTCGGCGAGAGCCACCGACAGGTTCAGGCCGGTCTGGCCGCCGACAGTGGAAAACAGCGCGTCGGGACGCTCGCGGCGAATGACTTCTTCGGCGTATTCGACGCTCAGGGGTTCGACATACGTGCGGTCGGCGAGGTTCGGATCCGTCATGATGGTGGCCGGATTCGAATTGATCAGCACCACTTCGTAGCCGTCCGCCTGAGCGCCTTGCAGGCCTGCGCGCCGGAATAGTCGAATTCGCAGGCTTGGCCGATGATGATCGGTCCGCTGCCCACGATCAGGATGCGATGAAGGTCGTTGCGGCGCGGCATCAGCTTCCCTGGTCCCATCAAGCTTCACGAAATCGTCAAACAGGTAGTGCGAATCATGCGGGCCGGGCGCGGCCTCGGGGTGATATTGCACGCAGAACACGGGATGGCTGCGGTGGCGGAAGCCTTCGAGCGTCTCGTCGTTCAGATTCATGTGCGTGATTTCGAGCTCGTTGAGGTTGAGCGAGTCGGGATCGACGGCGAAGCCGTGATTGTGCGACGTGATTTCGACTTTGCCGGTGATTTGATTCAGCACCGGATGATTCGCGCCGCGGTGGCCGAACTTGAGCTTGTAGGTCTTGCCGCCGAGCGCGAGCCCGAGGAGCTGGTGGCCGAGGCAGATGCCGAAGATCGGCACTTTGCCGATCAGTCTTGCGAATCTGCTGCGGCCTGGTAGTCGAGCGGCTCGGGATCGCCGGGGCCGTTCGAGAGGAAGACGCCGTCGGGCTTGAGCGCGAGAACGTCTTCGGCGGTGGTGGCGGCGGGCACGACCGTGACGCGGCAGCCGGCATGCACCAGGCGGCGCAGGATGTTGCGCTTGATGCCGAAATCGTAGGCGACGACGTGGATGGCGGATCGCGGCGTCGGCGCCTTCGCAGATCCGACGGCGAGCAGCGGATCGATGGCCGTGATTCCAGTGGATAACTATCGGCGGTTGAAACGCGCGTGGCGAGATCGAGGCCCGCCATCGACGGAGAATTGCGCGCGCGTTCGACGAACGCTTTGAGAATCCGGTCTGGCGGTGGGACCGGCCCGACGAGGACTCCGCGCATGACGCCGCGCGAGCGCAGGTGGCGCACCAGGCGGCGCGTGTCGATGCCGGAGATGACGGGCACGCCGCTATTGGTGAGAAACTGCTGCGCGGTTTCATCGGCGCGCCAGTTGCTGGAGAGCGGCGAAAATTCGCGCACGACCAGACCTTCGATATAGGGATTGGCGGCTTCGTTGTCGCCATCGTTCGCGCCGTAGTTGCCGATCTGCGGATAGGTCAGGACGACGATCTGGCCGGAATACGAGGGATCGGTGAAGATTTCCTGATAGCCGGTGATGGCGGTATTGAAAACGACTTCGCCGCGTCCGTTCGACGGGCGCACCAAAACTCCTGCCCTCGAAGACCGTGCCGTCTTCCAGGGCGAGGACTGCTGTGTTCAAGTGGGTCGTTTCCTCCAGGTCCGGGGGTAACTTCTATTTGACCACAGCGCGGCGGAACTTTCTACAATCGCGGGCTGAAGACCCAAAAATACCTTGTTCTCTCGCGGTAGAGCGCCGATGGAAGTTACAGGAGTCGGTTTTACAGAGGGGATGGGTGCCAGGCGCTTTCCTTGCGCGAAGAAATGGGCCTGCGTCTGAAACAATAGGAGTAACGGTCCTGTTATGTGCTGTTTGGCGAAAAAAAATGGCGGTGGTAGCGCGATTGCAGGAGAGGTAAGCGTGGAGGCCCAGGCATTACAAAGCGGATTCTGGTGCGGGGAGCGGGGACGGCTCCGCGAGCTCTTCGTGGCAGCGACGCGCGAATTCGTGACCTTTCAAGCGCAGCAGACGCGAGCCGTCATTGAGCACGATGACGACTTTGCGCGGTTCGACGACTTTGATTTTTATGGCGCGGCTAGCCAAAGAAGCCAGCAAAGTACTGATTGCTTGCACACTTAAGCGACCATCGATGTGATGGTGGGTCGCAAGCCAAGGAGGAATAGTATGCGGACACTTACGAACGAAG
>CAVOVW010000013.1:0-459781 GCA_963699945.1 Terriglobia bacterium
GAGGTCCAGCACCGCTTCCTGCGGCGCTGGCCGCACGGTACCCTCGACTGTTCCGCGAGATGTTCGGCGCTCCGCAGCGCTTCGCCGGCAGCGACGTGTACGTGGGCGAGCTCTTCAGATACCTGGCAGCTCACGGGGCTCCAGCGTCCTCACCAACACCTTGATGGTGCGACGCGCCCTGGCGGGCGACGCGCTCCGGTTCGCCGAGGACCTCGCGACCTACGAGGATGTCGAGTGCTTCATCCGGCTGGGCCCGCCGGGGATAGCGCTGCCTACTTCGACGTCGAGACCGCGCAGCAGAGCCGATTGCGCGACCGGCCGGCTGTCGGGATTGTCACAGCTCGTCAGAGCTTGCAGTGTCACCTGGCGATCAGTAGTGGGATGGAATGTTGTGCGAGGAGCGCTTTCAGCTGCCGGGATTCTTCGCGGAGGCGCTGGCCCGCTGCAAGGGCGCCTTCTAGTCTGGCTCGAAGATCGCGCTGATCCTGCATGAAAGCACGCTGCGCAGCAGCCGAACACGGTCAGGAATGTTCCGGATTTATTGCCGGGCACCCCTCGAGTCCGGCAACCTCACAGAGTATCGTGTCCGCCGCGACAAAATGATCCACCAACTCCTGATTCCGCAGTTCCAGCGCCACCGCAAGCTGAAGAGCGTCCACGAAGACGCGAGCGGAACTCGTAACGCTCCACCGGCAATTCGGAGTCGTTGAATTTTTGCGACACAACAATTCAGCGCAACTGCCAGTGTCTTGGATTGCGCCGCCCGTGGAAACAGGCAATCACCACAATCCGCGCTCTTTCAGAAGGAAGAATATCCCATAAGGGAATCGGCGCACTCCGGCGCGCCGCCGTCCCTTTTCCACTACCGCATAGTGCAAAGGAGCCGCGGCGATCTTCTCGATTGTCTCCGCCACCGCCTCCGCGAAACGCTGGGCAAGTTCCAGACGGACACATTCGTATCGCGCCAGTGCTTCTTTCAATTCTGCGTCCGCCTCAGGCAGCCATACAACCGGAAGCGTCACTGTCTCTTAAACAGGCCGGCCCTGACTTCCTCCCACGGAATGACATCCGAAGGATTCTCCTCATATTTGGCAACGCGATAGTCGAGTTCGGCCCGCTGTTCATCCGTCAGCGCGAGTGCGTCCGATTCAAGGCTCTCCCACAGCACGTCCAGCAACTCGAATTTCTCTGCTGCGGAAAGGCTGCCGATTTCATTCTGTAAATTGCTCATCGATTCACCTACATCTACCCTACGAAGCCAATGGGCAGCGGACATATTCCGCACCGCAGGCCCCGCGCTCAGCAATAATTTCAGCGGCCATCGAGCCGGGGATCTTGGCAAGCCGTCTCCGGACTTCCTCGATACCGGGAACTGGCTGCGTGTCCTTGAGTTCCCTTTTGATATTTTCGATATACTCGACAGCCAAGCTGGATCGGTCGCGGGCCGCGTCCTTGACGATACTCACGAGTACGTGCTCATGCTCGTTCAAGTCCAACGGCTGCAGCGGCGGCAGCACACCATTCTCGTACACAGCGTCAACTTGAATGGGCATGCGACCATTGTACAGCCGAAGCTCAAGCGCCGGAATTCGAGTTGTAGAGTGTTGCCCGTTGAGGAAATCGCCAGCTACGATTCTGACTACAGCGCCCTACTTTCTCTGTAGATTATTGCCAACAAAGCTTTTAGAATGTGCGTTTTACCTGCAGTAAATTGGACACGCTCCGATGCCTTGGGCGCAGGGGGTCGGGCGTTCAAATCGCCCCGCCCCGACCAAACTAAACAACCATTTATTTGCAATGCCGGGTTTCGGCCCGGCTAGCGCACCTGTAGCAAGCTGTGGCGTCTTGGGCTTTTTGAGGCTCCGAGCAGCTACAAATCGACTACATCGAAGACCGCTCGGGCTTGCCAATCTCAGTGCGTTGCGGCGGAACGTTTAAAGATTCTGCTACCGGGCAATTTGGCCATTGTCGACGCCACTTGAAGCCGTAGAAGCGCTCAAACCCGCACTCCTCTAATTTTTTAAGATCGGCGCGAGGTCATTCGCATCGCAAAGGTGTAGTCCAGGGCGGAGGAGATTCTCGATGAAACGACTCATTCTACTGACCAGTGCCTTGTGGCGCTCGCCAGACTGAGGCAATGCATTTTCTGGAGGTCTCATTTCAAAGAGGTCGACCTTGCGTCGCTCGATCACGGATATCCGGTGGGGACTGAACACCGTCGCCTCCATCTTCCGTGAAAACAGATTTGAAAACAATTTCAGTTTGAGAAGGGGTTCTAAATGGGTGCTAAGCGGAAATCGGATGACAATTCTTTCGAGCGATGCCGGAGTGGCGTACTCGGTTCTTTATTTATCAGCATGGTGTTTTTGAGCATTCCCTTGCACGCTCAAGAGCCGCAGCTGTTAACAATCACCGGAGACTTGTATTCTTTGACAAAGAATACGATGGTAGTGAAAGCTGAAGATGGCCTATTCAGGCTTTACTCCTTTGATCGGTACACGACAAAGCCGGAGACAATCCAGATTGGTTCCCAAGTTCGCGTGTCGTCGTACCCTAGCGACGACCCGAATATTCGGATCGCTTACGTCGTCAGCGTCTTACGCGTTGGTCCTGCTCCCGCGGGCGCCACACCGGCGGAGCCTGCTGTCGTGCCACCCGAAATTCGTGAGCTCGAAAATTCTATCCAACACGCAGCTCGCAGTTTCCACCTTGGCGTACGTGGAGGTTTCGCGCTTGATCCTGAACTGGTCCTCCTCGGCGTGCACGCGCAGTTCGGTCCTTTCTTCAGCAAAAACTTATTCTTCCGTCCCAACGTCGAGTTCGATTTTGGCGAAGTGACCAAACTGTTCGGAATCAATGCGGAGTTTGTCTACAGGATGCCGATCACGTCCCGTTTTTCAAAGTCGAGCGTGTACTTTGGGGGCGGTCCCGCGTTTAACTTCGCTCAGCAAAGCTTTGGTCATAACGAGATAAGCTTCTCGGATTTTAAATATGATGCTGCTTTAAATATTCTGGTCGGCATACAGTACCGCAGCGGCCTGTTCGCGGAAGTGAAAACCAGCGTTTATGCGGCGCCGGCGCCGGCGCTCCGCCTGCTTGTCGGCTATACCTTCTGATGAGGCTGCACAGTCGTGCTTTGAGATAAGACGGAAGCCGACCGCCGCGAGGAAACGGCGCGCCTTTCCTCGCGGTTCAATGCAGGTCTATACTCGGCAAGTCTAGCGAAGCGTATTCGCAGCGCTTCTGTCGAACGGATCCATCGGAGGCTTAGACCTCTCCTTCGATCCACAGCCCGATCGGCGTCTTCCCGGATGATCTTCGCGGCGATCGTGAGGTCGTAACACACCCGGGCCCGGGGAAAGATCATGCCGTATCCGCCCTGCCTGGCTGGCGCGACTCGCGCTATTTGGCCAAGCCGTTTTCCTTTTCGAATCCTTTTAGCGCTGATCGTAGGGTCGGGAAAGAGTGGTATTCCAATTTGAAACCGCGGTCTTCCGACCGTTGTTTCCACTCGGTCTCACGCCCAGCGGCGGCGAAGACGATCTCGCGTGCGCGAAGAGTCTCGATCACATCGGAGACCGCCTGCAGACCCGTGATATCGATCACGGTGACCGGGATCATATCGATCACAACCCATTTCAGGCGCGATCCAGCAGTTTCGACGGCCTCCAGAACGCTGCGTTTAAAGAACGGTGCGTTGAAGAAAACGATGGGAGCGTTAAAGCGAAATAGCAAGAGGCCGGGAATTGTCGTAGCACCCGGATGACGTTCTATGGAATGCAGCCCCGGAAGACCCGGCACCTTTCCCAAGATCTCGACCCTCGGTCTCGAAACGACCCTGACAAATCGCAGGAGGGCCAAGACGACTACGACGAGAATTGCCTGCACAGCGCCGACGGCCGCGACGCCGAGTGTGGCGATTAGCGAGAGTGCCAATTCCCGCCGATCGACCTGATAGAAACTCTTGAGCGATTGAAGGTCCAAGAGGGAGGATGCGGCCATCACCAGCACAGCTCCCAGAGCGGCGACCGGCACGAATTGTAGAGGGCCGGTCAAGAAAACCAACACAGCAGCGACCGCAGCCGCGGTTACCAGGCCCGTGACCCTGGTACGACCTCCTGCTGCATCGCTGACAGCGGTCCGCGAATCGGCTCCGCTGACCGCGAATCCCTGGAACAAAGCGGCGGCAACATTCGCGGCGCCAAGAGCGGCAAACTCGCTATCGACGTCAATTTCATAGCGATTTTTGGCGGCAAAGCTGCGCGCCGTGAGCATCATACTTGAGAAACCAATGAGCGCTACACCTGCCGCCTCCGCACACAAGCGCGGTAGAAACTCGGCGGGAGCGTATGGAAGTCTGAACGCGGGAAGACCCGCGGGCACCACGCCGATGATCTTAACTCCTGCGGCACCAAGTTTTAGGAATTTTACGGCGGCTCCGGTCACGATCATCGCCGCGAGGGCCGCCGGCAGACGGGGCATGAACCTGGGAGATACCGCCAATACGAAAAACGCCAACAAGCCGATCATGAGGGTCGGTGCGTGGGTGAGAGGGAGTTTCGAGCAGAATTCGATCAGGCGCGGAACGATGCCGCCCTCAGTAATTGCGAAGCCGAAGATTTTTCCGAGTTGGCCGAGCGCGATGCTAAGCGCCATGCCATTTAGAAAGCCGACCAGGATTGGTTTCGATAGGAAATCAGCGAGCGCACCCAAGCGGAGGAACCGGGCGGCAATGCAAAAGACGCCGGCAAGGAAGGTGAGGGTCGTGGAGAGCGAGACGTATAGATCGTCGTCTCCCACCGCCAACGGCCCCACGGCTGCCGCAACGATTGCGCAAGTAGCCGCGTCCGGACCAACGATTAATTGCCGGGACGTTCCGAACAACGCGTACGCCACCAGCGGGAAGACGCTAGCGTACAAACCGAATTCGGGCCTAAACCCGGCGAGCTGGGCATACGCGACACCGACGGGCAAGGCCACAGCGGCAACAGAGAGACCGGCGACGATGTCACTCGGTAGATCGGCTCGCTTATAGGCCAGCAGTTCGGGTAGACCGGGCGCGACCCGCGACAGCCGGTGTGCCATCCAAGCCAGCCTCTCGTTGATACTGGTGAGGGACATATTGTTCTCGCCTGCTCATCGGGTGAATCGACAACGAACTGAGCGATTCTGGGACGAACGGCCGTTATCCCGGATTTCCCACCCGAGACCTGCGAGTTGCGCCCATTCCTTCTCTGTCGGCCGTTGATGCCTCAACTTGATCTTCGATGTCCGGAAAAGACCGGGCGATTGTTTTATCCAGGCGTTGCAGCTGGCGTCGTACCGCGGGAATGCGCTCAGTGGGCAGAGCGTCGATCAAGTCATTTAACAGGGCCTTCATCCGGCGCATCACCTGCATGCTTTCGCGGCCGTAAGATCGAATTTCACTGAAGGCCAGATCCAGAAAATCCTCCCAGCTGGGGACCGAGATAACTAACGTAAGGCGGCCGGAACGATCGCGAACCTCACCCACTTCCAAACGGCGGCGCCCTAGCCTGCGCAAGAGATCTTCGATCTGGTCGAGTGCCTGGACTGCCGTTGTCGGATCGTTCACCGCGGGCGAAAGCGCGCGTATCGCGATGTCTCGGAGCAGTTGGATAGAGTACTTTGGATCTTGCTCAAACGTTCTTTGCAGACCCATTCGGATGGCCTTCTTCAGGGCCCGTTCATTGATTGGCCCACACCCGCCATAAACGCGCAGCAACGGCGTGCTGACCACGACCGTGTCGCCGACGGCACACAGCATCTCCATGACACCATTCACCTGCTCAGCCAGCGCGGACAGCCGCGCGATGTCCAGTGATTGGATCGCCTGGGGAGGCCCGGTATAGAACATCCTTTGCGTGACAGTCGCAAGTGCAAGATCGCCGGTTCTCGCTAAGGCATCGGAGCTTTCTAGCGGCGGGTACATCCGGTCGATAATCTGCCGCGCAAAGTCGCCGGTGAAGGCCAGGACATTCGAAATCTGCAAGCGGCTTAAGCCGTGCACGAGGCCAATGAACATCGCGACGCTGGCGAGGAGCAAAGCAACAACCAGCCATGCGCTGACGAACGGCACTTTACCCGAACCCTGTCGATCTATCCACGCCGTTGCGGCGATCGCATACAGAAACGTGGCGGTAAAAACCCCGATCGAATGAAACACCAGCGGGTCTCTGGACATCCACAGCGCCAAGCGGGGAGAATATGCTGTGGCACTGAATTGCACCATGACGAAAACAAGAGAAAAGACGATTCCGGTCAACGTGATCATTCCTGCGGCGATAGAAGAGTACATTGCCATCGCCGATGCGGAGCTGATACCGGAAGACCATCCGGGCAGAAGCGAAGCTTCCATTCTCGGAAGAGTCAAGCCCAATAAAATGGCACTCGCGGCGTATATTATGGGGACGGCCCATGTGGGTAGCCACCGCTCTCGCATTCTGTGTACGATGACGGAATGGCTGTGCTGGGGCATCACCAGTTACCCATCCTCAACGTCAGTCCTGTCTTCAATTGAAATCCGTTGCGAGGCGCAAAGCCCGGGAGGCCTTCGGTCCACGAGCGTACGTATTCGAGTTCAATCAGCCGGAAGCCAAGAGCCCGGTTGAAGTGAAAATCCAGTCCCGTGCCCGCGGCGATCGCGAATCCGTTGTGTTCGAGATCTTGCGTAAATTGGGAATGATCTGGAGGAGCTGAACCCGTGCTCTTAGCCAGGCTGTCTAAGTAGAGCTCCTCTTGCGGGAACATTAATTCCTGAGTGATCTTGTTTCCGCCTACCTGGATCTGGAGGTAGGGGACCAGGTGGCCGGAGATGGGGGGGTCCAGCGAGGCCCAACCATATATGTGAGGGAATCTCCGGTGAGGTTCTTTTGAAGCGCATCCATTTTGCAGCCATAGATATCCAAAGCGATTTGCCACTCGGGGCTTATCCGGAACGCTGATGTCGCTCCTCCCCCTGCACAACTGGCGCGAGAACCGACGAATGCATAGGAGTTGGCGGCAAACTCGAATGGCGCTACGCCTGGTTTAGGTTCCGGGCGGTCCCTGTTGGTCTTGAGCTGGAACGCGCTGATGTCACCGTGATCGCGGGGGCGGTCCCACGGCCATCGGCCGCTCATGACGTTGGCAAGGCTGCGGCTCGGGTTCAATCCGCCGCGTACAAGCACCCGTAAGACGCGATTTTCCGTCTTTCCTTCGACGTAACGAACCACATACTGGTCCACAACGTCTTCGGCGATCATCCAACCCAAGCCGATAGTTGGGGTGACCACGTGGTCCACGAATCCCTGCTGCGGAAAAAATGCTTGTATGTTGCCGATTGCTGCTTCGCTGATACCTGGCCCGATCTCCGTCCACTCGCTATAGGCCCAGGCGAACGCTGCGGCGCGCAGGCGGCTTTTCCAGTATTCGGGATCCTTGCCGAAGTGCACGTATCGATATCGCGTGTCATTCGTCGTCCAGATATACGCGGCCACCGCCCCTTGCATCGGGTGACCTACGTAGTTCACATAAAAGGGATCGCCATCAGCCCAGCCGTGCAAGTTTCCGACCGCGTCGAGATAGCCCTTGAAATAAGGGAGATTCGGATTTCGCGTGCCAGGTTCGGTGGCATAGCGGAAGGCATTCTCGAACAGGAGAAACCGAAATGATTGATTGAGAAGCGGCTTCCACTGTACGCCGCGCGGTA
The DNA here is from genome assembly GCA_963699945.1 of Terriglobia bacterium. GTDB lineage: Bacteria > Acidobacteriota > Terriglobia > Bryobacterales > Bryobacteraceae > Palsa-187. The sequence goes on from CAVOVW010000013.1 coordinate 7,709, forward strand.
AGGCGTTTACATCTGTTGGGTGCAGGTTCGGGGCCAGTAGATCCGAGGCGACTACAGAATCGGCCGAGCCCGTGAAAGACGGAAGGCCCGGACCATCTTGCGCGCCTGCTGTCCCGACTCCCGCGAGGAAAGCGCACAACAGCATGCGATTGGGTTTCCGTGGAAAATTCCGTCCAAACGAGATCAGTCGCGCCGTGAGCGTCAGCACCTTCAAGTTCCGGAGACCTTCGGACCCTGCAAAACTGATGGCTAAGAAAGTTTCGGGAATCAATCTTTTGCGGCGATGTGATTTTGTGCTTCGATTGACCGCACGAAAAAACTAAGTCGCGGGAGGGTCTGGCATTCGGCGATTTCGCTCTTTAGTCGGTCGAAAGCCCGATTGCGTAGCGCCTACTACTAGCGTGCCGGCTAATTCGCCCTGGTACCGAAAGAGCCGTGAGTCAAGCCTGCGGGGCGGGAGCTGCGATTTGCGTCGTCGCCGCTCCGCATCGTCATCTCTGAACTCTCGAATTATTTCCGAATTTCAATCGAGTAGAATTCGGACGGCCCGTATGTGCGTTACGGTTCGTCGTCCGTGCGGTGCCAGGTCTTGTCGGGATCGAAAAGCTCCAGGGACTTGAAGATTTTAAGAGTGTCGTCGCCCAAATCCTTCTGGTAAACGACGCCGTCCTGGCTGACTATGAACGTCTGCACACCGGTTACGCGATATTGCGCAGGGGAAGCGACAAGAGCAAATCCCCCAATCATGATTCCATTCACAACAAAATCCATTTCGCCCATCCGTGCGTCGGGCCCTTGACCTTTCAAGTACCTTGAAATAGTAGCCGTGGTAAGGCTGGCCTTGTGAAAAACCTTGCTCCATAGCCTTCGCGGCTTGGTCGCCGACAGGACCTCCCCAGCTTCCATCCGAGTTTTGCCAGGCGAGACCGTCTTGCCGTCCCGGCGTGCTGATGATGCGCTGAGCGTATTGATTCACCGTGGAGTTATCGTGCTTGTCCGAAGCGTATTCTTCTTGTGCTTCCACGAAACCGCGACAGACCTGGATGGCGCTCAGTTCGTTTTCGCCGATGCGCCGGAACAGAATCTCTTTGCGGCCGGCCTTGGAATCGAAATACCAATTTCCATTCCGCTTGACGATTGGGATCGGAAGCGGCCAATCGTCATTTCCGACCACGAGTTCGGCGTGGCCAGTCTTGGAATTCACTGTGACGGAGTTCTTGTCATGGGCTAGCGCAACAAACGCAGCCGCCCGACGCTTATCCTCGGCGGGATCCTCGGAGACTAGAAGATCCTGGGCATCCGATCCGAGAATCTCCAGCAGAGAGGCCGTGTCGTAACGTTCCGCGGCCTGGATCAGAGCTTGAGCCGCTAGTTGCGGCGTAGCGTACCCCTTTTGTATTGTCGGACCCGGCTTCGGTGTTGATTGAGGTGCGGCCTGCGAGACTGCAGCGAGAACAAGAAAGAGTGCAGGTGCCAAGGTGCCGGAAGCGATTCGCCGTGCGTTGAAGTTCTGGATTCTCGATTTCATCTGGGTTTCCTTGATTCGCGAGCTCATTTCCGCTTACCTGCGCCGGCCGCCGCCGCCGCGCGAACCGCCGCCACCACGGGAGCCTCCGCCGCCTCCGACGCTCGAAGAACCACGCGATCCACTGGACCGAGCTGCGGAGCCACTCATGCCACCGCCACCGCCGAAGGCGCCAGAACCTCCGGAACTGGAGCCTCCACCGCCTGAAACTTGCCGATTCCCGACGCGATCTCCTCCGCCCGCTCCGCCGCGATTTCCGCCCGCGCTACCTCCGCCTCCGCCGTTGCCCGCACCACGGTCCGAGCGGAAATTACTGGCACCTGCGGCACCCGCGCCTCCGCCCTGGCCGCCGTTTTGACGAGCATTCGCCTGACGATTGCCAGCGGAATCCCCACGAGCGGAACCGCCAAACTTATTCGCTGTCGCCCTGTCGCCGTAAGGCGCCCCTCCGCGATGCGTAGGGTTGTGCTGCCAGTTGTTCCCGCCGCCGTTGACCCTGTTGCCGCCGCCATTCACTCTGTCGCCGCCGTTAACTCTATTACCGCCGTTGACCCTATTGCTGTTGTTGACGAAGTTGTTATTGTTGTTGATATTGATGTTGTTATTGCCGCCCCATCCAGCGTTGTAGCCCCAGCCTCCGCCCCACATGGCGCCCATCGCAATGCCGACGCCGAATGAAAGCGCGACCCCAGCCGCGTAGTAACCGGCGGGATAGACGACCGGTGGATAAGCATAGACGGGCGCAGCGCCCCACACGACAACAGGGTCGTAGCTGGGAACGTAAACGACCTGCGGATTCGCCTGTTCAATGACAACAACCGTCTTGGACTCTACTACTTTTGTCTCGACCTTCATCTCCTGATTCGAGCTCAGCTTACCGGCGTCTTTGGCCTTCATGCGCATGCGCTGGACGGCGTCCATCACTTCAGACTGCTGGGCCAAAAACGCATTCCCCAACTCGGAAGTCCACTTGATGTTCTCCGCCAATTGTTTGACTACGTCCGGTAAGGCAGCCATGCCCTGGATGCTGGGATCCCAGGCCTCTTTTTTCACAGCGTCCGCCAGTTCTTTCTCTTTCATGTTCTTGTGCTTCATCAGCCACTGCTGAAGCTGAACGATCTCCAGAGGATAGGTAGACGCTGCGAGCACTTGGGCGAGTAGGGGGTCGGGATAGAGCGCGATCGGCGCGACTAGACTGTCTAACTGAGCCGCGGGCAACGGCTTCGCGGCCTCTTGCGCAGGCGCTGTGGGCGTCGCGGCCTGCTGCGCAATCAGGGATACATTCCCCGGTATCAGCAAAGCGCAACACAGCAAAGAAATTCCGCGAAGAAAATCAGTTCGTAAAAGCATCGTTTGCCCCGTAGCTCCGGGCTTGTATCTCAGGCCCAAAGCAGAACTCCATATGCAACGAAACGATTGCTACGGCGGCGTTCCAGACTCCTTTTATTTCGGATTCGGCCATGCCTAGCGATGATCGCTGATCAATAAATGCATGGGCGAGCGGAGAAATAGACTCGACCATCTATTGATGGAACCGGGTTGAAGATCTTCTACGGGCTTACCGACGGAGGTTCCTGGTGCAGGACGAATTCATGCTACGAACCATCGAACTTCTACTAGCTCCGGACTGCCATCTTCAGCATTTCTGGAACCTCGGCTTCCTTGTCGGCGGACGCGGACGTAACGTAGGTTGTTTGGGAGGGAAGAGCCATGCGAGTTCCCGCTGCCTGGACGGCGTTCATGATCTGAAGCAACAGCTCCTCTTGAACTTCCAGGAAGCAGGCATAGTCAATGACGGCAACATAGGCCGAGATGTCTACGTCCAAAGACGAAGTGCCGAAACTGAGGAACCGCACCCGAACCGAGTCCAGTTCCACATGGGTGTGCTGCAACAGCAGGGTGCGGATGGAATCTAAGACGGCATGCATCTGGGCCCCAGTAGTCCCGTATTGGAGGCTCAGCATCGGATGAAACCAAAACTTGTCGCGACAGGACATGTCTTCGAGTCGCTCATTGGAGATCTGTCCGTTGGGAATGCTGACCAGGCTTCGATCCATCGTGCGAATGCGAGTTGACCGCAAACCGATATCCTCGACCGTGCCTACGGTGGCCCCGATCTTCAAAAAGTCTCCGACACGCACAACGCGGTCGGCGATCAGGGATATGCCTCCGATTACGTTCTCCAAAGTTTTCTGAGCGGCCAAGGCAACGGCAATGCCACCTACGCCCAGTCCGGCCAGAGCAGCAGTCACATTCAGTTTGAAATAGGAGAGAAGGGCGAGCATGCCGCCAAACAACGCGAGCAGGTTAAACGTCCACCGGACCAGGCGCAAAACGGCTACCGATCCCTGTACGCCTCGACGTGCTAGACGAAGGCGGCCCAGATTCTCGCCCCATTTGCTCAGCATGAGCAAGAGCCAAACACACGCAGCGATGGTGATCACGATCGCTGCCGTGGTCCAAAGCTGGCGCATCAAGAGCGGTAACTGAAGATTTGCCGCCCCCCAGCGGATGATCAGGGCGAGCAATAGCAGACGAACCGGCTTCGGGAACAAATGGAATTCTGTCAAGCGCTGCTTCTTACGAAAGCGGCGCGACAAGCGGTTGACCAAGGGGCTGACCAGACGGTCTAGCACTCCGGTTAGAAAGTAGACCAAGGGTAATCCCACAAGCGCGGCGAGCCACTCGAGCAGCGGGATCCGCCTTTTATGTTTGGTGAGAAACGCCGGAAGTGTTTCCTCCACCGACACGCGGTTTACTTCCTCGTACAGGGCGGGAATTACATTCAGCGTGCCTTTGGAAAATAACCAGATGGTACCGCTTTTCCCGCGGTCCATCCGTTGCACTACGATATCCACGACGCCGTCCGGTCCTTCGATCGCTCCGACGAGATCGAGGTCCGGCCGGTCCGGGTAGTAAAGAGAGCCTTCAGGCCGGGGACTCAAGGCGTTGAGCCGGGCGGGAAGGCGGCGGTCGAGGACCACGGAAAGCTGACGCGCCAGAGTATTGGCATTTGGATCGCGAAACGGAGTATCTAAGAAGCGTCTGGCCGTTTCGAAATCGCCTTTGCGGGCTGCGCTTAAGAATCCCAGGACAGCGCCGCGGGGCGTTTCACGGCCCAACGCATCCGGGGGCGGTGCGGGCTGAGAAGAAGCCACCGCTGAACCAGGGAGGGCGATTTGCGCCCAACCCACTGAGCAAAGCGCTGAGCAAAGCAACGCGCCGACTGCGACGAAGAGCTGTACTGCACGTCCGATCATCATCGCCAGCCTCGGTGGTCAACAACGCTCGCTTCCAATCGCCGGCGCGGTCTATTTTGCCATCTCGAGATCACGAGCTCTTGAGTACACCAAACCGCTAAAATCATTCGCCAAGACATCGCTTCCGGTTGTAACCGCGAAAGTCTGGATCAATCTGGCAACCGTTCCGGTCCAGCCGGTTTGATGGCTCGCGCCGATACCGGCGCCGTTATCGCCGTGGAAGTATTCGTAAAACAGAATCAAATCCCGCCAGTGGGGATCGGACTGGAACTTTTCCGTGGCCCCATAAACAGGCCGCCGTCCGTCCTCGCCGCGCCCAAATATACGGATCAGACGGTTTGAGATCTCCTGGCTGACCTCGAACAGCGTCATTAGCTTGCCGGAACCCGTCGGACACTCGACCTTGAAGTCATTTCCATAGTATTGATACATGGACATCAGCGACCGGATAATGAGTAAGTTCACCGGCAGCCAAATCGGCCCGCGCCAGTTCGAATTACCGCCGAACGCGGCGACATCAGATTCGGCCGGCGCATATCGCACTTTGAACTCCTCGACCGCCTGCGGAGAGCACGTAAGGATGATCGAGATGATAGCGTGACATTGATCGTGATCCCATAAGGGCTCAGGAACTCGTTCTCATCCAACATTCGTGCTGAACACGCGGCGATACTGCTTCTCGCTCCATCAGGCCCATCAGCCTGGTCCCACCGAATCCATCTTTTTGGAGGGACTCGAGAGCGATTGAGCCAGCCAGTTTGGGATGCCTTTGCAAAAAGCTGGCTGAGCTTTTGGACGACGCCCGGGAGGTGCTGCCGTAATTCGCCGTGAAACACGCTGGTAGCGCAAAGCGGCAGTAGTCCAACCATCGAGCGTACCTTTAGCCGCGTGGCGGTACCGTCGGGCAGCCGTAGGACATCATAGAAGAAGCCATCTTCTTCGTCCCACATGCCCTCATGCTCTGTTCCCAGTCGGTTCATGGCCGCGGCGATCCAGATGAAATGCTCACCGAACTTCACAATCATGGGTTCGTAGGTGGGATCGTGCACGGCCAATTCGATCGACGATTTGCAGCATGCACTGGCTGAAGAATGCCATCCAGGCTGTGCCATCGGCCTGGTCGAGGTGACCGCCGGTTGGTAGAGGGGCGCTCCGGTCGAACACGCCGATGTTGTCGAGGCCCAGAAAACCGCCTCCGAAGATTCCTTTGCCGCTGGGGTCCTTGCGGTTCACCCACCAGGTGAAATTCACGAGCAGCTTTTGAAATGCATGTTCCAGAAACTTGATGTCTCCTTGGCCGCTGCGTTTCTTCTCCAGCGTGTAAATGAAATAAGCGGCCCAGGCATGGACCGGGGGATTGACGTCTCCGAAATTCCATTCATAAGCCGGTAGTTGGCCATTGGGGTGCAGGTACGAAGAATGCAACATCAAATCGAGCTGTTGCTTGGCGAATGCAGGGTCTACCATGGCGAGCGCAACACAATGAAATGCAAGATCCCAGGCAGCGAACCAAGGATACTCCCAGCGGTCCGGCATCGAGATGATGTCTTCGTTCGCCATGTGGGTCCACTGACCGTTGCGGGCGTTGTCCGGTGGGTCCGACGATCCACCATAACCGTGTTCGGCGAGCCACGCGTCGACGTCGAAGCAATAATATTGCTTGCTCCACAACATGCCAGCAAGGGCTTGCCGCATCACAAGCGCCGCATCGTCGCTGATTTGTGGCGGGGTAATGTTCCGATAGAACTCGTCGGCTTCACGTCTGGCGAGTTGCGAACACATGATCGAAAGACTCCCCGAACTGGCTCGGCCTGCCCTTGTCGGGCGGGGATGCCGGAGTCAGCCGCAGCCGGATCGTCCGGCTTTCTCCGGAAGGTACGTCAACGCGATAGTGAGCGCAGGCCTTGGTGCCGGTCGTTGGCCGGATTTACGCTCTCTGCCCGGCCGTGTACCAGGAAATCGTTGATCCCGTCCTTGACGTAACGGCCTCGGTTGGGAGTGCCAAACACCTTCATGAAGTTCGTTTCGTTCTCGGTGAAGAGCAAAGACGCGGAGCCCTCGCAGTAGAGGTGGCGAACGCCCAGGTCCGGGATGTGATGCGGAGATCACGGCGGCGCCATCCGAGGACCGACCTTGCCTCCAGCAGTGGTTTTGCGGAATCCCCATACCAGACCAAGTGTTGCGAAACCACAAAGTCGGCAGCAGGTGAAGCGGCGCCGCCTCCGGCCCCCGATTGGCCACTGTGATCCGGATCAGAATGTCTTCCGCCGACTCCTTGGCGTATTCGACGAACACGTCGAAATAACGATTTTGATCGAAAGATGCCGGTGTCAATCAGCTCGTACTCGGGTTCATGGCGCGTGCGCTGCCGGTTGGTCTTAACAAGGTCATCGTAGGGGTATGCGCCCGTGCGGGTACTTGTAAAGGAACTTCATGTAGGAGTGAGTGGGCGTGCTATCCAGGAAGAAATAATACTCCTTCACGTCTTCGCCATGATTGCCCTCACTGTTTGTGAGGCCGAACATGCGTTCCTTGATGATGGGATCAGCGCCGTTCCAAAGCGCCAAAGCGAAACAGAGAATCTGCCGATCGTCACAAATGCCTGCTATGCCGTCTTCGCCCCAGCGGTAGGCGCGAGATCGCGCCTGATCGTGCGTGAAATAATCCCATGCATTGCCTTCCTTGCTGTAGTCTTCCCGCACCGTGCCCCATTGCCGTTCAGAGATGTAGGCCCCCATTTTTTCCAGCCATCCTGCGTCTGCATGTTTCAATCGATCGGTCTCCGAGCTCATCGATGTTCTCCTTCGAATGTCGGGTCGATACATTGATGCCGGAGCCACGAGGTTGATGCAAGAGTTGTGAGAAGACTGCAGGCTCCGGCACGACGGCTCGGGCTACAATCCGCCTCCCCATAGATACTGGTAGGCGACGCCGATCGATATGAAGTCCGCGCCAATGTTGGTGACCGCGCCGGTGGATCCGCTGAACTTCAGAGATTGCCGCCTTGTCACCGGTATCGAAATCGTGGCTCCCATGCGGGAATTGCGCTGCAAATCGTTGCCGGGGACGCCATCGATCGAGGTCTTCCCGCCGGTGTAGAAGTTGGCGTCGAAAGCGACCCACAACCGCGGTTTGAAGGCGTAACTTACATGAGTTTGAGCGCTTACGATTGGATCTTGCGTCCTTACCCTGCCCTGGTAATTGTCATTTTCGGAAAAGAGCCACGCTCCCAGGTACAAATCAAAGAACCAATGTCCGAACCGTCGCGATAGTCCAAGTTCTGGTTTGGCCGCCCAACGGTTCGTGCCAATGTTGACGAACCGCGCCGGGTCGTACTGGCCGAGGGGAGCCATTAGGGCAAGGCTGGCGCCTACGATGGTTTTCCGCCGGTAGTTGGCGAACTGCTCGAGATCCATGGCTTGCTGCGCCGTACAGGTTGACAGAGAAACGCATGGCCGGATTCACCAGTCCCGACCGGCGGGCTTGTTCGGGGGCGCCGTTTATGTTGCCCTGAAGGGTTCCCCAGACATAGGGGAGGGTGACGGCGATATTGGCAGAGCGTCCAAAGAAGTCCAGTGAGCGCCCATACGCGAAGAAGGTGCCATACAAAACGGCCTTGGCATCCTCGATGGGAAGCGACGGGATCAAAATCAACGTCACCTGCGGATCGGGCGAATCCGACCACAGCGAAATTTGTTCCCGTGGGCGAAACCGAGTAAGCTCGAGGTTCGAGCTCCTGTGCCCCGCATCTCACCAGACAGACCAGGATCGCTAGCGGCAACGAGGAGAATATGCGGGTGTTTCATCCATCAACAGGTTCCTTGGATGCCGTCTCCCGACACATCGCCCCGAGCAGCAGCGTCCTTCTTAGCTCTTCTTGGGTGGCGGGGGGTAATTCTTCAATAGCTTCGCGACACCCTTCCGCAGGTTTTTCTCGCGTTTTTCAGGTTTGGCTTTCGTGTCGAGCGTTTTACTTGCCGTACCGCGCCATACCAACTTCTTTGCCGCCGCGGTCGTACATGTCCAAATCCACTTGGCCGATCGCAATCGTCGAAGTTGTCGAGGTGCTGATTCCTCCGCCTCCGCCATACCAGCCGCGGCCCCAACCAGGGCCATAACCCCAGCCGGTATCGTATGAAGTGATCTCCTTTTCCTGGCCGAGCGATACCTGGTAGCCCACAAACAGATCCGCAGTCTCAGCTTCCGTCCTGTGCAGACCCTTTTTCGCTAGCTCCTCATCCACGGCGCTCTTCAGTTGTCCGTCCGCTATCTGGTTGAGCTGGTCAGTCCCTTTGATCTGGACCCATTTGAAGGTCTTATACTTCGAAAAGTTCGCGTCCCGCGCAAAGTTGTACCGCACGTCCTGCGCAAACGCACTGATCGCCAGCAGCGGGATGACGAATATCATTCTGATCGCTCTCATAGGATGGCTCCTTAACTTTTGGATTTGCACCAAGGCTCGTGCCACGGTTCGTGTTGTCACTGGGTCTGATGACGAAAACGGCGCCGGGATGCAAGACTTGTTCAATGCAACTGCTACAGGCGACTACAGTTACTTGCGCTGTCGCCGCTTGACGTGTAATTGGGCCAGAGAGCGAGCCAGCGAGGCATTCGGAGCAGCGACTTCTTCGTCCGAAAGCTTCTCGCGGAGCCGGGCTTCGGCGCGCCGCCTCGCTTCTTCGGCTTTCGCTTCGTCAATGCGGTCGGCCGCAATGGCCAGATCCGTCAATATTGCGACGCGATCGGCGGTGACTTCGATGAGTCCTTCGCCCTTGCGATGAACAAATCGCGGCCGTTTTTGTGCACAATGATTTCGCCCGGTACCATTTGCGTCATCGAGCGCGGTGTGCTGAGGGTAAACGCCAATTTGACCCGCAATGGCAGGCAGCGTAACCATCTCCACATCTTCCGAGTACACGGTCTCCTCCGGAGTCACGATTTCCAATTTCAGAGTGGCTGCCATATTCGTTCGATTCTTCAACCGGTTGTGACTTCCTCGATCCCGCCCTTCATATAGAAGTCGCCTTCCGCCACCGAGTCGTGTTTGCCATCGAGGATTTCCTTGAACCCGCGAACTGTTTCTGCCACGGGAACCTGTTTGCCTTCGCGCCCGGTGAACACTTGCGCCACGCTGAACGGCTGGCTCAGGAAGCGCTGGATTTTACGCGCGCGCAGTACTGTGAGCTTGTCCTCCGGTGAAAGCTCGTCCATGCCGAGAATGGAAATGATGTCCTGCAAGTCTTTGAACCGCTGGAGAACCGCTGTACTCCCCTCGCTACGTCGTAGTGTTCCTGGCCAACAATCTCCGGCGAGAGCGCACGGGAGGTGGAGGCGAGCGGGTCGACCGCTGGATAGATTCCCAACTCCGCGATGGCCCGCTCCAAGACGATGGTCGCGTCCAGATGGGCGAAGGTCGTGGCGGGCGCTGGGTCGGTGAGGTCGTCGGCCGGCACATAGACCGCCTGGAACGAAGTAATCGAGCCTTTCTTGGTCGACGTGATGCGTTCCTGAAGCGTGCCCATTTCGGCGGCGAGGGTCGGCTGGTAGCCCACGGCGCTCGCCGTGCGGCCGAGAAGGGCCGACACTTCGGAGCCGGCTTGCGAAAACCGAAAGATGTTGTCGATGAACAACAGCACATCCTGATTCTTTTCATCCCGGAAGTATTCGGTGATGGCGAGACCGGATAGGGCCACGCGCAGACGAGCGCCGGGAGGCTCGTTCATCTGTCCGTACACCAGAGCGATTTTAGAAGCGCCGAGGTCATCCTGCTTGATCACACCCGCTTCGGACATTTCCTTGTAAAGGTCGAAACCTTCCCTGGTGCGCTCGCCGACGCCGGCGAATACGGATACGCCGCCATGCAACTTGGCGATGTTGTTGATGAGTTCCATGATGACGACCGTCTTGCCAACGCCGGCGCCGCCAAACGCGCCGATCTTCCCACCCTTCAGAAAGGGACAGATCAGGTCGATGACTTTGATGCCGGTAACGAGCACCTGCGGAGAAGTCGATTGGTCCACGAGCTTTGGCGCAGGGCGGTGGATGGGATAGTACTTCTCCGCCTGAACCGGTCCGCGCTCGTCAACAGGGTTGCCACATACATCGAATACTCGCCCCATCACTGCCTCGCCGACGGGCATGCTGATGGGCGCCCCGGTGTCTATAACTTCGTAACCGCGTTTGAGACCTTCCGTGCCTGACATGGAGACAGTCCGGACCCATTTGTCGCCGAGGTGCTGCTGCACTTCAAGCGTGAGCTTGTTCTGCTGGTGCTGCACCAGATATTCGACGGTTAAGGCGTTGTAAATGCCGGGCAGCTTTTCCTCAAATGCAACGTCCACAACCGGGCCCACGACTTGAACGATAGTGCCTTTATTCATTTTGTCCTCAGTGTTCTTCTTCTTCGTCAATTGCCAAGCTGGCCGCCGGCGATTTCCAGGAGTTCTTTCGTTATATTGCCCTGCCGAAGCTTGTTATATTCGAGCCTCAAGTCATGAATCAGGGCGGTCGCGTTGTCCGTAGCATTGGTCATGGCCACCATTCTGGCACTCTGTTCGCTGGCCTTGGCTTCGAGCAAAACCCGGTAAATGACGATGTTGAGGTAAATGTCCAAAGAGGTATGTGAGCACGGCCTCCGGGCTTGGTTCAAAAAGGACTTCGGTTGTGTCGGCCGCCAATTTCGCTTCCGATTCCGCGCCCGGAATTTTCGCGCTCGTGATCTCGCCGATCGGCAGAAATTCTATGACCAGTGGGCCGCTGGGTCAAGCGTGTTGATGAACTGCGTTGCGACGATCTGCACTTGATCCACTTCGCCCTTTAAGAAAAGTTCGCGGGCAAAAGCCGCTATCGGCCGGGCTTCGGCGAATCGGGGCGAGTCGGTAAAGGTAAACTCCGCTGCCAACCGTCGCCGGGTGCGTGCAATAAATTGCGCCGCGCGTTTCCCGACGGTGATGTACAAAGTGGTCGCCGGGTCGAATTGGGCGGCCACGCGAAACAAGTTGCTGTTCAGCGACCCGCACAATCCTTTGTCGGTGCCGACCAGGATCACGGCGCGTTGACGGACTTCGCGGACGTCCAGCAGTGGATCAGTGAATTCACGGAGCGTGAGTTGTTGCGAACCGTTGGATGCGATATAGCAATTGCCCGAACGGGCGCGTCGCGAGGGTAGCTTGTTGCGCTTTACGCATCTTGGATGCAGCCACCATCTGCATCGCGCGGGTGATCTGCGCAGTGCTGCTGACCGACTTAATGCGCCTGCGGATATCACGCGGACTTGCCATAGACTACGGCTTCCCTTTGCCGCTGGATGTCTGCCACGTTTGGTGGAATTCGTCCGCGGCTGCCTTCAAATCTGCCTGCAGAGACATCACTGAGGACTTGTTCTTTCTCAATCCGTGCGAGCAGGTCGATTTTCCGTGTGGTTAGGAAGTCCGTCAAGCGGGCCTGGAACTCCTTGATCCGCATCCACGGGCACCTGATCCACATACCCGTGTTGCACGGACCAGATCACGGCCACCTGTACCCCAACGGAAACGGGCTTGTACTGCGGTTGTTTGAAAATCTCCATGATGCGCTTGCCGCGGTCGATCTGCGCCTGCGTCTTGGCGTCCAGGTCCGACCCGAACTGTGCGAACGCCGCCATTTCCCTGAACTGAGCGAGGTCGCCCTTTAGTTGACCGGCAACCTGCTTCATGGCTTTGAGCTGCGCCGCCGAACCGACGCGCGAGACTGACAGCCCGACTGAGATTGCCGGACGGACACCTTGGTAAAACAAATCCGATTCGAGGTATATCTGCCCGTCGGTGATCGAAATTACGTTCGTGGGAATATACGCCGAAACGTCGCCGGCCTGTGTTTCGATAATGGGCAGGGCGGTCAGTGAGCCATTTCCATACTTCTCGCTAACGCGCGCCGCCCGTTCGAGCAACCGGCTATGCAGGTAGAAAACGTCGCCAGGAAATGCTTCACGGCCGGACGGCCGCTTTAGCACCAAAGACACCTGCCGGTAGGCGACTGCGTGCTTCGACAGGTCGTCATAGACAATCAATGCGTCCATGCCATTGTCCATGAACCATTCGCCGATCGCTGCGCCGGCAAACGGAGCCAGATATTGGCTAGTGGCCGAATCAGCGGCGGGGGAGGCAACAATGATTGTGTACGGCATCGCGCCAGCGTCTTCGAGGACCGAAACCACCCGAGCGATGTTGGATTGTTTCTGGCCGATAGCGACATAAATGCTGTACAGGGGACGATAATCTTTGTCCCCCGCCGTCTCGGCAGCACGATTCAAACGGGCCTGATTGATGATGGTGTCAATGCAGATGGTGGTCTTGCCAGTCGAGCGGTCTCCGATGATCAGCTCACGCTGGCCCCGACCGATTGGGATCATCGCGTCAATCGCCATGATGCCCGTCTGTACCGGCTGGTTGACGGACTGGCGGCGAAGGATGCCCGGCGCGATTTTCTCAACCGGATAGGCGACCTGGCTGTTGATTGGCCCTTTGCCATCGACAGGTTCGCCTAGCGTATTTACCACGCGTCCCAGCAGTCCCTTGCCGACAGGCACCTGCAGAAGTTTGCCAGTGGTGCGGACTTCCCCGCCTTCTTCGAGTTGCGTGTAATCGCCCAGGATGATTACGCCGACTTCGGTTTCTTCCAGGTTCAGCGCCAGCCCGGTGACGCCGTGACCCATGTCAAGCATCTCGTTCAGCATCGCATCGGTCAGGCCTTCGACCTTGGCCACGCCGTCGCCAATCTCGCGGATGACACCGACGTTCTGCCTGGCAGGCGACAGTTTCGCGCCCGCGATTTTCGCCTCAATCTCCTGGAGTAGACTCGCCATAGGTACCTCGCTTCAAAAGCATTCTTCCAGCGCGGCCAGCCCGGCCTGCAAGGTGCCATCGTAAACATCGCTTCCAATTTGTATGCGCATTCCACCGATTAGCGACGGCCGATCGGAGAAAACGGTGGTCAGTACCGGACCATAGAGGCGCTTAAGGTTGGCATGGGTGGCGGCTCGCAACTCTTCGGATAACGGTGTCGCGCTCTCGACTCTGGCCGTGTGCCGATCGTGGTCGAGTCTTACTAAACGAAGAAAATGACCTAGGACGGTGCGAGAGTTGCGGCGGTCGACTACGATCAACTGCTCCACCACTAGGCGCACGCGGTCCCCGTCGAGTGAGGAATTCGCACTGCACAAGCGGAATAGTTGCTTGGCTTCGCGTCTGGCCTGCTTGTTATTGATCATTGCTACGCCGCGAGGTGTTTCGCTGTCTCCTCATCCAGACGCCGATGGTCTTCCGGAGTAAGAATCTTGCCGGTAACAGTGGTGGTGGCCTGTACTACCAGACGGCCGACTTCGCGCTTGAGTTCGGTAAGCATTCGATCGTGCTCTAGAGTGGAGGCTTCGCGTGTCTTGACCATGATCTGTTCGGCGGCAGCATGGGCCTTTTGGGTTTCCTGTTCCAGCACGCGGGCTCCCGCGGCGCGGCCTTCGTCGACCGATTTGGTGGCCTGGGCGTAGGCCTGAGCCATGACTTCCTGGCGCTGAGCTTCGATCCCGTCGAGCTCCGCTTTGATTTTGTCGGCGTTCGCGAGGCCCTGGGTGATTTGCTGCCGCCGCTCCTCCAACATCGCGAGGACACTCTTATAAGCGAACTTGTAGAGCACCAGGCACACGATGCCGAAGCTGATAACCTGCGCTCCCAGGTGCGTCCAGTCGACACCGAACGTCCGGGCGATCTCAGCAATCTGTCCGCCGCTGTTCGGCGGGGCAGCCTGTATGAAGGCATAAAGGGCAGTCATGTTCGGGCACCTGTCAGGTTGCGTTACTTCACCAGGAACAGGGAATAGAACACGATGGCCTCTGCGAAGGCAATGGCCAGGATCGACTGAACCAGAATCTTGGTGGCCCCGCCGGGATTTCGTCCGACCGCGGATGAGGCTGCCATGCCGATCAATCCGACCCCGATGCCGGCTCCCATCGCGGCCAGGCCGACGTGGATATTTCCACTCATCATGTTTCCGATGTTTCCGTTCCCGCCGAGTTCGGCGAATGCGAGCAGTGGCGATAACATCTTGCTTTCCCTTCCTTTCCTTCTTGACGGCTTTCCCCAATCAAGCTGGTCGAAGCCGGGACATTCATACTTCCGTTTCCTGTAAGACCGCCGATGGCGGTTCCTCGTGCTGGCAAATTAGGAGCGTGAATACGGCAGTCAACAGCGTAAAGACCAATGCCTGCACCAGGCCCACCAGCAGCTCTAAAAAGTAAAACGGAATCGGCAGAAGCCAGCCGAAGCCCGGAACAAGTTTCGACATGGCTTCCAACATGCTCTCGCCGGCGTACACGTTACCGTAGAGACGAAAACTCAACGAGACCGGCCGGAACAGGATCGAAACAACTTCCAGGCAGCCGACGGCGAAGAACACAACGACCATCAGCACTTTCAATACACCCGTGGTGTCCCCCTTGGGCGCGAATAATTCTTTCAAGAACCCACGCAGGCCAACCTCCTGGAACGCCCAGACGATCCAGCAGGCAAAGAAGAGGAGGGCCATGGCCAACGTCAAATTCAGATCAGCGTTCGCGCCACGAAGCAACGGCTCATCGATTTTGAATCCATCGACCGTCTGATGTCCCCACCCAATCGTGCCGACCCCGGGAATGAGGCCGATCCAGTTCGCCGCCAGAATGAAAATGAAAATGCTCGCGAAAAACCAAAATGTTCGCTTGATCAGATGCGGACCGATGACGCCCTCGAGAAAGCCATACAGGCTCTCAACAAGCCATTCCACAAAGTTCTGCACTCCATGAGGAACCCGCTTCATATCTCGCGTCGCTGTCCGGGCGAGAATGATCAAACCCACTGCCACGATCCAGGTGACGATCATCGAATTGGTGATCGGGAGCCCAAACGGTCGAGCAATCTCGACGGCCTGCTGCGTCAGACCCTCGTGTTCGGGTCCTGCCGCAAACATACAGTCGGCGCCTAGCGCCATCAAAGCTGCGATGAAAAGCGGCAATCTTTGGCTCAGTGGGAATTTCATGATCTGGTTCTGTGTTGCGTGAGGCTTGGCATTTATCGTTCCGCTGGGGTTCTTGTTTTCCTAGGCTGGAGATGTAACCGCCAGCACGACGATGCACTTTATGTCAGCGCTTTCTCTCGCCGACTCTGCAGCATATGCGGCAGGGGCGCGCTTTCTCCATGCTTCTTGGCTGAAGAAGATAGCGAGATCAGAAGGTGACGGCAATTCGGTGGCGGTCTATTGCCACCCGCCTCCCAGCGATTGGTACAACTGCACAAGGGATGTCAATACATCTCGCTGCGCTTGGGTGAGTTGTTGTTCTGCAGTCAGTCGCTGGCGTTCGGTGTCCAACACCTCCAGATAGCTGGTGACGCCCCCCACGTATCGCGCGTTCGCCAGCATGGTTTGGTCCCGAAGCGTCTCGGCGAGAAGGTTGACGCTCCCGGCGTACTGTTTAGTTTTCTGGTAGCCCACCAGCGCATCCGAGACGTCGCGGAAGGCCCCATCAATCGCTTTCCGGTAGCTAATAAGGAGTTCCTCGTCCTGCGCCTGCGCAGACTTGTAATTCCCTTTTCGGCGGCCCGCGTCGAAGATCGGCAAATCCACCATCCCGCTCATGGCATAAGCGCCGCCCGCGCGGCTAATGATACCCACCAGGTCCGACGTTTGTATGCCACCAGCCGCCGTGAGGTTGATGCTGGGATAGAACGCGGCCTTGGCAACTCCGACTCGGGCATTGGCGGCAATCAACTGTTGCTCGGCCGATCGGAGATCGGGGCGCCGCTCCAACAGAGCCGAAGGCAAGCCAGCGGGCACTTGTGGCGGCTGGGGCTGGTCACCTAGAGCCCTGCCGCGTAACACCGGGCCCGGCTGCCTGCCCAACAACAGATTGATCAGATTCTCGGTCTGCTCCTGGCCCTTTTCCAGCTGATACGCGTCGGCCTGAGCTGTAGCGATCAAAGTCTTGGCTTGGTCTACTTCGAGTAAACTTCCCACGCCACCTTCCTCACGGGAGGTCACAAGCATGAGGGATTCCTGGCGGGTAGTGATCGATTCCCTCACGACAACCAGTTCGGCATCATATTCACGCAGATCGAAATACGCCGAGGCAACCTGTGCGACGAGGGTCTGCATTACGGCCTTTCGGTTTTCCTCGACGGCAAGGAGTTCGGCGCGCGAGGCCTCGGTGGCACGCCGAAGTTTGCCAAACAGGTCGATTTCCCACGAAGCAACTCCGAAGGCTCCAGCCGTGGACTGAATGGGAGAATTGACACCGTCGCGGGAGGCGCCTACCTGTGCGCCGAATTGCGGAAAAAGGGCGGACCGGGTTGCGGCCAGTTGACCTTCCGCCTCAAGTATCCGTTGTGCAGCGATGCGAATGTCGTAATTTGCTTGTAGCGCGTCGGCAATGAGGCCGCGGAGCGCGTCGTCCTGGAAAAGATCGAACCACTTCACATCGCCCAGCGAGGCGGGTCCGGGCTGGGGTTCGCCACCACGAAACTGCGGCGGTGATGGTATGTCCGGACGCTTATAGTTGGGGCCTACCGTACATCCCGTGAGGGCCGCGACCATGCAGACGACAAGAGAAATACGGCGCACTTAGGAATGTACCTCTTTCAGTACGGGCGCCACGCCAACTTTTCCTTGGATTGCTTTTCGCTCGCCCGTAACCATGTAAGCCGCGCTTTGAATCACCACGTAGAGCATCGGGATAAAGAATAGGCCTACGGTCGAAGCCATCAGCATGCCCGAGAATACGGCGATGCCGATGCTTACGCGGGCCGCAGCGCCCGCGCCGCTCGCCACGACTAGCGGTATCACGCCCAGAATGAAGGCAAGGGCGGTCATCATGATGGGCCGGAAGCGGAGTTTCGCGCCCTCCGTGGCCGCCGTCAGCAGGCTCATGCCTTTTTCGTGGTTTTCCTTTGCGAACTCTACGATCAGAATGGCGTTCTTCGCCGCAAGGCCCATGAGCGCGACAATGCCGATCTGGACATACACATTGTTTTCCAGTCCCAGGAGGGTGACGCCGAGAAAGGCCCCAAATACGCAGACGGGCAACCCAAGAAGAACCGAGAAAGGCACCGCCCAACTCTCATACTGTGCCGCGAGCACCAGGAAGACGAAGATCATGGCCATGCCAAAAACGGGACCTTGGGTGCCGCCCGCTTGCTTTTCCTGGTAAGCGATGCTGGTCCATTCAAAGCCGTAGCCTTGAGGGAGGTCTCGGGCAGCTAGTCCTTCCATAATGTCGAGCGCCTGGCCGGTAGAAATACCGGGGCCGTTCGCGCCGTTGATTTCCGCGGTCCGGAACATGTTGTAGCGTTGCAGGATGTCTGGGCCGGTGGTCATACTAATCGTACTGAGGGTGGACATCGGCACCATCGAGTTGTCACCGGACCGGACATAAATGTCATTGATGCTTTCTGGAGATTTGCGGAAATCCTGTTCCGCCTGCAGCATCACCTTGTACGTTCGCCCGAACAGATTGAAGTCGTTGACCTGCAAGCCGCCGAGGTAGATCTGAAGGCCCTGAAACACGCTATTGATCGGGATGTTCAAAGTGCGTACTTTGTCGCGATCTATGTCCAGCTTGATTTGGGGGACAGACGTGCTGAAGCCGGAGTAGATGCCGGTGAGCTCCGGACGTTTGGCCATAGCGGCCATGAACTTGTCTTTGACCGCCGCCAGTTCCTGGGGCGACCGGCCGACCTTGTCCTGGAGTTCGAAAACGAATCCGGAGGCATTGCCGAGGCCGTTGATAGGCGGTGGTGGAAATACGAGCGATACCGCCTCCGGATAGGCGGCAAACTTCTTCCGTGCGTCCGCGAGAATGGACTTGATCTGCTCTTCGTCGCTCTTCCTCTCGTCCCATGGTTTGAGCATGGTAATGACGGAAGCGTTGTTGGACGTGTAGGCATTGGTCAGAAGGTTCAGCCCGCCGGTAGTTAGGACCTCACTCACACCGGGAATGCTTTTCAGATCCGCCTCGGCGCGTCGCATCAACTGATCTGTACGTTCCATCGATGCTCCGTCGGGCAGAGTGAAGACGCTGAAGAAATAGCCTTGGTCTTCGTTCGGAACGAAACCGGTCGGGAGCTTCATGAGGAGACTGCCCGCTCCAAACCACAGGGCGGCGAGGCAGGCGAGACCGATCGTCACCCGCCGCAGGAAGAAGCCCACACCACCGAGATACCCGGTGGTGACTTTGTTGAACCCCTTGTTGAAGCCGCGCAGGAAGAAACCCACGGGTCCGCGCATTTCTTTGCGAGGCCGAAGCATCATGCCGCATAGCGCGGGCGTGAGCGTCAAGGCCACGATAACCGAAAGAATCACGGAAGCGGAGACGGTGATGGCGAACTGCCGGTACAACTGGCCGGTAATGCCGCCCATAAACGATACAGGCACGAACACGGCGCACAGCACCAGGCCAATGGCCATCACGGGACCGCTGACCTCGTCCATCGCCTTTTCTGTGGCCGCCATCGGGCTTAGGCCATGCTCGATGTGGTGTTCCACGGCTTCGACTACTACGATGGCGTCGTCTACAACGATTCCGACCGCCAGCACCACGCCCAACATCGTGAGGGTATTGATCGAAAAACCCAGAGCCACGAACGTCGCAAAGGTTCCTACCAGGGAGACAGGCACAGCCAACATCGGGATAAACGTGGCGCGGATATTGCCCAGGAAGATGAATACAACGAGCAGCACGAGAATGATGGCATCTCTCAGAGCATGGAAGACCTCGTCAATGGCCACCTTGACGAACTCGGTGGTGTCTAGAGAAATGCGGTAGTTGAGACCGGGCGGAAAAGTCTTGGCGCTGTCCTCTAGCAACTTCCGAACGCTGTCCACAGTCTGAATCGCATTTGCACCGGGGAGCTGGTAAATGATCAGGACCGTTGCGGGGATGCCGTCCTTGCGGCCGAAACTCGTATAGCTCTTGCCGGAGAGTTCAGTCCGCGAGACATCCTTCATTCTGAGAATGGACCCGTCCGGGAGCGTGCGGACGATCATATTCTCGAATTCTGAGGGGTCCGTAAGACGCCCTTTGGCGTTGACCGTGTACTGGAACTGAGTGCCAGACTTTGCCGGTGGCTGTCCCACTTGGCCGGCTGGCGCCACAAGGTTCTGCTCGCCGATGACATTGGAGAGGTCGGAGCCAGTCAACCCGAGCTTGGCCAGTTTGTCAGGGCGCACCCAGAAGCGCATGGCGTAGTCGCGCTGGCCGACGATCATCGTGGAGCCGACACCCGGAATACGCGCGATGGGATCCACCAAATTGATCGAAGTGAAGTTGGATAGGAAGGTGTCGTCGAAGGTACTGTTCGGGGAATAGACAGAGATCGCGAGCAACATGTCCGGCGACTTTTTCTTTACGGAAATGCCGTAGGCGATCGCTTCCGGCGGCAGCTTGGCCGTTGCCTTGTTCACGCGGTTGTTGATGTCGACGTTGGCCAAGTCGAGGTTGGCGCCTACCTTGAACGTGCATGTGAGCACGTAGCGTCCGTCGCTCGACGACTTTGACGACATGTAGATCATGTTCTCAGCGCCGTTGACCTCGGCCTCCACATTGGTGGCGATGGATTGCTCCACGGTCTCGGCATTTGCGCCCGGATAATTGATTTCGACTTCCACCGTCGGGGGAGAGATCTGCGGATACTGTGCAATGGGCAGCGTGAAAATGCCAAGGCCACCCGCAATTAGAATGATCAAAGAGATGACGATCGCGAAGACGGGACGGTGGATGAAGAACTTTGCCATCGTTATGCGCCCTTTGCCGGGGGTTTCTCGGAGGTGAGTGGCTGTTCCGTAGGATTCACGGTGTCTCCGGGACGGACCTTCTGCAGGCCTTCCGCGATGATCCGTTCGCCACTCTTGAGACCCTCGGTGATGATGTAGTCCTGGCCTACTCGCTGGCCCACAACAACGCTGCGAAGCTCTACTTTGTTGTCCGGTCCCACTACATAGACCACCTTGGCGCTTTGCATCTCAGTGACGGCTTTCTGGGGCACCAGCAGAGCGTTTTCGGCCACAGTAGCAGCCAGCCGGACGCGGCCGAACTGACCCGGCCTCAGCAAGGCGTCCGGGTTGGGGAATTCGGCTACGATGCTGAGGGTCCCGGTTTTCAGATCTACTGCGCGATCGGCGATGATAATGTGCCCTTTCGCGGGAAATACAGAGCCGTCGGACAAAATCAACTCCAGATCGTTTCCGCTCCTCAACTTGCCTTGCGTTCTCATGCGCTGATACACCAGGTAATCGCTTTCGCTAATGCTCACAAAGACCCGAACGGGATTGACATTGGAAACGGTCGTGAGGAGGGTTGCCTCGCCTTGACCGACAAGATTTCCGGGCGCCACCTGGCGCGTGCCGGCGATGCCTTCGATGGGTGTTGTGATCGTGCAATACTCCACGTTCAACTCGGCTTGGCGGATGCTGGCATTCGCCGCCTCCACGGCCGCCTGCGCCTGCTGAATCGCCGCCGTCTGGTTCACTTTGGAGGTATTGAGGGATGCCTTCTTCCCCTCAACGTCCGCGTTGGCCGCTTGCTGAGCGGCTAGCGCGTCGTCATAATCCTGCTGCGGCACGGCCCGCTGGGCGGCCAGCGGTTTGAGTCGATTGACATCCTGATTGGTCTTGTTCAACTGTGCCATCGCGATCCCTAAATTGGCCTGCGCCACATCCACGACGGTTCGATCCTGGGCCTGCGTCAAATCCGCCTGCGCCTTAGCCATTTGCGCCTTGGCCTGCATGAGTTGGGCCTGGTACTCTCGGCTGTCGAGGGTGAAGAGAACTTGTCCGGCTTTTACGATCTTGCCTTCGTCATAGCTCTGCTTCAGGAGAAAGGCCTTTACCCGCGCGCGGATATCCACCGAATCGGTAGCGTCGACGCGTGCGGTCAGTTCGGTAAAAATGGGGACGGTTTTCTGAATGACGGGTGCGACGACAACGGAGATGGCGGGAGCGGCCGGGCCGGACTTGGCACTGACGCCATTCTTGTCGCCGCCGCAGCCTGCCAACAACAAGACGGCTGGCACACACGCAGCAACTCTCAATCGGTTTGTCGGCCGCTTCGAACAGTACTCCAATTGCGAGCTCATGCGGTCCTTTCGGATATTGATTGGTCGTTACAGACCAACGATGCGCTGCGACAGAGTCTAGATCCACTCTTTTTCACGGTGTCCACGCGGCTTGGAGATGACACGCCAGCTCCGTTGGGCGCAAAAAGAATCGACCGCGCCCAGAGGATTTGCCGGTAAGTCAGAGCGCGACAACTTTCGGCCTCTCCAAAAAAATGAAGCTCCACGGAAACACCGGAATCACTGATAGCGAAGGACAAGGAGGCAGGTTACGGACAAGCAAAAGAAATCCGGCGAAGACGGCAAGCCAAAGATGGGCCGGAAGGAATATGAAAAGGAACTGCGCGGGCTTCAGGCCGAACTGTGCAAACTCCAGGAGTGGGTCAAGTTCAAGAGCCTGCGCATCATTATCGTTTTTGAAGGGCGCGAGGCGCGGGAAAAGGCGGCACGATAAGGGCGCTTACGGAGCGTGTCAGCCCGCGTGTATTCCGCGTAGTGGCTCTTCCCGCGCCATCGGATCGTGAAAAGACTCAGATGTACATGCAGCGGTACATGCAGCATTTTCCCGCCGCCGGTGAGATTGTGATTTTCGATCGCAGTTGGTACAACCGCGCGGGGGTGGAGTATGTCATGGGCTTTTGCACAAAATCACAACACCAGCGCTTTCTTCAGCTGTGCCCAGTTATCGAGAGGTTTATGGGTGAGAGCGGAATCCTCTTATTGAAGTATTGGCTCGAAGTAAGCAATAAGGAGCAGGAACGGCGCTTCAACGCCCGTATCCACGATCCACTTCGACAGTGGAAGCTCAGCCCGATCGATCTGCCATCCCGGAGCCACTGGTATGACTACTCCCGTGCTCGCGACAAGATGTTGGCGGCGACCGACACCGATGTTGCGCCTTGGCACATCCTGCGGTCCGACGACAAGAAACGAGCGCGCCTCAATTGCATCTCTCATATCCTGAGCACGATTCCATACAAAAAGGTGCCCAAGGAGAAGGTCGAGCTGCCAAAACGATCTAATAAAGGCGCGTACGACGATCAAGCTACGATCGGGAGCAGACGGTTCGTAGCTGACAAGTACTGAAGACCTTTTGTGACATGCACGTGGTCAAGAGAAGACGGTGCGAAATAAAAAAGGTCTCTCAGCGGCACCCTGAATCACTCGCGTCAATGTTGCACGAGTCGGACGTTGCGGAAGCTGCCACGCTGACCCCGCAACTTCCGATCATTTATCTGGCAAGACACGGTGAGACTGCCTGGACTGTCACGGGCCAGCATACAGGGCTTACCGATCTTCCGCTGACGGAGGCCGGCGAGCGTAACGCTCGCCGGCTGGGCGAACGGCTGAAGGGACTAACGTTCGCTAAGGTGTTCACCAGCCCCTTGCAACGCGCTGTTCGAACTTGTGAGCTGGCAGGGTTCGGTGCGGTCGCCGAAGTCGATCGTGATTTGGTCGAGTGGGACTATGGCGAATATGAGGGCCTCACCACGGCCGAGATTCGCGCGAAGCGTCCGGACTGGCAGCTCTTCCGAGGATGGTTGCCCGGGCGGTGAGTCTCCAAAACAGGCGGCAGCCCGGGCGGATCGCGTCGTGAGCCGCGTGCGCGCCGTCCATGGCGACGTGCTGCTGTTCTCAAGCGGACATTTCATTCGAGTATTGGCCGCCCGCTGGATTGGGATCGGATCCTGCGGTCAATGCCAGGTCCTTCATGTTGAGCACGGCCAGCTTGAGCGCATTGGGCTATGAAAACGACCTCTCCCGGCCGGTGATCCGGCTGTGGAACGATACTCATCATCGTAAATACAGAGGAGCGAAATTCAATCGGAATGAATTCCGGATTGACCGTGCACGGTATCTGAAATAAAAAAGACCGCATCCTGCGCCGTCCGCATTTATGCAATCGATACCTCGCCCGTGGAATGAGCCGAACCTTTCGCATTCATGCTTCGACGCGGCGGAGTCCGAGATCTAACTCAGAAAGGTACATCAGATGGGCACGAAGACAGTCTTGGAATCCTCGGGATCCGCGGGATCGCACAACTTGTCGAAGCTGATTCAGCAATATGGATGCGGTCCGATTCGGTTCGAGGGCACTGACAACGCGCTTGTACGAACGTCATCTTCTTTTTGACAACGCGATCGACATGGAGGCGGCGACGCCACGCGACCGATTTGAAGCCTTCGCCCGATCCGTGCGGGACATCCTTTCGCAACGATGGGTCCTCACGGAGAAGACCTACGAGCGCCAGAATCCGAAACGTCTTTACTACCTTTCGATGGAGTTCCTCATTGGCCGATCGCTGGCCAACAACGTCACCAATCTTCTACTGGATCCGAGTCGGTAAAGGACGCAATCCAGCACAAGCACCTCGATTGGATCGACCTGTTGGAGCAGGAACCCGATGCCGCGCTCGGGTAACGGCGGGCTCGGGCGCTTGGCGGCCTGCTTCATGGAATCCGCCGCGACCCTGCACCTTCCGGCCATGGGTTACGGCCTTCGATACGAATACGGCCTCTTCAAGCAGGGCATCCGGGACGGCTGGCAATACGAGCAGCCGGACAACTGGCTCCGCACGCAGGACCCCTGGGAGGTGGCGCGCCCTCAACGAGAGAGTGGAGGTCCGGCTGAACTGCTCCTTCGAGATTCGCGGCGGAAGCTTGCGCGCGGTACCAGGGCGGCCCTCCAGTCTGATTGGCATCCCGTTCGATCGCCCCGTCGTAGGCTATGGCGGCACGACCATCAACACGCTCCGCCTCTGGGCCGCGGCTGCGCCCGATTACTTCGATTTTCAGGAATTCAGCGGCGGCGATTTCGTAGGCGCGCTGGCCGAGACGCTGTCGGCCGAATCCCTCACGCGCGTCCTGTATCCCGACGACACCACCAGTCATGGGCCAGGGACTGCGGTTTGTGCAGGAATACTTTCTGGTCGCCTGCTCACTGGCCGATCTGGTGCGGCGTTTCCGGCGTAGCAACACCGACTGGAGCATGTTCTCCGAAAAGGCCGCAATCCAGCTTAACGACACGCACCCGGCGATGGCGGTCCCGGAGCTCATGCGAATTCTGCTGGACGAAGCGCATCTCGGATGGGACGAGGCGTGGGAGATCACCAAAGCGGCGCTCGGCTACACGAACCACACGCTGCTGCCGGAAGCCCTGGAGAAATGGCCTCTGGCATGGTTCGAGATCATGCTGCCTCGCCACCTCGAAATCATCTACGAGATTAACCGGCGCCTGCTCGATGAGGTGCGAAGCCGTTTCCCAGGCGATGAAGGACGCATTCAGCGCGTGAGCCTGATTGAGGACGGAGCCGGGCAAAAGATCCGCATGGCTAACCTGGCGATCGTAGGTTCGCACAGCACCAATGGTGTGGCGGCGATTCACTCCGGGTTGCTGCGGACGACCACGGTCAAGGATCTGGCCGAGATGTTTCCCGAGCGTTTCAATAACAAGACCAACGGAGTTACGCCGCGGCGCTGGTTGCTGCTGGCAAATCCGGCATTTTCCCGAGCCATCACCGACGCCATCGGCGACAAATGGATCACCGACCTGAGCCAACTGAGCAAGCTGAAGCCGTTGGCCACCGACAAAAGCTTCCGCGACGCTTTCCTTAAGGCCAAGCGCGACGCGAAATCGCAGTTTGCCGATTGGCTCCGATGGTCCTCCGGGCAAACCGTCGATCCCGACACGATTTTCGATTGCCATGTGAAACGCATCCACGAATATAAGCGGCAAATGCTGATGGCGCTGCGAATTGTGGTGCTGTACAACCGGCTGCGTGCGAATCCGGACCTCGAGATGCTCCCGCGCACATTCTTCTTCGGCGGCAAGGCCGCCCCGGCGTATCACTTGGCCAAGCTGATGATCAAGTTCATCAACAACCTCGCCGGCACCATTGATGGCGACCCGGCTGTGCGCGGCCGGCTCAAGGTGGTGTTCCTTCCCGAATACTGTGTTTCCCTCGCGGAGCGGCTGATCCCGGCAAGCGACGTTTCGAATCAGATCTCGACCGCGGGTTATGAAGCCAGCGGCACCAGCAACATGAAATTCATGATGAACGGCGCCTTGACGGTCGGCACGCGCGATGGCGCCACGATCGAGATGGCGGAGGAAGCGGGAGAGGAGAATTTCTTCCTGTTCGGTCTGACGGCGGAACAAGTGGCCGCCAGCCGCGGCTGGTATAACCCGCAATGGCACTACGAAAACGAGCCGGAGACGCGAGCTGCGTTGGATCTGATCTTCTCCGATCACTTCAGCCGGAACGAGCCGGGAGTCTTCACTCCCTTACGCGACATGCTTCTGACTAACGGCGACTTTTACATGCATCTGGCGGACCTGACATCGTACGTCCAGGCACACGAACGGCTAGGAACGTTGTATGCGGACCGCAACGCTTGGGCGCGAAAAGGCCATTCTGAATGTGGCCAGCTCCGGAAAGTTCTCGAGCGACCGGACCATTTCCGAATACGCTGCCGACATCTGGAACGTAGAGCCATGCCCAGTGCCGTAGAACAGCTTCCGGAGTCCGTGAACATTTCCCGGTTCCGGCCGGGATAGTACGTCCGGCTCGCTCCTTCACGAATGGCTGCAGGAATTGACGCACGGTCAAACCGATTTGGGTCCGTGCCGGCAGTGGGCTGCGTCATCAGGGTAACCGTGGGCGGGCCGCTGAAATGAGGTGGCACAACAATGAAAGCGACACAAATACTTCACAATTTGGGCCAAAGCATTTGGCTCGATAACATCACTCGGGACCTGCTCGACTCGGGCGCACTCAAACGCTACATAGATGAGCTTTCCGTGACGGGGCTAACCTCGAACCCGACGATCTTCGAAAACGCGATCAAGAACAGCCCCGCATACATCGCCCCAATTCGCGAGAAGCTCGCAAGCGGCAAATCCAATGAGGATCTGTTCTTTGACCTGGCACTGGAAGACATCACCCGGGCCGCGGATCTATTCCGTCGGATCTACGACCGGACGAACACCGTGGACGGCTGGGTCTCGCTCGAAGTCTCCCCACTGCTGGCCCGCGATTCCAGCAGTACGCTACGCGCGGCGAAGGATCTGTTTGCCAGAGCCCACCGCCCAAACCTATTCATCAAGATTCCCGGCACGAAGGAAGGGTTGCACGCGATTGAAGAATCGATTTTCGCGGGCGTGCCGGTCAACGTTACTCTGCTGTTCTCGCGTGAGCATTACATGGCCGCCGCGGAAGCGTTTCTATGCGGTATCGAACGGCGGTTGGCGGCCGGGCTCAATCCTAATGTGGGCTCTGTTGCGTCGGTGTTCGTTAGCCGATGGGACGCCGCCGTCAAAGACAAAGTACCAGCCGCTCTGCAGAATCAACTTGGCATAGCCATTGCCATGCGGACGTACAAAGCCGCCCGCGATTTTCTTACGTCGCCGAGGTGGCAGCGGGCATACAACGCGGGAGCACGCCCGCAACGTCTCTTATGGGCGAGCACAGGAACGAAGGATCCATCGGCGTCCAAGACCTTTTACGTCAAGGCGCTCGCTGCTCCTTTCACGGTGAATACGGTGCCCGAGGTGACGCTGAAGGCACTCGCCAAAGATGGCCAACTCGGCTCGATCCTGCCCGCTAACGGAGGTGACTGCGAAGAAGTTCTGTCGGCCTTCGCAACCGTCGGCGTGGATATCGATGAACTGGCACCTCAGCTCCAACGGGAAGGTGCAGAGTCCTTTGTGCGTTCCTGGAACGAATTGATGGCGGTGATCGCGTCCAAGAGGACCGTTCTTAAGAAGGCCAGTTCAGCATGCTAACAGGCGTAGACCAACGTTCCGCAAAGGGCGTATCAATGCGGATTTTAACAACGAAGGAGTTGGGACATGATCGCTCACGCCGCTGAGCCAACCACCACTGCGGAGGTTGAGCAGCGCTTCAGAAGAGATTTGGGTTCGAGCCAGACCGAGTGGTCTCGATAGCGAAGGAACTGTTAGGCAAAGTGGAATTATGAGCATACTCACACGCCGACTACCGGAAAAAACGGAACTAGTTAACGGTAATTTCACTGATACCGCCGGCCGGAGTCATCCTCTTGGCGCGACCCCGGTCGCCGGCGGCGTCAACTTCAGCATCTACTCGCGGGACGCTTCCAAGTTGGAGCTGTTGTTCTTCGATCGGGAAGATGATGGGCGTCCCGCGCGCGTCATCCCCATCGATCCCGCCGCCAACCGCACTTACCACTATTGGCACATGTTCGTGCCCGGAGCGACGCCGGGCCAGATCTACGGCTTTCGGGTTCACGGACCATTCGAACCAGAGCGTGGTCTCCGCTTCGATCCAACCAAGCTCCTGCTCGATCCGTATGGCCGCGCCGTCGTGGTTCCGAAAAACTACAGCCGCATCGACGCCGGCAAGGACGGGGACAACACCGCCACGGCCATGAAGAGCGTGGTGGTGGATCCCAGGCGCATACGATTGGGAAGGCGACACGCCGCTAAGGCGGCCATCCTCGCGAACCATCATTTATGAGATGCACGTGCGCGGCTTCACCGCCCATCCCAGCTCCGGTGTCGCCGAAAGAAAGCGGGGCACCTACGCCGGTCTGATCGAGAAGATTCCGTATCTTCAGCAACTGGGCATCACCGCGGTCGAACTGCTGCCGGTCTTCCAGTTCGATGTCCAGGATTGTCCTCCGGGACGGGTCAACTATTGGGGCTACGCACCGGTTTCGTTCTTTGCGCCGCACCAGGCGTACAGCTCGCGCAAGGATCCGCTGGGCCCCGTGGACGAATTTCGCGACATGGTCAAAGCGCTGCACCGGGCGGGCATCGAGGTCATTCTCGACGTCGTGTTCAATCACACCGCGGAAGGCGACCATCGCGGCCCCACGCTGTGCTTCCGCGGGCTGGACAATCGCGCCTACTACATCCTCGAGCCCGACCGCTCCCGGTACGCCAACTACAGCGGCACAGGGAACACCCTCAACGCCAACCATCCGATTGTCCGCCGCATGATCGTGGACAGCCTTCGCTATTGGGTCGAGGAAATGCACGTCGATGGCTTCCGGTTCGATCTCGCCTCCATCCTTTCGCGCGATTCGTCCGGCCACGTGATGTCGAACCCGCCGGTGCTGTGGGACATCGAATCCGATCCGGTGCTCGCGGGCACAAAGATGATTGCGGAGGCCTGGGATGCCGCCGGCCTGTACCAGGTCGGCAGCTTCGTCGGAGACAGTTGGAAGGAATGGAACGGACGGTTTCGCGACGATGTCCGCGACTTCTTCCGCGGCGCGGAGCATTCGGTGACGCGCCTTGCGGACCGGTTCCTCGGCAGCCCGGAGATCTACGGTCACAAAGGACGCGAAGCCGAGCAGAGCGTCAACTTCGTCACCTGCCACGACGGCTTCACGCTCAACGACCTGGTCTCCTACAACCAAAAGCACAACGAAGAAAACGGCGAGGACAACCGCGACGGAGCTAACGATAACCGAAGCTGGAACTGCGGCGTCGAGGGCCCATCCGATGATCCTGCGATTGAGAAGCTGCGCAACCGGCAGGTCAAGAACTTCCTGACAGTGACCATGCTTTCCCTGGGCGTGCCGATGATCGTCATGGGCGACGAAGTGCGGCGTTCGCAGCACGGCAACAACAACGCCTACTGCCAGGACAACGAGACCAGTTGGTTCGACTGGACGCTGCTCTCCAAACACGCCGACGTGCACCGGTTCGCAAGACTGCTGATGGCGCGCCGGCTGCTGCGGGACGTAGAGCACGAGCGACGGCGCATGAGCTTAAGCGAATTGATCCGGGACTCGAAGCACGCCTGGCATGGCGTGAAGCTGGGGCAGCCGGACTGGAGCCCCAACTCGCACAGCGTGGCATTCGGCGCAGAACTGCGCGCAAGAAGGACTGCGGCTCCACATGATCTTCAACGCGTATTGGGAACCGCTCGATTTCGAGCTGCCGCCGTTGAGCGACCACAGGGATGCGTGGCGCCTGATGGATCGATACAGCGCTGGACCCGCCGCATGAAATCGTCGAATGGCAAGCAGCGCCGCCGGTTCCGGGCTCCACGTACCAGGCTGGCGCCGCGCTCTGTGGTGGTCCTGATCGCGGGCTCAGGGCTTCAGGAACGACGATGGCCAGCTGAGTTCGCAAATCGAGCTTCAAAGCAATCAAAGGAGAAATAGCAATGGCAACCAAAACGATGGAGATCAAGGAGAATGCCGCTAGGATCGGCCGCCGCACCAGTTGCGGAGAAGGAGTCACTCAGCGCCTACGGCAAGGCCAGATCGACCGTTCAAGGATCACCGCTGAACGCCGAGGCATTGCGCAAGACCCACGCCTACTGGCGGGCCTGCAATTATCTGAGCCTGGGCATGATCTATCTGCAGGACAATCCCCTGCTGCGAGAGCCTCTCAAGCCGGAGCACATCAAGAACCGGCTGCTCGGACACTGGGGAGCAAGCCCCGGCCTGTCGTTCGCCTACATTCACCTGAACCGATTGATCAAGAAGCTCGACCTGGACATGATCTTCCTGGCCGGGCCGGGGCACGGCGCGCCGGGCGTCCTGGGGCCGGCATACCTGGAGGGCACTTACTCTGAGATCTACCCGGATAAGAGCGAAGACGCAGCCGGGCTGAAGGAATTCTTCAGGCAGTTCTCCTTTCCGGGCGGCATCGGCAGTCACTGCACTCCCGAAACACCAGGCTCGATCCATGAAGGAGGCGAGCTCGGGTACGTGCTTTCTCACGCCTGCGGCGCCGCGTTCGACAATCCCGAACCTCATCGTCGCGGCCGTGGTGGGAGATGGGGAAGCGGAAACCGGGCCCGCTGGCGACCTCCTGGCACATCAGCAAGTTCCTGAATCCCATTCGCGACGGCGCGGTCCTCCCGATTCTGCACCTCAACGGCTACAAGATCAACAATCCGACCTTGCTGGCTCGCATCAGCCACGAAGAAGTGGAAAACCTGTTCCGCGGTTACGGATGGACGCCTTACTTCGTGGAAGGTTCCGACTCCGACAGCATGCACCAGGCGATGGCGGCTACCGTGGAGCAATGCATTTCGGAGATCAGGAAGTCCCAGCAGCGAAGCCCGCAGCTCCGGAGTTGCCGACGCGCCCCCGCTGGCCGATGATTGTGCTGCGCACGCCGAAAGGCTGGGGCGCGCCCGCGGAAGTCGCCGGCCACAGGCTGGAAGGCTTCTGGCGGGCGCACCAGGTTCCGATGGCGGACGTGAAGAAGAAGCCCGAACAACTCGCGATTCTCGAAAAGTGGATGCGCGCACAAAAGCCGGAGGAGCTGTTCGATAAGGATGGCAAGCTGATTCCGGAGCTCAAAGAGCTGGCGCCGGCCGGCATCCGCCGGATGAGCGCGAATCCCCACGCCAACGGGGGGCTGATCAAGAAGACCTTTGCGCATGCCCGATTTCAGAGAGTACGCCGCGAAGGTGGACAAACCCGGGCAGATCGAAGCGGAAAACACGCGCCCTCTGGGCGCATTCCTTCGCGACGTGATGAAGTCGAACATGGACCGCTTTCGCGTCTTCGGTCCGGACGAGAATACGTCCAACAAGCTGCAGGACATCTACGAGGTCAGCAAGAAATTCTGGATTGCCGAATACTTTCCGGAAGACGCGGATGGCGGCGAGCTGGCGACCGACGGGCGGGTGATGGAGATGCTCAGCGAGCACACCATGGAAGGGATGCTCGAGGGCTACCTGCTGACGGGCCGCCACGGCTTCTTTTCCACGTACGAAGCCTTCGTTCACGTGATCGACTCCATGTTCAATCAACATGCGAAATGGCTGTCGATCTGCAATCACTTGTCCTGGCGCGAAGAGATCGCTTCGCTGAACCTGCTGATCACCTCGACCGTCTGGCGCCAGGACCACAACGGCTTCACGCATCAGGACCCCGGATTCCTCGACGTCGTGGTAAACAAGAGCGCGGCGGTGACGCGCATTTATCTGCCGCCCGACGTCAACTCCCTCCTGTCGGTCGCCGATCATTGCCTGCGGAGCGAGAACTACGTCAACGTAATCGTCTCCGACAAGCAGATGCACTTGCAGTACATGGACATGGACGCCGCCATCAAACACTGCACCAAAGGCATCGGCATTTGGGATTGGGCCAGCAACGATCAGGGCGGAGAACCCGATGTGGTGATGGCGTCGGCCGGCGACATTCCCACGCAGGAAGCCCTGGCCGCGACAGCGTTGCTCCGCGAGGAATTCCCCGATCTCAAGATCCGCTTCATCAATGTGGTGGATCTGTTCAAGCTGCAACCGCGCACGGAGCATCCTCACGGATTGACGGATCGCGATTTCGACTCTCTGTTTACGGTCGACAAGCCGATCATCTTCAATTTCCACGGCTATCCCTGGCTGATTCACCGGTTGGCGTACCGCCGCACCAACCACAGCAACATGCACGTGCGCGGATACAAGGAAAAGGGCAACATCAATACGCCGATGGAACTGGCCATCAACAACGAGATCGATCGCTTCAGCCTGGCGATCGATGCAATCGACCGAACTCCCAAGCTCCAGAGGATCGGAGCTCACGCGAAGGAGAGATACCGCGACCTTCAGATCGATTGCCGCAATTATGCGTACGAGCACGGCATCGACATGCCGGAAATCGTAGGCTGGAGGTGGCCATACTGAAAACTTCCTGTATACAGCCGTTGCCGACGGCGCTGAATCTTGTAATCGGAGGAGGTTCAGCGTCTGTCGGCGTCGAGTTATTACATTACGCGGCGAATCGCGCGGCGCCGATATCCGCGTGTGGCATTGGAATGAGTCGATTTGCGGATCACCTCTCGCTCGTCACTTGGAAGCGCTCTCAGAGGCGTAAGGGAAGTTACTTTCCTCCACCCGCGCCACGTCCTCTTTGGAAAGTTCCTCGGACGAATCAAGAAAATCGCGGAACCTTTTGGCCCAGCCATCGAAGGCTTCCGTAGCTGCTCGGAATTTCTCCTCGTGAGAAAAATCCGTCGAGCCAACCACAGCGCCTGCGCCGAGATTTTGCCGATCCACGACCGCGGCGATCTGCTCACCCGTCACCGAATCAACCAATTCCATCTCGACCGCGACCTTTCCTATATTTAGGGCTCGATCCAGAGACTTTTCTTCCTTCTGATCGGTTGCGATGGGGGGGCCGACGTCCACTCCAATGATCGCTGAGCGAAGCCTCAACACCAGAGGTCCACTCGATTGCACGATCGGAAATGCATCGGACACCGCGTTCGTGATGGCGTTCTGAAAATACTCCGCGAGCGCTGCTCGTCCGCGGTCGGGAATGGCGCGCTCATCGACGTCCGTCGACACGTAGACAGCCGGCGGATCGACGATCATCGCAACATACCTGTGGATGTTCTTGGCGGGATCTCCCGAGACATAGGAGACGGCGGTTTCGAACCGCGGATTCGGCTGCAGTTTCGCGTAGTCGCTTAAGTATCCCGAAAATTCCTTGCCCTCCGGCATTTTCTTCACATTCGAGGCGGCCGGGCGGGCGCAAAAGCAAGTTGTTATCGACAATACCAGGACAAGGCACGAAAGTCCTTTTTTATTTGCTGACATAAGTTATCTCCTTGGCGGTCGGACGGATCCAGAATGCTTTCACGCACCCTTGTTTGGCGACTTCCGAACTTGGAGCAAATTGAAAACCTTAAATGCTCCGGGCACAGCATTGCACTGAATGAAAGCGACGTCAGAGTCGGCTTTAGTCGCAACAGTGCCGACTAAAATGATTCGCCCATTTTTCACGACTATTTTAATGTCGGAGCCATTTCCCCAAAAGTACCGTGATAGTTGACGCTGCAAAGCCGCTCTCGCAGCCGCCCGGATCTGCATGTCGAAGCTGCCCAGGGGCAGCGCCTCGATGTTATTAATGACGGTTTCGACGCCTTCGATGTTTTTCACCGCGCGATAAGCGTCGCTTCGGTTTATATCGCGGACGGTCCAGCCGGTAAGGATCACATTCGGCCCGGATTGGGTGAACGAAATAACGTCGAATACGCTGATGTAGGGCATCATCGCCAGCTCGTGCCTCACTTTTTCGTGCAACTGAGCATCTCGTTCTATTCGGAAAGTGTCCGCATCGAGGAGTTTTCGCGAAGGGTCGCCGGGTGGTATCGACTCCCGGGTAATTCGCGTCGCCCCCTGCACCTTCATCGTGCCGTTGTTGGCCTTAAGTTCACCCGACACCTCCGCCAACTCGCCTACAAGGGGCTGAATCGTTTTTTGTTGATTCGTCGACAGAACCATATTGTTCGACAGCCGTACCAGGACCGGATTCGAACCGTCCTTAACAGTGCTTTGACTGCACTCAATCCTCGGAGGAGTGATTGGCCCAAGCATGAGACGTGCACACACATCCGAATCCACGTAGACGCGGAGGGTCGAGACTTCTTCCCCGCGAAGTGCTCCATTGAGCAACAAAACTATAGCTGGCAAAAATGCCTTTCTCATCGTCATCCCCCTTGCGTCGGTCTAGCGGCTTGCGGATCAGCCCGAATGGCCCAAATCGCAACCCTATAACGCTGGATGACATGTCCTTCGGCCGTGACTCAAATTTTATTTGCTCCCCGCGGATGCGTCTTTCACTGATCTTCCACGAGTTCGGCAATCTTTAATTCCAGATGCGATGGAAAAGCGTCGCCGGGCCAGTATTAGCATCATCTCGGCAGTCAAAGGCGCGGATTCTGCTGCTGCGATCTGTTCGGGGATGGTCTGTCGTGGTGGAGTGGAATTCGAAAAACAGTTGGAATGAAGATCCTAACAGCATCGCAAGATTGGACGCGGGGAATCGACCCAGCTCGCGGCGCCCTTGATTTTGGTGTGGCCGTCGGGTTGGTAGGCGTCGCCACTCTGCTCAACCTCACGGCGTGGCCCGGAGGATCCTCTCAGGATGGCCATTACTTCGCCTTGGTGGCAGCAGTTCTTATTAGCGCGATCTACCGAGGTCTTGGGTCGGGTTTGGTGGCGACGGTCCTCGCCAGCTTGAGCAGCGCGTACTTTAGCTTGTCGCCTATATTCTCGCTGTCCATCACTCCCCGAGGCGCAACGGAACGTCTCATCGTGTTCATCTTCGAAGGAACTGTGTTGAGCATAGGGGCACATATCATTAGAAACCAACACAAATCCAAAACACGAAAGGTTGGCTGGCATGTGTATCTTACAATTCCGCTTGCGATAGGGGCCGCGACGGCCCCGAAGTGGGTTTCCCCGCACTTCGCGCGTGAACTGCCGTTTGCATTTGACTACGCGGCTGTGTGCGTCTGCGCCTGGACCGGAGGAATGGTATCGGGAGTCGTTGCGATCGGCCTGTTGGCCGGCATCACGAAATATTTGTTCTTGGAACCGGTCTATTCCTTCTCTGTGGCGAGTCAAGCTGAGGGAATCCGGGTCGGCCTGTTCATCACCGAGAGTTTGCTCCTTGTGATTTTAGGAGATTCTCATCTGAAGTTGAGACGCATGGTGCAAAACGCCGCCCTCCGGACGCGTGCCTTCATGGCTGGAGCTCTGAGCGTAGAACAGGATATCGTTGCGATTCGTGCCATTTCTAGGGACACCATTTGGGAATGGGCACTTGATACTGACGAAATTATCCGCACGCCGAGCTGGCAGGATGCCCTTTCCATCGCGCTTCCCGCGCGAGAAGAGTTCACGTCCTGGGCTCAGCGCATTCATCCCGAAGACCGCGCCACCACCATTGAACGACTGCAATACGCGATCGACCAGGGCCGTCAGGAACTTCAGTACACCTATAGATTGCGAAGTCCTCGCGGTGGATTTCTCTCGGTCTGGGACCACGCTTTTATCGTACGGGGAGCAGATTGGAAGCCACTGCGCGTCATTGGCCGCAGCGCTGAAGTACCCCCTCCGGGCGATGGTGAAGAGTGATGCAGGTTTTAAGAAAAACGTCGAGGGGTATGAAACATCTCTAAGAACGCTTTCCCCCTGTCGACCATCACCAAGGTACTCTAAACCGAACTTTGCTTTAACAACCGGTTTTGCGCGATCTCAGCGGTAAAGGCAGATTCCATCGCAATTGCAAATTAGGCTACCGACCATGGCGTTTTCGTTGATTTGTGCAATACCCAGGGCACTATGCAGAACCGCGGCAGCGGTTCCTCCGTTCGCAACTACACCATGGACATTCATGCTCGAAGTCCGCAAAAGGACGACGCTCCACGCTTTTACGGAGCGCCGTCGTCTTGGCTGGGGCGTCAGACCAGCGGTGTAGTTGTCTCCCTGATCTTATACGCCCCGCCTAAGCCAGCCTTTGCGATGTTAAGGCTGCTGTCCAGTTCGTCTGGGATTATGTCGCTCATTTCCCCGTCAAACAACTACGGGCCGTGGCTTTCTCGACTCTCGCGCGTCCTAATTAAATCGATGCCCATCGTGACGGGTATGAGAACTGTAGGGGTTCTGGAATTGAAGCCGTGGTTGCCCCGTGCCCCCGTATAGAATTTCCATGGCGAATCTCCAAGGCCGATCGTGAAGCCCATTCCTCCATCCACGCCTCCAGCGCTGCTGCTTTTATACACGACCGTTTGTGAATAGCGAAACCGTTGGGGTCCCGCAGAGCCAGGCCGTCGGATGGAAACCTCTCTCGTGGTTTTCCGAACTCATCAAGGTTTTCGCCATTGAACCCGTCAAGGATGTTCCGCGGCTTTTGTCTTCACAGGCTGCGATGCACGTTTGTTCAGGGAGACTTTTTTTGTTGAGCCTGAACCCCGACGTCTCAATAAAAGTCTCGAAAATGTAGGTGAAACATCTCATCCGGTCAAGTGAAATTGTGCCCATCAGAAAAAAGAAAGCTGATCGATGGAAGACGAATCCACTTAGGTAGAGTCCTTCGCGCCTGGTCTCGAGACCCAGTGCAGCGTGACCGACGTTTGCTGCCGGCGTGATTGAGCCGCCGTTGAACGATCCTTGCGGCCAACTATGTGGGGTGATCTGATGGAGACACTGGAAGCAGCAGAATGGTGGGCGAGTCTAACGAGACTACGCCTCCAGAATTCTTTTGGGCACAGCGCCATGTCCCAGTTCGCCGCGGTTGCCTTCCGGCAAACCGTCCTCATGCTGGCTGTTGGGCTCGCCTTCTTGATTTCGGCGTCGGAGCCAGCCGTAGCCGGAGAAGTGCGCACCTTCCCAACGAAGGGAGTTGATCTCGCCACCTATCGAACTTACCGGATCTTGCCGCCCAAAGTTTTGACAAAAAGTGGCCTTCGCGAAGACGAACCCACCGTGGGCCCCTTGATTCGAGCGGCTCTTCGCACGGAGCTCGCCAGAAAGGGTCTCACCGAAGTTACCGAGGGAGGCGATCTGGAGGTCGCCTCCGCCGCAACGGCAGTGTCTATTCCACAGATCGAGGCTCTGATTTACAACCTAAGCGCGGATGGCACTTCGATTACAGGGACGGCTCCCCTAGCGACGTTGAGCCGGTACAACAAAGAGGGAACCCTCTATGTGAATTTAATCGACCCTCATACGAACCGAAGCGTCTGGGTCGGGTTATCGACGCGCGCCCTGGGGAGGGAAGCCGATCTTGACAGAGATATCAACAAAGCAGCGCAAGCCTTATTCAAGAAGTATCCCGCGATCAAATAGTGCCCGGTCGTTGGGTGGCACACGGCGATCGTCTTCGTGGGAGCCTGCTTCACCTCTACCACTCCGGCGGTAACATCATTGCGAAGACGCCGCCGGTCCGACTGAGCGCGAAGAGCCGCTCGGGCGTTCCAGGCAACACGAGTAATTCCATAAAATCGTTTGGTCCTTCACCGCTTGCGCTCAGCGGTATCCACGTGTTTCCTTGATCGCGGCTGCCGAAGATTTCTCCGTATTGCGAGGCGAAGAGGAGTTCGGATCGTGTGGGATGTCTGTAGAGCGCGTTGACGGTGCTACCGTTCAGCCTTCCTGGCACAAGTTGCCAGGTCACCCCAGCGTCCTGGGACCTTGCCAAGCCACGCGAAGTCGCGGCCAGCAGGTCGCCGTCTTTCGTTGTCACCGTGTCGTGAATGCCGATGTCTTTCGGGAGGGAAGGCGAAACTCCCTCGGCTTGCTTGGTGGGAGTTGCAGACATTGCCGGAACAGGCTGGTCCAGTAACTCTTCCCAACCAGGTTCGGAGTCTGATCGGCGAAAGATCGAACTGCCGCCGGCACTCAACGTTGTCACATACAGAACGTTCTGCACCGCGCCAAAAGCGAGAAAGCGCCGGTTGCCGAATCCCCGATTTATCGATTCGAGCGATTCTCCGGCGTCGTCGCTGCGAAACAGACCCGCCTCATCGGTAGCGATGTATACCCGATTTGGCCGCGCTGGATCAAATGCGATCCACCGCGTAGACTGCGTCGATACTCTCCGCCAAGTGTTGCCGCTGTCGTCGGATTTAACCAGCCCCAATGATGTGCCGGCCAGCAAAACATTTGGTTGGGCCGGGTCCTGCGCGATGTGGTATGTGCGGAAGGATGCGCCAGTTGCCTCGACCAGTTTCATCCAGCCTTCTCCACCGTCCAGGCTCCGATAGATCCCCCCACAGGTGGCCGCGAAAATCCTGCGTCTGGTCCTGTCATCGACGAGGACAGAAAAAACGTCTGAGTCATCGAGCATTCCTTCACGGATCGACTGCCACGTCGTTCCGCCGTCGGCCGTCTTCCACGCAAGATGAGGGGTTCCAGTATAGAGGATTTTGGAGTCCCACGGATCGAACGTAAGGGAGACCACCGGATTCATCTTGCGATCGTCCCAGGGCTCAATCCGCTTCCAGGTTTCGCCACCGTCGCGTGTTATCCAAAGTCCCGTTTCGCCGCCAGCGGCGATAACACGGGAATCCTGCTGCCAGATGGCCAGTGACCATATTGCTCTGAGGCCGGGCTCGGGCATTCGCTTCCACGTTAGGCCGCCGTCGCGGGTGCGCATGATGCCGGAGTATTGCGGTGTCTCGCTGGATAAGCCCGCCAAATACAGGCCGGGATTTTGCCGATCCACCACAAGGGCGTGCAGTGTCGCACGCAATTGGCCCGGAAAGGGTAGGGGCCTCCAGGAGTCGCCACTATCCTCAGACCGGAAGATTTGGGCGTCGCTAGTGGCGGCCAGCAATGTGCCCGGGCGGCTGTCGACCTGTACGACAGCCGCCGAGCCTCCGAAAGGTCCGAGAGGTTCCAAGCCTCCGCCGATGGCGTAGGTGGCCGCGATGCATGCGAGGATGTATCGTCGCATACTGAAAATCGTCCAACTCACCAACAGTAGAGGGCCTCGATTACCGCGGACAGCCGAGAGCGCCCACACCGCTTGCCGCAGCGTCTTTAGCGCCGCTCGCGGACGGCGGGAGTTTCGCGCCCGACGTAACGTACCAGACTTCCACCCGCCGATACTTGGCTGCATCATCGGTGGCGGCCACAACCTGGCCCGGTCTTTCTGCCGTTGCCGTTGAACCTCCACAGAAATTTGGTTGGAAGTCGACTCCGTTGTCTGTTGAACCCGAGCCGTTCACTAGGATTTGTGACGCCGGAAATGCTGTGCAGACCTCGCGGCCTGCGCTAATCACCGCGGCCGCGTTTAGGGCACGCTTCAGGTCCAAATCCTTCGGGGATCTTTCGCCCTCGGCGCTGTGCCCAACGAGAACAACTTTTCCTGCCGGATCGTTATTCTCCAGAGTTCGAAGTTCTTCGAGCAGCACGCGCTTGCCGCAATTGTTGACGCGGTCGCTGCTTGCTGCGAATAGGACATCGGGGAGCCGCCTTGCGGCATCGATAGCTTTTTGTTTGACGACAACGTTCGCTTGCGCAGTTCCGGAGCCTCGTTCGTCGGAGACCTTGGCTACGATGGTGACTGTTCTGCGTTGCTCCGAACTGCCGGGCGGCGCGAACGGGACGTTTGACGAATCGAACTGATCCCCGTTAATTGTCCCTTCCATCGCCGACAACGTCACGCGGCCTTCTGTCCCCCGACACTGGCCCGAGCTGAACCTGGCGCTAACCGTCGCTTTGTCGCCCACGAAGATCTCGGATGGGGACACCGTGACGAAGCCGGTGGGAGGCGTATATCCGAGTACAGAGACGGTCGTCTCCGCCGACGAGTCATTATATCCGTTGGCTGAAACATTCAGGCCGACTCTGTATTGGCCCGGATCACGACCCGCCCCGCCAAACTCAATGCTATTCGCCTTGCTCATTGGTTCTCCGTTGATTGTCCATTGAGTCACGGCGCCTTCGGGCAAGGGACCGCTCGGAGCGATCGCGACAGTGGCACCCTGACAAATTTGGGTGGTGTTGGCGGTGATTCCCAGAGAAATGTTTTGTTTGGGGCACTCCTGGTCGATCGGTACCGTAGTCCCGCCCGCGCACGCCTTTGTGCGCGGCGCAGGTGGTGGAGGCTCTGGCGGTAGCGCCGCACTCGCGCGTTCGCCGCCAAAAGTGAACATGATGCCTCCCGCGTACCGATAGTTGCTTTGATTTCGGTTCTGTGAAGGCTGCCCGCTTAGACCGAAATCCTGCAGCCGCGTCAATACGTAATCCAATTGAACGGGGCGGAGCGTAAAATGGTGACTCACTTTTATATCCAGCCCAAAGCCGAGGGCCATTGCGAAGGCGTCCTGAGCCGCCCCGACGGTAGTGGTTGTCCCTGTTATCGTTGTGTCGAGGGGATTGACAGCGAGCGTGACCGGAATGCTGGTCGTAAGATGGACACCGCCGAACAAGGTATGAATGTATGGGTCAAATCTTTTCGATCGCCCGAGGGAAAACCGCGGTCCGAACAGGTACGTCATCTCGGTTGTGTCCAACCGAAGGTCCCGGATGTTCGGGTTGTGATAGCCGCCGAACTCGGCTTCGAGAGCGACGTGGTTATTGAAGTTCCAGGCGAACGTCCCGAGACCGCCATCGTTGTTGAAGTGCGGAAGGTCCTGAGCCGAATTTGCGCGAAGCAAAGAATAGCCAAAAAACAGGTCGGCCTTCGGGATGTCGTCCGCAAACGCCCCGGCGCCGAATAGCAGCACAAACGCCATTGAATGTGCAACAAATCTCATGTCAGTTCCTCCCGAGTGATTGCAAGCCGATCTTTTACAGCACAGCCAAGGGCTTCAGCCGGAATGCGATTCCACCCTCGCCCTCTCTTCATCCGACCCCTAATCACTTCAAAGCGGTGATGATGTGACGGGAGCTTGGGTGCAAAGTTTTTTGATACGACGATATCTCGAGGAGCCGCTCGCATCGCCACTGCGCTGCTACGCTCGACGGGGAAATCGCGACGCTCTTCAATGGATGCCGGCGGCGTTCGCCGCACCCGAAGCTTGCGCAGCCTGCTTCGCTCGCACAATCCGCGACACCACCTCTGACCAGGCGTTGAAGAAGTCCTTAGGTCGATTGAGACCATACTCGACGCCGTGCAGACGCTTTATGATGCTAGTGATGGGGTCCCCGTAAAGGCTCAGGTTCTCTTCCGAGTTGTAGCCCAAATAGAAGGCCGGCAGACTGAACTCTTCGAACGGCTCTAAGCTCTCGCGAGGCACTCCGGTCCGCCAACCCGTCTTGCGTCCCAATACAACGAGAGCATCGGGTTTCTCGTACCGTAAATGTTCACGGATGAAATCGGCGGCGAATTGAGCCGGCCCATTCGCACTCGATGCCAGCAGTTTCGCATCAACCATGCCGAGCTTCAATGACCTCAGTGCTTCGCCCAAAGCCCGAAGATGGATGCCACGTGTGTTCTCTTCCTGATAAACAACCTGGTGCGTCTGCAAAGACCATGCGATAAACGAGTGCACCTCGACGCGCGAATCGCGTGCTATACGGCGCAGAATCGCGGCTAGGTCTTCGAGATCCCTCTCATCGAGCCGGACGGCGGAGGGATCGGCTGGATCGAAGTTCACAATTACGCTGATACGCGGGATGCCGGGTTCGCTCGCGCGTATGACCGGCGGCTCCTCCGTAAAAAGAGTCCTGCGCGGCTGCACCAGGGCTTGAGGTACCCACTGCCTCATCTGGCTATCCTTAGAATTCAGCTTCGTCTCCAGATCCCATGAGGTGGCGCAAATATGTTCACGTTGATCGCGCAGCAGCCAGTCGACATGGTATCTGCCTTCTCCGATTGCAAACATCCCGTAGAACTCGCCATCGCCTTTGCGGCCTTCTTCGACGGGGGGGACTCGGACTCTCTGCACCATGTAAATCGGATCGTCAGGATGGTCTTCGGGAAAAACGCGGAAAAGGACAGTTAGGTCGGTCCCGGCGTCAGCCAATTCGGTCAGCCGTATCGCTACCCGATAACCGGTGTGGAAAGTGAAATCCCAGCTCAACTCTGGTCTTATCTGAGAAACGGTACAGGGCAGATCATCTCGGGGCTCCCGCTGTTCGAGAACCGCGAAATCGGTTTGCCGCAATTTCATCGTGCCCCCGGCTTTCAAGTCAGGAATCAGCCTCTGCCCGTAGCCTCCCGCGGCAGTCACGCCGATGCCAAAAACCACGAGGAGCCGTGAGACCTTCGCCCAGGAACCAGAGGCGTTCGAAATCGCAGTCCGTTTTCTAAACATTTCGCCGTTGTCTTCCTCTCGACGTGCGAGCCGCTCGTAGCGGCCTTCCCGCTCTCGTGTTGGTCGACCGTCTCTGTTGTTGGACGCTGACTCGAAGCCCTTCAACGGGCCTGATTCCCGTAAACAATCGGCGCTTTAATTTTTCTCCCCGTTTCACTTCGCGAATCTTCACGAGCCCGCATCGACGCGGGATCAAAGATCGCTGCCGCCTGAAAATTTTGGATCCGGCTCGCCGTGCCTGCATCGCGAGCATGGGAGACTCGGAAAGAGAATACGCATGAACCTTACAGCAG
Source organism: Terriglobia bacterium (assembly GCA_963699945.1). Taxonomy (GTDB): domain Bacteria; phylum Acidobacteriota; class Terriglobia; order Bryobacterales; family Bryobacteraceae; genus Palsa-187. The sequence goes on from CAVOVW010000013.1 coordinate 50,407, forward strand.
GGAGTCGTGCACTGGTTTTGTTTCTCAGCTGCCATTTTGCGTTTCAAACTGCTAGCGATTGGAAGATTCGAAAGAAGCACGAGGGGGCACGGCAACGTGGATGCTTTCACAGTGAGGTATGACGGAAGTGAGGAGTTCCTCGCCGGTGGCCTGGACACGAGGGAGGTCCGCGAACTTCAAGAATGGTGGCGTTTCACGAAACCGCTCGGACCTGGCGTGAGGATCGTGATCCGGGCAGAGTCCCAGATTGTTGCCACGTTTAGCACCAGTGGTACGGAACCCGGGCAAGCCGTTGAAACTCTCCAGCGTGAAATAGCGATGCACGCTCTTAAGTAATCAACATCAACGAAGGGATCCTGTGATCCGAATCCATCCACGTCGTAGGGCATCCCGCCGGCACTAATCCACTGTCTTGCCGGCTGAAATCGTAGTAGACGTGCCTGCTTCCGCTCGATCTTATTTACGCTTTCAGCGCTAGGATCGGGCCGAAACACACATCTGGCGTAATTTCTCCGTTGCCCCATTCCCGGCGGGCCGACGACCTCCACGACTGTGCGTTTTACTCGCTGGCCGTGCTCGCAACCCCACATTTCTGGTACTTATAGAAGTTCTGGACTCGTCTTCCAGAAGACAGAGCCGACTATGTTATAGTTCTCCTACTACTGCCCGTTCGTGTCGCGAAGGTATTAAGCCCACAAGCAGTACATACTTCGAAGTCGGAAGTACGTGGAGGATGATCATGAAACCGCTCGAACGGCCGCAACAGCCCGAGGGCCGACGATCGCAAGAAGCGAGAGTGCCTTCCGAAAATTATCCGCCTTTCCCCACCATTTTGGTCGCCGGAAATTGGAACGAACCATTCAAGGCCTTTGTGCGGATTCTCGAGCAGGCGGGCAACCTCGTCCTGGTCGCTCGCAGTGCAGCTGAGACGCTCGAGATCGGCAAGACCCATTCCAGGCCGATCCAGCTTCTCCTTGTGAATGAGCCGATGACCGCTTCCGCCGTGTTCGACCAGTTGCGGCGCTACCAGTCGGGGATCCGCCTCTTAGTCATGACAGCCTTCACGGAAACGTCTCTGGCGCGTGTCTGCGAGGTGTTGGAGGCCCCGGACAAGGGGGCCGCCGCCGGCTTCGCCTGACGCTCAGAGTTCCTGAAGGCTCTCTGTGGGCTCGGGACACGTGCCGACGCAAGACCGTATATACTAGCCAACACAAAAGTTTGAGAACCGTCAGAGTGTTTCGTTCATCTGAGGGATAGCAGTTGGCCAGATCCGCACCAGAAAAGCGATTGCGGCCGTCGATGTCTCGAAGGGGCCGGGTTCGCAAGGGCGCCGAGACCCTTGGAGGGATATCGTCTGTTCCAATAGTCGCGATCGGCGCCTCCGCGGGTGGGCTGGAAGCGGCCAGTGCGCTTCTCGCAAAGCTCCCATCCGATTCCGGTATGGCGTTCGTGCTGATCCAGCATCGTGACCCAGCCAGGCCAAGCGCCCTTGTGAGCCTTCTCTCCAAGGTCACGTCATTGCCGGTCCGCGAAATCTCCAACAAGACTGCAATTCAAGCGAATCACGTCTACGTCGTTCCTCCCAATAAGAGAGCCTCCATCCGCAAGGAAACCCTTTCGCTCGGACCGGTCAAGAGCCAGGACCGGAGCCATTCGATTGATCATTTCATGGCGGCTCTCGCTGCGGCGCGGGGCGAGGCGGCCATTGGCGTAATACTTTCCGGCACGGGGTCGGACGGCACGCAGGGTCTGGCCGCGATCAAAGCCGCCGATGGCTTCACCTTTGCCCAGGATCCTAAGACCGCACAATGGCCGGCCATGCCTCAGAGCGCGATCGAAGCCGGGTTCGTCGATTTCGTTTTTCGGCCCGCACGCATCGCTCTGGCAGTGGTACGTCTCGGCGGTTCCCCTTCCATGCCACCGGGACCATTTTCAACCGCGGAGTTCGACAAGATCTTCCAGATCCTTCGAGCCGCTACGGGCATCGATTTCCACCACTACAAGCAATCTACCGTTGTTCGCCGCATTCTCCGGCAGATGGCCCTCCACGGAATTAAAACCCTCTCGCAATACGCCGTGTTGCTGCAGAACCGCAAGGAAGCGGAGCTACTGGCCGATCGTATCTTCGTTCCGCTGACGCGCTTCTTTCGCGATCCCGCCAGTTTTCGGGTCCTTCGAGCCCATGTCCGATCGATGCTTCGAAGAACGCGGCGTTCAGAATCGGTGCGGGTATGGGTGGAGGGATGTTCCACAGGGGAAGAGGTCTACTCCCTGGCGATGCTCCTGGTCGAGGAAATGGGACCCGGTGCGAAGGGAACTGCGGTGCAGCTATTCGGTACCGATATTCGGGAGCGCGCCTTGCAGTATGCCCGCGCCGGGATTTACCCGGAAGCGGCGGTTACGGACATTTCTCCCGCGCGTCTGAAGCGCTTCTTTATCAAGTCGGGGAGTGGCTATCAGGTCAGCCAGGCGCTGCGGGACTTGTGTATCTTCGCACGGCACGATTTGACCAGAGACCCGCCTTTTTCGAATCTGGATTTGATCAGTTGCCGCAACGTTCTGCCCTATTTGAGACCGGCGTTCCAGGATCGGGCTCTGACCGCGTTTCGTTACGCGCTCAAGCCACGTGCTTTCCTCTTCACCGACACCGCGGTTGCCGCTAAAACGCCCAGCGGTTTTACCGTGAAGGATGCCAAGCATGGCATCCTCTCGCGAATGCCCGACGAACGCACAGCGGTTCGCGAGGCGCAGAGTGCACGCGACCCGTCGAAAGGAACTCGTTGCAAGAAAGGCCGCGGCTCGTGAAACGGGGCATCACCCGCGTGGCCTTCGCGGCGACCCTTGAACAGTTGAGCGCAGCCAACGAGGAATTGGAAACTGCAAACGAGGAACTGCAGGCGTCGCTTCAGGAAATCAGCGCGCTGGGCTCGGAACTACGGGACCGCAACACCGGGCTGATGGCATTGGCGAACGACCTTGGCGCCCTGCTGGTCGGTGTCGATATTCCCGTGTTGACCCTGGATTCCCGCTTGCGCATTACACGATTCACCGCGGCGGCCGCAACGCTGTTCCACTTGACGTCCTCCCATCAGGGCGCCTTTTTCATCGGGTCCGCTTCCAATCTGGGAGAACTGCCTTGGCGCGATCTGCTGGCGGAAGTGACGCGCGGCGGGCACGCTGTCGAACGCACGTTCCAGCACCGGAACGGCCGCTGGTACACCCTGCGCATGAAACCTTTCGGTGAAACAAAGATTGCGATCAGCGGCGTGCTCATCGTCCTTTTGGAGGAGGATGCGGTTCGGCGCGCATTGCTCGACGCTCGCGTTACGCTTGCCGATAGCGAATCCACCGTGCGCCTGCTCCTGGACGCATCGCCGCAGGCGATTCTTGCGGTTGATACCGGTGGCACGATTGTCTGGGCCAACAATAGCGCGGCGGCAATGTTCGGGTACGACGCCGCGGAGCTGTTGCGGCAGCCGATGGGCCTTCTGGTGCCGGAGCTCCACCGGGGCTTCCCTGCCGAGCACCACAAGACATTGTTTGCTGGCCCGGAATCCACGCGAATAGGAACGGGAGTGGATCTCCAGGGCCGCCATAAGGACGGTACCTTTTTCCCGGTCGAGATCGGACTGAATTTTGTAGACTCGCGCCGAGGAAAACTCGGCGTGGCCTTTGTGACGGACATCAGCGAACGCAAACGGGCCGAATCGGAGCTTCGCGAATCTGAAACACGCTTTCGCAACATGGCGGACAGCGCGCCGGCGATGATCTGGGTGACGGGATCCGATAAGCAGTGCGTCTGGGTTAACGCGCAGTGGCTGACGTTTCACAGGCCGTACCATGGCGCAGGAACTCGGCTACGGCTGGGAAGAGAACGTGCACCCGGAAGACCTGGACCGATCCTTACACATTTACACAACGCATTTCGATGCGCGTACGCCGTTCAGCCTGGAATACCGGCTCAGGCGTCACGACGGAGAGTGGCGATGGGTCCTTACGAACGGTGCTCCCCGATACGGCTCCGATGGCGGCTTTGCCGGCTATATCGGATCTTGCATTGATGTCACGCCCTCCAAGGTCCTACAAGAGCAGCAGGCCCTTGCCGAGCAACAACTCCGCCAGCGCGAAAAGGAGCTCGCGACGCTCTTCGACAACTCTCCCGATATGATCAGGCGTCTGGATCCCGGCCTTCGAAACCTCTACAGTAACGCCACGTGGGAGAGATCGACGGGAATTTCCCGGAAAGCGGCTCTGGGAAAGACCAATGAGGAGCTCGGAATGCCACCCGCGGTTGTAAGAACCCAGAAACGTGCGATCCGGCACGTTCTGAAAACCAAGCTTCCGTTAACGATCGAGTTCGCGAACCCCTTGCCGGGCGGGCCGCGTGAGTATGAAATACGTCATATCCCGGAATTAGCCGACGACGGCAGCGTTACCTCGGTGCTTGTCATCGGGCGGGACATTACTGAACGGAAAAGTCTGCAGACCCTCGCAACCGCGAACGAGCGCGATATTCGTGCGCTCACCACCAGCCTGATGGCCGCCCAGGAACAGGAGCGCCGCCGCTTGGCGCGGGACATTCATGACTCCCTGAGCCAGCACTTGGGCGCCCTCGCTGCTGAAATTGGGGACGTGGCCGCCGAAATTCCCGCATCCAGTCCGGTCCGGCAACAGCTTCGAGCGGCGCGGGCGCACGCCGTGGCGCTCGTCGACGAGGCCCGCCAGATCTCACGTCGGCTACATCCCGCCATCCTCGAGGACCTGGGCTTGCCCAAGGCCCTCGAGAGTCTCTGCGATGAGTTCAGCCAGCGGGAAGGCATCCTTGTCACGTTCCGAGCGCGCGGCCCGCTCCGCCCAATTCCACTCGATGCCGCCTCATGCGCTTATCGCATTACCCAGGAAACCTTAAACAACGTCGCGCGGCACTCCCGTGCGAAACACGTAACCATCCTGTTGGCCGGGCATCGCAACCTCCATTTGTCGATTCGCGATGACGGCATCGGTTTTGATCCTACCGCGGTTCGGGGGGCCGGCGGGCTCGGATTGGTCAGCATGCGGGAACGCGCACGCCTTGCAAAGGGTGAGTTGTCCGTGGATGCGAAGCCCGGGCGCGGCACTCGCGTCAAATTGGCCTTGCGCCTGCCTGTGCCTGCATGATGAACAAGGCGCGGATCCTGGCGGCGGATGACCATTCGATAGTCCTCGAGGGTGTGAAGACGGTTCTCGCCGAACACTTTAACTTCCTGGGAACCGTATCGGACGGGCGGAGCCTGGTGGAGACGGCGCTTCGCCTGAAGCCGGATTTGATCCTGCTGGACGTCTCGATGCCTTTACTGAATGGCTTCGAGGCGGCGCGACAGATCAAGGCGAGCCTTCCGGAAGTGAAGCTGGTCTTCTTCACCATGCATTCTGAGCGCCCATATATGCAGGCGGCGTTTGAGATCGGCGCCGAAGGATATGTGCTCAAGGAGACCGCACCTAAAGAGCTGCTAAATGCTGTCCAAGCGGTCCTTGCGGGCCACTTTTATCTACCTGCGGGCCTTCCGGTCCAATTTAGTAATTCGCGTGACCCTCGCCGGCTGGTCCGGTCGCTCACCCTCACTGCCCGGGAACGCGAGGTCCTTCAACTGATCGCAGAGGGCCGGTCCGGCAAAGAAATCTCCGATATTTTGGGAATTTCCGTCAAAACTACGGAATATCATAAGGAAAATATCAAACGAAAACTTGGAGTAAAAACAACCGCCGAGCTCACTCGCAACGCAATTGCGTTGGGTTTAATTGAAGGTGGCAAGGCCTCTGGCGGTACTGCCTGACGCTGCTCCTAGGGTTTACCCCAGTTCTTTTTGGGACTAATCAGGGCGTATAACAACTATTACGAGCAATTATGTCCCTTTCGGGACGAGTAAAGAGGATGTCACATGTTGCGCAAAAGCACCTCCCCGCTTCGCGATCAACTACGCGAGTATGAACGTTCGATTTCGTCCGAGGCTCTTTTCGGGCCGGGAATCGTACGCAAGCAGCCAGGAATTTCCCCGACGAGGGACGGAAATTCACCTATGTGTGAGCGGTGCGAGAGCGTCAGCCGCCCTGCGTATAGTGATAGTGATTGGTGGGACGGCACGACGCTGGAGACTGCCGTTCACGACCTTCGTCACCCCGCTGCGGCCCTTGCGATTTACAGCGAGCTGCTAAAGGAGACCGCCGGCGACCGAGTGACCGAAGAGCAGCAGGCGTTGATCGATTCGATCAATTCGACCAGCCGCTTCATGTTGCGACTGCTCGATGACACGGTCGACTTCGCAAATCTCCAGTCCCGAACGGTTCGACTGCGCACCGTACCCTCGACTGTGGCCGCGGCCGTTACCGCATGTGTCGCGATCGGCCGCCCGCTGGCTGCTCGGAAGCAGATGAGTCTTAATCTTGTGCAAGAAGGTGAACCGCTGCATGTTCTGCTGGATAGGGTAAACATCAGCAGAGTCTTCAACAACTTGATTGAGAACGCAATCAAGTATTGCCAACCCGGAGCCACGATTAACGTCGAGATCTCGCGTACCAGGGAAATGGTCCAGGTATGCGTACAGGACGACGGCCCCGGAATAAACTCTTCGGATCTGAAGACTCTGTTCACGCCCTTCCAGCGGACTCACGCGCGCGCCCGCGACGATCACGGGACCGGCCTGGGTCTCGTCATTTCGAAACAAATCGTGGAACTCCACGGGGGGCAGCTCGGTGTGGAAAGCAAGGTTGGCAAAGGCACAACATTTTATGTGTCCTTGCCTGCTTACGCGTCCCTCTCGGGCCACGTGCGCGAAACCCCGAAAAAATCCTGAAGCGGGAGATGCGGAAGCTCATCACGCCCAGTGAGGCCATGCAATGCTCACCACGACAATCTCCTTTGGGCGAAGGAGGAGTATTGTGGTCGAGGACCCTAACGGAATATCTATTGTGCGGCAGAGACCAATGCGTCTTATTCAACTCTGGGAGTTTGTTTCCGCCTTGGGAGCTGCGGGTGTTTGCGCGCGGTGCGCACAGATCCCGCACAGGTTGGAGAGAACCTCAAGTCGGAAATCAGGAATGGAATGATCGTGGCAAACGGTCCGGAAGCGGTCCAGACGAAACTTGGAACCATCCTGGTGGTGGAAGACGACGCGAGCCTGCGTCGTCTGACACAGGTGCAACTGGTTAAGCTGGGTTACGAAGTCAGGGCCGCAGGGGATCTATCTGAAGGCCTGAAAATCCTTCACGATGAACCGGTCGATCTGGTTATTTGCGACCTCCACCTTCCGCAGGGATCTGGCCTTGACTTATTGAAGAAGGTCCGTGCGGAAAGCCCCGAAACCAAGTTCGTCATCGTGACGGCGTACGGCTCGGTCGGCACCGCGATAGCAGCGATGAAGGCCGGCGGCTATGATTACCTGACAAAACCCATCCATCCTATTGAGCTACGGACACTTGTTGACCGCGTGTTCGAGCAGCAAAAACCTCTGAAAGTTCCCACGTTGGGCAACCGAATCGATCAGAAGTCTGGTTTTGCAGGGTTGATCGGCCAGTCTAGCACTTTGACAGACGTGGTTAATTCTGCCTCGCGAGCCGCGCGAACGGACGCCGCGGTGCTGATTACAGGGGAAACCGGAACTGGCAAAGAGGTTCTCGCGAAAGCGATTCATTTCAACAGTCGGCGGCGCACGCAGCCATTCGTCATCGTGAATTGCGGATCGATCCCCCGAGACCTTGTGGAATCCGAGCTGTTTGGCTATGTCAAGGGCGCGTTCACGGGGGCCGTGACACACAAGCACGGACGGGCTGAAATGGCGGACGAAGGGACTCTTTTCCTGGATGAAATTGGAGAGATGCCGCCGGAGATGCAGGTCCGTTTGCTCCGCTTAGTTCAGGATGGCGAGATTCAAAAAATCGGCGCAACGAGCATGACTCACGTGGACGTGCGCATAATTGCCGCCACGCATCGCAACCTGAAAGAACTGATCGAGAGGCGCGCATTCCGCGAAGATCTGTACTATCGTCTCGCAGTGGTTACCATCGAACTTCCGACCCTACGAAAGCGCGTGGCGGACATTCCTGAATTCGTTCAGTACTTCTTTAATGAGAGCAAGGAAAAGTATCATCGGGAGGATCTGCGGCTTCCAGCGCACCTAATCGATTACTTCACGCGATACGACTGGCCTGGCAATGTGCGGCAACTCGCCAACTGCGTGGTGCGTCTCGTGGTTCTGGCGACGGGGCCGGAGATAACCCTGAGCGACCTCCCGGAATTCCTGCAGAGCACAGCAGATACGGCGGCTGCGCCGACCCTGTCATATGATATCGGACCGCGCGCGGAAGATAGCAGGCTCGAGGCAGCGGAGTGCAAGTTAATCCTGGAGGCGCTGGAGAAATTCAAGTGGAACCAAACACGTGCCGCTCGTCATCTCGGCGTGACGCGGAAGATTTTGAGGGGGCGCCTTCTTAAGTATGGGATCAAGAAGGCTACGCTATTCCGGACCACTTCCGAATAGACGATAGGGGCTTCTGGGCTATTGAAGCGGAGAGTAGTAGCCATGGCGCCACGAAACGTGCAAGCGTGCATCGGCAACGGGCGGCACAACCTCTACTTTAACCGCGTGGTATTTCCCATTCATGAGTCCGTCGGCGGGAATGAATCCTAAAACATATTGAGCATGGGCCTCTGCACCTGCCGCCAATGCTACTTTCGGCAATTCTTCCAGCTTGTGCACTTGATACGCGCGTCCGCCGCTCTCTGCGGAGAGCTTGTCCAGGTTGGGACTATGTCCCTGGACAGAAATGGAAAGAATCCGGACGTTCGCCTCGCGTATGAGGCTCTTTACTTCGGCCTCGCTATATCGGCTGTTGTTGTCGCCGCCGTCGGTGAATATGAGGAGAACGCGGCGGCTTCGGGTCGCCCGCTTCATGTGATTGATCGCCAAAACCATCGCGTCGTATAGCGCCGTCCAACCTCTGGGTTTAACCACCGCAAGATCGGCTTCTATGTCTTCTGGCTCAGTCGTGAACCCGCGCACAAGTTCAGGTTGGTCTCTGAAAGTGACCAGAAAAAACTCGTCTCCGGGTGTACTCAAGCCGAGAAACTCGCGGATCGTTTGCCGGGCCTCCACCAGCTTGTTCTGTATACTTGCGCTCACATCAAAGACCACCCCGATGGAGATCGGACCATCTTCGACGAAGAACTCTGACAAATCTTGTTGGACGCCGTCTTCCAGCAGCCGGAAATCCTGCTTGTGCAATCCCTGTACAGGCAGGCCGTAAGAATCTGTTACCGTGGTTGAAATTAAAACGCGATTAGCATCTGTTCGAATCACGCTGGACCGCGACTGCGTGGGGACGCGCGGGGTGATCGATACTTTAGCGTCGCCATTCTGTGCGTTGGCAAAACCCGTGAGAAGCGAGCAAGCCAGGACGATCCAACCCGTTGCGATTTCATCGCGTCGGACCCTCCTGACCCGCCTCCGTGGCGAGAGGAATATGAACTGCATTTGATACTCGGCCCATCCTTTCGCCGAGTATCATATCACACACCTCTCCTGGGAGCCCGCTGGGCCAGTGGGTCCGCGTCGTAACTGTTACGGGTCAGGAAAAATCAAGCTGACCCACTACGCAAATCTAGCCGCCTTTCTACTGTCCTCCGAGCATAAACACGACGCCGCCCAAGTAGCGGAAGCTGTGTTGATTGTTTGTACTAGTGATCGGATTGGTATAACGAGTGAGCACCCAATCCAGTTCACCGAGCCGGAGGGCGAAGTGTTTACTAAGATTCAGATCGACTCCGCCACCGAAAGCCATGGTGAAGGGATGCTGGGATTCCGAGGCTGTTACACTGCCTCCTCCTGCGTCGATAGATCTCGCCAGGTTGCCGTATAAGTTGCTGTTAGATGCGCCGAACAAGGTTTCCCCATAAAAGCTGAACCTGGAGGCGTGAACCTTGACGACCGGCCCGAACATGTAGGTGAACATGTTGCCTGTTGACGTGAACGTCCCGGCTGGAACCACGACCAGGGGGTTCACGATCGGCGTGGTAGTCGTAAATGTGGTCTTGGTACTTGCATAGCCTTGGAAATCTCCTTTAATGCCGAAGAACTTGCCAAGGTTCCACTGAATCCCTCCACCGCCGCCGTTAAAGGCGCGGCTCTGTAGCCCATTGAGCGTTGGATTGAACTGCATATAGGAATAGTCCCCCATAACCTCGAATTTCGAGTCTTGGGCGAACGCTGTCGCGGCCATCAAAACCACAGCCGCCAGCAGCCCTGGACGTTTTATGGTGTGTCTCACTATTGTCTCCTTCTCGTCTGACGATTTCTCAACTGTCAATACCTGGGAGCTGAAGCTTCAGCGGAGCGGCATCAATCGCCTTTGCCTCTTTGACCCCGTGCCGTGAAGATGAGATTGAGGCAAAAAAGGTCTTTTTTTTGAGGACACGTCCGCGGGGTGCGCCAGGTCATGGAATAGAACCGCGTTAACCCATTCTTTGCAAGGAGTTTAGGGCTCGGCTTTCGCGATAGTTCAGCAGGAGGGCGCCGATCAGGATAAAGCAAATCGGCCAGATCCACTTTAAGACGCGCACGCGCTCCCCTGTGCGCCGAATTTCGATCCATCGCGACCATCCTGCCACCACCCCCAGAAGGGCAATCGGCGTGTGGCTCAGCTCCGCTAGAAACTCCTCCTTCACATTGCCGAGTGAATGCGAATGCGTCAGCAATAGAGCTCCCCCGACGTGATCGAGCGAGCTGTTTGCTAGTTAGGCGCTCCTCGCAAAGTCCATAGAAGATAGGGCAAGCCGCCGATCCAGCTGGCGCAGGCGGCGTGATGCACGAACGTCATGTACCGCAGCCCCGGGGACGGTCTGATTGGACGCCGGTACGGCTGTCAAAAGAATCGCGTGAGCATCGAGGCGTGCGAGTGGAAAGAAGAACAGTAATCCAACCAGCGCCAGCGCAGCAACAGGTCTCGTCATTGTTCTCATTTAGAAGCGGAACACCGGTCCAAGAGTGAACTCGAACTGATTCAGCAGTCCGCCACCGAGAGCAACCACACAGCCGCCTGCGCAGACGATCCGTTGAACTTCGGCGTGCATCACCAGGGGTAGGTACTCCACCTGAAGACGAATCCCCCAATGCCGTTGCGGAAATATTTTGACACCGGCACCAAGACCAAACGCGAATTTCGTGCTGCCGCTTGCCGGCGCGGACAGGCGAGCTGCACCCAAGCTTCCCAGGACGAACGGCCTAACCGCCTTGGCCTCCGGGATATCCCATTCATACGTGAAGTCGGCTAAGTAATGATCCAAGCTAACGGGAGCCTGGCCGAAGGCGGCCAAAGGAGTGGGTACCGGAGTGTTAGTGCCGCTGAAACCGAGGTTCGTGTTCTGCCTCATCCAACGGAACTCGACCACTGAACAGTCCTCACAGCCATCCTCGGAGAAGAAACGGATTCCAGCGGCCACGCCGAAGGTGGCGCTGTCCCCAAGGCGAGCACGCGCTTGCTGCAGTTGATTTTCGTCTTGTATATCAATGGAACCACCGGTGCGCAAACCGATGAGTGGAGTAATGTCAAAGTGCTGCCCGCGAACCGGCAGGACAAGGGTGAGCACGGCAACCAGCAGCCAGCAGTACTTCCCTATCCGTGTTCGAGCACGGACCGCCCTAGGTAAATTCATAGCTTCCTCCACGCGGCGCACGCCGCGTTCATCCACTAGCCAGTCCGATGCCCTGAACGCGGAGCAGCGGTAAATAATTTCCGCGAGGGGACACCACGGGCGTTCGGCTTTCCTTGGATCAAGCTCGTCGGATCCCAGTTTAGCGAGTGTCATTTTCGTCATATTTGCATCGCATTTGGTGCCTTCATAACAATTCATACCGTCGCATTCTCCCGATCCCCGGACTTGTGCGCCCGGTGGCCCTCTTGGGCCAACCCCACGCGTCTTTCTGGGCCGGACGGGCCAGGATGTTTGTGGTCTAAATGGGTCACTTTGCATCGTTTCTCCTGAAAACACAAGGCTTCCCCGGGACACAATTTGGCGGCCATGGAAGTGCATTTGTCCCGACGAAGTCCGCAATAAGAATTCTCGCAATATGGGGTAAATTATGAAAAATTATTTCGATAATAGCGCTGCTTTATTGGACCGCCAACTTGTCGACTTAGCGAAGCAAGGCGATCGGGAGGCCTTCGGCGAATTGATACAGCGTCACCGCCGGAGGTGTACGAACTTCGCTACCGCGATTCTTCGCCATCGGGGCGAAGCGGAAGAAGAAACGCAGAATGCGTGCTGGAAAGCATTCCAGCACATTGACCAATTCAATGGAGATGCTCAGTTTTCCACGTGGCTGTTGCGGATTGTCGAAAACCAGTGCCTCATGCTTATACGCCAGAGGCGCCTTGCACAATTCGTCCACTTGGATGATCTCGATCCCGAGCGCGGGAAGGGACCAACCCAACTGCCCGCTCCGGGCGCTGATCCTGAGGGTGAACTCGGCAAGCGGGAAGTGCTCCAAGCCTTGCAAGCGGAAATCCGCTGCATACCGCCGCTGTTGCGCAATGTACTCGTGCTGCGCGATGTAGAAGAATTGTCGCTGGGTGATCTGGCGGTCCAACTGGGAATCACCGTGGCTGCTGTAAAGTCTCGGCTGCTCCGGGCGCGGGCAGAACTCCGGCGCCGGATGTTGCGGCACTGCACGCGTACCGGTCCGTGGCCTTTGATGACAAGCGTAGCCGCGCCTCCCGGGAGAGTCTTTCATCAGCACGCGGATACGCATCCGTCAATGTGATGCGCGTTCTTTGCCTGCTATGTGCCGCGCTTACGTGCTTCTGCCAGCAGCAGCCTTCCGGCATTAGGCGCCCAAAGATCGGAGTGGTTCTTCAAGGCGGCGGGGCGCTTGGTCTCGCTCACATCGGCGTACTCCAATGGTTTGAAGAGCACAAGATTCCAATCGATTACCTCGCCGGTACCAGCATGGGCGGTCTTGTGGCAGGGCTGTACGCTACCGGGATGCGCGCGAGCGAGATTCGGGATCTTGTGTCGACCATCGATTGGAAGGAAGCGCTCGACGGTCAGACCCCGTATCAGGCCTCCTCTTTTCGCCGGAAGGAGGACATGCGCTTCTTTCAGAACAACCTCGAATTCGGTCTTCGGCACGGGTTCAGGGCCCCAGGAGGGTTGAGTTCAGGTCAGAGCATCACTTACATTTTCGACCGAGCTGCGCTTCCGTACTCCAATTTAAACAGCTTCGATGATTTACCGATCCCCTTCCGCTGCGTCGCGACGGACCTGAGCTCCGGGAAGCAGCACGTCTTCGATAACGGATCACTGGGAGAAGCTCTTCGGGCGACCATGTCGTTACCCGCGGTCTTTACGCCGGTGAGGAGCGAACAGAGCGTGTGGGCCGATGGCGGTCTTCTGAACAATTTACCCGTGGACGTAGTTAAGAAAATGGGCGCGGACATCGTCATTGCCGTGTTCTTTGTTCCTTCTCCTTTTCGCCCGGAAACCAAAGGTTCTTTGTTTGCAGTCATGAACAGGTCGATCAGCGTAATGATCGAAGCGAACGAGCTTCGCAGCCTGGAAGCCGCGGATCTGGCGGTGCTTGTCGATGTATCCGGCTACACGAGCACCAGCTACACTGCCAGCACGCAGATCATCACGAGAGGCTTCGAAGGCGCAGGGAAAAAGGCGCAGTTGTTGACGAAGTTGAGCCTTGATGACGCAGCGTGGGAACAGCACATGGCATTCAGGGATTCCCGCAGAGTACATTCGGTACCAGCTCCGACGTTCATCGAAGTAAGCGGCGCGGACCCGCGCCTGTCCGGTGCGGTTGAGAAAGCACTTGCAAACCATACCGGAAAACCGCTGGACCTTCACCAGCTTGAAAAGGATCTTGATGTAATCTCAGGTACCGGACGGTTTACTCGCTTTTCCTATCTGACGGTCCAACGCGAGGGCCTGCCCGGTCTTGAGATTAAGGCGGAGGAGAAGGATTATGCGCCGCCGATTCTGAATGTCGGGTTCCTGATTGACGGTTCTGACCTTACCAACGTCCGGTGGACGACGAACGCGCGTATTACTGCGTTGGATGTCGGCGGATTCCGTTCCGAGTGGCGGACGGATGTTTCGCTCGGCTCCACGTGGGGGCTCGCGACGGAATACTACCACCCCATCTCCGCAACAAGCAAGTGGTTCGTGGCTCCCCGCACATTTGCTGCGAGTGTACCCTTCGACCTGTACGATCGTTCTACTCGGTTGGCGGAATATCGGATCCGCAAGTACGGTGGAGGAGTTGACTGGGGATACGCAATCAATCGCTTCAGCGAACTGCGTATCGGGTATGAAGCCGGATATCTCGACCCTGCACTGACTGTCGGGTCGCCCGTATTGCCTGAGCCTAGTGGGCGAACCTCCGCTTCTTCAATTCGGTACACCTTAAATCATCTTGACAGCCCCGTCGTACCTCGCACGGGCCAAGTGGTGCGGTTTCGCTCTGCATGGAACGACGCTGCTCCTGGGTCGAATAAAGGGTTTCCCCTGTCCGAAACATATATCGGAGTGATTCGCCCTGTTAGCAAACGCGGCTCGGTCTATTTGCAAACACTCGGAGGCACTAGCTTTGGCTACCACGATACTGGCATACCGCAATTCTTTTTAGGCGGCCCAGGCGACTTGAGTGCCTATGGAGAAAACGAACTGCGTACCAACCAATATTGGCTCGTACGAGCGGGCTACCTTTACGAGTTGTTCAGCCTGCCTCCGCTCATAGGCCACAAGACGTACTTCACTTCTACCTATGAATTGGGTAAAGCGTATGGAACTCCCGGAGTGTCCCGGCTTCCTAACGACGGCAGTCTGGGGTTGGTCATGGAGACTTTCCTAGGTCCATTGTTCGTTGGGGGAAGCATTGGCGACAGTGGGCATCGCCGGGTGTATTTCAGCATGGGCAGGTTCTTCTAGACTCGGGCAGGCGCGTAATCCGTCATGGAAATGAACGGCACCTTGCTTATCGCGTTTATTCGCGTCGGCATCTCTTGCCCTTCCAGCTTATTCCCGGGACAAGACCGACGTGGTCGTAATGAAAAATGGTGACCGCTTCACTTGTGAAATAAAAAATATCGAGGGCGGAGTCCTCGAAGCCGATTTCGACTATGTAGACGGCACCGTTGCGATTGACTGGCTCAAAGTGGCCAGGCTAGAGAGCACCGCCTTATTCCTCGTGCAGCTTCAGAACGGCTCGATTTACTCGGGCAAGGTCATCACTCCGGAGACCCTGGGCGGCGTCCCCGTGAAGATAGAGATTCGCTTGAACGAAACGGAAACATCTCTCGTGGTTGATCAGTCCGAAGTCGTGCGCATGACGCAGACCTCCGAAAGCTTTCTGCAACGCTTCGGTGGCAACCTTACAATTGGTGCCGTCTATTCGAAGGGTAACAGCGCTACTCAATACACTGTTGGCTCGGAACTCGACTATCAAGAGACGAATTGGGGCTCGAGGCTCAGGTATAACTCCAATCTGTCGTCCAGCACGGGCGCCGAGACGGCTACCCGTAACCAGGTGGACTTGACCGCATATCGCTTGTTGCCTTGGAAGAACTACTTCTACGGCGGCGAAATGGCCTTTCTACAGAGCTCGGTACAAGGAATTCAGACACAAACGAATCTGGCATTTGGACTAGGCCGATTCCTAAAAAACACCAACCGCGTCCGTCTGACGGCCTTCGCCGGTCTCGGATGGCAGAGGACTGCATATGTGCCGTCGATCGCGACTCAGGCCGCACAAGATGTCGCCGTGGGCCTGGTCTCACTGAATCTGGAAGTCTTCCGTTTCAAGAAGACGCGATTCGACCTCGACGCCAGTGCCGTGCCGGCACTCACAGATCCCGGACGCCTGTTCTATAAAACCAATCTGGCCTACTACCTTAAGCTGTTCGGCAAACTCGACTGGAACTTATCGTTCTATGGAAACTGGGACACGCGCCCGCCGCTGAACTTCAAAGGTAGCGACTACGGATCCAGTACCGGCTTGAGTTGGACGTTTGGAAACAAGTAGGAGAACTTTTCCGGCGGATTGAAAAATTGCGCCGTAGAGGAAGGGAGGCCGCTCCCGAATACTTCGCTCTCCTCAAAATAATGGACCATGAGGGGCACGTCAGCATCCCACTCTCAGAGCAGGACCAGGAACTAGGGTTACCGCCCGGAAGCCAAGTCGGCTCCTGCTCTTCGAGGAACCTTATGTGTAATCAGACGTGTATCGTTGTGCGTAGTTTGGCGATATCGTTCCACGCTTTTGTGTTTGTGGGCGCGTTAGCGGCTCAGATATCCCCCTGTGCAATGTCTCTGATGCAACGGGGGTCGGTTTACGCGGGTTTCGACCCGTTCGATCTGCAACAGATACCTTGTACTTCCAAAGACGCGAGCCCTGCGCCGCAGCCGAGCTCTCTCAAAACGTCCGTGGACGTTTTGCGTCATCCGTTATCATCCCGGGCGTGGCAAATGCTCGCGAAAGCGCGGGATCTGGCGAAAGCTGGCGATCATGCCCACGCGATAGAAATTCTGAAGCAAACGATGGCGCAACAGCCTTCTTCAATCCCCTATGCTCACAGCTTGCTCGGAGTCGAGTACATTCGCACCGGGCAATACCAGAGCGCCCTGGACGAACTGGAGCAGGCTGCAGTATTATTGCCGCACCAACCGGAGATCCCGGCAAATTCGGCCATCACCCTTTACCTGCTCGGACAGTTCGACCGCGCTGAGCAGGAAGTCCGGCACGCACTGGCCCTCGATCCCACCAGCCCTCAGGCTCAAAAGATACTCGAAGTACTGCTGTCTCGCAAAACGCTTTCGGAAAATACCAGCACGCCTTAGGACACGATCGAGGAGAGCAAGCTGGTCTCCGCTTTAAGAACCGCGTTGTCCACTATGGTACGAACATCACCTTGGGAAGCGTATTTCCCAGTTCAGTCCGCGCCGCGGCGCTCCTCTCCCTGGGTGCGTGGCCCAGTTTGGGACGGGATGTGGATGCTCAATGCACTTTGGCTGGTGCCGATCGTCCTCTGGTTGGCTCATGGATATTCCAATCCGGCGTTAAGCCCGCTCGACACGTTTTACCTCGGACTGACCGCGTTGTTTTGGATCGGTCATCGCTTGTGCAGTACATGGCTTGCATACTGCACGGAAGCATATAAACCGCTCCTACGGAGTGAACCTGTACGTTTCATCGTACTTCCGCTTTTGGTAACGATCGTCTGCTTTGCCGTTTTCCTGCCGGCCGACGCGGTGTTTCCGTGGACGCGAGAGGAGCGCGTTGTAGGTATGGCGATACTCGACTACGCCCTGGTGACGTACCATTTCGCGGCACAGCATTTCGGTGCCCTTTCTCTCTACCGGACGCGAGTTGAACGCGCTGGCTGCGCGCGCACAAGACGTCTCGATCGGATCTTCGCACTAGGGGCCGGAGGTGCCCTCATCTTCGTTGCCGATATCCTGGCCGGATCCGTAGCCTATCAGGATCTGTGGATCGACCGCTGGCGTATCCCCGCATGGCTTGTGTCGCAGCAAGAGGGAATTCGCGAAATCGCGCTGATGGTTTTGCTCATCGGTACGGTGCTTATGCTGGTTGCCGAAGCGCGCGCAACGCGCCGGTCGCTACCTCGTGTGCTTTACATCCTGGGGCTTGCTGCGATGGCCGCCATCGCTCTTCAACCGCGGAGCCCATTTCTCTTTTTAGTGATCTGGACTTCTCAGCATTGGATTCTCGCCACCGGCCTTGCTTCTCAAACCCCTGGTGAAGAACCAGCTCCAGTAAGCGGCGCTATTCGACGCGTCGTTCACGAACTAAATGCGCGGCCTTGGGCCATCGTGGTGGTTATGATCGTTTTTTCGATACTGCTCCTACCCTTCTTTGAGGTAGAAGCGAATCGGGAGGGAGGTACATATTACGGCGATCGGATCTTCGGCGCCGTCGGGGAGGGATTGCGCACTTCTTTTTGGGTTCCCGCATTAATAGCGCTTGGCTTCGCGACGGGCTTCGTGCACTATCTTCTCGATCGCAGCGTTTACCGGATGTCGGATCCTCGGGTCCGTTCTGCGGCATGCGGCCTCCTACGGGCGGGTGATTCGAACTGAGGACGTCCGCCCACCGGGCTCGGGGCCGAATGAGATTCCCATTTTGCGAACGTTGCGTTGATCCTCGCGACCGAGGTTCTGCAGCAAGCTTCTACCTCGAAGGGATGCGGCGAACTATTCTTCAAGACGCCTTTTCTTCAGCACACCTTCAGCCCTGATTGCCGGAACCGGGCGCAAGCGCGTTCCACGGCTTCGGGCGAGGGGGGCTTAACGTCCTCAAGCTTGTATTTGATGCCAAGGTTGTTCCATTTGTAACGGCCCATCTGGTGAAACGGTAGAACATCGACTCGCTCGACGTTGCCAAGACCAGCGGCAAATTCAGCGATCCCGGCGATTTCGTCAAGGTCGTCGGTTAGTCGCGGAACAAGAACAAAGCGAATCCAGATCGGCCGTCTAGCGGCGGCGAGGCGGCGCGCGAATTCCAGCGTTGGGCTGACATCCATGCCGGTGAGACGGCGGTGGCGCTCCGGATCCCATGTCTTGATCCCGAGGAGCACCAGGTCGATCGAGAGCAGATCGGCATCGGCAAGTCGCTCGCCAAAGTAGCCATTGGTTTCCACGGCGGTGTGAATTCCCATCGCACGCGCCGCCTTCACAAGTTTGAGCACGAAGCGATGCTGCATCAGAGGCTCTCCTCCGCTGATGGTAAGACCCCCGGACATGACTTTCAGGCCGGGACGGTACTTGCGCAGCTCTTCGGTTGCCTTGGCGATGCTAACTGGAATGCCGTTGCCCATGCTCCAGGTGTCCGGGTTATGACAATATTGACAGCGCCACATACAGCCTGCCGTCCACGCAACCACCCGAATTCCGGGGCCGTCTACCGCAGAGCCTGTGGTGTACGAATGCAGGAATCCCATATCGCCAGTGGCCAGAGCGGAGCGGACGCTTGATTCCGAAACGTCCTCACCGAGGTTGACGCGGAACTCAAACGGGCTCGCGGCCGCCAATGAAGTCCGGGGTTGCGGAACGCTAGACATGGGACATGTCTCCGTGGAAGGTTCGGTTCACTACGTCCATCTGCTGGTCGCGCGTGAGGCGTACAAAATTAACCGCGTAGCCTGAGACGCGGATTGTAAGGGTCGGGTATTTCTCGGGGTGATCCATGGCGTCGAGCAGCGTGTCGCGATTCAACACATTGACATTCATGTGGTAGCCGGTGCTGCCAAAAAATGCATCGAGCATCGAGGTAAGATTCGTGATCCGGTCCTCGGCCACTCGTCCGAGACTTCCTGGAACCATGGTCGACGTGAGGGAAATCCCATCGGCGGCGTCGCGATAGGGAATCTTGGCGACGGATGCAGCCGAGGCGTGAATGCCGTGGCTGTCCCGACCATGCATCGGATTCGCGCCAGGCGCGAATGGCTCTCCGCGTCTGCGGCCATCCGGCGTGTTACCGGTCGCCTTGCCGTAAACGACATTCGAAGTAATGGTGAGAATCGACTGTGTGTGGAGGGCGTTACGATACGTGGGATGCTTTCTGAGGCATTTCATAAATGCGCTAACCACCCAAACGGCGAGGTGGTCCACCCGATTGTCGTTGTTGCCGAACAGCGGGAATTCTCCCTCGGTCTTGTAATCGACCACCAGCCCGCTCTCGTCGCGGATGACGCGGACTTTGGCATACTTCATTGCGGAGAGACTGTCGGCGACGACCGACATGCCGGCCATGCCGAAGGCCATGGTTCGCAAGGGTGAATAGTCGTGGAGCGCCATTTCAATGCGCTCATACGAATACTTGTCGTGCATGTAGTGAATGATATTCATGGCATTCACATAGACGCCCGCAAGCCAGTCCATCATTTTGTCGAACTTGGCGGTGACGTCATCGAAGTCAAGGTAGTCGCCCTGCACGGCTTCAAAGGCGGGACCTATCTGTTCACCGCTGATCTCATCCCGGCCTCCGTTAATGGCATAGAGTAGGCACTTGGCGACGTTCGCCCTTGCACCGAAGAATTGCATTTGTTTGCCGACAAGCATCGGTGAAACACAGCAGGCGATGGCGCCGTCGTCGCCCCACGTGCGGCGCATGATTTCATCGCTTTCAAACTGGAGAGAGCTTGTATCGATGGCGACCTTAGCTGCGAACCGGCGGAAGCCTTCCGGCAGCTTTGGCGAATACCAAATGGTCAAATTCGGTTCGGGTGCGGGGCCGAGATTGTAGAGCGTCTGGAGGAAGCGGAAGCTTGTCTTCGTCACGAGCGATCGACCATCGTCACCCATGCCGGCGATCGATTCGGTAACCCAGGTGGGGTCGCCGGCGAAAAGATCGTCGTACTCGGGAGTGCGGAGAAAGCGGACAATACGCAACTTGATGACGAAGTCGTCGATAATCTCTTGAGCCCGTTCCTCAGAGAGCAGACCGGATGAGAGATCCCGTTCGAAATAAATATCCAGGAACGTCGAAGTCCGTCCCAGCGACATCGCGGCGCCGTTCTGCTCTTTGATGGCCGCCAGGTAGCCGAAGTAGAGCCACTGCACAGCTTCGCGGGCGGTTCGCGCGGGCTTTGAAATGTCAAAACCATAAGCGGAAGCCATTTGCGATAGTTCTTTCAGCGCACGGATTTGTTCCGCAAGCTCCTCCCGATCGCGGATGATTCCATCAGTCGACGCAGCGGAATCGAGTTCGCTCTTCTCCTGCTGCTTGCGCTCGATGAGCCGCGCTACCCCGTAGAGCGGCACGCGGCGATAGTCGCCAATAATTCGGCCACGGCCGTATGCATCGGGCAGGCCCGTAAGGATGTGCGAGCTACGGCATCGCCTGACGTCCCCGGTATAAGCATCGAAGACAGCATCGTTGTGAGTCTTACGGTATTTCGTAAAAGCCTCCGCCACGTGCGGATCAGGCTCATACCCATAGGCTTTGAGTGCGTTGACCACGAGGCGGAAGCCCCCGTTCGGCATGATGGCGCGCTTTAACGGCGCTTCGGTCTGGAGGCCCACGATGATTTCGTTGTCGCGATCAATGTAGCCCGGCGCGTGGGCCGTGATGGAGCTCGGAATCGGAGATACATCGAGCACACCTTTCCGCCGCTCCTCGACGAATAGTTGGCTGAGACGGCTCCAGATGTTCTGAGTGCGCTTGGTTCCGGGCGCCAGGAAAGAGTCGTCTCCGTCGTACGGTTCGTAGTTCTGTTGAATGAAATCCCGAACGTTTATCTCTTTCTGCCAGAGACCCGCTCGAAATCCGTGCCAAGGCGAAATCGCCTCCTCTGTCTTCACCTGCTGTGATTTGGTCGCTGCCATAAGCACTCCTTTGCGTTCCACCCGCTATGCGCGAGCCTCGATCAATCCCAGTAACAACCCGGTGTGCCGGGCGATGATCAGTTCCTCGTTGGTCGGGATCACCCACGCCGACACGCTACTTTTTGCGCTGGAGATGCGCGGACCCTTGCGGGCGTTTGCGTTTTCATCCAAATCGATACCGAGCCATGCGGAGGATTCGCAAATGCGGCGGCGAATTTCGGCCGAATTTTCGCCAATCCCGGCGGTGAACACCAGCGCATCCAATCCGCCTAGGACGGACGTGAGTGCTCCAATCTCCTTGGCCGCGCAGTATACGAAGTAGTCGACGGCGAGTTGGGCGCCTGGCTCGCTGTTGGCCAGAAGGACGCGCATATCGTTGCTGATGCCGGAAATGCCCAACAAGCCCGATTTCTTGTAAAGGACGGCCTCGACTTCCTTGGCGGAAAGACCAAGAGTCTGGAACAGATAGAGAATGACACCTGGATCCAGTGCGCCCGGTCTGGTGCCCATGCAAAGTCCATCGAGTGCGGTGAAGCCGAAAGTGCTGTCCATGCTCTTGCCGTTTTTCAGAGCACAAAGGCTGGCGCCACTTCCCAGGTGAGCGACGATGACGCGTCCCGTTGCGATCTCCGGAGCCACCTCCGGCAGGATCGAGGCGATGTATTCGTATGACAACCCGTGGAAGCCATAGCGCTGCACGCCGGAGCGGCAGAGCTCCCGGGGGAGTGGAACCACCTCCGCGACGGCTGGCTGGCCGCGGTGAAAGCTGGTGTCGAAGCAGGCGACTTGAGGGACGCCCGGAAGCCGCTCAAAGATCGCCTCGATCGCCGCCAGATTAAAAGGCTGGTGGAGGGGCGCAAGAGGAATGAGGGACCGCAGATCTCCCAGAACTTGTGGAGTGACGACCGTGGGCTTGGTGAATCGCGCGCCGCCATGAACAACGCGGTGGCCGACACCAAGCAGGCGTGCGGCAGTGTACTGGGAACGCAGCCAGGAAGCCAGCGAATCGAGCGCAGCGCGGACATCGCGCGCCGCACCGTCCAACGGGCGATCAGCCAGCAAGCCGCCCGCACCGTCGCGGACCGACAATCGCGGCATTGTGCCAATGCCTTCGATCTGGCCTCGCGATTCGATGCGCCAGCCTTCCGTTTCCTGCCGGTGGTACACGCAGAACTTTAAGCTGGAAGACCCGGCGTTCAAAACCAGAGCATAGTCATCCATCGTGATCTCCTAGATCTTCTTTCTCCGCGCGTGAGCCACCAGCATCGCGACGCCACAGCTCGCGATCCGCGACCGGACACTATCCGCGCGGGATGTCAGGATGATCGGTACCCGCGCGCCGAGCACAACACCAGCGCTGTCTGCGTTGGCGAGGAAGCTCAGCAGCTTTGCCAGGATATTGCCTGCTTCCAGATCCGGTGCCAGAAGAATGTCGGGATCGCCGGCAACCTCCGAATGAATTCCTTTTGTTTTGGCGGCTTGCCGGTTAATCGCGTTGTCGAAGGCGAGTGGACCATCCAGAAGACCGCCGCTGATCTGCCCGCGATCGGCCATCTTGCACAAGGCCGCGGCGTCCAGGGTCGCCGGCATTTTCGAATTCACTGTTTCGACGGCGGCGAGAATGGCCACCTTGGGTTGCTCCAAGCCAAGCGCGATCGCCAGATCGATGGCGTTCTGACAGATGTCAACCTTGTCCTCCAGCGTCGGAGCGATATTGATGGCGGCATCCGTGACAATCAAGACCTTGTGGTACGTTGGCACGTCCATGATGAACACATGGCTAATGCGGCGTCCTGTGCGCAAGCCCGACTCCCGCGCCACCACCGCGCCGAGCAAATCGTCGGTGTGAAGGCTTCCCTTCATCAGCAACTCGGCTTTTCCCTGACGAACTAACTCCACTGCCTTAGCCGCCGCTGCTCGGCTATCCGGCGCATCGACGACCTGTATTTGGCGGAGGTCAATGCCAGACGATTTTGCAATTTTGGAGATCACTTCACTCGGTCCGACAAGAATCGGCTCGATCAATCCTTTGCTTCCGGCCTCGATCGCACCAGCCAGCGCCGTTTCCTCAGCCGGGTACGCCACCGCTGTAGGAATCGGATCGAGGTTTTTGCACCTCAACAACAGTTGTTCGTATTTTCCGGTGCCTGTGGCGGTATTCATTCCATCTCCCTTGCAGCGGCAGCAGCCATGGAGCCCGGCTGGACCGCCGGTCCTGTCTCCTTCAAAAAAGCCGTGAGCACAGCGGCCAGTCCGACGCCGAAAAGAAGGGGCATAAATACCGTCTGGTAGTGCTCCAGGATCATCGGCGTCCCCCCGCCAGCGACACTTTGCATGATCCAGCCGAATACCGGCGCGAGCAAGGCGCTGAATGTAAAATTCAAAAAGTTGACGACGCCAGTCGCCGTGCCGCTCATCTCCGGCGGATTGGCTTCCTTGATCACGGTGTAGGGCAGCATGGCCGCACCCGACACGACTCCAACCACCAACCCGAGAACGTACGGGGGAAAACATCGCTGGGGCCGTAGAGGATCCAGGCCAAGCACCCGAGCAGGACTAGCGAGCTTGCGATGATGACGGGTTTGCGCCGGCCGAGGCGATCAGAAACGAAGCCTAGCAGAGGACATCCAATGACCCAGCCAAGTGGAACTGTGGCTGAACGCATCACGGCATCGCCGTATTCAAACCCGCGCCCCTCCTGCAGGAAGCGGACGCCCCAAATCATGTCGAAGATGGTGGTCGGAAGGAACAGCAGGCCAGCGATCATTCCACATAGGATCGACTGCGGATTCCGGAAGACGGTCCCAAAAGCAGCAACCGCGCCCGGGAGCCAGTTATCACGCCGGGCCACGGATTCCGCCGCAGGACGTGCTTCTGCGGGCTGCGCCGGCAGGAGGACGAAGAGCAGGGCACTGATCGCCAGGCCGGCGATTCCCATTCCAATCCAGAAGGTGCTCCACGGAAGGCCTCCGGCGATCATCGGCCCGACCACGAACTGGCCGGCTGATCCGCCCGCCATACCAAACATCTGCGTCGCACCGATCAGAGTCGCCGCGCGGGAGGCAGGGAAGTGCTTCATTGCGATGTATGCCGCGCCGACCAGCGCGAATACGCCGCCTGCACCCTGGAGGAACCGGCCGATGGCCGCAGCCTCGCTTCCACCTGAGCCGAACAAGAGCGCTCCAATACCAACCGCGGCGGCGCCCAACGGGATCACCTTTCTCGGCCCAAGCCGGTCCATGGCAGCGCCCGCCACCAAACTGAAGGGAGAATAACCGTAGTAGAAAAGCCCAACGATGGACGCGACGCCGGTGGCACTGAGGCCGAAGGCATCCGACAACTGCGGCATCATGACGGCGGGCGCGGAACGCAGCGCGTATTGATAGAAGTAGTACACGACCGTTACAAGCCATGCGACGACGGCCGTTCTGACGCCGTCGCGTCACGGTGGTCTTTTGAATTGAACCGGGACGCGCGCGATCCTGAAACCAACCTGGGAACCTGATCGTCATGCCAGCATTCTTTTCGAGGTCCTCAACGCACTCGACAGACGACCATCTTTTTCGCCCGGTAGCTGCTCATTTTCGACACCACTCAAAACTGTGCTGCGATCTGTGCGAAAGCCGCCTCAGCAGAGCACCAGAGAAACCGCTAAACCGCCTTCTGACGTTTCCTTGTACTTCGAATTCATTTCCTTCGCGGTAAGCGCCATCGCGTTGACCGTCGTGTCGAAGTCGACGCGCCGGTTCGCCGGAATCTCGTTGCTCGCGATCATGAAGCCCGTCCACGCTTTGACTGCGCCGAACGCGCATCGTTCAATGCAGGGGATCTGCACGAACCCGGCAACCGGGTCGCAGGTCATGCCTAGGTGATGCTCGAGTGATGATTCGGCGGCATTCGCCACGACTTGATGACCAAAGTCACTCGCCTGCGCGATCAAAGCGGCACCCATGGCCGACGCGACGCCGATCTCCGCCTGACAGCCGCCTTCCGCTCCGGATAGGGTCGCGTTGTGTTTGCAAAGATAGCCGACCGCCGCAGCGGCCAGCAGTCCGTCGCGGAGTTTCTTGCGTGGCAACTTGCGGCCGCCTTCGCCTAGAGCGTAGACCAACGCGGGCATGACCCCTGCGGATCCGCCTGTAGGCGCCGTGATCACCAGATGGCCGCGAGCGTTTTCTTCCGAGCCGGCCAAAGCATACGCTGACACGACGCCGAGCCCTTGTTGTCTCACATACCGCTCGTCCATAGCCCGTCTGTAGACCTCGCCTGCCTTGGTCTTGAGTTTGATGGGGCCTGGTAAAACACCCTCGGGCGCTTTAAGACCCGCGTCCACAGTGGCGACCATCGCATTCAAGATCTTGTCGGCGAACGCATTCACCTCTGCCTCGCTCTTCCCGGAAACAGCCACTTCGTTCGCCATGACGAGCTGAGCGACGGAGAGCTTGTTCTTCTCCGCATGCTCCTGCAGCTCCTTCATGGTGGAGTATGGATATTTGGGCTGGCCCTTCGCCGGAGGTTGATAACCCTTCCACTCGATGAAGCCGCCGCCCACCGAATAATACTCTTGCTCCAGCAACACCGAATCGCCCGCCATCAGCTTGCACGTCATCGTATTGGGGTGAGGGAAATTGCCCTTAGGCGAGTCATAGACGATGTCTTTGAGCGAGACATCGAAGCTCTTGTCGCCGAGCTTCACGGGAAAGCTTTGGTTGGGATTGTCCCGAAGACCGTCCAGGAAGAGCGGATCCACAGTAGCCGGCTCCTTGCCAATGACTCCGGCCAGAGCCGCACGTTCCGTCCCGTGACCTTTTCCGGTGGCGCTCAGGCTGCCGTAGAGGTAAACCTTTATGCCGGTGGCCTTGGCGAGCTGGTCCGGCGGCAGCTTCGTGCAGCGCTGATAGAAGTCGTAGGTGATGCGCATCGGCCCGATTGTGTGCGAGCTCGATGGCCCAGGCCCCACCTTGTAGAATTCGTCGAGAGTAGTCATCACCGGTCCCTTCGACTTCTTGACGACATTCAGGTCGGGTGACATATCGGTCGACAATGCAGCCGGTGCCGGAGGGGGAGTTGTACCGCCCACCTGGTCAGCCTTCTGCTTCGTCGTGCAGCCTGTCATGACTGCGGCCGCGCCGATTGCGGCGCTACGCATCAGGAACGCGCGACGGTCGGTGCCCGGAGGAACCTCCGTGAAATCGAGCTCAAATAATGTCTTACCGTTGCCTAAATCGGGTCGCATATTCCTCTCCTGATCGTTCAACTGACAGTGCGGCTGGTCGATCAAGATGATGCGGAAATATTAGGTCAAGGTTTAAGATTTTCTGGAAGCCGCGGGGCCCAGCCGTTCTTCCGTCAAGGTTCCTCAGAGGTGAGTCCGTTCCCAAGCCGTAACGCTGAGCCATGGGAACGCCAGTTCAGCGGGTGGATGGTACACGAAACTGTCGGCCCAGCGCGAAGGAACGGCCGTCTCACCCCCGGACATTCTCATCGAAGTTTGCATCTCGAATCCTCGATCGAAGAGTCTTTTCCGGTCGTGTTGAGGCCTTGTTATTTCGGGAGAGCTCTGACTTTCGATCGCGTTTTGACCGCGGGGGTCCTGGGCCTGCGATATGTTTTCGCTTACCAGCGTGGGTGGGGTTACAGCATTTTAAGGAATTGGACTGGACGCCGTCTGCACAGCGCCGATAGCTTGTTGGAGAGGCTCAATCTGCTCTATTAACTCCTGGTTTTTATCGACGAGTCTTCGATTCTGTTCAATCAACTGATTAATCGTTTTCAGTAGCTCCGCTGATCCTGCGGCTCCTGAGCCGGCCGAGAGCCGGACGCCTAAGATTCCCGCAAGTGACGCCACCACGAGCGCCGAAACAACGTATACGCGTTTGATTGAAATTCCGTGCAATATCATTTGTGACTGCTTCATTTCCTGCTAGTCCTCGTGACCATAAAATCTTCCTTTCATAGGCGGACGCCGTCCCGCAAAAGATTTCTAGCCCCCGACTCGAAAAGCGAAGTTATATCTGGCCGAGAACTGGACACGATAATCCGGCATGTGCGAACCGTCTTTGTTGCCCCGATAGCCCCACTGGAACTCGGGCCCAAACATGACATTCTTAATTGGGTAATAGAGGATGTTTGTGAGGGCGTATTGCCCTGATTTAAAGGAGGTTGGCGCCTGACCGTCTGTAGTGTCGATGTCTACGCGAGAATATCCGATAGTGCTGGTAAACTTCTTGCTCCAGTTCAGGTCCAGAAATGCAGTCAGTCCCAGTGCCGGAAGTGCTTTGCCCACGATCGGCGTTCTGGTGTTGGAAAAGTTATTCTGAACTCCTACGTCGGCGGGCGCATCGTTCATGTAATTCTCGACCCCAGAACCATAGACGGCCTCCAAGTGCAACACATGCTTCGAGAGCTTCACATTTGAACTTACGGTGGTGCCCCAGCCGTTTGCGTGACCGCTAAGGTCACTGGTGGGTGTCGCATTCAAATCGTCCCACTGGATCCGGCGATAGAGTCCCCCAACTTGAATGTGACCTGCTTTTCCGGACCATCGGAAATGGCCTGTGATGTCCGGCATCGGGTTGCGCGGTTTCACGCCCTGAATCTCAATTGTGTCCGCGTAGGAGCCTCCGTCGGCAGTCGCCCCGGGGCGCTCCGCGGCGAACATCAAATTCGAATCGCCGTTTGACCACGCCGTGAAGCGGAACTGAACATTTCGATACCATACGATCCCGCTTGGGCCCCAGTATTCCAGCTGGTTCGGAAACACATCGACATCCACGAACGTGCTCCAGTATTGGCCTGCACCAAATCTACCCAGTTGGCCCCAAGCGTGCCGTAGCCGGAACGTCGTCTGTCCGGCGTCCACTCCGGTGCCGAACAGCTCGAACTCAAAAATCGTCTTCAGCTCCCCCAGTGGAGTCGGAACGAAGCCATTGAAGCCTAAGCGGCTCTGCCGCACACCCGCATAAAAATTTCCGTCCTTGCCAAATTCATCCTTAAAGGCGGGTAGTTTGCTCGGCCGCATCGTATCGAACCAGTCCGGGTCGTTTTGCTTGAAATCGTAGCCGCTATCCAACATGGCAAACCCAGCGATGTCCAAATGAGCCTTTTCCGAGGCGGGCGGATCCGCAGAAGTGTCCTGCGCCCATGCTGCCGCCGGACCGAGCAACAGTTGGATGGCCGCCAACGCAATACTCGCCTTTGAGATCCGTTGGCGAAGACGTGCTGCAGTCGAATATTCAATGAGGTGCTGTCGAATCATTTCTATGGCCTTTCGTGAGACTGCAATGTGACGAATCAGTTTTCAATATCTGAAAGGCCGATGTGCCAAGTCCGCTTGGTGATTTATAAACTTTCGCTCACCCTTAACGCACACGATTTGCTCGACTTGTTGCTCTTCAGACCAATCCGGCGAAACGCAGTTTGCTTCACCGGGAACCGACGGCGTTGAAGATGATTGGGGCGGTTACGGCGTCTGGCAGGATTCTGCAGAATAGAGCCGAGCGTTCAAATGCCAAGCCTCACGCGCGCTTTCTCTCGGGAGAGAAACGTACTGCGGCCGCGCTCCGGTCTAAGCTGCGTCTTACTGGAAAGGCAGGATGACTCTGAATGTGGTGCCCTCGCCAAGCGTGCTTGAAACGTGGATCGTTCCACGAAGACGTTCAACAATCCATCGGACCGCCGTTAGCCCCAAACCATGGATGCCTGATAGTTTCGTCGTGAAGAAAATATCGAAAATTTGGTCTTGCACTTCGTGCGTCATGCCTCGTCCTGTATCGGCGACCTCGAGTTCCACGTAATCAGTCGCAGCCATGTGGCCGGATTCCGGCACTCGCGATTCGTTGTCGACCGCCAACTGCCTCGTCGTCACGCGGATCACTCCCGAGCGATCGCCGATCGCTTCCGAGGCATTCATGATCAGGTTCAACACGATTTGCCGTATCTGAGCGGGATTTGCTCGTACCGTTGCAAGCTGTTTATCGAAATGAATTTCTAGGACAACATGTTTCGACATCGAACTCTTCAGCAATTCAATGACGTCTTCGACGATTCCGGAGACGTTCACGAGTTCGCGAACCTCGGTTTCCGGCTCCCCATAAATCATCAACTGACGCGCCATATCAGCGCCGCGGATTGCGGCTTGACGAATGCTCTTTACCTCTTCTGCGGGAATCGAACCGCTGGCGAGCGAATCCAGTAGCATCTCGGAGTACGCCATTATCCCAACCAGAAGATTGCCGATATCGTGGACTACGGCACTCGACGCGGATCCCACTGTCTCCAGCTTCTGACGGGCAAGATCCAGTTCATGCGCGCGTTTGAGGTCCGTGATATCAATGCAAGAACCGATGTAGCCCTCAAATCGGCCACCCGATTCGATGCCGGGAACACCATGGCTCAACACCGTGCGGTATTCTCCATCCCCCCGCCGCAAACGGAATTCAATCCGGAAGGGGCAACGGGCCTCGAACGCCGCGGCGTGTAACTCGCTGACGCTGTCCAGGTCCTCCGGGTGAACGCCTTCCGTCCAGCCGTGACCTAGCTCCTGTTCCATAGTTCGGCCGGTGAAATCGAGCCAAAACTTGTTCGCAAATACGGCGAGCCCACCTGGATCGGCAACCCAAATCATCGCGGGCGCGGTGTCTGCCATTGTACGGAAGCGTTTCTCACTTTCACGGAGCATCGCCTCTACCCGCATGCGCTCGGTGATATCCGTGAATAATCCCAGAAGCTCTTTGACGCCACCCGAATCGTCGTAGATGAGGCTGCATGAGATGTTGACCCATACTGCCGACCCATCGCTACGACGCAGACGAAAATCAAAGGGCTTGGCGCCCTTAACCATCTGCAGCTTAAACTTATGGTGCGCCTCATCCAGATCCTCCGGGAAAACGGGGTCAAAGCATGATAGTTTTTGCAGAGCCTCGATATCGGTTCCTAGGATTTGCGCCATGCGCTCATTGCAGAATAGAGTCTTGCCTATTGGGCTAACCAGCCATACGCCTTCTGGCATACTACTGACAATACGCCGATACGTTTCCTCGTTAAGTTTCACTTTTCAATAAAGCCTCTATCACTTACCGGGTAGTTACTTTCGCTGTTTGGCGATTAGAAGAGTCATGGTATTTGACAGGACAAGGCCTCGAACGACTCCTGGACATTAGCCCGCGCTAGCATTCATCGAGTTTCGCTTGTCCAGTCGCACCTCCCGAAGCAGCGTAGTGAGTTCGCTAATTTCATAGGGCTTCCGCAGATAGTAGACGAAGTTCTGGTCATTTACATCTCTGAGTGCTCTGTCTCGGCCGTACGCGGTTGACAACACAATTTTGATATTCGGGCGTATTTGTCGTAATCGCAGCAAAATCTCCGCGCCCGACATATTAGGTAAGGTCAGGTCGAGAAGAACGACGTCAATCTTCGCGGAGTGCGACGCAAAGATGTCCAACGCCGTAGTGCCGTCGCGAGCTTCGAAGACGGTATATCCGTATTTTCGAAGCAAGGAAGTGAGCGATAGCCGTAGTGCGTCTTCATCGTCGATGATCAGAACCGTCCCGTTTGCCTTTTCTTCTGCGAGAACTGGCGCGGGTTTTAAGACGTCGTGGCGCTGCCGGTCAGTGCGCGCGACGCATGGGAGCAGGATTTCGAAACATGAGCCCGACCCAACAGTGGTCTCCACTCGGATCGTTCCGCCATGAGACATGATGATGCCCTGCACTGCGGCCAATCCCATGCCTCGTCCCGCTTGTTTGGTTGAGAAAAATGGGTCGAAAATCCTATCCCGGACCTCTTCGGGCATGCCGCATCCGGTATCGCGAACCTCCAGTCTGAGAAAATCCTCGCTCAGATTTTCCGGCGATTCCGTCTGCGCATGAACCGGCTTGAGAGTGACGGAAATCTCTCCTCCATTCTCCCGAAGCGCATCCGAGGCGTTGGTGATCAGGTTCATCATTACCTGACGAAGTTGTGGGGGATTCCCGAAGACCGGAGGGACATCTGCGGGAACATCGATCTTCAACACGGCGTTCTTTGAAACGCCTACCATCATCAGTTGAAGCATTTCGCGTACAAGGGTCGCTAGATCGACGGTTTCGAAGGTCGTGCTTTCCTCGCCCGCATAAACCATCAACTGGCGAACTATTTCGGAAGCCCGTGTTGAAATCAGCCTGATTTTTCCCAGTTCTTGTCGAACGGCTGCCCTGTCGGCGAGATCGGTCAGCAGCAGTTCCACGATGGCCAGGATGCTACCGAGCAGATTATTGAAGTCGTGGGCGATCCCGCTTGCCAAGACTCCGAGACTTTCCAGCTTTTGACTGGCCAGTGCTTCGACTTGGCTTTTCTTGAGGTCGGTTACATCAACCAGGGAAGCGATGTAGCCGGAAAATACGCCGTCGGTTTCGAAGCGCGGAACGCCGCTACAGATCAGGCTTCGGTATTGCCCGTCGGCCCGCAGCAACCGGTATTCCAGACGGCACTCGCTCCGTTTTTCGTACGAAGCATCGATTCCCATCAAACATGCCTCCCGGTCGTCAGGATGCACTCCGGCCGACCAACCCATGCCTAACTCCTGCTCTATGGCGCGTCCGGTAAAATCCAGCCATGTCTTGTTAAAAAAAGTGGATAGGCGGTTTGCATTTGTAAGAACGATCATCACGGGAGCTGTATTGGCCACATTCCGAAACCGTTCTTCGCTTTCACGCAGCACTCGTTGCGCTGTCATGAGCGCGGTGGCGCTCAATTTGGCTCGGCGACGCTCCAGGAGAAGCGTGCCGATGAGCAGAGTCTGCAGTGCAAGAACGGCGAGGACTCCCAACATGCGCCACTTATATCGTTCCCATATGCCGGCCTCGCGAAAACGAATAATGCTGTTGTCCGGCAGGCTATCTTCGCGAATATCCCAGCGCTGAAGTTGACGCCGGTCGAACATCGGTGTCGTCGGTGCGCTCTCGACTGGAATGTTCGACGCATCTATTCCGGAGGCAACCTGCAATGTCATTTCCGCCAATTTTTTCGCGTTTGCCTCCGAGGTATAAACGTAGCCGCCCACGATCCCGAGACCGACATTCGCAAGCGACATGCCATACATCGGGACGCGCGCTGAGGGAGCAATCAACTGGAGGACGTCCCGAGACTCCAAGAGCTTACCTCGGCTGTCCCGCGCCTGCTGCGATGCGTATAGAACGATGGACCGGTCCGGCAGACCTTTGATTCTCGCCATCAGATCTTCCAACGGCAGGTCGGTGAGATACGTAATGGCCGCTTTGCCTCCATATTCCTTTAGCTGACTCCGCGCCATGGTCTCGTATAGTTTGTCGTGCGTTGGCGTTCCGCTGACGATGAACACCCGCTCGGTATGGGGATGCAAACTCAGCGCCAGATCGAGCGTTTGCCGATAGCTGTTTACAAAGACGATACCCGTGGCTCCCGCTCCTGACTCAAGCTGCGCCGCGCTGGGATAATTCGTCGCTCCGAAGACAATGGGCGTTTCCGGAAGGATGTCACCCCGGTATTTGAAAAGGAAATTTAAGGGCTCACTCGCATTCGGCACCACCACGTCAATGGGACGGTCGGCATATTTTCCCCGAATATAATCGCGCAAAAACCGGGATTGATCCTCTCCCGGAAATCGGGTGGTTTCCAAATATTCGGAATAAAACTCAACAGGGCCGTGCGCGATCGATCTTAACGCCGACTGAAAATCGCGCTCGAATAAGACATTGGCGGGGTAGTCCTTGTCGTCCCAATACAGCACCAGCACCCGCAGTGGCTTCGCAGATTGCGCCTGGATGCCCGAGGAAGACAGCCAGACGACGGACGAAACCAGCAACGTCGTTCGAGCGAGATTTAATAACGTTCTCGTCAAAATATTAATTTCGGGCCAAGCTGCAGCCGGCGCGACGACCTGGATTCGCCAGTTGGAAAGTGTGTGCTCGTGATTCGCCCAAAGCCAGGAGTGTCGATGACATTTCCCGGCTGGCCAATGTTTGCATGATTGAACAGATCGAAGGCTTCGCCCCGGAACGGAATGCCGATCTTCTCGCTGAGTTCGATGTTCTTCATGATCGAAAAGTTGGTATTGTTGAATCCTGGTCCCATTACCACATTCCCCCCTCGATCGTTAAAACTGGCGGCCGGCGAGAATCGAACCAGCGATCCACGCTGCCTACGATCTGGATTGGCCCATTTAAATTCGCACGGACTGTGTTGGCGGCGCCCCTCAGCGTACTGTCCGATGTCAGCAATGTCGACCGGATTGCCGCTTTGTCCCGGCGCCGACAGAGCGTACTGCCATCCTGATATGAACCGGTCTCTTCGGAAAGGCAGGTTACAGATCGCGCGGGCGACAAAGCGTTCCAGAGCCTCGAACTCCGATAGGCCACGGCCGGCACGCAGGTTAAAACCATCTTGCACAACTATCCCTGTGAACTAAACGAATTATAGTCTAATGACTTAGACGAGGTATACGTACGTCGATTTGAAAGCCGTCTGCCAGCGGCCTGCTCGCCTTGAACCACAAAGCGTTATAACTCGAATTGCCATGCCTTCTGCCTGCGTAATGGTACCCAGTGCAGCGTTGGGGAATATCCCATTGGACGGCGATAAAGCGGGCTAAGGTAACGAAGACTTAAGACTTTCCAGTGTCACCATCTTAACTTCAGAGGTGTCAAACGGCTTACTGGGTACGTCGAAAATGCAATCCAAGATCGACAGTTGCAAGGCACCACGAACACCGCGGTGAAGCCGATTGCCGGAGACTCAAGATTCCTCCGGGCCTCCGTCTTTCATGAGAAAAGCTTTCTGAACCAGCCCAAGCGCGATCGCTTGCTGCGTGAGCTCCGCGGTAGTGCCCACGCCCAGTTTTCTCCTGATTCCCTCCCGATGGAACTCGACCGTCTTAAGGGAGAGATTCATGAAAAAGGCAATTTCCTTCGACGATCGGCCTTCGGCGATTAGTTGCAGAGTTTCCCGTTCCCGCATACTGAGACGGTTAGTAGCGCCGGCGTCAGAATTTGGAAGCGGCGTTACATCTTCCGTCGGACAATGGGGGCTCACGTAGGCGCCGCCGCCCAGGACCGAGCTAATCGCATCGAGAAGCTCTTCAATCCCGCTGGATTTCAATACGTATCCGCTCGCTCCCGCCTCGAAAGCGGCCTTTACCGTGGTGGAGTTCGAATGCATTGTTATAAAGATCAGCTTTATCTCGGGCAGCCTCTTCTTAATCTGGATTGCGGCGTCGATCCCATTCAGAGACGGCAGCGTGATATCCGTGACGATGAGGTCCGGTACCAAGCGCAATGCCGCTTCCACCAAATCCCGCCCGTCTGCCGCGGTTCCGGCGATCTCGTAATGTTGCGCAAGAAGGGCACTCATGCCCTGCAGCATCATCGGGTGGTCATCGGCCAGAAGGAGTCTCTTCATAAGATTTATTGTGCCAAGTACTATTTTGAATGTTATGAGATACGGTGACAAGATCACGGATCAGCTTTCCTTCCACCGGACGCCTTGGTGACCCGGGGCGCCCTGTTTTCGAAAGCTCGGCAATCCATTCGAAATGAGGCAGTTACGCGGGACGAAATTCCGCCACTAGAATGCACGCGCTGAGCACCAGCATCCACAGGGGGAATAGGAGCGCAATCCAGGGCCAGTTCGTGATGACCAGCAGCAATGCAAGCGCGCACAGATACCCCGATAGAGCTATCCAGCGTGGAAGGATGGATGTTCGAAGCACAATCGTGCTGGTAGAGAAGATGAACACGCCGGCCATTTTGATGGCAAAGACATTCAAAAAAGACCTGCCCAACAAGCGGATCAAGTAATACGTTTCATTCCCAACCACCTGGAAACGTCCGCTGGCTATGGCTTCCACCAGGGCACCTGAAAAGGCTGCGGAGGCAAAAAGGCTCGCCACAAACAACAACCCGCTCCCGAAGAACACCGTTGCAAAAAACTGATCTTCCAGTGCCCCGAGGCGATTGCGGAAAACGCCGATGAACCATAGGAACGCGATTCCGGAAAACGGCGCCAACTGTATCGCTAAGCGGACTGCGGCTCGCCGGGAAGGGTCAGTCAGCCAAACGCCGACGTCGACCTGATCCGCGGGTACCGCGAGACGAGCGATTACGAGACTGGTCCCCATCAGCACTGAAAAGATCACGCCCGCAACAGCCGCGGCCCGCGGAGGCGAAAGTGCCCGGGCAGGATGGTCTGCTGTAACCATAGGCATCTTGTACGATTCGACCGATATCCTTGCGATCCATTCTTTCGGGCTGAATTAATGAGTCGGGAACCACCACCAAGGCATCGCGGTACAAGAGTTTTGATTCGCGCCTCAACTTGAAAGGAACCGATCAGGGGTGGAACAAAGAATGTGTTTCGGGCGACAAGCTGTCGGTGCTGTTGGCACCGCCCGCCACTGAGTATAGTCGGGACGTGAATCATGACCGAAGATAAACCGGCTAGCGGGTCTTCCCAATGGCATTTGGCGCACTGAGGTGAGTCAAGCTAACTCCACTACCGGTCAAACCATCTCCCACTACCGCGTCATGGAAGAGCTGGGAAGCGGTGGGATGGGCGTCGTCTATAAAGCCCAGGACAACGAGCTCGGGCGGCTTGTCGCATTCAAGTTTCTTCCTGAGAACGCGGCCCGCGACCCGCAAGCACTGGAACGTTTTCGCCGGGAAGCACGACGCGCTTCCGCGCTCAATCACCCCAATATCTGCACTATCTACGAAATTGGAAACCACGAAGGCCAGGTATTCATCGCCATGGAGTACCTGGATGGCGTGACCCTTAAATCTCTGATCGCCGCCGGCACCCTGGATACGGAACGCATTGTCAGCGATCGCGATCGAGATCGCCGATGCGCTCGATGCGGCTCACAGCGAAGGCATCATTCATCGCGACATCAAACCCGCCAACATTTTCGTTACCAAGCGGGGGCTCTCCAAGATTCTCGACTTTGGCTTGGCGAAAAGTATTCATCCAGACAAATTCTCAAGCCAGACCGGAAGGGCAGCCGACGCAGTCTCTGGCCTTTGTCGCCGAAGCGAACCTCACCAGTCCGGGGACCGCATTCGGAACGGTGGCATACATGTCTCCGGAGCAAGTGCGGGCTAAGGAGTTGGACGGCCGCACGGATCTGTTTTCATTCGGGGTCGTTCTCTATGAGATGGCGACGAACCGGATGCCCTTTCCAGGGGACAGCCTGGGCCTCATAACGGAAGCTATCCTCAACCGTAATCCGGTGGCCCCCGCGCAAATCAATCCCGACATCCCATTGGCGCTCCAAGGAGTGATCCAGAAAGCTTTGGAGAAAGATAGCGCTCTGCGTTACCAGCACGCGGCCGATCATGCGGGCTGAACTGCAGCGGATAAATCGAGACAGCGAATCGGGACGGAGGGGCGCGGGAGGAACACGGAGAATCGGCTCCTGAGTCGCGTTCATCGTCGACCGGTAGGCGGACGACAAGAACCTTCTCGTCGGGATCAACTGCGGTCCGCCTACAGAGAGTCTCCAAGATCATTGACTCACTTGCGGTCTTGCCTTTTGCCAACGCGAATGGCGACCCTGAACACGAATATCTCAGCGACGGAATCACGGGCA
Source organism: Terriglobia bacterium (assembly GCA_963699945.1). GTDB lineage: Bacteria > Acidobacteriota > Terriglobia > Bryobacterales > Bryobacteraceae > Palsa-187. The sequence continues at coordinate 87,384 of CAVOVW010000013.1, forward strand.
GCCTCATCAATATCCTGGCGCAGATTCCGAAACTGCGAGTGATGGCGCAGAGCACCGTATTTCGGTATAAAGGCCGCGAAATTGATCCTCAAGCCATCGGTCGCGAGCTGAATGTCCGCGCGGTTCTCACCGGAAGAATGATGCAGAGCGGCGGCTCTTTGCGCATCGGGGCCGAATTGGTTGATGTAGCCACAGGCACTCAACTATGGGGTGCGCAATACAATCGCACGCCGGGCGACATCTTTGTGGTCCAAGACGAAATTTCCGACGAGATATCCGAAAAATTGCGAATTCAGTTGACCCGCGCGGAAAAGAAGCGGCTAACTCGACGCCACACCGAGAATGCCGAGGCATACCGCCTCTACCTGAAAGGGCGTCACCACTGGAACAGGTGGACCGAAGAAGGGTTCTACAAGGCCATCGAATACTTCCAGCAGGCAGTTGAGAAGGACTCCAACTACGCCCTCGCCTACACTGGTCTGGCCGATTCCTACGTGCTTCTTGGATGGAACAGCTATCTGCCGCCGAAGGAGGCGTTCCCCCAAGGGAAAATCGCGGCGATGACTGCCTTGCGACTCGACCCGGATCTCGCCGAAGCTCACACGTCTTTGGCTGCCCTCTTGTGGCTTCACGATTGGCAGTGGGACGAGGCCCAAAAAGAATTCACGCAGAGCCTCGAACTCCAGCCCACTTACCCGACTGCCAACCATTGGTATGCCGAATATCTGATGACCATGGGAAGACACGCGGAGGCTATGGCCCGGATAAAGAACGGCCAGGAGCTTGATCCGTTATCGCTCATCATCAATGTCGCGGTGGGATGGAGCTTTCTATTGCGCCCGCCGCTACGACGAAGCCATCGAACAGCTCCGGCGAACTGTCGAATTGGAACCAAGTTACCCTGTCACGTACTGGATTCTGGGCTTGTTGCTGCAGGAAAACCGGTTGCTACGAACTGGCCGTCGACCGAAGGGGAAAAGGGAGTGAGTCTCTCGGGCGGCAGTCCTCTGATGCGCGCGGCGCTCGCGCACACTCTTGGCGCTGGCCGGCAGGACGAAGGAGGCCTCTCAGTCTGCTCGATGATCTGACAAAACTAGCGAAGCAAAAGTACGTCGCGCCTTACTTTTTTGCCGGAATCTACATCGGCTTGGGAGACAACGAGCGCGCGATTGAATGCCTGGAGAAATCCTATGAAGAGCACTCCCATTGGCTCATCTACCTTCATATAGATCCGAGCATGGATGCTTTGCGGGACGATCCACGTTTCCAAAACCTGTTGCAGCGTGTAGGACTTCCCCACTGACGTGACCTCGTAGGCCCCGACCTCGAATCCTGGAACTTTGAGCCCATCGAATGGGCACTTGCGAATCACGCATTCGGGAGTGCCACGACGTTACGTCTAACGAGCCCCAGCCTGGCGGTGCGCCTTTTTTGCCGTCCCGTCCGAAGAAGAATAGCGCACGCCCAGGTGGCGCTCAATACAGGCGAAGATTTCCGACGGGCGAAATGGCTTGAAAGTGTAATCATCAAAGCCCACGCGCATCACCCGCTCATGCGTCCGAAGCATCCGCGGCCGCGGTTATGGCGGCGATCTTTGTCTCCGCCCCGCCGTCCAATTGGCGAATCCGACGAGTTGCCTCCGCGCCACTCAGCTGCGGCAGACCCAGATCCATCCAGATAAAGTGCGGCCGCCATTGCTGAAACGCCTCGATCGCAAGGGTCCCATTCTCCGCCACCCTTACCTGAAAGCCAGCGCGAGTCAGTATCTTTCGCAAGACCGTGGCGCTTTCAGGGTCGTCTTCGACAATCAGAACACGCCATTCCGGTTGGCCTGATTCAAGAATGAACGAATGCCTTGGGGCCGGTTCTACGCCGTAAGGTTCCGGCTCCGTCGCCAGTTCCAGAGGGAGTTCCACCACGAAACGTGAACCGCGGCCCAACTCGCTCTCAACACGCAATGTCCCGCCCATGAGCTCTACAAATCGGCGAGTAATCGTCAGGCCTAGGCCTGTGCCCTTTTGTGGCTCGGGGTTGCGCACGCGTTCAAAAGGTTCGAATATGCGGCCCAAGTCATCTTGTTGCATTCCCATACCACTGTCCTCAATATCGAAACAAAGCCGGACGCGTCCGGGTGCATCACTCGGCTTGGCGCTCAACTCTAGCTTTACGCTTCCTTCTGCTGTGAATTTAATGGCGTTGCCGAGCAGGTTGATGAGGATTTGCCGCAACTTCGGCGCATCCACGCGAACGTAGCGCGGCACTTCAGGAGCTTGATGGTAAATCAACTCCAGATGCTTTTCTTCCGCCGCGCCCCGCATCATTTCTAAGACCGTTCGCACTGTGGAGATCAAATCGCTGGTCGCGATCGCGAGGTCCTCTTTGCCGGCCTCGATTTTGGCGACATCCAGCACGTCGTCGATCAGTCCCAGGAGATGCTTGCCGCTGCGGCCGATCGCGCCGATGATCTTCACGCTCATCGGCGGTTGGGTCACTCTCTCTGAGGAGTTCGGAGGATGCCAGGATGACACTGAGGGGCGTACGAAGTTCGTGGCTCATATTGGCCAGGAACGCGCTCTTGGCCCGGTTGGCGGACTCCGCCTGGTCACGCGCCTGCACAAGTTCGTGCGTGCGTTGATCAACCAGCGACTCAAGGTGCTGCTGGTGTTGCTGCAATTCCTTAAGCGTCTCCCGCAGCCTGCCGATGATCTGTCCCACCGGGATGGCGTTGATCAGGACGGCTTGTACGATCATGGTCCAGATTCCCAGCGGCGTTGCCTGAGCCTGGAGCGGAAGACTCACGTGCGTCATCTCCAGAACCGTAAATACCAGCGCGCTGAGCAGGCACCCACCCGCTGTCCTTATGGCGGCTTTGTATCCGAGGAGCCAGGCCGCCGAGGCTGGCAAGGACACGTAGAGCAGCGCTCCCGGGCTGTGTATACCGCCGTAAGAAAGAGCAGACGAGCGTCGCCCAGATCCAAGTGCCTGCGAGGTAGGCCAGACTGGCGCGCCGGAAGTGGCCGAGCCGGAGCAGCACGAGTGCAGTGGCGTAACTCGCTTCCAGGACGGCCGTATAGAATATCCGTGGGAAGCTCACCCGAGCGAACGGTATCGTGGCGACCCACCCGGCTGCGATCCACACGGCGAGAGTCACGAGGAGAACGTGCAGCATTCTTGCCGTCTGATCGGCGGCAAGCGGACCTCGAAGCCCGATGAACGGCGTGACGCGGTGTATAATCCGCGAAATGTACGGTTCAGACCTCACGAGTGCTCCCTTGAGTTTCGCGTCGACGTATTGATGATACACAATTCCCGCACGGGCAGATAGGTTCAAAGTTTCTCGACCGCACTCCTGCCTGGCAGTTGCTGTCCGTCATGAGCCTTTCCACAAATATTCTCAGACACGCGCTGGGCCAAGGAACGCCTCTTCAGATTTTATAGATCGCTGCCATCGAGATGGAATCTTCCGAACGTTACACGACTATCAGGCAATCAATAATCTCAAAGGAGGGGTCATGTTTTCCTCGCTGCAACTGAAACGTTCATTTCATCTGGCGCCGATCGTCGTCAGCCTCGGCGTCCTGGTTTTACCCGCAACCGCCGCTACGGGAGAGGTTCCGAACCTGTTCCAGGATGCCAAATCCACGGCTGGGCAACTGCAGCGCGATGTCGTTGAGATGGAGTCCTACGCGAGATCCGGTCTGACTTGGAAATCGCATGCCGACCAGATAAATAGGGTCGCGGAACACATCAACAAAGCGGGCCAAATAGCGGCCCAGCTCACAAAGGCGCGTCCCGGGGCCGAAGCATGGCACCAGGCTGCCATCGATCGGCTGACGCCTCTTCTGCGGGAGTTGGCGTCGAACATCGACGACATGATTAGACACATAAACAAACAGACCAATATGGTGGATCCGGCATACAACACTTATCTGAAACAGAATGAAGATCTCGCGCGGGAGCTATACAGTCTGATTTCTGACACCGTGGACTACGACAAAACCAGAGCCGAGATACAAAAACCCTAGTGCGAATCGGCCAGGGCAGCTTCTCTTCGGCGCCAGTTGAAGGCATCCGTTAAAAAAATCCAACTACTCGCTTTTCCAGGCGGTCGATTACTCTGTGGGATAAATCCATGGCGTCTCAAAAAGTCCGAATCGAACATGACCTGATAGGGAACAAAGAAGTTCCGGCCGATGCCTATTACGGCGTCCAGACGCTGCGCGCAATGGAGAACTTCAAAATCTCCGGCGTGCCAATCTGCCATTACCCGGAACTGATCCAAGCACTCGGTATGATCAAAATGGCGGCTGCGCGAGCCAATTTCGAATGCCGGCAATTCAGCGCAGGAGATCCTCACAGCGATCGAGGGTGCGTGCCAGGAACTGATTGACGGCAAGCTGCACGATCAGTTTCAGATCGACATGTTCCAGGGGGGCGCCGGGACCTCCACCAACATGAACGCCAACGAAGTGATCGGCAACCGGGCCCTGGAGTTGATGGGCAAGAGCAAGGGGCGAGTACGAATACTGCAGTCCCCACGACCACGTTAATTGCTCGCAGTCCACCAACGACGCCTATCCTTCGGCATTGCACATCGCTTTGGCGCTCGGCAATCGAAAGCTGATCGCGGAAATGCATTTGCTGGCGAGTTCCTTCCGCCAGAAGGGAAGCGAGTTCTCGCACATCGTCAAGATGGGGCGAACGCAGCTTCAGGATGCCGTTCCGATGACGCTGGGCCAGGAGTTCGAGGCCTTTGCGCGAAGCCTGGAAGACGAAATCGATACGTTGAGCCAGAGTCGAGACGGCTCTTCACGAAGTGAACATGGGCGGCACCGCGATCGGGACAGGTTTGAATGCTCCCGCCGGGTTCTCCGGGAAATGCGTCACGCACCTGGCGGCGATTACCGGGATGCCGATTCGCCTGGCGGCCGAATCTGGTGGAAGCGACGCAAGACACACAGGCCTTCGTCCTCTATTCGTCAGTGCTCAAGAGCCTTGCCATCAAGGCGTCGAAGATTTGCAACGATTTGCGCCTGCTCTCGTCCGGTCCGCGCGCCGGGTTTCACGAGATCAGTCTGCCTGCCATGCAGCCCGGCTCATCGATCATGCCCGGAAAGGTGAATCCGGTGATCCCGGAAGTAATGAATCAGGTCTGTTTCCGGGTGATCGGCAACGACCTCACGGTGACCATGGCGGCGGAGGCGGGCCAATTGCAGCTCAACGTCATGGAGCCGGTGATTGCGGCCTGCCTGCTCGAGGGCCAAACGCTGCTTCGGAATGCGGCGCAAACCCTGCGTGAGAACTGCATCGAGGGAATCGTCGCGCACGAAGATGTACTTCGGACTCTCCTGGATCGAAGTATCGGAACGGTGACCGCCTTGAATCCGGTAATCGGCTACGACAAGTCCACCGCCTTGGCCGCGGAGGCGCTCGCCACCGGCAAGGGAATCGTGGAGTTGATCCGTGAGAAAAAAATGCTTTCCGAAGAGCAGATCCGGCTGATTCTCGATCCGGCTTCCATGACGGGGATCCGCGCCAACCGTCATAGATGAAAATCCATGATTTGGTGGACTTCCTCATACTGCTCGTTTGCATTTTGCTCGGCTCACGTTTGGGCGGGATCGGGTTAGGAACGGTAGCGGCGCTGGGGATGTCGGTAATCGTGTTTGGATTTGGCCGCGCTCCCGGCAGCTTTCCAGGAGAAGTTCTTCTCATTGTTCTCTGTGTAGTGACCGCGGCCGCCGCTCTGCAGGCCGCAGGAGGTCTGGACTTGATGGTGTCCGTGGCGGAAAAAGTGCTGCGGCGACATCCCCGGAGAATCACCATCCTTTCTCCCCTCATTTCCTACTTGTTCACTTTTGTATCCGGCACCGGGCATGTGTCCTACTCTCTACTTGCCGATCATTGCGGAGGTCTCGCATAAAGGTGAAGGAGCGCCCCGAGCGCCCGCTATCGATCTCGGTCATTGCGTCGCAAGCCGCCGTCACAGCCAGCCCTCTGTCCGCCGCCACGGCCGGCATGGTGGCGCTCTTTTCCAAAACAGGCTCCTTTGGACTTAAGGATGTTTTGATCGTGTGCGTGCCGTCAACGCTGATCGGTGTACTGGCAGGGGCAATCTCCGTGCGCAAGATGGGCGTCGAATTGGAGGACGATCCGATCTACCGGGAGCGCCTGGCAAAAGGGCGAAGTCACGGCCCCCGCGGATGCGAACGCGAAAGCTTCTGCCTGTCCATGCCGCCGGAGCGAAGTGGGCAGTCGTGCTCTTTCTCGGCGCCGCTCTGTTGATCACTGTTCTTGGCCTGCTGCCCGGACTCCGGCCGCGATTTCATCATCGATGGGAAGGCCGAAAAGCTGAGCATGGTGGCCTCGATCTCCATCGTCACCTTGAGTGCGACCGCACTCATACTGGCGGTATCCAAGGTGAAGCCGGAGCCGGTGGTGTCAAGTTCGGTCATGCGCGCAGGCGTAGTTGCCATCATTTCGATTCTGGGGATCGCCTGGCTTGGCTCGACCTTCTTCGAAGGGCACAAAGACCAGATTCTCGGAGCCGTCTCGGCGCACGTGCAACAGTATCCCTGGTTGTTCGCCTTCGCTTTATTCGCGCTGTCGATTCTCCTATACAGCCAAGCCGCAACCGTGGCGGCGTTGATGGGCGTGGGCCTTCAGTTGGGCATCGCAGCGGCCGCTGCTTGATTGCGATGTTCCCGGCCGCAACGGCTACTTCTTTCTGCCGACCTACGCCACGATGGTCGCCGCCATCCAGTTCGATTCGACGGGTACGACGCACGTAGGCCGATGGGTGTTGAACCACAGCTTCATGCGGCCGGGACTGGTGGTTACAGGTGTCTCGCTGGCCGTCGGCTTCGCAATTGTGCGATTGCTTTACGGCGCTTAGAACATTCTGACAGGAGGGAATATGATGCATCGCGTTCCAGCGCCTGCGCCTCCGTCGATTGTCTGCGCTGATTTCGGGCGTTCTCACTTGCGGACAGCCTGGCAAAGAAGCTGCCAACGTCACAATCATTGCCACAGGGGGCACCATAGCCGGAGAAGCGGCAACCTCCGTTCAGTCCGGCATACACATCAGGGCAGGTGGGAGTGGAAACATTGATCAAAGCCGTTCCCACATTGAACAAAATCGCGAAAGTAACCGGCGAACAGATCTCTAATGTCGGCAGCCAGGACATGTCCGATGAAGTCTGGCTGAAACTGGCCAGCGTATTAATGAACTCGCCAAGTCGCCGAATGTGGATGGCATTGTCATCACACACGGGACAGACACAATGGAGGAAACAGCCTACTTTCTGCATCTGGTCGTGAAGACCAGTAAGCCTGTAGTGCTTACCGGCTCCATGCGGCCTTCCAGCGCTCTCAGCGCGGATGGCCCCCTGAACATCTTCAACGCGGTAGCAATTGCGGGCGACCCCGCTGCCGCTGGCCGCGGCGTGCTGGTGACGCTGAACGATCAGATCCATAGCGCGCACGATATCACGAAGACCAACACCACTTCCGTCGATACTTTCATGTCGCCCTTTCGCAGGACTCATTGGGACGACGAGCTACGGGGTGAATCGATATTTTCGTGGCCCATATCGGAAGCACACCATCGATTCGGAGTTCAACGTTGACTCTGCCGCGATGTTGCCGCGCGTAGACATTCTTTATGTCTATGAAGACATGCCAGGCGATCTTGTGGACGCTGCCATCAGCGCGGGAGCGCAGGGAATCGTGATCGCCGGCGTGGGAAACGGAAACATGCCCAAAGCCGTGATGGACGCCCTCAGTCGCGCCGCGCAAAAGGGCGTCGTGGTGGTTCGAGCATCCCGCGTTCCCACGGGATACGTGGGTCGAAACATCGAAGTGGACGATGACAAGTTGAACTTTGTCGCGGCGGAGGAACTAAACCCGCCCAAGGCTCGGGTGCTATTGCGGTTGGCACTGATGAAGAAGAACGATCCAAAGCTAATACAGAAGCTGTTCGACACGTATTAATGTGGCCAGATTGACTGTCCAGCGCCTGGCTGAATTAATGAATTCTCCATCTAATTCCTGCATCCCATCGCCGATGGGAGAACTGTTTAGAGAGAGAAATACGAGGAGATAAGCTATGGCTACGAAACCCTTCAAGAGCACACTCAGACTCGATGTCTGCGATTCCCATGCAAAAGCGATGAAAGTACACGCAATGCGGGCGACTGCATGGGTAGTGTGCTTCGCGATAGCGCTGCCTCTGCTTGCCGCGGACAAGGCCTCGGAACGTTTGACTGAGTCTACCGCTGTTCTCAGAACAATTCTCGATAAGGAGCAGATTCCGAAAAGCATCGTCGACCGGACAGAATGCGTGCTGGTGTATCCCGGCGTCAGGAAAGTCGGCATCGGTATCGGCGTCACTTATGGCCGCGGCGTTATCACCTGCCGCACGGGCGCGCAGATGGATGGCAGATGGAGTGCTCCCGCGATGTACACGCTGGACACAGGTAGTTTGGGGTTGCAATTAGGGAGCACCTCCACCGACTATGTCCTCCTGGTCATGACCCGGCGGGGTGCGGATAAGGTCCTCTCGGGCAAGCTCAAACTGGGCGCGGATGCGTCGGCCGTTGCAGGTCCAGCGGATGCGCGAGCAACTGGATTCAATGACCCCAACGTCGACATACTTTCCTATTCTCAAGCGAAAGGACTATTTGCCGGAGCATCACTCGGCAGCGCCTCGATGGAAACGGACGATGAAATGAACAAGGATCTTTACGGAAAGTCGCTGAGCGCCAGCCAAATTGTTCGTGATGGCGCCGCCCCCGTACCGCCTGCCGGCAAAGAATTGGTGAATCTGCTGGACCGGAAATCACCGAAACACATATAAAGAATCGCAGCCCGAAGGGCATCCTCCAGGCACGAAAACAAGGCGTCTCCATCCCTCCCGGGTTTCAAGGCCTCAGCTGGAACTACGCTTGGAGATCTTGGCGCCCGTTTTCGGCAGGTCGGATGCAGCTCGGCTGACGTACGTCTCTAAAGGAATGGTGACCGAAGTGTCAACCAGCCGCGCCATGTGGTATACGGGCAAACTTTCAGCCTTGCGGACGAAACGAAGCGCGCGGGCTGATTCGTCGTAATCCACGCGAATCCAGTCTCCGCCGCGCACCTGGTCGGTTGCGATCAGGTTCGCCATGGGCTGAACCAGCAGCCGCTCGATCGCGCGTTTCAGATGACGCGCGCCGTACTTCAGGTCCGTGCCCTCTTCGAGCAGGAAATCCTTGCTGGAATCGGAAACGGTGAACACAAAGGCACGAGTCATTGGACGTGTTGAAGATCCGCTGCTGAACCAAATTCAGTTCGATATCGAGAATCTTCTTGAGCTCCGCGCTGCCCAGCGGCTGGAACGTGACGATTTTGTCGAGACGGTTCATGAACTCCGGCGTAAACTTGCGCCTCGCTGCTTCGACGCCGCTTCGCGCCAGTTTGCCGCTCATGTCTTCGTCCACCGTGCCATTGGCTGCATTCTCACGCGCTGCGCCGCGCGGAAACCCAAGCCGGGGGCTCATCAGGGCACTCATCTCCGAAGCGCCCAAATTGCTGGTCATGAAGATCATGGCACGAGAGAAATCCACCTTGCGGTTATCCCCCAGTGTCAGCGTTGCTTTGTCCATGATGCCGAGCAGCAGATTCCATAAGGCGTCGGACGCTTTCTCGATCTCATCGAAAAGCACGAAGCTAAGCTTGATGGTGTCGGTGTGATACTGATTCAGAAGTTTCCTGCGAAAGCAAGAGGGTGGGTCTCGCGATGTCCCAGATATCCAGGAGGTGAGCCGATCAACTTCGCGATTTCATGGCTGTGCTGGAACTCCGCGCAGTCGATTTTGATTACCGCGCGAGGGTTCTTGAGCAAAGCCTCCGCGGTGGCCTCGACGATGCGCGTCTTGCCGGATCCGGTGGGCCCCAGGAACAGGAAGTTGCCGATCGGGCGGCCCGGAGCGCTCATCCCGGTCAGACTCATCTGATAGATATTGACGATCTGCTGGATCGCCTCGTCTTGACCGACGATCATCCGGCGTAAATTGCTTTCGAGCGAAACTGCGTCCCGCCCCGTCTTTGCCGGATCCAAAGGGATGTTGAGCCGTACCATTTGATTTACCGCCTTCTTGCGCCTCTGCGGGGCCTCCCTTCCGCACTACGGCGCCCCGTGCTCACCGGAACCACAGCGAGTCAACTAAGCGGCCGCAACTCGTCGCCGATACTCGGAGGAAGTATCAGGAGAGAGTGCCTTGTTTAACGTGGCTCATGACACGCACCGCTCGGCCCCTGTGCTTTCAGAATGCGGCATCGGCTTGAGACGCACAAGAGAGCTAACCGTTAGCTCACCGCAAGCTCTAGGAATCGTGCGAATCCGTGGGTGTCGCGTTTGCGCAGCGTCCGCGAAGCGAGTCTACGGATGACGCACCCGCCGCGAACAGGAGCAACGATCTCGGACGCAGATCAGAGGAACTCCAGGGAAGAGACTAGATTCTGAAACCGGGGATCGGAACGAATCTCATCAAACAGCGGGTCGACTTTCAAAAGCAGCGCATGGGGAGAACGTTCCACCAAACTGTTTTCGAGGCATTCGAGGGCCGCGTCCGAGTTACCGAGAGCGACGTGAACAAGCGCGCTTGCCAGTGGATCCACGTACTCGACTAAGGACATTTCCGCCAGCCGTTCGACAGTAGACAAGGCCCCAGCCTCGTCGCCCTTGCGTTTCAGCGTCACTCCTAATATCCCCAAAGCTAGCGCGTTCGACGGATCCTTTTGACATTTCAGCAGCTCGTTCAGTGCAGCATCGTATCTGCGCTGCTGAAGATGCAGCCTTGCCAATAAATAGTGAGATTCCATGGAATCAGGTTCGAGGGCGATGGCCGATTCCAACCACCTTTCAGCTTCATCCGCGCGGCCTTGGAGATAACAGAGAGTTCCCAAGGTGCGATTCATGCGGAACGACAGGGGGTCCAAATGCACCGCTGGTTCGAGACAAGCTCGAGCCTCCTCGAAACGTCCCAAGAAGAACAGGCAGGTTCCATAAATGTGAAGGCCATCCAAGTAGCCGGGCTGCAGCTCAAGCGCCCTTTTCGAGAGCGCCAAGCTCTCCTGCCAGTCCCAATCAAAGAAGAACTTCGCCGCTGCCAGCGACGAATGCGCCTGCGCCGACGCTGGGTCCAACCGTAAGGCGTCCTGAGCCGCGTGCTTGCCTCTGGCAAGGCCTCCCTGGGACGCATCATCCCCCACAGCGCGAGCCACGTGTGGACATCGGCGAGCCCAGCATACGGGGCTGCAAAATCGGGATACAGCGAAATCGCGTGGCTGAACTGCTCGATGGCGGATTGGTAGCCCTTCAGGGCTCATCTGGTTCCAAGCCTGCCTGACCCTTCAAGTAGAGGACATACGCTTCCGTGCTCGGGGCCTTCTGGATCCATTCCGGCTGCCACACGGCGCGCAATGCGTGGGCTATGGAGCGAGCGATCTCGTTTTCGATCGAGAACACATCGCTCGTCTTACGATCGAACACTTGCGACCACCACACTCGCCGGGTCCCGGAGTCGATAATCCGGGCCGAAACTCGCAGGAGTTCCCCGCTTTGCGTACGCGTTCCCTCGATAATGGTACCCGCCCCCAAGCGTATGCCAATTTCGTGCGGGTCCTCGATCCGCTTTAGAGCGAACAGGCTCGTCCGGCCGATCACTTGTAACTTCGGAATGGAGGAGATCGCGTTGATGATGTCCTCGGTTATCCCGTCGCAGAAATACTCCTGCTCCGGCTCGGGACTGAGGTTCGAAAACGGAAGCACCGCCACCGTGCGAGGATTCGGCCGGGCCAGAGTCACCACGCGCTCGGATCTCTGCAGCTACCAGCGCCGGTTCCGGATGAGCTGACTCGTGCAAACGCCGGTACGTAGGTGCCCGATTGGGAAGGTAATCAGGATTGGATCCTTGCGGCCGTGAGTCTGGTAGTATTCTCGAAGCTTTCTTCGTAGTCGTTGAGCCTCCACCCGAACGATGGAGTCCACACCGGGGTCGTAGTCAGACTCCGCGGTCGAAGACTTCCCGGCCAACTGATGTACTCCTTCATCTGGTCGATTTCACCGGCAAGACTGCGTTCCACAGCCAATCGCAGAAAGCGCTGAAGACGCGTGGAGCGGCGGAACTCAGGACTGGCGAGGATGCGGTTCACCTGGTCCTGAACTTCGGCAGCCGGAATCGGAGCGGAGGAGGCGTCCTTTGAATCGCGGGAGCCAGCCGGGGACATCTTCATGTGGACCTTATCAGTACCCGGAAGTCTTTCCTCGTCGAATCGGGCAGACCCTCTCCACCCGTCGTCAAATTCGGTGCGAGCCTTGAACTCCCGCAATACCTTTGTTCTGCAAAACCCTCACGACCACGCGCCGACTTTGCGCCTGGCCCTCCGCTGTCTTGTCGTTGCCGACCGGGCGGCTCTCGCCCATTGCCGCTGGCGCCAGCAGGTTGGTTAGGGGGATGTGACTCTCCTGCACCAGAAAATTACTGACATTGTCGGCGCGGTCTTCGCTGAGCTGCTGATTCAGGGCGGCACTGCCAGATGTGGAGGCATAGCCAACCACCTGAATGTTATAAGCTTCGATGGTCTTGGCTTTTTCAGCCAGCCTCGAAAGCTCGGTTTTGTATTGAGGATCGACGGCGACCTTGCCGTTTTCGAAGTACACCGTTACTTCGTCGAAAATATAGTAGTCGTCCAGCTGTCCAAACCGCGCGGTCGCCGCTTCGATGGCCGCCTTGTTCGCCGCGATCTTCTGCTGCTGAGCAGTTAATTGTTCCTGTTGGTGTTTCAGGGACTCGGTTTGGGCCTTCAGTTCCGCGTTCTGCCTCTCCAGCTCTTCCCTGTTTTCCTGCGCCCGCAATTCGGTTTCCTGGGCCTGCGCTTGGGTTTCATGCAGACCGGCCTGAATGGATTGGGCACGCTCCAGATCGTCGCCCTGAAATTTAACAACCTTCGCAACGAGTTGATTTTGTCCGTCGTAACTTCCCTCGACCTGGATTTCAAGTCCAGGGATCAGGGCAGCCATAGACATTTCCTTCCGTCGAGCCTTGAGCAGGCCTTGAATCTGGCCCACCTCAGTCTCGCCGGTCAGCAGGATTACGACCTTCGGTGCATCCGGCGTCTGAACAATCACGATGGCGCCGCTTCGGCTTTTGATCATGCCCTGGAGCTTAGCCGTTTGCCCCGTGAGCAACGTACTCAGCGAGATCAGCGCGATCATTGCCAAAATGCCAGCGGATGCGAGTCCAAATGGCTTATAGCGCGACATAGTTTGACTCCATTCCTGTAAGCGATCCAGGCTCAGGCTGAACAGCGCCCGGCTTCCTATTTCATACCTCGTGATGGCGGCTTCGGCCGGCGCGGCAGATTTTATTTTTCTCTGCGGAGCCAGTCAATCAGAAGCAGAACGGAGCCGCCCTGGCATCGGGACGAGGCCGCCGCCGGACTGCATCGAGGCCCCTTATGATCCCGCTCCGTGGGACGCTTACGCGGCGAGTTTCCAGACCTCCCATTCGCTCCTACTGAGTCCACTGCTCTCTCTGATGGCGTGGAGATTGGCAAGGTTAGCGACGGAAAGCTAGAACATCAACGCCACGGCAATGGCGGACGGAATCTACTTATATACGATCAGGTGAACCTCTCGCATACTGCGAATCGCATCGCACACTCTTATTTATTTTTTGAGACATCCTCAGTCTATGATGAGGAAATGCCATTGTTCCCGGGCGTTGACTACCTTCACATAGATTCCCAGTTAAACGAACAGGAACGGATGGTCCGCCAGACGCTCGTCGATTTGTGGACGAGCGGGTGCTGCCGCTGATCAAAGACTGCTATCGCGAGGGCCGTTTTCCTGCCGAACTGATTCCCGAACTGGCGCGAACTGGGCTTCCTCGGCGCGAACCTGGAAGGCTATGGCTGCGCCGGCATGAGCAACGTCGAGTACGGGCTCATCATGCAGGAGCTGGAACGCGGCGATTCGGGACTTCGCAGCTTCGTCAGCGTGCAGGGAGCGCTGGTCATGTATCCGATCTACACGTTCGGATCGGACGAACAGAAGCAGCGCTGGCTGCCGCAGCTGCAATCGGGAAGGCCATCGGCTGTTTCGGGCTTACCGAGCCGGACTTCGGATCGAACCCCGCCGGCATGCGCACCAAGGCGCCGCAGAGACGGCGCACGCTGGGTCCTGAACGGGGAAAAGACATGGATCACCAACGGAGGCGATCGCGGATATCGCCGTAGTCTGGGCGCGCACCGACGACGGCATTCGCGGATTCCTCGTGGAACGCGGAACGCCGGGATTCTCAACCTCGGACATCCACGGCAAGCTGTCAATGCGCGCCTCCGTCACGTCGAGCCTGGCGTTCTCGGATTGCCGCGTGCCGGAGAGCGCGATGCTGCCCGGCGCGAAAGGTTTGAAAGGACCCGCTCGCCTGCCTGACGCAGGCGCGCTACGGCATCGGCTGGGGCGTGATCGGCGCGGCGATGGATTGCTATGAGACGGCGCGCGCTACTACAGCGTGACGCGCAAGCAGTTCGACGACCGCCCCATCGCGTCCCACCAGCTGGTGCAGGAAAAGCTGGCCTGGATGATCACGGAGATCACCAAGGCGCAGCTGCTGGCCCTGCAATGCGGCCGCCTCAAGGATCAAGGCAAGCTGGAGCCTGCCCACGTCTCCATGCTCAAGCGCAACAACGTTGCGATCGCACTCGAATGCGCGCGCTTAGCCGCGATCTGCTGGGCGCCAACGGCATCATGGACGAATATCCGATCATGCGCCACATGTGCAATCTCGAAACCGTGAAGACCTACGAGGGTACAGACCACATTCACGCGCTGGTGATCGGCGAGCGCGTCACGGGCGTGGCCGCTTATACATAAGTAACGAAAGCCTTGCGCTAACGCGGCTGCGTGACCGTGTCAATCAGGTACGGCCGTCCGCTTTTCACCACGTCGATACCGCGTTTGATGGCTGCGGCCAACAGCTTCGGATCGTCAATCGGACCCTCCGCTTCCACGCCCAAGCCCTGCGCCACTTTTGCGTAATCGATGAACGGATCCTCAATGCGCGCGCACAAATGCACGCGATCCACGCCGCGGCTTCGGCGAGCCGCCGTACGCTGGATGCCCATTAGCTCGTTATTGTACGCGCGATTGTTGTGCATCAGCATCAGCAGCGGGATCCTATAGTGCGCCGCTGTCCACAGGCAGCCATTGGCGATCATCAAATCTCCATCCGGCTGAATCGATACCGTTAGCCGCCCGTGCTTGCGATTCGCCAGCGCCGCGCCGATCGACGCCGGAGCTTGGTAGCCCACGCCTTCGCCGCCCGCGCCGCCGATGTATTGATAGTGGTTCTTGAAATCCCACAGCCGCAGCGGCCAGTCCTGAATCCAATACGTCTCCGACACCAGCGACCAGTCTTCGTTCTTGATCTGCGAATACAGCTCCATCGAAAGCCGCGGCGTGCTGATCGGGCTGGCGTCCCATCCGTAGGCTGCATCCACGCGGGCTTTCTCGAATCCGGCGCGCTGCATCTCCAGCAGCTTCGCCGCCCTTGCCTGGCCGGTGCGCTGCTTTTCGGGCGTCATCAGTTTTTTGCAAGCCTCGATCAAATCCGGCAGCGTCGCTTCGGCGTCGGCCGCGATGCTCAGGTCCACGTCGCGATACTGCTGCACATCGTTGAAATTGCTCTTGTGGAATAGATCGAGCGACGTGATCGTGATCAGCTTCGGAGGCTTCGGCCCATTCATCAGCCTTCGCACCGTGTAGTAGAAATCGCTCGGCTCCAGCCCCATCACCAGGTCTGCGTTGAGCGAAGCCGGCACAGCGATCGGGCGTGACGCAGGCTCGGTCAGAATGGTCATATTCAGCGGATGCCGCGTGGGGAAATTCATGCGGCGATGCTGATCGATCACCGGGCATTGCAGCGTTTCGGCCAATTGCACCAGCAGCTTCATTCCTTCCGCCGTACGCGAGACCCGGCTCACCACGATCACCGGATTCTCCGCGTCCACCAGCATCTTCGCGGCGGCAGCCACCGCTGCCGAATCGCCCGCCGGAGGGTTCATGGCCCCCAGCTTCGGAATCCGCAAATTCGCGTTGGATGGGATGGGCTTGGTCTGCAACTCTTCATCCATCGTCAGGCAGATCGGCATCGTCGGCGGCGTCATCGCGAACTTATAGCACCGCACCGCTTCCTCTGCGAACCGGTCCAGCGTCACGGGAGCGGCGTCGTACTTCGTCATGTCGCGGACAATCGCCGCCGGATCGTGCGCCGAATGCACGCCGCCCACTTCGCTGCGCGGTTCCAGGCTATTGCCGATCGTCATGTACACCGGCACGCGATCGCAATACGCGTCGTAGATTCCCATCACCGCATGCTGCAGCCCCACCGTTCCGTGGCCGCACATCATCGCGGGCTTGCCCTCGATTTTGGCGTAACCATTGCACATCGCGGCGCCGGATTCTTCGTGCATCACCAGCATGTACTGCGGATCTTTGTTGCCTCCATAATTGATGACCGATTCCTGTATACCCGTGCCGCCGCCCGGCAGGCAGAAGAAATATTCGAAGCCCAGCGACTTGAAAACGTCCAGCATGAAGTCCGAGCCCTGCTTCTGATTGCTCTGGACCTCGGCGCCTGCCGGTGTCTCGTTCTCAGCGGGTTTCGCGGCTGCGCGCACCTGTTGCGCCATCCCCGGCACCTCCGTGCCGGCCAGCGCCGCGGCACCCGCCAAAGTTCCTTTCAGAAAATTCCGCCGTCCCCCTGCGTTCGTTTTCTTTTCCGATGACATGGTGGCTGATCTCCTTGGAAAAGCTCGCCCGGCCTGCGGCGGGCTGCAACTCATTGCGACCAAGCAGAATATCACAGGCCCTTTAGGGTGTATAGCGTCGCGGTGAATTCGCAGTGATGATTTGGTGGAGCGGGCTTTAGCCTGCAACGGGAGCTTCAGCTCCTGTGCTCCAGGTTGTGCGGCTCCAAAAAAAAATCGGCGGCAGCAGGTCGTCATGACCCACCACCGCCGATGAATTTACGTCGTTTCTGGCTTCTTCCAGCCGGGCTGGATCGAGCCTTAGAAAACGAGCTTTAACGCGAACTGTATCTGACGCGGGTTGCCGACATCGTACAGGATCTTGCCCGCGTTCACGTTGCGAACGGGGTTTCCGCCCACAAACGCCGTGTAGAGGTTCGCGGTGCCCGGCGCAGCCATGATCGGCACCCCATAGTTCACGTGATTGAACAGGTTGAAGAATTCCGCACGGAACTGCAGGGTTACGTTTTCGTGGATCTTCGTGTCCTTGGTAACGGAGAAATCCGTATTCTCGAAGCCGGGTCCGCGCAGGCTCAGGCGTCCTGAGTTGCCGAACGTGCCCACCGGAGCCATTGTGAATTGCGTCGGGTCAAACCACAGTCCGCCGGGGTTACCGGTGACAGGGTTGCCCGTGCCGATGAAGTTCGGGCGCGGATTGACCACGCCCGTTCCGAAGCCCAGCGAGTCCACACCTTGGAACACGGTGAACGGCAGACCCGAGGTGGACGATACGATACCGCTAAGCTGCCATCCGGAAACTGCGCGGTTCTTGTGGAACGGCAGCGTATACAGCGCGTTGACGCGCAGCGACTGCTCGATGTCGTAGTTGCAAACGCTCTGATCGTAATGCTGGTTGTAAGGGTTGCCCCACGCCGCATTGACGTTGTTGTTGAAGCTGCCGACGAAGGAGCCGTCGTCCGTGCACTTGCCCCAGGTGTAGGAAACTTGCGCCTGAAGATTGTGGCTCAGGCGGCGGTTCACCGCCACCTGCAGCGAGTTGTAGCGCGTATTCGTTGTTGTCGTGAAATCCGGGAAAGAACCGAGTGCCGGATTGACACGGCCGTAAGTTGCGACGGCGGTGCCGGTAGCGTTGAACCCGCCATTCCCGTTCAGCGTGTTCACCGTCGTACCGCTTGCACCGATCACCAGAGGATTCTGCTCCACCTGCGTCAGCTCATGCACGCCGCGCGAACCCACAAAGCCCACGGTAAGGACCGTTCCCTGCATCAGTTCCCGCTGTACGCTCAGGTTGTATTGCATGACGTAGGGCGTGATGTTGTTGTTATAGTCGAAGCCCGGCGACGAGGTCACCAGCGGATTTCCGCCGCTAGGAATCGTCGGAAACAGCGGAGCGATGCTGCCGGGGACGGATTGCCCGGCCTGGAACGTGGTCCATGGTGGCTGATCCCAATACGCCAGGATGTAGTTCGAAGGCAGAATCAGGTCGTGGTACAAACCGAAGCCGCCGCGGATGGAAGTCTTGTGATCCTTGAACGGATCGAAAGCAAAGCCCACGCGCGGATCGAAGTTCTTCCACGTCAGGTTGCCCTGGAACATGTTCGGGACATGAGTGAAGTTCGTGGCCGTTGCGAAATTGGTGATCGTATACAGCTGATTGTGAACTTCGTAGGGATTCGTGATGAACTCCCAGCGCACACCCAGGTTGACCGTCAGTTTGGAGCTGACCTTCCAGTCATCCTGGAAATACGGCGTGAATTCCAGATCGCGCAAGTCGCGATTCGCATACGCCGGACCCGCGCCCGGCAACCCGGCGGGAATGGTGAGCGGCGTCCAGCTGAGTGTCGCCGGAACTCCGCTGAGGAATCCGCTCAGGCCCGCGAAGGCCCACGTGGAACCCTGACGGAACGGCATGAACGTATTGGTTTGCAGACGAGAAATGGAAGCGCCCACTTTAATCGTCTGCGCGCCATGCGTCCAGGTAAGGTCATCGCCTTCCGTGAAGCGATTCTGGATTTCGTTGAAAGGCAGCTGCGTCGCACCGCCCAGACCGGCGAGCTGGCCGCTGAACGTAACCTGTCCGTCCTGACGTCCCGCGCCCGGGAAGAACAGCTGCAGCGCCGGGGTCGAATCCCGTCGTGACGCCATCCGTCGCGGTCCGCGTGAAATGGACGCGAGCGACGTTCACCATCGTGGGGCTCATGATGCGGCGCCATTCGGCTGTCGTGAACTGATACAGCGAAGTGTTTCCTTCCGGCCATCCCAGAACACCACCGCCGCCGCCGCCAAACCCGCCGCCGCCGAACGGATCGACGTAGGAAACGGCATCTGTCACCGAGCGAACGAAGAACGAGTCTTTGTCCGACATGTTGTAGTCGACGCGGCCCAGGCCGTAGCTTTCGGTCGCCACCTGATTGGCAATCTCCGTTGCAATCGTCCCAGTGTTGTTATCCGGGGCCGGGAACAGCTTCAATACATTAACGATGGCCGCCGCCGCTGCCGGATCCGTCGTCGTAGGTGTGCAAGCGCCGCCCGTGAAGGCGTTCGCTGCGGTGCAATTCGGAACGCCTACCGTCTTCACCACGCCCTGTGTCCGGCGGATGCCTTCATAGTTACCGAAAAAGAACAGCTTGTCTTTCTTGATCGGTCCGCCGATGCTGCCGCCGTACTGATTCTGGCGCAGAGCTGGCTTAACCGGGTTGTTCGTGTGCTTCGCAAACGTGTCGTAAGCGTCGAACACATCGTTGCGCAGGTACTCGTACAGTGAGCCATGATAATTGTTCGTGCCCGACTTGCTGACCGAGTTGATCACGCTACCGTTGCCGCCGTATTGCGCGCCTGGCAGGTTGGTCAGCGTCTGGAACTCGCCGATCGCTTCCACGCCCAGCGAGGAGCCTGTCACCGAACCCATCCCTTTGTTCCAGAAGTTCTGCAGGCTCTCGTCGTCCAGCAGCAGCGCTTGGCCCTGCGGACGCGAACCCGCTACCGAATATTCAGCCGCGCGCCCCTGGAATCCGGAACCTGTAAATGTGGATACCGAGTTCACGCCCGGAGCAAGCAGAATAAGTTGTTCGAAGTTGCGGCCGTTCAACGGCAGGTCCTTCATTTGCTTTTGATCGGTCAAGGTCGACACAGCGGACGAAGTGGTTTCCACCTGCGTCACTTGTCCCTCTACCGTCACGGTTTGCGTTTGCTGGCCAATCGGCATTGCGAAGTCGACATTGACCTCGGCGCCGACATTCAACGTGATGCCGTTGTGAGTTACCGTCGAGAAGCCAGTCTTGCTGGCCGAGACGTCATAACCGCCCACCTGCAGATCGGAGGCGCGGTAACGGCCCTGAGCGTCGGTGTTTACCGACCGGGAAGCCCCCGTGCCGGTGTTCTTTAACTGAACCGCCGCATCAGGTATTGCCGCGCCCGAAGCGTCGGTAACGATTCCTTGCACGGTGGCGGTGGCCGTCTGGGCATATAAGTTGCTGAAAACGCATAGGATGCTGACGAGAACCAGCAAGCAAAGCCTACACGCAGAGCTACTGAGTGTGTTTCTTTCTTTCATTTTCCCCTTCCAAGACTTCGATGCGAAAGCACGCCCCTGTCCGGATCCGGTGCAAAACCAGCGATTGAGTCGAATCGGCCGGACTTTTAGTGCCTTCGACTCTTAAAGTTTAGGCCGGACCAATACGTGTGTCAACCGAGCCGTACCGTACTACGATGGCAGTTATCCCGGTGAGATGCAGAATATTTTCCGCCGTAAGAACAGCCCGTATCATATGTATTTAAAGAGGTTAATTCTCGAGCGGTTCGCTGCGTTGGGTCCGGATTCCGACGCTGGACGCGCTTATTTTACGAATCTTTACGATTTTGTTAACCGGTCTCGTTAACGCAGCGCCGGTAGAGGGCTCCGTCCCACGTTTCGGTGCTTGCGAACGGCACTGATGCTGTTGAGCGGCGCCGGTTTCGGGGTCCGGTGTCCGTACCGGAACCGCGGCGGATCCACATACCGGCTCTATTGACCAGAGCCTATCGGCTGGCCGCGAGCGTAGCCAGCGTCGGCCCTGAAACCCCGCCAATCGGCTTCAACAGACTCGGACCCGAACGAATGAACATCCTGTCGGGATTGTCCTTCAGGTCCATCGTCAACCCGATAAAGCAGTTGCTCATCTCGTCCCAATTCTGGAAACCCCAGCGCACTTCCGCCTTCGCATCGGGATTGAACTTGTTGTTCGGCGAGTTGTCGAAGTGCGAAATCACGATCAGGCGCGTGCCCTTGGGCAGAAGCTTCGGCTCCACGAAATCGAAGCCCTGCTGCCACTCGAAATCCCACTTTGAACGCATCAGGATCTCGGTTTCGCCGGTCGGATAAACCGCCCGCAGTTCCATGTCCTTGCCGCGCAGGTGCATATGCGGCTGCGCATATACGAGCTTCACGTTGTCCAGCGACACGGTTAACTCGCTCACCACCTCTGCATTGCTGTCGCCGGCGGCGATCACCAGATTTCCGGCCGAGGGCCCCGTCGCAAAGAAATACCTGCGTTGCGGCGGATTCTTCGCCAGCACGAACCCGAGCTTCGAAATGTCCGACGTCGGCTGCCCGTTCGCCGTGTAATGCATCTCGAACACCAGGTCCGATCCTTTTGGCACAAGCTTCGCCGAACCATCGATCGTGAACTCCTGCGGACCCAAACCCGGATTGAACTTGCCGAGGATATCGTTCCCGTCGGCGCCCATGTTTCTGCCGATAATGTCGCGCTGCGTTTCCTGCTCGTACGCCTCGCCCGGCACGGCCTTTTCCATCCAGTGCGATCCCGGGGGACGGACCCACACTTTGCCGTGATGCACCACTTTCGGATTACCCGGCCGCATCTCCGCCGCCGTAACCCACATGTCGTTCGGGAAATTGGTCTTCACCAGAATGAATTTATAGTTGATGGTGCCCTTGGCCGGAATCTCGAACGCCTTTGGCATCTCGACGACCATGTCGGGCTTGATCTCCCAACCCTCGGGGAATGTGCGCGGAGCCGGTCGATCCTTCGCGTCGCCCTCCACGGCGCCGTTGTCCACCCACGAAACCAGCTTGTTGATGTCGGCCTCGCTCAGCCGGCGGTCGTTGGCGAAATGCCCGTACCTGGGATCCGCGAACCACGGCGGCATCTTCTGCGAAACCACCGCTGCCTTAATCGCCTTGGCCCACGGCCGCGCGTCGGTGTAGGTCAGCAGAGACATCGGTGCGACCTCGCCCGGCCGATGGCATTCCTGGCAATTCTTCTGCAGCACCGGAAGAACGTCCTTATTGAAGGTGACCGCCGTGTTCGATGCTGCCCAAGCGGCTCCGGTCGCCCCGCAAACGAAAGCCAAAATCGGGAAAGTCTTCACCGCACCACCTCCTGAGCTAGATGCCAAGACCGCTCGTATGATACTTGAAGAAATCGACAGCAACAAGGGTACGGCGTTGGTGGAGCGGGCTTCAGCCTGCAACGGGAGCTTCAGCTCCCGCGCCCGATGCCGCCCCTGTACGACAGTTCCGGATTCGCGCCCTCCGGGCTACCCACCGCCATTGAAAAGACGTAATATACATGGTGGTTCGATCGGCGCCGTGGGCCGATTCACAACACAGGAGAACGCGATGAAGAAATCCCAGAAGCCTTCCGTGAACCGCCGCAGCTTCTTTAAGAGCGCTGCTGGAGCCGCCGCTCTCGCCGGTGCGACGCCTGCTGCCAAGGCCCAACAAACCGAGGCACAAAATGGAAGGAACGGTGCCGCCGGGGCCGCTCCCGCGCCCACGCCCGAGCAGCTCGCGCGCGACGCCGGCAATGTCCGCCCTCCTGTCACCGCGCGCGCCATCACGCGCCCTGGCTCGGATCTGATGGTCCAGACCTTTCGCGACCTCGGCATCGAGTATGTCGCAGCCAAGCCAGGATCGAGTTTCGAAGGCATGCAGGAGTCGTTCATCAACTGCCCGCCCACGCCGAACAAGATGCCGGAGTTCATCACGGCGCTGCACGAAGAGTCGGCGGTGACCATGGCTCACGGTTACGCCAAGGCCGAAGGCAAGCCAATGCTCGCGCTGCTGCACGGCACCATCGGAATCCAGCACGCGTCCATGTCCATTTACCAGGCCTATTACGATCGCGTGCCGGTCGTGATGATCGCGGGCAACGATCGCGGCGATATCCCCGCGCATACCGCCCACGACATGGCCGGGATGGTTCGGAGCTTCACCAAGTGGGACGCCGAGCCGAAGACGCTCGACGAGGCGCTGGCGGCCATTCAGCGCGCCTATAACGAAGCCATCACGCCTCCCCAGGCGCCCACGCTGGTGGTGATGGATTCCGAGATCCAGAAGATGAACGCTCCGAATGCCAAGCTTCCGGCTTACAAGCCGCCGCTGTTTCCGACCATCGATCCCTCCACGGCGAAGGAAATCGCGAAGGCTTTGGTGGACGCGCAAAACCCCCGAATCGCGGTCGGCCGTCTGCGTACGCCGGAAGGCGTGAAGCGCTCGGTGGAGCTGGCCGAACTGGTGGGCGCGTCCACCAGCACGACCGCGACCAACGGTCCCATGAGCTTCCCGCAGCGTCATCCCCTGCGGGCCGGGCGCCGATACAAACTACGATTACATCCTGGGCCTGGAAGCGCGCGGCGCGCAGGCATCCATCATCGGTCCCGATTTGCCCTCGAACGTCGCGCAACGCGATCCGCAAGGCATCGGCTTCGGCGGGCTGGAGAACGCCAATGCCAACGGCGGACGCGGGCGTGTTCCCGCCAATAGCGCTCCTCCGATGAGGCCGATGCCGAGGCCAGCCTTCCGCTGATCATCGACGAAGTGAAGCGCCAGATGACAGCCGACAAAGCGCGCATGGTGCAGGAGCGCACCGCCAAGCACGCCGCAGCCAATCACGAGGCGCACGTCAAGGCCGTGAAGCTGGCGGTCGAGAAGAAGCGCGCCGGCTGGAACGGCAGCCCCATCAGCACGGCTCGGGTCTACGCCGAACTCTGGCCGCTGATCATGAATGAAGACTGGTGCCTCTCGTCGCCAACGGCATTTTCGGGCGGCCACAACACGCGCATGTGGGATCACAACAAGCCGTATAGCTACCTGGGCGGCCAGGGCGCCGGCGGCATGGGTTACGGCGCGCCCGCATCGGTCGGCGCGGCGCTGGCGGCAAAGGACGCGGCCGCATCGTCGTCAACATCCAGATGCGATGGCGATCTCAACTATGCTCCCGGCGTTCTGTGGACGGCCGCGCATCACAAGCTGCCGATGCTCACCGTCATGCACAACAATCGCGCCTGGCATCAGGAATACATGTTCGTCGAATATCATGGCCGGCGTTCGCGGCCGCGGAACGGATCGCGCCTACATCGGCAGCACGCTGCGCGATCCTTACATCGACTACGCCAAGATGGCGGCGGGCTACGGCATGGCCGGCGAAGGCCCTATCTCCGATCCGACGAAGCTGTCCGCGGCTTTGAAGCGCGGCGTGGACTCCGTGAAACGCGGCGAGCCGTATATGATCGACGTGATCACGCAGCCCCGATAGGCATTGGCGTCAACAAAGGACCATCACATGAAACGGCATTCGATTGCATCTCTATCCGTAGCTGCCGCCATGCTCGGCCTGCTCTTCTCGGCAGCCTCTCTCGATGCGCAACAAGGCCGGGGTTACACCGGACCCTTACCCAACAGTCCTCCGCCCACCAGCCCCGTTACGGGCGATGCCGCCAAAGGTAAGAGCCTCTTTTTCAACTACAGCTGCTACGCCTGCCACGGCTATAACGGTGAGACCGGCGCGCGTATCTTCGTCGGCAACTGGGGAAATCTTTCAACCGAGCAGGAGTTCATCACCTTCCTGCGCGGACGCGCCACCGTCGCCCCGGAACCCAAGTCCACCGGAATGCCGAACTTCGCCGAAAACACGATGTCCGATAAACAGGCCAAGGATATCTACGCTTACATCCGGACCTTTAAAAGCAACGCTCCGCCGTTGAAGGACATCCCGACGCTGAACGCCATTGTCGACGCTGCATCCAAACCCTCGAAGTAGCCACTCTCTTCGCTTGTGCGGCCTGACTGGCTTCTCCGCGTCAGGCTTTCGGGCGCTCAAGTCCAGTTCGCCTGTTACTGCCCAGGCAATTTACCGGACGCCTGTGCCGGTGGTCCGTTTTGAGTTTGCACGTCTTGAGCTTGCACGTCCTGAGCTTGCAATCGATAATCGCGAAAATCGTCTTCGTTGAAGGAGTTCTCATTGGCGACGCCGAGAACGCTTGCTCTCACGGTGACGACGAACCGTTTGGGCAGCCACAGCGCTGCGCTCACCGGGCTCTGCTCCAGCTCAAAACGAGTACCGGGCTTTACCTTCGCGAGGAACCCGTACATGGAAACAGGCTTCGTAACGTGCGCCTCCACTTTCACCCATTGATAAGTTGCCTGATCGATCCATAGCTCGCCATCCATGTTTTTCAGAACTCTGCCTTCGCGGTCGTGCGCCACGAACCCCGGCTTGGGAGAGGCCTTGATGACCCAAACTTTGTGACCCTCCAGCATGTCTTCTCCCGTAACCGCGTACTCGAAAGCGTTCGCCATTTCCGCCAGCATCCGGTGGTCTTGCGTGCGCTCCCGGACGTAACGCGCAATGCGCCGTTGGCGCTCCTCCGCCGATTCCCGTGCTCTCTTCGCCCGCTCGCGCGCCAGTTTTCGGGCTTCGGCGTCTTGCTGTTCCTTTGAAAGGCCGTGGCCGGCAATGGCGATAAGCTCGTTGTAGGGCGAACCGTCGATCATCAACACTCGCTCAGTTTTGTTCGGCTGCGGATTGCCATGCTTGGCGGCGACCTCGTGGTCGATGAACGAGTAACGCGGCGCTATGTTCCAATCCTGCTGCGTGACCGCGACCGATTTGGCCACGATCTCGTTCCCGCTCTCGGCGGCAGCCGACGTGACGAAGGCCAAAGTAGCTAGCAGGACATTTCTAAGCGCCACACTATTTAGATGGGTTACCGGACCCTGCCGTTACATGGGTTCGCGCGGTACATCGCGAGGAGTGTCGCATTATTAAAGCGAACCGCGAACCCTCAAAGCTCTGAGTACACATGAGCCGCAAGCGAAAGGGCTACCGATCGCTCAGCGAAACTTCTAAGCGCCGGACGGACTCGTGCTTTTCAGCTGGTGCGGGAAACCGCATCATGCGATAAGCCTGATAACACCAGTAACAGAACAAAAACGCAGAACTGGCCGTGATGAGGGCGGATGCGGCCAGTTCGAGCATGAAACATAGTGACGTCTGGCCGCTCGGAAGGCGTGAATCTCGGGATACAAATCCCGTCACTCTAAAGTCCTGGGAGAAACGTAACGTGTCGGGTAATCGCCGCTGCACACAAATCGCGCGAGTCAAGATCGACAGTCTATTCCTTGACAGCCTTATGGTTCAAGATCGCCCTGAGGGCCAGCTCAAAAATTCACGCGGCCTCCGATCACTTCAGGTTGTTTACCGCACTCATTCGCCGGTAGACTGGTGATGAGGGGTGTAAATCTTTTCACGCCGGCTGAATGGCACACCGTTCACGATAGATGCAAGGCGCATAGTCACCTTGTCCCGATAGCAATACCAGGGAACAGGCTTTGGCGCCTCGCGTCAATCAGGGCCCTTAGCACAGCGGTTAGTGCAGCGGACTCATAATCCGTTGGTCGATGGTTCGAATCCATCAGGGCCCACCAGATCTTTCGGCGCGTGACCTCAAGCGAGCAGGGCCCGCGTCGCGTGAGCAGCCACGCACAGGAAACGAAGCTGCGTCATGATAATCTAACATCCATGGCGAAGGCATATAACACTTGGCCGACGGTCTTCGTTGCCCTAATGGCAACTCCGGTTCTGATGATATCGGGACCCTTACTGCTCTCACCGCCCGATGGGCTTAACGTAACCACCTTCGCTACCGGGCTGAATTTTCCAACTAGCGTGACGCCCCTGACGGACGGCTCCCTGTTGGTTGGCACCACGACGCCGTTCAATACTACCGGCCAGTTTGCGTACTACTTTGGAAGTGGCGAACTGGTGCGCCTTGCATCCAGTACGAACAATGGAGTCTCCGATAGCTCCACCGTGGTTTACGCGGGTCTGCCGGGCGCAGTCACTTCCGTCAGGCAGATTGGACCGCTGATCGCCGTAGCAACAGTAGGCAACACCACCGCGGCGGGACTCACACAAGGCGACATCACCTTCCTGAAGCCGGGCGCTTCCCCGACAAGTCCATACACCAACGTTGGATCCATCCATTTGCAGGAAACCGTGAACACGCTCACGGTTTTGCCTCTCGCCGTCAGTCCCGGTTCGGGCGGATCCTACAACGTATATTTCGGAGTTGGCGCCAATAACACCGGAACTCCCACCGGCACCGTCTCGCTCAGTGGCCTCATCACGGCGGCGAACCAGCCCACAGGCTCGATCTATCAAATGACGGTAAACACCAACGGCGCTACTCCCACGGTAAGCGGCCTGACGCAGGTTGCGAACGGAATTCGCAACACCGGCGGCATTTTGGTGGACCCGGCGACCGGGAATGTCTACTTCGGCGACAACGGATAC
This sequence comes from Terriglobia bacterium, assembly GCA_963699945.1. GTDB lineage: Bacteria > Acidobacteriota > Terriglobia > Bryobacterales > Bryobacteraceae > Palsa-187. Next base: position 114,773 of record CAVOVW010000013.1, read on the forward strand.
GAGGACTCAGGCGGCGTCCCGATCAGTGCCGACGAGCTGAACATGTTGACTGCTGCACAAATCGCCTCCGGGACCGCCACTTCCTTTGGCTATCCCAACAGCTATACCAATTACTCGGACGGCAGCTTCGCAGGAGGCACAGGAGTTCCACCGCTGTGGTCTTATCTCGGCCAGAGCTTCGGGCTCAACGAAATCGCCTTCATGCCTTCGGGTTTTCCGGTCGGCTTGAACAATGGAATTCTCGGCGGCTTCGACGGTAACTACAATCATTCGGGCACGCTGAATCCTACGAACCCGGTTGTGCTCTATGATCTCGGTACCAACACGTCGTCTGACTTTGTCGGCGGCGGTCAGGCAGACGTCGGCCACCTGATTGGTTTGGCATCTACGGGAAACTCATTGTTCCTGGCCGATATTTCCTCGGCCGATGGCTGGATACCGGGGAGCGGCGTCATCTACGAAATAACCGCTGCCGACGTCTCCAGCGTGCCGGAGCCAGCGAGCGCCGCCCTCGTTCTCACCGGGCTGGGACTAGCTTTGATCCGTCTTCACCGTTCGAATCCATCGTCGCTCACCAAATCTCCGGCATCGCCCACAAAATCGTAAGACTCCGCCAAAAATTGGCGATTCGATTGCACCGTCACTCGCAGCATGAGTACAAAGAATGCGCCGGGCGCCGCCGAGTTCCTTCCTCCGATGCATTCCCTCAAGGCGATGCGCGACGCAGTGCAAGGCTGCGAGGGTTGCGAGCTTTACAAGTGGGCGACGCAGGCAGTATTCGGTGAGGGCAGGCAGAGCGCGAAGCTGCTGATGATCGGGGAGCAGCCGGGAAACGAAGAGGATCTTCAAGGTAAGCCCTTCGTAGGTCCCTCCGGAAAGCTTCTGGACCGCGCCTTGACCGAGGCAGGAATCGATCGCAAGCAGGTCTACGTCACAAATGCCGTGAAGCACTTCAAGTTTGAGGAGCGCGGCAAGCGAAGGCTTCATAAAAAGCCGCGCGCCAGCGAAGTCCAAGCTTGCCACCCATGGCTCGAAGCGGAGATCGAAGCCGTCAAGCCGACGGTGATTGCCTGTTTGGGAGCAACGGCAGCGCAGTCGATTTTAGGCAACGACTTTCGTCTGACTGTGAATCGCGGCCGCTCTATCGATCATCCATTAGCGCCGCACGTAGTGGCCACCGTGCACCCCTCCGCGATCCTGCGGAGCCCCGACTCAAAGCAGCGTGAACTCGAATTCGACCGCTTCGTCCAGGACCTGCGAGTCATTCGCCAGCTCCTTGAATCCTGATTCGTGGGCCCTTTCTTAAAATCGCCACGTGATTTTTCCGAACACCTGTCGCCTCACGTCCGTCACGTGGATCTGCGGATCATAGAACTCCTGGTGTCCAGGCCGCAGGAGGTTTTGTCCCACCAGGCTCAGCTCCATCGATTCGCCCAATCGCCATCCCAGGCGCGTGTCCAGCCTTTCATAGGACGGCACATTCAGGTTCCCCAAACTGGAAACGTACATCAGCGTGGTATCCCAATCCAGTTTCGTCGTCAGGCTGAGCCAGGAACCGATCTGGAACTGGTGCTTCGGATCATTGCGCTCCGTCCCCAATACCTGCATATCCAGGCTGGCGGGATCTCGCGCAATGGACATATTGAGGAACGAGTATCCCGGCCGGATTCTCCAGCGTCTGGTTGTCTCCCACGTGGCGAAAAACTCTACGCCGGCATTGGACGCGTTGGCGCCGTTGCCCCAGGTCAGCGGCAAAACCAGGTGCGGCGGTCCCGGACTCTGCGTAAAAACGGCGCTCCCGGCTCCTGCGTCACCAGCTTGTCGTACATGCTTACGAACCCCGTTACGTCCCACGACAGGCTCCGGTTGAATTGCGCGCGATAGCCGGCCTCGTAATCGTGCAGAGTTTCATTCTTCGTCAGCGGATTTCCCAGCAAGGTTAGCGTCGCGAACGATCCATTCGCCATCGGCACGATAGCGATATCGCTCTCCAGTCCGAAGTCCACCAGCGACGGCTGCCGGATCGCCTTCGCGGCCGACGCCCAGACCGTGTGCCGCTCCGTCGGCGTCCATGCCAATTGCGCGCTCGGCTCGTAATCGAACCCGGTAAATCCGTTGTGCTCGAATTTCGAGCCGACGGTCAACGAAAGCGACGCCGCAATCTTGATCTCGTCCTGCAGGAAAGTGCTGAACAGGCTGTCGCTGCTTTCGGCGGGCGTCACCGTCGTATACGTGCCGGGCCGAAGCCTGTCGTCCTCGAAGCGATAGCCGACGCCCCACACCACGTCGTTTCTGCTGCCCAGCGAAATGTGGTGCGTGAAATCCACGTCGGTCATCTGTCGAAGGGCGTCCACCTCCATATGCGAGCGGCGGTGCTCATAATCGGTGGAGACTTGCAGAGACGATTCGGAGCCGTTCGCGTACACGTGGTCCCATCGGCCCAGAAGATTGGCCGCCGTGTTCAATTGCCGGTCGTTGACCACCGCTTCGAGCGGCAGCGCGTCCGCAAAGACAGCCGTCATCGTTTGCCCGCCCGCGGTTCCCGTGTATTCGCCTTGCACCGTCAGCCCGTCCCGCGAGCCAAGATCCCAATCCGTGCGGAATCCTCCTTGCGATCCATGCCATCCGTCGGCGGCTTTCTGCCCTCCCGGCGTGATCGAATTATTGACGTTGAAATATTGCCCGAACACTCTGTACGCGCCGTTCGATGCGCCCCCTGTTCCAAGAGACGCGCCATACTGAGCAAATCCGCGCGCCGTCTCCGCGGATCCTCCGCCCGCGCTGACAATGCCGCCCTTGGTCGCCTTCGCGCTCTTCGAGATGATGTTGATCACGCCGTTCACCGCATTCGCGCCCCACGCCGTGCCGCCCGGCCCGCGGATTACCTCGATCCGGTCGATGTCCTCCAAGGGCATGCTGTTGTCGTCCCAAAAGACGTTCGACCCGACGTTCTCATACACCGACCGGCCGTCGATCAGCACCAGCACCTTGTCCGAATAGAGCTGACTGAAGCCGCGAATACTGATCACCCATCGGTTGGCGTCCACTTGCGCCACGTCCACGCCCGGCGCCAATCGCAGCAGATCGGGAATGTTAGTAGCCCCGGAGCGATGGATGTCTTCTTGCGTGATCACGAACACCGCCGCCGCCGTCGTGGACAGCTTCTGTTCTTTCTTGGAGACCGACGTGACCTGCACGTTCATCAGGTCTTCCAGGCTCATCTGCGTCAGGTCCGCGGGCGAGCTGTTGGCCATCAACGGCCATGGCAGTGCCGCTGCGATCAGAAGCGCGGCCATTGCTTCGGCGCCGCGGCGCGTTTTCGAATTCGAGGCGCTCATGCCAGTTCCTTTTTGCGCGGATACCCCACGGGCCTCTCTCAGGCGGCCCAGCGTGCTTATCGGCTCAATTGCCGGCTTTAATCGATAAGACTATCGATACGACTTCAGGAATAAGAAGACTATCCCGCTCGCGGGCGACGGCTCACCTCTGCTCACGGATTGCGATTCCTATCCGATTAGTTCTAAAGAAGGTGTATCGCTTCTACCCTGTGGTTTTTCAAAACTAAGCGAAGTGAGTCAGCAAGGATGCCTGCGACGTGACACTCCACTACGGCAGCGCCATCATTCTCGGAGCTCTGATGAGCGTAGGTTCATACGGCCAGGTGGCGGATGAATACAAAGTGAAAGCCGCATTTTTGTATAACTTCCCAAAGTTCGTGGAATGGCCGCCGCACTCCTTCAAAGGCCCCGCCGATCCCATCGTCATCGGAGTCCTCGGCCGTAATCCCTTTCGCGACGCGCTCGCCGAGGCCCTCGCCGGCAAAACCATCAATGGCCGCCCCTTCCAGGTGCGCGAAATTTCCGACGCGTCGCAGGCCGCCGGTTGTCAGATGCTCTTCGTCGCCGCCTCGGAACGCAAGCGCATCATGGAGCTTCTCAAGGGAAACGCGATTACCGGTGTCCTCACCATCGGCGAAACCGCCAACTTCGCCGAGGAGGGCGGCGTCGTCAATTTCAAAATCGAAGAAGGCACCGTACGCCTGCAAATCAATCTGGAGGCCGCACGCCGCCAGCAACTGCACATCAGCGCGAAGCTCCTGAGTCTGGCGGAGATCGTGGGGAAATGACGCGGTGTTGAAACACTACGGCAATCTCGCGGTCAGGCACAAGCTCACGCTCATCATCGTCTGCACGGTCACCGCCGCCTTGCTTCCCGCCAGTCTCGCCGTCATTGTCTACGGTCAGATCACCGCCCGCGCCGAATTGCGCAGCGATCTCGAAACGCTCGCCGAAATCGTCGGCTCCAACAGCACCGCCGCCGTTGCCTTTAGAGACCGGCGCGCCGCCGAGGAACTGCTGTCCGGCCTCCGCGCCAAAAAGAACATCGTCGCCGCCGTCATCTATTCCGCCGATGGGAAACCTTTCGCTTCGTATTGGCGCGACGGCAATCCGCCCCGCGTGCTTCCTCCCGTTCAGCCACCCGGCAGCCGGTTCGGACGCAACTACTTGAACGTATATCGCGACGTCACGCTCGCTCTGCAAGACGAAGTCATCGTCTATCTGCAATCCGATCTCAACGAGCTCGGCCAGCGGTTCACCCGCTTCGGCGGCGTCATTCTGCTGATTCTCGCCGTTAGCTTTGCTCTCGCGCTTGCTCTTGCCTCTCGCCTCCAACGCGCGGTCTCCGCCCCCATTGCGCATCTCGCCGGCGTTGCCAAACAAGTCACCGGCGATAAGAACTACACCGTGCGTGCCGTCAAGGAATCAAACGACGACTTCGGGCAGTTGATCGCGAGCTTCAACGCCATGCTGTCCGAAATCGAATTGCGCGATGCCGAACTTCTCACTCGCCGCGACATCCTCGAAAACCAGGTCGCCGTCCGCACCGCCGAACTGCGCCTCGCCAAGGACCGCGCCGAAGCCGCCAGCCGCGCGAAAAGCGAATTCCTCGCCAACATGAGCCACGAAATCCGCACGCCCATGAACGGCGTTCTCGGCATGACGGAGCTGGTTCTCGATACCGACCTCGATCCCGATCAGCGCGAGTACCTCAACACCGTGAAGTCATCCGCCGATTCGCTCCTCACCGTCATCAACGATATTCTCGATTTCTCCAAGATCGAAGCCGGCCGGCTCGATCTGGACACCGTGCATTTCCGCCTTCGCGACGTTCTCGAGGAAGCGCTGAAGCTGCTCGCCCTTCGCGCCCACGAAAAAGGCTTGGAGCTTCTGCTCGAGGTGCGGCCGGACGCGCCCGACTATCTGGTCGGCGATCCCGTCCGCCTCCGCCAGATCGTCACCAACCTGGTCGGCAACGCCGTCAAGTTTACCGAGAGCGGAGAAGTGGAGCTCTCCGTCTCCGTGCGGTCGCAAAGCGACACCGGCGCCCAGCTTCATTTTCAAGTGCGCGACACCGGCGTCGGCATCGCGCGCGATAAGCAGCACATTATCTTCGAAGCGTTCGCGCAAGCCGATGGTTCCACCACGCGCCAGTTCGGCGGCACCGGCCTTGGTCTCACCATCTCCACGTTGCTCGTTCACATGATGAGCGGCGAGATCTGGGTGGAAAGCGAGCCCGGCATCGGCAGCCGCTTCCATTTCACGGCGACGTTCCAAACGGCGCCTGAAGAACAAGCTCGCCACCTCGACGACGATGCCTCGCTTGCCGGTACGCCCGTCCTCGTGGTCGACGACAACGCCACCAATCGCCGCATTCTTACCGAACTGCTCGCCAAGTGGAATATGCGCCCCGCCGCGGCCGCCTCCGGCTATGAAGCCCTCACCATGTTGCGTAACGCCGCCGGGCGCGGCGACCCATTCCTTCTGGTGCTCTCCGATTGCCACATGCCCGGCATGGATGGATTCGATCTGGCCGAGCGCATCGCGCATTCCGCCCGGCTCGCCGACTCGCTCGTCATGATGCTTACTTCAGGCGAGCAGCGTGAAGACATCCTGCGCTGCCGCGAACTCGGCATAGCCGCCTATCTGGTCAAGCCCGTTCGCCGCGCCGAATTGCGCGCGGCCATCGCGATCGCACTCGCCGCTCGTCCCTCGCCGCGCGCCCTGGAAAAAGTCGAGGCCGCTCCCTCGCCGCCACCTGTGCATCCAGCGGAACACGTGCCCCATGGCACTCTTTCCATCCTGCTGGTGGAGGACAACCTCGTCAATCAGCGCCTCGCCAGCCGCATTCTCGAAAAGGCCGGCCATCGCCTCACCCTCGCGTGCAACGGATGGGAAGCCGTCCAGCAGTTCGATGAAGCGTGCATCCAGCGCACCGGCCCCTGCGAGTTCGACGTCATTCTCATGGACGTGCAAATGCCTATCATGAGCGGATTCGAAGCCACCAACGCCATCCGCACGCGGGAGAAAGCTGCAGGAACCCACGTCCCGATCATCGCCATGACCGCGCACGCCATGCAGGGCGACCGCGAACGCTGCCTCGCCGCCGGTATGGACGAGTACATCTCGAAGCCCATCCGCGCCCGCGAACTCCTCGACCTCCTCGCCGCTTGCGCCGCAAAAGCTCACGTCGCAAACAGCCACTCCAGTTCCTTCCGAGCCTCTCTCCTCGCCCTCCACCGCCCCGACGAACGCGAGTTGTCTTCGCCGGCCGATCCTGCTACAACCACGAAACTGCTTTAACTGCATCGCACTGCTCCACATCGCGATCGCAAGGCGCTGGCTCTCCTGATGTCCTGTCTCGCCCACCCGGGTCGTTTGGAAAGCTCCGCTAGAATGTGAATGCGGCCTCAGGCGCAGCTCCGTGGGTCCGCAGTGAATGTTCCATTCGCGTTTTCAATAAGGAGACTCTCGATGAGAACGTTTTATGTTTCGGGAACGATGCTTGTTTTCTGTTTGGCAGCCGCCTATGGTCAGGCGACGGATTCGCTGACAGGCCTTGCGGTGATTCCCGCCGCCGAAGTCGTGGTTGCAGGAACGTCCTACGGCTTTCGGCCCGTACAAGTGCCAGGCGGCGTTGTCTGCAAAAGCAAAATGAAGGGCGACTTCTATGCTCTCGCCAACATGAACGTCAAGGACAAGAACATCAAAGTGAGCGCCGTCGTTGCATGGTATGCCGCGCATCTTTCCGGCTTCAAGAAGGTGCAGGGATTCGCGAGCGGATCGGGAAAAGCGGGCGGCAGATCGCAAACCGCGTTCTACAACTCGGACGGAACAATCGTGATTGTTATCACCGGAAGCCTTGGGCGTCAGGAAGAGGATACGAGTACATATGGCATCAATTACGAACGCTACGACCCCGGCATCTCTGAGAAAACGATCGCTTCACTGACTCAGCAAAAGATCCTCTGCCCGTGAACCGGCTTCGGCCGGCAAGAGCCTGCCGATGCAACCCCGTTCTGCCCATTCACGCAAGGGAAGAACAATCTTCAGCTTGCGACAGGAGCTTCAGCCCCCCTCTGCCCCCAGTCGCGACGTGGCGCAGGCTGTCAGCCTGCTGAGTCGAGAATCGTCTCGACTCTTCCGCGCCTGCAACCCGAGCGCAGGGGATACACCTTGCCTGCAATCACCGCCACCCTCGCCCGGAGAATTGCCGTCGATTCAATCTTTTCGCACGTCCCTTCCCGCACACTCCACCGAAGCAATGCTACACCATGAGCAAGTGTTCGGGTTCTGCCATCGGAAGCCGGGCCACGTAGCGCCTTCAAGTACTCGAGTTCCTGATAAGCGCCCCGTCAACAGGTTCGCCCTGGAGCGATGAGCCGAGACGTACGAGCGTTACAGTGAACCGAGCGTCACGTGCGATACAGTGAACCCTCGCCGTTGCGGGCAAAGAAACGGCAGCTGCTACCGACCTAAATTCGGTAGTCCGCCCACCGTGCGGGTTATCAACCGGAGGAAGCGCGCTTCCGCATTTAAGGAGTCAGAGCCGCGACAGTCATGGAGCGGTACGCCAGACCGAGCCGCGACCACAGGCAGCGGTTCCTTACAGAAGTCCGAACGTAAGATAGGACAGCACAACAAACGCTGTCATCCCGAGCGAAGTCGAGGGATCTGCTGTTTGCCAATCACACCGCACAGTCTTTCCATGGGATACGTGTGTCCACACGCACCGATCTATCTCCCCACCGCCTTCTTGAATTCCTCCATCGTCACCAGCCGTCCATGAATCGGCGTGATCTGCTGCACATCCAGCTTCAGCCTCTGGATGTTATCCCACAGGTTCAGCATTTCTTTTGTCGGAGGAGGCGTCGGAGCACCTGCCGCAGCCGGTGTGTAAACATCTGCCTCCACCAAAACCTTTTCCTTCGGCAAATACGCGATCAGCATCGAATCGACGTGATTGCTGCCCGCCAGATGATACAGCTCCACGCTGCGCTTCCCATCGCCGATCACGCGTTTTTCATCCACCCCTTCGATCACCGGCTTCTTGCCGAACTTCGCCAGAGCGTCCTGACGAATCGTCCGCGGCCCGGCCCAAACTTGCTCGTAATACGGCTTGTCCAGGGTCTGCGCCACGATCGTCGAGCCTTCCGCCACACACGCACGCAAGCCCGACGAGTGATCGAAGTGATGATGCGTCGCCACCGCATAGCGGATCGGCTTCTTCGGAATCGCCTCATGCACCGCCGCGATCACCGCGAGCGTGCGCTCCTCGCTCAGCGGACATTCCAGCAGCGCCACATAATTGTTGAACTCCACCGCCACGCTGTGGTGCGATCCACCCGTGAAATAGTAAACGCCATCGGCAACCTTCGTCGTCTCCACCTTCACCGGAGGATCGGTCTTCGGCCCATTCTCCACGTTGTCCGGCACCGGGAACACAACATAGGGATTGTTCGCATCCACCTTCGTCACGGTTAAATCCAGCACGGGGAAGCCGCCCTGCTTTTGCACAATATGCGCGGGGAACATTACATCGGTCGCGATCTCGCCCAGGTCTTTGTAATCAGAATAGGTGGTCTCGGTCGTAAGGTCACCCAGCACCGGGTTTTCGCTCATCGTCTCAACTCGTTCCACCTGATTCTTCGCATTGAGCGTCATCTTCACGTCGATGCCTGCCAGCGGCCCGTCGAGCGGAAACGTCACCATCGTTAGACTGAATGCGCCTACATGGACCACGCCAACTTTCGCGTCTTTGGCGCCACGCTCAGCCGCCTTCAACACGCCATGCGGAGTCGTCCACATCTGCAGCAACCGGTCCTTCAACGCTCCCGGCGTGGGCGTTGCCGTCGAGCCCTTGATGAATCCTCCGCCCGGCACGCTCTCATTCCAGGCAAACATTCCGTTGAACACTTGAATCGAGCGCTGAGGCGACGCCAGCGGCAGCCCGCCACCTTGCAGCGGCCCGTCGGGATTCGAACGCGTAATATCGACGCGCATCGCCGGAGTCCTGTAGCTATAGCTCGCGTGATATTCGATCTTGAACGCCGGCCACGCTCCGGCGGCATGATACGCCTGCCCGAAGTTGTAGTTCATGCCGGTGCCCCATACCTCCATGGTGTTGATGGCGTCGATGCGCTGCGGTCCGCGGATCATGCCCAGCGCGTATTCGGCGGCCTTGATCGTCGCGAGCGCATCCTGCGCCTCTAAACAGGGCACTGCCGACATCATCACCAGCGCAGCCCAGCGAAATCGATTCATATTCGAGGTCCTCTTTTAAAAACTAGTGATGGTCTTTCGTGACCAGATGCGACAGATCCCGCTCCACGCACGGCAGCGACTCGGCCAACTCGGCTTTCTGGTCGGGATTCATCACCAGCGTGCGCCGGTTCATGGTCCACGGCTTCAGCAGCACGTCGGGGTCCTCCACCGTCGCTTCCCACGTCAGCCGGTTGCCCTCGCGCTGCATTCTCTCTACCACGTGCATATTTTCGCTATGAAAATAGCCGCCGATATCGAGCCAGCTGCTATCGTTGAACCCGATCGTATCCACCACCAGAGTGTCGCCTTCCCAATGCCCCACCGATTCGCCCTTCCACGTCCCGTCCAGATCTTCGAGCGGCGTGTGCGCGCGGCCGTCGGTGGGAATCACGCGATAAGCGTCGCCCCATCCCTGCGCCGGCGGCGTGACGTACAAAAACACCAGCTCCTTCGCCGTCTGCACGATCTTCATCGGAGGCCCGATGCGCGGGACTCCGCCCGGCATGCATCCGTACGAGGGGTCCTGATTGTTACCGTCCTGATCCAGCTTCTGCACCTTCTCCCAAAATTCGGGCTTGTAAATAGGCTTGTTCTGATCCGCGCGCCGCACCAGCGCTCCATCGCGCTCGAAGTTCAGCAGGTTCCCACCGCGCGACGCCAGGTTCGCCGCCAGCGGATCTTCGCTTTTCAGGAAAGGATTATTCGCGTTGCCGTTCCACAGGCCGTTGAAGTCCGGATGCCCATCGGCCAGTCGGGGCGTTGCCGTTTGCGCTCTTGCGCAAACCGACACCAGCAAAACAAAAACAACCCGCGTCATATCTAGTGATGCTCCTTGGTCACCAAATGCGAAAGATCGCGTTCTGCGCACGGCAGCGTTTCCATCAGCCATGCCTTGGCATCTTTATTCAGCCTCTGCACGCGCGGGTTCATCACCCACGGCTTCATCAGCACGTCAGGATCTTCCACCGTCGCCTGCCACGTCAGCGTATCGCCCTCGCGCCGCACGCGCTCAATCACGCGCATGTTTTCGCTGTGAAAATAGCCGCCGTAATCCAGCCAGCTGCTGTCATTGAAGCCGATGGTATCCACCACCAGCGTGTCCCCGTCCCAATGGCCGATCGATTCGCCTTTCCACGTGCCGTCAATATCGTCAAGCGGCGTATGCTTGCGGCCGTCCATCGGGATCACACGATACGAGTCGCCCCAGCCGCGCGCCGCCGGAGCCACATACAAAAACAAAATCTCCTTCTCCGTCTGCACGATCTTGTCCGGAGGCCCCATGCGCGGCACGCCCGCCGGCATGCACCCGTACGATGGATCGGCTTCATTGCCGTTTTGATCCAGCTCCTGTACCTTGGTCCAAAACTCGGGCTTATATAAAGGACGGTTCGGATCGGCGCGGCGAAGAAGGGCGCCGTCGCGCTCGTAGTTCACCAGGCTCCCATCGCGCGAAGGCAGATTCGTCACCGTGGGATCTTCGGAAGGAATGTGCGGCCCGTTCACCGTCGTCCCATTCCACAATCCGTTCAAGTCGGGATGACCATCGGGCATCCGTTGCCCGGATAGCACCGGCGCTATCGCGATCGCAATCAAGACGGAAATAACGAACGCTGCGCGATTCACCGCAAAACTCCTCACAGAAGTTTACTGCATCCGGCCGCGCAAGGCATGCATCGCGAAGGATCGGCTAGTGGTGCTCTTTCGTAACCAGGTGGGAAAGATCGCGTTCGCTGCACGGCAGGGTTTCTTCGAGCATCGCCTTCGGATCAGGATTCAACCGCAGCTCGCGTGTGTTCATCACCCATGGCTGCACCAGCACCTCGGGATCTTCCACCGTGGCCTGCCACGTGAGCATATTGCCGTCGCGCCGGAGCCGCTCGATCACGCGCATATTCTCGCTGTGAAAGTAGCCGCCAATGTCCAGCCAACTGGTGTCGTTGAAACCGATCGTATCGACCACCATCGTGTCGCCTTCCCAATGGCCAAGCGCTTCGCCGCGCCACGTGCCGTCCAGATCCGCCAGCGGCGTGTGTTTGCGCCCGTCGATCGGAATCACGCGATACGTATCCTGCGGACCGGCATAAAGGAAAATCAGCTCGCCTTCCGTTTGCACGATCTTCACCGGCGGCCCCATGCGCGGCACGCCCTGCGGCATGCACGAATACGACGGGTCTTGATTGTTCCCATCCTGATCGAGCTTCTGCACTTTTTCCCAGAACTCGGGCCGGTACACGGGCTTGTTCGGATCCATGCGGCGGATCAGCGCGTTGTCGCGCTCAAAGTTGACGAGCGTTCCGCCGCGTGCCGCCAGAATCAGTCCGATCTTTTCGCCGGATTCGGTGACGCGCGCGGGCACGGCACCGTTCCACACGCCGCTTAAGTTCGGCGGATTTTCCGCGCAGCAGGGAATCGCGAGCACCGCCGCCGAGATCAGAAAACCGAGATGACGATGTGTCATGGGAAGACCTCGCTGTCGGAGAGATGTTCGACTATTTGGCGTTCGGATCGTCCGTCCAGATGGTGAACACACGGCCGTCGGCGAGCGTGATCGTCTTGACCAGGCCCGTGTCGGTCCCATCTTTCGCCAGCACGCCGTTCACTGTCACGGTGTCGCCTGCCTTCATCCCGCCGCGGTCGGCGCGGCTCAGTCCCGCTTTTCTCAAAGCTCCGGGACCCGCCATTTCAAAAGCCCAGTGTTTCACCTTCCCGGATGCGTCCGTTACGTCGATGAATAAATAGGAGTGGGGATTGATCCATTCGACTTTCGCAACCATGCCCTTGAGCTGGATGGGCTTATCGAGGTCGAATTGGGCTTGCACGGAATGGTGAGCGAACATCGGCGCGGCCACTCCCAGCGCCAGCAGGCTCGACAACAAAAAACGGCATAGCGATGATTGCATGATCCCCATCTCTCCCTATAGCGAAATATCAGACGGCGCGATGACTGTCAAGCCCGCGCCTTGATCAGTTTGCTTTCCGGGGCCGCGTGCGCGCGGTTGCCGCGCCGTTCCCATGCAGCAATTCGCCAATAGATCATGCCCTGCAAAAGATTCAGTGCCGCGATGGATCCGAAGGCCCCCGCGTATTCTCCATGGGCATGACCAATAAACCAGCCGACGACCGCCGGCCCCGCGGCTCCCAGAATATTACCGACGCCGACGCATAAGCCTGTCGCGCTGCCGATTTGATCGGGATTCACAAGTTCATGCAGCAGTGCCGTGTTTGCGGCTCCCTGCGTGATGGGCGCGGCCATCGAAGTGACCAGCAGCACCACTGCGATCATCGTGACCGGGGCATTCACGCCCGCCACGATCAACATCGCCATCGCGACGCTGGTCGCCGCGCTCACCATGGCGCGCGACAAAGAACGCTTGTCGGCGACGTGCCCGATCCATAGCGCCAGCAGCACCGGAATGAGATACGCGGCGGCCACGGAAAAACTCATGGTGGTGAATCGCAATCCGCGGACCTTCGTGAGATAGCTGGGAATCCATGTGCTGAGGCCGAAGAAGCTGGCGACTAAACATCCGTGGCAGAACGCGATCATCCAGAACGCGGGCGTCGCGAGATACCGCAATCCGCCTGATGCGCTCGCGTCAGTCCTCGGCCGATTGTCTTCGATGAACGATTGCTCCGCCGCGTTCACCCAACGCGATGCCGACGGCTGGTCCGGCGCGAGCCACCAGAACACCGGCAGCAAAATGGCCGCCGAGCCGATCGCACATGCAAAGAATACGCCGCGCCATCCGCCCGCCAGCAGGAGCGAGGTGACAATCGGCAATCCGATCGCAATGCCGATCTGCGCGCCGTTGAACCAGAATGCCTGAATGCGCCCGTGCTCGCTGCGCGCGAACCATTGGCCGACATATTTGTTGCACACCGGCCACATGCCGCCTTCCGCCAGACCTAACGCAAAACGAGCGGCGTACATTTCTGTAAGCGACGTGGACCATCCGCACCACAGGCTTGTGACGGCCCAGCCCAGCACACCGATCAGCGCGGATTTGCGTGGGCCGATGCGATCCACAACGAATCCCCAGATCATCAGCGCGATGCCGTACCCATAGAAGAACGCGCTGGAAATAAATCCGAGTCGCGCGTGATCGGCACTGTGATCCAGGTGCGTGGCCCCGAGATCCGCCGCGAATTTCGCGTCGGCGATCAGGACCGAAATGTTGGATTTGTCGATTTGATTGATGATGACAAACGTCAGCAGGATGGGTGCGATCAGCCACCAGCGGACACGTGATGCGGCGGCACCCGGCATATCAAACGGGGAAAACGAGCAAGCCCGGAATCAGCGACGAATCGTACACCACCAGCAGTTCCTGAAAGCGAGGTCCTTCCGCCGTCAGGGCGATCTTGGCGCGATACTGGCCGGTCATAAAAACGCGTGTGGGCTCGTCCTGCATGGTTTCGAAAACCGAGAATCCGAGACTCGCGGAAATCACGCCGCCCTCTTCTCCCAGCACGCGCAGGATACTGCCGGTGTGGCGCATATAGCGCGGCGAAAAAACGCTGGCGTTGCGGATAGCCACCACGCGATCGGTCATCATGGCGCGGCTGGCGCAGGACCATGTGGCGATGGGCAAATCGCGCTCGACATTTTCGCGCGCCACGATTTTGTAAACGCCCTTTTCGACGAAAAACTCCGGCCACGTTTCGAACTCGCCGTCGTCCAGCGCGTCCATATAAGTGGCGAACAGTTCCATCAGCGCCGCCTGCGCCACTGCCGCATCGTTGGTCATCGTGCTCGCCATATTAGATTTGCATGAACTGCCGGTAGCAGCGGTACATGGCGCGAATGGCGGATTCGGTCACCATGTGATTCACGTTTTCCCACCCGTGGCCGCCGAGCTCCACGAACGCGCTGCGGTCCTTGCTTTCGACGAAACTCTTCTGGCATACTTCCAGCGCTTCTGTGTCGTCGATCGAAACCAAACCCGCCGGTCCCATTAGATTGGCCTGCTTCAACCGGTAGCCGGCCATCTGCTCGTCGTCGTCCGCGTAACCGAAGAAATCCCAATGCAAGTCGAACTCAGTCGGACCGCGCGGCACAATCTGCCGCAAGGCCAGCGTGTTGGTCTGCTGCTGGACAATTAATCCCGGGAAGATCGTTTGCATCACCACCGTGTTTTCGTCGGGGAACTCCTTGCGCCTGTCGAGCAGCGAGGGATCGTGCAGCGTGTAGTCGGCCTTCAGGTTCGCGATCTCCTGCGTGGCGGCCGATGATTTCTGCTCGCCTTTGCGCGAAACCAGAACGGCGTGGCCGCCGCTATCGTCCATCTCGACCTTCGATTTCTGATCGGCGCGGAACAGGCCGAACGACACCAGGAACACGTGCAGCAGGCTGGCGTGATACGGGTCCTTGATATTTTCCATCATCAGCTTCCAGTTGGAGCGGATGCGCTGGCTCATGCGGCCCAGCGGACGGAGCGCGCGGCCGTCGAAGAGGCGTTCGAAGTACGACGTCATCAGCGGACCCAGATACTCGCGCACGGGGATCATCGCAGCATCGAACGACGCGAAGATTACGCCGTTGACCGATTCCACTTTCAGGCTTTGCAGATTGTGCTGGTTGAGCTGAAAATCCTCGGGCATGCCGCCGACGCGCTGTTCGCCTTCGGAAACGCCGCGGCGAAAGGGCACAGCAAGCAAGTTCCCCGCGAGATCGTAGCGCCACTGATGATAGATGCACGTGAAGTCCTTCGCATTGCCGTAGCGCGAGCGGCATACTGCCGAGCCGCGGTGCGCGCAGCGATTCACGAAGCCCGCGAGCGTGCCATCCTTCGCGCGCGTGATCACCACCGGGCAATCGCCGATGAAGGTGCTTTTGAAATCGCCGGGCCGCGGCATCTCCGCTTCCAGAGCGACATAGTTCCACGTGGGCCCTTGAAAAATGCGGCGCTGCTCCAGATCGTAGATCGCCGGATCGGTGTAAACCCAGTACGGAATCCGGCGCACGCCTTCCTCCGGCCACGTGTAACTGACGGGGATTGCTTCGCTCCGTTCGGTGCCTGTCATAAGATGCTTGTCATAAAGAGCCCGCGGATTTCTTCACAGCGACTGTAATTATAGGATGCCCTCGGACGATATGTCAGCGACGGCAGTGGTGAGACCGGCGCGCGAAGGCGCGGGTAGGGTGATAATAACGGGTTGAACGCTCATTCGAACTCGCGAGAACGCGCTGGGTGCGTTTCGCGAAAGAGGCACACACATGCTGGATAGGGACAAGATCCTGGAACTGGCCTCGCGGCTGGAGGTGGCGGAGAAGAACCGCACGCAGATCCGCCAGTTTTCGCTGGAGCATCCCGGCCTGACCATCGATGACGCCTACGAGATCCAAAAAGAATGGATCCACATGAAGTGCAAAAGCGGGCGCGAGGTGAAAGGGCACAAAATCGGCCTGACGTCGAAGGCCATGCAGGCTTCGTCGAACATCTCCGAGCCCGACTATGGCGCGCTGATGGACGACATGTTTTTCGCTGACGGCGCGAGAGTGCCGATGGATCGCTTTATTGTGCCGCGCGTGGAAGTGGAGCTCGCGTTCATTCTGGGCAGACCTTTGAGCGGCCCCGGCTGCACGATCTTCGACGTGCTGAACGCGGTGGAGTACGTCACGCCTGCGGTCGAAATCATCGACGCGCGCATTCATCAGATCGATCCCGAAACGAAAGTAACGCGCAAAGTCACCGACACTATTTCGGACAACGCCGCAGGGGCGGGCATCCTGCTGGGAGGGCGTCCGTTCAAGCCGCAGGATGCGGACATGCGCTGGATCTCGGCGCTGCTTTTGCGCAACGGCGTGATCGAAGAATCGGGCGTCGCTGCAGCCGTGCTGAATCATCCGGCGAACGGCGTGGTATGGCTGGCGAATAAGCTGGCTCCGCACGGCGTGACGCTGAAGGCCGGCGAAGTGATCCTGGCGGGCTCTTTCACGCGGCCTGTTTATGGGGGCGCGGGCGATACCTTCCACGTGGACTATGGCAAGTACGGATCGATTGCCTGGCAGTTCGTGTAGAGCTGCTGCCTTGATTGTGTGAACGAACGTTCGCGGGTTGCTAAGCTCGTTCTTTGGCCAGCGTCATCCCAATCCTCAAAAGCGCGATCCTCAATAGCACGATCATCACAGGCACCGTTGCCGCCGCGCGGCAGCTTCTCGCGATGCACGATGCCGAGCGCCGCGCCGAAGGCCACGCGGTTTGGGACTCGCCCGACATCCTGCCGCGCGATGCCTGGGTGCGTCGCGCTTGGGAGGAGTGCGCGTGGAACGACCCCGCGGCGACGCCCGTGCTGCTGACGCGCTGGCAGGAACTCGCGTTGTGGGAAGAGGCGATCCAAACTACGGAGCGCGATATTTTATTGAACGCGCACGCGACCGCGCGTGCGGCGGCCGAAGCCTGGCAACTGCTGCATGCGTGGGAAGCGCCGCTTGACGCTCCTCTCAACACTGGGGGGTTTGAGCACACCGAGGATGCCGCTGCATTCGCCGCATGGATGAAACGCGTGCAAAAGCGCCTGACGGACCATGGATGGATCACAGCGGCGGAGATTCCCGAGGCCTTGTACAAGCGGCTCGCACTCGGGGCGGGGAAGCTTGACCCCGCGCCCATAGAGCTGTTCGGGTTCGATGAAGTCGCGCCCGCGGATCGCCGCCTGTTCGATGCTCGGGGCGCAACCTTGCGGGAAGCGGCGGTCCGCGCATCGCAACCGCGGCGCGCCGTCTGCCATGATGCGGTCGATGAACTGACGCGTGCGGCCACGTGGGCGCGGCAAAAGCTTGTGGACCGATCCGACTTGCGCATCGGGATTGCACTGCCGTCCATGGCTTCACTGAGCGGCGTCGCCGAACGTATTTTCGACGATATCTTTCATCCCGCGTTCGGCTTTGATCGCGGTCCGCGGGCGTTTGATATTTCTTCGGGCTCGACGCTGGCCGCATCGCCGATGATTTCCGCGGCGCTGCTGGTGCTGCGCCTGATGGACGGAATGCCCCGCGAGGAAGCGGCGCTGCTGTGGTGCTCGCCGTTCATCGCGATGGACCCGGAAGAGGGTGCGCGACTGGATGCGGAACTGCGGCGCGCCAAGGTGGATCCTGTGAGCCTGCGCACGAGTTTTGTAGCGCGGCGTTTTCCGGAGCTGGCTGCTTTCGCGGCGAGATCGCGGGACAGAGCGCGGCCCAGCCAGTGGAGCGAAACATTCACGCGTGCTTTGGGCCCGGCGGGCTGGCCTGGCACTCGGACTCTCACACAGGTGGAAGTGCAAACGGCCGAGGCCTGGAAGGATTTGCTTTCGGAGTTTGCCCGTCTCGATAGCGTAATCGATTCCTTCTCGCACGGCCGCGCGATTTCGCATCTGCAGCGAATGGCGGAAGCGACTCGGTTGCCCAGGGAACCGGGCGATGCGCCCGTGCAGATTCTCGACATCGGCGAAACAGCGGGCATGAACTTCGACGCCTTGTGGATCGCGGGCCTCGACGCGGGTGCGTGGCCGCGGCGAGTGCAGCCGAATCCGTTTCTGCCAGTCGGGGTGCAGCGCGCCGCGAACATGCCGGGGTCGTCGGCCGATCGCGAATTCGCTTACGCGCAGCGCGTCACCGCGCGGCTGTTCGCGTCGGCGAACGAAGTAGTGTGCAGCTATCCCTCGCATGCGGCTGCGGTCGATAAAAATGAACAGCAGCAAGCCAGCCCGTTCATTCGCGACCTTCCCCTTATGCCTGACGCTCCGCCGCATGGCGGTATAGCCGTGTTTCGCGTTTTTATGCGGGCGCCGGAACTGGAACCGCGTCCTGCCGACGCCGGCCTCGCGTTGCCGCCGGGTACCGGTACGCGCGGCGGATCGCGAGTGCTGGCCGATCAGTCCGCGTGCCCGTTCCGCGCATTTGCCGTTCATCGCCTGGGTGCGAAGGAAATAGACGAGCCGGATGTGGGCCTCTCCGCGCTGGATCGCGGATCGCTGGCGCACATGGTGCTGGAATTTCTGTGGGCGGAGCTGGGGAGCAGCGAACGTCTGGCGGCGCTATCGCGCGAAGAGCTCGACGCGCTGGTCGGCTTCTGTACGCGCGCGGCGTTGGAGAAATATTTTGCCAGGTACGATCCATCGCCTGCACTCGCGGCGTTTCGTGCGCTGGAACAGGCTCGTTTGGAGCGGCTGATCTGTAGATGGCTTGCAGTCGAGAAGGCGCGCCGACCGTTTACGGTTGCCTATAACGAGCACAAACGAACGGTGGAAGTGGCGGGCCTGAAATTGGACCTTCGCGTGGACCGCATCGACCGCTATGCCGATGGCACGCACGCGATTGTCGATTACAAAACGTCCAAAATCTTGTCAACGGATATGTGGCAAGGCGAGCGACCCGAACAGCCGCAGCTTCCTTTATATGCGGTGACAAGCGACGTGCCTGTGTCCGAGGTCGCCTTTGCGCAGATCACAACTGCCTCGCAAGAGTGGATTCACAAGGAAGGCGCCGAGCTTCTTGCAATGCGTCCCGAATGGACCCGTGTGGTGAACAGGCTGGCGGCGGATTTTTTGAACGGGCGCGCCGAGGTGGATCCGCGCGAAAAGCCCAGCCCGTGCGATTTGTGCGCGTTGCACGCGCTATGCCGCATCCACGAAATGCGATGGCAGCCGCGCGTTGAAAGCGCCGACGCGAAGTTAGTCGACGTGGAGATAGAAGATGAGTAGCCCGGCATTTCTTCCCGCACCCGACGACGCGCAGCGCGCCGAAGCCATCGATCCGCGCGAATCGTTCCTGGTGCAGGCGCCCGCGGGCTCCGGCAAAACAGAGCTGCTGATTCAGCGTTTCCTTCGTCTGCTGGCGGTGGTGGAGCGGCCCGAGGCCATCGTCGCGATCACGTTCACGCGCAAAGCTGCAGGTGAAATGGTCGATCGCATCATGAACGCTTTGCGCGAGGCACAAGCGCAAACCCACGTGCACAAATCGCATGAGCAGGCCACACGTGCGTTGGCGGAAGCCGCTCTGGCGCAAGATCGCGAACGCGGCTGGAATCTGCTGGATCATCCAGCGCGTTTGCGCGTGCAGACGATCGATTCGTTGTGCGTCGCCATCGCGGCGGAGATGCCCTGGCTGACGCGCCTGGGCGGGATGCCCGCCATTGAGGAGGATGCCACTGAGTTATATCGCGAAGCCGCGCGCCGCACGCTGCTGCACGTAGACAACGTGGGTCACGGTGCAGGCGTCCTGCACTTGCTGCGGCACTTAGATAACGACGCGGCTCGTGCGCGCGATCTGATCGCGGACATGCTTTCCAGGCGCGAACAGTGGATCGCACTGGCCGTGCAGGCGGGCGAGAAGGCACGTCTGCCGCTGGAAGAAGCGCTGCGGCTTCTGATTGGTCACAGCTGTGAGGCGGCGGATCGGCTGGTGCCCCCGCACCTGTGCGATCGATGGATCAGGGTGGCGCGCGCCTCGGGTCGCGACGTGAAGGCGTGGCCCGGCGGGGCCGATACGGAAGCGTGGAAGATGCTGCTGGAAGTCGTATTAACCAAGGGCGGCGATTGGCGTCAGCAGGTGACGGCTCGGGACGGCTTCCCGGCTCATAATGCGGGACTGAAGCAGGAGGCGATGGGGCTCATCGCAGCGCTGAAGAACATCCCCGGACTGGCGGAGGTTTTTCGTGCTGTGCGGGATTTGCCTCCACCGTTTTTTACGAACGCGCAATGGGACGCAACGCTCGCGCTGCTCGACACTCTGAAGTTTTCCGTCGCGCAGTTGCACGCTGTCTTTCGCGAGAAAGGCGCCACCGATTTTGCCCAGATCGGTATTGCGGCGCGTAACGCGCTGGATGAAAGCGGTGTGGCGACGGATCTCGCCTTCCGCCTGGACTCACGCATCCAGCATCTTCTGGTGGACGAATTTCAGGACACCTCACGCGGGCAACTCGAACTCATCGAGCGCTTAGTATCGAACTGGTCGCCGGAGGACGGACGCACTCTGTTTCTGGTCGGCGATCCGATGCAGTCCATCTATCGCTTCCGTCAGGCCGAGGTCGGCATTTTTCTGGAGACGCGCGCGCAGGGGATCGGCCATCTGCAGCCGAAGTTTTTGCAGCTGACCGCGAACTACCGTTCACATGCCGCGATCGTCGATCGCCTCAACGAGATTTTTCAAACGCTGTTTCCAGCGCAGGAGGACGCGCGCGTGGGCGCGGTACCGTTTCACGCATCGGTAGCTCGCGATGCGGCACCCGCGGAAGGAGTTACCGTTCATGGCTTCGCGTCAAATCGTGAAAATACCAGCGACGCACGCGGCAAGGAGGCGGAAAAAGCCGAAGCGGCGCGCATTGTCGAGCTGATTCGAGAAGCCCAGGCTCGGGCGCCGGCGGAAAAAATAGCGGTGCTGGTGCGCGCCCGCACGCACCTGACGGCGACCGTAGAAGCTCTGAAGGCCGCGAAAATCACATATCAGGCCGTCGAG
Source organism: Terriglobia bacterium (assembly GCA_963699945.1). GTDB lineage: Bacteria > Acidobacteriota > Terriglobia > Bryobacterales > Bryobacteraceae > Palsa-187. The sequence goes on from CAVOVW010000013.1 coordinate 135,812, forward strand.
ATCGATCAACTCAACGAACGCGCCGTGGTGCTGGATCTGCTGGCGCTGACGCGCGCCATGCTGCATTGCGGCGACCGGATCGCATGGCTCGCCATCCTGCGTGCGCCCTGGTGCGGATTGGAATTGGCCGACCTCGAAAAGCTCGCGGGGCGCGAAAGCTCGATCTGGCAAAACCTGCAGGACGTGAACGCCCTATCGGCGGATGGACAGACGCGCGCGGTTCGCTTGCGCGACATTTTTGTCGCCGCATTTCGTGAAAGGGGCCGCTGGCCTTTGCGGCGGTGGGTGGAACGGGCGTGGGTCGCGCTGGGTGGTCCGGCATGCTTGCACGGGGACGAAGGCGCGATGGCCGATGCGAGCGCTTTCCTCGATCATTTAGAAGCGCACCAGGTGCCTGCGGATCTGATCGACGTTGGGCAGTTCGAGAGCGGCCTCCAGAAACTGTACGCGCAGCCCGACCCGCGTGCTTCCGACCGGCTGCAGATTATGACGATCCACGCCGCCAAAGGGCTGGAGTTCGATACGGTGATCGTGGCGGGGCTCGGCCGGGGCGAAAAGATCGAGGATCAACAGCTGGTGCTGTTTCACGAATGGGGCGATGGCGAACGCGTGGAGCGATTGATTGCCCCCATTTCGGAAACCGGCTCAGAGGCGGACGACAGGGATCCTATATATGGATACCTGCGTAAGATCGATCGCGAGAAAAGCAATCTGGAAAGAGTGCGCCTGTTTTACGTCGCGGCGACGCGCGCGAAAAAGCGGCTGCATCTGCTGGGGCAGGCGAAGGTGAACAAGAACGGCGAGGCGAGCGCGGCGAGGGGCACGATGCTCGGCGATTTGTGGGAAGCGCTGACCGACGAAGAGCGCGCGAGGTTTCAGGGGCACGAACCGGAGACGCGGTCCGCAGCGATTCCGATGGCAAAAAGCGCAACGCTATGCCGTCTGCCGGTTTCCTGGACACCTCCGGCGCTGCCCGCGAACTTGACGTCGGCCGCTACGCCGGGAGAAGTCCACCAGCCGAGCTTCGAGTGGGTGGGCGAATCGCTGCGCATCGCGGGCACGGTGGTGCATGAGCTGTTGCGTCGCGCGCACGACGGGCGCGTCGAGATCCCCGCGGCCGCGGCATTACGACGTTTGCTGATGCACGCGGGTATTCGCAGCGATGAAATGACGGCGACCGCGGCGCGTGTTTCGCAGGCGCTGGCTCAAATTGAGGGCAGCTCGAGGGCGCAGTGGATCCTGGAAGATCGTCGCGACGCCCGGTCGGAGTACGCGATCGCAGGTGTGGATCGGGGAGAAATCGTGAGGGGCAAGGTGGACCGCACCTTCGTCGATAATGACGGAGCTCGCTGGATTGTCGATTTCAAAACCAGCGTTCACCAGGGTGGCGAGCTCGAAGAGTTTTTGGATGACCAGCAGCGGCGCTATCGCGAGCAACTGGAGCGTTACGCGCGATTGCTCGCGCCGTTGGGGCAGCCGGTTCGTGTGGGATTGTATTTCCCGCTGTTGGATGAATGGCGCGAGTGGGAGCCTTAAGCGCTGCTCGAGTGGCTCAGCTTGTTTCGTTGCGTATTCCTAACACGTCGCAAATCCGTGTCGCAAATTCACCAAATAGACTGGCGCAATTGCCCGCTTACCTGTTGGGGTGTAGCCTACAGACATGAAGTGTTTCGCCGCGACTGGTGCTCTCTTTGCCGCTCTCATGCTGCTGTTCGCGCCGCCGGCGCGCGCGGCGAGTTCGGGCTCGGTTGCGGCGCTTGACGGAAGTGTGCGTGATCCTTTCGCTTTGGGCCCTCGCGCTCACGTGTTTATTTTTGTGCGAACGGATTGCCCCATCACTAATCGGTACGCGCCGGAGTTGCGGCGGATTGCCGAAGAGTTTCGCGCGCGAGGCGTGGATTTTTGGCTGGTGTATCCCGATCCGAAGACGACGGCGTCCGCGATCAGAGAGCACATGACGCAGTACTCGTTTCCCGGTGTTGCTTTGCGGGATCCGAGGCATGAACTGGTGAAGCGCGCGCTGGCGACCACTTCGCCCGAGGCCGCGGTATTCGATGCGGCGGGCAGACTAATGTATCACGGCCGCATCGATGATCTGTGGGCGAGTCCGGGGACGTCGCGGCCTGCGGCGCGCGAGCACGATTTAGAGGATGCGATCGCGGCGGTGCTCGCCGGACGCGCCCCTGTGCTGAAGGCAACTCTTCCGGTGGGATGCTGGCTGGCCGACGTGGAATGAAAGAAGTGAAATGAAAGATGTGGAATGACGCGCCGCGCATGCGGATCTAATATTATTCGTGCGTGCATTGCTCGCGCGAGCATTGTTCGTGCGTGCGCGGCGCTGCTGCTTGCGTCCGGTGCGCCGCTCGCTGCCGCTACGCCAACGTTCGCGCACGATATCGCGCCGATTGTTTTTAAAAATTGCTCGCCGTGCCATCGTCCCGGTGAGGCCGGACCGTTCCCGCTGCTGCGCTATGAAGACGTGAAGAGCCATGCGCGCCAGATCGCGGACGTCACGCACCGGCGCTTCATGCCTCCCTGGATGCCTGAAGCAGGGCACGGCGAGTTCGAAGGTGAGTTGCGTCTTACGGATCGTGAGATCCAGTTGTTCACGGATTGGGCCGCGGCCGGCGCGCCCGAAGGTGCTGCGAATGAAACTCCGCCGCTGCCGAATTTCACAGAGGGTTGGCAGCTTGGTCCTCCTGATGTGATTCTCACCGCGTCGCATGCGTACACGCTGCCGGCTTCCGGGCCGGACGTTTATTGGAATTTCATTCTACCCGCGGAGCTCGGGACGTCGCGCTACGTGCGCGCGGTGGAGATTCGCCCCGGCGACAAGCGCGTGGTGCATCACGCGAACCTGTACGTGGATCGCGCGCGCTCGGCGCGGCGGCTGGAAGCGGCCGAAGGTCAAGGCTTCCCCGGCATGGACGTGCCGATCGACCGGCCGACGTCGGAACCCGACGACGGGCACTTTTTATTTTGGAAGCCAGGCGGCACGCCGTTCGTGGAGCCCGATGGCTATTCGTGGCGGCTGGACCCGGGCAACGATCTAGTGTTGAACGCGCATTTGCAGCCCACTGGCAAGCCCGAACTCGTAAAGCCTTCCATCGGCTTGTACTTTACGAAAGAGCCGCCCTTCTATTTCCCCATGCTGGTGGAATTAGAGCATGATGGGGCGTTGGACATTCCCGCAGGTGCGCGCGACTTCGTCGTCTCCGACGATTTTCGTCTGCCGATGGATGTCAAAGTTCTCGCGGTGTACCCCCACGCGCATTACTTGGGACATGTGCTGGAAGGCTTCGCGACGCTGCCCGGGGGCGAGCGCAAATGGCTCATCCGCATCCCCAGTTGGGACCCGAACTGGCAGGCGGCTTATCACTTCAAAGAGCCCGTCGATTTGCCGGAGGGCACCGTGATTTCGATGCGGTATCACTACGACAATTCGGCGGCGAATCCTCGCAATCCAAACTCGCCGCCGAAGCGCGTGGAGGCGGGGAATCAGGCGACGGACGAGATGGGTCACTTGTGGCTGCAGGTTTTGCCGGAGGCGGCGTTTCGCCCCGGACCCGATCTTCGCATTGGCGGCGCTCCGCGGGGCGACCGGCGCATGGAACTGGAAGAAGCGCTGATGCGGCATCGGCTGGAAAAATACCCGGACGATTTCGAGGCCCGCTTGCAGTTGGGTGCGCTGCGATTGGCGCGGCTCGATCCGAACGAGGCGCTGGTGATGTTGCGGGATGCCGTGCGGCTGCAGCCAAATCATGCCGAAGCGCACAACTTACTGGGATCGGCGCTGGTCGCGGTGGGCCGAAACACGGAGGCGATCGAGCAATTTCGTGCGGCGCTTCACACGCGCGCCGATTACGGAAACGCGTACTACAATTTGGCCCGAGCTCTGGCGCGCGCGGCCAGATACGACGAGGCGGCCGCGAATTATCTGGAAGCGTTGAAGTTGTTCCCGCGCGACGCGCAGGTGCGCGACGAACTGGGCGAGGTGTACCTGCGGCAGCGCAAATATGCCGAGGCGGTCACGCAGTTTGACGAAGCACTGGCGATCGATCCGAAGGACAAGCGTGCGCTGGAGGATCGGGACGCGGCGGCGAAAGAAGCGTCGCCCGAGGCGCTCGCGTCAGTCAAGAAGCCCGAGCAGGCGGATGACGTTCAGTGGTCGCGACCTGTGAAGCCGTTGCCCGCGTTTTCGCTGAAGGGACGGGACGGCAAAACCTGGACGACGGCGGATTTCGCGGGCAAGACCGTGCTGATCAGCCTGTGGGCCACGTGGTGCGGCCCGTGCCGCGCGGAGCATCCCGAGCTGCAAAAGCTCTATGACCAGTTGAAGGATCGCACCGACGTCGCCGTGATCAGCTTCAATGTGGACGTCGGGGACGACGTGGCGAAAGTGGCTCCCTACATGGCGGAGAATCACTATACGTTCCCGGTGGTGCTGGCGAACGATTTCGTCGATGGCTATTTGCCGGAGGTCTTCATCCCGCAGACATGGTTTCTGGACCGCAACGGCAGTCTGCAATGGATGCGTCAAGGCTTCGCGACAGACGAGAGCTGGCAGCAGACGATGATGACGATGCTTGAGAGGGTGTTGAAGGGGTCGCCGTAACAACTACGCTTCGGCGTCGATCAGGATGAATGCGATGCGGCACGGCTCTGACCCGCGATTTCTCCAGGCGTGATTGGTGGCCTGTTGCACGACGACATCGCCGGTTTTGAGGTGGACGTCAGCTTCATCCAACAGCATGTCGATCTCGCCCGAAAGGACGATCGCATAATCGATGCTGCTGGTCCGGTGCATACCGGGATGGCGTGGATTTTCGGCCTGCGGTCCCTCCGGCGCCAGGTTCATCTGCTTCATCTGCGCCCGGCGGGCTTCTGCGCTCGCGGTAATGGTCTGCTCCGGAGCGATCTCGACGATGCGAAATACGGTGCCGTTCGGCGGAGGGGCGACGCCTGCCTGCGGCAGTTCTGAAGGATCTCGCAGGCGTGCGGGCGCGGAGTCCGTCACCCACAGGAGCGTGGGAGCGATGCCCATCTCAGGACGAGCGTGCGCGGAAAGGATCTCGTCACTATGGACGATCGCCTTGCCGTGCGCATCTTTGCCGGTGACGACCCTGCGTGTGGATTGCGCCATGTGAATTACTTCGGGCTTTTTTACTTCAAAGCTTTTTACTTCAAAGCCTCGGCGACGGCTTTCCCGATGTCGGTGGTGTTCGCCTTGCCGCCCATGTCGGGCGTGCGCGGGCCGTGCTCGGTCACAGTTTCGATCGCTTTGACGATGGCGTCGTGCGCTTGCGGATAGCCCAGATGATCGAGCATCATGGCCGCGCTCCAAATCTGCCCGATGGGATTCGCGAGGCCTTTGCCCGCGATATCGGGTGCGGAGCCGTGGACCGGTTCGAAGAGCGAAGGGAATTTGCGCTCGGGATTGATGTTGCCCGAAGGCGCAATAGCCACGGTTCCGGTGCAGGCGGGGCCGAGGTCGGAAAGAATATCGCCGAAGAGGTTGGAGGCGACCACGACGTCGAACCAGTGCGGGTTGCGTACGAAGTGCGCCGTGAGAATATCGATATGGAATTTGTCGGCCTTCACCTGGGGGTAATTCTTGCCCATCTCCGCGACGCGCTCGTCCCAGTAAGGCATCGAAATAGAAATGCCGTTCGATTTCGTAGCCGAGGTCAGATGCTTCTTCGGGCGGCGATTGGCCAGCTCAAACGCGTACTTCACCACGCGGTCGACGCCGACGCGCGTAAAGACCGTCTCCTGGATCACGAATTCGCGCTCCGTGCCGGGGAAGGCCTTGCCGCCGATGGCGGAATACTCGCCCTCCGTGTTTTCACGGACAACGTAGAAATCGATCTCGCCGGCTTTACGATTCGCCAAGGGACTGGGGACGCCGGGCATAAGGCGCACGGGCCGCAGATTGACGTATTGATCGAACTCGCGCCGGAAAAGCAGCAGCGAGCCCCACAAGGAAATATGATCGGGCACTTTGGCGGGCCATCCGACCGCGCCGAAGAAGATGGCGTCGTGGCCGCCGATCAATTCTTTCCAGTTGTCCGGCATCATTTTGCCGTGCTTCAGAAAGTAGTCGCAGCTTGAGAAATCGAAATGATCGTAATGGAGGCCGATGCCGAATTTCGCGGCCGCCGCGTCCAGAACGCGCAGCCCTTCGGGGACCACTTCCGTGCCGATGCCGTCTCCTGGAATGACGGCGATTCTATGTTTGGACATTCTCTAGCAGGGTAGCATCGTGCCGGAGGAATTTAGGAGTTAGGGGATAGGAGCGAGGAGACTGACGGTAGGAAGGGAAGGCAGATCCCTTGACTTCGCTCGGGATGACAAGTGGGAAGTCGCCCGTTTCTCTCGGGTGGCACCCCGTTGCGTCCCTCAACTTCTCGGGCTAAGCTGACATTTCCGCGTATACAAACGCGTAAATTAAAGGAGCGATTCCCGGTGAAATCCTACGAAACAAATGACATCCGGAATGTTGCTTTAGCTGGCCACGGCCATTCCGGTAAGACATCTCTGGTGGCGGGGATGCTTTTTTCCACAGGCGCCACCAATCGGCTGACCAAGGTTGACGAAGGCAACACGGTCACCGATTTTGATGATGAAGAGATCCATCGCAAGATCACGATCTCGACGGGCATAGCGGCGGCCGAGTGGGCCCAAAAGAAGATCAATATTCTGGATACGCCGGGTTTTAATATTTTTATTAACGATACGAAAGCGTCGATGGTGGTGGCGGATGCGGCGCTGATTCTGGTGGATGCCGTGGCGGGCGTGGAAGTGCAGACCGAAAAGGTGTGGTCGTTCGCGGAAGAATTCAAGCTGCCGCGCGCCATCGTTATCAATAAGCTGGATCGCGAGCACTCGGGCTTCGAGCGGTCGCTTGAAAGCGTGCAGGAAGTGTTCGGCCGCACGGCGGTGCCGATTCATCTGCCTATCGGTGCGGAAAAAGATTTTAAGGGCGTCGTGGACCTGGTGCGGATGAAATCGTACACATACGCGCTTGACGGAGACGGCAAGGGCAAGGAAGGCGAGATCCCGGCCGAGTTGGCCGAAGCCGCCAAGGCCGCGCACGAAACGCTGGTGGAGATGGTGGCCGAAGGCAACGACGCGCTGCTCGAAGAATTTTTCGAAAAAGGCACGCTGCCGGTGGAGCACATTCAGGACGGCCTGCGCGACGCAGTGCGCGATCGCCGCGTTTTCCCTGTGATGTGTGCGTCGGCGTCGCATAACGTCGGCACGGATCTGGTGCTCGACTTCATCACCGAATATTTCCCCGGCCCTGCGGATCGCGGCGCGTGGGAAGGCCGACTAAACGGCTCCGAGGCAGAGCGCCCGGTGAAGGATGCAGGCCCCGTGTCGGCCTACGTGTTCAAGACCATCGCCGATCCGTTTGCGGGGCGTGTGTCGTATTTCAAAGTGGTGTCCGGCGTTCTGCGGAACGACGCGAGCCTGATCGATGCACGCAACAACTCCGCCGAAAAGCTTTCGCACATCGGCACGGTGATGGGCAAGACGCTGCCGCCGATCCCGGAATTGCATGCGGGCGACATCGGCGGCGTGGCGAAGCTGAAAGACGTGCTCACGGGCGACACACTCGATGAGAAGGGATCGCTCATTGCGTTTCCCCCGGTGAAGCTGGCTGAACCTTCGATCGCGTACGCCATTTCGGCCAAAACGCGCAACGATGAAGACCGCATGGGCAACGCGGTCCACAAGATATTGGAAGAGGATCCCTCGCTGCGCTTCTATCGCGACCCGCAGACGAAGGAATTCCTGCTGGCTGGCTGCGGACAGCAGCATGTGGAGATCATCGTCAGCCGTTTGAAGAAGCGCTACAACGTCGACGTGGAGCTGCACGCGCCCAAAATTCCGTATCGCGAAACGATACGCGGCAAGGCCGATGTACAGGGACGGCACAAGAAGCAGACCGGCGGACACGGACAGTTCGGCGACTGCTGGATCCGCATGGAGCCGCTGCCGCGCGGTGGAAAATTCGAATTCGCCAACGATGTTTTCGGCGGCGCGATCCCCAGGAATTTCATCCCGGCGATTGAAAAAGGCATCGTCGAAACGGCCGAAAAAGGCTTCCTTGCCGGATTCCCCGTCGTGGATTTCAAGGTGACGGTGTACGACGGCTCCTATCATGACGTGGACTCGTCCGAAATGTCGTTCAAACTTGCCGCGCGCAAAGCGTTCAAAGCGGCGATGGAGGCGGCCAAGCCGACACTGTTGGAGCCGGTGATGAACGTGGAAGTGCAGGCGCCTGTGGAATTCGCGGGCGACCTGATGGGCGACATGAACGGCCGCCGCGGGCGCATCGCGGGCATGGACACCAAGGGCGGCACGCAGATCATCCGCGCGCAGGTTCCCATGGCGGAGATGCTCAACTACCAGAACGACCTCATCTCAATGACGCAGGGACGTGCGTCGTTCAGCATGGAATTCGACCACTACGATTTCGTTCCCGCGCTGCAGGCGGAGAAGATCGTGGCAGCGGCGAAGGCCCTGCGGACGGGCGAAGAAGAAGAGGAGGAGTAGGGCGCCTGCCCTTCGTCTTTCGCCATAGTTTCGTGCACGCGTTTCGCGCGAAACGAAGATCCTGAGGATTGCGTCTCAACGACACACCAGTGTGTTTTTTCGACACTAAGTCATTGCAATTGTGTGTCTTTTTGCAAAAACGTAAACGAATAGAATTGTTTTGGCGGTAGAAAATTCCCTTGGTTTCTCGCAGAGGTAATGGTAAGTTAAGTACCTGGAGGTAAAATGAGGGATAGAGCGCCATACGTAGTCCCCCTGGCAGCGCTTCTCGCTTTCCAGCTGTTCGTCATGCAGGCTTGGGGGCAGCAGGCGCCCGGGCGAAATCTGCAGATCGTGGTCGTCGAGGGTGAAGGCGCGACGAACAACGTGCGCTCGCGGGCGAACAAACAGGTGGTTGTTCGCGTCGAAGATGACAATCACAAGCCGGTAGTGGGTGCGGCGGTCAGCTTCTTTCTCCCGAACGAAGGCCCGGGCGGCACGTTCATGAACGGGACCTCCTCGCTTACCACCACCACCGATGGCCGCGGCCGCGCTTTCGCGGGCGGCATCAATTTCAATCAGCAGGCCGGGCCGATGGAGATGCGGATCACCGCTTCTTACGCCGGGCAAATGGCGACCGCCACCGTGATGCAGACCAACGTAGTGGGTCCGGTGGTGACCGGCGGCGCAACCAGCAGCAGCGGCGGTGGCGGCGGCATGAGCACGGGAACGAAGATTCTGATCATCGCCGTGATTGCCGCAGGCGCAGCAGCGGGCGCGATCTTGGCCACGCGCGGCCACAGCAGTTCCAACAATACTTCGGCACCCCCGCCCGTGGTGACCATCACGCCGGGCACTCCCACGGTGGGCGCGCCGTAATCCAGGACACGGAGAGCAATCGCTAGGAGAACATTCGCCATGAAAGCAGGGGCAATGAAGAACCTTATTTTTACCGCATTCGCCGCGACATCGTTGGCAACACTGTTGGCAACAACGGCCATGGCGCAGATCAGCGCGCCGCGCCTGGGATTGCTGCCCGATAGCGGCGCGATCCGCGCCATGAACGGCATCGCGGGCTCCGGGTCTATCGGACCACTGCTGGGTAATGGACAGACTTTCAGCAGCGTGGCTGTGGCTCCCAGCGGCGAATTCGCGGTGGGCGCGACATCGGATGGCAACGTCTGGGTGGTTACGGTGGACGCGGATGGAGTAACGCTCGACACAGCGCCGATCACGGGCGCGGCGGCCGGCAACATCCAGTTGAGTCCAAATGGTTCGGCGGCCTTGATCGTGAGCGGCGGTCAACTGCAGGTGGTGACCGGATTGCCCGCGTCTCCTTCGGCGCAGGCGGCGGTGGACACAACTTATTTAGGAGCCGCATCGGCCTTGGCGGTGAGCGATGACGGGCAGTGGGTCGCCGGCGTATTCGGCGGCGCGGTGTTCGCACTGGGCACGGGCGGCCAGTCGATTCCTTTGCCGGCGCCCGCGGGCGTTTCGGCGGTGAGTTTCTTTCACGCGACCGACGATCTGGCGATTACCACGGGGATACAGGTTTTGCAGATTTCGAATATTGGCGGCACGCCGGCCGCGTCCTCCATTTACGGCAGTGCGGATTCACCGCCTGCATCGGAGTCGCCCATCGCGATTGCGATGACGGCCGACAACGGCACTGTGGTGATCATCGAGCCGGATGGAAGCATCGGGCAAGTGGTGCTGGCGAGCGGAACGGCAACCATCGCGCAATGCGGCTGCACGCCGCAGGGCCTGGTCGGGCTGGGTGGATCCGTATTCCGCCTGAATAATTTGGATAGCGGCGTCGTGAAGGTCTACGATGCGGCTTCGGGCAACGTGCTGTTCGTGCCACTGGCTGTGTCCGGCACGCAAGGAGGCCAGCAGTGAGCATCCGTCGCGCTTTAATTTTCGCTGGGTTGCTCGCAGTGGGCGCGCTGGGAGCTTTCGGGCAGGCAGTGGAGTGGTTCGGGGCCGGATCGCCAAGTCAGCAGTTTCCGAATTTCCCGATTAGCTGCACGCTACCAGCACCAGCAACCTTTCCGGGACTCCAAGCTGCCTCGCGCTCGGCCAAAACTTTAGCGAGACGATGATCGTCACTCCCCCCCAGGGCGTGGCGTTTACGTGGACCAGCGGAACATTGCCGCATGGGCTCACTCTCGATATGGATACGGGAGTCTTGTCGGGCATGCCGGATAAGGCCGGCGTCTACAGTTTCACGATCACGGCCACACACGCCTCGACGCCGCGTACACTTCGATCGTATATACGATAGCCGTCGGCACGGGCACCACGCCCAGCCTGCCGACCATCACTCAGACGCGCTGCCGAGCACGGCGAACTCAGGGACAGCGGTCCCCGCTAATTGGTACACGGCAGTGGCCACGGGAGGGTACCCGTGCGTGACCTCGGCTACTATCAACGCAGTCAATTGTCCCCGTGAACGGCACGACGCCCTATTACAACTGGAGCTTCTCCAGTGGCACGAACGCCGACGGCCTGAGCATCAATCAGACCACAGGCGCGATCACGGGAACACCGATCTCGGGTGGGGCGCAGACCTTGGTCATCCAGGCGACCGATGGTCTGGGGCAGAACGCGATTCCTGGACTGCCAACGTAACAATCGGCGGGGCTGCAAACTTCACGATCGTCACCGGGACGCTGCCGGCCGGTACGGTAGGCACGCCGTATACGCCGACCGTCACAAGTCAAGGCGGCTTGACGCCCATGACGTGGACCCGGGTGTCCGGTAACCTGCCTCCGGGAGTCAACGATTGTACTCCATCCAACATTAGCTGCACCTTCAGCGGAACGCCGACCGTTGCGGGCACTTATAATTTCTCGCTTCAGGCGAGCTACAACAACGGCAGCGCCGTGGATTCCAACATCCAGGCTTATACTGTCGTGATCGCTCAGAGCGGCAGCACGCTGGCGCTTCCGGCGCCCACGCCACAATCTGTGGCGCTCAACCAGGCAGTCACGATGAATTTCGTGGCGAGTGGCGGCACGACGCCTTACACGTTCGCTACGACGCCGCTTTTCGGCTCCTTTCCGCCGGGCCTCACGTCTGAGCTCCGCGGGCGTTCTGTCAGGGGCCGCGACGACTGCGGGTACCTATAATTTTACGGTTGAGGTCACGGACAACGCGGGCGCCAAGGCATCCGCTGCAAGCTTCCATTGCCGTGGGCAACACACTCTCTCTCTCCACGCCCACATCGCAAACCGTCACGGTCGGTCAGACGGTGACGATGCAGTTTACGGCGAGCGGCGGTACGGGGTCAAACGCGTACACGGTAATCCAGGCAGCTTGCCGCCGAACCTGAGCTTAAATGGGACCACAGGCCAGATCACAGGCACGATTGCGGCGTCGGCATCGGGAGCTTATAACTTCACGGTCCAGGTGAAAGATTCGTCGAACAATACAGCGACGGCGCAAAGTTCCATAACGGTGAGCGGGATTTCTATGTCCTCTCCCTCAGGTGCGACCGTAGCAGCCGGGCTAAGTGCTACGCAGCAGTTTACCGCGACTGGCGGGACGTCGCCTTACGCTTACTCAATCACGGGAGTGACATTTAACGGAACTTCCATCACGGTGCCGTCGGGGCTGACGATCGATGCTTCGTCCGGGCTGCTCACCTTTGCGACAACGGTGGGTACCGCGCCCGGGGCTTACGTGCCCACAGTTCTTGCGACGGATTCCGCGAGCCACACGACGACGGCGCAGGGCTCGGTCACAGTCACCGCCTCGTCACTAGGCATCAACAGTCCTGCGGCTGTAACAGTGATCGTAGGGCAGAATGTATCGATGCAGTTTACGGCGGCGGGTGGCACAGCGCCTTACACCTACACAATAGCCAGCGGAGCGCTGCCTCCCGGAGTAAGCCTGGCGGGATCGACCGGTCTGGTATCCGGAACAACGACCACGGCGGGCACTTACACATTCGCCATCAAGGCGACCGACGCCGCCAGCGGCACGGCAACCTCAAATACCGCCACCATCACCGCGAACGCCGCGCTGACGCTGCCTTCTCCTGCGACGGTGACTGGCGTGAACGGCCAGACGCTGACGATGCAGTTCACGGCCGGGGGCGGGACAGCGCCTTACACGTACTCGGTTACCGGGGTCACGTTAAACGGAACAACGATCAGCACACCGGCGACGATGACCATCAACTCCGCATCAGGCCTGCTCACGTTCGTGACGACGTCGGCCACCGCACAAGGGCCGTACGTGGTCACGGTGCAAGCGAAGGACTCCGCCTCCACTCAGGCAACCACCACGGGCACGGGCAACATCACGTTGGGTGCATCGCTGACGATGGCGAATCCTACGGCGATCACGAACGGAGTTGTCGGACAGGCCACGCAGATGCAGTTCACGGCAGTGGGCGGCACGCCTCCATATACATACGCTTACCTGACCGGCAATTTGCCGCCGGGTTTGAACTTGAACACAACCACTGGCCTGCTGAGCGGAACGCCCACGGCAGCCGGAAGCTATGGCTTCACCATTCAGGCCACCGATTCGGCCACGCCGCCGCTGACGGCGAACGCGCAGGGAATTATTATTCTGCAGAGCCTTTCGCTGATCGGCTCCAACATAACGATTAATATTCCCGGTGCGGCGACCGGTCCCCTCACGCCAGCCACGCAGCCACAGATCACGCTATCGATTGGCGCGCCTCTGCAGCAGGATATTCAAGGCACCCTCCTTGTGAGCTTCAGGCGCGTGGATAACCAACTGAGCAGTGAAGTCTCCTTCCCTGGTCAGGGCGTGAATCCGCAGGCTGTGAACTTCAAGATCCCGGCCGGTACCACGACCGCGCAGTTTGGAACCAGCGCCTTTACACAGATGAAGACGGGAACAGCGGCCGGATCTGGGCAGATCTCCGCGACGTTCCAGGACTTGCTCGGCAACAACATCACGCCGCCGTCGTTGCAACCTGTTCAGTTTTCCGTGGCCGCCAGCGCTCCGGTGCTGAGTTGTGCGGGTTGCGGATTTACGCTGTCGCTGCCTACGGCTGCAACCGGCACCACGCCGGGTGGTACGTACACAGCGAACATCGTAGGTTATTCGACGACGCTCGGTGTTTCCAGCGTGACGTTTAATTTCACGGCGACTACGGGAACGCAACTCTCGAACTCCAGCGTGACGGTCGATGTGCAGTCGGCGTTTCAGGCCTGGTACGGCAGTACGAGCTCGAATCCAACCGGCGGTCAGTTCCGGTTGAAGATTCCGCTGAACTTTACCGTGAGCGGCGGATCGCAGTCGAATCCGATTGCCGGGGCTACCGTAACGGTGACGAACTCCCAAGGCACGGTCACGTCGCCTTCGGTGATTCCGCAGTAGCGAAGTCCGGCCGGTAAAAGCTGAGCGCGTTGTCGCCCTGCTTCAAGGTCCGAGTGCGGCGCAGAGGACCGTAGGAGTCCTTTAACTTGAGCCGAATGGGATGCTGCGCGATCACCAGGTGCAGCGCGATCCGCGAGGAATCGCCCTCGACGGCGAAGCGCTCCGCGAGCAGATCGCCAAGCTTCGCCAGCACGTCTTCGTATTCCTGCTCCAATGCGTAGGGCGGGTCCAGGAAGACGATGTTCGCTATGGCAGGGTCCACCACGCGCTCGATCATCGCCGTAACTTTGCCGGGACGAATCTCGGCGCGGCCGGCGAGACCCAACGTGCGAACGTTTTCGCGCAAGGCGTCTAATGCGGAGTGCCCGCGCTCGACAAAAATGGCCTTCGCCGCCCCGCGGCTCAGCGCTTCGATGCCGACGGCGCCCGTGCCTGCGTAGAGATCGGCGAAGACGGCTCCGTCAATGCGCGGCGCAAGAATGTTGAACAGCGCTTCGCGCAGGCGGTCGGGCGTGGGACGCACGTCGATGCCTGGCGGGCTCACAGCGGCGGCTGCGAAGAGTTCCGGCGATGACTCTCATGCGATGCCTCTCATGCGCGGTCATCCTACCTGCACCAATCCGTAGCGCCGCTGCCAGTGATCGCGGATGAAGGCGACCGCGCGGCGCAGATCGTCCTGTAGCTCGCATCTTCCGAGGCGGATGCGCGACGAACGACGCGCCTCGTTGCGCGCGATTTCCAGAATATCCGCGTCGCGCACAATATTGCCGATCTGCAGCGCGGGCAACGCCGGACTGGCGCGTGCCGAAAAATTCGCCCGGCCCGCGCAGCTTCATGTCCATCTCGGCGATGTAGAAACCGTCGCTCGATTCCACCAGCGTGCGGATGCGCTCGCGCGCCGGCGTCGCTCAGCTTGCCGGTCACCAGGATGCAGTAGCTCTGCTCGCGCGCCGCGGCCCACGCGCCCGCGAAGCTGGTGCAGCTGCGCCAGGCCGAAGCGCTCCGCCTGCTCGATCACCATCACCGTGGCGTTCGGCACGTCCACGCCGACTTCGATCACCGTGGTCGACACCAGAATCTTGGTCTCGCCGCGCTGGAATTTCTCCATCGCGGATTCTTTTTCGTCGGCGGCAAGCTTGCCGTGCAGCAGGCCCACCTGCAGATCCGGAAACACGACGTTCGGAAAGATGCTCGTGCATCTTCTGCGCGGCCTTCATGGCCTGCGTTTCCGATTCCTCGATCACCGGATAGACCACGTAAGCCTGCCGGCCCAGCGTCGATCTGCTGCTTCAGCAAAGCTGTAGACCTGCTCGACGCGTATCTTCGGTCACGTGCTTGGTGACGATCGGCTTGCGGCCCGGCGGCATCTCGTCGATGACGCTGACATCCAGATCGCCATAAATCGTCAGCGCCAGCGTGCGCGGAATGGGCGTCGCGGTCATCACCAGAACATCGGGATGCTGCCGCCCTTTTCCAGCAGCTTCTGGCGCTGCTCCACGCCGAAGCGATGCTGCTCGTCGACGATCGCCAAGCCCAGGCTTTGTGAACTCGACGTCGGCTTCGAGCAGCGCGTGCGTGCCGACGACGACATGCGCCAGGCCCGCCGCGGCCAGCTTCTTGAGCTGCGCTTTCTCGCGCGCGGTGTTCGAGCCGGTCAGCAGGATCGGTCACGTAGTCCCAGCTTCTGAGAACAGTTTCTTGAAATAGAAATAATGCTGCGTCGCCAGGATTTCCGTGGGCGCCAGCACGGCCACCTGATAGCCGTTTTCGATGGCGATGATCGCCGCCTCGGCCGCCACCAGCGTCTTGCCGCTGCCGACGTCGCCTTGCAGCAGGCGGTACATGGGATGCGGCTGCCGCCATATCGTGCGCGATCTCCGCCAGCACGCGCTTCTGCGCGCCGGTGGGCTTGAACGGCAGCATTTGCTTTGATCCGCTCGCGCACGCGGTCGGTCAGCGCGAACGCGATCCCGGGCTGCAGGCGCGCTTTGGCGCGCTTCAGTTCCAGGCCGCATTCCAGCCAGAAGAATTCTTCGAAGATCAGGCGGAACTGCGCGGGCGAACGGAACGCGTTGAGCAGCGCGCAGATCGGAATCCGGGCGGCGGGAAAGTGCAGCTCGCGGATGGCGCTCCAGCGGTCCGGCAGCTTCAGCTGTGTGCGAATGTGCTCGCGGCAGCGGATCGTCGGCTGACGGGCGCGATGCTTTCCAGAATGCGATGGATGCAGCGTGCGCAAAACGCGCGTGGTGACTTTCCCGGCGGCTTCGTAAATCGGCACGATGCGGCCCGGTGTGCAGCGAGCGCAGTCGCCGTCGTTCATCGCTCGCCCGAGAGAATTTCGAACTCCGGATGCATCATCGCAAGATGCCCGGAGTAGGAATCGAACTCCACCTTGCCGAACAGCGCGACCTTCTGGCCGGGCGCGAGAACATCGGCCAGATACGCGCCATGGAACCACTTGCCGGTCAGCACGCCGCCCGACGCGTCGGTGAAACGTGGCCTCGAACAGGCCCAGATTGCGGCGCGCGGAAGCCCGACGACTTTCGTCGAGCGCACTTCGGCCAGCACCGTCGCCATTTCGCCGGGCGCCAGGTCGCGGATGCGGCTTCACGTTGCTGCGGTCTTCGTAGCGGAACGGCGCGTAGGTGAGCAGGTCCTCCACCACCTTCAGGCCCTTGGCTTCGAGCATCGCGGCGCGCGCCGGGCCGACGCCTTTCACATACATGAGTGGAGTGGAGAGATCCAATGATATGTAGGCAGGTTCGCGACCTGCCGTGCGTGAAAGCCGTCTTCGGTTTTAAAAACGCGGCCAGCGAGCGATGCGCGCAAACCCGCGCAACGCTTTCAGTTTACAATGCGGATCGGCTTACACGGCCTACGGTACAATGCGGTTTCATGTCTCAATTACTGGAAGGAAAAACCGCGCTGATTCTGGGCGTGGCGAATCGGTGGAGCCTGGCGTACGCGATCGCGCAGGCGTTTCAGCGCGAAGGGGCGCGGCATCCTGCTGACGTATCAGGGCGAGCGCTTGAAGAAGACGGTGGAGGAGCTGGGCGCGGCGCTGGGCGCGGCGCGCGTGTTCGAATGCGACGTCACGCGCGATGAGGATCTGGCGCGGCTGACGGAGACGCTCGCGGGCGAGAAGCGTCGGATGCCGTGGTGCACAGCATCGCGTTCGCGAATCGCCGAAGATCTGAGCCGCCCGTTTCGTCGAAACATCGCGCGATGGATATCTTGCTGGCGCAGGACGTCAGCGCGTATTCGATGGTCGCGCGTGGCGCGCGCGATGGCTCCGATGATGACCGAGTGGCGGATCGATGATGACGCTGACGTATCTGGGCGCGACGCGCGTGGTTGCGAACTACAACGTGATGGGCGTGGCCAAGGCGGCGCTCGAAGCGTCGGTGCGCTATCTGGCGGGCGAGCTCGGGCCGCAAGAATATTCGCGTCAACGCGATCTCGGCGGGTCCCGTGAAGACAGCCGCCGCGCGCGGCATCAAGGATTTTTCGAAGGTGCTGGAAGCGGTCGCGGCGCATGCCCCGATGCGCCGCAATGTGACTCCCGGCAGAGGTCGGCCGATATGGCGGTGTTTCTGGCGAGCGACTTGGGCACGCGGCGTCACCGGCGACGTGTTGTTCGTCGACGCCGGGCTATCACATCATGGGGCTGTAGACGCGTCAAGGTTTTGCGCGCGGCTTGATGATCGCGTCGATCAGATCGGGCTTACTGGCGTCGCGCTCCAGGCGCGGATATTTTTCGCCGCCGTGATATTCGATGGTGAATGTCTTCATGGTGCCGGCGTTCTTCGCCGTCAGTTCGATGGGATCATCTGCCGACGTGGCGCTGGCGACGGCTTCACGCAGCCCGTCGAGCGAGAACGCGTGGCCGTCGACAAATGTGATGGTTGAACCGGGAGTGACGCCGGCCTTTTGCGCGGGACTTCCCATGGCGACGTCCTTCACCCCGCCGTCGTTTTTCACGGTGAGGCCCAGCGAGAACGGCATCTCGGCTATTTTGCGATCGTCCTCGGCGGCGGCCCAGAACGGCGTGCGCCTATCGGTGAACAGCAGCTTCCAGCCGGCGTTGGTCAAGCCTTCGCGCGGCGTATGGCTGCCCAGCGAGTCCACGCGCTGTGTGAAGAAAGTTTCCCAATCATAGGGCTGCACGGCTGCAAGCGCGGCCACCAGATTCGCGCGCGTGTAGGGCTTCACGGCGGGTTCGCCGGAAGTGCCTCCGAAAACGGCGCTTCCAAAAAAAGCTTTGCAGAAATCGTCGAGCGAGCGCGCGCCGTGGCTCTGCTGGCGGATCAACGTATCGACGTCGAACCACAGCAGCGCGCCTTCGGGATAAAAATCCACGCCGCGGCGATAGGAGGAATAGTCGTCGCGCGAGTCATAAAGGATTTGCGCGGAGACGGCCGTATCCTCCAGCGTCCGCCACTTGCGCCCAGGAGCCTGTTCGATCAGCGCGGCATCGCGGGCAATCCAATCGTGGAAACGCTCCGGGCTGCCGAGCCCTGCACGCGTGGCGAGCACTTCGCCGAGATATTCGGTGAGACCTTCGTAGACCCACAGCAGGTCGCCGAGCATCGGCTCGTTGTAATTGCCGAAAACGAGACCCTCGGGGCGGCGGTACTTGCCGTTCCAGGAGTGCACGTATTCGTGCGACAGCATATCCGCGTTCAACTCGAGCGCGGCTTGATCCGTGAAGGTGCGGGCGGGAAGGCGATCGTCGCTGGATTCGTGATGCTCCAGGCCGAAGTTGGCGACGAAATCGCTCAGGGCGAGTAGAAAATGATAGCTGCTGTAATGCCGCGCGCCGAAAAGAGCGCCCGCCTCGGCCAGCAGCTTCTTTTGATGCTCCACCCAGTCGGCCGTTTCGGCGATCTGGCGGTCCTCGTCGGCGGCGATGTGCAGATAGTGCGGCGCGCCGTCAAAGGTGCCGAGATCGATGTTCTTAAAATGCGTACCGGAGAGCACGGGCGAATCGATCAACGTCACCAGCGACACGGGTCGAAATTCGAGTTCGGCATTGCGAGCGCGCGCCACAGGCAGCGCCGTGCCATATTGCCATCCGGCGGGCAGCTTCAACCGGGCCTGATATCGAAGCTGATCGGCGGGCACGCCTTGCGGGTAGAGCACGAACTGATTCCAACTGAGCACGGCTATGTCCGGCGTCATGGAGGAACCGGACGAGAAGCCTCCGGCATCGGGAGGCGAGATGAAGTCGAAGGTGGCGTCGAGCGATTTAGCGCCCGCGGGCACGGTGACATGAAACGCGAACAGGTCGATGTTGTCACGCTTCCATGGCACCGGCTGACCGTTCGCGTTGAAGCGCAGGTTGACAAGATCGGCGATGGGTCCGGTGGGGCCGTGCTCGCCGGGAATCCACTTCGGGTAGAGGAGCGTGAGCGGGCCGGGCGCGGCGGGCAACGTGAGATGAACGTGAATCAGGCGGCGGGGAGCGTCCGTGGCGTCGACGTCCACACGCGCGGGGTCGGCGGGCTTCTGCGCGAAGGCAGGAGCCACGGCCAGAAGGAAGATCAACGCCGCGTGCCGCACTATAGTTCGATGGTAACAAGTCGGTAAAAATCGCCGCGGAAGTTGGGGGGATTGGCCGGCACGGGGTGCGGCGCCGCTTTGGTCTTCAGCCAAGGTGGACGCATCCATGGCAGTTTGGTGTGCGAATCACTCGAATCTCTGAGCAGCAACACAAGTACGCTAAAATGAACCTCATGGCGCTGTGGCGGAATTGGCAGACGCAGCAGACTCAAAATCTGCCGAGGTTCACTCCTCGTCTCGGTTCGACCCCGAGCAGCGCCACCAGGATTTCAGCGGGCAATCGCGGCGAATGTGCGATGGCTCGGTCGACAATGGTGGCATAACCAGCAACCAGGCATCAGGAAGTTGTTGTTTCACTCGGGCATTTTCGGTCGACCCCCGCTTCCGCAGCATATCTTTCCATCCTTAACCCTAGGGACTTTGCCGTGGGTACCACTCCATTGCAAAGTCGCATGCTAAGGCAAATTCATCTTCCGAATCCGAAAATGAATGGGTTTTCGCACGTGGCGTTTGTCGGTATGATCCATACCAAGGAGCGGAATTCACTTGTTGAAAACAACGAAGAACTTATTCCTCAAAATTCTGGTTTGGAAAGACACACGTGGTCAGGACTTAATCGAATACGCGCTGATGGCAGGCTTTGTGGCCGTGGCTGCCGGTGCGATCATGCCCGGCGTGGCTACCAGTATCAGCAAGATTTTTTCGAAAGTCGGCTGCGTTATGTCGACGGCAGCTTCGCAGGGAAGTTAGGCCCTTCTTTTTGGACGGCGGGCCAAATTGTGGTCGCATGACGGAAAAGCAGCGTCTCTCCCAATCGAGACCTTTCCGGCAGTGGAACCCGATTTGACCCCCCGGCCCGCGGTGCGATATCCTTATAATTCGCATGGCTAATACTGTTACCGCGCTGAAGCGCGTACGCATCACTGAACGCCGCACGGCGGTGAATCGGACCCGCAAGACGCGGCTCCGTCACGGCATCCGCAAAATGCGGAGACTGCTGGAGACGAAGGACGCCAAGGGCGCGGCTGCGGCTGTGCCGACGACGTTCTCTCTGATCGACCGCGCCGCCAAGTGGGGCATCATCAAGAAGAACACAGCGGCACGGTATAAGAGCCGCTTGACGCTGCGTTTGCGGAAGCTCGCGGCAGCGTAGTTTCTCCTCGCACGTTTCTCCCCTCAAATATCCTCCGACGGAGGAGCTTGCTCTTTTTCTCCTTCGTGAACGGCACGTAGGCTGGGTTGGCGCGAGATCCGTCGACGGAGTTTACCCGCTGCTACAGGCTCGGGATGACAAGTTCATGCGCTCCGGATGGCTCGATGTTTGTTCGTGGAGCGATCAAGCCGTCAGGGTCAGTATCATCTCTTCCATCACGATGCGGTCATCGGGGCGGGCGTCGCGCAGGTCGCGGTCCGCTTCGAAGAGTTTGGCCATCGCCTTCTGCAATTTTTCCTTCGAAAACACATTCACGGTTTGCTCGATCTGGCGGGCGCGCTCCGGCCACATGCGCGCGCCGAGCTTGGTGAAGTGCGCCTGAATCTGCTGCGCGCTGCGAGCCCCGGCTTCGCGCGCGACGAGAGCCATGCGGAATTGCGTAGCGAGGAACGTGAGCGCAAGCGGCATGTACTCGCCTTCGCGGTCGAGCGTATCCAGGATTTCGAAGGCTCGCACGCGATCGCCGCGGCCCAGAGCGGCAACCAGCGCGAAAATCGTGGCCTGCTGCGCATTGGCGACCAGCGACGCGATGTCCTCGGCCGTGACCTTGCGCGTGCCTCCGGTGAAGAGCCGCAGCTTTTCGATTTCGCTCGCGAGGCGCGCAGCGTCGCCTCCGGTGGCTTCCAGCAGGAGGGCTAACTCAGAGAGGCCGAGCATCAGCCCGCATTCCTTCGCGAGCGACTGAGCGAGCGCGCGCGCGGATTCCGGCGAATAGGGTCTGAATTCCACCTGCGCAGGGATGGCCGCGTAGTATTTCTGGACGCGCTCCAACTTGGCTTTGTCCTCGCCGTCGAATCCGTAGCGGCTGGCTTCGATCACGACGACAGTGTCTGGCGTCGGCTCGCGCACGTATGCCGCCAGGCGTGCGGCGTCACTATCGTCTCCGGGTGATTCTTCGCTTTGTTCCCTGGCGGAGGCTCGGGTGCGAGGGAGGGCGGCTTCAGCGCCGGCGACCCAAATGAGGCGACGGGAAGCGAACAGCGACATGGCGCGCGCGTCATCGAGCGCGGAGGCGAGCGATATCTCGCTAAGATCGTGCCGCGCGAAGCCGTTCTCACGCGCTTCGGGATCATCGCCAAGCGCGACGCGGATCAACTCGCGGCGGCAGCGCTCGCGCTGATAGCCCTCGGGTCCGAGGAACAGGTAGACGGGCGCCGGGCCGCTTTTTTGCAGGCCGGAGAGAAACTGGTCGGGCGACATCGTAAGTTTTATGATCGCTCAGAAGAGTTCTGCGCGAGAAGTCAGGAGACAGGAGTCGGGAGACAGAATGGGAATCGGTCAGAAATTTTCGAGGATCGCGGAGACCACCTGGCGGGCGGTTTGTTCGCTGGCGCGTTTGATGGCCGCGTCACTTTCTTCGAAGAAGGCGGCGGCGTCTGTGGAGATCTGATAGCGCTCGCGAACGTCCATGAAGGGTCGGGTGAACAGCACCTTGCCGGTGGCGCGCTCGGTCAGGTCCAAACGAAGATAGACGTGAAGGTCGACGGCGCTGGCGCGTCCGGTGGTGGGATCCAAGACGGTGGTAGCGGACGTATAGTTGATGACCGTGCCGTGGAGCACGGCGTCGGCCGCGTCGGGATTCGCCACGATCTGGTAGCGCGTGCGCGTGATGAATTCGCGCGTGATGGCTTCCGCCATAACGTCCGTGATCTTATAGCGCGTGGTGGCATTCACAAACGCCGGCACGGCGATGGTGTGTAGGGTCTTGGGCAACAGTTCGCCGCGGCCTCCGGTGGAATAGCCGCAGGATGCAGAGAGAGCGACGCTCATGAGGACGACGGCTGCCGCGAGCCTCTGGCTCGCACACACCAAGATGATGCGTCCTCTCATTTGCGAGGCTCTTGAGCGTCGGTCAGAAACGGTTGCGCCACGGCCACGGCGTTCTCGGCGGCGAGCCGGAAGTTATCGGCCACGGCCCAAATCCAGGCGGCGCGCGGCTGATTGGGATCGACGGCAATCGCGCCCGCGCTTAAGCCGCTTTGTCCGGCGATCAACGCGTTCGATGGCGGATCGTCGGGGCGCACGTCGATGCCGGCTTCCTCCAAAATTTCGCCCAGCACTTTGACGCCGGGGTTTTCCGCGAACTCCACCCACAGCGAAAAACTGTGACCGTGAAAGACCGGCGCCTGGATCACGCGTAGCGAAGGCATCGGCACGGCCGGATGGGCCGACAGCAGCGACGCCACATGTTTTTCGATGCGCTGCTCGATACCTTCGAGCGGCTCCAGGGCTTCTTCGCCGTAACGCGCCAGCATGTTGAAGCTGAGCTGCGCGTCGAACACGTCGGTCTTCAGCTTACGGAAGTAGAGCATGGCGACGGTCTGCTGCTGCAACTCGTCGAGTCCCTTTTGTCCGCGCTCGCTGGCCGGTTCGAAAACATGCACGAGAGACCGGCGGATGGTGGTGCGGCGGGAAAGCGCGGCGAGCAGCATAGCAATGGCGATGGCCGCGGGATGCGCGATCACTTGTATAGAGGACGCGTTTACGGCTCCCCCGGTTTCCGCGGTTTCGGTCGAGGGCGCGCGCAGGCGGGCTTGCGGCTGATCTTCCAGGGCGCCGGTGAGATCGATCAGCACCGGACCATCGGGCGGATTCAAGCGCGCGGATTTGCGGCTGGAGGCGGGGGAGCCGGCGAGGAATGCGACGCTCGCGCCCGCGAAGCTCGCGGCGGTGAGTGGGCTCAAAGGGATGGCCTCTTCTTCGCCGCTTTTTGCGTCCAGAGCGAGCACCGATGCATTTTCAGATGCCCCCGAAATCAGCTCGATGGCGGGCGCGGGTTCCGCTTCGCGCAAGAGGTCGCGGAGTTCACGCGCGAGTAACGAGTCGCCGCCAACGATGGCTACACGGCGCTTGGAGCTTTCAGCCGGACGTTCCTTAGCCAACCTGGTGCTCCGGATGCGAGGGCGGTTGGTGGCGGAGTCTGCGGCGCACAAAACCTCCTACGCGAATCACGATTCCGCTGCCGACGTAGAAAGCGCACATTCCCAGCAGCACGGGCTGCGAGAAATTGAAGATCAGGTAAATCAAGCTTCCGAGCAGAATGACCATGACGGGCGAGCGCGGCTGCAGCAGGCTCACATCCTTAAAGCTGGGATAGCGCCAAGTGCTGACCATCAGGAAAGAAAGCAGCCCGACCAGGCCAGCCATGCCGCCGAAATAATCCAGTTGTGCAGCGGCTCGCTGTCAGCGGCGTAAACCACGGTGGCCACCATGCCGGCGGCGGCCGGGATCGGCATTCCGACGAAATATTTTTTATCGGCCCGGCCGGGATTTGACGGAACGGGATTCTTCTGAACGTTGAAGCGCGCCAGGCGCATGGCGCCGCACAGCAGGAACAGGAACGTGACGAAGTAGTCCGGCGCGGTGCAGATATTCCAGCGTCATCTGATCGATGGCGACGTCGACGAATTGCACGCCCCAGGCGAAAGCAAGAACCGCGGGCGCGATGCCGAAGGTGATCACGTCGGCGAGCGAATCCATCTCGCGTCCGAAATCGCTGACGGTGTTGGTGATGCGCGCGATGCGGCCGTCCAGGCCGTCGAGAAAGACGGCGGCGCCGATGGCGATGGAGGCGACGCGAAAATGCGGAATGGTGGAAACGCCGGACGGCACTTGAAGGGCGGCCTTGAAGAGTTCGATGATGGCGTAGAAGCCCAGGAAGATGTTGCCCGCGGTGAAAAGCGTGGGCAGTGCATAGGCCGCGCGCCGCGGACGCCTGTCAGGCGAGCGAGGATCGATGAGACGATCGCGCCAGGTCATTTTTGCCATGCGTTGGCCTCTCTCATACCCCTTGATTTGCCGCGTTTCGGAAACGCGCGATAACGCTCGATCCGGCGCTGACGCGGTCGCCCGCGCGTACCATGATTTCCCATTCGGGGCCAAAGAATACATCGACACGAGAGCCGAATTTGATCAGCCCAATGCGCTCACCGGGCTTGACTACGTCTCCCGCCTTCTTATAACAAATGATGCGCCGCGCAATGAGCCCGGCGATCTGCGAGAAAACGACGCGCGTCTGACGGCCGTTGAATTCGCCGTCCACAGTGATGACGTTCTGCTCGTTCAGGTGGCTGGCATCTTCCACGCTCGCGTTGAGGAACTGGCCCTGCTTGTATTCGATCTTTGCGATGCGTCCGGGGATCGGCGTTCGGTTCACATGCACGTCGAAGACATTCATAAAGATATTGATATTGCCGCCTCCCGCGTCGTCAGCATGCACGCCGATGACTTTTCCATCGGCTGGTGAGACGGCGACAGCGCCCACGGGGACGGCGCGCTCTGGATCGCGAAAGAAATTCAGGCAAAAAATGGCCAGTAGGTAGAAAGGGATCGCGGCCGGCCACCCCACCAGCCATGTAATCGCAGCGCCGCCTGCCGTTAGACCGAGCGCGTAGTATATTCCGTAAACTACCATCTGCTTTCCTCTATTGTCGCACCGGGACCGAGGACGACCAACGGCAAAAATATGCAGAATGGGCTCGGAATCCACCGGTTACAGCAAAATGAAAGGATCGCGATTTACGAGCGGCTAATGTTTCAAAAGGATGTCGTCCGGGAGTGAGACCTTGGAAGGCGGCTGGCGAAGTTTCTCGGAAAAAGATTCTACTCCCGTGGATGTTCGCACCCAAATCGTTTGCGCCTGCCCCTTGGCGTATTGGACCTCGACAGGCACGTCTACCGAGAAATCGTCTTCCACGCCGCTCTGTTCGATGGTGCCGGAGAGCGTGACCGAAGGAGCGGTGCCGCTTACCTTATACGTGAGCTTCAATGTGGGAACGCCCGTCGCATACACCCAGTTATCGAAAAATGCGTCGATCGCTTCGGCGCCCACTGTGCGCGGGCGGAACTCCTGCACCAGCGCGCGGAACGTCTCGGTGGTCACGACGCGGTATTCGTAACGCTTGCGAAACTCGGCGAGCATGGCTAGAAATCTTTCGTCGCCCATGCGGCGCCGCAACATGTGCAGCACCCACACGCCTTTTCCATAGGTGACGGTCTCCCACGCACCCGGAACGTCGGTGGAGAGCAGGCGGTCTCCCCAGACGATGGGTCCGGCGGATTCCGGCGTATGCTTACCGTCGGTCTGTTGCAAAAGTTGATCGCGATAGCCGTCGAGTACAGCCAGCGCGTCCTTGAAGCCGCGTTTCTTTTCCAGCCACAACACGGCGGAATAATTCGCGAGGCTTTCAAGCAGCCAGGAGTCCTCGTTGCGTTCGATAGAAATGACGGCGCCCCACCACTGATGCGCGGTTTCATGCGCGGCCAGCACATCGGAGAAGAACGTTTGTTGGCGGGCGCTGCGCAACGCGGTGGGACGCTCACGGGGATCCAGATAGGCGAACGTCGAAAGATACACCATGCCCGGAAACCCTTGTCCAAAGGTGCCCGGAATAGGCGCGACGGTCAGCGTTTTGAGCGCGGGCGGCCCGAAGAGTCCAGAGAAAAATTCGACCGCCGAGGACACGTCGGCCGCGACAGCTTTCAATCGGCCGAGAGGATCAGGAGCTGACTGCACCGGGGGCGGCAATGTCAGGCTGCCCATCTGGCTTTGTGGCCCACGTCCGCGCCGACCCGGCGCCGGCGGCGGAGGCGCCTGAATCAACTCCACGGGCGGCACGAGGGAATCTTCGATGTGCCGGTTGCCGTATACGTCGATCGAGACGCCGCTGACCTGCGCTGAAACTTTTTCATACTCGCCCAGATCGAATCCGAACGAACCGACCGGAACCGCGACGCGGCGGCGCGTCGTGCGCCAGTCGCCCTCGGTGCGATCGCTGACCAGGTCGCCCGCGCTAACCAGGGTGAGCCTCTTGGGATAGCGAAAGCTGACATCAAAGGTTGCCGCGCCATCGCCGGTGTGCGGATACCAGCTTTCGCGGTCGGCGACGAAGAAGACGTTGTCGCCGGCGACGCGTACGACGTTGCCTTCGTGCTCGAATTCGAGTGTGTGCTGGCTTAGGGCGGCGAGGGGCGCGGGGGGAATCACGATCAAGGCGGATTCCGGATCGTCGGTTATAACGGGATGGAGCTCGGTGTCGCCGCGCAATATCTCTACTGGTTTTCCGTCCAGCCGTACGGCACTGACGTCCATATCGCGCGCGATCATCATCACGAGAGTGGTGGCGGCCCGCGGTCCTATACGCAGGTTGACTTGGGTGGCGGCTTTCAAACGAAGATTCGCGTCGAGGCCGGCGTCGATGCGGTAGCTGAAGAACGAGAAATCAGGCGGCGGCGGAGCCTTGGCCGCGACGCGCGCGCTGCGGGCGGGGAAGCTGGTCCAGATTTCCGAGGCAGGTTTCTGATTGTGCTCAATTTGTTTGCGCACTTCAACGCGCGTTCCACCGCGAGGCTCGATGACGATGTCGAAGTTGCCGAGGGTTTTGCCGCTTAAGGCAAAGAACGTCAGGCCGGCGCCGGGTTTCGCGGGATCGAGAAGATCCTGCACCAGGCGCAGCGCCATGGGCCCGCCGATTTTGGAGGTGGTGGGAGACCACTGCGACGCGAGCAGCGGGCCCATTTCCGGCACAAGGCGTCCGGTCTGTTCTTTCGTGATGCGGTCGATGAGATCCTCGGCGGTGCCGTCGGCAAACACCATGAAGCCGGCGTTCAGGTGTTCGTCGAGATTGGCGGAGGATGTGAAACGCGCCAGCGATTGGCGCTCGCTGCGGGTGGGCGGGAGTACGATCACTTCGCCGTCGCCACCTTCGACGTCAGTGGAAAACAGCGCTCCGGTGCGACGGCCCTCGATGGGTTTGGTAAAGATGAGATAGCCCTCGTTCAAATAGATGCGCACGTCTTCCTTGGCGAAGGAAAGATCGCGGACGCGATAGCAGGCCGTGGGATCAAGGCCATTTTCACGGACGGCCTTCATGATGTCACTGGGCGAAGCCGCGAAGACCGGGGTCGTCGAGGCGGTTAAAAGGGCGGTTAGCAGGATACGGGAGCGCACAACAACACTAGTTTACTGGGTCGCGAAGAATACGGCGGCAGATAACGATGGCGTCGCGTGGCAAGTGATATGCTCCAGTTAGGCAACATGGCGCTCCGGGCCAAATCCTGGCTGCTGGTGGTGGGGGCGGCCGCGTGTGTGCCCGCCATTCTGGCCTTCCAACGCGAGTTCCGCGTTTACCAGAGTCTCGAAGGCTACGACAACATTCCTCTGCCTGAGGACTACAAAGTGCCCGGCGAATGGGTGTTCGCGCGGCTGATGTATCCTCCGCATCCGCACGCGCGGTTCAGCAGGCCTTACCGTTTCGGCGGGATTGATTGGCGCGAAGGCGGGACAAGCTGGTCGCAGGATTATCCTCGCGCCGATCGGCATTTCGCAAGCGCGATGCGGCGCTTGACGCGCGTGGATGCGCGATCGGTGGAGCAGCCGGTGAATCTGGATGACGGCGACGACGTCTTTAACTGGCCGTGGTTGTGCGCGGGCGAAATGGGAGATTGGAAACTGACCGATACACAGGTCGTGAAGCTTCGCGATTATCTGCTGCGCGGAGGGTTTCTGATGTTGGACGATTTCTGGGGTACGGAGGAGTGGAATCGTTTCGCCGAGACGATGAAGGCCGTATTCCCGGATCGGCCGATGGTGGAGATCGAAGATGCGGATGCGATTTTCCATTCGGTTTACGATTTGGACGATCGGTACCAGATTCCGGGGCAATGGGCGTTGATGCGCGGGACGACGTATCGCAACGACGGCTATAAGGCCTACTGGCGTGGAATTTACGACGACAACGGCCGCCTGATGGTGGCGATGTGCTTCAACTCCGACGTGGGCGATTCGTGGGAATGGGCCGACGATCCGCGCTATGGCGAAAAGTATTCGGCGTTGGGCATACGGATCGGCGTGAACTACGTTGTGTATTCGATGACGCACTAATTTCGCAAAAGCGTCTGTAGCCCCGGCTATCGGCGCTGAACCGCCTTCGGTGATCGCGGCTGGTTTCGTTGAGATTCGCAGTTCTGTTAATCTGCTTCCTATAGTCGCGGTTCGTTTGCCCGCTCATTGACATTCGCGGTTCTGTTGATCATTTAGGGGGCGCCCCCGAGCCGCTTTTGCTCTCCGGCAGAGAGACGATCGTTTTAGGTGAACTGCGCACCGCCAGTATGCTCGTCTGGCGCAAGGCCTTTTATTACCCGTTGGGCTCGGGACCGTTGTTTGCGGCGAACGATGGCGCTGTCCGGAGTTAACGCAGCCCGGCCGCGGACCATTTTAGATCGGTCCGATCTCCACCACACGCAAACCCGCTGCGAGTGAACCCGGGAAGTCGCTCTTGGTTGATCCGGCCCTCTGGTGGAAGAGCGCCTGGACTCGGCTAAAGAATAGGGCGTCGGTTGCGGGAAGCGCGGTTGGTGAAAGCGCGAAGTGATTGAGCCGGGACGCAATCGATCGGGCGATGATGTGGTTATCGGCGAAAAGCAGGTCCCTCACCCGGTTAAAACCGGGATTCGGGATGACGGATTTGGTTATGGGCTGGTGCGCCTCGTCTCTCTGGCTGTGGGACCGGAGACCCAAATTTCACAAGCAATCGTAATCCCCACCCTGACAGGTGGGGCTGGCCACCCAACGTTCGTTTCATTTGCCGCATGCTTTATCACTGACGCCCGGCTTGCATCGCCGCCGCGTGGAGGGACCAACTCACTAACCCTTTACCGGCCTGTTTGCTATACTGGAACTTCAATTCTGACCTTGGCGCCTGCGCTGGTGCGTTGTGCGCGCTGATCAAAAAAGGAAACGCAGATGCCGAAACGTACTTTTCAGCCCAACAACCGTAAGCGTGCGAAAACGCATGGCTTTCGGGAGCGCATGAAGACCAAGGACGGACGCGCCGTGTTGGCCCGCCGCCGCGCTCGTGGCCGTCATAAACTGACGGTCAGCGATGAGAAAGCCGTCCGCAACGCCCATTAGGGCCGCGGGAGGCGCGCCGCGTGGATTCCCACGAACTTCGCGAATTCTGCGCCCTGCCGAATTTCGTGCCACCTATGACCAAGGTTTCCGTATTTCCGGGCCGCTGTTCGCCGCCTTTTGCCGGGCGCGCCCCCAAACGGAGCGAAGTGCTGAGCTATCGGGGCCGCGGCTGGGGCTCACCGTGCCGCGCGCAGTCGGCCCGGCGGTGGTGCGCAATCGAATCAAACGGCGTTTGCGCGAAGTGTTCCGGCTGCACCGTTCGGAAATCGGGCCACAATGGGATATCGTCGTCAATCCGCGGCGCGCGCTGCTTGACGCCCGCTTCCCCGATATCGAAAAGGCTTTTGGGCGCCTGATTGAAAAATGCAGACCCTGACCCTGGCCATATTACGTATATATAAGCGATGGGTGTCTCCGTGCCTGCCTTCGGCCTGCCGCTTTCATCCCACCTGTTCCGAATACATGATGCAATCGATTGAAAAGTACGGCGTGGCGCGCGGCGTGTGGATGGGCATGGGGCGGCTGCTGCGCTGCCATCCGTTTCATGAAGGAGGATTCGATCCGGTTCGCTAGGCGTCGAGTTCGCACATGAAAAAAGATTTGTCCATGGAGGCTCGCCTCCTCATCGCGTTCCTTCTGATGGGCGTGGTGCTGATGGTGAGCCAGTATTTCATCAAGCCCGCTCCCGGGCCCAAGCCGGTATCGGACAAGGGGGCGCAGTCGGCGCAAACGAAAGAGGCGGTGCAGCAGACGCCTCCTGCGGCAGCCACCACGACACAGATTCCTTCTCCGAAGGCCGCCGCCGCAGCGGCTGAGGCGGTGCAGGCATCTGCGGAGCAGATCTACCAGGTGGACACCGATCTGTATCACGTAGAATTTTCGAATCGCGGGGCCACGGTTCGAAGCTGGATTTTAAAAGAGTTCAAAGACCACGACGGCAAACCGCTGGAGCTGGTCTATAAACCGGCGCTGGCGAAGATTCCCGCTCCGTTCTCGCTGGTGTTCAAAGGCACGGCGCCTTCTACGGACCCGAACACAGCGCTGTTCAAGGAAACGGGCTCCGATGGCGGGCTCACATTGGATTTCGAATATTCCGATGGACGCGCGCTGACGAAGAAGACGTTTCACTTCGAGCAGAACAGCTACCTGATGCGGGTGACGACCGAAGTGACGCAGAACGGCGTGATGCTGCCGCACTCCATCGTCTGGCGTGGTGGCTTCGGCGACGCGGCGGCGCTGGTTGCACGCGGCGGCGCGGCCGCGCAGCACGCGATCTACTATGAGATCGCCAATTCGAAGCTGCAGGTGAAGACCGCCAAGGATGCCAAGAACGGCCCGGTTTCGGCCTCCGGCCAGTTTTCGTTTGTCGGCATTGAGGATGGTTATTTTGCCGCCGTGTTCCTGCCCGCCGATAAATCGTCGGTGGAAGAAACCACGTTTTCCGATAACGTGCCGGACGCCAAAGGCGCCGATGAGCAGCGCGTCGGCGTAGGCGTGGGCGGCGAAGGCTCCAACACCGTGTCGCTCTTCGTCGGGCCGAAGGACACGGACCTGCTGCGCAAGGTGGATCCAAAGCTCGAACAGGTTGTGGATTGGGGCTGGTTCTGGTTCCTGGCGAAGCCGCTGTTCACGGTGCTCAACTGGACTACGGATCAGTTGGTGCACAACTACGGCTGGTCCATCGTGCTGGTGACGATCGTCATCAACCTGATCCTGTTCCCGCTGCGGATGACCAGCATGAAATCGTCGCAGAAGATGCAGATGCTGCAGCCGCAGATCAACGCGATCAACGAAAAATACAAGAGCCTGCCGATGCGCGATCCCAAGCAGAGCGACAAGAACCAGGAGATCATGGATCTGTACAAGAAGAACGGCGTCAATCCGGTGGGCGGCTGTCTGCCGATGCTGCTGCAGCTTCCCTTCTTGTACGCGTTCTACAAGGTTCTGGCCGTATCGATCGAAATGCGTGGAGCGCATTGGCTGTGGGTGACCGATCTGTCGCAGCCGGAAACGCTGGCGATCCACATGCTGCCGGTACTGTTGATCGTGACCCAGTTCCTGACGCAAAAGATGACGCCGAGCCCGGGCATGGATCCGTCACAGCAGAAGATGATGATGGTGATGCCTCTGATGTTCGGCTACATGTTCTACTTCGCGTCGGCCGGGCTGGTACTATACTGGTTGACCTCCAACGTCGTGTCCGTGGTGCAGCAGTGGGTGTTGAACCGCATTTCGCCGCCGCCGGCCCCACCGGTTAAAGTGATTACCAATAAGAAGGGCAGGAGTTGAACTTGTCCGACAAAAAATATACTGTGGCCGAGACCGGCCCGATGATCGAAGATTTTCTGAAGCCCGTGTTGGATGCCGCCGACTTCGATGTGGAGTATGTGGTGGCCGAAGGCGAGACTCCGCATCCGGATTTTGAGAATCCCGAAGTGATGGTGAAGTTTTCGGGGCCGGACGTTGAACTGCTGCTGGCCAACAAGGCCGAGGTCCTGCTGGCGCTGGAGCAGCTGACGCAGGAAGCGCTGCATGTGCCATCGGAAGATCACTCGCGGATTTGTTTCGACGCCAACGACCGGCGCGCGATGCGCATTGAAGAATTGCGAATGAGCGCGCTGACGGCGGCGGAGCGCGTGCGCAAAACACATGCGCCCTTCCACTTCAGCCCGATGAACAGCCGCGAGCGCCGCATCCTGCACTTGTCGCTGCGCAATGAAGAAGGTGTGCGCAGCGAGAGCGTCGGCGAAGGGCCCGATTCGGCAGGTGGTGATTGTGCCCGCGGATATGAAGACGCTGCCCGAGCCCGTGATTCCTCCGCGCCCGCGCCCCGAAGAAGATTCCAGCGGTGGACGCGGCCGCTTCGGCGGTCACGGCGATCGAGGACGAGGTGGTCCTGGTGGCGGCCGCGGTGGCGATCGGCGCGGCGGTGGTCCTCCTCGCGGTGGCCGTGGTGGTGGTGATCGGGGCGGACGCCCGAGGCATTAAGCCAAAAACGAAGCGTAGTGCGTCATCCTGGACCGCGCGAGGCGGTGAGGGATCTACTTTCCCGCTGGCGTATCAGGCGCTCACGTGAACCTTCGCGATACCATTGCCGCTATTTCCACGCCGCCGGGACGAGGCGGCATCGGCATCATGCGCCTGTCCGGACCGGAAGCGCGCCCCATCGCCGAGCGGATCCTAAAACTGCGCGGCGACTTTTCCTGGACGCCATGGACCGCCGCGATGGCGGAACTGACGGATGCGGATGGCCACACGATCGACCACGTGGTGGTGACTTTCTTCGCCGCGCCAAAATCTTACACGGCGGAAGACGTGGTGGAAATTTCCTGTCACGGATCGCCCGTCGTGCTGCGCTATGCACTGGAGCGCGCGTGCGTTGCAGGAGCGCGCCTCGCCGAGCCCGGCGAGTTCACTTTGCGCGCTTATCTCAACGGCCGCATCGATCTGCCTCGCGCTGAAGCGGTTCGCGATCTGATCGACGCGACGACGCTGTATCAGGCTCGCATCGCCGCGCAGCAAGTTGAAGGCTCCGTTTCGCGGCGGCTGAAGCCGATCAAGGAACAGTTGCTGGAATTGATTGCGTTGCTGGAGGCCGGGATCGATTTCGCCGAGGACGACATCAGCGTGGCGCCCGCCGGCAGAGATCCTGCGGCGCATGCGAGCCGATTCAACAAGCCGTGCGCGCGCTCGTCGACCAGCTTCGCGTACGGAAAACTGGTGCACGAGGGATTCACGCTGGCGATTGTCGGGAAGCCGAACGTAGGCAAGAGCAGTTTGTTTAATCGCCTGCTGGAACAGGATCGCGCCATCGTTACGGACATTCCCGGCACGACGCGCGATCTGGTTTCCGAACACGCGGCGCTCGAAGGCATTCCGGTGAAGTTTGTCGATACCGCCGGAATTCGCGAGGGGCACACGGGCCGCGCTGGATGTGGTGGAAAAGCTCGGCATCGAGCGCAGCTTCGCTGCCATGGCGGATGCCGATTTCACGCTGGTGGTGGTCGATCTATCCGCACCGCTCGAAGCACAGGATGCGCGAGTTGGTGGAGAAAGCCGGTTCGCAGGGAAAGTGCGTGATCGCGGGCAACAAGTCCGATTTACCGCGGCGCGTGGAAATCCCGGATTCGTTCGGCACGATGTTGCCGGTTTCGGCGCTGACGGGCGACAGGACTGCCCGAGCTTCGCGCGCGCGCTGGTCGAAAGCATCGCACCGCGCGGGCAACTGGAGACAGGAAGGCGGATTCATCACCAGCGTGCGTCACGAACAACTCTTGCGCGAGACGGGTGAGGCGCTGGAGCAGGCGCGCGCGGCCGCCGGTTTCGGCATCCCTCATGAGATGCTGCTGCTGGATCTCTACGCGGCTTTGCGTCCCATCGACGCGATTACGGGGGCCACGACCGCCGACGATATTCTGAA
Source organism: Terriglobia bacterium (assembly GCA_963699945.1). Classification (GTDB taxonomy): domain Bacteria; phylum Acidobacteriota; class Terriglobia; order Bryobacterales; family Bryobacteraceae; genus Palsa-187. Next base: position 169,820 of record CAVOVW010000013.1, read on the forward strand.
TCGCATTTTCTCCACGTTCTGCATCGGCAAATGAAAATCGAACGAATGAAGTTCGAGCAAGCGAAGTTCGAACAAAGCGGGCTCGGCGCACTACTGGCGCTGGCCGCGCCACTGGTGCTTTCCGAGTTGGGCTGGATGGCGATGGGCATCGAAGACACGATGTTCGTCGGTCGCATCGGCGCCGAAGCCATTGGCGCGATCAGCATCGGCACCACGGTGTTTTACACCATCGCGATTTTGGGCGGCGGTCTGATGCTGGGGCTCGATACGCTGGTCTCGCAAGCGAACGGCGCGGGAGATATCGCGGATCGCCGGCGTTCGCTGGTGAACGGCCTGTGGCTTACGGTTGTGCTGATCCCGGTGGTGATGCTGATCGTGCGCGTGATGGTGTCGTTACTAACGTTGTTCGGCGTGAGTCCGGACGTTCTGCGCCAAGTAATCCCTTATATGACGGCGCTGAATTGGAGCACTCCGCCGCTGCTTGTATTCTTCTGCCTGCGCCGTTATTTGCAGGCGACCGGACATCCGCGCTCGGTGATGATCATCCTGGTCGTGGCCAATCTCCTCAACATAGTCGGCAACTGGGTATTTGTTTTCGGCAACTGGGGAGCGCCGCGGCTGGGCGCGGTGGGCTCGGCGTGGTCCACCGTGATCGCCCGTACCGTTATGGCCGCGATGGCGGCTTGCGTTTTGCTGCGAGCGGAGCACGGGCTCTTCAAAATGAGCTGGCGTCCGGATCTCACGCGCGTCACCGCGCTCCTGAAGCTGGGCGCGCCGGCGGCGGGACAAATTGGGGCGGAGATGGTGGTGTGGGCCATCGCGACGGTGCTGGCTGGAAGGCTCGCGGCAACGAGCCTGGCCGGTCATCAAATCGCGACGACGATCGTCTCGACAACCTACATGCTGCCGCTGGGCGTGAGTTCTGCGGCGGCCGTGCTGGTGGGGCACGCGATTGGCCGCGGTGATCCACGCGGTGCCGCGCGCTCGGGATGGATGGCGGTGGGGCTCGGTGCGGCGATCATGTCGATCTGTGGCCTCACCCTTGTGGGGATTCCGCAATTCATTGCGCGTCTTTTCACGCCTGATACCGCGATCATCGCTGCGGCCGTGCCTTTGTTGAGGCTTGCAGCGATCTTTCAACTATTCGATGGCGTGCAGGTTGTCACTACGGGAGCGCTGCGCGGAGCGGGAAATACATCGGTGCCGATGATCTGCCACGTGGTGGGCTACGGCGCGATCGGGCTGCCGCTGGGCGCGGTGCTGTGCTTCCATGCCGGGATGGGCGCGCCCGGGTTGTGGATCGGTTTGTCGACGGGGCTTGTCCTGATCGGGATTGCGTTGGGAATCTTCTGGAGAAGAGCCGCGCGCCGCATGGCTACAGCGGAATCGTCCGCCGTTTAGATTTGCGATCCGAGGCTCGAACTCTTCGCCGCCCGCGCCATCTTCACAAGCTCTATCCCGTGCCTGCGAGCCGCATCGACTGGATCGTCCGACACGAGCGGTGGCACAACGATCATGCCCGTCGGCGCGATCGCCTCGGCCAGCGTCGCGAAACTTGCTCCTCGGTTGCGAGTGCAGACCGGCGCGGCAATCTTGCCTTTTAACGATCCGTCGGTGGCCAACGATTTAACAAACTCCGAAACCTCGAGCGTTTCGTCGCCGGGTGTCACTAGGACCAGCACATCCGCCAGCTTCGGGTCGCCCGGACGCGGCGCCACGTATTCGATCTTCATGCGCGCCAGATTCGTCTTCCATTCGGGATCGGCGTCGATCGCGGATGGCGACGCGAGGTCGGCAATGCGGCGAAAGCGCGGCGTGCCTCGCGCCTGTAGCACGCCGAGTCCCAGGTTCAGCGCGAGTTTTTCGGTGGCGCCATAGCGTGAATAGAATGCGATGACGACGTTGGTTTGTTCCATCAGCCTGTTCCGTGAGTGCTGTTTCCCGACGATGCGTTGCGATCTTGCGCGGCTAGGCCAAATCAAAAATCAGAAACTCACCGCCCAGGTCGCCGGCTCCGGCGAAGGACAGGATCTTCTCGTCGCTAACAGCGGCTCCATCGCCTTCCTTGAACGCGGTGCCGTTCACGGTGATGTTGCCTTCGGCGCAATGCACCCATGCGTAGCGTCCTTCGGGAATTTTGTAGTCGGCCTTTTCGCCCGGCGTCAACACGGACGCGAAGATCTGCGCGTCCTGATTGATCTTGGCGACGCCGCTGCCATTTCCGCCCGCCGGACCCGCGATCAATCGCAGTTTGCCGTGTTTTTCGGCGGGATCGTATTTGAATTGCTGATACGAGGGCCGCAGGTCCTCTTGATCCGGAACGATCCAGATTTGCAGGAAGTGCGTGGGCTCGGTCGACGAGCCGTTAAATTCCGAGTGAATCACTCCGGTGCCCGCGCTCATTACCTGCACTTCATTGGTTCCGAGCACGGCGTTCTCACCGGTACTGTCCTTGTGCGCGACCTTACCCTCCAAAACATAGGAGAGGATTTCCATGTCGCGATGGCCGTGCGAGCCAAAGCCCATGCCGGGCGCGACGCGGTCGTCGTTCAAGACGCGCAGCGAGCGGAACCCCATGTGCTTGGGATCGTAGTAATCGGCGAACGAAAAGGTGTGATAACTGTTCAGCCAGCCGTGATTCGCATGGCCCCGCTCTTCGGCACGACGGAGAGTAATCATGCCTCCATCTTATGCCAAGCCGCCAAGTTGAAGATGAGAGCCGTTGGGGAAAAGTGCCGATCAGTGGACCTTGTCCAACGGAATTTCTTTTTCTCCGTCGTCGAGGCCGTAGATTTTGATCACTCTGGGTTTGGGCGGAGCCGGGGGTACTGCGGGCACGGCCGCCGATGCCGTGGTGGTGACGCCCAGCGCTGGGCGGTGGCCGGCCGGGCGGACGCCGCCGTTGGCCCGCTGTTCCTGCATCCTGCGAATATTGTCGAGCAGTTCTTCCTTCGACATCGCGATCTGGACCTGCATCGTGTTGCCGTTCGCGCTGATGGTGATACGCTTCAGCGCCTCGGCCGCTTGCTGATCGTCCATCTTGGTTGTGATGGCCGACTGCAATTGCGATGAGATCAATTGCGCGAACATTTGCGCTGCCGCCTCGGTCTTGGTTGTCAGGGCGATATTCAGGTTGAACGCGTCGCGCGCCGCCAGTCCGAAGTCTAGCCCTTCAATCTCGGAGGCAAAGGCCGCACCCGGCCCGCTTGCTTTCTTGATGTCTCCGGCAACGTCACGCACTACGATCCAGACGTCATTAGCCGCGGAGAGTTCCTTCGCACGGGCGAAAATGGGGCCGCCCTGCAGTTTGACGCCACTCGTCTTGCGATCGATGGCGCGATAAATGGATTTCTCGTCGCCCAGCAGAACGAGGTGTTCATCGAGCACAGCGACGGCCATTGGATTCGCACCGGCGCCGCGGTAAACGTTTATGCCTTTGTAGCTGGGGTGCGGACCCTTCAGCAGCGGACGAAGGTGCTCATCTGGAAATGTTCCGCTAACGGCAAGCAGGAAGGAGGGGTTGGTGTTTGCCGCGGGCGCGGTGGGCACAGTGGACTCGACTTTGTCGGTGACGGGCCGGGGCGCAACCTTTTCGCCGTTCGAAGCGAGGAACAGGCTATCGATGTCCTCAAGCAGTTCGAATTTCGGGAGCGGAAATGGTCCCATAGGCGCGATGTTTTCCACCTGCGTGCGGATGCTGGACGCGGCGTCCGCCCCGAAGAGATTCGTCACCGGAGAGTTTTTGAGGCCGCGAATATCGATGCCGACGAGGACTTTCGCGTCCGGCGGAGCGAGTTCCCAGGCGGGCTCGGCAGCGAACGCCGATGCCATGAAACAGACGGAGATGGAACAGACGATTCCGGCGGTGAAACCATTTATGCGCATGGTGGTACCTGTGCCTTCATGCTAAAGCGATTGTCTAGAGCCCGGAATCGAGCAAATACCTTAGTTATTGTGCACGATCTACTCGGTTCACGCGGTGAGGGGACGCGCACTAGCCAAAAAATGCCCGCTGCACGAACCAGTAACTGGCGAGCAGAGCGATGACCCAGGATATCGCCGGGCGCAGCCACGTCCAGCCGCGCTTGAGTAGATCTTCCAGCGCGGGAAATAGCAGGACGACGAAGATGAGCTGCCCGATTTCGACGCCGAGGTTGAAGGAGAAGAGCGAAAGAGCCAGATCCGCGCGCGGCAACTGCATTTCGCGCAGGACGTTTGAGAATCCGAAGCCGTGGACCAAGCCGAAGAGAAACGTAATGCGCCAGCGATCGAGGGAGCGGTTGCGGATCAGATTTTCGACGGCGACGTAGACGATGCTGAGCGCGATCATGCTCTCGGTAAAGCGCGACGGGAGGATCACGATGTCGAACGTCGCGAGAGCCAGCGTGATGCTGTGCGCCACGGTGAACGACGTGATCGTTTTCACCAGCGACCGAGCGAGCCGGTCGCGATCAGCAGGCCGAGCAGGAATGCCAGGTGATCGTAGCCGGTGGCGATGTGCTGCATCCCCAGCCAGACAAAGCGTAGGAATGTCTGGAGCTTCGATCCGCTGGTCTGCGTGAAAAACGCAGTGCGGTTGCGGCTGGACACGAGGATCGCTCCTGCACGCGGCCGTTCAGGATGAACGTCACCAGGTGGAAGTGCCCTTGCCGAGAACGTCCGGCAGCGAGGAGTGCACCTTCAGTGCGAGCACGTCCTGTGGGAAGGTATACGTCATATCGAGGCAGCAGCACGTGCTCGTCGAACAGGCGCGTAGTGGTCGCGCGTGATGCGCGACGGGGGGCCGGAGCTGTCGAGCGAATAGTGCTGCAGGATGGCCTGGTAGACACGATCGAAGGCCGCATCGAATTCCTGCTGGCTGACGCGCTTGTCGCCGTCGCGATCCACGCCGGGGAAGTCGAGCAGGTTGAATGTGAACTGCGCGTGCACCTCGCGGCGGTTCACGGTGAGCCGCGACTCGCTTCGGTATAGATCGTGCGCAGTCAGCGGCGCGGCGCAGAGGACGGTCAGGATTGCCGCCAGCAGAGCTCGGCGCGTGTGTGTAAAACGGGCCGCCGTCATGATCAGTGGCGCAACATGCTTAATAGGATGGCAAACGCGCCGAGAACCAGCACGAGCACGAGTCCGATTTCTTCGCGCGCGCTACGCACCAAGAGCCACAGCTTTGTGGCCGTGGAGAGGCGGATGCGCTGGGAGAGCACGTCGTAATGGGATGCGATGATTTTATCGAGCAGGCGCGAATAAATCGCGATGAGCGCTTTGAGCGAAGCGCGGCTGCGCCATTGCACCATGGCGATCAGCGGTCGGGATTCCTGGAAATACTGGCGGGCACGACCGGCTTCGAAAGCCATCAGCTTGCGAAAAGCCTCGGGCGGAGCGAACGTGGCGGAGGACACGCCGAAGAGCTGGAGATCCTCGGCGGGAAGATAGACGCGATCTTTTTCGGCAGTCTTCTCGCACGTCGCGCAAAATATTGGTGAGCTGGAACGCTATGCCGCATTTTTCGGCCAGCTGCAGCGCCTTCTGCGATCGCTGAACTCGAAGATGTGAATGATGGTGAGTCCCACGACGCTGGCCACGTGGTAGCAGTAGTCGTAGAGTTCGTCGAAGGTCTGGATGCGGCGCGGCTCCAGGTCGGAACTTACGCCGTCGATCATGTCGAAAAAATATTGATGTGGGATTTTGTAGCGCGTTGACGGCGTCGATGAAAGCCGGCCAGACGGCGCTGCCCGCGGCGCCGGACGGTGCACCATCGGATAACGCGGCTTCCAGATCCTGGCGCCAGCGCGCGATAGCCGCGGCGCGGTCGGCAATGCCTTCGTCGTCGCTCAGATCGTCGCAGTAGCGCATGAACGCGTAGATGGCGCACATGGCGTGGCGCTGTGGTTCGGAGGGCAGCAGAACGAAGGAGTAATAGAAATTTTTGGCCTGGCTGCGCGCGACGTTCTCGCACCAGGCGTAGGATTTAACGAGCTCTTCCTGGAACTCTTTGGGGAATTCGCGGCAGAACTCGTGGCGGTACTCATGACGAGCTCATGCGGCCCGGGAGAAAGCTCGCCGCGATACGGCCGAGAGCAACAGCGCCACGCGTTCGGCTTTGGAGATGGCGGGCCGCGCGCGCAGCACGTCGTAGTCTTGTTGCTCGATTTTCTCGAGAATCTTCAGGCCGCCGCGGCTGAACAGTTCGAGATCGATGGCGAGGCGGCGGTCCACTTGGCCCGCCAACGGCAGCCCCTTGAGGAACAACTCGCGCGCCACGTCCGACGGCTTCTTTCATGGCGCGGCGGAAACGCGTCGTCGAACCGCCGCGCGAAAAGATCGTCGACCGGATAGCCCTGGCGCTCCAGCACGTCCAGCGGGAGATAGACGCGATCCTTTTTGCAGATCGACGATCACATCCTGCCAGAAGTTGGCGAGCTGCAGCGCGGTGCAGGTGGCGTCGGAGAGCGCCTGCCGCTCGGCGTCCTGATAGCCGCACAATCCCAGCACCAGGCGGCCGACGGGATTCGCGGAATAGCGGCAGTATTCAAACAGCTCCTCGAAATTGCGATAGCGCGTGACGGTTTGATCCTGCTCGAAGGCCTGGATCAGATGATCGAACGGCTCGATCGGCAAATGGTGATCGCGCGACGGTTGCTTGCAGGGCGACGAACACAGGATGCGTCGCGCGCCCGGCGTACATCGCTTGCAATTCGCCGCGCCACCAGGCGAGCAGGCGCAGGCTTTCTTGCGGGTCGCCGATCTCGTCGCCCAGATCGTCCGCCCAGCGGCAAAACGCATAGACGTTATAGAAATCCTGGTGCAGGCGCTTGGGCAGCAGGAAGCTGACTACGTGGAAATTCTCGTAATGATGCGTCGCGAGCCAGCGCGTATATGCCAGCGACTTCTTCGCGCGCCCACGCCCGCTGCATTTGATCCGGATCGACTTCAGGAAGTCGGTACGGGCCGAGAAACACAATGCGTTCCGGCGCAATCAGGGAATGATGGCCGTCTTCAGGTGGCCGTTGTGGCTCATCAGGTGCTGCATCACTTCCAGCAGATTGGCGAGCGGCTCCACGCCGTTCACCAAATCCTTGGCCGTGACATAGCCGCGGCCGACCACATCGAGCGCTTTGCGGATCAGCGCGGGCGTGTGATGGAAACTGGCTTTGCAAGTGATTTCGGAATAATGCAGCAGATGGGTGTCGAGGTTGACTTCGGTGCCGCTGGCGCAGCCGCCGAAGAAATTCACCACGCCGCCGCGCCGCAGCAGGCGCGATGCCCAGCTGCCACAGCTCCGGCAATCCCACGGCTTCGATGACGACGTCGGCGCCGCGGCCTTCCGTCATGGCCTTGACCGCGCCCACCACATCGGCGCCGTCGGTGTTGACGATCAGCTCATCGGCGCCCATGCGCGCCGCGCGATCCAGCTGCGGCTGGCGGCGTCCGATCGGCGATCACGCGCGCGCCATACACGGCCTTGGCCAGGCGCACGAACATGATTCCGATGGGGCCCAGGCCCGATCACGGCGACGGTGTCGCCCGGGCGAAGATCGCTTTCTTCAAGCCGCGCATGCACGCAGGCCAGCGGCTCCGCCAGCGCCGCGTCCTGATACCCGACGTGGTCGTCCACATGGTGCAGGTTCTTTGCGGACAATGCGCTCCGGGATGCGGATGTATTCGGCGTAGGCGCCGTTATTGAACAGCAGATCGTGCAGAGATTTTCCTGCTCGCGGCTGCAGTAGTAGCACTCGCCGCAAGGCGCGGAGTTGGCCGCCATCACGCGTTGCCCGATGCGTGAAGCCTTCTGACTTGATCGCCCATGGCCACGATGTCGCCCGCCAGCTCATGCCCGAACAGCGCCGGAGGCGTGATCATGCGCGCGTGATATCCGCGCCGGAATACTTTGACGTCGGTGCCGCAAGTAGCGCCGCGCGCACGCGCACCAGCACATCGCCCGGCGCCGAGCTTAGGCACGTCGACGATTTCGATCTGCAGCTGCTCTTTGCCGTACAAGACGGCCGCGGTCATCTGCTCGAGTCACTCTGTTCTCACCTCTGGGGCTGTACTACGATCTTCAACGATTCCGCGCCAGGATGCAACGCCTGCTCAATTCCCACATGAATATCGCTTAATGAATATCGGTGCGAAATCAATTCTTCTACAGGCAGGGCGCCCGAAAAAACCAGATCCGCGGATTCTCTTTTGCACATCGACGGAGGCGCTATAGGACCCGCACAGCATGCGCTCTCCCATACAAATATCGGCGCCGGAAACCTCGATGCGTTCCTGATGCGAGGTCTGCGCGAACAGCAAAATACGCGCGCCGGGCCGCGAAATCGCCACCGCTTGTTCGACAATTCCTTTGGCGGACGCGGCGATGATCACCAGATCGGCCCCGCGCCCGTCGGTCATTTCTTTGATGGTGCGTCTCAAAGGCGGCATCGCGCGGATCGAAAGCTTCATGCGCGCCGAATTTGCGCGCCAAGTTCCGGCGCGTCTCGAAGGTGTCGGTCGCGACAATGCGCACGCCCTCGCGCGCAGCCATCATCGTGAAGATCAGCCCCACCGGGCCTTGTCCCAGGATCGCCACCACATCGCCGGGCTGCGGATCGAGTTGCTTCATGCCCTTCAAGCAGGTATTGACGGGCTCAACGAAGGAGGCCGCATCGAAAGACACGCCGTCGCGGAATTTTCTCGATGCCGCGTTCGACAATCCAATCCATCACGCGCACGTATTGCGAGAAGCCGCCGCCGGCCGGCTCGTATCCCGCCGTGACGCCGACCTTCTTATACACCGGGCACTGCGCGTACAATTTCTTCCCGCAGTAAAAACATTTTCCGCAAGGGATGTGGTGGAACACGATGACGCGGTCGCCGGGCTGGTATTGCGTCACGCCCGCGCCCACCGCCGCGATCACGCCCGCGGTCTCGTGCCCGTAAATGCGCGGGCCGGGCAGAAGATTGTAGGCGATCTTCTTCAGATCGGTGTGGCAGATGCCGCAGCTTTCCACGCGGATCAGAACCTCGCCGGCCCCGATTTCAGGAACCGGAATGGATTCCACCGCCACCACGCTCGCGCCCTTATAGACGGCGGCGTGCATGGTCGCCGAGCGCGGCGGTTCGGCGGTCGCGAATGCTAGAATCGGCAGTCGGCAAGAAAGTCTCCTAGGGCAGTCGGCGGCCCGCGGCAGTTCCGGTCGAACTCCATCAATTGTGGCATTACCGTGAAGGGCCGCGCCATGGCCGCGAATGCGATTCTGGTGCGTGAAAAATTTCCGTCGGCGTGCGGTAGCGATTAAAATCCAGCGGCAAATCTTCGTCGGCGGTATCGGATACGACGCGGATGCAGAAGTAAGGAACGCCCAGCTCGCGGGCGCGTGCTCTTCGACGGCGGCCGCTTCCATATCCACGGCGATGGCGCCGGTCTTCGTCGCGCAGGGCTGTGCTTTTCGGCGCGGGTAACGGCTACACGATCGCAGGTGTGACACGGCGCCCCCGGCGAATGTCCGTGAGGAGTCGAGCTGCGTATGCTCCGACACAACAATATCGCCGACCCGCAATTTCGGATCGAGCGCGCCGCAAATCCCGTGCTGATAATCGCCTTCACGTTCTCCCGCTGCATGATTTTCCGGATGACGCTTTCCCCGTCTACCTGTTCCCGCAATACCTTCCGCATCACACTCTCCGACAACGCCTGGCCAGCTAGCTCGCGGCCCGGGCCGTTGGCGATCATGAGCCAACGGTCTCCCTCCCTGGTTGCCTCACACGCGAACCGAAGGCCCAGGTCTTTCCGCTCCACCGTTGGGCCCAGGCGTTTGCGAATCCCATCGAACTCACGCCGTTCGGCTGCGACCAGCAACACGCTTTTCATACAAGCCGTCGTCACAATATCCGTTCGCCTGAAACCACTCCGCCGCCCGCCGCAGCGCCTCCGTTGCAGGCCGCGCCGTATAACCTAATTCTCGGCGGCCTTATCGTGCCGCACCCACATCTTTTTGCGAGCCATCCGCACGCCATCGAGCGGCGCGCGCGGTTCCTTGCCGGTTACCGCGGCCCATCCGGTGGACGCCACGCCGGCCGCGTACGCCACGGCATACGGGATGCGCACGCGCGGTGGCTTTCTTCCCGTGACCTCGGCCAGCTTGCCGAAAATCTGCTGCAGCGTCAGATTCTCGCCGCCTAAAACGTAGCGCTCGCCCGGCCGGCCGTGCTCGCATGCCGCGATATGACCTTCGGCCACATCGCCGGCGTAAACCACGTTCAGGCCCGTATCCAGAAACGCCGGCATCGCGCCGCGCAAAAAATCCACGACTATCTTCCCGGTCGGCGTGGGGCGAAAATCATGATCGCCCACCGGCGCCGTCGGGTTCACGATCACCACGGGAAAACCCTCTTTCGCGAACTCCAGCGCGACTTGCTCCGCCAAAAACTTCGACCGCTTGTAGGGTCCGGCCATCGCATCGAGCCCCACGGGGACATTCTCGTCGCCGATTCCGCCCTCCGGCATTCCGATGCAGCCGACCGTGCTGGTATACACGCAGCGCTCCACGCCGTGGCGCTTCGCGGCTTCGAGCACATTCCGAGTGCCGTCCACGTTGGAGCGATACATCTCCTTCGGCAGCGGCGCCCACAGCCGGTAGTCGGCCGCCGCGTGATACACAACGCCGCAGCCTTCGACGGCACTTTCCACCGACGCCGCGTCGCGCAAATCGCCGGGGACGATTTCAGCGCCCGCGAGCTCCCGCAAAGCCAACGCGCTTCGGGATGCGTCGCGCACCAGCAGGCGAACGCGCTCGCCGCGATCCAACAATCGCCGGGCGATATGCCAGCCCAGGAACCCGGTCGCCCCCGTGACCAGTGCAGGCTTCACGATGATGTCTTCCGCAGCTTCTTTCGCACAAGCTCAGCCGCACCTAGCGAACGGAGTTGCCGGCCGTTTCCGATCCGTTTCCGTTCTTCACTTTCAAATACGTGGAAAGGGCCAGCACCGGGAAAGAATGCCGGTAACAGTGGTATTGCAGGTAGAAAACCTTGGGGAACCCGGTGCCCGTGGCGAGCGCCTCGTCCCAGCCGCCGCCGTCACGCTGGGTTTCCATCAGATATTCGACGCCCTTTTGCAGACTGCTGCTGGTGGTATCGCCACCGGCGATCAAGCCGAGCACGGCCCACGCGGTCTGTGACGGCGTGCTGGCCGCGGGCACGTACGTATGCTGGTCGTAGCTGGCGCAGCTTTCGCCCCAGCCTCCATCGGCGTTTTGAATGGAGCGGAGCCACTCGCCCGCGCGCAGCACGTGCGCTTCGCGGTCGCTTTCGCCCACTGCCTGCAGGCCGCGCAGCGCAAGGAACGTACCGTAGATATAATCGACGCCCCAGCGTCCGTACCAGCTTCCGTCGGCTTCCTGATTTTTGACCAGGAAGTCCACGCCGCGGCGGATCGCCGGATGCTGATGTGGCAGGCCGCAGGCCGCCAGCGCTTCGAGCACGCGGCCCGTGATGTCGGGGCACGTGGGGTCGAGCATCGCGTTGTGATCGGCGAACGGAACCGAGCTCAAAAATTCCCAATTATTGTCGACGTCGAACGCCGCCCAGCCGCCGTCCTTCGATTGCATGGCCAGCAGCCAGTTGATGGCGCGCTTAATCGTGGCGTCCTGCTCCAGCGCTTTGGTGCCTTTCGCGCCAGCCAGGGCCAGCAGCACCTGCGCGGTATCGTCGATGTCGGGGTAGTGCTGGTTCGCGAATTCGAAATACCAGCCGGAGGGCTCGGTGTTAGGGCGCTTCACGCTCCAATCGCCTTTGCGCCGGATTTCCTTGGTCAGGAGCCAATCGGCCGCGCGCGCCAGCGACTCTTGCGGCACCGCGCCGGTTTCAGCCAGGGCGTAGGCGGCGATCGCCGTATCCCACACCACGGAGAAGCATGGCTGAAAGAAGAAGCCGCGCTCGTCGTCCACCAGCAGGTTGAAAAATTGCTGTTCGGCTTCCTGCACGTCGGGATGATCTTTGGGATATTCCAACAGATCGAGCGCCATGATGACGTACATCATCGGCGGATAGATCGCGGCCAGACCATCGGTGTAGCGCGTGCGCTCCAGCATCCAGCTTTCGGCGCGGCGAATGGCGCGCTGCCGCAGGCTTTTGGAGCCGTGCCGCTCCCACCACTTCAGGAGCTTGTCGGCCTGCACGAAGAAATTGCGCCAGCTCCAGAAGCCTTCGTCATTCGGAAATTCCAGCGATACGCCGGGGACCAGGAGTTCGTCGAGCGCGAAGCCTTTCGGCACCGGCCGCTGCGGATTCATCGAATGGACGATCGACAACGGGATCACGATGGCCCGCGACCACGAGGAGATTTCGTAGATCAGATTGCCGAGCAGCATTCCTTCGGGAGGGATCGCCGGCGTGTACTCGTGCGGGAACAGTCCGAAGAGGCTGAGGTTGATTTTGACGTAACTGTTGGCCGCCTGCAAGCCTCCGCGTGTCAGAATCGCGTCGTGCAGCTTCACCATGCGCGGATCGTCCGCGGCCAGTCCACCCAGCTTCAGAGCCGTGTAAGCCTTGATGCTGGCGTTGATCTCCGAAGGCCCCTGCGGATAGATGTTGAAGCCGCCATCGGGCAGCTGGCGCGCCAGGATGGAGCGTACGGCTTTTTCGATGCGGGGCTTGCTCGGAGGATTCCAAACGCCGTCCACCGGCGCATGACGCCACAGTTCCAGCAGGATGTAGTCGGATTCCAGCGTGCTGTCGGCGGTGAGGTCGGCCCACCAGTAGCCGTCGGCGTGCTGGCGCTGCAAGAGGAAATCCGCCGCGCGGCGGATGCTCTGGGCGCAATTGGCGGTCAGCGCGTCGCTGAATTGCAGGCTGGGGCTCATAGCCTGGCCACCGTTTGCAGTTGAACGGTGCGGCTCAACTCAGACGGCAACTGGAACCGCACATCCTCTTCCTTGATTTCCACCTCTTCGAGACCCTCGAATCCGCAGGAACGGAGGTGAGCAATCAAACTCTCGACCAGATTTTCAGGCGCCGACGCCCCTGCCGTCACTGCTACGGTTTGGACGTCCTCCAGCCACTCCGGTTTCACTTCGCTGAGGTCGTCGATCAGAAACGCGGGGACGCCCGTTTTCTGGCAAACTTCCACCAGACGGCGCGAGTTCGAGCTGTTCTGCGAACCCACTACCAGCAGCAGCCCGCACAGCGGCGCGACGGCTTTCACCGCGAGCTGGCGGTTTTCCGTGGCATAGCAGATGTCCTGCGCGGCGGGTCCCTGAATCTTCGGGAACCGCTCCTTCAGGCGCACCACGATTTCCTGGGTCTCATCCAGGCTTAAGGTGGTTTGCGTGATGTAGGAGACGTGCTCCGGGTCCTTGATCTCCAACTGGTCGACGTCTTCCACGGTAGAGACCAGCACGGTGGATTCCGGCGCCTCGCCCAGCGTGCCGATCACTTCGTCGTGATCCTTATGGCCGATCAGGACGATGGTATAGCCCTTCTTGGCGAAGCGTACTGCCTCCAGATGGACTTTGGTGACCAGCGGGCAGGTGGCGTCGATGAACTGAAGCTTGCGCGCCACCGCATCCTCACGCACCGAAGGAGCCACGCCATGGGCGCTGAATATCACGCGGGCGCCCACCGGGACTTCGGTTAATTCCTCGACGAAAATAGCTCCGGCGGCGCGCAACTCGTCCACCACGTGCTTGTTATGGACGATTTCCTTGCGGACGTAGATCGGCGCGCCATACAGGTTCAACGCGATCTTAACGACGTCGATAGCCCGTACTACCCCGGCGCAAAACCCGCGAGGACGGAGCAGCAGTATCTTTCGATTCGGGGTACCAGTCGCAGTTGTGCCCATGAGACTAGAGACATTATAACAGGCAGTTTTCAAAACGTTTAGTACGAATTGCCCGATGCGGCGGCAAGCGCAGGACGGCGAGCTCATGGGCGCCCGGTGCTCGGCGGTGCGCTATTGCCCCAACAGCAGCCGGGCCGCCTGTCGCGGTGTTCGCGATTCCACGGTGCAGCTTCGCAACCCGGAGCGAGCTTCCACGCGCATGCTGCCGCGATGCTCGCTCACGCGATACGCGGCGCGGGCGCCGTGCTCGCCCGCCAGCCGGTCAAGCGGCCAGTCGGAATCCGCAAACATGCGGAGCGAGCCTTCCTGCGTGACAAGCAGCGTCCACTCCGCGCAAGCGAGTCCTTTGCCGGCCGCCGCTTCCGCCGCTTCCAGAATTTCGTAGGCTTGTTCCGTGAAGCTCACGAATATCGTATCGCTCATGCGGTGCGGATTTCGAGGAGAAATCGTCCCCAAGTCCGTGAGCCTTCGCGCTAGAATCAAAAGTTGACCGAATTCCAACAACGTGCCAAGGACGTCGCGGCTCGCCTCGCGGAGTTGAAGGCCGATTGCCTTTTAGTTTCCTCGGCGGCCAACGTCCGTTATCTCTCGGGCTTCGATGGGTCCAACGGGTTAATCCTATTGACCCCGCGCGAGACGCATTTTTTCACCGACCCTCGTTACGCGATTGCCGCCAGCGAACAGGTCGCCGCCAAGGTGCACGTAGTCAAAGGCCCTTTGACGAACGCCGCCGCGGCGATCATTAAGCGCAAGCGTTTGAAAAAGATCGCTTTTGAATCCGGTGCGACGCTCTACGATGCGTATACCCATTTGCAGAGCCAGCTTCCGCTGGGGGCTGCGCTGGTGCCAGCCGGGAAGATCATCGAAGAGCGGCGGATGATCAAGTCCAACGCGGAGATCGCGACGATCCGCGAAAGCGTGCTGATTAATTCGGAGGCCTATCAGAGAGTTTTGCGCCGCATCCGGCCCGGTGTTCGCGAGATCGACATCGCCGCCGAAATCGAATTTCAGATGAAAATGCTGGGTGCGGAAAAGCCGTCCTTCGATACCATAGTCGCGACCGGGCCCCGCACAGCTCTGCCGCACGCCCACCCCACGGACAATCAGTTGACGGGGAATGAACTATTATTAATCGATATGGGTGCGAGCCTTCGTGGCTACTCCAGCGATATGACCCGCACGGCTCACCTGGGCAAGGCGCCCCGGCGCATCCAACAGCTCTACCGAGCCGTACTGGAAGCCCAACTGGCCGGGATCGACGCCGTTCGCGAAGGAACCACCGCCGGCGAGGTGGATGCCGTTACCCGAAAAGTGCTGCAAAAGCATAAGCTCGACAAGGCATTCGTCCATTCGACAGGCCACGGACTGGGCCTGGAGATTCACGAGATGCCGAGGCTCGGCAAAAAAGACCCGACGAAGCTCATGGCCGGAATGGCCGTGACGATCGAGCCGGGAGTTTACATCGAAGGTGTCGGAGGAATTCGGATCGAGGATACGGTTCTGGTCACGCGCACGGGCTGCGAGGTGTTGACCCCAACCTCCAAGGACTTCGTGAGGCTGTAACACTCACGCACAGGAAAGAATGACCAACCAGGAAATCAAAGAGCTGCTGAAGATCTTCAACGAGAGCGACGTGGCCGAGATGGAAGTGCAGCGCGGCAACAATCGGCTGCGGCTGCGCCGGGCTGAGGCTGTGAAGGAAATGGTGGTGCCCGCGGCTGGGCACGCTGGCGCCGCTGCGCCGCATGCCGCGGCGAATCCCAAGGCGTCCACTGAACCCGCGGCGGCGGCGCCGCCTTCCACCGACGTGCTGGTGAAATCGCCGATCGTCGGGACGTTCTATGAGGCATCGTCGCCCGAGGCCGCACCGTTCGTCAAAGTGGGCGATCGCGTGGAGCCCGGACAGGTTCTCTGCATTATCGAATCCATGAAGCTGATGAACGAAATCGAGGCCGAAGTCGGCGGCGTGATCACGGCGCAGCTGACCGAAAACGGCCGGCCCGTGGAGTACGGAGAGGCGCTGTTCTCGATCCGCCCGCGCTAGGGCGATCGCGTAAAGGCGCTTTCCGCAAACCATGTTTCAAAAGATCCTGATTGCCAACCGCGGCGAAATCGCCCTTCGCGTGATCTGCGCGTGCAAGGAGCTCGGCATCCGCACGGTGGCCGTGTATTCGGAGGCCGACCGCCACAGCCTTCACGCGCGTTTCGCGGACGAAGCCGTATGCATCGGGCCGGCGAAGAGCTCGCGCAGTTATCTCGATATTCCCGCGGTGATCAGCGCGGCGGAAATCACCAATGCCGATGCCATTCATCCGGGCTACGGGTTCCTCTCCGAGAATGCCGACTTCGCCGAAGTGTGCGAGACGTCTTCGCTCACCTTCATCGGCCCCACGCCGGCGGTGATCCGCAAGATGGGCTCGAAGCAGGACGCGCGCACGGCGATGGCCGAGGCAGGCGTGCCGATCCTTCCAGGCTCGGCGGGAATTTTGCAGGACGTCGAGGATGCATTGGAGGTGGCCGATAAGATCGGCTACCCGGTGATGATCAAGGCGTCGGCCGGAGGCGGCGGGCGCGGCATGCGGATGGTGCGCAACGCCGATGAGCTCCCGCATCTGCTGGCGCAGGCCGAAGCGGAAGCATCGGCGGCGTTCACCTGCGGCGATCTCTACATGGAAAAGCTGGTGGAGAATCCGCGGCACATCGAATTTCAGGTGCTGGCCGATAACCACGGCCACGTTGAGATTCTCGGCGAGCGCGAGTGCTCCATTCAGCGGCGGCATCAAAAGCTGATTGAGGAATCGCCGTCCGTAGCGGTCACGCGCGAACTGCGCCAACGCATCTCGGAGTCGCTACGCGTGGCTCTGAAGGCGGTGGGCTATACGAATGCCGGCACGGTCGAGTTCCTGATGGACGATCAAGGGAACCTGCACTTCATCGAGGTGAACGCTCGCATCCAGGTGGAACATCCCGTCACGGAAATGGTTACGGGCGTCGATCTGGTGAAGGCGCAAATCCGCATCGCGGCGGGAGAGCGGTTGGAAAACATTCTCCCTTGGGCTCCCGGCGCAGAGATGACACTCCGCGGCCACGCGATCGAGTGTCGCATCAATGCCGAGCATCCCGAAACGTTGGTGCCTTCGCCCGGCCGCATCACCGGATTCAATCTGCCCGGAGGCGCGGGCATCCGTGTGGATACCGCGGCCCACCACGACGGCATCATCCCCCCGTATTACGATTCGCTGGTGGCGAAGCTCATCGCCTACGGCGGCGATCGGGCGGAAGCCATCGCCCGTATGAAACGCGCGCTCGATATGTTCGTGGTGGAGGGGATTTATACGTCGATCCCGCTGCATCAGAAGATTTTGGAGCATCCGGATTTCGTGGCAGGGAAGATCGATACGGGATTTTTGGTGCGGACAGGGATTCTTGCGGAGAAGAAGTAGCTCGGCTATTGGCAGACAATCACTTCCCGCTTTTTTGGCTTTGCTGGAGTACACGATTTGTTAAGGCAGCGATTCAGATAGAACGGATAGTAGCTCCGTTCCCAACCGGCTTCCACCGACAACCCTACCTCTTCGAATGGATAGTAACCCTTAGCTGTAATTTGAAGCGAGGCGTTGCCCGCGATAAATACCAGAGAACGAGAACTCTCCGCGCTGATTGGTCGTGGTCTCTCCGCACAAGCCGCCCTTGCTGCAAAGGATCTTGACAGTCGCACCGACTACGGGCGGCGTGATGCCTTTCATAGGTCCCTCGTCGATTTGAACCCTCCCGCTGATCGAACCAAGTCTTTCTGGGCTTCCGAGAACCGAAAGTACTCGACAGGCTTCGGTCCCCCGCAACCCGATTGGCCGAGTTGCAAGACGAACGGCGGTAGGTTCGTTGTAATTTGATTCTCGATTGTGACGCTTTTGACGGTCATGCTTCTAAATCCAAGCAGTGAGCATTCCACCGTATAAGTTGTTGCGCGCAAAGCCGGTGAATGAAAATTCGCCCCAGGCGTCGGCCGCATCTCCGATCTTTTCCTGTGTCCCTGATTCAGCCGTGAGACGGATGCGCGCGGGGATGCCGGCGCCGGTGACATCTACAACCTTGCCAGTTAGGTTGCCGATCGGCCCCTGGACGGGAGCGACTGACGCCGCCAGTAGGAACCAGGACAAGCACGAGATGGTTCGCATCCGGTCATCATGCTATCAGGGAAGACGCAGAGCGGCAATCCAACGGCTACGCCGCGACCTCGACGTAATCGACGGAGGAGCTCGGCTCAGGAATCGCTTCGCCGATTTCGCGCATCGCCTCGAAATGAGCGCCGAGGGCCTCGCGAAAACTTTCGCGAGTTTCTTCTTCACTATCGCCGACCGCGGCGCAGCCCGGGACATCCGGAGAGTAGGCGGAGAAGCCCGTCGTGGTGCGTTCGATCACAATCGGATAACGCCGTTCCGTCATTTGAGTCCTGCCTTTTTGAGTATAGCGTTCAGTGTTCCTGGCGCGAGTTCTTTACCTTCATTCCCTGGCACCGTTACGAGCAGGGGCTTGTTAGGATGCCGGAAATGCTTATGACTCCCCTTCGTCCGAACCTCGCGCCAGCCGTTGTGTTCCAGAAGCCGGATGATTTCCCGCACCTTCATCGGCATAACAGCGTGAGTGCGGTGAGGCGGAAGAAATTCTCAGACCGGTTACAGCAAACCCGCCACGCCTGCGAGCGCTCTCGGATTCGATGCCACGAAGCGCAGCAGCCAGCCGCCCGTCAGATTTGTCTTCAGCGCTTCGATGAATTGATCGGGCGTCAGCAGTTTCAGGACTTCCAGCCGCTGGTCCCATTTGCGATCGTCCCAGCCCGCGAGCCGCTCGTTCAGCTTGTGAGCCAGGCGCAAGTCTCTGCCGTAGCGTTTGATCCACTGGCGCTCGAACGCGCTGAGCGACGCCCGCGAAACGTCGCCTTTCTCGATCGCATCGGCGGCGACCTCTCCGGCCATTTTGCCCGCGTGGATCGCCCAACGGATGCCTTCTCCCACCAGCGACGACGCGTGGCCCGCGGCGTCGCCTACGCCCAGAATGCCATCGCCTGCGAATTTCGCGGCGAAACACTCGGAGGGGATCAGGCCGGCGTGGTGCTCCACGGGCTGTGCGCCGCGCAGATTTACACCGAAGCGGTCGAGGTTGGTCATCAGGCGGTCGAGATAAGCGCCCGGGTTCTCCCGCGAATCGGGATGAATGATGCCGACGCCGACGCGAACGCGATGGCGGCCCCACGGGAACACCCAGGCGTAGCCCGACGGGCGCGAAATCGCTGCCTGCGATCAGCAGCGCTTCGCTTTCGTCGCAATGAGGGGCGTACAAATCGTACTCGGCGCCGACGCCGAAACGCCGGATGCCGGGATCGAGGCCGGCCTGCTTCAATAGTATGGAGCGGTAGCCGGTGGCATCGATCAGAACGCGGCTTGCCAGGGTTTCCGCGGGCGTGCGCACACCGACGACCACGCCGTTTTCGATCACGGGCGCGCCGGCGGGTGTGGCCAGACGGATCTCGGCCCCCGCGTCGATGGCTCGGGACGCCAGAAATTGGAACACGCCGCGGACGTCGATCACGCACAGGCGAGCAGGCGAATAGTTATAGGTCGCCGAGTTGTTGGGGGTGCAAAAGCGCAGGCGGGAAAGGGGATGATAAAGGCGCGCGGGAATGCCGAGCGCATCCAACTCATCGATAAAGCTGCCGCCGCTGGTGCGGATGGGCGAGCCGATCTCATGGTTCTGCTCCAGCACGACCGTTTTTATGCCCCGGCGCGCGGCAGCTTCCGCCGCTGAGAGTCCCGCGGGTCCGCCGCCTGCGATAATAAGGTCTGCTGTCACAGTGGATTCTTCTTAATGTTATATACTTCCTAGTACTGTGTGCTGAATTTCGCCCGGTGCCCCAACGCCGATTCCAGGCAAGTGTCCCGGGCTTTGGTCCTTTAGGCCGCCAGATCTAAGGCTACCTTAGGGCCGAATTAGGGTAACTCTTGGGTGGAAACTTAAGAGGCCTCTCAATTGCGGGAAGTACTAGGACCGCATAAGATCGGGACGGGAGAGAACAACACGTGGACACCGAAACGATAAACACCCCCATTTCTGACGACTCGGAGCAGAAGGAAGTAGCCAAGAAGAGCACCATCCGGCTGTTGATCGCGGACGATCATCCCATTGTTCGCGACGGGCTGAAGAAGCTGCTTCTGTTGGAAGACGACTTCGAAGTGGTGGGCGAGGCGACCGACGGCCGCGACGTGTTGGAGAAGGTCCGCGAGCTGGATCCCGACGTGCTGCTGCTGGACCTGCGTATGCCCAACCTAGACGGCTTGGGCGCGCTGCAGGCGCTGCCGCAGGTGAACAAGCGGACGCGCGTCATTATCCTGACGGCTTCGGAAGATAAGAACGAGTTCGTGCAGGCGATGAAGCTGGGTTGCAGCGGCATTGTGCTGAAGCAGACGGCGCCGGAGCTGATCGTCAAGAGCATCCGCAAAGTGCATTCGGGCGAGATCTGGCTGGATTCGCACACCACGGCGGCGGTGATGCGCCAGTTCTCCACCGGCCTGGAAGGCAGCGGATCGGGACAGGGCGCCCCGGGCGGCAAGGGCCGCGAACGCAGCCCGCTTTCGGCGCGCGAACGCGAGATCGTGGCGCTGGTGGCCCAAGGCTATAAGAACAAGGAAATGGCCGAGAAGATGTTCATCAGCGAGCAGACGGTGAAGAACCACCTGCACAACATCTTCGACAAGCTGGGGGTTTCCGACCGCTTGGAACTGGCGCTTTACGCCATCCACAAGGGCTTGCACCTGGCGGGCGAAGCTCCGGCGCGTTAGTTCACAGAAGCCCGCTAGTCACACGGATAAAGTTGAACCGCGTTTGGGCCGGCCGGGAGGGCCCCCTTACGCGGTTTTGTCTTTTGCGTAGCATACAGGATTCAACCTGCACTCCGCGCACTTCGGATTCCGCGCTACGCACAGAGCGCGTCCGTGGTGGATGATCTGGTGCGAGAAAAGAATCCACTTCTCTTTCGGAACTACTTTCATCAAGTCCTGCTCGATCTTTTTCGGATCAGTTTCCTTCGTGAGATCCAGCCGGTGTGAAATCCGCTGCACGTGCGTATCTACCACCACGCCTAACGCGATCCCGAACGCTGTTCCCAGGACGACGTTAGCGGTTTTGCGCGCTGCGCCAGGAACGGTCAGCAGTTGATCCATCTCGCGCGGGACATCCCCACCGAAATCGGCGAGGATCTTGCGCGCCGCGCCTATGACGGATTTCGATTTGTTATTGAAGAAGCCAGTGGAGCGGATGTCTTTCGCGAGTTCTTCCTGGCTGGCACTGGCGAAATCGCGAATCGTCGGGATATTTGCGGAACAGGCCGGGTGTCACTTCATTGACGCGTTTATCGGTACACTGCGCCGAAAGGATCGTGGCCACCAAAAGCTCCCACGCATTCGAATGATGCAGGGCGCAGGTCGCGTTGGGATACATCTCGTCCAGAATCTTGAGAATCTTTTTGACGCGCGCGGCGCGTTCGGCGGCTGTCTTTGGAACAACAGGCTTTGGCACAACAGGCTTTAGAGCAACAGGCTTCGGACGAGCGGGTTTGGCGCGAGCGGCGGCGGCTTTCACTAGTCGAAGTCGATGTCGCGCTTGGGCGGAGGTGCGTCGGGATTTTCTTTGGCCAGCCGCAGCATCTCGTCGAACTTCTTGTTGAGAATATCCGCCTGATTCTTGTTGCTCTCCACCGATTTCTTGAAGGCGTTCTCGCGGCGGTCGGCCTCGCCTTTCATGTGCTGCATGGCGATGTCGAAATCCGCCAGCGGCGATTTCTTTTCGTGCGCTTCGTGCCGGATCACCACGGAGAGCGCAGGATCGATGTGGAGCTCCGCCTCGCAGCAAGGGCACTTGACGGTGATCAATTTGCTTGCTTTCGCCACGCACACCTATTGTATACTGACAGTCCCTAGGAGGGACTGCCGATGTTTTCAGAATTCAAGAAGTTTGTGATGCGGGGCAACGTGATGGATCTGGCCGTCGGCGTCATCATCGGCGCGGCGTTCGGCAAGATCGTCGATTCGCTGGTGAGCGACCTGATCATGCCGGTCGTCGGAGTGTTTGGGAAGGCCGACTTTTCGAGCCTCTTCATTTCGCTGGACGGCAAAGAATACGCGACGCTGGCAGACGCGAAGAAGGCCGCGGCCCCCGTGCTGGCTTATGGTTCGTTTATCAATGCCGTGGTGAACTTCCTGATTCTCGCTTTCATCATCTTCATGATTGTGAAGGCGGTAAACAAACTGATGCCGGCTCCCGAGCCGCCCCCGGCCGGGCCCGCGACGAAGGAATGCCCCGAATGCACCACCGCCATACCCCTGCGGGCGAAGCGCTGCCCGCAGTGTACGGCGGTTGTCGCTTAGGCGTCTCCTGCGAAATTTTCTCTGCAAAACAATCTCTGCAAAAACAAAAAGCCCGCGGAATCAAACCCGCGGGCTCAGTCTTGTTAGGAAGCGGAGAGATCGTCTAGCGCTGGCCGTGATGGTCGTCGTTCAGGAGCTTGGAGCCGTCCTCATCCTTGCAGGCAGGTGATTCTTCCAGCTGCAAGGTGGTCGCTTTCACCAAACGCGGCGGCATGGTCCACGCGGTGGAGAGCACACCCGGATCATCAACCGTCACTTGATAGGCGAGATTCGCCCCTACCTTCCAGAAGCGTTCGGTGACGTGCATCTTGTCGGTATGGAAGTATCCGTTTTCCCCGAACCAGCCGTCCTTCACGAAATTGGTGACGTCCACAACCAGAACATTTCCTTCCCAGCGGCCGACGGAATCGCCATAGTAGGAAGGGTTTGAGTCGGAGCGGTGCGCGCGGCCGTCGGTGTAAAACACGCGGTAAGGATCGCCGGACACATCTTCATAAAGAAAGATCATTTCGTTGGGAAGCTGCACGATCCGGCGCGGAGGTCCGATCCGGGGGATTCCGGGACGGGAGCAATAAAATACCGGATCGGTTTTGCTTTCGTGATCGGCCAGATCCTTCACCTTGGCTTGCAGTTCCGGTTTGTATGACGGCCCAGGAGTTGACGGCAAAGCGTTGGGAACCGAGGCCTGTCCCTTGACGCCCGCGCTATGATCCACGGTCGCGATCACCGTCTTACCGCCCACTTCTTTCTTCAGCGCCGCCGGAGCAAGATCGATGGAGTAGATATACAGGCCACTCAGGTCCGGATGGTTGCCGGCGGCGCTCGCCGCTTCCGCCGGAGCCGGCTTCTGCAGCGCCTGCGCCGAGGCAAGGGTTGCGACCAACGCTCCCGCCAGAGCGAAATTCGTAAAACGAGACATGAGTTGAATCATGGATGGTTCTCCCCTATTTTTCCTTGGCTGCCGCCTGTTCGCCGATCAGTTCCATGGTGGTGCCGTCGGGCAGTGTGATCTTCTGCATATAGCCGTACTTCGATCCATCCACCGCGATGACCGCTTCCACCGTGACCGTTTGGTTGAGCGCCTTGGCCATATCGTTGCGGCTCACACCCACCTGGCGGAACCAGGCGGGCGGATTGCTTTCGAGCTTCCAGCTTTCGGTCCCGCCGTCTTTCTTTACATCCACCATGACGACGATATGTGGGTTCACCCAGTTCACTTCAGTCAACGTGCCCGTAATGTTGACCTTCTTCTTCATATCGAAAATGGCGGACGGCGAGTGATGCGCCCACGCGGCGCCGGCCAGGACGATCATCGTCAGCAACGACGCACAAAAGACCTTGAATTTCACGATAATCCTCTCGTGTGTTTTGTATCACGCCGCGCGGCCAAGCGCAATGGTACGCAATTCAAGGAAAGCGCGGAATCGCGGCGCTTCGGAAGGGCTTTAGCGTACTGGATAAAACCACTAGAATAAACCCTATGGCCGAAACCAGCGGATCGTAACTTTGGATTTAACACCCGCGCGCTGCATCACGGCTACCAGCCGGACCCCACCACCGGCGCCCGCGCCGTCCCCATCTACCAGACCACCTCGTTCGTCTTCAAAGATTCCGAGCACGCCGCGAATCTGTTCGCGCTGCAGGAATTCGGCAACATCTACACGCGCATCATGAACCCGACCACGGACGTGCTGGAGCAGCGCGTCGCGTCGCTCGAAAACGGCGTCGCCGGGCTGGCCGATGTCCTCGCGGCCAGTCCGCGCAATTCATCACCATCAACAGCCTGATGGAATCGGGCGACGAAATGGTGGCGGCCAGCACGCTCTACGGCGGCACCTACACGCAGTTCGACGTCAGCTTCCGCAAGATGGGCTATCAACGTCACGTTCGTCGACCCCGACAATCCCGAAAACTTCCGCAAGGCCATCACGCCGAAGACCAAGTGCCTCTACGGCGAGACGCATCTCCAACCCGCGCGGCAGCGTGCTGGATATCGAGGCCGTCGCGAAGATCGCGCACGAGCATAACATGCCGCTGGTGATCGACAACACGTTCGCCACGCCTTACCTCTGCCGCCCCATCGATTACGGCGCCGACATCGTGGTGCACTCGCTCACCAAATTCATGGGCGGACACGGCAACTTCCATCGGCGGCATGATTGTCGACGGCGGCAAGTTCGATTGGAAGAAGGGCGCGTTCCCGCAGATCAATCAGCCCTCGCGCGCCTATCACGGCATGAATTTCAGCGAAGTGTTCGGGCCCATCGCCTTCATCATTCGCGCGCGCGTCGAAGGCTCTGCGCGACATCGGGTCGTGCCTGAGCCCCTTCAATTCGTTTTTGTTCCTGCAGGGGATCGAGACCCTGGGCATGCGCATGGACCGCCACGTCTCGAACACCATGGCCGTGGCGAAATTCCTCAACGGGCCACAAGAACGTCACGTGGGTGAAGTATCCCGGCCTGCCCGACAGCCCGTATCACGACGCTGGCGAAGAAATATATGCCGAAGGGCGCGGGCGCGGTGTTCTCGCTTCGGCGATCAAAGGCGGGCTCGAGGCCGGGCAGCAAGTTGGTCGACAACGCTGCAAGCTGTTCTCGCACCTGGCGAACGTCGGCGACGCGCGCAGCCTGGTGATCCATCCGGCTTCGACCACGCACCAGCAACTGAGCGCCGCACGAGCAAAAAGCCGCCGGCGTGGAGCCCGACATGATCCGCCTGTCGATCGGCCTCGAAGACATCGAGGACCTGGTGTGGGATCTGGATCAGGCACTTTTAGCGAGTCAAAAAAAGTAGCAAGTCAAAAAACGTAAGTAAAAGATTAGAAGCGAGAAGGTGCGCGCCGCAGGTGCAGCGAAATCGGCTTCCCTGCGGTCGCGCTATACGAATGGCGGATGCGCCGTGTGGCACCCCAAGGGAACAGAGGACCAATGAAACTCATCATTCGCTGGCTGGTAACGTCCATCGCCTTGTTGATCGCCGCCTGGCTGGTGCCAGGCATTCACGTGCCGCAGGATAGCTTCGTGGCCTTTGGCGCGATGGCCTTGATCCTGGGTCTGGTAAATGCATTTATCCGGCCCCTGTTGAAGGTACTTTCATGTCCCTTGATCATCGTGACGCTCGGTCTATTCGTCCTGGTGATCAACGGAATCACGCTCATGCTGGCCTCGTGGATCGCGCGGCATTGGTTCGGGATCGGGTTTTACGTGGATGGATTCTGGGCCGCGTTCTTTGGAGCGCTGATCGTCAGCATCGTGTCCGTGATTCTGAACACCGCGCTCAACGACGAAAAGAGCTAACGAAGTAAACCCAGTGCTGTTGCTCGTAGCCCGGATTATTGAAGCACGCGTTTACTGAGTCGCCATGTCCTGCAGCGCCTTCCACGATCCGTCAGCCTGCTTTTTGAAGACCGTGAGGTAGCTGCCTTTCTGGCTCATCACTTTCTTCGTTTTTGGATCGGTCATAGTCATCGTGTAGCTGCCTGCGGTGTAGCCGATATCGCTGCCCTTCGCCGCCTCCGCCGTTTCCGTGTTGTAAGCCAGCGTCATGCTGGGATCTTTTACCATATCGCCCAGAGCCGTCCGAATCGCGGCCTTACCTTTGATTGGCGGAGCGCCAGGCATGTACAGAACCGCATCCTCCGCGTAAAAGTTGGCGAGCTTATCGGCATCTTTCGCAGCCCAATCTTTTTGATTCGCCGTCTCAAGGTCGCGCAGCGTTTGGGCGTCGGCGGTGCGTGTATCGGGAACCGGGGGTGGTGCCTGATTACATCCAGCCAATGCCAACGCCAGAGCTGTAGCCGCTGCAAGCCGCATGGAAAAGGGACGGTTCATATATTTCCTCGTTGAGAAATCATATCTCACACCTTACAATAACGGCCGCCGCCGTGGATTTGCTCCACAAACGGATTCGCTCCTGAAACGTGAAGCGGCGTCGGTGCGTACAACAGCCCGGGTGCATACAATTTAAAGTATGCGGTGGTTGGCGATCAGCGCGTTTGCGGTTTTGCTGGCGATCTCTGGGATTGCCGGCCAAGGCACGCAAAAGAAGCGCCCGCCTGCCGTCGCGCCGAAGGTCGCGGCTCCCCCGGACGCGCCGGCCCTCGCGTCGGAGGCCACCAAACATCCGCTCCAAACCGTCCACTTCACCGGAAACAAGCGCATCGGAACGGTGAAAATCCTTCAAGCCAGCGGATTGAAAATCGGCCAGCCGGTGGACCAGAGCGACTTCGAAGCCGCCCGCGCCCGGCTACTCGCGACAGGAGCTTTCGAAAGCATTGGATTCAGCTATGAGCCCGTCAAGACCGGCAGCGGTTACGATGCCACCTTTGAGCTGGTGGAAGTCGCGCAAATGTTCCCGTACGTCTTCGAAGACCTGCCCGGTTCCGACAAAGATCTGCGCGCGGTCGTTATGAAGCAGGTCCCGATCTTTGGACCGGAAATCCCGGCGACGCGGCCGATCCTCGCGCAACTTGAGCATGCGTTAAGCGCGGCGATAGGCGGCGGTGTGGTCGAAGCGCACATGCTCGCCACGCTGCGCGGCGGCGAACCCAAGATCGTTTTCCGCCGGCCCGGCGACCGGCCCCGCATCTCGGAAGTGCATTTTTCCGGGAATCACGAGATCGATTCCGACAAGCTTGCGTTGGCGTTCGCCGAAGTGGCGATCGGCAGCGAGTTCAAGGAAGTGGAGGTACGCGCGCTGCTCGATCGGTCTGTACGGCCCCTTTACGAGGCTCGCGGCTTCATCCGCGTGGCGTTCCCGAAAATGGTCGCCGTGACATCCACCGAGCCGGAAGTGCGCGCTGTGGCCTTGACCGTTACGGTGGACGAAGGTGCGGCGTTCAAGCTGGGCAAGGTGACCTACGCCGGAGGCGAGGCGCGCGAAATGAACAAGGCCGCGGACCTCCGCGGCGGCGATACGGTCAACTTCGACGAAGTGAAGAAAGCGGAAAACAACGTCGTGCAGCACTATCGCAGCAAGGGTTATCTTCACGCGGCAGTGAAAACGGATCGCGAGATCCACGACGATCAGCACACCGTCGATTTGCGGATGACGCTGGACCCGGGCCCGCAGTTCGTTTACGGCAAGCTCGCGATCGAAGGGCTCGATCTCTTCGGTGAGCCTGCGATCCGCAAGATGTGGGGCGACCGCGAAGGCAAGCCATACGACGTCGAAGCGCCCGACGCATTTCTGAAAGATGTGCATGATCAAGGGCTGTTCGACAACCTCGGCAAGACGTCGTCCAAAACCAGGATCGATGAGGCCGCCCACTCGGTGGACATCACGTTGGTGTTCGAAGGCACCAAGGGAACGCCCGGACGCGGGCGGGGGCGCCGCGCAGGATTTTAAGCCCATTTACGAAAACGTTATTTTCAAATACTCGGAGGACGGACTAGGTGGCCCAACTTTTCGCCGGCACGTCGGGGTTCGCTTACCCCGCGTGGAAGCCTGACTTTTATCCGCAGAAGCTCGCGTCAAAGAATTTTCTGCAGCATTACGCGCACACACTTAAATGCTGTCGAAATCAACTATACGTTCCGCCAGCTACCGAAATCGGCGACGCTCGAAAACTGGGTCGCGCAAGTACCTGAGAATTTCCGCTTCGCCTGCAAGGCGCACCAGCGCATCACTCATTTCAATCGGCTGAAGGTATCTGAATTCGATGACGTTTTCTTTCGCGCCATCGATCCTTTGCGCTCGGCGCGGCGGCTGGGCCCGGTGTTGTTCCAACTCCCGCCGAATTTCAAGGTAGATGTGGCTCTGCTCGAAGCTTTCCTTACGAAGTTGCCGGCCGACGTTCGCTGCGCCTTTGAATTTCGCGACGCATCATGGATGATCGACGAGACGTATCGCCTACTGGAAAAACACAGCGTAGCGTTGTGCCTCGCTGAATCCGATACGTTCGCAGCCCCGCACGTGATCACGGCAGATTTCGTCTATGCGCGTTTGCGGAAAGAAGACTATTCTTCCGACGATCGCTTGGCGATTTCCGCGCGCGTGAAGGAACAGCTTGCCGCCGGCCGCGACGTCTACGCGTTTTTCAAACACGAAGAAACGCCCGCCGGAGCGATCTATGCGGCGGAACTCTTGAACGGCGCGATTTGAGGGCGCTCGAACCGCACAGATAGAATTTTGGAAGTCGTTACCGGGCGGCCATCGCTCACCCGGAATAACATTCGCTTTCCCGGCTCGATGAGGCCGGCGTCTACGGACCCTTCAACATCGATCGAGCCTTCCAGCCATGCGGCCGTTGGTTCCGGACAATACTCCGGGTGTCCCGAGATCCGGATTTTACTGCCGCCCACGCACTCGATTCGATAGTGCCGCGTCTTGGTTTCGACGTCCAACAACGCCCCGGGGGTTAAATTCTCGCAATCGACCATCTGTACGGTGTTCATCGCGAACCTCGGCAATTCCAGTTGCAATCCGCCTTCCATCTGCGGCAGACAATATATCTGCCTTGATTGCAGCGTTTGCGGTGCGGGATAGACCGCCTGGAGAGAAAGTTTTGCCTGGAGACACCCGAAAGTTCGTAAGGGCGCAGCGAAAAGCGACTGGGCAGTAGCCCACGCAGGGCTTCTCCTTATCCCCTCCCCCGCGTTTTACGCTTTATCCCCGCGCTTTGCGCTTTTTGGGCTCCGCCGCTTTCGCGCCTTCGATCGACACAGCCGATGCGGCGGGCTTTTTCGCGGCAGCCAGGCTGGCCTTCAAGGCGTCCAGAATGTCGACCACTTTTTCGCGGTGCGGCGTAGGGACTTCCATGACCACCTCGCCCTGCTTTTTGGCTTCGATCATCTGCAGGATGTTGTCGCGATAGGCGTCGGTGTACTTCTCAGGCCGGAAGTCGGCCACCAGAGCCTCGATCAGGTTCATCGCCAGCGCCAGTTCTTTTTCCTTCACCAGCGAAAGGTCCGTGCGGAACTCGTCCACCTTGCGGATTTCGTTAGCGTAGTACATCGTGTGCAACAGTACTCCCTTGTCGCCCGGCCGCAGGATGACGATGTGCTCGCGATTGTGCATGGCGAGTTTGGCGATGCCAACGTAACCCGATTTCCGCAGCGCGTCGAAGAACAGCGCGTAGGGTTTTTCGCCCGCTTCTTCGGGGGCCATGTAATACGAGGTTTCGAGATAGATGGGATCGACGTCCGCGGATTTGACGAACTCCAGGATCTCGACGACCTTGGCGGTCGACGGCGCGACCTTCTTGATGTCGGCCTCGTCCACCACTACGTAGCGATCCTTCTCGTACTCGTAGCCCTTCACAATTTCGTCGCGCGAGATGGGCTTTTCCTCAGCCGCGCAGTACAACACCTGCTTCACGCGCGATCCGTCGGCCTTGTGAAGTTGGTTGAAATGGATGCTCTCGCCGCGCGCCGCGCTGTACAATTTGACAGGGAACGAAACGAGTCCGAACGACAGGTGTCCTTTCCAAACGGTCGATGCCATTGCCAATACCTCGCGAGTTAGAATTTTCCGCGCGCCCAAGCGCTCACCGGCGGCATCGAACCTCACCGCGGACGCCGCTGTCTCCGCTGCGTATTCCAATATACCGCAAACATTCGGCGGCACTTATGGTTCCGCTGAAGGGCGGCCCCGCTTAAGCGCCGCACTCGACACCCATGTCGCTAAAACGCTATGCCGAAAAACGCAGCTTCGACAAAACGCCTGAGCCTGCGCCGGCGACAACTCCAGAAGCCGCAACGTCCAGCGGAGCACTGACGTTCTGCGTCCAGCGTCATCACGCGTCGCACCTGCACTACGACCTGCGCCTGGAAGTCGAAGGCACGCTGAAGTCCTGGGCAGTCCCAAAGGGTCCGACGCTCGATCCTAATGAGAAACGGCTGGCCATGCACGTCGAAGATCATCCGCTCGATTACGGCGGCTTCGAAGGCGTCATTCCCAAAGGGAACTACGGCGCGGGTAGCGTGATGCTGTGGGATCGCGGCACGTACGACCTGCTGGGCGACGCAACAGCCGACGAGCAGCTGGCGCGCGGCGATTTCAAATTTCACTTGCACGGCGAGAAGCTCAACGGCGATTTCGCCATTGTGCGGATCAAAGGTCGCTCGCCCGGACGCAGCAGCAAGGGAAACGAGTGGCTGCTGCTGAAAAAACGCGACGCGTTCGCCGTCCCCGGTTGGGACCCGGAGGATCACAGCCGCAGTGTTATTACCGGCCGCACGCAGGAAGAGATCGCGCAGGAACTCGATCCCACTGATCCGCCGAAAGCGAAGTCGCCGCAGCGCGAAACCAAAAAGCTGGAAAAAATCGTGGGCGCCCGGCGCGGGCCCATGCCGGCGATTGTTTCGCCCATGCTTGCGGAATTGGGCAAAGGGAATCCGCTGTCGGGCAAGGAATGGCTGTACGAAATCAAATGGGATGGCGTCCGCGCGGTTTGCTTTCTGGATGGAAACAGTCTTCGTATCCTCGCGCGCAGCGGCAACGACATCACCCGGCAATATCCCGAACTGTCGGTGCTGTCGCATCATCTGAAAGCCCACCAGGCTATCGTCGACGGAGAAATCGCGGCCCTCGACGAAAAAGGCCGCCCCAATTTCGAGCGTCTGCAAGAGCGCATGCATCTCGCCGACGCCGCCGTCATCGCTCGCTTGTCGCGCGGCGCTCCCGTCACGCTGTTCCTTTTTGATTTGCTGTATCTCGATGGCTACGATCTACGCGGCGCCGCGCTCATCCAGCGAAAGAAGCTACTCGCCGAAGTTTTAACGCCCGGCGGTCCCATCCGCTTCTCCGAGCATTTCCAGGCCGAAGGCCACGACGTGCTGGAAGCCGCGCGCCAGCATGGCCTGGAAGGCGTAGTGGGCAAGCGTGCGTCCAGCAAGTATGAATCGCGGCGATCCAGCGACTGGGTGAAGTGGAAGGTGGTCGATTCATCGGACTTCATTGTATGTGGCTATACGGAGGGCGACCGCCACGGCCTCGGCGCGCTGATCCTCGGAGAACGGCACGGCGCTAAATTCAAGTGGGCCGGGAACGTCGGTACTGGTTTCGATCGCAAGATGGTGGAGCGCCTATTCACGGCGCTGAAGCCTCTGGAGACGAAGGAGTGCCCTCTCACTCCGAAGCCCAAAATGCCAGGCGAAAAGATCACCTGGGTCAAGCCCGAGTTGATCTGCGAAGTGCGCTTCGCTAACCGCACCAACGAAGGACGTCTGCGCGCGCCCGTGTTCCTGCGCCTCCGCGACGACCTTGATTCCAGCCAACGATCCGCCGCCTGCGAAGCCGAACTGCTGGAAGCATCGTTCAAGGAAGCCCAGCTCACAATCGACGAGCACCGCCTGAAGTTCACGCACCTTGACAAGCTCTATTACCCCGCCGACGGCTACCGCAAGCGCGATCTTTTGAATTACTACGACGCGGTGGCGCCGCTGATTCTGCCGTATCTGAAAGATCGCCCGCTATCGCTGAAACGCTATCCCGACGGCATCGCGAAGGATTTCTTCTTCCAGAAGAACCTGCCCGATAGCGCACCTTCCTGGCTCAGAACGGAGACCCTCGAAAACATCCGCTGGGTGATCGGCGAAGATCGCGCGACGCTGCTCTATCTGGTCAACCTGGGTTGCGTCGACCACAATCCGTGGATGAGTAGCATCAAGACGCCGGACAATCCCGACTACCTCCTGATCGATCTCGACCCGCAGGAATGCAGCTACGAAAAGATCGTGGAGGCGGCGCTGTGGGTGCGCGCAAAGCTTCACCGCGCGGGTCTGGAAAGCTATCCGAAGACCACGGGCGGCGACGGCATGCACGTCTTCGTGCCGATCGAGCCCATCTATAGCTACGAGCAGGTTCGCTCCTTTGCGCAGGTGATCGCGACGCTGGGCGCTGCCGAACGGCCCGACCTGTTCACCACGCCCCGCGCCCCGTCGAAGCGCGATAAAGGCAAGGTTTACCTGGATTGGCCGCAAATCGCCCAGGGCAAGACGATCGCCGCCCCCTACGTACTGCGTGCGTATCCTGGGGCGCCGGTAGCGACGCCGCTCGACTGGAGCGAAGTGACGCCGAAGCTCCGGCCCGAGCAATTCCACCTGGGCAACGCCCTATCGCGTTTCGATCGGGTGGGAGACTTGTTCCGCGGCGTACTCGATCGGCCCCAACGTCTTGAAAAAGCGGTCGATAAGCTAGGGTAGCGGCACGCATGCCGGCGTTCTAAAATTGAAGCGGTCAGTGTAAACCGCCGGCGCACCAAGCCGTCAACATAACCGAGGAGCCTGACAAACAAAAATGAAGCTAAGATTTTTAATCGTACCCGTTCTGATGACCGGTGCCGCATTCGGCCAGGGTCCAGGATCCCCCAGAGGTAACGCGGGTGCGCCCCCCACGCCGCCCACTGCTGAGCAATTGGCCACGGGGCGGGCGACCATGATCGCTCGTTTCCTGCGGTTGATAGCGCAGCGACAACCAGCCTGGTCAATGCCTTGGCCGGTGCGTCCGGCCCGCTGACGACGGCAGAGACGACACTCGTTACACTCACCACCCAGCTGAGAACAGACTCGAAGGCTGTCGCCACCGCGATCGCGGCGGGCACCACTGCGAACACCGCTGCGGTTGACGCCGACAATGCGAAAATCTACGACGCGAAGGCGGCGGCAGCCGTCGCGGTGGTCGCGGATCTGAAGTCCATGGGGCTTTGGGCAGGCCTCACGGCAAACCAGCAGAACGGTGTCGTGCAGTTGTTGCTTGGCGGCGGTCAAGGATTCGGCGGCCCCGGATTTGGACCCCGTGGCAGGTTCACTCGTCCTGCTCCCGCCTCTGGCAACTAGGTCCGCTGAATCGTTTCCTGACAAAGTTTCCGGGACTTTTCGTAGCGCTCTCTCCTCGAAAGCACGCTGCGGCAAGTCCCGGTTCTGTTTTATCGGCGAAACTTCGTAAGGCCCTTCGTCTCTTCCAGCCAGTTGTACACAATCGGGCAATAAGTCGCCCGGTCCACAAAAGCCCACATGCGGCTTTCCAGTGATCCCGCGCCGCGTACCAAGTGAGGAAAGCGTTCACAATTCGCCGGACGCGCTTCGTAGATCGTGCACTCGTTGCCTTCCAGGAATTCGCAAGCCAGCGATCCGTCCTTCTGTGGAACGCGCTTCAGGATCACCTGCTTGTCTTCGTCCTCGGCGGTGTGCTGGCGGAGAAATTCGTGTTCCGTCATCCCCAGGAAGCGGGCCATCTTGGGGACGTCGCGCTCGATTAACTGCACTTCGGTAACCCTGCAGCATTCGCCACACTGGCGGCAATCGATGGCCTCCTCCACCTCCTGCGCGGCTTTGCGAAACTGGCGCTCCACGAAGGTGTGCGACTTCATGTACTTGCGGAAGCGCAGATTTTCGTCGCGCTTCTGCTCTCCCATGCGGCGGATTTGAACCAGGTCCGTGATCACGTAACTCCAGAGTACAGCCTGAACCACTGGCGACGCCGGACACAAAGACACCTGCCTTGCCTGAAGAGCAGAACAGGAATGACCTGCGTTGCTCCACGAGCAGAGCAGGCTAAAATGAGTTCGTGCCTGATCGCCTCTACTTTTCCTGCTGGGTGAAGGACCATCGCACCGAACCCTTGCTGCACCAATTCCAGAAAATGCTGGAGCGGTTCCCGATCTCGAAGCTCGCCAAACGCGGCCCCGTGCTGCGCGTGTATGCGATCAACCATACGGAGCCGCCGCTGCTTGAACGCGAGTTCCCGCCCGAAATTCCCATCTCCGAGATCATCAACGCCGCGCGCGACTTCATGCAGCCGGATTCATCCTGCGAAGTCGACACGTATTGGGATTTGTGGTCGTACGAAAACGAAGATTGGAAGCTCGCGCCGGCGGCCGCCACACTTGCGTGCTACGGTCCTGACTTCGAGCGCGACCATGACGATAACCTTCGCATCGAATTTGGTCCGGATGCGCGTTTTCTGCCCGTTGCAGGCCTGGAAGGCAGCCTGCGCATGGGGCAATCAAACCTCCGGAGCCTGCTGCATCTCACCGGCGAGCTCGAACGCGGCCTGGATCTGGAACGCCGGCAGTTATGGTCGGAAAGCGGTGCCAATTTCGCGGACGTGCTGAAGCAGGCCCTGGGGAATTACCAGGTGAATTAGATTAAAGCAGCAACTGCGCGGCCAAGTACCCCAGCAGCCCGCCAATCGCGGCTCCTGCGAGCACGTCGGTCAGGAAGTGCATACCAAGAACGACGCGCGACGCCGCCACGCTCAGCGCGCAGAACAGCAGGCTGACCAGCATCGCGGGATAAAACATGCTCAGCGATGTCGCCACGGCAAAGGCTGTAATCGTGTGTCCCGAAGGGAAGGAAAACTGATCGGGTGGCAGCAGCGTCGCCCAGCAATGCGGCTCCAGTTGGCAAGGCCTGCGGCGCTTGCATGTTCGCTTGAGTTGGATAAACAGCGCAATGCCGACGCTCACCGCCAGAAGTGCCGCCGTCAGCGCACGGAAGCGCTCTGGTCCGCCATCGATCAGGACCACGAAGGCCATCGCGTACCACAGCCACCCATCGCCGCCTCGCGTCGCTGCCACCATCCACAATCGCAGCCAGCGCGGAGCCGACCATCGGTTCACGCGATGCATCAGGCTAAGATCGCGTGTCACGATCCAGTGCTGAACGGCAGGCCACTGTGTTCGGGGCCACTGTAAAACCGGTGCCGCCATGCTATCTTTTTAAGGCCCTTGTGTGACACCCTGGTGACACTGCTATAAAACAATCGTGACGACTTTGTTTCGGCCCAAAATCGACTTTATTTATTTCGATGCCGGTGGCGGGCATCGTGCCGCCGCGAACGCCCTGAAGGCAGTCATTGAATCGCAGAACAGGCCCTGGGATATACGGCTTGTAAATCTCCAGGAAGTGTTGGATTCTCTCGATATCTTCCGGAAAATTACGTCCATTCGCCTGGAAGATGTTTACAATCTGATGCTGGCGAAGGGCTGGACCCTGGGTTCCGCGCAAGGGCTGATCTTCATGCACGCCGTTATCCGTGCATATCAAGGGCCATCCGTGCGCCTGCTGACGAAGTACTGGGGAGAGACGCGGCCGAATATGGTCGTATCCGTGGTACCGAACTTTAATCGCGCGATGTATAAAAGCCTCCGCGCGGCGTTACCGCAAGTACCTTACGTAACCATTTTAACCGACATGGCCGATTTTCCGCCCCATTTTTGGATAGAGCCGGGACAGGATCAAACCTTCATTTGCGGAACCGACCGTGCCGTCGCCCAGGCCCGGGCGATGGGGCATCCCGCCGCGCGCATTCTGCGCGCTTCCGGCATGATTCTCCGTCCCAAGTTCTACGACCCCGTAAATGTAGACCGTGATGTCGAGCATAAACGACTCGGTCTGGATCCCACGAGACCCACCGGGCTAGTACTCTTCGGAGGGCAAGGCTCCAGAGCGATGTTGAACATTGCGCGCGACCTTGCGGACACACAGCTCATCATGATTTGCGGCAAGAATCAGAAGCTCGCCGAGCAGCTGCGTGCTCTCCAATAGGGGCCGACCAACGTGCCCCATTTCATCGAAGGTTTCACTCAAGAAGTGCCATACTACATGCACCTCTCCGACTTTTTCATCGGCAAGCCTGGCCCCGGAAGCATTAGCGAAGCGGTCGCGATGAAGCTGCCGGTGATCGTGGAGCTCAACGCATGGACACTGCCACAGGAGCGTTACAACACCGAATGGGTAACCGAAAACGGCGTCGGCGTGGTGCTCAAAAACTTTGGCGCCATTCGCGAGGCCGCCGCACAGATGATCGCCTCGCTCGACAAATACAAAGCAGCGGTAGAGAAAATCGACAATCGCGCGATCTTTGAAATCCCTGACATGCTGGCCGGGATTCTGGAATCAGCGGGAACTCTACCCGCGCCGGCTACTGCGCCACGCAGCTAAAATTCGCCGCCTCGTCGATGCTGCCCGAGCCTTTGTACTTCGCCTGCTCAGGAAACGCGCACAGCGGACGCGTGCGATCCGCCTTGCCCGCGGTCAGGTGCGTCGCGATCATTTCGGTAGGCGCCTTGCCTTGCTCCACCCACTGTTCCATCGTCGTGACGTAGTCGAACTGATTCGGTCCCACGCCGCCGCCGCAGTGCTCCATGCCGGGGACCATGAACAGGCGCAGCGAATCGCTCGCTGCCGATCCGGTCTTCTTCTGCACCGCGTCCACGTATTCGATGCTGTGCTGCGGTGGGACAATCTGATCGGCCCAGCCGTGATACATCAGCAGCTTGCCCTTGCGCGCGAAAAACGGTTTCAGGTTCGGATCGTTGGTCGCGTTCAGCCCGTTGTCCACCTTGTACGCGAACGCGATGTCCTTGTCGAAGTTCAGCGTCTTGTAATCCCAGTCCGGGTTTTTAAAGATCCAATACTTGTACGTATTAATAGCCACCGCGCTTTCGCGGCTCGCCGGAACATTGTCCGTCAGCGGACCCGCCAGCGTTCCCCACGCATTTTCGCTCCCGGGCAAGAGCGGCGGCATCATCTGTTTGTGCGTTTTCGAATTGAACGTCGGCGACCAGATCTCGGCCGCGGCTTCCACTTGCGGAGCGGTCAGGCAATTCGGCCCGTCACCGCTTTTACACAGCAAAACCTTCGGATCGAACTTGCACTTTAGTGGATTCTCGATCAGTCCGTCTTTCGCGCCGTCCATCGCATCGCACGCCTCCAGTACCGCGTTGTGGATCAGTGAATATTTCTCGGGCGGGATATAGCTGGCCTCGGTTTTGTGCGCTACCTGCGCGATGCGAATCCACGCGGCGTGCAGCGGCACCAGGTCGTAGGCCGACGAGCCCGCTACGATGCCGTCGTAATCGTCAGGAAAGCGTTGCGCTTCCGCCAATCCCTGCTTGCCGCCGCCGCTGCATCCGGTCCAATAGGAATATTTTGGTGCCTCGCCGTAGAATGCTTTGATGACGGCCTTGGATTGCACGGTCATCTCATGCTCACTGCGCCACGCGTAGTCCACCACTTTTTCCGGATGCCCCAGCGCCCATTCCGCGCTGGTCACCGGAGCTTCATGCCCCGTGTCAGTCGAACTCGTCGCATAGCCCCTGCGCAAGGCTGCGGCCATCGCGCCATACGTGATGCTCCCAGCCCAGCCTCCGTTACCCACGCCCTGGAACTTTTGATTCCACCCCGACACTGGTAGCCACAGCTCGATGCGGATATCGGAATCGCTGGAGGGCGTCAACGTCGCCGCCACGCGGCAAAAAGCAGGCAAATTGCCCATCGCATTATTCGCGCCCGGAGCCGTGAAGGAACCGCCAGTGACCTGTTGCGCCATCGTGATTTTGGTATTCGGCAGCGATAGCGAGGCAAGGCTCTCACACGACGCGGCGAGAGCAGGGAGAGTGCACAGCGCGGCGAGCATCATCAGCGCTGTCAACTTCAACACTACACATCGGCGAGGATTGATACGGGTCATAACATGCTTCCTTTTGCAACGGCTATTGCTCGACAATTCGTTACGCAACTTCTTATGCAACAACGTAGCATCGCGCGCCGCACTCGCCATCATACGCCAACTCATCGTTTGCTACCACCGTTGTGAGCGTTCTGCAGGTGGGCTCATCTGCTAAGCTGAAAAACGACTTTCCCAAGGAGGAATTAAAAGAATGGCAAAGACTGCGATTCGGACAATATTAATTTTCGCCGTTGCGTTGGCACTCGCGGCCGTCACCGCGAGCGCGCAGGGCGATCTCAGCAAGGTTGAAATCAAAACGACAAAAGTGACCGATAGCTTCTACACATTGGAAGGCTCCGGCGGCATGATCGGCATCCTCGTGGGGCCGGACGGCGTATTTATGGTGGACAGCCAATACGCTCCCCTCAGCGATCGGATCGTTGCGGCGATCCGCAAAATTACGGATAAACCCATCCGCTTCATGGTCAACACGCACGTGCATGGCGATCACACAGGCGGCGATGAGAACTTCGGCAAAATGGGCGTGACAATCTTGTCGCGCGAAAACCTGCGCTATCGTCTGGCGCACCCGAATCCCCAGGCCAATGGCCAGCCCGCGCCCGCGATGCCGGCGGCCGGCCTACCGATGATCACCTACGATGCGCCTGTGACCATTCGCATGGACGGCGAAGAAATCCGCCTGCTGCCGGTTCGCGCGGCGCACACCGATGGCGACACTATGGTCGTATTCCCGCACAATGACGTGATCATGACGGGCGACTTTTTCCGCTCCATTCAATACCCGAACATTGACCGCGCCAATGGCGGCAATTTGAACGGCATGCTCGATGGGCTCGCGGAAGTGATCGGCCTTGCCGGTCCCAACACCAAGATCATCCCCGGCCACGGGCCCACCGTGGGTCGCGACGCGGTGGTCGCTCATCGCGACATGATCCTCACGGTGAAAGAACGTGTGGCGAAGCTGATCGCGGAGGGTAAGAGCCAGGACGAAGTAATCGCCGCGCATCCCACGGCCGATCTCGATAGCAAGATCGCGGAGGTGGGCATGACGCGCGACCGCTTCGTCGGTCAGGTCTATCAGGAACTGAAGGCCGGCAAGAATCCGTAGGACTTGGCTCAAGCGTAAAAGTAAAAGGCGCGCTCTTCGGGGCGCGCCTTTCTATTGTGCCGGCCGCGTTTGGGGCGCGACATAGTTTGACCTGGAGCGGAACAAAAACTACAGCCGTGTACCTAGCGATGGTTCGTGTTTACGCCCACTTCGGCAGAATCTTCAGCGTATTTCCGCGATCGATCAACTTCAGTTCATCGGCGTTGAACACGCCCGATTCCACCAGCCCCGCCGCGATATTCGCGCTACGCCCGAACGGGAAATCGGTGCCGAACAGGATCTTCGACATCCCAATCAGCTGCTTGAGCGCCGTCATCTGAATCGGATTCGTCGAGCCTGCCGTATCGTAATAGAAGCGGCGCAGTTGGCCCAGGTGCGAGTTCAGCTCGGGCGTTCCAGAGAGCGCTTCTCTTGTGGCCTGCCTTCCCAGGAAACGGCCCGGCAGCGCCAGGATCGTGCCGCCGGCGTGCGACCAGATATATTTAATGTCCGGCGTTTCGGCCGCGCGGCCGCTATCGATCAGGCTGATGATGGAGCGCGCCGTGTCCGTGTTGTACTCGATGGTCGTATCGTTGATGCCCGTCACCAGGCTCTGGCAGCAATCGGCCACTTGCGCGTGCGTGTAAACGATCGCCTTGCGGCGGTTCAGCTCGCGAAACACCTCGGCGAAGGCGGCGTCGCCATGCCACTTGTCGCTATAGCTCGAAAGCAGGCCCACGCCGTCGGCCTTCAGCGTATCGAAGGCGTATTCAATTTCCTTCAGCGCGTTCGTCGCGTTCGGCAAAGGCAGCACCGCGAACAGCCCAAACCGGCCCGGATAATCCGAGCAGATTTTCGCGCCGTATTCGTTCAACTCGCGCGCCAGCCGCTTGGTCTCGTCGGCCGCCCCGAACCAGATCCCCGGCGTGGTGATCGAAAGCATGGACGCCTGCACGCCGCCCTTATCCATATCTTCCACGGCCTTCGCCGGTGAATACGGTGTCCACGTGTTCCAGCCCGCCGTCTTCTTTTCCGCCATCAGCTTGATCAGTTCGGCGTTGGCGAAATGATGATGTACGTCGATACGTCTCGTTACGCCGCCGGGCGTCTGCGCCGTCAAACGGCCGCCCGTCATGATCGCGCCGGCGCCTAACGCGCCCAGGCTCGCAAGCACCTCGCGTCGCGTCGGCGAATACAGATGAGAGTGACCCATGGCTGCCGATTATGTCGAACCATCCTGCTCATGTCAAGAATCACCTCTCGGCTGAAACCTGGCGGTCGTGCTAGCCTCCAATGGTAGCCGCCCGGCGTCCGAATGCGATTTACAGCTGCGTCCTTATGATCTCGGCACAAAATCTCGTGAAGAAGTTCGGTGAGTTCACGGCCGTAAACGACATTTCGTTCAACGTCGCACAGGGCGAAATCTTTGCTTTCCTCGGGCCGAACGGAGCGGGAAAAACGACCACCATCAAGATGCTGACCACGCTGCTCGCCCCCACCAGCGGCACCGTCGGAATCGATGGCCTCAACCCCGTAACCCAGCAGACCGAGGCGCGCAAACGCTTTGGCATTGTGTTTCAGGACCCCAGCCTGGATGACGAGTTGACTGCCTGGGAGAACATGGATTTTCACGGCGCCCTCTATGACGTCCCCCGCCGCGTTCGGCGCGAGCGCATGGAGCAACTGCTGAAAATGTTCGAGCTATGGGATCGCCGCAACGATCCCGTGAAGCAGTTCTCGGGAGGCATGCGGCGGCGTTTGGAGATTGCGCGAAGCTTCCTCCACACTCCTAAGATTATTTTTCTGGACGAGCCGACCCTGGGCCTGGATCCGCAAACACGCAACCAGTTGTGGACCCACGTGAAGAGGCTGAACGAAGAAAACCGGGTGACCGTTTTTCTCACCACGCACTATATGGAAGAAGCCGACCGCGTGGCGCAGCGCATCGCGATTATCGATCACGGCGTGATTGTCGCGCAGGGCACGCCTGAAGAGTTGAAGCGCCAGAATGACGCCGATACGCTGGAAGCCGCGTTCCTCAAGTTGACCGGCTCCACGATTCGCGAAGAAGAAGTCGGCGGTGTCGACCGGCTGCGGAACATGTCCCGGATGTGGCGAGGCAACCGGCGATGAGCGTCATCTATATCCTGTGGTTGCGTCAGCTAAAGCGTTACTCCCGGTCGCGAGCGCGCATCGTCGGTTCGCTCGGTCAGCCGCTGCTGTTTCTGCTTGCGCTGGGGTTCGGCTTCGGATCGATCTACCGGCGCGCGGGTCAGGGCGATTACATCCAGTTTCTGGCGCCAGGCGTCATCGCCATGACGATATTGTTCACGTCGATCTTCACTGGAATCGAACTGATCTGGGATCGCCAGTTTGGATTCTTGAAAGAAACACTGGTCGCGCCCGTGCCGCGCATCCTGATCATGATCGGCCGCACGTTAGGAGGCGCCACCGTCGCCTTGATTCAGGGCGTAATCGTCATTGTGATTTGCCTGCTGGCCGGCTTCCGCGTCCACGACGCCAGCCACCTGCCGCTCGCCTGCCTTTTTATGGCGCTGACGGCACTCATGTTCACTGCGGTGGGAACCGCCGTTGCCTCGCTACTCACCGATTTCCAGGGCTTCCAGCTCATCATGAACTTCCTGGTGATGCCGATCTTTTTTCTGTCCGGCGCGCTGTTCCCCTTGACCAACGTGCCGCGGGCGATCGAGATTATCGCTGGGATCGATCCGTTGTCATATGGCGTGGACGGTCTCCGTTATTCGCTGATCGGCATTGCGCATTTCGGCCCCGCCACGGACCTGGCCGTACTCAGCACGGTGACGGCATTGCTGCTGATCCTGGGCGGCTATCTGTTCTCGCGGATTCAACTGTAGCGCGAACATCCGATGACCAACCAGACCGAGCCGAAAACATTGCGTCAATGGATCCGCTATCTGATCGTGGCCGCGATCGCGATCTGGCTGGTCATCTGGATGTTGAGGATATCGGGCATCGACATCCTGTAAGCCAGATTAGAACAGCAACTTCAATCCAAACTGGATCTGCCGCGGCGTATTCGTCGATGTAATCGATCCGAACGCCGTGCTGTTGGCTTGCTGATTGGGCAAGCCGAAGTTGGTGTGATTCAGAATGTTGAAGAACTCGCTGCGGAATTGCACTTTCATTCTTTCTGTAACAGAGAAGTTCTTCGTGATGCCCACGTCCAACTGTGCGAGCCCAGGCGCCCGGAAAGCATTGCGGCCCAGGTTGCCAAAGGGATTGTCCGCCGTCGGCGTAGTGAAGACGCTCCCCGCCGCGCCGATCGCGGGCCCGAAGTATGCCGCAATGCTCTGATCGCGCGTCAGCGTGGGAACCGGCCCTGTGACGTTCGGACGCATTTCAGCCGTGCCGCGATACTCCGAGCCGTAGGCCAGCCCCGTTACATCGTTCGCTGGCGACGGCGTGTAGTAGATATTAATCGGGATGCCGGTATTCGCGGTATTGATGCCGTTGATTTCCCATCCGCCGGCGATCGCATCCAGAACCCGGTTCCCGTTCATAAATCGATGTCCCTTGCCAAACGGAAGCTGGTAAACCACGCTCGTGACGTTGATCAGCTTGACGTCGTACATACTCGGGCCGAACTCGGCGGCCAGATTGTGGATGTTCTGCACGTTGGCGACGTTTTGCGAAGGGCCCGCTTCCAGCTGCTGTTCCGAATCGCCGATGGACTTGCTCCAGGTAAACGAATTGAGGAAGTAGAGGCCCTTGCTGAAGCGGCGCTCCACGCGAACCGAGAATCCGTTGTAGTCGTTGATGCCCGTCGGATCCACGTAAGTGATCGGGCCGAAGCTCGGAATGGGGCGGCGCGCCGCCACTCCCAGGCACCCTGACGTTACCGCGCCGCTACAGGTTGCCGTCACAGGATTGGGGATGGCCTGGTTGAAGTCCGCGAAAATCGGAAGGTTCGAACTGTGGTTGCCGTTATAGGCTACCTCAACGATCGTATCCTTCAGTAACTCGCGCTGAATGGAAACCACCCACGACTGAATCATCGGCCACGGTGAATTCTTGGGAATGTAATCGTTATTCGTGGTGAGCGTATTGAATGTGGTGCCGATACCTGCGTTGAATGCGTTCTGCGTCGTCAGGAATCCCGCCGGAACCGTGCCGTTCGGAAGAAGGTTCTGGCTGAGGGTTCCGAAAATCGCGAGCGGCCCGTTGATCCCCTCGACGCCGCTGCCCGGGCGGTTGAAGAACGTGTAGCTGATGCCATAACCTGCGCGGATCGAGGTCTTCGAGTCGACGCTGTACGCCGCACCCAGACGCGGTCCCCAATCCTTGCGATCGGGATTCACCAGAGTCTGGTTATACAAGCTGCCGTTGGTGGCGCGGACCAGACTATTCGTCGCGGGGTCGAAGTTCGACCATAGATTGTCGCGATCCCA
Source organism: Terriglobia bacterium (assembly GCA_963699945.1). Classification (GTDB taxonomy): domain Bacteria; phylum Acidobacteriota; class Terriglobia; order Bryobacterales; family Bryobacteraceae; genus Palsa-187. The sequence goes on from CAVOVW010000013.1 coordinate 213,000, forward strand.
AACAGGTGTGGCAAATTCGTAGCGTAATCCCAGGTTCAACGTCAGCTTCGGCGATACGCGCCAGTCGTCCTGCACATAGAACGAATGGACGTGCTGGCGCAGATTCGTCGTCAGGTTGCTGCCCTGCGCGATGGTGCTGGGCAGACCAAAGATGAAGTCGGCGAGATTGTAAGTAGTGGCGTCGTTGGCGGGAGTGCAGTTGCATTGCGCCGCCGTCGGCTTGCTGAAGCTGCCTGCGAATGTATCGGCGCCGTACAGGGGGTTGATGTCCAGCACCTCGGTGCGGATCATCAGGAATTCGTACCCGGCTTTGAGAGAATGTCTTCCCGCCACTCGCGAATAATTGAACTTCGGGTTCCACGAAGTCGGATTCTGGAATTGCGGGTTGGTTGCTTGCCGCCCGAACGTGGGGGAACTGTAGCCGCTCACGTTTATCGTGGGGAAACCGCCCGCCAGGCTCGACGGCAATCCCAGAATTCCGTACTGGGCGGCGATGTCGGGACCACCGAGGTACGGCGGAGCCTTGCCGCCCAATACGTGTGTGAACCCGAGTCGCGCTTCGAACAACGACGTGGGCGTCATCGTCCACGTATACCCGGCCGCCGCCTGCTGCTGAATCGCGTGGAAGAAGCCGTTGCCATCGCCGCCCGCGGGACCAGGATCGGCGGGACCGAAATAGTTAATGTCCTTTCGCTGGCTGAAGCGGAGGAACATGGTCATCGTGTTATTGACCAGATAATCCAGCTTCGCGTCGTACTTGTCGGAATAGTCTTTATTCGGGATGGTCTCGAAGAGATTGTTCGCGCGTCCTGTAGCGGTGGGCGCGGCCAGCCCGGCGAGCGCCGCGGCGGCGAACGGATTGATCTGCGCAACAGGAATCGGCTGACCGGCCGGGTAAACGATTCCCGTGAGTGGATTCACAACAGTAGCCGCAAGAATGCCCTGGCGTTCGCTCGCGCTAGGCACCGAGTAATTATTCGCGTAGCCCTGTATTTGCCGAAAACCTTCGTAGTCCCCAAAGAAGAACAGTTTGTCCTTGATGATCGGCCCGCCGACGGTCCCGCCGAACTGGTTGCGATGGAGCGTAGGCTTTACCGAAGGTTTGAAGAATCCAACTGCGTTCAGATCCGTGTTGCGGAGAAACTCCCAAAGCGAAACGTGAAACTGATTCGTTCCCGAGCGCAGCACGGTGTTGATGATGCCTCCGCCCGCGCGTCCGTACTCGGCGCTGAAGTTACTGGTGATCACACGGAATTCGGCCAGTGCGTCCGGCGACGGCTGCACCACCTGGCTGGAATAGTTCTGGTTGCTGGTTCCGTAGGAGTTATTGTCCAACCCATCCATCAAAAAGTTGTTGTACACGCTGCGCATGCCGTTCACGTTGAACGCGCCCTCGCGCGGCGTGGCGCTCGGCGAAAAAGCCAGCGCGATGGGCGATATGTGAACGTTCGTGGCCAGCAGCGCCAGGCTCGAATACTGGCGGCCATTGAGCGGCAATTCGACAATCGCCTGCTGCCCGATCACCTGGCTGTGTGAGCTGGTGTCGGTCTCCACCGCGCTCGCCTGATCCGTCACGGTTACCGTGTCAGACACCGAACCCACCTGCAGAGCCGCGTCCACCCGCTGGCGGGCATTCACTTCTACTTTGATGTTCGGCGAAGAAAATTTGGAAAATCCCATCATCTCGACGCTGACGGTATAGCGGCCTGGTTTAACGTTGAAGAAGTCATAGCCGCCACTCGCATCGGTCGTCGTTTTTGCTTCCGATTGCGTCTCCTGGTTGGTTAGCGTAACACTGGCTTTGGCCACCGACTGTTGCGAGGCGTCGCGAACGGTGCCCAGAACTTCCGACGTTTCGAACTGTGCAAAACACGCAAAGCTCGTGATCCCCAAAAGCGCGAGTAGTACGGTTGTTCGGTGAGTCATGCTCGCCAGGATACACGGCAGGCTTTTCAGGGCCTTTTCGATTAGATGACGAACCGAACACAGCCTCACGGAATATTCAACCGCGCAATCGACGCAGTCGTGATCCGCGATTTCGCGCGAAATTATTTGTGTTTTAGATGTGCGATCAGCCCGGCCGGGTCGTCCGTGATAATGGCGTCCACGCCCGCGGCAATCAGCCGGTCCCAGTCCTCGGGACTATCGGCTGTCCACGGCACCACGGGAAACCCCGCCGCGTGCGATTCTCGCACCAGTTCGGGCGTCACCAGCTTGAACTGAGGCGAAATCATATCCGCGCCGGCTTCCCGTGTGATCTCTACGAAGCTCTTGGGTTTGCCTTCGTATAGCGCCGCCTGCTGAATCTCCGGCGCGATCCTTCCGCATCGCGTGCAGCGTGCGGAAATCGAACGATTGCAAAATGATTCGCGATTCCAGATGATGTTTGCGGATCGACGCCAGCACCAGTTTCACGAACTCGTCGGGCGGCGGCGTCAACTCCGGATGGTCCGCGAAAATCTTCGTCTCGATATTGAACTTGAAGCTACCCTTGGGCGCCAGCGCGAACACTTCTTCCAGCGTCGGCATGCGCGTTCCCGGCATCGTTTGCTGCCGCGGAAACCCCGGGTTCTGGATTTTTCCGCAATCCCACTCCTTCACTTCCGCCAGCGTCAGCGTGTGGATCGCCACCTCCGGCTGCGGTCCCGAGCACACCGGCGGATGCAGGATCGGATCGTGCGACACCACCAGGACGTTATCTTTCGTGACGGCCATGTCCAGTTCCAGCACGTCCACGCCCTGGGCAATCGCGTATTCGAACGCGGGCAGCGTGTTCTCAGGACGCAGCGCGCGCGCGCCGCGATGGCCGTGAACCAGAATGCGTTGTTTCAGATCGGCCGCCATCGATCCAGTGCCCGTGAGCGTAAGCGCCAGTGTGAAAAGTCGCAGCAAGGAATGTGAACTTCACGTTGCCGAGAATACCGGGGAAATTCTACAGCTCCATTACAGCCTCGCAAGTTCACGGTCTCGTAACATAGCGCTTACCCTGGCACTCAGGTATTGGCCAGCCTTATTGGCTGGCCTTGCGCTGCTCCAGGACGCTCATCAGCGCGTGCGCATCCTCTATACTCGCGTCCAGCTCCAGCGCGCGGCGCGTTTCCTGTTCAGCGCGAGCGTAGTCGCCCGCGCAGGCCAGCGACAATCCGAAGTTGTAGTGCGTCATCGCGTCGTGCGGCAAGAGCGACGTTGCCTGCTCGAAGGAATTCACGGCGTCCTCAAAGTCCTGCGTCTTCACATATTCCACGCCCAGGAAGCTCTGCACGTAGGCAGCGGACTCCGGATACTTATCCAGCGTTTGTTTCAGCTGCTCAATCGCGGACTGATGATTGCCTTGGTTCATCGCCTCCAGGGCGCGCCGCAGCATGCGGCGAACTTTGTCTTTGATCGGGTGACGAAGGATATCGGCGGAGACAGGACGCGCGGACCGGGGAATGGGAGAAGGGGCTCGCTCGCTCATGCGAGCTTCCGTATTTAAGTCATCGGATAGAGAACCGGATGCGGACGCCGAACCATCCGGCGATAGACCCTTGCCCTGCTGTGCCGAAAGGTGGGGGGCACTGAGAGCAGTGCTCAAGATGAGCATCTGGAACGCCCTCCGCTTGCACCACGCCACCGTAGACTTCATGTGGCCCTCCTGTTGGATGTCTATCGGCCGGTCGACCGAACATTACATCTCAATGACAGTTAGATTACAGTCAGGTTACGGATAATGCAAGGGGTCGTGCGGAAATGGAAAACCCGGCCAGTCAGGCCGGGTTTTGGCGTTCGTTCTTTTTAAGTTTCGCGAGGCCCGGAAACGGGCACGCCGACTCTCTTATGACGCGACGTCAAGTCAAGCCCGCCTGCGGCGCGGCGAGCGTCCCTTCGGGGCGAAGCTCATGGTGCTGAAGCTTTTGGGGCCCCCGCCTTTCGAGCCTGCGCCTTTGCTTTTGTTCTGAGATCCGCGATCGTGATGCCGAGCGTCGTGTGCACCGGACTGATGCGGCGTCTTCTTCTGATGCGGGGAATTGTGATGCGGAGAATCCGCCTGGAGCCCCGCGCGCCTCGCGCTCAATTCCGGCAGGCACAGGCTGCGGAGTCAACCGCATCTCCAGCAGCCGCTCGATTTTGCGAATCTCGCCGCGCTCATCGCGCGTGCTGAAAGTGGACGCCGTACCGCGCATGCCCGCGCGTCCGGTGCGGCCCACGCGATGGATGAAATCCTCGGGCACTTGCGGCAGGTCGTAGTTCACAACGTGCGCGATGCCTTCCACGTGGACGCCGCGCGCCGCAACGTCGGTAGCCACCAGGACGCGATAGTTTCCATCCTGGAATCCGCGCAAAGCCTGATTGCGCTGCGATTGCGTCCGATTGCCATGAATCGCCGTGGCCTTCGATCCGCTGCGCGCCAGTTTCTTTGCCAGTCGATCCGCGCCATGTTTCGTACGCGCGAACACCAGAAAAGACCCTTGATCGTCGCGCAGCATCTTCTCCAGCAGGCCCAGCTTGCGGTCCTGCTCCACTTCATAGACGTGCAATTCAATATGCTCGGCCGGCTTTGTGGTGGAACCGATCGCCACGCGCACCGGATCTTTCAAATGAACGTGAATCAAATGCGCCACCGAAGTTTCGATGGTGGCCGAGCAGAATATCGTTTGGCGCTCCGCGGGCAGCGCTCCGAGGATGCGTTTGATCGTCGGCAGGAAGCCCATATCCAGCATCCGGTCGGCTTCGTCCAGCACCAGTAAATGCGTGGCGCCCAGCTTGATCAGCTTGCGCTCCAGAAAATCGTTCAGCCTGCCGGGCGTGGCCACCACGACCTGCGCGCCCTTGCGGACGGCTTCCAGTTGCGCGTTCTCGTTCAAGCCGCCCACGACGACTGCGGCACGAATGCCGGTGCCGGCCGACAATTTAGAAAAGCATTCGCTAATCTGAATCGCCAGCTCTCGCGTAGGGCTCAGAATCAGAGCGCTCGGGCCCTTGCCGTAGGGCTGCGGCGCGGCGGCCGTCTTCAGCAGTTTCTCCAGCAAAGGAAGAACAAAGGCAAGCGTTTTGCCCGTGCCGGTCTGTGCCGTGATCACGCAGTCGCGGCCGGCCAGTTGCAGCGGAATGGATTGGGCCTGGACGGGCGTCGGTTCAACGAACGCATGTTTCGCCAGGTTGGTTTGTAAGACCTTGGATAGAGGAAGTTCGGAAAAAGTTTTCATTTCTTAAGTTGAGTGGCGGGAATCAGCGAGCCGGGTGGGAACGGAGTAACGAAACAGGGAGGGCGCGATATGACTTCCGATACATTTGCAGTATAGCACGTTTTAGGATTTCCCGCCGCATCGCGAAATGCGCCGCGCCTGCTATCCTGGAGACACATGAAAAAAGACCATCCTGCGGCTCCTCCGTTTACGTTCCGGCGCACCAAGCCGGAAGGTTCGATTCAAGTATTGAACGAAGGTTCGTACGTTATGGCGGAATACAGCGAGCGGACAGGCATTGTAAGATGGCAACGCGTCGTTGTCACCGCTCAGCGCGAAAAAATCGAGAAATGGCTGGGCGATCATTACCCGGTCCAACGCTCTACTACCGCCAAAGCCTGACTTAGTCGCTTACCACAGCGTTTCGACCGAAACTGGTTACGCCTTCATCTCGCCCCCGAGGCGAAGTCTCCAGGATTGTGTGTCCGGCGCCGTCAGCGGCGCCACACTCGAATCTCTTGTACGCAGTTCGCTTCCCAGCCCAGCGACACCGCCGCATTTTTGTGATACCTTGCGCCCGGAGGATACGGCTATGTGGAATCGGCTGGTTCACCTTTGGCGCACGTTGACCCATTGGGTTCTCGGGCGCTCCTCTTCGGCACAAACAACTTACCGGCGTTCGAACCTGCACGGCCGACGTTAGCCGGCGGAGTTTCCAACACCCGACGACTTATTTCGCCAGAGCCGGCAGCGTGGTGAACGTCAGCGCCGGGGGCGAGCGAATGCCTAGGACGCTGATCTGGGTTCCGACAAGTGCATCGAACTCAACCGTGCCGCGGACTCCTACGGTCGACGGCAATTGACTGGCAAGCATGAACGACGTATGTCCGTTGGCCGCGAGCGGAATTGTCCCGGCGCCTATCTGCGCGCCCATGTCGTCGCGAATTACATAAGGAACGTTTACGGCCTGTGTCGAGCTCACGCTCAATGCGATGCCGGTCGCCGTGCCATTCGTGTTGTCGAACGCGATCAGATAGGAATTCGCGCCGCGCGATTCCAGCGGCACCACCGCCTCCTGGCCGTTGGGATTGTAGCGGAAGATCGCGAAGCCGCCCACGCTTCCGGCGTTCGTCAGTTGTGCCGAGCCTGTAAGGAGTGCGCTACCGACATCGCCGCCACTCTGAATCCACAGAGTTCCGTTCGGCGGAATGGTCTGACTTACCGACGATGCTTGGAGCGTCGCGCCGGTCTGTGGGAACGCGAGAGGAAGAGCGAGCGGATTTCCGTTGTCGTCGAAAAAGTTGAGCTTTGGTTGGGTCGCCGGACCGTTGTTGAACAGTACGAACGTGGTCTGCCATCCGTTGCCCGCGGCGATATGCGGCAACTCGCCGCCCTGCCCCAGCGGCGGAATTGTCGTCAGCGTTCCCGGAGGCGTATAACGTATGCCAAGCGCGCTGACCTTGGGGCAGATCGAGGTTGGCGCAGCAGCGCAGCTTCCCAGAATGATCGTTCCCCGGATGTTTGCCGTCACAGGAAACTGCGTCGCCAGCACAAACGATGTATGATCGCCTGCCGGAAGCGTGAGCGATTCCGTGCCGGTGCCGATCGGCAGACCGGTATCGTCGAGAAGCGCGACAGAAATTACGGGAGAACCCGACACGTTCTCCACCGCGATGCCGGTGGAGACTCCGTTTGTGTTGTCGAAGGGAATCGTGGTGCCGCTTCCGCCCAGCGGCACCACGGCCTCTTGCCCCGAAGGATTGTAGTGAAAGATCGCAAAGCCGTCTACATCGCCTGTAGATAGGACTTGCGCCGCGCCTTCCGTAGACGGAGTTCCAAAGGGAGTCTGGTCGGGTCCGGACGCCTCGACGATCAACGACGCGTTTGGAGCTATCGCCTGTGTGAGTTCGGGTTTCGTCATGGGCGTGGAACTCTGCTGCGGCAGCGTCACAGGCAAAAAAAGCGGATTTCCGTTGTTGCCGGTGAACCTGAGATCGACATTTGTAGCCGAGGTTCCCTTATTGATCAATGTGAAAGTCGTGGTCCAGCCTTCTTCGGGTACCAGGTGCGGCATGATGCCGACGAGCGCGGAGTTCTGCGTGATATTCACACTGGCGTTGCCGACCGTCAGGGTTTTGGAGAGGACTGAAGTTGTAAGATTCTCAGATATCGCGAAGGTGACAGTGCCGTTCCCGTTTCCGCTGTTTCCGCCCGTTAACGCGACCCCTAAATTCCCGCCCGCAGGCATTGTAACGGTCCATTGGCAGCCATCCGCGACGTTCACCGAAAAACTTCCGCTGCCACCGGCCGCCGGAATTTGCAGAGAAGGGGGATTGATGGAGTACGAGCAACTAACCGGGCTGATGTTCACCGTGAAGCTCTGCGTATTCGTCAGGCCCGTAGCGTCCGTTACCGTAATGCTGAACGTCTGCAAACCCCCGGAAGCAGGAACGCCCGATATCGTGGCCGTCGCTGAACCAGCCCCGCCCGCGTTGTAGAAGAGTGTCAGGCCGGCGGGCGGCGGCCCCGCTGTGGACGACCACTGGTAAGGAGGAGTTCCACCGGCGACCGTCAGCATTTGCGTGAAAGGCGTCCCCACGGTTCCCGCTAATAGCGATGGCGAGCTGCTGACTTCCAGTTGGCTCACGGAGGGGAACGCGAGCCTGCCGAAACCGGTGGCTTCCGTAAACCATATGGCTCCATCGGGAGTGGCAGCCAGGGCGCTAGGGGAACTGTTCGGCGTCGGCAGCGGATATTGCGTGATGGTCCCCGTCGTCGTCATCCGCGCGATAAGGTTATCCTTGGCGTCGCTAAACCATATCGCCCCGTCAGACCCCGCGATCATGTACGTCACAGTGAGGCTGCCGATCGAATACGTCGCAGTGACCGTGCCGTCAACCGTCATCCGCGCGATGCCGGTACCCGTCGTGTACCAAATGGCCCCGTCCGGCCCCCCAATCAGTTCGCCCGCTGAAACGGGATACTCGGTGAGGTTGCCAGAGGAGTCGATCCGCCCGATCCACGAGCCCCCAGGGATATAATTCCCAAGGTTCGTCCGTGAAAAGGAAGCCTCACTAAACAAGATGCTCCCGTCTTCCCCTAAAACGATAGATGCCGGCTGGCCCTTTGTGGAGTGCGCCGTAGCAACGCCGCCGGTGGTCATGCTGAAGATCATGTTGACCGATGAAGAGCCCGGGGTCACTTGAGTCTCTCCAAACCACACAGATCCGTCTGTACCGGTCGCGATCGACGTAGAGAGAAACCCGTTTCCAGGAATCGGGTATGAAGTGATCGCTCCCGCCGGGGTGATTCGTCCGAGGGCGCCACCTTGCGTGAACCAGGCCACGCCGTCGGGACCTACGGCGATGCCACCGTCCCCGGCATCTGGGGCAAGCACTGTCACGTTGCCCGCCGGTGTCACCTTTCCGATGGAGCCGCTGGCGTCCTCAAACCATAGCGCACCGCCGGGTCCTGTTGCTAGACTTTGCGGATTGCCCGGCACCGCGAATTCCGTTATCACGGGCGTCGACTGCGCCCACGCGACGCAGCCCGTGATCAATACGCAAAGAGGAAAACAAGGAACGCGGTTGAATGACATTGAGACGCGAGTCACAGTGCAATTCAAGGACCGCGTCCGACGCGCAGCTTCCTATGCGAACTGCGGCGCCCGAATTCTCATAATTCCGAAAGAATAAACGAGAAAGCGTCTCAGAATTAAATTACATTTGTCTTAAGCGGCCGCACCATAGTGTGCCGTTGTGTCGCGCGCCTGCGGCAATCCGCCACGTTTTTAGAATTACGCCTTCGCCAGCGCCGCTTCGCGTCCGGCCACTCTTCCGAACACCAGCACGCGCGGCAGTCCGTGCAGTGCGAATCCTCCCGCAGATTCGCCGCAGGCGTACAGTCCGTCGATAACCTTGCCGCGGATATCCATCACCTGGCACTTCGTATTGATGCGCAAGCCGGACAGGCAGTCATGCAGGATGGGCGTGGACCATGCCGCATGGAACGGCGGCTTCTCGATTTTAAATTTCGGCGAGGGCTTATTGAAGTCCGCGTCTTTTCCCGCGTCGACGAACGAGTTGTAACGCGCCACCGTTTCCACCAGCGCCTGCGCCGGCATCGGATGCAGCTGATGCGGATTCGCGATCTGCGCCGCGAGGTCGGCAATCGTATCGGCCGTAAAGAAGTAGCCGCTGCGGTCCACATACGGAGGACGCGGGTCCCACTTATTGCGTTCCACGGCCGCCGTATCGAAGATCGCCCAGATCGGTCCGCCTCCGTTTTTCTTCGCTTCTTTGCCCATGTTGCCGTTCGTGCCCAGGCACGCGTTGAGGAAATCGTACGACTCATCCATCTCGTTCCAGAAACGCTGCCCGATCTGATTCACGGTAATCACATCTTGAAAATTTCGTACGCTGAGGCCCGTCGCGCCCGCGCCATCGAACATCGGGCTCTTTGGATTCCACTTCAAATTGCGGTAGCCGTACTTGCATCCGATGTGAATCGTCTTGGCGACCTGTAAGCCGCGCTCGTTCGCCACGTTCGACGTCGCCCACATCGTCGCGCCCAATTCCATCGCGGCCAGTTCGCCTTCGGCATTCTGCTTGGTCCAGGGCTCGCCTGCGGTTTGGTATTCCTCGGTCAGACGCGGATCGAACATCCGCCGGAAATCCACGTTGGCGGTATGGCCGCCGGTGGCGATAATCACGCCGCGCAGCCCGCGCAGGTTCACATCTTTCCCCTCGGCTGACGCGGCCAGGCCCACCACCCGGCTATTCTCGCGAATCAGGCGCGTCATCTTGTGCCGCAGCAGAATTTTCACGCCTTTGGTGCGAGCACTCGCTTCCAGATGCCGCATCAGACCGGAGCCCGGGCTGCCGTTGATCGTCTCGTTCAAGTTATCGGAGTACGGAACGGCGATGAACAGCCGTGGAACCGTGCCGCCATTCACCAGCTCCGGCATCACTTCATTGAAGAGCACACCGTTATCCATCAGAAAATCGAACGTGGCGGCGTTCTCGTCGGCCCACATGCGAATCAGTTCGCGATCGCCAAATCGGAATTCCTTGTTCTTGATATTGGTGTGATCCGCGAACACCTGGTCCGCTGAATCGGTGATGCCGAATTTTTTCTGGAGCCGCGTTCCGCCACCCAGCGGAATGCGTCCGCCGCTCACCATCGCGTGCCCGCCGATGTCGTGATTCGAATCGATCACCAGCACGTTCGCACCCTGGTCGCGCGCCATGATCGCCGCCGCCATGCCGGACGCTCCTCCGCCAATGATCACCACGTCGGCCGTTTCATCGAAACGAACGCGACCGCCCTGCGCCTCCGCCTGCGCGGCAATTCCCGCAACGCCCGCGCCAACCGCCGCGCCCCGGCGGAAAAACTCGCGCCGCCCAAGCGAAGAGGATCGACGTGACGTAGAAGGAGAAGACCCGTTTTTTTCGGCCATAATGTTTGCCCGACTTTCTTAGGGCTTAGCACATGTTACTCCACGCGTTCACCGGAAGCACGGGAGGATGCGGACCCGAGCGGCGACCAAAGGGAGCGGTCCCGCGCCAATCGCGCCGTAAATCTGAGTTTTCCCTCAGTCTCTCTCGCGAACCTTGTGCCATAATCCATCAAAGGAGCGTCAGCCATGTCATCATCCGATTCCTCCACGCGCCGCGGGTTTTTCGAAGCCGCCGCCGGCGCCAGCGTCGCGCTCGCAGCCGCATCCCAATTAAAAGCCCAATCCTCCTGGGCCGGGACCGCGTATCACGCGCCTGGCGTGAACCCTTTCAAAGATCCTTCCTACGCGGCGGGCGCGAAAATGCGCATGCAGGAATTTATCGGCCGCGGCGCCGATCCCGCCGAAGTCGCGCGCATCTTCAACACGCTCAGCAGCCTCGACGCCGAGCCCTGGGTAGCCGAATGGACCAAGCTCGCCGAGCCGTTCGAGCATCAGGCCGCGGAACTCGAAAAAAAAGGCCAGATGGCCGACGCCAACAAGGCGTATCTCAAAGCAGCAATGTATTACGGCATCGCCAAATTTCCGGTGATCGATCATCCGGCGAAGCAGGCGGCCTATAAGAAGGACATCGAAAATTATCTAAAAGGCGCGCGCTCATTCGATCCGCCGATGGAGCGCGTGACGATCCCTTACGAAGGCAAAGAAATCATCGGCTATCTGCGCAAGCCCAAAAACGTCACGAAGCCTCCCGTTGTGATCACCACCGGAGGCGTCGACGTATATAAAGAAGAGCGCGGCACCAACGACATCCTCGGCATCGGCGCGGCGTCCTTCTCCATGGATATGCCCGGCGGCGGCGAATGCCCGCAGTGGAACACGCCCGACGCAGAAAAGCTCTACATCGCGACGATCGAATACCTGCTGTCGCGCGCGGATCTCGACGGCAAACGAATGGGTTTCATGGGACGCAGCTACGCAGGCTATTGGGGCAGCAAGATGGCGTACGTCGAAAGCAAACGGCTAAAAGCCTGCGTCAACGGCGGCGGACCCGTGCATGTCACGTGGCAGAAGCCGTGGCTCACCGGCCTGCTGGACGAAAAAGGCTACTTCTGGAACATCCTCGATTCGATGATCTATTCGAATCACCTGAAAGATTACGACGAGTTGGTGAAAACCGCACCGGCAATGTCGCTGCAGGAACAGGGCTGGCTCGAAAAGCCGAACGCTCCCATGATCGCCGTCAACGGAGCAAAAGATCCGTGGATCTCGCCTGCAGAGATTCCCTTGCTGCTCGAAACCGGCGATCCGAAAATGGCGCGCATCATCGCCGACGGCGCGCACGTCGGCCGCGGCAGCAAGCAAACCCAGCGCATCAACCGAGCCACGATGGAGTGGGTACGGACGATGTTGAACGTCTGAATAGCGCCGCGCACTTTCGGTTACGCCAAAACTTCTTCCCGCATGTCGAACCGGCCCCTCCATCTCTGCATTATGCCGCCGCGCGTCCCGAAAAATATTGTAGCCAAGGCTGGGCGGGCAACGTCCAGGGAATTATATAAGCCTAAACTGAAACTAGGGCAGACACTTTCGGCTGTAAGCCGCGTGTTCTTTTCGCGAAGGGAATTTCATCGTGAAAACTACCGAAGTGATTCGTGCGTGGGGCAAGATTCTCAAAGGTGAGCGACCCTCACTGTCCATCGAGATTACCCGCGAATGCCCCCTGAGGTGTCCCGGATGCTATGCGTACGACGACGCGCATCTGGGCGGCGGCGCCACCTTGCGCGGCCTGCGCGATCTAAAAGGTCAGGAACTCATAAATGGCGTACTCGAAATAGTCGATCGTCTCCGTCCGCTGCACCTTTCCATCGTGGGCGGCGACCCCTTGGTTCGATATCGCGAGTTGGAGTCCCTGGTTCCGCAACTTCTGCAGCGGGGAATCCACGTGCAGATCGTTACCAGCGCCTTCCGGCCCCCGCCGGCCGGTTGGGCGGCATTGGATCATTTAAACGTCGTCGTTTCGATTGACGGGCTGCAGCCGGAGCACGACGTCCGGCGCGCCCCTGCCACCTACGATCGAATTCTTAAAAACATGGCAGGCCAGAAAATCACCATCCACTGTACGATCACCGGCCAGATGATGAAGCGGCCGGGCTACTTAAGCGACTTTCTGGAGTTCTGGAGCCCACGCATCGAGATCCGCAAAATCTGGTTCAGCTTTTTCACGCCGCAGCGGGGAGATCGGCTGCCGGAAATGTTGCAGCCGCAAGAACGCGAACGGGCGATCGCGGAGCTAATGCAGCTCAGAAAAACATTTCCAAAGCTGGATATGCCCGAAGAACTGCTTCGGCAGTTCGCCGCGCCGCCACAGAGTCCGCAGGAATGCGTCTTCGCAAGGACCACGCAAACATTGTCGGCGGATCTGAAAACCAAAATCGTTCCCTGCCAGTTCGGAGGCGATCCCGACTGCAGCTCATGCGGATGCATTGCATCGATGGGATTGGCGGCCGTGGCGGCCCACAAATTGGGCTGCCGTGATTCCCATCGGCATGATCTTCAAGGCCTCCCTCAAAATCGGGCAGCTTCGCGCTGCCCACGCCGCTCGAAACAGCGTCACTGACAACCCGCTTAAAATACTTCAAACCTAATCTTGTAAAGTCGAGGCGGCGATTCAGAAACACTCGCCGTGCGAATTTCCTGATCGCCGCCCTTTAGCCTTACGACAACTCCGCTTCCAACTTGTCGAACGATCCCGTCCAGCCTTGCGCCATGCCGCTGCGCGCCTTGAGGAACGTTTCCATTTCTTCCGCCGTCACCTTGCCGTAAGGCTCCCACGTCACGGTTACGCGCGTTTGCTCGGGACCTTCCGGTGTAAGCTCCACCGTGGTCAACATCGTCTCTGGCCACAACGGAGCCAATGGATGCCGCGTGACCTTTTCATTCTCATCGCAGAACTGCTGCGTATAGACGACGCGATTCGGCTTTTCGACCTGCAGATAATCCGCACGTCCGTACATTTTTCCGTGAACGCCTTGCATGCAAAAGAAGGTCGAGCCTCCCGGCTTGATGTTCCCGCGGAAAAACTCCGACTGAGTTCCCGCCGGAGGCAGCCATCGCGAAAGGTGCTCAGGACTTGTCCACATCTCGAACATGCGCTCGATCGGAGCGTCGAACGATCGATTGATTACAAATTTCTCTTTGCCCAGAGTCTCCTTGGTCAGGTACTCGGCCAATCGATCCCACGTGGAATTGCCGCCCACCTTCTTGATGAACACACGCGTCTGTTCGGCCGCTTCGGGCGTGGGCAAGGTCATCGTCATGTCCATCGTGGTCTTGCCGTTGGTCTCTTTGAAATAGACCGACACATGGAATAGCGCCGGCTTGCCTTCGCTGGCACCGTGATCGTACACCAGCGCCTCGCGTTCCTTCACTTCGAAGTAATGCGTCGTATTTGGATAATCGGTCCCGTCCGGGCCATGCATCGTGTAGATCCAGTTACCGCCGGGCCGCAGGTCCTTACTATGCGTGGTGATCGTGAAGCCGCGCGGGCCCCACCACTTCGCCACCTGCTCCGGATCGGTCCACGCATCCCAAACCGCCGCCACCGGCGCGTCGAAGACACGCACGATTTTCAATTCGTTCGATTTACTCTTTGCTGGTGCCATGTTTTTTCTCTTTCGCTTGTTTTGTTGATGCAGTTTCCTTCAAATACGCGTCCAGACGATCGAAGCTCTCTTCCCAGAACACCCGATACTGTTCCACCCAATCCGCCGCCTCCCGGAATCCTTCGGCTTTCAACTTGCACGGACGCCACTGCGCGTCGCGCGACTTGCTGATCAGCCCAGCCTGCTCCAGCACCTTCACGTGCTTGGTGACGGCCGGCAAACTCATCTTCTTTAAAAAAGGCTTGGCCAAATCCGAGACGCTGGCCTCGCCCTTCGACAGCCGCGCCAGCATCGCCCGGCGCGTGGGATCGGCAAGAGCGGCGAACGTCGAACTGAGATTGTCCTGTAGCATTTAACCAAGTAGTTAATTAACTTACAAGTTAAATATAAGCGGCCGAGGAATCGCTGTCAAGCGAAAAATCCGGGAAAGTGTGCGGACCGATAGCTGGAGCGAATAAAAACGGGAGCAAATAAAAAAGGACCGCCCTTCACGGCGGTCCTCTTAAACTGCGAACGAAAAAGTTTCGACTGGCTACTTCAAATCAGGCTGATTCTGTGTAGCGGTCATCACCGGAGCCGCCAGAATGAAGTTGTGATAGCTCTCCTTCATCTGCCAAAACCCTTTGTCGTCTTTGGCGAGCACACGGCTGGACCAATACGGTTTGTCGCCATAGGTCGGCTGCACGCTCACCATCACGACGGTGTCGCCGAAGTCCCACGTGCGGATCCACAGCGCCGGCGCCGCGCCCACTTTCGGAGCATTCGGATTCGTGCCCGCGCGCTTCCGCATCCCCGCCAGCCGATCCGCCTTCGAGGGAGAAGCCCCGCCGTACGTGCTGACCACGCGTTGATCCTGATCGTCGCCCACGCGCACGGCCCAGCGCTCCGTGCCCGACTCCTGATCCTGCCATTCGGCGAGCGACGCTTTTTCGCCCTCGCTGATCGCCTTATAGGGCAGCGCCTTGCACGGGTTATTGCAGGGGATGTCGTAGGTGGGCGCCACTGTTTGGAAATCGCGTTTCGGCACCGCGGCAATTTCGGTGGCGTGCAGCAGTTTCCATCCGCCCGGGCGCTTCACCCAGAAGTGCGCGGAATATTTGTTGCCCTGGTTCCATTGAATCCACACAACGTTCTTACCGTATTTGTGTTCCAGAACTTTCACGTCGTCGCCCGGCCCCGCGATCAGCGGCTTGAGACCGGCGCGGAAGGCATCGTCCTTGTACCACATGATGCCTTCGGCATCGATCCAATTGAAGTCGGCGTCCAGCCACTTGTTCGCCGCACCTTTATCTGATTTCGCCAGCGCGGCGAATGCGGCGCGATCCGCCTTCATCACTTCGTCGTCGCCCGCGGCTCCCACGGCCGCCGCCGACATGACGCCTAGCGCGGCACCGAAGCCCACAAAGGCAAGTATTGTATTTTTTGCCACTCGATTCATAAATCCTCTTTTCATCGCAGAGCCGTCAGGGACTCTGCGACTGGTGGATGCCTTCACGCAGGCCCGACCCCTCAGTATATTCTTTTTGCTCCGCGTCGCGAGTTGCCCGTCTTCGGACGTCACTTGATGCACGCATTCTTCGTTTGTACCCGGACCTCAAACGCGAAATGCTTGGTGCCACGCCGCGAAAAACTTTTTCCTTTTGCGTGACTGCCAGCCGACGACAACGTGTCAACTGCAGGGCGCGCTCCCTGACAAATCGCCTTAAATCAGACACATAAAATTTTCGGAAAAATATCGCGCAGAAACGCCCGCCATGCGATTCGTAGCCCTCTGGGAATACCTCAGGTAGGGGAAAAGCGTCGATCGATTCTAGGCCCCCTGGCGGCCCGGGAAACGCCATTTCGATTTTTCGAGAAAACGACTTTCTACGGGAGAAACGAAAACACCCGCTCGTAGGTGCGGATCTACTCGCCCGTTCCAACATGTCCCCTGCCTGCGCTCCTGATATGCAATCATCGTCCGCGAGATTTGACGCCACCGGCCTCTGCGGATCATCCTGGTAGCTTCGAGAGCATCTTTTATGTGCCGCAACATCCGTCCGCTATTCAATTTCGATCCGCCCTCCACGGAAGAAGAAGTCCGCGCCGCCGCGCTGCAGTTTGTCCGCAAGATTAGCGGCTTCACCAAACCATCGCAGGCCAATGAAGACTCATTCATTGCAGCGGTGGAGGATATCACTGCGATATCGCGCCGCCTGATCGCCGCGCTGGAGACGAATTCGCCGCCGAAGAATCGCGAGGAAGAAGCCGCCAAGGCCAAGGCTCGTTCGGCGCAGCGATTCGGCACGGCGCTGTCCATCGCCCTCGTGATGGTCGCCGCCCCGCATGCTCATGCGCAGGTGCGCGACGTCACGGTGACTGCGATTTCCGGCGTGATCGCGCAGGGCGCGAAGTGGTCCATCGCGTGGCAGGGCACCGATAACGCCGATGGCATCGTCGGTACGTCCGACGGCGGTTTGTTGTTCGCGCAGGAGCAGCCCAACCGCATCAGCAAGCTCGACAAGAGCGATCATGCGGCGCCGTTTCTCGAAGACACGCACGGTGCGGGAGCCATCAGTATCAGCAGAAAAGGGCAGATATTCGTGGTCGAGCGCACCTGCACCGACCCCGGCCGCAAAGGACCCGAGTGCGCCGAGCCCACCGCCATCGCGATGCTCGCGCCACAGCGCAAAAAGCTGGCCGACAACATCGACGGCAAATCGCTGGGGCGCTTGAACGATTTGATTGTGAGCAAACGTGGCGATGTCTACTTCACCTCCGGCGGACTTTTCCGCGCTGATCCCGCGGGAAAAGTGACGCCGATCGGCATGAACCTGCGCACCAACGGCCTCATGCTGAGCCGCGATGAAAAGATTTTATATGTGACGAACGGGAATGAAGTCGCCGTGTTTGATCTTCAGCCGGACGGCTCCGCGACGAACCAGCGCGTTTTCGCAAAACTGGAAGCCGGAGGTAATGGCGACGGTATGGCGATCGACGCAGAGGGGCGCCTCTATGTCACATCGAATCCCGGTGTGCAGATATTCGCAAGGGATGGAAAATATCTGGGCGTGATTCCGACGCCGAGGCCTGTGATCAGCGTTGCGTTTTCGGGGGCCGGAAGAAGACGATGTACGTCGTCGGCGCCGGAGCGCTCGCGCCGGACGGCACGGAGTTCAAGACTCCGCAAGGCGTGCGCAACAACGCGAAGACGATTTTCAAAATCGAAACCATGGCACAGGGATTCAAAGGCCGCGCGAAGTAGCCTTGTTTTATAAATGAGGAGTTGCGCTAGGAAACCCGCGCGTCCGGCCTGACCGGAGCCATCGGGGGACGAACGTTGGGTGTACGCGAATACCGCTGCGTCTGCCGTTCGGCCAGTTCGAAGTACGGCTTCAGGCGTTCCATCGCGGATTCTTTGCTGATGCGGATGTGCTCGCGCATGGCGACGGCTGCCGCCTCCGGATCGCCCTTCACCAGCATCTCGGCTAAATACGTATGGCTGCTGTGCGGACGATTGCCCTGCATCTCGCGCCCCGAGCATAGCCACGTGGACGACAGCGCACACGTCTTGTCGATGGTATCGCTGAGGATCGGGCACTGCGCGCATTCGGCGATGCGCCGATGCAGTTTCTCATGCGTGCTCAAGTGCACGAAGCGATCGGTATCAGGCTGCGCCGCCAGCGCATCCACGCGCTGCGCCAGCTTTAAGATTTCGATCCTCGCTTCGGGCGTCGCTCTTTCGGCAAACAGCCGCGCCGCTTGCAGTTCCAGGCCTTCACGCACTACGTAGTGGCCTTCGATATCGGCCCGTGTGGGGATGCGGACGCGCGTGCCCGCCCGCGGCCGGCTTTCCAACAATCCTTCAAACTCCAGACGCAGGAATGCCTCGGAAACGGGCAAAAAACTCACGCCCAGATCGGCGGCGATTTTGCGGCGCGAGATAACCTGCCCGATGGCGATGTCGCCGCGGATGATTCGCTCGCGGATATAGGCGTACGCTTCCGTCGCCAAGCTGGATGCTTGTGAACGCGCTTTCATAATGAATATATGACGCGAGCCAACCCTACGGCTCATTAAAAATTATCGCAGAAGCACGCCGGAACTGTGTTAAGAAAGGTAAACGCGTTCAACCTATTGTGCGGCCGTCTGCCTGGCAAGGCTGTTTTCGGCGAGATTGGCCGGGGATAAGAAGTACCCCGCGTTTGCGGCGACAGGTTCCAGTTTCAGTGCGCGCATCATGGACCGCGCCGTACAAACCGCGGCCGAGGTCACGGGCAGGCCCAGTTGATCTTCGATGCGCGGAATCGCGGGCAGCGATGGCATCTGCACGCACGCCGAAACCACAACCGCGTCGACGCCTTTTGTATTCAACCGGCCGACATCGCCCACCAGGCTCGCGGGATTGCGGCGTCCGACCTCGAGATTATCGGCGATGCACAGCGCGATGGAATCCACCACTTCGATGCCTTCGTGCCGGATGTAGCCCACCACAAGATCGGTGAGCGCCTGCACGTACGGCGTCACCACCGACACCCGCTTCACGCCCGCCAGCTTCAATTCATTGACCAGCGCTCCGGCGGAGGTGATCACGGGCGCGTCGCATCCCTCCTCGCGCATGCGTTTCGTCAATCGCGATTCGGATTCGCAGTGATAGCCCTTGCCCATGGACATGATCGCCACCAGGCACGCATAGCCCGCGACGTCGACGCGCGCGTCGGCCAGCTCGCTGGCGCAGCGCAGACTATCGCGATCCATCGCTTCCAGCTCTTCCTTCACAACTTTCTTCATCCGCATGCGGCTGGAGTGAAACGTGAAGCTTGCTTCGTCAGGCCGCAGTTGCTGACGAGCGTGGAAGATCGCCGGGATCTCGGTCTCCATCGTCGTATTCGAGCTGGGGACAATCTGGCCGATGCGAATGGATCTCATGATGCGTCCCGTCCTATTCTGTTTTATGCCTTCGCGGCAGCCGGCTCTTCCGCGTTTTCAAATCCCGCCGCGGCCCTGACTTCGGTGGTCATCTCGCCGATCTTCTCGACATAGGCCAGCAGCGTGTCGCCGGGTTCAATCGGCCCCACGCCTTCGGGCGTCCCCGTGATGATCACGTCGCCGGGATACAGCGTGTAAAACAGCGAGGCCATCTCGATTAACTCCGCCACACCCAGGATCAAATATTTCGTGTTCGAACTCTGCTTCGTCACGCCGTTCACTTTGATCCACAGATCCAGCGCGCCCGGGTTCGGAATCTCGTCGGCCGTCACCAGCCACGGACCCAGCACCATATAGCTGTCCGCCGATTTGCGGAAGCTGCGATCTTCCGTGCCGCGAATCGAAATGTCGAGGCCGATCGAATAGCCCGCCACGTATTCGAGCGCATGTTCTTTGGAAATTTTATTGCAGCGTTTGCCGATCACCACGGCGAGCTCCACTTCGTGATCGTTGCGGCGCGCAAGATGCCGCAGCGCGATGCCTTCGCCCGTGCCCACCACGCTGCTGGTGGCCTTCAGGAACAGGCCGGCCTTCTGAATGGTCAGCGTGTGCGCGGGATTATTGTTGTGGATCTGAACGTCGGCCTTGGCTTCATCCAGGTGCTTCTGATAATTGACCGGTGCGGCAATGATTTTGCCGGGGTTCGCAATCGGGCTCAGCAGCTTCAATCCCTCGAGCGGCACACTTCCCGCCGCGGGAGCGACTTCGCGCACGCGCGCCGCCACGCGATCCAGGTTCGCGATGAGGACATCATATTCGGGAAGGGGATAGCGATAGGCGGGCAGCGCGTCGAGCGCCGCTGTCACATCCTTCACTTGCGATCCTTCCACCAGCCCCAAACGTCCTTCCGCAAAACGGCACAGTCGCACAAACACTCTCCTGTCGCAAATTCAAACCGCCCTAACGATGAAACATGACGCGACGCAGACCTCTCGGCTTACGCCGTTCCCCGCAGAATCAAACTGTTTCTTGCAGGCGGTCGCTTTTCACTCTGATATATTACTATGACGCATTTGCGGATGGGGCGAACGCCGTTTGGGCCATCGCCACGAACGTTGCTTCCCGTGTGCGCGAAGTTTTGTGAGGATCGGAGATTGGTGCCGCGATCAGACTTCGTTCTGATATATTACTTTGAGTGTTGATGGCCTGTACGCGTCTGACCGCCCGATATGCGTTCGGACCGCGCGAAGTGTTTGCGTGCGCCTAGTCGCTTGCCGCCAGGCACGGCGATCCGCTCTGATATATTACTTAAGGTGCAGAAATCCGCTGGGGCGTTCGTCCCGGCCGCAGGAGGTTCGGATGAGGATCAGCAAATCGGCGTGGTTGGCCGTCTATGCGGCGATCGTGAGCGTGCCCGCTTTGGCGCAGGTGGATTTTTCGGGCGAGTGGGCGCCGCGCTTTTACGAAGACCAATTGGAGCGCGTACCCGGTCCTGAGTTGGGCGACTATCTCGGCATTCCGATCAATGATGCCGACCGCATGCGCGGCGATACGTGGAGCGCGTCGCTGATCACGGAGCCCGAATGGCAATGCCGCCCGCACTCGGCCGACTATATCTGGCGCGGGCCCTCGAATCTGCGCATCTCTAAGGAAGTGGATCCGGTGACGCGGCAGACCACGGCGTTTCACGCCGAGTGGCTCCGGTCCATCGATCGCCCGGTGTATCTCGACGGGCGTCCGCATCCTCCGGAATACGCGGGGCGCACGTGGGCTGGTTTCTCCACGGGCAAGTGGGATGGAGACGTGCTGAACGTCACGGTGACGCACGTGAAAGAAGGCTATGTGCGCCGCAACGGACTGGCGCGCAGCGAAAAAGCCAAGCTCAGCGAGAACTGGATTCGCCACGGAGACTGGCTGACCATCATCACATATGTCGATGATCCGGTCTATCTCTCGGAGCCCTTCGTGCGCAGCACGGATTATGAATTGGACGTGCATCAGCAGATTCCGCCGTATCCGTGCGAAGTAGTGCGTGAGGTGGAGCGTCCCCGCGGCGAGGTGCCGAACATATTACCGGGCAAGAACGAATTCGTGAAAGAATTCGGCGCGCGCTATGGCGTTCCGTACGAAGCAACGCGTGGTGGCGCGGCGACCATGTATCCCGAATACCGGAAGAAGTTGGACGGCGCGAAAGCGAAGAAGCCCGGCGTTCCCGAGTTCCGCGATTAGCGGCCTTGAAACGAAAAGTCGAGCAGAATATCTATGCGACATAAATTTTTCCATGCGGCCTCTCCGGCGGTGACCCGCAAAGCCGCGATGCCCAAAGCTGTGATGCCCAAAGCAGCCAGCGCCATGATCGCGGCCGTCACCGGCCTTTTGATTTTTGCGGGCGCATCGTTTGTTCCACTCCGCGGCGCGCAGCAGAATCGCGCGGCGGGCGCGGCAGCCCCGGCCAACAGCGCGAACGCCAATGAGATCGGCGTACTGCCGATTCGCGGCGACATATATATGCTGGTGGGCGCGGGAGGAAACATCACGGCGTCGGTGGGGCCGGATGGCATCCTGCTGGTGGACGCCGGTCTCGAAAACATGGCGCCCAAAGTTCTGGCGGCGCTCAATCACTTGAGCGTGGAAGTGGAAACCAAAGGGCTGCCGAATGTGAACACGGGACCCGCGAAGCCTATCCGCATCATCATCAACACGCATGTGCATCCCGATCACACGGGTGGCAACGAGTTTCTGGCGAAGTCCGGCCGCACGTTTACCGGAGGCAACGTCGCCGGCAATCTCTCCGACGTCGGAGATCAGGCCCAGATTTACGCGTATGAAGAAGTGTTGAACCGCATGTCTTCGCCCGGGCCCGGCGACCCGAAGTTCGCGTTCGGAGCGTTTCCCACGGACACGTATCACATCGACGGCATGAACATGAGCCATTTTTTCAATGGCGACGGCGTGCGGTTGATTCATGAGCCGGCCGCGCACACCGACGGCGACACGATGGCTTACTTTCGCGGCTCGGATGTGCTGGCCACCGGCGACGTCTTCGTGCCCGGCAGCTATCCGATCATCGATCTCGATCGCGGAGGCAGTTTGCAGGGCATCATCGACGCGATGAATAACATCCTCGACATCGCGATTCCGGAGTTCCGCCTGGAAGGCGGCACGATGATCGTTCCCGGCCACGGGCACCTGTGCGATATCGCGGATGCGGCCTACTATCGCGACATGATCACCATCGTTCGCGACCGGCTGCAGGACGCCATCAAGCGCGGCCTGACGCTGCCGCAGATCAAGGCTGCCAAGCTCACGGCCGATTACGACGGCGTGTACGGCGCGACCACCGGCTTCTGGACCACCGATAAATTTCTGGATGCCGCGTACAAGAGCCTGACGCAGAAGAAGCAATAAGGAAAGCGGGCATGAAACCGATCGTGTCATCTATGAAAAACATGAAGACCAGGCAAGACGTGAAGGCCACGCAACACGCAAAGACCAGGCAAGATGTGAAAACGGGTTTGCAGTTGGCGATCGTCACGATGACCTTGCTGCTCGCGCCTGTGTGCGCGTTCGCCCAGGGACGCGGAGGCGGGCCGCCGCCTACGGCCAAGGCCGCCGCGCCGATCGATCTGACGGGCTATTGGGTGGCGCTGGTCACCGAAGACTGGCGCTATCGCATGATGACGCCTGCCAAGGGCGATTATCCCAACGTGCCGATGACTCCCGCGGCCCGCAGAATCGCCGATGCATGGGACCCGGCCAAGGACGAAGCCGCGGGCGAGCAGTGCAAGGGCTACGGCGCGGTGAACATCCTCCGCACCCCAGGCCGCCTGCACATCACCTGGCAGGACGACAATACGCTGAAGGTGGAAATGGATAACGGGACGCAGACGCGCCTGTTCCATTTCAACGGCGCCGCTCCGCAGGGAGAGGCATCGTGGCAGGGAGATTCGACGGCGACATGGGAGTTCGCGGGCGGACGCGCGCCGCGTCCCGGCACCCCGGCGCATGGAGGCGACCTCTCGGTGGTCACGCGCAATATGAAGGCGGGCTACATCCAGAAAAACGGCGTGCCTTATAGCGCGAGCGCTCTGCTGACCGAACACTTCGACGTGGTGCACGAGCCCGATGGCAAGACGCTGCTGCTGGCGACGGAAATGCTCGAGGACCCGACGTACCTCGCACGGCGCTTCCAACGCTCCACGCATTTTCGCAAGCAGGACGACGCGACGGGCTGGGACCCGGAGCCGTGTTCGGCCAAGTAACATTCTGAAGAAGTAAACACTCTGAAAAAGTAACGCTCTGAATTCGACGGCGTCTAACCGGCAGCGCTTCGGGAAAACCTGCGGATGCCTCAGCCTGAAATCATGGCTTACGTAAAAAGTCTCGCGGCTGGAGTTGTGGCGGCAGCCGCGGCCGGCGGAATTTTATTTGCGTACCGCATGTACCAAAGTGCCCACGGGCAGGGAAGCGGCAGCAACTATGCGGTCGTAAGCGTCCCAAAGTGGATGCCGACGCATGCGGTCGGAGTGGTGCTCCACTTTTGGATTTTGCTGCGTGAAAACCCCGAAATGTATCTGGTCCCTTTATTTTTCATCGCCGGCTTCTGGTGGGAACTGCGCAGGGCATCCCCGAAGCCAGCCTCACGTTAGGTTGTCTCGCGTTAGGCCGTTTCGCGCTGGGTTTCACTACAGAAACGCCGGTGTGTACTGACCCGGGAATGCGGGTTTCACGCCCAAGGCTTTCGCCGCGTGCAGCGGGAAGTACGGATCGCGCAAGAGTTCACGAGCCAGCGTCACGGCATCGGCTCTGCCGCCTTCCACGATCTCGTTCGCCTGCTCCGGCGTGGTGATCAGTCCGACGGCGGCCGTCAGAATCCCGGAGTCTTTGCGAATTCGTTCGGCGAACGGGCAGTTAAACCCGGGCTTGAATTCCGGTTTTTGATTTACCACGACGTTGCCTGAGGATGTGGTGATCAGATCGACGCCCACCGCCTTCACGGCTTTCGCGAGCGCCACGGAATCGTCCAGAATGAAGCCGCCTTCGGCCCAATCGATCGCCGAAATTTTCATCATCAGCGGCATGTCGGAAGGAATCGCACCGCGAACAGCTTTCGCAGTCTCAACCGTGATGCGCAGGCGATTTTCGAGCGACCCGCCGTAGTTGTCCGTGCGCGTGTTGCTCAGCGGCGACATGAATTCGTTCAGCAAGTATCCGTGCGCCGCGTGGATTTCGATGCATTTGAAGCCGGCCTTGACCGAGCGTTGGGCCGCCTTCACGAAATCTTCCACTACGCCCGCGATTTCGCCCGTGGTCATCTCGTGCGGCACGCCGTCGGTCGGACGGAAAGGAATGGGCGAGGGTCCAATGATCTGCCATCCGCCTTCGGAAATCGGAATGAAGCCGCCGCCTTCGCGCGGAATTTTCGTGCTGGCTTTGCGTCCGGCGTGCGAAATCTGAATCGCCGGCACGGCGCCGCGGGACTCGACGAATTTCGTAATCTGCGAGAGCTTTTCGATGTGCGCATCCTTATATACGCCCAGGCACCCGGGCGTGATGCGGCCTTCCGGCGTGATGCCCGTGGCCTCCACCGTGATCAGCGCGGCGCCGCCCACGGCGCGCGAGCCCAGGTGCACCAGATGCCAGTCCGTCGCGAAGCCGTCGTCGGACGAATACTGGCACATGGGCGACATGAAGATGCGATTGCGCAGCGTGACGCCGCGAATGGTGAGCGGCTGAAACAACGCCACCGCTTTTTCAGAGACAGAAGAATTGCCGGTTGCGACTTGATTGCTGGTTGCCATTTGTTAGAAGATCTTCCCTTTTAAAATCTAGTTGCCGTCCACCGAAAAGGCCAGGAACACGTTGCCCGGCATCACCGGATTCCGCGAATAACCGGAATTGGAGTAGAGCATGCCGCCCGCGACCACCGGACCCGTGCCGTTCATCGATCCGCCGCGCGCCTTCACGCCGTTGACGGTATCGAAGTCCTTGAGCGTATTGAAATCCCAGATGATCTTGCCATCCGTGGTGCTGTAGCCGCGCAAGTGTCCGTCGAGCGACGTGGCAAAAACTACGCCCGGAATTAAAGCGACGGCGCCGGGCTGACCCGCGCTGCATCCCTTCGTTCCGAGGCAGTCGGGCTTGGGCGCGGGCGTTTGCCACACGATTTTCCCCGTGGCGATTTCGACGGCTACAACGCCGCCGCCGGCTTCGGGATGCATCGGGTCCCAATCGGAGATGGAGTAGTATGCGTTTTTGTCGTCCGCCGCGCTGCCCCAGATCAAGCCGCCTTGCAAGCCGCCCTTGGAGACGCGCGTTTGCCAGATGATTTTGCCTTGCTTGTCGGGATCGACGCCATAGACCAGTCCGTTCTTCTGACCGAAAACGAGGATGCGGCCCTTGCCGAGTGGCTTCAGGATCGGCGAGACACCGATGTCCTGATTGATGCCGGGCTTGGGCGGGCAGTTGGCTTTGTCCGGTACGAGGCACCCGAAATTGAAAACATCGTTGGCCAAGTACTGATGGCCCCACGCGATCTTTCCAGTCTTCATGTCGAAGGCGACGATCGAATCGCTATATTTCGTGGAGGGCTCGCGGAAGTTGACGCCGGTGCCGGTATAGAGCAGCGACTTTTTTGTATCGACGGTGGGCGTGGACCAGGGCGAGGAGCCGTTGGGCGACCACATCTCTGTACCGTTCGAAGTGTGGCCGATCAGTTTCGGCTCTTCCGGAATCGTATAGGTCTTCCACAGGATCTTGCCGTCCTTGGCATCGAGCGACACCATGCTGCCGCGCAGGGTGCAGCATTTATACATAGGATCGCCCGCGTTGACTTCCTCTTCGCCGGCCGAGATGGGCACGTAGAGCTTGCCGTCCACCAGGCGCGGCGCGCCGGTGATGATCGCCAGCGGATGATCGTCCAGATGCTGCTTCCAGAGCAGTTCGCCCGTTTCGGTCTGCAGCGCGTAAACGTAGGCGTGGAGATCGGCCAAGTACAAAGTGCCTCCGTCGGGACTGATCGACATCCCCGCGCGGACGCCCTCGGACGCTTTGAACCTCCAGCGGATGCATCCGGATTTTGCGTCGAGCGAATAGACATTGCCGTCGGCGCTGCCCATCATCACGCGTCCACCGTAAACGGTCGGCGTGCCGAACGAGGTGGTGACGCCGGGGAAGCCAAAGGCCCATTTCAGCTTGAGCCGCGGGACGGTGTCCGCCGTCAGGCCCGCCGCTTCGGCCGATTGATAACGCGAGTTCGTCAAGTCGATGCCGAAGGCAGTCCAGCTGGGGGCATTCTTCATCAGAGACATGGGCGAGGAGCAGTAGGCGGTTTGCGGCATCTCGCCGGTGCTTGCCGTGCCCAGGAATTTCGCGACCGCCAGGCGCTCGCCATCGGTCAGGCGCGACGCGATCGCCTTCATCTTGCCATCGGTCAACGCCGCGAGAATCGTGTCGGCGGGCATCTTACGCAGCACCTCGGGCAGAGGCGCCTGCGTGGGCGAGCCGTCTTTGTGGCAGTTCACGCAGAGGCTGTTAAACACCTTCGCTCCGTCGGCGGGTTCCTGGGCGACGGCCGTGGCCGCGCCCACGCAAAGCAACAGCGCCGCGACAAGTGCCAGGCGGCCGAAACGGGTACAGACAAACTGGGTCTTCAAGGCCGAATACTCCTCTTTTTGATGCACCGCAACCGTGACGCCTTACCAACTCCGCGCACACGGCGACAACGGATGCGGATTGCTGCTCAGGTCAATTATATCGGGTCCGGAGCGGCGGGAATGCCGCGGCGGTCAATATATTGCACGCCGGGTTGCACGCGCGGGGGCGGCGGAGGTCGTCTTTCAGCCCTCAGCGGGTCCAATGCAGCGGGTCCAGCGCAGCGGCGTCGGGAGTAAGATAGTTCGCATGCACTACTACGGTCATTCCAAAGACGCGCCGGTCGCGACGCCCAAAGTTTATCGGGATCATAGCCAGGGGTACACGCAGGCGCCGCTGATCACGCACGCGTCGGGATCGGTGCACACCGGAACCAGCCTGAACTTTCTGGCTACGGGAGGCTTCATCGCTCCGCACCTGCATTCGTTCGAAGTGGGCGTTTATATTTTGGAAGGCCACGTGACTCTGGGCATCGGCGAACGGGCGTACCAGCTGGTGGCGGGCGATTACGCGGCGCTGAAGGTGGGCACGGTGCATTCGTGGCGCAACAGCGGCGCGTCGCCGGTGCGGTGGCTGCGCATGGCCGCGCCTCAGCCTAAGCCCGATGGCAAGGAACGCGATACGTTTTTCGTAAAAGGCGGTTTCCCGAAAGACGGCGCGGCGGCGTCCGGCGGAAAGCCGGTATCCGCTGGCATTGCTGAGGGCGATTTGCTGGGCCACTTCGATGCCAGCGAAATCCCGCCGATGGACAAGCGCGAATCGGCGATTGCGGCCGCACCGGGCGTGTTTCTGAAATGGATGATCGACGAAAAATTCGGCGCGCGCCATCACCGGCTGCTGTTCATCGAGTATCAACCGGGCGTCGGCATTCCGCTGCACGATCACACGTTCGAAGAATCGTACTTCATTCTGGAGGGCGAGATCGAAGCGGTGATGGATGGCGAGCGTTATATCGCAAAGCCCGGAGACGTTTTGTGGACGAGCGTCGGCTGCGTGCACTCGTTCACCAACGTCAGCCAGGCGCCCGTGCGGTGGATCGAGACGTTTGCGCCCCAGCCTCCGGCAGAGAACGTGTTTCGATTTATGGCCGAGTGGGAGAAGAAGGCGAAGGACATTGAGGGGTAAGGTATCTGCGAACAACAAAGATGCGATAATCTTACTGAAGTCTTACCATGGAAACCACCCGGCTTTCAACCAAAGGCCAGATCATCTTGCCCAAGGACATTCGCGACGCACGCGCCTGGACACCGGGGACCGAGTTCACCGTTGAAGAGGCCGGCGACGGCGTTCTCCTGCGCCCCGCCGCCCGCTTTCCGGGTACGGGTCTCAATGATGTGGCTGGTTGCTTGCGAACGAAGGCTACCCGACCGCTTAAAGCAAAGACGCTGGCGCAGATGGACAACGCCATCCGCCGGGAAGTGACGCGCCGTCGTGACCGCGGTCGATACTAACGTCCTGGTCCGGCTATTAACCGGCGATGACGCGAGGCAGGCCCCCGCTGCGCGGTCTGTGTTTGCCGCTGGGCCGATCTGGATCGCGAAGACGGTCCTGCTCGAAACCTGTTGGGTGCTGCGAAGCGCCTACGGGTTCGAAGACGTAGTAATCCGAGAGGCGTTCGCCAAGCTGCTTGGCCTGAAAAACGTACACGCCGAGGACGAAGAGGGCGTAGCCGCGGCGCTATCGCTCATTCAGCACGGAGTGGATTTCGCCGACGCGTTGCATTTAAGCAGCAGGCCACAAGGTGCCGCTTTCGTGTCTTTTGACAAAACGTTTGTGAAACGCGCGAAGCGCGCGCAAGTGCTCAAAGTCGGGGCCGTGCCCATTCGGAATTGAAAGCCTACCCCTGCAGCACCGGCTGTGGACTGTGAACCCGCTCGGCTTTCTTGCGGCGCCGGAACCATCCGCCGCTGGTGTTGAAGCGTTCCATGTAAATGTAAATCACCGGCGTGATGTAGAGGGTCAGCAGCTGCGAAACCACCAGGCCGCCGACCACGGCCAGTCCCAGCGGACGCCGCGCTTCGCCGCCCGCGCCCAATCCCAGCGCGATGGGCAGCGTGCCCATCAGCGCCGCCATGGTGGTCATCATGATGGGCCGGAAGCGCACCAGGCAGGCTTCGACGATGGCGCTTCCGCCGGCAGTGCCTTCGGTGCGCTGCGCTTCCAGCGCGAAGTCGATCATCATGATGGCGTTCTTCTTCACGATGCCGATCAGCATGATGATGCCGACGAAGGAATAGATATTCAGCTCGTCGTGGAAGATCAGCAGCGTCACCAGCGCGCCCAAGCCCGGCCGAGGGCAGTCCCGAAAGAATGGTGATCGGATGGATGAAGCTTTCATACAGAATTCCCAGCACCATGTAGATGACCAGAATCGCCATCACCAGCAGCAGTCCCATGCCCGTGAGCGAGGATTGGAACGCCGCGGCGGTGCCCTGGAAGATGGTGCGGACCGTGGCCGGCAGCGATTCGCTGCGCGGCTTGCTGGACGCGGTCGACGGCATCGCCCAGCGAAACGCCCGGGGGCGGTGTTGAAGGAGATCGTGACGGACGGGCAAGTTGCCCGTAGTGCGTGACTTGCAGCGGACCCGCCGTGTTGCGCGGCGTGGTCACCGAGTCAAGCGGCACCAGCTTGCCGGTCGAGGAGCGGATGTAGAGCAGGTGGAGCGCGTCGGGATCGCGCTGAAATTCCGGCAGCAGTTCCATAATCACCTGGTAATCGTTGGTGGGCGTGAAGATGGTGGAAACCTGGCGCGCGCCGAAGGCGCTGTAGAGCGCGTTTTCGATTTGCTCGGCGGTCACGCCCAGGGCGGACGCGCGGTCGCGATCGATATCCAGCGTCAATTGCGGGCTGGCGATCTGCAGATCGCTATTGACGTCCGGTCAGGCCCGGACATCGCGCAGCATCCGCTTCTCAAAATCGCGGCCGAGCGGTAGAGCGTGTTCAGGTCCTGGCGCCTGCAGCGTGAACTGATACAGGCTGCGGCTGTTCTGGCCGCCGATGCGCACCAGCGGCGGATTCGTGAAAAACTGTTGCGCATCCCGGAGATGGCGTCCAGCTTGGGCCGCAGTTGCTCGATGACTTGTTCCGGGGTCAGCCTTGCGTTCCGAGCGCGGCTTCAATCGTACCGAGATGCGGCCAAAGTTGGAGGTCGCGTCCGATAAACGTGGAATAGTGCTCGACATTGGGATCTTGCCGCGACCACTGTCATGGCGGCGCTGCTCGGCGGCAACCATGGCGTCAAACGAAGCATCCTGCGGGAACTGCGGTCTGCGCCCGATGAAGCCCGGTGTCCTGGCTGGGGATGAAGCCTTTGGGCACCAGTCCGATAGATATAACCGTGGCCGCCAGAGTCGCCGAACGCGCACACAGCGTGATGAAGCGGTGCCGCACCACGCCGCGCAGCGTCCAGCCATAGGCGTCGCGCCAGGCCGTCGAACACGCGCTCCGTAAGCTCGATACAAGGCGTTGTGATGCTCGGTCGGGCGGCTTCAGGAACCGGCTGCACAGCATGGGCGTCAGGCTGAAGGAAACGAAGCCGGAAATCAGAATCGCCACCATGATGACCACGGCAAATTCATGGAACAGGCGTCCCACGATGCCGCTCATGAACAGCACCGGAATGAACACGGCGGCCAGCGAGAGCGTCATGGAGAGAACCGTGAAGCCGATCTCGCGGCCGCCTTCGAGCGCGGCCTCCAAACGCGGCTTGCCCATTTCCATGTGCCGGACGATGTTCTCCAGCACCACGATGGCGTCGTCCACCACAAAGCCCACGGCCAGCGTCAGCGCCATCAGCGACAGATTGTCCAGCGTGTAGCCCAGCAGGGACATCCCGGCGAAGGTGCCGACGATGGAGAGCGGCAGAGCCAGGCTGGGAATGAGCGTGGCGGAAACATTCCGCAGAAACAGGAAGATCACCAGAATCACCAGACCCACCGATAGCATCAGCGTGAACTTCACGTCGTCGACGGATTCGCGGATGGAGTCGGAGCGGTCGTAAAAAACGTCCAGATTCACGGCGGGCGGAAGCTGCGCCCGCAAGGTCGGCAGCAGCGCTTCATACGGTCCACAATCTTCAACCGTGTTGGTGCCGGGCTGGCGCATCACCTGCAATGTCAATGGAACGCTGTCGTGTCATACCAGCCGATGCTCTTATCGTTCTCGATGCTGTCGATGACTCGGCCGAGTTCGCCCAGACGCACCGGCGAGCCGTTGCGGTAGGCCACGATCAGCGGCGCGTAATGTTCGGCGCCGTCGGAAGCTGGCCGTCGGCCTGAACCGTGAATGCCTGGCTGCGCGCCCCACAAGCGTGCCCGTCGGCAGATTGGCGTTATGGCTACCGAGCGCCTTCTGCACGTCCTCCAGCGCGATGCCGCGGTTCACCAGCCTGTTCGGATCGAGCTGCACGCGCACGGCGTATTTGGACTGGCCCCGGATCGGTCACCTGCGCGACGCCGTCGATCGTGGAGATCGCCGGCGCCGATCAAGGTTTCGGCATAGTCGTCCACGGCAGTGATGCGGCAGAGTGGTCGAGTTCAGCGCCAGCTGAATGATGGGCTGATCGGTAGGGTTCACCTTCTGGATCGAAGGCGGGGCGGGCATGTTGGGCGGCAGTTTGCGCGTGACGGCGGAAATGGCGTTCTGCACGTCCTGCGCGGCCGCGTCAATGTTGCGGTCGAGCGAAAACTGGATGGTGACGCCAGTGACTGTCCGCGGGTACTCTGCGACGTCATGTTGGTCGATGCCGGCGATGGTGGAGAATTGCCGCTCCAGGGGAGCTGCGCCACCGACGATGCCATGGTTTCCGGGCTGGCGCCGGGCAAATTGGCCTGCACCTGCATGGTCGGGAAATCGATGTTCGGCAGGTCGCTGACCGGCAGCGAACGATACCCTGCGACGCCGAAGATCAGGATTGCCATCATGAGCAGCGCGGTCATCACGGGCGGCGGATGAAAATTGCGGTCAGGTTCATGGTCCGGTGCTCGCTTGCCTTCGCACTGCTCCACGGTTTGATAAAACGCCGGGAAATTCGGAAAACTACAATCTAGTGTACCGCGCAGACGGTAACTGAAATACGGAGTTCGCGTGCCAAAGGTTACCCATCCGGGGTGGGTATTTTGACCGCCCGGAGGGGCTTGAATCCAAGAGAATCAATTACTTCGACGTCAAGTGCTGCACGTCCTTCTCGTTTTCCGAACAGAAAGACTCAATCAGATCCGTATCCGGCATTAAATACAGCCGGAACTTGACGCTGAACGGCCTGGTGTAGAAGGCGGGATCGTCGAAGGCGAGCTCCAATTCCATGTGGCCGAAATCAGGGCGGTGAAAATGTTCGGTGATCTTGAGTTTGTCGCTGTGGGGATGGCCGATGGCGTCGAGCGGGGCGCGATCGTTCAGGCCGACGGTGTCGACCACCAGCGTATCGCCTACCCAGCGGCCCACCGAATAGCCGAGCCAGGTGGGCTGCGGGTCGGGCGTATGCTTGCGGCCATCGGTGAAGATTTCGCGATGACTCATGTTCTCTTCGTAGAGGACGTAGGTGACGCCGGGCGTTTGCACGATGCGGTAGGGCGAGGGGAGCGTATCGACCATCGGCATGCCCCAGGGCTGGCAGGTGGTGGCGCCTCCGACCACATCGGCACGCGCGCGACGAACGGCGGCTGCGGCCGGGGTCATATCGACCTCGGTGGCCTTGTACTCTTCGAGCAGGTTGAGGAAGGGGATGTCGGCGTCATCCTCGCCGAGTCCGTTGATGCCGTCTTTGAAATACTTTGCGCGGCGATTGATCGGCGCGGCTTCGGGATGCCAGATGCCGGAGAGATCGGGATGGCCGTCGCGCGCGCGCGGTGGCTTCGCTGCCAGGTTCGGTTTGCCATTGGGCAGGCGCGGGGTGGAGGCGTCGCGATGGTCGAGCCATTGGGCAGGGAGAGAGGTCGCGGCGATGAGGATGAGTAACGAGCGAAGTGGCATAAGTGGCCTCCCAGAGAAAGGCGGTGTTGGGACGATGATAGCAAGGGGGAGAGAACTGGGCCAGGTTTCCGATGTTTGGGGTTCCGCGATTGTATGCCGTTGTGCCCACTGTGGGAACATCCTATACTGGGTTTGTAGATGCGAGTGATTGCGCGCTCGACGTTATCGAGGTTTGTCGAGACGTTGAGCGGCCACACGGAGAAGGCGGCCGTGGAAGCGGCGTTAGCGGCGTGGTTTCACGAAGTGGAGCGAGCGAATTGGAAGAACGCCGCGGACTTGAAGCGGGTCTATGCGTCGGCGAGCGTGGTGGACGCGGAGCGCGTAGTCTTCAACATCAAAGGGAACAGCTATCGCCTGGTGACCGCGATCGATTTTACGCGGCAAGTGGTTTTTGTCAAGTGGCTTGGGCGGCACAAGGATTACGACAGGATCGACGTAAGGACGGTGAAGTATGGAGATCAAGCCTATCAAAAACGCGGCCGGTCATGAGGCCGCGCTGGGGGAGATTGAAAAGCTGTGGGGAGCCGCGAAGGGCAGCCCACGAGGCGACCGGCTTGACGTGCTGCTGACGCTTGTCGAAGCCTACGAGCGCGAGCGGCACGTGATCCATCCGCCGGACCCGCTCGATGCGATCCGGTTTCGCTTGGAGCAGGCCGGACTGGGAGTCAGTGCGTTGGTGGGCGTGATCGGCAGTCGCACGCGTGTCTATGAGGTGTTGCGCGGCGATCGAGCGCTGACGTTGCCGATGATCCGGAATTTGAATAGGAAGCTCGGGATACCAGCGGAGGTGTTGATCCGCCCGGCGAAGAAGAGGCGTGCGGCATGACGCCGCTTAATTTCATGCGCATTTAGCCCGGGTCATTCTGAGCGCAGCGAAGAATCTGCTATTTGGCGCGCTGATCGTGACAGGCAAACAGCAGATCCTTCGGTCGTTTCACTACTCAGGATGACTGGCTTTTTATTCTGGGGTTGGATGTGGCGCACGCTCTCAGCGTGCCGCGTCGAGACTCCTCTCGACGTCTGTGCCAGTTTCCGCACGGTCTGAAGGTATCGACACGAGTGTCGATACGGCACGCAAGAGTGCGTGCGCCACGTCGGAGAGTCGAGGCGACTCTAGACTCAGCAGGGCTGGCGCCCCGCGCCACATAGCGCGATGACTCTGCGCTAGGAGTAGAACGGACGCGACGCAAATGAATAAGCACGAAATCCTTTTATCGGTGACGTTCGGGCAGCGAATCGCAGAAGAAGAAACGGATGAACTCGCGACCTATTTTGTCGAGACGGATCACTGGAAACGTCTCTTCCATGGGGAGATCGATGTCGTCTATGGGCCAAAAGGGTCGGGAAAGAGCGCCCTCTACTCTCTACTTCTCACCAAAAGCGGCGATCTTTTTGACAAAAATATTGTTCTTATCGCCGGCGAAAATCCGCGGGGCGCCCCTGCTTTTCGCGGTTTAGCGACGGATCCACCGGTAACTGAACGAGAGTTTATTGGCCTTTGGAAGCTTTACATCACTTCCTTACTGCACAACGCGCTCGTTGAATATAGCATCGACAATCCTCCCAGGCGTGAACTTGAGGCGGCGCTTGTGCGGGAGGGTCTTGTTAAAGGACAATCATCGCTTGCAGCTTTGCTGAGTTCTGTTGTGGACTACGCACGCCGTGCGTTCCGCCCTCAGTCTGTTGAGGGGACGATGACCGTCGATCCAG
Source organism: Terriglobia bacterium (assembly GCA_963699945.1). GTDB lineage: Bacteria > Acidobacteriota > Terriglobia > Bryobacterales > Bryobacteraceae > Palsa-187. Next base: position 247,527 of record CAVOVW010000013.1, read on the forward strand.
CGACGCAGGTTCCGACGTTTGGCGGCAAGATCACGTTCTTGGAGCCGGGGCGCACAAACCCCGACTCCCAGTTTCAGTCCGTTGATCGGCTCCTGGAGCTCGCCAATGAAGCGCTTTCCAAGGCCGAAATGCAAGCCTGGGTACTCCTCGACCGTCTGGATGTCGCCTTCGCGGAGAACGCTGAACTCGAGAGCAACGCGCTGCGCTCCCTCTTTCGGGTCTATCTCGACATAGCCGCGCTAGATTACGTGAAGCTTAAGATTTTTCTCCGGACCGATATATGGGACAGAATCACGAGTCAGGGGTTTCGTGAGGCGAGCCACATCACGCGCCACGTCACAATTAGGTGGAATACCAACTCGTTGCTAAACCTTATCGTTCGACGGTCGATTCACAACGCCTCTATCCGAGACGCCTACGCCGTTTCTGAGGACCTACCTCGCCGTAGTGTGGACGATCAGAAGACTTTCTTTTATCGGCTATGCCCCGACCAGGTCGAGGTCGGCCCTAACAAATCTAATACCGTCGACTGGCTTCTATCACGGACCCGCGACGGTACCAAGTTGAACGCGCCTCGGGAACTGATTCACTTTCTAAATTCGCTGCGTGAGGTGCAAGTGAAGAGGTTCGAGGTCGGTGAAATCGCTCCAGATGGTGAGCAACTATTTGAACGGCCTTCTTTCAAGGTTGCTCTTCCCGAGGTTTCGAAAGTGCGGCTTGAACAGACCCTGTATGCCGAGTACCCGGAGTATAAGGCGTGGCTCGAAAGTCTTCGCGGGGCAAAGACGGCCCAGACGCCCGACACGCTTTCGACTATTTGGGGCATTACGCGAGAGGACGCGATATCTCGCGCGAATTCTCTCGCTTCGGTCGGCTTCTTTGAGCTGCGCGGCAGCCAAGGTGAGCCCGAGTATTGGGTCCCGTTCCTTTACAGGGATGCGCTCGATCTCGTTCAGGGGGCAGCAGAGTAAACGGAGATCGAGCCCCCCAACAAAAAAGGCCGCCCCTTGCGGAGCGGCCTCTTGTAACTATCGACTTTGGAGTGTGGACTAGAAGTCCATTCCGCCGCCGCCGTGGCCTTCGTGGCCGCCGGGCATCGGAGCAGACTTCTTCTCGGGGATCTCGCAGATCATCGCTTCGGTGGTCAGCATGAGGGCGCTGATCGAAGCGGCGTTCTGCAGGGCCGAGCGGGTGACTTTCGCGGGATCGATGACGCCGGCCTTGACCAGGTCTTCGTAGCTGCCGGTGGCGGCGTTGAAGCCGTGGTTGGCGTCTTTGTTCGAGAGGATCTTCTCCATCACGATCGCGCCTTCCCAGCCGCCGTTGCGCGACGATCTGACGGATGGGCTCTTCGCAAGCGCGGCGCACGATGTTGACGCCGATCTTCTCGTCGCCTTCCGAGTCGAGCTTCTTCAGCACGCCCGAAGCGCGCAGCAGAGCCACGCCACCGCCGGGAACGATGCCTTCTTCGACAGCCGCGCGCGTAGCATGCAGAGCATCTTCCACGCGGGCTTTCTTTTCCTTCATCTCGGTCTCGGTCGCGGCGCCGACTTTAATGACGGCCACGCCACCGGCGAGCTTCGCCAGACGCTCCTGCAGCTTCTCGCGATCGTAGTCCGAAGTGGTCTCTTCGATCTGCGCGCGGATCTGCTTGATGCGTCCTTCGATTTCCTTCTGCTTGCCGCCGCCATCGATGATGGTGGTGTTTTCCTTGTCGATGGTGACGCGCTTGGCCTTGCCGAGGTCGGCGAGCTGCACGCCTTCGAGCTTAATGCCGGTCTCTTCCATGATGGCCTTGCCGCCGGTGAGGGTGGCGATGTCGTCCAACATGGCTTTGCGGCGATCGCCGAAGCCGGGAGCCTTGACGGCGCAGGCGTTCAACGTGCCACGGAGCTTGTTGACGACGAGAGTGGCGAGCGCTTCGCCTTCCACTTCCTCGGCCACAACCAGCAGGGGCTTGCCGGAACGGGCAATCTGCTCGAGCACGGGCAGAAGATCCTTCATGTTGGAGATCTTCTTTTCGTGGATCAGAATGTAGGGATCTTCGAGCACGCATTCCATGCGCTCGGGATCGGAGACGAAGTAGGGCGAGAGGTAGCCGCGGTCGAACTGCATGCCTTCCACGGTGTTGAGCTCGGTCTCCATGGTCTTCGATTCTTCGACCGTGATGACGCCATCCTTGCCCACCTTCTTCATGGCTTCGGCAATGGTGTTGCCGATGCGCGCGTCGCCGTTGGCGGAGATGGTCCCGACCTGAGCGATCTGCTCGTTGGTCTTGGTCGCGATGCTCATCTTCTTGACTTCGGCGACAACGGCTTCCACAGCCCGCTCGATGCCGGCCTTGAGTTCCATCGGATTCGCGCCGGCCGCAACGGCCTTCACGCCTTCCCGATAGATGGCCTGCGCGAGAACGGTGGCGGTGGTGGTGCCGTCGCCGGCGATGTCGGAAGTCTTGGAAGCGACTTCGCGAACCATCGACGCGCCCATGTTCTCGAGCGGATCCTTCAATTCAACTTCTTTGGCAACCGTGACGCCGTCTTTGGTGATGGTCGGTCCGCCGAATTTCTTTTCCAGAACGACGTTGCGGCCCTTGGGACCGAGCGTTACTTTTACCGCGTCGGCCAACTGGTTGACGCCGCGGAGAATCGCCTGGCGGGAATTTTCGCTATATACAATTTGTTTTGCAGCCATGGTTAAATCTCCTTACTTGCCTTTCTTGCCGGCGGAAGCGGGGGCGCCTTCGAGGACACCGAGAATCTCGTCCTCCCGCATGATCATGTACTCATCGGTGCCGATTTTGATGTCGGAGCCGGAATACTTGCCGAAGAGAATGCGATCGCCGGGCTTCACGTCGAGCGCGATCAGTTTGCCATCGTCAGCTTCGCTTGCCCTGACCCACGGCGATCACTTCGCCCTGCTGCGGTTTTTCTTTGGCCGAATCGGGGATAAACAATCCACCGGCCGTTTTCTCAACATCTTCATCGATCCGTTTGACCACGATGCGGTCGTAGAGCGGACGAATTTTCATCGTTGTACCTCCTGAGAGAATCTGTTGGCTGGATTTTCCTGCCTGAAGAGCGCCACAAGATTGCGGCGTTCGAGTTCTATTATTAGCACACTCGGCGGAGGAGTGACAATAGTTGATTGTAAGTGGATGAAAAAGAAAGAAAAACAAATTTCAATTTTGTTGAGAGTTTGGAGATGGCGAGATTTGTTGGCAGAAGATATTAGTGTGTTGCGCTCAAGTCCTTCCGAGAAAGCAGATCACTCGTGCGCGGAGTTTTACCCGGTGCGGGCGATTCGGGATGACAACAAGCGGGTGGGTGGCGTGTATTTTGCCCGCTCATTGACATTCGCGGTTCTGTTGCTAACCCAGACCGGTGATGCGGAGTGTGCGCATGGTGGGGTCGTCGGCGTCGGGGATGAGGTGGATACGGATGAGACTTTCGGGCAGCAGTTCGGGAAAGCGTTCGCCCCATTCGATGAGCACGAGGGCCTCGCGATCGAAGAGTTCGTCGAGGCCGAGCGTGGCGATTTGCGAGGCATGGTCGAGGCGGTAGAGATCGATGTGGTAGACGAGATTGTGCTTGCCGGGCGAGCCGTATTCGTGGATGAGCGTGAAGGTGGGGCTGGAGACTTCGTCGGGCGGGGCGGCGCCGCGTCCGCTGACAATGCCTTTGGCGAGAGTGGTTTTTCCGGCGCCGAGATCGCCGATCAGCAGTACAACGGCGCGGCGGGGCAGCATCTGGGCGATGCGGCGGCCGAGGTCGATGGTTTCCTCGTCAGAGGTGGTGCGAAATTCGAGCGTAGTGGGGGAGGCGGACAATTCACTCGGATCGTAGCACGTGTACGAGCCGCCGCGACCTTTCTGACTCCGCGGCAAATGCAACCCGCCATCGAGCCGGTCCGTCAAGTTGTAAGATGATACTTGGATGCTGCCTGCAGTGTTCTCTAATATGACGCGCTTATTATCCATGTTGCTGATCGCGCTGCTGGTGGTCCCGATGCTGATGGCGCAGGGGAACAAGACCGACGACCGCATCTACAACGACGTTCGAGCCAAACTGGCCGATGATCCGGACATCAAGGGCGCGGCGATCGACGTGGCTGTCAAGGATGGTGCCGTTACGTTGAAGGGCCGCGTGGGCGACACGTTTGCGCGCGAAAAAGCTACGAAGGTCGCGAAAAAGGCCAAGGGCGTGACGACGGTGGATAATCAGCTGAAGCTGTTTAGCGATAACTGAGGAAACAGCAGCTCAGGCAATTACTCGGCATGCCTGCCACGGCAATTGCCGCCAGCCTTCATCGGTCTTTTCGAAAACCATCCACCAATAGCCGCCGCAGACCGAATTGCAATAGGTTGAGAACCCCGTAAGCGCAAGTGTTCGCCTTGAGTTGAAGTAAACGTCCGTAAGGCCGAAGAGATCGGCCGAAAGGCGGAATCTTTCCGGAACTTCAGGCTTTGGCCCGGGCTCGCGCGTTTTCACGAACTCGGCGCAGTCCGCGTCGTTCAGAATCAGGTAGTTTTTCGAAATCTTTAATTCGTATTCAATCCTGGCCGGCGCGTCGTCCTTACGCTGGTCATAGTCCGCGCGCGCTTCCGCGAAATCTCTTTCGTAGGGCGACGAACGAGGCGGGCCGACGCATGGAACCCGCGGCGTACCCGGCACTGTTTTGTCACGGATGAGGATGATTTCATTGCCACCCTTGCCATGGCTGGTTCGCGGATCGGTCAGCATCAGTGTGTATATGGCGTAGATATCGTCGCGGCGTGCGTGATTGTCCGAAGGCTGCTGGAAGCCTTTTGCGACGCCGCAGGCGGCGACCCACAGAAATTGACGCCGGTGCATATCTACGAACATCATAGCCGAGGCTTTCCGCGGCGGCTCATCGATGGGGCGGGTGCTAAAGCACCCGTTGCAAGCTGAAGCTTGCTCCACCAGAGGCCTGTTCAACCAAAAGTTAGTGGCGGAAGTGGCGGACGCCGGTGAAGACCATGGCGAGCCCCAGCGCATCGGCGGCGGCGATTACTTTGTCGTCGTTGACTGAGCCTCCGGGCTGAATGGCGGCGGTGATGCCGTGCTTCGCGGCTTCTTCCACGCCGTCCGGGAACGGGAAGAAGGCGTCGGAGGCGAGGACAGAGCCCTTCAGCGGCAGAACTGCCTTCATCGCGCCGAAGCTTGGCGGAATCCACGCGAGCTCATCTGACCGGCGCCCGCCGATATCGATTGGCCGAGTCCGTCGATGGTGCGCGCGTAGACGATGGCGTTGCACTTGACGTGCTTGCAGACTTTCCAGCGCGAACTGCAGAGCCGCCCACTCGTCGTCGGTGGGCGCGCGCTTGGTCTTCACTTGAAGTTCGGCGCGAGAGAGACGGTGCGAGTCGGGCGTCTGCGCCAGGAATCCCCCACTGATGGACTTCACCACCAGTCCCTCGAGGCGCCGCTGCCACCGTGAGCAGGCGCAGATTCTTCTTCTCTTTGAGAATGGCGAGCGCGTCGTCGTTATAGGCGGGCGCGGCGATCGCCTCGATGAAAGTCTTCGCAATTTCACGCGGCCGTCTCGGCATCGACCGCGCGATTGAAGGCGAGCACTCCGCCGAAAGCGGAAACCGGGTCGGCTTCGAAGGCTCGGCGGTAGCTTTCGGCGAGCGTCGCGGCTTCGGCGCAGCCGCAGGGATTGGTGTGCTTGATGATCGCGGAGGCCGGCGAGTCGAACTCGGCGATCAACTGCCAGGCGGCGTCGAGATCGACCAGGTTGTTGTAGGAAAGCTCCTTGCCGTGGAGCTGTGTCGGCTCCGGCGATGCCGGTTGTTCCACTGGCATAGAGCGCCGCGGATTGATGCGGGTTTTCGCCATAGCGCAGAGCGAGAGAGCGTGGCGCGCGAATGTCGAGGATCGCGGGCAGGAGATCGGTGGGGAGCGCGGTGTCGCCAGAGGGAGGAATCTGCGCGAGGCGTGCGCTCACGGCGCGGTCATACGCAGCGGTGGCGGCGAACGCCTGCTTGCGCCAGCCGCCAATGGGTTTCTTTCGAGAGAGAACCGCTTGGAAGTTTTCAGCTCTTCGGCGATGGCCTGCGTAGTCGGCGGGCGAGGTGACCACGGCGACGTCCTGCCAGTTCTTGGCCGCCGCGCGGATCATCGTGGGTCCGCCGATGTCGATGTTCTCGATCAGCTCTTCGAGCGGCGCGTCTTTCTTCGCGGCGATCTTTTCGAATTCGTAGAGATTGACGCAGACCAGATCGATGGGCGGGATGCCGTGCTCGGCAATGGCCTGCATGTGCTCGGGCTTGGAGCGCATGGCGAGGATGCCGCCGGCAATGCGCGGGTGAATGGTCTTCACGCGGCCGTCGAGCATCTCGGGAAAGCCGGTGACCTCGGCCACTTCGCGCAAGGGAGCGATGCCTGCTTCGGAAAGGGCTTTGAACGTGCCTCCGGTGGAGACGATTTCGATGCCGAGAGCAGAAAGGGCGCGGGCGAAATCGACAATGCCCGATTTGTTGGTGACGCTGATGAGAGCGCGTTGGATCTGTGACATGAATTTCTTATTTTAAAGGAGACCGGAGGCGGAATTTAGCGCGGAGGCCGAGCTGGCTGCTATAGCATCGCGGCGAAGAGTCGAGATGACTCTCGACTCAGCAGGCCTGGCGGCCCGCGCCACGTCACCGAGGTGCGGGAGCTGAAGCTCCCGTTGCAAGCTGAGGCTTGCTCCACAATTCAAGCGCCGCTGGCGACGACGCGGGTGGAGATGATCTTCTTGGGATCGGCGTCCTTATCGACTACGACGCCGAAGAAGGGGAACATCATTTCTTCCCAGGTCATTTCGCCGTAGTAGACCGTGCGGTTCGGATTCGGATTGAACTTGTTATTTACCGAGTTGTCGTAGTGCGCGTCTACGTGTAGCTTTGTGCCCTTGGGAACCTTGATTGATGTCTCGTATCCGAGCTGCCAGTTGAAATCGTAATGCGGCACGTTGAGTACGATTTCCTTGCGGCCGTCGGGATATTCGAGCGTGTAGGTCATGTCCTTTCCGCGGACGTGCATGTGCGGCATCATGTAGACGAGCTCGGCGTCCTGGAGAAAAACCACGTTGGCAGGAGGGCTCAGCCAGTTGGGATCGTTCGGCGGAATGGCGAAAACCTTGGGGCTCATCGGCGCGGACGAACTCAAGGAGACGTAGCGGCGCGCAGGCGGCTGCTTTGCGACGGTGATGCCGACGCGGACGTGATCCGTGACCGCTTTGCCGTTCGGCGTGTAGTGCAGGTTCAACGTGAGATCGCTGCCCGCGGGGACGAGCTTCGCCGCGTGGAAGCCGCGATAATCGGCGGCGGGGTTGCCGGGAAGATAGCAATCCTCAGCCATGCTTGCGCCACCGCCCGGCTCAGACGACTTGGGCCCAAAGGTCGGCGTTTCCGAATCGGGCAGCGCGGCGCCTTCTTCGTCCCGAGGCTTATCCATCCAAACTTTCTCGAAATACTTCACTTTCGGATTGGGAGGATTGAAACCTGAGCATATATGGTGCGCTACTTCGGGATGCTCAGGCCTGATCTCGACGGAGGTCACCCAGGTGTCCTTCGTGAAGCCGGTGGGGACGGTGACGGAAATCCATTCGATGACGTTTTTCGCGGGCTTGGCGGGGACGTCGGTGACGGGGCCGTCGATGATCATGTCGGGCTGAATCATCCATCCGTCGGGCCACTGCTTGGGGGCGGGTGCGTCTTTCGCGTCGCCTTCAGGGGCGCCAGTGTCCGCCCATTTCGCGATGAGTTCGAGCTCGGCTGGCTTCAGCGAATGATCGTTCGTGAAGTGGCCGTAGGCGGGATCGGCAAACCAGGGCGGCATTTTGTGCGCGAGCGTCGCGGCCTTCATCGCTTTCGCCCATGGACGCGCGCTTTGATAATCGAGGAACGACATCGGCGCGACCTGGCCGGGGCGATGACACGTTTGGCAGTTGCGCTGGAGGATGGGCTCGATGTCCTTGTGGAAGGTAACGGGCGCGGTGTCGGCGGCGAGCGCGGCGACGGCGCCAAAAGCCAGAGCGGTAAGCAAGAAGTTGGTCACAACGTCGATCCCCTTTTCCGAACAGGATTATTGTGCTTCGCGCAGAAGGCCGGAGTCAAAGGGGTAGGCGAAGAGAGCGCGCGAAAAGTTCGACAAGGGGCTCGCAGCAACGTTGATCCAGATGGACGAAAAGCAAATCTCTCATGCGCTGTTCGATTCGGGATGACGCGGAGGAGGCGGGTGCTGGAACACCTGTTGCAGGGTGAAGCCTGCTCCACTGGGGCCGGAAAAGCCGATCTTCTTGAGTTCACCCCTTCGCTGCGCTCAGGATGACGTGGTTTGTAAGGTATCGCCTATGCGGTTCGGATCAGCGAGAACTTCGGATCGGCGGCGAGGCATTCGGCTTCCGGCGCGCCGATTTCGCGGCGGACGATGTTGGCTCCGCGGACGAGCGACACCATTTTGTAGAACGCGTGGCGCCGGCTCATGCCTTCGCGTCCCATGCCGCAATCGGAACACAGGATCAGGCGCTCGGCGGGAATGTGTTTCAGCGCGAGACGTGCGAGATCGGCGACTTCTTCGGGAGATTCAATCTGCAAGGTGTGGTGATCGATCACGCCGATGCCGATTTTCTTTTCCGTGATCTTGCGGCCGATGGACGGCAGATCGACGGCGCCGGAGCTTTTCGTCTCGAACGTGATGACGTCGGCGTCCACCTGGTTGAGGAGATCGAGCGCCGGCTCGTAAGATTGCACCTTCGCGAACATGCGTTGCTGCGAGGGATTGCCCCAACAGGTGTGGCACCAGACCTCGGTTTTGGCTCGCAGGCCGCGCACGGTGTTGTTGAACACCTTCAGCATGAACTCGGGGTTGATGACGCTGTCGACGATGCCGCGCGCGGCGAGCAGATGGATCTGCGGCTCCTCCATTTGAATGACGGGGCAGCCGGCATCGGCCAGGTCGTGCAGCTCCTCGTTGAAGGCGTCGCTCAGGGCCATGATGCGCGAGGGCAGATCTTTGTAGTGTTCGTCCTGCACGGCGAAGGCCACGAGTTCGGGCGTAACGGTGCCGAACTTCACGGGCTTGGTGGTCATGCGCTGCGCGGCTTTCCACAGCTCGGCGTATTGCATTTCACCGCGGCCCACGGGACCGACGAGCTTCGGCATGACGCGCGCTTCCAGATAATCGTGGAGGATGTGGCCGCGAGGGAACCCGATGCCTCCGGCACCGGCGCGCGCGAGCTTGGGATTGGAGTGCTCGAACCCGGACATGTGGTTCGGAGGATAGCTGGTCCAGCTTTGACCGCCGACGTCCTGGTTGAAGCGGCAATCGCCATCGGTGCAGATGTCGAGCCCGGCGAGCGATTGGTCGCTCAGATAGACCGCGAGCGCGTCTGTGTACTGCTCGCGGTAGCGCGAGTTGACCATCGCGTCGAGGAACGAACGGTTGCCCAGATTTTCGGTGTACCAGGACGGGCGGGGAAGCGAACCGATGATGGTGGCCGGGAGGATTTTGTTTCTGGTGGCGTTCAGCATGTGGAGGTCTCGCGAAAGGGGAAGTCTAGCATAAAGAGTCGGGAGTCAGGCGTCACGTGTGGAAGAAATATACCTCGATGCGGGTTCTCTCCCAAGGCGGCGTCAGATCCCTCGATCGCTTCGCGCTTGGGATGATAAGCAAGCAATCGGAATGGAGTGTGTTCCTCTGGCTGACGAGTCTGTGTGAAAGCAGCGTTGGGACCGCTCCCTATGGTCGCGGCTCGGCGGCGGCGTTAGTTTGAATAAATAGCTTACCGAGCCGCGGCCAACGGTCTTCACACAAACACTGACGACCGGGTTGTATCGCGAGCGAGCACGCGGCGCTATAAGCTGGGAAACGTGGCTTACGATGAGGGCTTGGCGGATCGCGTTCGATCCATCTTTCGCGCACGCGGCGCGGCGTTTCAAAAAAGCGTGCTTGAAAAGCGGATGTTCGGAGGATTGGTGTTCATGATCCACGGCAACATGTGCTGCGGTGTGCGCCATCGCGAATTGATGCTGAGATTAGGGCCGGAGGAGGCCGATGCTGCGCTGGCGCGTCCGCATACGCGGCCCGTAGATCCATCGCGCAAGCGGATCAGGTCGCTGATTTTCGTCGACGAGCAGGGAATCGATTTAGATCGCGATCTGGAAGAATGGGTGGAACTCGCTGTGACGTTCGTGGGAAAGCTTGAGCCGAAGGCGCCCTCGGCGAAACCCAGGTTGCGTCAGAAGAGGTAGCGTCGGAAGACGAGATAGATTTTATGAACATGCCTTCGATGTCGAAAAATTGCATCACTATGCGAAGCCTCAAAGTGAAAGCGTTGTTGTGGACCGTGGTTGTGATGAGCGGATGGTTGGGGATCGGCGTCCAAAGTGTTTTTGGGGCGAACCCGGCGCCATCAATCCCAACATTCTCGACCGCTGAAATAGGCCGGCAAGGTCATTTCTATGTCGGCGGGCACTATGCGGGAGCGCCCGGGAAAGAAACAATGGACGGCGCGATGTATGTGGAGGTTTGGGTGCCAAAGAAGATCCGGCATCCTTATCCGGTCGTGTTTATGACGGGCGGCGGCGGTCAAGGATCGTATGCCGTCATGCAAACGCCGGACGGCCGGCCCGGCTGGGCTTACGATTTCGTCAGGCAAGGCTACACGGTTTACATGATGGATTATCCGGGGCAGGGGCGTTCCGCGTATGTTCCCGAGCTGGACGGCACCTTGGTGCCGCCGCGCAGCGGTCCCAGGATGGAGGAGTCCTGGACGGGCGGCCGTCCGCCGGTCAATCCTGCCAGTTGGCCGCAGGCCGGGAAATATACGCAATGGCCCAGCGATGCGCCGAACAGAGGGAAGATGGGCGATCCGGTTTTCGACTATTTAGCGAAGACCGAAATTGCTGTGGTGGCGTATCCGAATCCGGCGACGCCGGTAAGTCCGAGTACTCTCGGGCAGGAGAGGCGCACGGCGGATGCCGTAGAGCAGTTGCTCGATACGATCGGCCAACCGGTGATCCTCATGCTAAATTCGGGCGTCGCGACGTCGGGCTGGGTGGTGGCCGACGAGCGATCTAAGCTGATCAAGGGGATACTGGCCGTAGAACCGGTGGCGCCTCCCATTGAGAATGCGGAATTGGGATCGACGGGACCGGGGCGTTTGTGGGGATTAACCAATCTTCCGGTGCGTTATGAGCCTCCGATCAAGGAGGCGTCAGAGTTGAAAACGGTTCGTCAGGATAAGGCGGATGGACCCGATCTGATTCCGTGCTGGATTCAAGCGGAGCCTGCTCGCAAGCTCGCAAATCTCGAGGCGGTTCCGGTTCTGGATGTGTCAGGAGAGGCGAGCTACCATCGTCCCTACGCGCATTGTGTAGCTAAGTGGCTGAATCAGGCGGGCGTGAAAACGGAGTTTGTCCGCCTGGAAGACGTGGGATTAAAGGGCAACAATCACCAGATGATGTCGGAAAAGAACAGCGCTGAGATTGCTCTTTATTTACAGAAGTGGATCGAGAAGAACATCCACTGACTTAATTTGATCGGGACCTTAATTGATCGGCACCATGATGTGTGCGCCGGCCGTGCCTTCGAGCATCATCCATGGCAGGCCGTGGCCCTTCAGCGCGCCGTCGCGCTGGCTGACGGTGGAGACGCCGAGCTGATCGTGCGTGGCATACGGCACGGAAACGATCCACAGACGCTTGATGACGTCGTCTTTTCTCGATAGGCGATAAGACATCGTTCCCGCGGGCACGACTTTCAGCGTGCCGTCTTTGTAGGCAGCGGTCGTAAGTTCGCCGATTTCTTTTTCGGACTTGCCTTGCGCCTTCAGCTTGGCCTGGAAGTCGTAGCGCCCGGCGCTCAGCTTGCTGTAGCAACGCGTGAATCCGTCTTGCGGGTTCTCGGGCTGGCATTCGATGCCGTTGGTTCCCTGGCGCAGGATGTGGCGATCGCCCGTGGCCGGAATCGTAGGTGAGCACGGTGGCACCGGCGCGAAGATCCTCGGGAAGCGGGGTGAGGGCTTGGGCGATCTGCTCGTCGGGCGACGCGGCGAAGGCCGGCGCGGCGAGGCTTGACGCCAGTATTACGCCAGCGAACATGCTGACGAAGACGCTGACGAACGTCGTGAACCGATTCATAGATGCTCCCTCCCAGCGGGACTATCGGTGACCAGTGTGACACAGCTTGTAAGGGAGCTCAAGGCGCATCGCAGACGGATCGAGAGGGAGACGTGGCAGAATGAAAGATGCTCGCGAAGACAATAACTACTGAACATGCCTACTGAAACAATGCTCCTTTCGCCAGAACTTGTCCGCACACACATCGATTACACGGGATGGGCCAGCGCCCGGCTGGTGGAGGCCGCGGGCCAATTGACGCCCGAAGAATTGACGCGCGATTTCGGCACGGCCGACAAAACCGTGCTGGGAACGCTGGTACACGCCTTCGCGGCCGACCGCGTTTGGATGGTGCGCGTGGCGGGAGATCCTCCGGCGAAGTTTATCGATGCCGAAAAGGACATGCATTTATCTGTATTGCAGAACGATTGGCCGCTGCTGATTCAAAGATGGCAGGCATGGGGGTCGTCGCTCACGCCCGACGCGGTGATGGCTAAAGTTGCGTGGAAGGATCTGAAAGGCAACTCGTTCGAGATGCCGGCGTGGCAGATCGCGCTGCACTTGGTGAATCACGGGACGCATCATCGCGGCCAGGTTTCCGGGTTCCTGAGGGCCATGGGGAAGGTCCCGCCGCCGCTTGATTTAGCACGCTACTACCGGGACTTGGCTCAAAAATAGGCTCGTCGTGCGGCGTGCGGCTCGCGCGCTCGAAACAATCCACAGTGCAAGACCTTGATTCGAATGGAAAAACCACGGGTACAGGTGATTTTAGCCTGTGGATATCGGCGCGGCCTGGGGCTCTGCCGGGTCCATTCTCGGGAAAATGTTTTTTTTCTTGCAGATCCGGGCGACTAGTGCGACAATGACCAAAGTTTTAACGTCGCGAAGGCCTGCGGCTTCTAGCAGTTGGAGCGGGGCGCGGACGGCGGAAGAAGAACGTCCCGCGTAAACGGGAATGGAATAGGAGATACCAGTAGTGAGAGAAAAGGGTGTAGTGAAATGGTTCAACGCCGCCAAGGGCTATGGATTTATCCAAAGAGCCAGCGGTGAAGATGTATTTGTCCACTTTTCTGCCATTCAGATGTCCGGGTACCGGACCCTCGAGGAAGGCACCGAGGTGGAGTTTGAGGTGAAAAAAGGACCGAAAGGTCTTCAGGCGGAGAATGTGGGTCGTCCCTAATCTCACCACCAGGGAATCCACCAGATTAGCTAAACAACTATTTAAATCGCGCACGACGCCGCAAAGCGAGGTGCGCTAAACCGAAGGCCGTCGGCGCTTACAAGGTGCTGGCGGCCTTTCGATTTTCCAGGGCCCATTGTCGCGGGCGGCCGTTTTCGCTCCGCTCGATGACAGTCATGAAGCGGAGGAGCCTGGATTGGACGTTTGCTTCCACACGCGTTTTGGTTTCAAAGTGCGTGGCAGACGATGATAGTTTCATGCGCTCCTCGCCCGGCAAGAAATCCACAGACAGAAAGCCCCCTCGGGGTATCAAGAAGACGCTGGACCGCGAAGGATTGATGGCCTACTCCGCGCGGATTCTGTCTTCGCGCGCGCAGAGCATTTCGGAATTGCGTGTAAAGTTGCAGCGGCGGGCGTCGCAGGCTGAGGACGTCGACGAAGTGCTGGCGCGGCTTAAAGAGACGGGTTACTTGAACGACGAGCGCTTCGCGGAGCGATTCGTCGACTGGCGCAAGGATCAGGAAGGACTCGGGAAGGCTCGGGTGATGCGCGATCTGATGGCGCGGCGCGTGGCTCCGGCCGTGGCGAAGAAGGCGGCGGAGAGCGCTTATCAGAAGGCCGACGAGATCGCGATGATTGAAAAGTTTCTGGAGCGGAAGTATCGCGGCAAGGATTTAGGCGCGTTGCTGAAAGAGGAGAAGCATTTGGCTTCGGCGTATCGAAAGCTGCGGCTGGCGGGATTTAGCTCGGGGAATACGATCCGGGTGTTGAAGCGTCACGCGGCGGAGGCGGAGAGGTTGGAGGAGATAGAAGAGGGGAGCGAAGAGGCGGAACAATAGCGGGTGGTGCTTTATGAAGAAGAAAGCGATCAGGAGCGACTCGGCGCGCATTGACCGGATGAAGGATGCTGAAATCGACTATTTGGATAATTAATCGTAAACTTCGCGCCGATGCGCTACATGCAGGATGGTTACCGCTCTTGTTGAATCGTCGACACCGTAAATGACCCGGTAATCGCCAATTCGGACACGCCGGTTCGCGAAACCTTTCAGCTTCTTGCAACCATTCGGGCGGGGATTGTCTGCAAGCGCGAGGATTTTGCGGTCGACGCGGGTAAAGGTGGCGTCGTCAAGCGCGTCCAATCCTTCTGCGCAGACTGCTTGATTCCGACGGAGTAGCTAGGCACGCGGAGCTGTTCGCTTGCGGCGGCCGGAACGGTACTGCTCGTAAGGCGTCGTCTTTTCTTTGCGGCGAGACTCGGCGATGATCCCATCTTTTAGGTCTTCCCAAATCTCGCCGTATTTTTTGAGGTCGATCTGAACGGCCACTTTGCGGCCCTTCTCGTCGGTGACGTATTGGATGCCGGTCATGGCTTCATTCTCCCCTAAAACTTTACCTTCGGCACTTCGCGCTCTGCGCCTTCGGCCTTGAAATAGGCGTCGTTGCGCTGGAAGCCGAACATCGACGCGGCGATGTTCTTGGGGAACAGGGCGATATCGGTGTTGTACTTTCTGCACGGTCTCGTTGTACTTGCGGCGCTCCACGGCGATGCGGTTTTCGGTGCCGGCCAGTTCATCCTGCAAGCGCAGGAAATTTTCGTTGGCCTTCAGATTCGGATAGTTTTCGACCACGACCAGCAGGCGCGACAGCGCCGTATCCAGTTGTGAATTCGCGGCGATCTTATCGGCGGGTGTTTTCGCGCCTCCCAAAGCCGCGCGGGCACTGGTGACGGAATCAATCGCCGTTTCTTCGTGCTTGGCGTATCCTTTGACAGTTTCCACCAGGTTGGGGATCAGGTCGGCACGACGTTCGAGCGCGACGTCCACTTGTGACCACGCACCGTTGACGGCCTCGCGCTCTGTGACCAGTTCGTTGCGTGTGCCCATCAGGCTCCCGCCGACCATGAGGACAACCAAAACGATAACAGCCAAAACGATCAGTACGACCTTCATAATTTTTCCTCCATCACGACTTGTGACTTCCTTTGACTCTACCGCTTTGTTTGGACGGGATTTTCTTCCAATCGATCCACGAATTCAACCAACTTTCGAACGCATTCCAGATAGGCCGCAAACAATTCGGCCGGCTGGACGGAAACCGGCGGCGCGTTCTGGTGCCCCGCCGCGTCCCGCAAATCCAGCAGCAGCGTAAATGGCGTCATGTCCGCACGCATGCTTTTCGCCAGATGCTCCACCACGGCGCGGCGCTGGCGCTCGACATTGTTGTACGCGAAATCGACGTGCGCGGCGCGCAGAGCGTGGCGGCCCAGGAAACAGAAGGTGATCACTGAATCGAGGCACAGCTTCATCAGCGCGGAGTCGTCGGATAGAACCGCGGCGGCCTGCTGGCGCAGACGGAGAAGCTTCGAGCGCAGATCGTGCTCCAGTTGAACGCGGTAATATTTTGGGTCGACGTGCAGGTCCGCGATGGCGTCGATGCCGTAGAGCACTTTGCGGCGCTCCTGCATATCGGTGAATTCGATGGAAAAGCTGTCGGCGGAGTTTTGTGCCTCCTCCTCACTCATCATCAGCGGCGAAACGTGGCCGCGGCCGCGCCACCAGCGGATGACGGGCTCTCCGTCGGCGAGTTCGCGCGGAGTGACCTGCTTCAGAACGCAAAAAATGTTGAGGTCCGAATGATCCGTAGCATGGGGAGCGGCGGCTGCTCCGTAAAGTACCACGGACACGAGCCGGTCATGAAAGGCATTTTCGAGCTTCGCGACTAATTCTTTAAGTTCTTCCATGGACTACCAGCCTCCCGAAGCGCCACCGCCGCCGGAGTCTCCTCCGCCAAAGCCACCGAAACCGCCGCCTCCGCCTCCACCGTCGTAACCGCCGAAGCCGCCTCCGCCCCAGCCGCCTCCACGGCGTCCCATCATGTTACCGAGAAGCATGCCGGTAAGGAGTCCGGTGCCGCTGCCGCCGCCTCCGCGGCCGATCAGCAGAAACAGCACAATCAGCCCGATCACGATCAGCGGGAAGGGAATCGACGCGGGGCGCCGTGTGGGATATCCGAGGTTCCTGGGCACGGGCTGTTGGTCGAGCGTGACGCCTTTCGATTGCGCGATCTGATTGCCGAGTTCCTGGGCCGCTGCCAGCAATGCCGCTGCATAGTTGCCCTGCTGCAGGATAGGACGGATATTGCGCAGCACGCTGCCGGAGAAGCCGTCCGTGATGACGGGCTCCAGTCCATAGCCGACTTCCACGCGGCTCTTGCGATCCTGGATCGACAGCAGGATCATCAGGCCTTCGTTCGCGCCCTTCTTGCCGACGCCCCATTCGCGAAAGAGGCGATTGGTGACGTCTTCCACGGGCTCGCCGTCGAGGGAATCCACCAGCACGATGGCGAACTGCGCGCCGGTGACGCGCTCGACCTCGGCGCAATATGCTTCCAACGTCTGCTGGCCGCCGGGGTCGAGCTTATGCGCGAAGTCGTTCACGTAGCCGGTTGGCTTGAGCTTGGATGTGTCGATGCTCCAGGCCGAAGCGGCCGTAAGTGCGATCAGTGCTCCGACGCTAAGGAGTCGTTTCATGCTATGCCGGAGGGCATCTTCTATAGAATGTATGCCGGAATGCGTAGCGGCGCGGACCGGAAGATCCTCATGCCAGGTCCGAGCGGCGGATGCGGAATTTGTTCAGCCGGCCAAGCGCTGCGATGCCCATCCGTTTGGGATCGAAGAACTGCTGGGCAAGCTTTTGGACTTGTTGGGCGGAGACGCGCTCCACGCTCGCGAGCATTTCGTCCATGGTGTAGAAGCGTTTGAAATAAAGCTCCTGCCGCGCGAGGTTGCCCATGCGGCTGGAAGTGGATTCCAGGCCTAGCACGAACGAGCCTTTCAGGTGATCCTTCGCGCGGCGCAGTTCTTCGTCGGTAACGCGGTCGGTGACGAGCGAGCGCAGTTCGTGCGCGACGGACTCGACCACTTTCCCCGCGGATTTCGGCGACGTGCCGGCGTAGATCATCATGCAGCCGGCGTCGCGATACATGGCGAGTTCGGAATAGACGGCGTAGGCGAGCCCTTGCCGCTCGCGAATATTTTGAAACAGGCGCGAGCTCATGCCGCCGCCGAGGATTGCGTTCAGCACATAACAGGCGAAGCGGTCGCGATGCGGCAGCGGCACTGCGGGCACGCCCAGAAAAATGTGTACCTGCTCGATCGAGGTTTTGTTGCGAACCACGATAGGCGCAAGAGGCGTGGGTCTAGTCGCCATTTTAGGAACCCGCAACGGCTTCAGGTCGCCGAAATGATCCTTTACCAGTTGTACGAGGCGGCCATGCGTTAAGTTCCCTGCGGCCGTCACCAGGATGTTTTTCGGGGAGTAGAAGAGCCGGTAGTAACGCTCGACTTTATCGCGATTGAAACTTTGGATGGTGGCGCGCGTGCCCAGAATGGAGCGTCCCAGCGAATGTCCCTTCCAGAAATTGCTGGCGAAAATCTCGTGCGCCAGCGATTCGGGATTATCGACTTCCATCTTCAGCTCTTCGAGGATGACGCCCTTTTCTTTTTCGATGTCATTCTTATCGAAGAGGGGGTTGCGCACGAGGTCCGAGAGAACGTCGAAGGCTTGCGGCAGGTGCTCGTCCAGCACCTTGATGTTGTAGCTGACGAGTTCCTTCGACGTGAAGGCGTCCAGACCGCCGCCGATGGAATCGGCAGAGCGCGCAATCTCCTCGGCCGTGCGATTCTTGGTGCCCTTGAAGAGCATGTGCTCGATAAAGTGCGAGATGCCAGTGAGCTCGCGCGATTCCTCGCGCGCACCCGTGCCGATCCAGATCCCGACGGACGCGCTGCGCACGTTCGGCATCTTCTCGGTAATGATGCGCACCCCGTTGGGCAAAACGGTGCGCTCGACGTTGGAAACGGCCTCAATGCGGCGGGGCATGTAGTTAACTCCATTGTATCGCGCGGGGTCCGGGACACGTCGCGAGAAGCGCCGATGGTAAAATAAAAAGATGCCGCAAGCTATTGTAGGCATGGAGCTTGGCGATATTCGGTCGGCTTTGGGAGTCGATCAGCCTGCGTTCCGTGCCCGGCAAATTTACGACGCCGTGTATCGCCAAAGGGTCGTCGACCTGGGCGCGATCTCGAATCTTCCGAAGGCGTTGCGCCTGCGCATCGCTGAAGAATTTCCGCTGGGCCTGCCGGAAATCGAGCGGCGTTACGATTCGACCGACGGCACGGTGCGATACCTGCTGAAGCTCGCCGACGCCAAGACGGTGGAGACGGTGTGGATGCCGGAGAGCAAGACGCGCGAGAGCGATTCGCGCGACGGTTCTCGCTCCGATGAAGAGGAACATGATTGGGATCGCGCGACGATTTGCATATCGAGCCAGGTGGGCTGTGCGGTGGATTGCCAATTTTGCATGACCGCGAAGCTCGGACTGGAGCGCAACTTGACCGTTGGAGAGATTGTCGGGCAGGTATTAGTTGCAGCCGGAACCGCTCCAGTGGATCGTTTGAACATCGTGATGATGGGGCAGGGCGAACCGCTGCTGAACCTTCCGAACGTGATCAAAGCTACGCGGCTGCTGACCGATCCCGAAGGCATCGGCATTTCACCGCGCCGGATCACGCTGTCCACGTCGGGCATCATTCCGAAGATTGCTGAGCTGGGACGCGAAGAAGTGCGGCCGAAGCTCGCGATCTCGCTGAACGCATCGACCGAAGAGCAGCGGCAGGCGTTGATGCCGATCACGCGCAAGTATCACTTAAGAGATTTGATTGACGCGTGCAAGGCGTATCCGCTGCGGCCGTGGGAGAAGCTGACGTTCGAATATGTGCTGCTTGGTGGCGTGAACGATTCGGACGAGGATGCGCGCCGCGTGGTGCGATGGCTGGCGAATCTGGATGCGAAGGTGAACCTGATCGCGTGGAATCCGGGGCCGGAGATTCCGTATGAGACGCCGAGCAAGGAGCGCGTGGCGTCGTTCCAGGCGATCGTGCGGCGTTCGATGCCATGCTTCGTTCGCAAGCCGCGAGGGCTGGATGTGTTCGCGGCGTGCGGGCAGTTGAAGCGGATGGAATTGACGCAGATCGGGGCGTGATCTACTTCTTCCAATCCACAGTGAACAAGTTAAATTCGTAATTGCTCTGGCTACCGTAGCTCGATGAGAAAATCAGCTTCTTGCCGTCCGGCGAAAATTCGGGGAACGACGTGAACTTGCCGTAGTTGGTCACCTGCTCCAGGCCCGTGCCGTCGGGGTTGATGAGGTAGAGATCGAAGGTGCTGGAATCGCACTTGTCTTTATTGGTTGCGAACAGAATCTTCTTGTCGTCGGGCGTGAAAGTGGGCGCGAAACTGGCGCAGCCGAACTTCGTGATCTGCTTTGCGTTCGATCCGTCAGGATCGGCAGTCCACAGTTCCATTTTCATGGGCGTGGTGAGGTTGTCTTTCAGCAATCCACGATAGGCGGCAAGCTTTTCCGGTGTGTCGGGATGATACGCGCGCCACACGATCTTCTTGCCATCGTGCGAGAACACGGCGCCGCCGTCGTAGCCTTCGGTGTGCGTGATCTGCTTTTTATTGCTGCCGTCTTCGTTCATGGTCCACAGGTCGAGATCGCCCGAGGCCAATGACGTATAGATAATTTTGTGCGTTTTGAAATTGACGGTTGCTTCGGCGTCGTAGCCGGGCGTGTCGGTCAGCTTCTTTTCAATTTTGCCGGCGCCCGTTTTTTCATCCAGCTTTGCCAGATAAATGTCGAACGTTGGATGGACGGCCCACACGTATCCTTTGCTGTGGTCGGGAGGCATGGGGCACGAGGGATTGCCTTCGTGCGTGGAAGCATACAGAAAATGTTTGTTGTCGCTGAGGAAGTAGCCGCAGGTGGTGGCGCCCTTGCCGGTGGAGACCAGATGCTGATCGGAGCCATCGGCGTTCATGATGTATTCCTGATCGCACTTGGCGTCGCCGCGCGTGGATTGAAAGATGACGCGCTTGGAATCCGGCGCCCAATAGGATTCGCCATTCGACCCCCCGTGTGTGACCTGCGTCGGGTTCGCGAAACGCGGCGAGGTTTGCGCCGATAGCGCGGCAGGCAGCAGGCAAAGAGCGAATGTTACGGCGAAAATTTTCATACAGGATCATTTTATGCCGGTTTGCCACCTAAGTTGCGAAAGAGCCCAGGAAATTGCGACGCGGCAGCTCGTAGGAACAAATGCCGCGACAAGGTAGCGGAAAGGTGATAGACTTCTCGGACCATGATCAAGTACCTGCGGACGGGGGCAGTTCTTCTCTTAACTGCTCTTGTGGCGTCGGCACAGAACCCGGCGCAAGGTTGGAACACGGTAAAGGCACTCGCGCCCGGGACTGAGGTGCGCGTCACGCTGAGTTCGCGCACCATCAATGGACAGCTTCAATCTGCATCCGACGATTCGCTCACGGTGAATTCGGGCACCGGCCAGGAGGTATTCGCGCGACAAGACGTGACACAGATCGCAATGAAGAAGAGGGGCCGCCGCGTCCGCAACACGTTTGTCGGCTTGGGCGTCGGCTCGGCTGCGGGTTTGGGCGTGGGCGTGATCGCGGGACGGGCGAGTGACTGCAACCAAGGTTTTCTGTGCGGCTTAGGTACGGCGATTGGCGCCGCGGCCGGGCTCGCGATCGGGCTCGTTGGCGGAGCGATCATCGGCGCCGCCTGGCACACAGGTGGCTGGCGCGAAGTCTATCGCCATTAGGATTTAGGGAAGCGGATCGCGGCGTGGCACGCTGTGGTCAGATGCGCGTAGAACCCGAGGTCCTCGCCGGTGAAAAGCTTAGTCAGCAGGATGATCTGGAAGGTGTGACCGGAGAAGTGTTCAACGGCAGTGTAGATGGCGGTGAGGACGGTGACGTCGTAGCCTTGGGGATGGATGCTTTCGGCGAGGCGCGCGGGCGGCAGCGACCGAATCACATCGGTTGCTTCCTTTACAGTTGCGCGAAGAGCCGCGAGGAGTTCGGCTCGGCCCGCGTCCGGACCCGTGCCGCTGTGAGCCGCGAACTCGGCGTCGCGTTCGCGCTGGTCGGGTTGCCCTCCGACGCCATGAAGAATCCATTGACGGACGTTGCCGTTGAGATGCAGCAGCAGATTGCCGACGGCATTCTGGTTTTCGCTGCCGCGCATCCACAGTTGATCCGGGTTGAGCTTTTCCACGCAGGTCTCGATGCGGCCCATTAACTGGAGAAGCTTCGCGACGGAAAAAGAGAGGAACTCGGATTCAGCGGTCATAGCGGCTCATTAGTCCGGGCAGAAGCGCGAATGCATGCGATCGGCCCAGCGCAGGAAGCGGATCAGAGCGCGGCGATTGATCCATGCGAATCGCCAAAAACCGCCGAAGGAAATCCGCTCGGCGTGCCATCCTTGATATGTTTCGATGCGCCAGCGCAAATAGGGACTGCGCCACGGGCACAACCGATAGCCTTTGCTAAGCCGCCAGATTGCACCGAGCATTTACTGAGGGAATCGCCTCATTTATTGGAACCCGTCGCATAATAGCCGTTGCGGCTGCGCACCGTGAGCCGGCCCGGAGCGTTCACGGATCACGTTAATCTTGCGGAACGTGCCGTCGAGCGCGGGATTGGTGGACGAATAGGCGATGGTGTATTGATTGCGAATCTCGTGCGCCACATCAGGCATGATGCGATCGATCTCGGCAACGTCTTTCGGATAATAATCAACGCCCCCGGAGGCTACGCGCCAGATCGTGCAGAGCGCGCTTGGCGGCTTTGGCTTCGCGCGGCTCTTCTTCGCTCAGGATGCCGATGGAATAAATCAGCACGTCGCTCTGCTGGGCCTTGCGCACCAGATCCTCGAGGCTGATGTTGCTGGTGTTGTCGTTGCCGTCGGTGACCACCATCAGCACCTTCTTATCCTTCTTGCCCTTGTCCTTCACGTAGTCGATGGACATGCTGATGGCATCGCGCATCGCGGTTCCGCCCTTGGTGTTGTATGCGCTCCAGCGCGTTCTTCCAGCTTCTTGATGTCGTTGGTGAAGGGCTGATCCAGATACGCGTCGTCGTTGAAATTCACGATGAAAACTTCGTCCTGCGGATTCGACGCCTTGCACCAGATCGAGCGACGCCGCGGCGACCTTGGCCGCCTTATCGCGCATGCTGCCGCTGTTGTCGATAATGATGCCCAGCGAAACCGGGATATCTTCGCGGCGGAAAATCTTGATCGGCTGCTCGACGCCGTTTTCCTGGATCCTTGAAAGCCGATTCGCGCGAGCTTCGTGACCAGCTTTCCGTTCTCGATCGAGCACGCTGGCGTGCACCACCACCAGGCGGGTGTCGGACGTGAAAAGAGGAACGTCGTCGCCCGCGGCTGCGGCCGATGCTACCTGTGCCGGCGGCGGTGTTCCCGCCAGAGGGGTCGCCGGTTGTTGCGCGGGCTTCTGCGCAAGCGCGATGCCCAGGGCGATCAGCAGCAGGACCCATGATCCTATTGAGTCGGTGCATAATATCCGGTTCGAAACATGGCTTTCAGGGGCGGCAATCCCGTCGTCTTCACCAGTTTCACTTGCACGCGCCGGTACTTTCCGTCGCGCGCCGCATTCTTGGGGCTGTAGCCGAGCACATACTGGTTCCGCAGCTCGATTCCGATCTTGGCGGCCACGTCGGGCAGTTCCGCCAGATTATCCACCGCGAAGTGGCGGCCGCCGGTCTGCTCGGCGATCTCCGCCAGCAAGCCCGGGCCGTTCATCTCCTCGGGCGTGCGGCCCCGTGCCGCTGATGGGCTCGAAGATGCCGATGGCGTAAATCTGCACGTCGGCTTCGCGCACGGCGTTCTTTACTTCGGTCTCCGTGTAGCGGCTGGAGTTGTCGCCGCCATCGGAAATGATCAGGATCGCCTTGCGCGGGTTGTGCGCCTTCTTCATCTGGTTCATCGCCATGTAGACGCCGTCGAGCAGCGCCGTGCGGCCCTTGGCCTGGGTGAACGTCAGCCGGTTCTGAATTTCTTCGGTTTCCGTGGTGAAACTCTGCACCATCTCCGGCCGGTCGTTGAACTCAATCAGGAAAAATTCGTCCTGCGGATTGGCGGTTTTCATGAACTGCGCCACCGCCTGGCGGGAGCGCATGCAGCTTTGCGCCCATGCTGCCGCTGGTGTCGAACACGATGCCGATCGGAAAGCGGCGCGTCTTCGCTCGAAAACTGGCGTGATCTCCTGCTCAATCTTGTCTTCGTACAGCTTGAAGTTTTCGCTTGTCCAGGCCGGTGACAAAGCGGCTCATCGGGTCGGTGACGGCCACCGGAATCAGCACCAGCGTCGTATCGACACGAATATCGGCGGCGCGATCCGTGATCGCTTCGCTGTCGGGTACCCGCGCGCGAATGCGCGGCGTAATGTTAACGTTCGGCTCGGAGGTACGCGGCCGGCTTTGAGTCCTGATACGCCGGAATGGCCAGCGGAACCGTTGCGACCAGGAGCAGGGGGACGAATGCGCGCATCGAATCCCTTACCAATCTGCACACAGTATACAGTGGATCGGCCTAGCGGAGGTAATCGGGCAGGGAACTGGTCGAAAAAGAGCCACTAAAGAAAAAAGCCGGTGAGCACTCGGAGGAAGATACTCACCGGCCGGCTCACCACGACCTTGAGGTTGCGGCTTACCGAACTTTCGGGTGGCGTACCGTAAGGTTCGCCGTCCCTAGAGAAAGAGACGCGGTGGAACGCGTGAGCGTTCCACAACTGGACGGCTCTATATTAACACTCAAGAAACAAATCTGTACAGTGGAAATTTGGGAATAGTACCAGCACTTGCTTATTACTATCGCAGCCGGGCGTTTAAGGCCGCTCCTAAGATGTAACCGGACCGTGTAAGTCTCTGACGAGCAATCCTTTGTGCGTTTTCCATATAACCGGAAGGAAGCGTTACGGGGTGTTCCTTGGTCCCGCTGCCGTCGCCAAAGGTGTAGACGTCCGATTTCGCAAGCTTGGCGTCTTCCTCGATCCAAACCTTTGGATTTAAGGTAGATGTCACCGGAGGCGGCTGGCGTCCCATGAAATCCTTCGCATATTTAAGGATAGCTGCGTAAGGAAGATCGGCCGGCGTGGCGGCGTCATCCCACACCATATGCAGGGTCTTTCCAGGGACAAATACAAGGTTTCCTCCCTGGTCCCCTCCGGGCAGATCCTTGGTAAATCGACTTGTGCCGTGGAGGGGGTTGTGGATATCCGGGATGAGATGTTGCAGCCAGACCAAGTCATAGGCCGCGGCCGCGGGGTCATAGGCCGCTGTCGACGGGTCGGCGGTTGGGGAAAGCTCGGCCAGCAGGCGGCGGATTTCCGTCACGGCGTTGGGCACTCTGGCGGGAACCAGCGGGGTATCGTCAGGCGAAAAAGGGATGTCCGTATAGTGCCAATTCGTATGCCGCTTCATATCGGGGAGGCCAGGCAGCGTCGGAGTCGGGGCGGCATCCTTGCGTGTGTCGTCGTAAAATCGCGGATCGCCTTTAATTTCGTCCGGCCAACTGGCGGCGCGAATGAAGGCGGCGCGCGCGCGGCTTTCAGGGTCCGAAGGCGCGTCCGGGAAATTGAATTTGTCGTAGTCAGGATGCCGGCGGATCAGCTCGTCCACGTGAGCGCGCACGGATGGCGACAGACGCTGGTAGGCGATGGCCGCGGCGACCCAATGCCCGGAGTAATTCCAGGCCCAGGCAGGCGAGGCCAGCGCGAGAGCGAACAAAATACCGGCGCGGAATTGGATCGGCCGCATGGGGTTATTGTAGCCACCCGGCCGCAGCCAAGCGATGTAGGTCGGCGGTTCAATCCGCTACTCTGCCCCGAGCTTCATCAATTGCTCGGCGTGGCGTAGCGCTTCGGGCGTGACGCGCTCGCCCGAAAGCATGCGGCCGATTTCACGCGTGCGCGCCGCCGGGCTCAGCTCTTCGATCGTCGTCACAGTGCGGCCGCGCTCGGCGTGCTTTTCCACGAAGTAATGATGATCGCCGAAGCCCGCGATCTGCGCCAGGTGCGTGACGCACAACACCTGGCTCGAAGCGGCCAGCTTCTTTAGTTTGCGGCCCACGGCCTCCGCCGCGCTGCCGCCGACGCCTGCGTCGATTTCGTCGAACACCAATGTTTGAGGAATGGCTGTTTGAGGAATGGCCGTCCGGGGAATCGCGGCCTTTCGCGACGGCGCAGCCGTGCAGGTTTTGAGCGCCAGCGCGACGCGAGAGAGTTCGCCGCCGGAGGCGATTTTTTCGAGCGGCTTCGGCTCCTCACCCACGTTGGGTGAAATCAGGAACTCCACGGCATCGATTCCCGAGGGCGACCATTCCGTGGGCGACACGCGGATCTCCACGCGCGAACGCTCCATCGCCAGCGCGGCCAATTCCGTTTGCACGCGCTTCGACAGAGTTTTCGCGGCTTCCTTGCGACGCGTGGAAAGCGATCCGGCAGCGGATTCGTACGCGGCAGTCAGCGCGCGTAATTCCTTGCGCAGGGATTCCTGGCGCTCGCCCGAGGTTTCCACCGCGGCGAGCTGCGCGCGGGCGTCTTCCAGGAACGCGAGGACGTCTTCCAATGTTGAAGCAATGCTTGCGCCCTGCGTCGTCGCACCGTACTTCCGTTTGAGTTTTTCAAGCGCTGCGAGCCTTGTCTCAATTTCTTCCAGGCGGGCCGGGTCCGATTCCAGCTTTCCAAGATAGTTGCGCAGCGCGTGCGATGCTTCGTCGATACCGATCGAAGCGGGCTGCAGCGCGGCCATCACTTCGCCCACGGATTCGTCAATCCGCGCGACCTCTTCCAGGCGCTTAACGACGGCTCGAAGTTGCACGCTGACACTCGCCGGATCTTCATAGAGCGCGGCATAGGCCGCCGCTGCGGATTCTTCCAGGCGTACGACGTTGCGTAGCACGCGGCGCTCGTTCTCCAATTGCGCGTCCTCGCCCGATGCGGGCATCACCGCCTCGATCTCCTGCACCTGAAACTTCCACAGATCGGCCTGCCGCAGCTTTTCCTGCGAGGTGCGTTCGAGCTCGGCCAGTTCGTCGGAGACGGCGTGCCAGCGGGTGAAAGCTTCGCGCACGCCGGTGACTAAGTCCGGGGCGCCGGCGCTAGAACCGGAAAATGCATCCAGCATTTCGCGCTGCGTTGCAGGACTAAAAAGCTGTTGCTGATCGTGCTGGCCGTGAATGTCGCCCAGGCGCTCGGCGATCTCGCGCAGGAAAGCGGCGGTTACCGGGCGGCCTCCGGCGAAGGCGCGCGATTTGCCGTTCGCCAGAATTTCGCGTTCGATGATGAGCTCGCCGTCCTCTGCTTCTACACCTTCCGGAAGAAGCGTGGGATCGATTTCGAAGATTCCCGAAATGCGTGCGCGTTCGGCTCCGGTGCGGACCATTTCGGCGGCGGCGCGGGCTCCAAACAGCAGCGCGAGTGCATCGACGACGATGGATTTGCCGCTGCCGGTCTCGCCCGTGAGCAGATTCAGGCCGCGATGAAATCGGACGCGGACCTTTTCGACCACGGCGTAGTTTTCTACGGTGAGATCGACGAGCATGGATGAATTATAGCGTTGGACGAAACGCGGGCGTCGTCTTTCGCGATCCTCATGGTCGGCTCTCAGTCGCCTTGCGGATCGCGTCAACGTCGGCGAGATCCTGTGGTCTGCCGGATGCCAGTTTCGTGGCGATCAGGTCTTCGCGGGAAATGAAACTTGCGGTAAGTCCGGTCACAGGATCAATTACATCGTCAACCCTGCGCCCCCACGCGGCATCAAACTCAACGCCGTCTATCGCTGTGAGAATATCGACCCCGACAGGTTCGCGGCCAATGCGAAAAAACGGACCAGGTTCCGCGAAGTCTACTGAGGATAAGCCCTCGAGCGGAGCTCCGAACTCTGCCAGCGCCGCAAAAACCGCCTTCGCGTTCTCCGGGTCGGCCTTCACCAGAATGTCGAGGTCTTTGGTAGCGCGCGGCTGCGCGTGGATGGAAACGGCGTACGCCCCCACTACAAGATATTTAACGCGGTGCGCGTTCAAAATGGACAAGAGTTCTTCGTAGTCTGAATGCATCCGGCCCCATGCCCTTCATCCTATAGCCTTCCTCCGTCAGTTCGGAAACTGCTCTCACGCGTTCATGCACCGGCCGGCTCTGCCAATAGCGATACTCGTCCGCCTTCATTTCATCGAAGCTGGTGTATTTGCGGAGCGTCTTGTCCATCTATACAGATGATACCTGCGAAACCCTGGAATGCCACTGTTATAATACTCCCGTGCAATTTCGCCCCATCGCTGCTTTGGTGGTACTAACCGCCGCGTGCGCCGCAGCGCAGTGGATCGTCTATCCCACGCCTGGCATTCCTCGCAAGGCCGACGGCAAGGCGAACATGAACGCTCCGGCTCCGCGCCTGCCTGACGGCAAAGCCGATCTTTCGGGAATGTGGACGGCCGCGAATAATTTGCCGTGCGACGACAAGAATCGCATGTGCACGGATCTGCCCACCAGCCCGCAATTCTTCAACCTGGGAGCGGGCATGAAGGATGGTTTGCCTTATCAGGACTGGGCCAAGGAAAAGATCGCGCACAAAGGCCCGACCGACGATCCGTACTTCAATTGCATCGCGCCCGGCGGCCCGCGCATGCACCTCATCCCTCACGTGAAAAAGTTCGTGCAGACGCCCGGGCTGTTCCTCATCCTCAACGAGTACAATGCCAACTTCCGGCAGATCTTCCTGGATGGCCGCCCGTTGCCGGAAGATCCTACGCCCACCTGGAACGGCTATTCGACAGGCCATTGGGACGGTGACACGCTCATCGTGCAATCCAACGGCTATCGCGACGACCAGTGGCTGGATGTCGCCGGGAGCCCCATGACCAGCGCGGCAAAGGTCACCGAGCGGTTCCGGCGCCCGCGCTTCGGAAGGCTCGACATTGACGTGACCATCGACGATCCGAAAGCGTACACGAGGGCGTTTACCGTAACCGTGAATCAGGATCTGGTGGTGGATACGGATCTGCTGGATGCCATCTGCGCGGAGAACGAAAAAGACGCTCCGCATCTTAAGGCAAGTAAACCGCTCAAACATTTCCAGTACTTTTTGTTCTTTTCGCTTGCTCATGATGCCCGCAAGCGGACTACAATGGTTCTTGTGAACCTGTTTGTTGACGTCATCCTGCAGGTGGACTTCTGGGATCTGGTCAGCACGAAAGAACCGATTCCGCTTGCGGTCATGAGCTTCCTGCTCATTTTTTCCCTGGTCTCCTGGACCATTATCTTCTCCAAGTGGGCGTCGCTGCGGAAGGCGCGTAACGCGAATAAACACTTCATCCGCGCGTTCCGCAAGACGGAGAAGCTGGACGCGATTGCCGCCGTGGGGCAGCAGTTTGAGGCCGCTCCGCTCGCCGCCGTGTTCGATTTCGGCTACAGCGAAGTGGCGCGGCAGGTGGCGTCCAAGGGGCGGATCACCAATTTTATGGCGCTGGAGCGTATCTTACAAGTAGGCGTCAGCGAAGAAATCGCCCGCCTGGAGCGTAGCATGAGCTGGCTCGCCACCACCGCTTCGGTATCGCCCTTCATCGGACTGTTCGGCACGGTATGGGGCATCGTCAATGCGTTTCAGGCGCTGGGCCTGAGCGGATCCACCAGCATGCGTGTGGTGGCTCCCGGCATTGCGAATGCGCTGGTGGCGACGGCGCTGGGGCTCGCGGCGGCGATCCCCGCAGCCATCTTCTACAACCTTTTCGGGCATCGCATCAAAGAGATGTCTGCGCGCATGGAAGATTTCTCGCTCGAGTTCCTGAATCTGACCGAGCGCACGTACGAGGGTTAGTAATGGCGTTCTCAGCAGGATCGTCCAACGGCGATAGCGGGCGGGGCAGGCGGAGATCGCGCGCTTCTATGGGAGCTTTGGCCGAAATCAACATCATCCCGCTCGTGGACGTGGTGCTGGTGCTGCTCATCATCTTTATGCTGACGGCTCACGTGATGGAGTTCGGGATGGAGGTCAACGTGCCTGAGGTGAAACAGGTGCGGGAAACGGCCGAAGATCTGCCCGTGGTGAGCATCACGCGCAACGGCGACCTGTTCCTGAATGAGAACAAAGTGAACATCAATGCACTGCCGGACGAAATCGCCAAACGCTTCAAGGGCGCGAAGTTCGTGTATGTCCGCGCGGACAAGGCGACGATCTTTGACCCGATCGCTCAGGTGATCAACGAGTTGAACCAGGCCAAGCTCGGGATCCGCTTAGTGGCGAAGCCCGAGGATAGCTCCGCTAAAAGGTAGCCAGGGTCTAGACGATGACGCAGCAGCACGCCGACATACTCGACCAGCAAGACCGTATGGGACTTCCGATGCTGTTTGCCATCGCGCTGCATTTTTCGGTGGTGGTCTCGCTGTTCTTCTACAACTGGCTGGACTCGCACCGCGAGACCTTCGGAGCGAAAGATGCGGGCGGAGCGGCGGTGGGTATTCAGGCTGTCGACGCGATTCCCCTGCAACATTCCGGCATGCCGAATCCGGTGGCGAACGATTCTCAGTCGCAAGTGCCGCAGCAGGTCGCGAAACCCGTCGAACAGGCTAAGAAGGAAGTGGTCTCCAAGGACGCTATTCCACTGAAGACCCGCGAGAAGAAGCGCCTGGCCGATGTCGCGAGCGAAAAGCAGCGCTTCCGTCCGTTCAAGGATATCGATCCGAATCGCGTCTACGCGAAACAGGCGCCGCAGGTTTCGAATCCTCTATATGCGGCGCTGCCGGGGTCGGGACGCATCGGAATCGGGGCGAATACGACGCTGGGGACGCGGTTCGGCGGCTACATGCAGCAGGTACAAACGCTTATCGGTCAGAAATGGCGCACGGGCGACGTCAACGGTGACTCGGCGCCGGTCGCGATCGTCACGTTCGATTTGCTGCGCGACGGCACCGCGAAGAACGTACGACTGCTGCAGCGCAGTGGAAATACTTCGCTGGACTTTTCGGCTCAGCGCGCGATTTTGGACGCGAGCCCTTTTCCGCCAATTCCTCCAGGATTTGACAAGGATTCGGCATCGCTAGAAGTATCGTTCGAGCTAAAACGATGAAACACCAAAAAAGTGCCACTTGGATTGTGACGGCCGCCATTGTCGTGTTCGGCGTAGTGCTGACGATGGGGCGCTCCCCTGGGCAGCAGAGGCCGGCCGACGCGCGGTTGGATGTCAGTAAAGGGCAGGAAAAACCCGCCATCGCCATCGCCGACATGCGCGGCACGGCCGACGCCCAACAATTCATGGGCGGCTTCAATTCTACCCTCTGGGACGAGATCTCGAATTCCGGCGCGTTAAAAATGGTATCGAAAAGCGTGTACCCGTTGGAGGTTCCGCAGCGTCCTCAGGATTTCAAGCAACCTACGGTAAGTCAGGCGCCCCGAAGTGGCGTTCAGTTTCCGCCGCAGAAAAACGGCCCCTGGCTGACGGATTGGTCGGGACCGCCCGTCGCTGCGAACTATCTGGCGTTCGGCTACACGGCCGTGCAGGATGGCCGGCTGGCGCTGTACGGCTGGCTTTTCAACGTCGGCCAACCGGATGTGGCTAGCGCGCAGGTGATCGGGAAAGTGTATTTCGGGTCGCTGGACGCGGCCGGGGCGCGGGCGGTGGCGCGGGAGTTTGCGGCCGACATTCTGCAGCAGTTCGGCGCGAAGAGCCTGGTGGGGACGAAGATCTATTTCGTTTCCGACCGCACGGGCTCGAAGGAAATCTGGTCGATGGATTACGACGGGAAAAACCAGAAGCAGCTCACGCAGTACCATTCCACGTCGAACATGCCGGC
Organism: Terriglobia bacterium; assembly: GCA_963699945.1. Lineage (GTDB taxonomy): Bacteria > Acidobacteriota > Terriglobia > Bryobacterales > Bryobacteraceae > Palsa-187. Next base: position 278,556 of record CAVOVW010000013.1, read on the forward strand.
CGTTTCTCCCGATGGCTCGCTGGTAGCGTTCACGACCTATGCCGGCGGCAATCCGCAAATTCGCATTCACTCCACTGCGACGGGACGCAGGGTTCCTTTCTACAACCCTGTATCGTCGGTGGTTGAAACGCCCGAATTCACGCCCGACGGAAAGCAACTGCTGTTCGCTACGGCCATCGACGGATGGGTGCAGATCTGCATCTCGAATATCGACGGCAGCGGATTCCGGCGTATTTCCAACGTGCGGTCGATTGAGGTGTCGCCCCGGGTGAATCCTAAAACGGGCACCGATATCCTCTTCATTTCCGGACGCAGCGGACGTCAGCAGATGTGGCGCAGTACGCTCGAAGGAGCCGATCTGCAGCGCCTCACCTCCGGCGAAGGCGACGTCTCCAATCCTTCATGGAATCCCAACGGAAAGACAATCGCCTTTGCGTGGACGCGCGGCTATGAGCCCGGCAACTTCAATATTTTTGTGATGGACGTCGCCTCGCAGCAGCCGGTTCAGCTTACGCAAGGCACGGGCCGCAACGAGAATCCGTGGTGGGCGCCCGACGGTGTGCATTTGGTGTTCACATCCAAACGCGGCCCCGCAACGCAGGTCTATACCATGCTGGCCGATGGCTCGAACGTTCAACAGCTTACGACGCAGGGAAATAATATTCAGCCGGTATGGGCAAACGGAACCAATTGAGGGACACTGTTGCTATACGCGAAATGCCGTAAGGTGTTGTTTCGCAGTGGTTTGAGGTAGAGTAGTCATCATCGGGTGTTCGATTTTGTTTGGGTGTACTAGGACGATCGAGATCGGGCTGTGCGTCACTCCAGCCGGAGAACGTTAAGGAGGCAGGTTCGACATGGATAGAAAGATGAAAACGTTGTGCATAGCGGCATTCGCAGTCACGTTGCTTTTCACCGCCGCTTGCAAGAAAAAGGTAGCGGCTCCGGCTCCGCCAGCGCCGCCGCCCACCCGGGCCGAAGCGCCGCCGCCTCCTCCTCCCGCGTCTGCCGCGCGCATCATCAGCTTTACCGTCGAACCGAACTCGATTCAGAGAGGGCAGTCTGCCACATTGGCGTGGTCGGTGGCCAACGCTACCGATATCAACATCGATAACGGCGTCGGCAGCATTCAGGCGAACGGTACGCGCCAGGTGTTCCCCGGCAACGCGACCACCTACACTTTGACGGCCAGGGGCACGGGCGGCACCGACACGCGCTCGGTGACGGTGCAGGTAACGAATCCGCCGCCACCACCGCCTCCTGCTACGGCGCCAACGCGCGAGCCCAGTTCCATCACTCTGAATCGCGAAGCCGTCGATGCTTACTTCGGCTACGACAAGAGCGACATCCGCGACGACGCGCGCACGGCGCTCATGAAGGATGCCGACATCCTGAAGCGTCTATTCGCCGCCGATCCTGGCTTCAGCGTGATGGTGGAGGGCAACTGCGACGAGCGCGGTTCCGCTGAATACAACCTTGGTCTGGGCGACCGGCGCTCGACGTCTGCGAAGGACTTCCTTGTCCAGCAGGGCGTGCCGGCCGACAAGCTGCGCACCATCAGCTACGGCAAGGACCGTCCGGTTTGCACGGACGCCACGGAGGATTGCTATCAGCGCAATCGCCACGTCCATTTGGCTCCGGCTCAGTAAGCCGGCGCACGAATCAACTCGCAGACGTGTATCACGGGAACAGGAGGGGGCGGCCTAAGAGCTATCCCCTTTTCTTAAATGCGCCGCGTATCTTTTTGTGCATCGCGCGTTTGGGGTTTGCCGGCCTTCCGGGGTGCGTGCAAGAGATAGCGTGAGCGGTAGACAATAGAGACGGGCCTTTCGCTCGACGGAGGGGTCCTCAGAAGGAGAGTGTCAATGACGGCTTTCCGATTGGCCGCGTGCGGGCTTCTTATTTGCCCGGGATTTCTGCTGGCGCAGAAGCGCGAAGATATTCTTTCCATCCAGCGCGACGTCGCCCAGCTCCAGGATCAGATGAAGCAGTTGCAGACAGGGCAGGATCAGAAATTCGCGGCGTTACAAACGCTGGTGCAGCAGGCCGTGGACGAATCGAGCCGGATGGCGGCTTCGGTCAACGCATTGCAGAAGACGGTGGGCGATCGCCTGGCAGAGCAGCAGACGAAGCTCGAAGCTCCGCTCTCGACACTCGGCACCCGCCTGGATCAGTCGAACGACGATACGCGCGCCATTCGCGAGAACGTCACGGCGCTGAGCAACCGGATGAATGCGCTCGATAATAAGCTGGCCGATATTTCGAGCGCGATTCGCGCCGCCGCCGCGGCCTCCGCGCCGCCTCCTCCTCCTGCCGATGCCGCGGCAGCCGCGCCCGCTGCGCCTGCGGGAGTCTCAGCCGAGAGCCTGTGGCAGAATGCCTTCCGCGATTACTCCAGCGGCAAGGACGATCTTGCTATGAGCGAATTCACCGACTATTTGAAATATTTTCCGCAGCAGACCGAGTCGGCCGCCGCCGCGCAGTTCTACGTCGGGATCATCTATGAGCGCGCCATGCAGTATGACGACGCCATTCAAGCCTTCGACGCCGTGCTCGAGCGGTATCCGGAGAATCCCAAAACGCCGGACGCCCTGTATGAGAAAGGCGTCAATCTGCAGAAGGCAGGGCGCAAGACCGATGCCCTTACCGAGTACAAGGATTTTCTGGCAAAGTATCCGTCGCACAACCTCGCAGCCAAGGCGCAGGAGCATATCCGCGAATTGTCTAGACCGACAGCTGCCAAGGGCAAAAAGAAGTAGGGGCCCGGTTCGCTGTGTTAAAATCGCAATAGTAAGCCTTCGTGGGCCTGTGGCGCAGTTGGGAGCGCGCTTCCATGGCATGGAAGAGGTCGGGAGTTCGAACCTCCCCAGGTCCACCAAAATTTCAAACACTTACATTTCCCCTCAGGGCCAAGAGTGTAATTGTGGAGTCCAGCTGGAGTCCAACACGCTTTCTTTCGGCCGGAATAAACTCCCGAAGACAATCGGCTTGAAACGATCTTGGACTTTGACGACCGTGGCGGGAACGGTTTCACATCGAGCCGGTATACAAGCGCGTTACATGGGCGAGGTGCGGCACCGTGACCGAATGAGTCTGAGGCCGTGCTGAGAGTCGAGATCCACGAGGAGTCAACTCCGGGCGCCCGCGTTGGTGTAGGATGTCATCAGGTAGTCCGACTGGAGTAATCGCATGAATGTCCAACACCTCCTGCCGTCCGTGAGCCGCTGGCTGCTGTCCATGGGATTCCTGATGTTGGCGGCCGGCCTGCAGCCGCCGGTTCACGCGGCAAGCATAGACCTCTCGAAGTTCAAGCGCATCGAGCCGCAGTTCATCGCGGCGCTGGGAGACCCCGGGGCCACCTCCGGCAACGGCGCGCAATCATGGGGCGTCTGGAACCAGGACCCGGGCCCGCGCGCTTGCAAGCTGGACCACTACCCTCAATTGAAGGCGGCCGGCGGAGTGGCGCCGGCACAGTGGAAATTCGACGCTGCGGACTGGTGGCTGGAGGAACACGGCTTGATCATGGAGAAGCCGACCTTTCCGCTGGCTCCCGGGAAATACCTCGTCACGGGCGACCGTGAGGTGACGAGCGTGCTGACAATCCACCCCAAGGACAAGGACGGCAATCAGCGGTGGGAACTCGCCGACGGCGCGACCCTCTACGATGTCACCCATCTAGGATGTCGCTCCGCACGCTACACGCCGGCGAAGGCTAACAACTCGTGCTCGCCTGCGAACGCCCGGACCACGGGCTTTCCGGTGAATCCCGGTGCGGCCATGCCGGCCGTGAACGGCTGCCACAAGCAGGACTACGCGGTTCTCATCGTCGTTGGGCTGCCCGCCACTCACTGATTGGCAGCACGCAGGGCGCGACCGCTCGGCACGTGACCACGCCGACACCCGAACGCTGCTTGTTCGGCCGAATGGCCGGAGCGTATTCGTAGCGGAAGGATCGAACCATTGCTCCCAAGTAACGCCCTAGTGTTTGCCGGGACCAGCGGGCGAAAGCGCCAGAAACGGCGTTCTGGGAACTTGCCAAAGCTTTCGGTCGGGCTTCCGTTAACGGTGGTAATAACGTCAACTCGAATGCTCCTGTCAACGGCGTTCCTGGCATCGGGACGTGTTGCACAGTTAAAATTTGGGATTGCCACAACGCGCTCGCGCTGCCTTATGCTGTGCTTGACAGCTTAGCGAGCGCCGAACAGCACTGTTCGCAGTTTCTTATGTGAGCCCCGATGCGAATTCGATCGTGCGCGCTAAGGCCATGAGCTTTTGTGTAGAGCAGGAGAGAATCTTCGGGGATGTGTCCCGGGCGTGGAGTGAAAATTGTGTCGTGAATGTGGACGCCCGCATGATACACAGTACCAGCCGGTCGGCAGTACCTGACTTCGCCGAAGATCGCCAAGCCGTCAGAAGCAAGAATCTCAATCGTCGCCTGGGGAGGCAGCGAGGCAGTTAGCTCGAGCTGGACGCCCGATTTACTCACATTGAGGATTGCGGCGGGCTGTTCCTTACGACATGGTAGCAGGAAGACCCTGACCTTATCGTTCGTGGGATAGCGCGGTTCTTTGCGGCTTTCGTTCCGTTCCATTGATTTTAGGGATTGAGTTTGCGGCATAAAGGCCTGGTAGGCCATCCGTGATTTTCCGGTGCTCGAGAACGGATATTACGGGCTCGCTTCGCTGGAACAGGGCAGCGCGCATTCTCGCCGGGAACTGTAGTTCTGGATGATGGTTTCCGTAGATTTACGGATTCAGCTTGAACGGCCTAATCGTATTTAATTGGTTCATGAATCAGGCCGGCAGGCGGAACGTGGATTCCTCTCGCGTGTCCCCGCGGGAGCGTAGGAGATTCGCCCGCATCCTGCTGGCTGACGATTGCCCGGAAGTTCTGGAGGAGATTCAGGATTTACTCGCTTCCGATTTCACCATTGTAGGTGCGGTCAACGAGGGAAAAGCGTTGATCAGAATGGCCGATCTCTCTAAACCGGACGTTGTTATAACCGACCTTGAGATGGGCGAGCCGGATGGCATTCTGGCAGGGCACCACATTATCGAGGCCGGGATGTGCCCGTCGGTTATTGTGCTGACAATGCACAATGATGCCCAGTTCGTGCAGCGAGCTTTGAACGCCGGAATTCAGGGCTTCATTTTGAAAATCGATGCGGGAGAGGAATTGATCCCAGCTATAAGAGAGGTAATGGCGGGAGGGATTTATGTATCGTGCAACGTCAGACGTGCGATTTGAACAGCTTGGCGCAGCCACGCGGACTGATCGGCCGGAAGCACGATATAGTGTTCAGGGAATCCTCATGCCGAAGACGAGAGTGCTCCTTGCCGAAGATCACACGGTTGTTGCCGAAGGGCTGCAGGCGCTTCTCAAAGATGAGTTTGATCTTGCGGGGGTAGTGCACGATGGTCGCGCGCTGGTGGAGGCTGCTGAAACGCTTCGTCCCGACGTAATCGTTACCGACATATCAATGCCTCGGCTGAACGGTGTGGATGCAATCCGTCAGCTCCGGCTTCGGATTCCGACCGCGAAGATCATCGTTCTCACGATGCATCGCGAGACGGAACTCGCGGTCGAAGCTTTACGCAGCGGGGCATCGGGATACATGTTGAAGGTGTCGCCTGCCGAGGAACTTGTCACCGCCATCCGCCAAGTCGCGCAAGGAAGAGTTTACGTCACAACCTTGCTCTCGAAGGATTTGATTTCCCTTTTGATAGAGGCGGGTGGGCGAGCGGCCGAAGATAAATCGCTGCTAACGCTCAGGCAGCGTGAAGTCTTGCAACTCATCGCCGAGGGGCAAACAATGAAACAGATTGCCTCCGCACTGGAGATTTCCCCAAGAACGGCGGAATCACACAAGTACGACATCATGCAGATCCTCAGCGTGAATAATACGGCAGAGTTAATTCAATATGCGATTCGCAAAAAACTGGTCGGCGATTAGCGCCGGAGCGCGATTTTGATGCACTCATGAGTCATTTCGATTCTTCGGCTATCCGTCGCTGGCCCCTCCCGGCTCTAGTACTACTGTCGATCGTTGCGGTTACGGCGGCGGTCTGGTGGTATTACTCGCGTCAACGGAATGCGATGGAGACTGCGTCCGTGCAGGAGCTTTCGGTTGTTGCCGATGCCGAGAGAAAACAGATAGCTGCCTGGAGGGCCGAGCGTCTAGGCGACGGGCGGCTGTTGCTGAATTTGCCGTTGATGCCTGCGCTCATTAAGGCACTTTCGGATTCTCACATGCCGTCCGCAGAGGGAGCGGATCTTCTGAAGGTTATGGCCACGCTGAAGCGCGAGTTCGGGTATTCCAACGCCGTACTCGTCGACCGAAAAGGCACGATACGCATCGCACTACGTAACGATGCCGCTCAACTCGGCCGTTCCGCGCTCGCAAAACTATGTCAGGAGGCCATCTCAGCCGGCGATGTCTTCCTTTCGGATTTAGATCAATACAACGGTCAACGTCGTCTGATTACTTTGACAATTCCCGTGCACCAATTGGGAGCGATGATCTTGGAGATCGATCCATCAACATTTCTTTACCCTCTCCTTAAATCGTGGCCAGGTCCCAGCCGGACGGGCGAAACAATGCTCATACGGATAGAGGGCTCTGATGCCGTTTATCTAAGCGAAAGGCGGTATGCAGCGCGCCTGCCCGGCCGGCGTACGATTCGGTTCCGCCTCCCCTCCGATTCGCAGATGGACTCCGGGATTGTGCTTCGCGGGCCGGACTACCGGGGCGTGAACGTAATTATGGAAGCCCGGCGAGTGCCGGATTCCCCTTGGTACGTGGCCGCGAAAATTGATGCTGCCGAGGTAAACGCGCCCGTATCCCGCCTAGGGCGTGAGATGATTTTCGTCTTGGTTGCCCTTGGCTTGGCGATCGGGGCCGGTGCCGCATGGCTGCAAAAAAGCCGCCAATTGCGGCTCCAACATGAGAGCGAAGAGAGGTTCCGGGCGATTGCCGACGAGACGCCCGCTTTTCTCTGGATGGCGTCGCCGGGAGAGCAGGATTTCTTTCTCAATAAACCCTTCCAGACATTCCTGGGCGCGAATGGACAAAAGCTAACTGACTGGATGCGCTATGTGCATTGCGATGATGTCGAGCTAGCCCGATCCAGCTTCGCCACGTCTGTGGAACAGGCACAGCCCCGTCTCTCCGTATTTAGAATTCGCCGTTTCGATGGCGAGTGCCGGATTTGCGTGAGCGAAGTATTACCTCGTTTCTCACCAGCACGTGAATTGATTGGCTTCGCAGGATCCGTTGTCGATATCACTGAGCAGAAGGAAGCTGAGCACAAGCTGACCGAAGCGAATGCCGCTCTCAGTCAGGAATTGGAGGAAAAGACTGAAAGGGAGCAAGAGATCAGAGCACTAAGCGCCCGGCTGATCGATGCTCAAGAGGAAGAACGTAGAAGATTAAGCCGGGAGCTTCATGACGATCTCAGTCAGCAGATTGCGGCTTTAAGCATTGGGATGGGTAATCTAAAACGCGGGCTACCCGAGCAGCAGACGCAAGTCCGGCTCCAGTCTGACCGGATTCAGCAGAAGCTCGTTGGCCTATCGGAGGCAGTTCGTCGCCTCTCCCATGAGTTGCATCCAGCCGTTCTGCAGCACTCCGGCTTGCATGCCGCCCTGCGAGCTTATTGCCACGAATTCGAGGCTCTCACGGGAATGCGCGTGCGCTTACGGACAGACGGAGATTTCGACGGTGTGGTTCCAGCCGTGGCTCTGCACATTTACCGCATTTCCCAGGAAGCACTGGGAAATGTCGCGAAGCATGCTCGCGTTGAACAGGCTGAAGTGGAGCTTACCCGATTGAACGGTGAGTTACGCCTGACGGTCTCCGACCATGGAGTGGGAATCGGAACGAAACGAAAGGCGGGCTTAGGCCTCGTAAGCATCCGCGAGCGCGCCCGGCTGATGGGCGGAGTAATGGAGATCCAGAGCCTGCGTCCCCAAGGGACCAAGTTGACGATTACTATCCCCGAGACCGCCGGCGCGTCGCAGTCCCAGAGTGGAGAGGTGTCTGTTTCCTAGTCCCGGCTGTAACACTGAACCGCTCACCATTTATTCCGCTGAAAGAAGTGCCATCCGGGGCAGTTAAGCCCCGGAATATGGCCAGCCGCTTCAGTCGCTCGGAGGAAACGACTGAAGCGACAGTACCTTCTAAGCTAAGCCGTTTGCCTCATGAGTTGAATCCGGAATATTACGGGGATTGGGACGGATAGTTTCGGAGCCGACGTCAGGCGAAGGTATGACGGGGGACGTGTCAACGCTTCGCACATTTATCTGCCCAATCGCGCGACACGCGCTTCCCCTGTGGCTTTGGTACTGACGTCTCACATAGCGGGCCACTTTAGCCCTCTAGATTTGTACTCACCGCCCATTGGAAGCGTGATCGGCTTCAGTTAAGTATCTAACTATGGAATTCGATCCTTCTAACCTCTCGTTTATACTCAACGTGATGGGAATCACGACCATCACAAGCGCGTGCACGCTGTGGGCTTTGCGTATGCAGGACAAGCTCGCTGCATCGAATGAATCAACAGAGCCCCGCCGAGCCCAGTCCGGACACCATTCGCGTGGGCACATACCGATGCGCGAGATGGAGGATGGGGGTGGCCGCTCGGCGACCATCCAGGCGGCCCGGCAGGACATTCGAGAGTTCGTTCGTCATCGAGTCGCAGCTTGGACCGCCCAAGCGGAAACCCATTCCGTTAGCCCCCGGCGTAGTACTTTCGATCAGGTTCTCAATTAGTTGACAGATTGCTTTGGGGATCATAATCCGAGCCAGCGTCTATGAGCTACATTCATGGAAGGGGCTAACGATGAAGGATAGGCGATTTGATGCCCGCCTGCGTCGCTCTTTTGCGATCAACCTCCGATGGCAGGATTCCGCCGGCCACTCGCATGAGAGCGGTGTTCAACTCACAGATTTCTCGCCGTCGGGAGCCGCAGTGCGAGCAAGCTCTCCCATCCCTGTTGGATCTCTTGTAACCTTCAGTTTCGAAAATCAGAAGATGTCCGGAAGAGTAAGGCACTGTGAGAAGGTTTCTAACTCCTTTTTACTCGGTTTGGAATTTGATACCGACCGGCCGGCGGAATAGAGGCAACCAATCGCATGGCGATTGATACGACCTCTCGCGCTTTGATCCTCCGATCGCCGGGGCACTACTGCCGATACCTGAGTCTCCGCGTTTCCCCCTGAAGCTCCCTTCCGAATGGATTGATAAAAAAGCTAACTTTCGTATTCGCTAGAATGCCGGAGTGGCTTCGAACGCGAAGGCCATCAAAAACGAAAGTTTTCAGTTCGGTACTTCGCGTGCTTTGATACGGTTGTGGCGGACATGCGCTTCCATTGAAACGAACGCGCCGCCTGGAGGTACCTCATGAAGACATTTCTGACTCGCGCAACGGCAGCCATGGCCTTCGTCGCCTTATTTGTCTTCTCCGCCTTCGCGCGCGAGCATACCGCCCTGAATGGCACGTGGACTCTGGTACCCGACAAGAGCGATTTTGCTGGCCAACCCGTCATTCAATCTGGCAGCGTGACAATCAACGAGCGGGAGGGTAACATCTCTGTCTCCCGCAGTTTCGTATACAAAGGTGACACCGGCACCTCCTCCTACAGCGACAGCATAGACGGCGAGAGTAACGCCACGATTAATAGCGGCAAAGACGTAAAAAGCAAGGCGCGGTGGGATCACGACGTTCTCAAGGTGGCTACCACGCAATCCGGCGCAACGACCGTGGAAACCTACTCGCTTGCCGCTGATGGCACCATGATGGTCAGAGTCGAAAGGCCAAACCAGAAGGCATTTACGCTCGTCTTCGTGCGTCGATAGACCCCGGTGCTCGGTGAAGCTGTGGTGAGCTGCTTGTCGGGTTGGTTAAATCCGACACGGAAATCAGGCGGATGAGCACCCCGGCGCCCACACCTAGCTTCGGGCGGAATACGCGGCGTGTTCGAAATCACTTAGCAGTGCGACAGCGTCCTTATCAGCGAATGGCAGGAACTGCATCATGATCACGCCGCAGATTGACCGGCGAGGGTCGATCCAGTAATAGGTGTTGTTAATCCCCGCCCAGCCTAGGCTCCCTGCGGAACGAGCTCCAGGGACCGCATCGGGGTTCATCAGGAAACCGAGCGTGTAACGATCGTCGTGTCCGACGTGAAAATCCACATCGCTCGACTGCAACGGGCGCTGCGTCTTCAATCGGCCGGCCGGAATCATTCCCGTTCCATTCGTCGACATCTGGGCGACAGTCTTTGCCTGTAAAATCCGTTCTCCACCGGCGCCCGCGCCTTTCTTGAGGATCATCTGCGCGAACTTGATGTAGTCAGGCGCGGTGGAGAAGAGTCCGCCATCGCCGCGATACACAGGCGGCGCCAAGGGCAGGGTACGCATAGCCGGAGTCATGGACCCATCCGGTTGATGCTGATAGCGCTGCACTAGTCGGTCGAATTTCGCTTGTGGAAACACGAACGTTGTATCTTTCATGCCGAGTGGGCCAAGGATGTTCTGCCGCATATACGTCTCCAAGTCCATTCCGCTGACGGCCTCCACAAGGCGTCCTGCCCAGAAGGTGCTGGGACCGTATTGCCAATTGCTCCCGGGCTCAAATGCCAGCACGTGTGTCGCGTCGCCGTTTGCCGAGGTGAATTTGAACATCGCTTCGTGCCAGGTGTCGTACGCGAATCCCGAAGTATGCGTGAGGAGTTGCCTCAGCGTCACTGGCTTTTTCGCCGGACGCAGCAAGGCTTTGCCGGATCCATCGAAGCCTTCGAGCACCTGAAGCATGCCAAGCTCCGGCAGATGCTTCGATGCGGGCTCATCGAGAGTCATCTTGCCGCGCTCAACCATTTGCATAGCTGCCGCCGACGTTACCGCTTTCGTCATGGAGGCGATGGCGAATATCGAATCCTCTCCGACCTTCATTCCCGATTCCGCGTCGCGGGTTCCGAACGCGCCGGCGTAAGTGATACGGTCCGCGGTCCCCGTCATCGCGACGACGGCGGGAATCTTGCGCTGTTCGCGGCCGTTGCGTAGAACATCGTCAATGCCACTCGCCGCGAAAAGCCGCCAAGAGTGTCCACCGAGTGCCAGCGCGAGTCCGCCGAATTGCCGACGAGTAATTGGATGCATAGTTACGTTCTACACCAAATCGGACGAATGATGGAGCATGAAGTCTGAGTAGAAGATTGTGCCGTCTTTGAAATCGGTTCCAGGGCGATCGAGGCGTCGGGTGTCAGAAGTCTGTGGATACGCCCTCGAAAGACCGCTATCGACATAGTCCACGTCGCGTTGCAAGAATGTCGGGGATAGATTGCTCTAGGCGACCGGCGTTTCACGCGAGTGACCCCGCTTTGCCCCTCTCCGCCTTCCGAATTGGCTTCACGGGAGGAACTTACTCAGAACGCCTATAGGAACGCTTACGCGGTTAGCGGACGATTCGTGCTCTAAGTCGCGTCGTGGAAGATTATCCCAACGGTATGTCGCATACCGGATCGAAGGCGACTGACTCCGTGGCGCAGATTCACGCGGTAGTTGCCCCTTGACCCCTTTACTGGGCGATTGTGAACTGCGAAAGCTACAGCATCACCCTGCTGAAGTGGTACAACTTCAGCTCGGCTTTGCATGCGCGGCCGCTGTTCGGTCAGAACGAACTCGCCCCCTGTGAAGTCCTTGCCCGGCTCAGAGAGCAGAATCGCAACCTGGATCGGGAATGCGAGTTCGCCATAGATGTCCTGATGGAGACAGTTGAAGTCACCCTGAACATATTGCAGCAGGAGTGGTGTTGGGCGCGTCTGGCCTGCGTCGTGACATCGCTTTAGGAAGGATGCATGGTTGTCGGGATAGCGTTCATCGATTCCCATCCGGTCATTCCATTCGTTGGCCAAGCGTGCCAGATACGGGTAGAGTGCCGTTCGCAAGGCATGAAGAATGTCCGGAAGTGGATATTTGAAATAGCGATACTCGCCCTTGCCGAAGCCATGCTGCGCCATATGGATGTGGCTTCGGAAGTGGCTCCCGTCGGCATATAGTGCGGCAAAGGCACGGCATTCCTCCGGCGAGAGGAGCTTTGGCAGGACGGCACAGCCATAACCGTCAAGCTCACCCGCAAGGGCCTGCCAGTCATAAGCGGTAACAGAAACCGCAGCCCTCGAGGAAATTATGGACGAATCGGCAGTCATGCCGTCGCCTCCCCTCGGGCCATTATCATGCCTACGCTCGACCCTAGGGGCCTTGGAAAGCGTGTTTCATCTGTTCTCACTCATGACGATGATACTCGGTGGCATCCTCAATTGAACTCCGATTCTTGCTTTCAAATTCGAGGCATGGTCGAAACAGACAAGAGTGCCAATCATGTTCGCCGGGAATGATCGCACATCAGGTGAACTCGGTTACTTGCAATCAAAAATGAAAGTGTCGCGTTTCGGTGTCTCACGTCGGCCCTTACGCGAAGAGGGCTACGCTCGATGCTGACGGCAGCAACCGTTAATACTGGCAACTGCCTGCGGGAGGTCGACCGCTCAAAGTTGAGCATGGCATGCACGCGATGAAACATTTCACGCGTTGAAAGCATCGTCCTTGAGAGGTAACGCTCTATGAGACTACCGCTGCTGCTCTTCCTAGTTGCTCCCGCCGTTCTGGTGCCGTCAAAAGCTCAACTGACTAAACCATCGCAGATCGAACGCGGCCGCTACATCGTCGAATCCATCGCGATGTGTGAGCAGTGCCACACGCAGCGCGACGAGCACGGCAATCCAGATCGAGCCCATTGGTTGATGGGTGGATCGCTCACGATGCTGCCGGCGTATGCCGCGCCGGTGTGGGCGCAACGTGAGCCGCGAATAGCCGGGTCGCCTCCGGGTACCGATGAGGAGGTCATCCGACTGCTCACCACTGGCATCTCACGAACCGGGCGCCCGCCGGATCCGCCGATGCCGCCGTTTCGCATGACCCGGGAGGATGCGGAAGCGGTGCTGACTTACTTAAAGTCTCTGTAAACGACGCGAATCTGAACTCCGAAGTTCCGGTGTGTTTCGACCCAGGACGATAATGCTGCACATCAGGCACCTCTAGGGCACGCGCCGGCATGACCGAAGAATCCTGCCATTGGCATGACCTGCGTCGGCCTAACCCATTGCGCAATTGGGGACAAGCCGAGGCAGTTTCCGATAAGGCAGGACGAAACCGGGGTTCGATTCTGAAAATGTCGCGGCACGCTTCTGAAATGGCAGAGCTTCTTCACGCCGGGGAGCACCCGAAAACCGGTCATCAAGGACACCTGAGAGCGGGCCTGCCGTGTTATTTGATTTTGGACTTCGAACTCCAGTTAGGAACGTGCCAGTTCAGCCGCCATCGAGAATCTATGGGGGGTGGTTCGCTTTGTCCCTCAAAGAACTCTTTCATCGATTCGAAATCGCCCAGGCTAGGTTCGATCTGCTCAGCCCAAATTTGCTCGATTTGCGAAAAAGACAAAGGTTTTCGGTCTTGGGTTTCCAATTCTTCGTATTGAGTTAACAACTCAGCGGCTGCCTTGCCGAGCCACGTGACCTGGTCCGCCACCATTCGCTCGCCCGTTCGGCGGTTTGCTTTTCGGACCGTTTTCCCCATTGCGAAATGAGGTCCGGGCGCGCCGTCGGGGGGAAGTCGGGACCAATCGACGGCATTCGGCTCTAAAGCCCAGAGCTGCGAGGTCTCCACCTTATCGGCATGATCTCCGGAGTCGCCGCCCTCGTCGAAGCCCGGGATGTTCGCTTCAAAATCCGGCACTCCCAAGATACGCATCTTGAAATGTGGCTGAAGCAGATTGACCACTCTCTTAAGATCATGCCAGTTGGGCCCGGCGTGGCCGGTGAGCAGGATTGCGGCATGAAATCCCTGCGCGTCGACAGCGCGCACGTGATAGCAGACGTTCTTAAAGTGGACCCAGGGCGGGACGGCGGTCAGCCACGGTCTGTGCTCACCGATATGCTCCGCTGCCCAGACAGCATAAGCGCCTAATTCGTGTACGTGCCAGTAGTCCGGCGGGGCGACGATGCCCCCATGCGCCCGCGCGGCGGCGCAACAGAGTCCATTCGCCTTAGTCCATCCAACCCCAGTGCGCAGTGAGGGCCGTGAGGCTCGCATATTCCGTAGGGAAGATAAACGATGGGACTCTTCAGAAATGCGGCTTCCAACTCGTCCGGAAACATGTATTCCCACCGAACCTCGCGCATAGAAACAGAGTAGCCCATGCTGTCTAAACGCTTGCGATGCAAACGGGGAGTTCTGGTTTTACGATCGACTCCGCCACCGGGCAATTGAAGGGTCCGTCGATGTGCGTCAGCGCAACCTCGGCGCGTGGGCCCTCTCGAACGTGTTAGGATGCGGGTTTAGTCTAGGCCAAGTCATGGCCTCACGTAGCGACGAAGGCGTGAGTCTGGCGATCGCTGTTCATCGAATAATGCAATCTTCAAACCGGCCCTCCTCCCGTGTCCTGACACCGACAGAAACCACGCGCGTGATTCACGTCATCTCGCCTTATACCGGCAATGGGCCTTTGGCGCGACGTCAGGAAATATTTTTGGAGAGCATCGCAAAGGCTCATTCCGAGGCGGTGACTCGTATAGCTGCGTCGAACGAGGTCTGGAATTACCCTGGCTGGGAGACGCGCAAACTGGCCCGTACCGCCGCGATCCTCGGAGACCCAAGCGACAAGCCTTTTCTGGCCGACCTTTTCGATCTGGCATTTGAGCATAGCCGTCCAAACGACTGGCTGCTGTACTCCAATGTCGATTGCGCCTTTACGTCCGATCTCTATAGCGATTTGGCAGGCCGGAGTGCGACGGTGGTGGAGTATCAGCGGCAGGACGTTGAGGGCGATCCGAAAACGCTTGACGAGCTATTCTCAAAGCCACGTACCTTGTATTCCGTCGGCCTCGACGCCATCGCGATTCGTGCGTCCCTCTTTCAAGAGGTCCGAGAGTTCCTTCCCGACTTCGTCGTCGGAGAACCTCACTGGGATACGATCTACTCCGGTCTCTTCCGGCGATTGCTGCCTGTGCAGCGTGATCATGTGCGGCTATTCCATCCGAAACATCAGCAGGTCTGGGATTTGTCGCATCCTACTCCCGCGGGCTTGCACAATCACGAGCTTTTCGTGGAGAGCTTGAACCACGGGCTGGCTGAAAAAAGCCTTATCGTGCGCGCTCCAAATCGGACAGATACGGCGATCATCGTGGCGGTGTTCGGAAATGATCCGCTGCGCATCCAGGCAAATGTTGTTGGAATTCGTGAACAACTGAAGCAGGACCTGTACGCGGACTTTTTTCTCCTGGAATTGGTTGACGAGCGATCGGCATCAGCGTACCCTGAAGACCTTTTGCGCCAGGTTAAGCACATACGAGTCCCGGCTTCCGACGCGTCCCAGGGCCTGTTTCAGAAAGAAGCGCTTTACAACCGAGGTTGGCGCACCGCTCTGCAGCAAGGCGGTTACGAGCATTTCATTTTCCTGGACGCAGACATCTACTGCGAACAGCATGACTGGTTCCGGCGCATCCGCGACCGCATTGTGGAGGAACCCAAGCGCGCGGTGCAAGGCTGGCGAACCGTACGCGACACAGTAGATCCTGAACTGCTCTATAGCTCGGTGGGCGCAGCATTTACGTCCAATCTGCAAAGTGGTCTTCCACTCAACCCAGGCATGTGTTGGGGGCTCCACCGATCTGTGCTCGAAATGGGAGATGGTTTCAATCCCTACTGCGTGGATTGCGCAGGAGATTCGGCTTTCGTTGCCGAGTACCTGAACACTTCCACCCAGCAGTATGATCCCTGGCTGTACCAATGGAACTGGTTTCAAGAAATCGAGCGGCCCGTGCCGTTTCATGCGGAACTGGATTGTGTTCCCGTTGATTTGCTGCACGTTCACCACGGCCCGCTGAAGGAGCGGAACTATGACGGTTTCCGTTACGCGTTGGAAGCTTTTCCTCCCTTGCAAGAACTCGTTCAATTAAACAGCTACGGCGTTCTTGAATGGAGGGACCAGACGTGCGCTGAGCGCCGGATTCTGGAGCACCGCGCCAGCATGGTCTCGCGTCCGGCCGTAGATGAATTGTTGGATCGCATGGAATACACTCGCTATCCCCGTGAGATACCGCCGCCCGCGCGCACGCGCTTGCCCAAGCGGCCGATCGAGTCGACGACGCTCCGCCGGAAGTTGCTGCCTCCGTCATTGCGCACGCCACATGGCCCGCAGCAAACCGACGGCATTCGAATTTTTGACCCGACGGAAGTCTTTCGTAGAGACTTTCCGTTTTCCTGGTGCGACGGTGTGGTGAATTTTGAGAGCAGCACGTTTGTCCCGATTCGCGTTACTGATGAAATTGCGGCTCTGATTCTGGAAGGCAAATCCGAGACGCCGTACGTGTGTGTGCACTACCGCTGCAGCCGACGTGGCAGCCCGGTGGACATTTCATCGCATCATGTGCTGCGATTTTTGATCCGCGTACCCGGGCCGGCTGCGGATGTGTTTGTTTCGCTCGTCTCGCAAGGCTCGGACGGTTCCGAACGCGAAAGTGGTCGACTTGCGTTGAAAGCCAGTGAACTCGCGGGAGTCGGGTGGATCAGCATATCGCTTCCCTTGTTAGATTTTGCGGCAAGTGTAGATTTGGAGCGCATCCGGCTGGTAAAGTTCGTGGGTTTTGCGAGCTTCCAATTCGAGTTAGCTCGCGTTTATATCGGCTCTTAGCCATCCGCTCTTAGATACTTCGAGAGCTCGTCGGCAATCCCCACCAAGAGCCGACCCCGCTCCGCAGCAGGTGTCTCCATGTTCCGCGTTCCAAAGTATATACGTAAGCTTTCGTGGCGAAAATCCATCTTACCGTCTTCGAAAAAGCGCAGCGTTCGCAGGTACCATCCATAGAGCAGATCTCTGAACGAACGATCCGGCATCTTCCCGATATCACGGCGATAGGGGCAGGTCAACATCTCCACCGCATAGTGTTTTACTGAATCAACGAAGGCTTTTGAGGACAAGGGGAAGGGAGTGGCAAGCGGGTCGACGCCGCAAAATACGGTTCGCTCTCGCAACAGCGTTAGGTACTCGAGCGGATCCACAAAAGATAAATAAAACCGAAAAACATTGATGTCCATCGGGATCGTGCTTGCGCCCTCGAAATCTGAAGGTGCGGCTTCAGGCGGAACTAACCGATAACGTGGTGCGGTTTCAGCTGCGTGTCCCAGCAGCGCGACGCAGGAACCGTGATTTGCGATGAGCTCTTTTCGTTGCGGAGACGCGGCCTCCCCTATGAGGCTCCCGTAGTCCAATGCCGGTCCATTGTCTGTGACTACCATGCTCGTCACCTCTGCCGAGAGATGTTGGAGGCATGTCGCGAGGACCGCATCCGGACCCGCGGCCGGCGGCATCGGTTTCCCGAGTTGCCTGAAGAGCTTCTCCGCGAATCGCAAAAACGTTGTGCTGTCCGGGTTCGGCTGCCAGGAGTGCGGCAAGAGGTTATAGCGATAGATGCCGACGGCATGCCGGAGCCGGTCTAAGCGTTCGTCTCCGGAGTAGCAACTTTGCATACGATGCTCGCCTGCTAGCTTCAGCCATCGTTTCGATTCAAGGCCAGTTACCGCGTGCGACGTCCAGGCGGAGATATGGGATTCGTCGAGCATTTCGACTTCCCCTAGCATGGGGAAGCGTCCTCGAAGCCGGTCGTAGCGAAGGTGGAGCTCGGCAATCTCCTTGCCGGTAGGCTGCCGCAAGATGATCGTGAGGTCGATATCGCTGACGCCGGGCACCCAGGTCCCGAGCGCGTAACTGTTGCGAGCATAAATTCCAGCGATGGCCCGACTTTCGTTCGCCAGCCGGCCCGCAGCTTCGGCGGCAGCGCGATACACCGAGCGATAAGCTGCGTTGACGACCGGCCAATCGTTGGAAGTCCGAACGAACTGGCGCATTAACTTTCGTACAGTGCTGCTCATTCTATTGGGGCTTGTTCCATCTTAGCGGGCCTCGATGATTCGGAACTCTCCCGGGCCGTTCATAATAAATGAAATGGGCCGTGAACGACCAAAGATCCGCCAGGGCACTCTGCTCACCGATCGGGGTACGCCCATGCGGGGCGGAGTCGCGGAAGTATACGCGTACGGCAAGTTCACGGGCAAGACAGCCTACGCGCGTGATCCCAAATATTATCGGGCGCTACGGTCCGCACGCTTGAATGCGGTTCGCGTGGTTTGTAGCGATCCTTGGCAACGCTCCCACCAACATCCACATGCGGATCTTGGCGTAAACTCCGAACGTCACGCATTTCTCGCCGAGCTTGACGCCATCGTCGATCTTGCCACTGCGAATAACCTGTACGTTCTGATCGACTATCACGATATTGGACGTCTCGATCTCGAGCACGCCATGCAGTTCTGGCAGATCGTGGCACCGCGCTACGCTGCCCATCCTTCGGTGTTTTTTGAACTCGCGAACGAGCCTGTGTCATGGCACCCCGAATCGTACACCGATGAGGATTTGAGAAAGCAGGAAGCCCTCTACCGGTACGTCAGAAGCCTCGCTCCCGAGACGCATCTGGTTCTGCTCACGTTCGCGAATACGGCTCGCGAGCTGGTTCCCGAGCGGAATCCAGTCGTGGATGTGATTGAACGCATGCAGGGAATCGATTGGAGCAACGCTTCGGTCGGCATCCATCCCTACCGTACGTTGTCCAGCAAGGTCCTGCTGGAAATACAGGAGCACGCTCCGATCGTTGTCACTGAACTGGACGTGCCGTTTCATGCGGGCGGTCTTTTGGATTTGTATACCCAGATCGACGGTGCCGAATACGGTCACCAGCCTCTCGAACGCCACGGGATCAGCTGGTTTGGCTGGGGTATCGAGGGTCCGGACAATTTGAAGAAGAATTTCATTCGCGGCGTGTTGGAAGACGCGAAGGCCAAGAGTTATCTTTGGGATCTCGACTCTCCGTTGCCGCGGTCCTTCACTGCAGGATCGGTCATCATTCGCCTTTTTCGGCAACCTGCCATGCAGGACGCTCTTCGGAGCATGGGGGTAAAGCCTCGGCAGGTGTTCGCCTGTATCGGTCTGGCCTTCGCCGCGGCGATCCTTGACGGTGCAATGCTGCTTTCGCTGCTCCCGCTGACGACTGGCGCAGCGAGCGGCTCTTTTGATTATTTCTGGAGCCAGGGGCTCTCGGGGTTACGCCACAGCCTACCCCCCGGGATGACCACGTATCGGGGAACGTTTTTTACCCTGGCTATCTTCATCTTCGGTTTGGGGTTCGTCAGGAGCGGAGCGCTGTACGGTCTGCACCTGTATGTGAGCCGTCTCTACCGGATCTTCTCGGCGCGGCTTGCCAACGCCGCTTTTCGCCGATACCTGGTTTTTGGCAAGCCATTCTTCGATAAGCACGGAGCCGGGCAGACTGCGTCTGTTCTCGATTACAATCACGACCTGCTGAATCTGCTCAAGAAGCTGCTCGAGCTGATTTCTGAGACGGCGATCGTCGTCATTTATCTGGTTGTAATGCTGGTGATTTCCTGGAAGCTGACACTGGTGTCGCTGTTGGTTTTTCCGGCGATGCACCTGATTCGGAGGTGGATCGCCAAGCGGACGTCCCATGCTGTCGCCGAATCCCATAAGAAGACGCTCCGGGTAGCTGCGAAATCCTTTGACATCCACCGGGCAATGCCGCTATTCAGGGCGTTCACGAAGGAAGAAGCGGCGGCCCGCAACCACGCCAGTTTGATGGAGGAGATACGGAGATCCGACTTCTATGTGTGGCTCTTCGACGGGCTTTTGCCGCGAGCGCAGGAAATCACGACACTGGCGGCGCTTCTCTTCGTTCTAATCCTCGCGTTCGCGCTGGAGGGCGGGCAACTTTCGACCGTGAAGTTATTCGTGTTTTTCTTTGTCTCCCGCCTGGCACTTCCGCGCCTTAGCGTGTTCCACGAGGTGGAACTCGAATTTTTCAAGAAGATGCCGCATGTGGAATTGTTCCTGAGCCTCTTCAACGACAACGGCAAATACATCATCCCTTCCAACGGCAAAGCATTCCCACCGTTGCAGGACGGCATTTATTTTCAGAAACTGACATTCGCATACCCGGACCGCGATCCGATTCTGCACAAGCTGAGCTTCACGATTCCGAAGGGCAAGACGACAGCGATTGTGGGGCCGAGCGGCAGCGGCAAAACCACGATCGCGAGCCTTCTCCTTCGTTATTACGACGTTGCTCCTCATACGATTGCCATCGACGGCATTTGCATTCGCGAATTTTCGCCCGAATCCATCCGGCGAAGTATTTCGGTTGTGAGTCAGGAAACGATGCTACTCGATGACACGCTGCGAGCCAACATCGCTTTCGGTGTGGAGGGTACGGTCTCAGACGCGGAGTTGAAGCGCGTGATCCAGGACGCGGCATTGGAAGAGGTGGTAGCGTCGCTGCCTGTTGGGCTCGACACTCCGGTTGGCTCGGATGGCGTGACCCTTTCCGGCGGACAACGCCAGCGGGTCAGCCTCGCCCGCGCCATGTTGAAGCAAGCCCCAATCCTGATCCTCGATGAGGCTACCAGTTCGTTGGATATCGAGACGGAGCAAGCCGTGCAGGCCGCGCTCGAAACCGCGTTCGAAGGCAGCACGAGAGTTGTTATCTCGCATCGGATGACAGCTATTCTACAGGCCGACCATGTTGTGGTTCTGGAGGCAGGCCGAGTGGCGGAAGCGGGTTCGCTGCAGGAACTACTCGACTGCAAGGGACGATTTTATGAGATGTGGGAAGCGCAAGTTTTCTTTGATATGGCTGCTTCAAATGTGGCGCCTGGCGCAGGTCCCGCGTGACGATGCTGATCATCGCCGGTAGTGTCGTCGCTTGCTTTGTGCTCGCGGTGCTGCTCGGTAAGCCTATTCTTACAGCGCTCGGGAATTGGCTTGTCGTAGCCGACCCGCTGCAATCAGCCTCGTGCATTCTGGTCCTAGGAGGATACCTTCCGTTTCGCGCTATGGAAGGTGCCGCGATTCATCAGGCTGGATGGGCCTCGGAGGTCTGGCTTACGCAGTATCCGCCGACAGACGAGGAGCGCGTGTTGGCCGGGATGGGTATAGAGATTACACCCGAGTGCCGCTTTAGCTCTCGTGTATTGCAGTATTGCGGCGTGCCGGCAGGCGCGATCCACGTACTGGAACGCGCGTCGTTGGATACGGAAGAAGAAATCCGTTTCGCTTTCAACGAAATGCGCGAGCGTCAACTTAGTGGACCGATCATTATCGTTACCTCCAAAACTCACGCGCGACGAGTCAAAATCCTGTGGAAGGTGCTGACGGGGACAACGGAGGGTGCCATTGTGCGCTACACGCAGGAAGATCCGTTTCGGCCTGATCGCTGGTTCAGGAACACACGCGATATAAATGCGGTCGCTCGTGAGTTTTTTGGGGTATTGAACGTATGGGCGGGCTTCCCGATTCGAGCGCGGCGCACGTAGGTACGAAGATGCGTCGAGTTCTTCATCTACTTACGGCGCTGCCACCCGTGGTTTGTGGTGTTGGCGACTACGGTGTGTGCGTCAATCAAAAAATTGCCGACGACTATGGCATAACACCTCAGCTCTATGCACCCTTGTCCGACGATGACTCTGACGCAAAGAAGGCAAAATTGAGACGGGCGCTCGATTCCGCTGATGCAGTGATCCTGGAATACTCGAACTACGGATATCAGAGACATGGCATCCCATACTGGTTATTACAGGCAATTTCGCAGTGGAAGATGGGCAGCAAACGATTGGTAACAGTGTTTCACGAGCTATACGCGTTCGGCAGACCTTGGTCAACCGCGTTTTGGACGAGCGCACCTCAACGGTATGTTGCCCGGGATCTCGCGCGTCTTTCAGATGGCATGATCACCACCACTGATCGGCATGCGGAGATTCTTCGATCCTGGCAAACAGCAATCGACGTCCGAGTTCTGCCCGTACCTTCGAATGTGGGAGAAATGCGCGTGCCACCGCTTGCGGGACCGCGCGACATCGAGTTGATTGTCGTTGGACTGGATCGTACAAGAAGGCGTGTCTATCTTCAGAACGAGGCGAACTGGGGCCGCATTCGCAACGCCCTCGGAAACGTAACGGTTCATGACGTCGGGCCCGAGGTGAACCTTGCGCTGACCGAGTTGACTGGTCTACCTTGTGTTGTGCACGGGCACGTAGCAGCACCCACATTGTCAGCCATGCTGGAAAAGGCTCGCTGGGGAATTGTCGACTACCACCAAAGCACGCTGGAGAAATCCGGAGTATTCGCGGCCTATTGCGCACACGGAGTGATGCCCATCGTGTTGCGTCATTCGACGCCCTCAGGCTCCTCGCTCAAGGAGGGCACCCATTTTCTGACGCTGTCCTCCTCCGAGCTCATTCGCAACAATACATCGGAACTCTCGCGAAGGGCGCATCAATGGTACACAGGACATGGAATAGACCAGCACGCGCAGGTGATTCATAAATTGCTCGAACTCGAGGATGCTTAGCCCATGCAGGTGACAGTTTCCGTCGGAGGTCGTTTCCATGCCTTCGATATGGCTAGCCAACTGCAGAAACGAGGCGCCTTGCGGACTTTGATCACTTCGTATCCGAAATTCAAGGCAGCGGAATGGGGCATTCCCGGATCCAAGGTCGAAACCATTCTTTCGCACGAGATTTTCATTCGGACCGTTCGGAAATTAAAAAAACATGATTTGCAATTTCCCCTGAATGTTCGTTTCGACAGAATTGCTGCAGAGCGAATTCCAGAAGATACAAGGCTCCTAGTCGCCTGGTCCGGTATGGCGCTTAAGTCTCTCGACGCAGCTAAGCGCTTGGGTGCCACGACCGTTGTTGAACGGGGATCCACGCACATCGCCTATCAAGATCGGCTTCTTCGTGAAGAGTGTGAACTCACGGGGGCACGTGCCGGCTTTCCCGATCCGCGAACAATTGACCAGGAGCTGCAGGAATATGAGAAGGCCGACTACATCGGCATCCCTAGCTCATTTGTCTATAAAAGTTTCATCGATTCGGGGATCGCTGCCGAAAAACTGCTGCTGGCTCCGTTCGGCGTGGATCCTAATCAGTTTCGGCCTCTTCCAAAGGAGGATTCGATCTTCCGCGTCATTCACTGCGGTTCGCTGACGATACGGAAGGGAATTCACTACTTGCTGCAAGCGTTTCATGAACTAAAGCTGAAGAACGCCGAGCTGTGGCTGATCGGCGCTGCCTCGCCGGAGACGATGCCATATTTCGAGCGCTATGGCGGCTCGAACGTGATTTCGCGAGGTACGTTCCGACAATCGGAGCTTTACAAGCAATACTCGCAGGGATCGGTTCTGTGTGCGGCATCGATTGAGGATGGGCTTGCGATGGTCGTACCGCAGGCTATGGCTTGCGGCTTGCCCGTTGTCTGTACGCCCAATACAGGCGCGCCGGGCCTGGTTCGCGACGCCGTCGACGGATTTGTCGTTCCCATTCGAGACGTGGGTGCCTTGAAAGAGAAGCTGAGTTATCTTTATTCGCGCCCGGAGGAAGCACTGGCGATGGGAATCTCGGCTCGACAGCGAATTCTCGACGGCTATACCTGGAATCATTATGGCGATCGCCTCGCAGATCAGTACTCGCGTATCTTCGCAGCGACCTCCAGCCAGGTTCCCAACCGAGATGCATGAAGATATTGCTGATCGGTAAAGGAGCGCCCTCTCATTTGGGCGGGATCTATCACAGGGCTCTGCTGAGTCTGGGATATGACGTATGCTTCGTCGATGAGGCCGCCGCCTTTGGTTGGTGGGATGGACAATTCTGGTCGTCTTTTCTGCAGCGAATTCGAGGGCATTTGCCCAGTCGAGTTGCGTTCTTCAATCAAACAGTACGTGTTGCTGCGAGGCAGTATCGTCCAGACATCATCTTGTCGGTGCAGGGAAGTTATCTTACTCCGGAAATTCTCAGAGAACTGAAACAGTCGTCTCATGCGCTCCTGGTCAACTATTCGACAGACAACCCCTTCAACCCTGCGGCATCTACCCGATATGTTCGGAGCTCGTTGCCGCTCTGGGATGTTTACGTTACTCCGCGCGCACATACGCTGGGAGATTTAAAACAATATTGTAACGGCCTCCTTCTGTATTTGCCCTTCGGCTACGATCCTGAGTGCCATTTCCCGGAGCAGAAGATTTCTAAGGAGGAGACCGGCAAATTTGCAAGCGAACTTGTTTTTATCGGGACCTGCGATCACGATCGAGTTGAAACACTTCGATTTCTTGCTACGCAGGATCTCTCCGTACGGTTCTACGGAGGGGGCAGGCGGTATCGGCTTATACCTGCACTACGACGCCGTCACAGCGGGCTCGTAATGGGAAGGGACTACCGGCTGGCGATGAACTGTTCCAAGATTGTTCTATCTCTCAACCGGATGGCAAATCGAGATACGCATGTTATGCGGACCTTTGAGGCGCCGGCTTGCGGTTCCTTCATGCTGGCCGAACGGAGTGAGGAGCAGTGTGGCATGTTTGCGGAAGATCGGGAAGCTGTTTTTTTTAGCAGCACGGAGGAGCTATGGGACAAGGTTCGTTATTACCTGGCGCATGACGATCTTCGGCGCAAAATCTCACAGGCTGGCTTTGATCGGGTCACCTCCGGTCGAAACACATATCGTGATCGGCTTTCCGTGCTTATGGAACAGCTTGTGGGGAAACGAAGATCACCTGTCGTCGGGCCCTCCTGAATTCGTCATCGGACTATCAGCGGCGCAAGCTTAGCCATCGCAATGGAGCGATCATAGTGCTGCAACAATGCTTGTCGCGCCCGCCGACCCGCGGAATAGATCAATTCGCGATTGGTGTTTAGCGTGTGTAGGAGCTTCACCAGGCCATTCACATCTCCCGGGGCAACCCGCCATCCGCAGTCGTGAGATTTCACGATTTTAGCGGCTGTAGTGTCGTTGGGGCCGATATAGAGAACCGGGCGGCCGGCAGCCAGCATGCCATATATTTTGCTGGGAACCATCGATCCGGCGACATTCTCGTTCTGCGTTACCAATCCTACGTGACAGCCCGAAAACATCTCGTACCGCTCATTATCACGATAGGGCCCACGGAATGACACATTCGATAGCTGATGTTTCTCGACAAATTCCTCCAACGCCGTTCTATGTATTCCGCCGCCTGTGAAAGTAAAGCGAAATGTATCAGCGTCACTGCATGAAATCATGGCGCCCTGAACTGTTGAAACATCATGCGCCAAACCCAGATTTCCGGCGTACAATACCTCCAGTCTTCCTTGAGGAAATGGACCTGGTTGTACTTCCGCGGAATCGCTCCAGTTTTCGGCCACCAGGACTTTCGTTCGATCCAGATCGGTCCGCAAGAGAAGCTCTCGCATGTCGTCCCCGAGTGCGATGACCGTGTCGGCGTATTGCCTCGACCAATTCGCGATTACTCGCAACGCGCGGGTTGGCAGGGCATTCTTACCAAGCACTCCGACCTCGATCGCTATATCCGGGTAGACGTCCATCTCCCAGGAGACATGCCGCGAGCCCTTGAAGCGCTTTAGCATGCTGCCAAGGACCGAAAGCAGCGGAGGCGTGGTCAATGTCACAACAACATCGGCCCGCCTGGCAGCAAACCCAGAAATGAGAGCGCCCGCGAAGAACGCCCCATAGGAAAAAACACGCCTATACCGACCCCGACCGAAGCGCAGGCCGGCTATCCTCGTTACTTTTATCTTTGACAAGTCTCGTACAGAATCGTCGTCGGGCGCCTCTGTCTTTTGGCAAATCACAACGACGTCGTGACCCAACGCCGCCAGATGAGTGGCCAAGTCGGTCAGCAGATAACTGGTACCGGCCTGCGAGGGATGAAAAAATTGGTTGACCAAGAGAACGCGCATTCGAGAGAGCTATCGTTTCTCAACTACCCGTCGATGGGAAAATGACGCTGGATTTCCAGCATGAACTTGAAAATCGGGTATATCACGTGTGACCACGCTCCCGGCGGCTGCAATCGCCCCTTCTCCCAACGTGACGCCGGGACAGATCACCGATCGCGCCCCGATCCAACTTCCCCGCAACAGGCGGATATCCTTCACAATCAGCCGAAATGTTGGGTCGGTCCAGCTATGGTTTCCGGTGCAAAGGTAGGCTCCCTGTGAGATGCAAACATCGTCCGCCAGGGTAATCTGTCCTAAATTATCGAGCCACGCATCCTCACCGATCCAGCAGTTGTCGCCCACACGAAGACGCCACGGATATTTCACATGCAGTCCGGGCTTCAGCACAACGTGGCTTCCGATGTGGGCACCGAATAATCGTAGAATCGCAGCCTTCAAATTCGAAAACGGATTGACTCTGCATCGAACAAAGGGGCTGCCGGCGAAGAACCAGAGCGCGCGCACGAAAGAGCCGCGACCGGGCTGGTATCGCGCGTTGTCATATGCGCTAAGGTCAACGCAGGCTGTCCGGTTCGTTGGGCATTCGTGCTGCACGATTAGTAAACCACCATGATACGATTCCCTCGGTGTCGGCAGCCACGCTTATCGCACAGGAGCGAAGATGTCTTGGAGCGTAGCGCTCCAGTCGTCGGCGAGCTTGTCGATTTGAAATCGCTCCGCTGCAACAGCGGACTGGGCGACGCGCTGTGCTGAGCGGTAGGCCTGGTCTTGCAATCGGGTCCTAAAAAACGCAGCCCAGGAATTCAGATCGAGGGGCAGAATTGGTGAGGAGGACGGAAGGTCGTCCGCGAGTGCGACTTGATCTGATATCACAACGGGGCACCCGTGCTGGATGGACTCTAATACGGCGACTCCGAAGTTCTCGTGCGAGGAAGGCAGCAGAAACCATTGCGCATGGCGGAAGAGCCACACCTTTCGCGGTCCGTCAACGAAGTCCAAAAAACACACTCGTGACTGCACACCAAGTTTTTGAGTGAGATCGGTAAGGTATTGCCGATAGCGATGGTCGCCCGGGCCTGCAAATACCAGTATCCAGTCTGACGTCCCGGATTGCGCCCACGCGCGCAGTAACAAATCCGGATTCTTCTTTGGGTGCAGCCGTCCCAGGAAGAGGACGAATTTCTTTTCTGCGAGCTCGGGAAAGCTATACGCGTCGTGACTATCTCGCGATGGAATGTCGGCGCCATACGCGATGATCCGTGAGGGAGTATCCGGCAACCGAACCGTTTCGCGCGTGACTCGGCGCTCTCGTTCGGTCGTAAACAACAAGCAACCGGCGTGCTGAAGGATCTTCCTTTCGCGAAGCCTCCAAAAAACCGCCTTCTTCATGCGCTTGGCCAAGCCCTGACCGCGAAGCGGCCAGCGCTCCAGCATGCCGTGCAGAAAACAGGCATAGGGCACGCCAGCCCGTACGCACTCCTGCGAAGCCGACCAACCCCACTGGACCCATATACCGTGCAGGACGACGCCGGAAAAGCGCCGGAGATTCGATCTGAGCCAAGGCCGAAGCTCGGGAGCATGTCGGTAGTTCTTCGGCGGACAAACACGGAATGTCCATTGATCGGACGCCAGCTGTTCGGTCTTGTCTCCGAAACCTACGAATTCACTGGCAACCCCGTGTTCGCGAGCCCGAGACGAGAGGTCGTGCACTCCGCGTACCGGCCCGCCGTATCGTGGGTCGAGCGAGTCCAGAATATGTAGGACGGTTATCGGGTTTTCGCTGTTCAACTCAGAACCCGCGTGTACAAGTCGGCCAGGGCACGCATGCATTTTTCCGGCGTAAATCGAGCGGCCTGCTTAAATCCTTTTCTTCGAAGATCGCTTCTAAGCGTTGGTGTTGTAAGAATGTCGATCACATGTGCGGAAAGTAATTCAGCGTCCTGCGGATCATCGACACACAAGCCGGCGTCTCCGATCACTTCTGGTAACGATGCTCTCGTAGTACTTACCACGGCGCAACCGCAGGCCATGGCCTCGAGCGGCGGTATCCCGAAACCTTCATAAAACGACGGAAACAGAAGGACATCGGCGCCATTGTAAAACTCGATCATATCTTCTGTTGTAAGATTTGGCACGAAGCGCACAAAGCCCTCGAGGCTTTCGGATGCCAGAAATTGTTGTTCCTCGTGCGTCGGGCGAGACGCGGTGAGAAACATTCTGGCGGACGGGAGTTTCTTCAGCACACGATGAAAGGCGCGCAGCGCACCGATGCGATTCTTATAGCCCACCGCTTTGCCAACATGAATCACGACGTGCTCCGCGTTGTCGAACCATTTCTCTCTGCAATGATTGTCAGGAAGATGACTGAATGAAGGGTCGGCGTAAAAGGGAACGACCGTTATGCGTTGTTGGGGCAGACCGACATATCGCATCAAGCAGTCTGCGGTGTGGTTGGAGACGGCAATCACATGCGCTGCAGTCCGGATCCTACGCACGGACTCATAGACCAATAGCCGCTGTTTGAGCGGCGGTTTCGCTAGCGGAAGAACTTCCCGCATGGTCATGTAACTGATCACGTCATGCACCGTCACCAGCAGCGGTTTGTCGGGAAGGAATCGCGCATACCAAGCGAGTCCCTGGTCCGTTATGTGGAAACAGTCGGCCCGCTGCCGGGTCAACGCCTTTGGCCAACTCACATAGTTTTCGCGCCACGATGTGGAGCGACGACCGCTCCAGGCCTGCTGCGGCATGGGGACGCTATTTTGACCGGGGAAAGCGTTCTGAATTCGCCAATCCGCGGGGCAATAAGGCGGCAACAGGGCGGCACATTGGCGGAAATAACCCCACGTACTGAAACTGCCGTTGCCCGGGTGCGGTCCAAGGAGGCAGATGTCCTTACCGGTGCTCACCGGCGCGTTCCTGTGCTGAAAAAAAACGGGGAAATCGCGCTCTGGGCGCTCACCTCATTGAGGATACCAACTCGCGACCTCGAACGACGCCAAATCTTAGTCGCTTTTGATTCGCGCCTACGCAGACCAATGTGTTAGTTTGAGCACTATGGGCCGAAGCTGTGTTTTCGTGGCGAGAACCTGGGGCCACGCGAACCTGGAAAGCTTGCAATGACAACTTCACCTTTGGAATATCATGCGGAAGAACTGCGTGTCCAGGGTTACACGATTGTTAAGGGCATCTTGGATCCGACACAGATTCGGCTGGCGAGGGCAGCATTAGATTTGATCCTGGAGCGCGAGCGAGAGATAGGACCCGAACGAGGCTGGCACACCGAGACTCATCAGGTCAGCTACGTACTGCCGCAGAAGGATCCCGTCTTTTTTACTTTGTGCCAGAATGCCCGACTCCTGGAGCTAATGCGTCTGGTGCTCGGCCCGAACTGCATTCTTGGAGCCGTAAACGGCCTGTCAATGGTGCCGGGCGGGAAAGGCCAGTCTCTTCATCGGGATCAAGCCGAGTCCGTTCCTGGTGCCGTCTTGACCGTGAATGCGCTGCACACTCTGGACGATTTTACCGTTGCCAATGGCGCAACTCGCGTGGTGCCGTTTAGTCAGGATCACACGGCTAGCCGCGCGGAGGACGAAAGGGAGGCCATTTACCTGGAAGCTCCCGCCGGGAGCCTGATCGCGTATAACGGGGGCCTTATGCATGCGGGTAGCGCCAATATTACGAGACACCCGCGACGCGCACTACATGCGTTCTTCCTGCGCCCGTGGATCCGTCCGCACTGGGACTTTTCACGCAGCTTCTCGCCGGAAACGATTGCGCAGTTACTGCCCGAGCAAAAACGATTATTCGGATTCGACGATCGCTCCCAATGGTACGATTACCGAACAGACTAGGTCTTTACGAATGCTTGATCGGTCATTGAGCAAGTGAAGAGGGTTTGACCGATTGGTTTCCAATATTCAAGAAGCGTTCATTTTTGATATCTATGGCTTCTGCTTCAGGTTGCGCGCAACGGATCCTACGCCCGCCATCGATAGTCTGGCATCGGACTTCTGCTTTTTTCGCCGGGAGGCCCTGGAAGAACACATCGAGCCTATCGACGTTGTTCTGCACGTCTGCGATCCGCCCTATGCCGAAGTTCCACAGCGGGCGGCGACCATTTACACGCCCCGCAATATAGCGTTTTCTGAAGGGTCTCGAACGTACATCGATTATGGTACCCGAGCACTCGCGATCTACGATCGCGCAATTCCCTCGTTTCACATTTACTCCCAGAGTGAGGACTTGCTTCACGAAGCGACGTATCTTTTTTTGCTTTCGCGCATCGGTGAATTTTTAGACTCGCGACACCTTCATCGAATTCACGCGATGGCGCTCAGCTTTCACGGCCGGGCCGTCCTGGCAATTCTTCCGATGGGAGGCGGCAAAAGTACCCTGTGCGCTGAGCTTTTAAAGGATCCGGAGATGGATTTTCTATCCGATGATTCACCCTTTATAGCTCGTGACGGTGCTATACGCGCATTTCCCTTGCGACTGGGGCTACTCCCAGGTGGAGAGAAAGATATTCCCGCCGAACACGTGCGGACCATCCATAGAATGGAATTTGGGCCCAAGATCCTGGTGAATTACGATTATTTCGCTCACCGGGTAAAGCCTGTTGCGCAACCGGGCATCGTTCTGCTGGGTTATCGAAGCCTGTCCGAGAATTGCCGGATCGAACCCGCCGGCATAATGGAATCCTACCGCTCCATGATCGCGGATTGTGCTGTAGGACTCGGCCTTTTTCAGGGACTCGAATTCATGTTGCGTTCCAGTCCGACAGAGTTGATCGACAAGGCTGGTGCCATGTTTTCAAGGTTTCGCAACGCGCGTACTTTGTTTCGGCGCTCGCATGTTTATCGCCTGATACTGGGGCGTGATCGCGAGGAAAACGCGCGAGCCGTGGGCGACTTGATTCGCCAGAAATTGGGTCCGACGGCAGAACCGCGCGGCTAAGATCACTGCGGTGTCTACGCGGAACGTGTTGAGCAATGACGTGCACAACGTCTTATCGCCAAGCCCGCGGTTATTTCGTTCCCGATTGACGAATCGTTACGAACGCACCAAGCGGCAAGACGAACGTGCGCCGACGGCTTTCCGCGGCCTTGGTCGAATAGTGCCGTGCTATGTTGGGACAGAACGTCGCTCGGGGGCAGGTGTGCAGATATCGGTAATCATCCCAGTCTTTAATGCCGAACGTACAATTGCAGATTGCCTGCGCGCATTGGATTCGTCAACGTATTCCCCGGCAGAGTGCATCGTCGTAGACGACGGGTCAACGGACCGATCCGTCTCCATCGCACAGCGTGCCGCCGCAAAGGTTGTATCTACCGGCGGACGTTTCGGCCCCGCTCGCGCGAGAAATTTAGGGGTCCAATTTGCGAGCGGAGATCTAGTCGTATTCATAGACGCCGACGTGGCTTTACACGCGGATGCCTTGAAAAGAATCGCGGCAAGATTTGAGACGGAGAAAGACCTTGACGCACTGATAGGCGCCTACGACGACGCGCCCTCGGATCAAGGACCAGTCTCTCAATTCAAGAATTTACAGCACAGCTTCGTTCACTCGCAGGGGAA
Organism: Terriglobia bacterium; assembly: GCA_963699945.1. Classification (GTDB taxonomy): domain Bacteria; phylum Acidobacteriota; class Terriglobia; order Bryobacterales; family Bryobacteraceae; genus Palsa-187. The sequence goes on from CAVOVW010000013.1 coordinate 310,046, forward strand.
TCGTCGCGCCTTCACCTTTTGGACTGGTTGCGGTGCCGTGAAGAGAGACGTGTTTCTGCAGCACGGCGGTTTTGATGAGTCTTACGAAAAGCCATCCATCGAGGACATCGAACTTGGTTACCGCATGAGGAAATCGGGACGAAAAATCGCCTTGGATCCTCTTGTCCGCTGCAAGCATATGAAGGTGTGGACGCTCGGCTCCTTAGTGCTCACTGATGTGTTTCAACGTGGAATACCCTGGACAGTTTTAATCTTGCGCACACGCTCTTTCCCCGATGATTTGAACTTGCAGTGGGGCCAACGAGCATCGGTTCTGCTCGCCGGATTGCTAGTCATGGGCTGTTCATTGGGCATCGCCGCCGCGATTTTAGGCCAAACCAAATTGGCAATATGGGCGGCGGTGATGGGGATTGCAAGTTTATCTGGAATTTTGGCTCTTAATCATTATTTCTATAATTTCCTGGCCGCGCGACGGAGATTGCAATATTTACTATTTGGCGTACCTCTTCATCTGCTCTATTATTTCTATAGTGGCGTCTCGTTTTTACTTGGCATCATCATTTACAAGTTCAAAAGGGCACAGAAGACGCATTCGTCAGAAGCCTTCTTGCGTGGCTCGGGGAACCAAGACCGAGCTGCATGAACTCAAGCACCTCCAACGATCAACCTAAAAGCGAGTCTGGCACGATCTCGGCTGAGGTAATTGTGCTGGGCGCGGGCCCGGCGGGACTTACGGCTGCATATGAGCTTTCCCAAAAAAATATCTCTTGCATCGTCCTCGAACGTGACGTTGTGGTCGGCGGTCTAGCCAAAACGGTCGACTACAAGGGCTATCTGTTCGACTTGGGCGGCCACCGATTCTATACGAAGGTTCCGTTCATAGAACAGATCTGGCATGAGATACTTGGCCCTGATTTTCTGACCCGTCCACGCTTGTCGAGGATTTACTACCGGTCGAAGTTCTTCCACTATCCTCTTGATCCCATGAACGTACTCCGCGGCCTTGGTCTGCGGGAAGTGATTTTTTGCGGCGCAAGTTTTCTCAAGTCCCACTTATTTCCCGAACGGCCAGAGGATCATCTGGCGGCGTGGGTCTCCAATCGGTTTGGGCGCCGGCTGTTCAAGATGTTTTTCGAAAGTTACACGGAAAAGGTTTGGGGCCTGCCATGCACTAGTATCAGCGCCGATTGGGCTGCGCAGCGAATCCGTGGGCTTTCCTTTTCGTCGTTGCTTAAAAATGCCGTATATGGCGAGGGTGGTGGAAAAAAAGGGAGTGCAATCAAGACCCTGATTCGCGAGTTCCACTATCCCCGCCGCGGGCCCGGCATGATGTGGGATCGCATGAAGAATATCGTCGAGGAACGCGGCGTTCGCGTCGTGTTGAACAGTCCTGTGGAACGGATCATTTGGGAGCCAGGGCGCATCGAGGCAGTGGAGGCGGCCGGGAACCGGTACGTCGGAAAGCACTTCATCAATACGTTGGCCATTCGCGATTTTTTCAGCCTCATGACGCCCGGGCCTCCTGAGGACGTTTTGAATTCAGCGCTCGGCTTCGGATATCGCGATTTCATCACGGTCGGCTTGATTGTTCGAGGAAAAAATCTCTTTCCCGACAATTGGATTTACGTTCATGAACCCAGCGTCAGGGTAGGGCGGATACAAAACTACACCAATTGGAGCGAGGAAATGAGTCCGAACGCAGAGACCACCAACTTGGGGATGGAATACTTCTGCACAGAGGACGACGATCTTTGGCGCATGAACGATCAGGAATTGGTAGACCTCGCGCGCCGCGAACTCGCGTCGATCGGACTTGCCAAAATCGACGACATCGTTGACGGTGTAGTAATTCGGGTCCCGAAAGCATATCCGGTTTACGACAACACTTATCGCGAAAAACTGCAAACCGTTCGAAGCTTCCTGAAAACTGTGCCCAACCTGCAGGTGGCCGGAAGAAATGGGATGCACCGCTACAACAATCAAGATCACTCCATGCTCACCGCCCTGATGGCTGCGCGTAATATCTCAGGCGCACAGTTCGATTTATGGCAATTCCATGGCGATTCCGAATATTTGGAAGAAGGCATTGGATTGTCCGACGAAGAACTTTCGAAGCTCGAGCAGCGGGACGATTGGGGTCTCGTCTCCCGCGCGAACGGTCGCTGAACTATACCGGCCCACGAAAAACCACGCAGGCGTTGGATTGTCGGGTTAGCGTGAGACCGGCGGCGGGTGCTCAATCCATTCGATCGAAACCTGAAGTGTCTCTGCGGTATCAACCTTGATAGTGACCCGGCCGCGAGGGTACGGGGCCACGCGCCGTTAGATGTGCGCGTGAAACGACTTGTGCCGGTTCATCAGGCTGGCTCGCAAGGTCAGATGAATAGGCTCCGAGTTCCCTTGGAGTAAAGCGGTAGCCAGGATCAAGAGGCTCACAGAACCGGCCTTGCGGGCCGCTCCCCTGGCGGTCATGAAGCGAGACTACACCATGGGGAATACACGCTTTGCTCATCACAGCGCCGTACTTCGATCTCGTCACCATCGTAAAGTTCCGTGCTTATACGACGATACGTACAAAATGATTTCGGAATAATCATTTCGTCGAAGATGCTTTCGATAGTTCCCGCTAAAAGGAGGCTTACAATTGATCCGTGCTCTCGCGATTCGCCTCATAATCGGTTCCTTGGGAGCCAGTGTCGTGTACGCACAGACTTCCGGCGGGGCGTTTCGAGGCGAGGTCCGGGACGCCTCCACTGCGGTCTTACCACACGCTAAAATTGCGATTCACTCGGTTGACACCGGCGTTGAGATCGTCACCCAATCCGATGCAGACGGGCTGTACGCCACACCTACACTGATTTCCGGCTCTTACGAGCTGACGGCGGCCACGCCGGGTTTCAATACGGAATTGTTTGGCCCCGTGCTGCTGCAGGTGAACCAGATCGTGCGAGTCGATTTCACGTTGAATGTGGGCGCAACCAGCGACTCAATTCGAGTGGAGGCATCCGGCGCGCAGCTACTGTCTCCGGAAACGGCCGAGATTTCTCAGGTTATCGCCAGAAAAGAAGTGGCCGAGATTCCGTTAAATGGACGCAAGTGGGAGGACCTCATTCGTCTCAGCGCCGGGGTGAATCCGGGAGCGCCGTCGGAGACAGGATCTCCGAATGCCGACAATATCAATGGCCAACGCACGAAGGCGAACCTATACCTCGTAGACGGCATTTCCACGACATCCTCGGCGCAGGGAAGAGGCAACAACTTCGACATTCCGCTCGACGCAGTTCGCGAATGTTCCGTGCAGGCCGGAGCTTATTCGGCCGAGTACGGCAACGTGGCCGGAGGCGTCGTCAATTTGCAATCGAAATCCGGCACGAACCAATGGCATGGATCGGCCTTCGAGTTCTTCCGCAACGATGCCATGGACGCTGCCAATTTCTTTTCCAATGCCACGGGCCAATCAAAGAATCCGCTCCATTACAGCCAATTCGGCGGATCTTTGGGTGGCCCCATCCGGCGCGACAGGACGTTCCTTTTCACCGACTATCAAGGCACTGTCACGCGTGCAGGCATGCCGATGATCAGTACTGTGCCCACCGACGCTCAGCGCGAGGGCGATTTCTCCGGCCTGCGAGACGCTAATGGCGGGCTTGTACCAATTTACAATCCGTTTGGAGCTTCGCTTACACGGTCCGCGTTCCAGAACAATATGATTCCGACGGAGTTCATTGATCCCGCCGCTGCCAAGCTCAGCGCACTTCTGCCGGAACCGAATCAGTTCGGCTCCCAACGGCCAACCGCTTTCGTTCAACAACTATGCGGTGACCCGGACAGCCCTGGCCGCTGTTCAGTCATTCGACATCCGTGTGGATCACCAGTTCACACCCTTCAGCAATGCCTTCGTTCGTTACTCGTTCCAGAACACAGGGGCTTTTACACCCTCGATTTTCGGGCTTCCGCTGGGGGGTTCCGTCTCTGGCGCCGGTAACGCGAGCGCGAGGAACCAGAACGCTGGAATCGGTCATGTGTATCAGATTCAGCCTACATTGATCAACGAAATTCGAGTCGGCTTCACTCGCGAAGCGACCGCGCTGACGCAAGAGGACTATGGCCAAAACCTCTCGCAGCAATTTGGCATACCCGGTGTGAATCAAAGTCCAGCCACTTCGGGGCTATCGACCATGGCGATCGCCGGGCTCTTCAACCTGGGCGGAAGCATTCTCACTCCGCTTCGGATCGCGGCCACGGATTGGAATTTTAACGAGAAGCTTACATGGGTCAAAGGCAGGCATGCTGTCCGCGTCGGCTTTGACGATCAGTACGAAATGGGGAGCACTGGATATCTGGTGTTCGGGCGCGGCGAATATACGTTTCTCAACTTCAGCACGAGTTCTTCTGTGGGCGCCGGCGGCAATGCCTATGCAAGCTTTCTGGTGGGCGCGCCTTATCAGATCCTGCGCGACAGCTTTCCGCCGGGTATGGTTGGACTTGTCTCGCCGCATTATGGGTTCTACGCGCAGGACGATATAAAAGTGACGCCGAAATTCACCGTGAACCTAGGCGTTCGTTACGACATCATGCCCTACCCCCGGGAGGAACATGATCGTTTATCCAATTTCGACCCCGCGACCGCGACCATGCTGATAGCGGGGCAGAACACCAGCGAACGGCTGCGAAATACGGACTACAAGGATCTCGCGCCGCGCGTCGGCATGGCCTTCGCTCCTAATTCGAAAACCGTGTTGCGGGCCGGATACGGCATCGGCTTCGTGGATCCTTTCGGCAGCGCGAGCGTCTTGAACAGCAACGAATTCAACATTCCCTTCTATTTTCGCAGTGATATCACACAGTTTCCGCTCACGGCGCCCCAATACACACTGAGCAGTTTGCTTCCGAGTATGACGATTCCTTCGCCGACATCGCCTACGGGGGACCAGCGCTACCTGGTGCCTACCGATCGCAACCAGTACTCGCAAACCTGGAGTTTCACGATTCAACGGGCGCTGACCTCTTCGCTTATGCTGGAAACCGCGTATGTCGGCACCAGCGGCAACCGGCTGCTCATGACGTCGAACATCAACGCCGCTCCGCCCGGTGCTACTGCGGCGGCTGCGCGGCAGCCGTTCGGCCCGGCCCTCGGAGAAGTTCGTGAATTCACGAACAGCGCCCATTCCATTTATCACGGCCTTCAAACGAAGATCGAACAGCGATTTTCACGCGGCGTATATTTTCTCGGGTCGTACACCTGGTCCAAGTCGATTGACGATCAGAGCAACGGGACGGACGATTCCGCCGCGGGCGGCCAATATCCGCAGAATCCGAACAACTGGTCGCTCGATCGTGGACCGTCCAGCTTCGACCGCACTCATCGGTTTGTCGCTAGCGGAGTATGGGAAATTCCATTTCGCTCCAGGCGCGGGGATTCGGCAGGCGCCACCGCTATTCGAGGAATTCTTGGCGGATGGCAGCTCAGCGGCGTCGTCACGGCGGAGACAGGAACCCCTTTCAGCGTCATCATGCCCTGTGCGGCTGTAAATTCGGAAGGCAACAATTGCAGGCCCAACCTCATTGGAAACGCGGTGCTACCGGCCGACCAGCAGTCGGTTAACCACTGGTTTAATGCCGCCGCGTTTGTGATCCCCTCGCCGGCAGCTTACGGCAACTCGGGACGTAATATTTTGAGAGGGCCGGGACTTACGAATTTAGATGCGGGGCTATCAAAATCATTTTCCTGGGGAGCCGTAGAAACACGTCGCATTCAGTTCCGTTCGGAGTTTTTCAATGCTTTAAATCATACGAACCTGGGATTGCCTGTTAATTCTACTAGTTCACCTGCCCTTGGCACCATTACGTCAGCTGCTCCCGCGCGCGTCATTCAACTGGGGCTGCGTCTGGAGTTCTGATATGTTTCCGTCTCTTAAAATCTTCCTGAGGGAGCCAAGCTCGAAGCTGGTCCGGTACCTTCTCCCACTGCTGGCGTGGGTCGCGGCCCTGGGATTCCATCTGGCGTTGCGTCCGTTCGTGTCACCGGATTTTCCGTTTGCGCTCTTATACCTGTTAGCTATCTTCGGTGTGGCGTGGTTCGGCGGGTACGGACCCGGAATCATTTCATGTCTCCTGACGGTAGGCGTTCTTCCAGCCTTAACGACTTCCGGCTTTCGCTTGACGAGTGTGGATCTTAGCCGGCTCATCCCACTCGCCGTCGTTTCCCTTCTCATCAGCAAGGTCGCTCGCACCGAACGACGGGCTCGAGAAGTGCTAGGCGCGGCTAACGACGAGTTGGATCGGCTGGTTCAGAGCAGGACCAAGGATCTTCGTCAAACCGTGCAGGATTTGGAACGGGAGGTGTTCCAGCACAAGAATACAGAGCAGAAGTTGCAGACTCAGGTCGAGCGGCTGAGCCTGCTGGATCAAATTACGCGCGCCATCGGCGAGCGGCAGGACTTACAGAGCATTTTCCAGGTGGTGATTCGGAGCCTGGAGGATCGTTTGCCGATTGACTTTGGGTGTATTTGTCTCTACGACGCCTCCCGTGAGGAACTGACCGTCACATGCGTGGGCGTTCATAGCGGTGCACTGGCGATGGAACTCGCATTGACGCAGCAGGCCCGGCTGGCAATCGATCAGAACGGCTTGTCTCGCTGTGTTCGTGGGGAGCTGGTTTACGAACCCGAACTCCGCGAAGTAGATTTTCCATTCCCCCAACGCCTTTTAAAAGCTGGACTGCGGTGCGCGGTAGCGGCGCCGCTGCAGGTGGAAAACCAGGTGTTCGGCATCCTGATCGCGGCCCGGCACGAATCCCATGCCTTCAGTAGTACCGACTGCGAGTTTCTGCGGCAACTAAGTGAACATGTCGCCCTGGCCTCACATCAAGCCCAGATCTACGGGGCTTTGAACAAGGCTTTCGAGGACCTGCGCCAAACACAGCAGATCGTGATGCAACAGGAGCGTTTACGCTCCTTGGGACAAATGGCGAGCGGTATCGCTCACGATATTAATAACGCCATTTCTCCCGTCGCTTTGTACACGGAACTCTTGTTGGAAAGAGAGCCCAACCTAAGTGCGCGAACTCGGGAGTATCTTGAGACAACACTGCGTGCGATCGGAGACGTAGCCCATACGGTAGCCCGGATGCGCGAGTTCTACCGTGAGCGCGAGCCGCAGATGGTGCTGGTCCCGGTGGATTTGAGCTGCATGGCGCAGCATGTCCTGGATCTCACTCGCGCCCGCTGGAGCGACATGCCGCAAGCGCGCGGCACAGTAATTCAGCTGCATTCGGATCTGACGACCGCGTTGCCGCCCGTCGCGGGAATCGAGAGCGAAATTCGCGAGGCGCTCACGAATCTGGTACTTAATGCGGTGGACGCTATGCCGGATGGCGGCACGCTTACCGTGCGGACCGTCGTCATAAAAGGCGCGTCCGATCAACCAACTGTTTGTGTGGAAGTATCCGATACGGGCGTCGGTATGGACGAGGAGACGCGCCGTCGTTGCCTGGAACCGTTCTTCACGACGAAGGGCGAACGCGGGACCGGCCTGGGACTGGCGATGGTCTACGGAGTTACACAGCGGCACAAGGGTGTAGTGGATATTGAGAGCACGCCCGGCATAGGGACTACCGTGCGCCTCCGCTTTCCCGAGCAGGCTTCTTCGGATATCTGCGCTACCAAATCACTTCCGGCTGCGATCCCGGCGCGCCAGCGGATTCTGATCGTTGATGACGACCCGCTCTTAATTAAATCCTTGCGCGACACACTGGAGGCGGATGGTCATGCGGTCACATCCGCGAATGGCGGCCAGGAAGGGATCGACATTTTTCAGGCGGCGGAAGATCGCCGGGAGCCGTTCGCCGTTGTCATTACTGATCTTGGCATGCCCTACATAGACGGCCGCAAGGTCGCAAGCGCCGTGAAGTCGAGCCGCTCTTCTACCCCCGTGGTTCTACTTACGGGTTGGGGACAACGACTGGTAGCGGAGGGCGACGTGCCCGAACATGTGGATCGCGTCCTCAGCAAACCTCCCAAACTTCGCGACCTCCGCGCTGCCTTAGTGGACATCACGGGCGTTCCGTCTTGATCTGGAATGCGCGCCCTCCCGAATCGCGTCTAGCGACGGGCGCGCGCGAGCAGTCGTCCCATTGAGTTCGAAGAAGGACATTGGTCCCCATCCAGGAATGGCCAGCTCAGGCGCCCACGGCCGAATGCCGGATAGTACTCCTGTCTCAACTCCCCAAGCCGTCAGATCGCGGATGAACTTGGCTTGGCCTTCCGGACTAAGCGGATATCCGGTAACGGCGTCATTCCAAATGAATCCCTTTTGCATTTTCGCAGCGGGGTATCCGAATTCGGTGACGAACACGGGCCGCCCCAGCTCGCGATGCAGTGCGCTTGCTGTATCTTTGAAAGCTTGCAGGCGATCTGCCGGTTTGCCTGACGACGTCGGATAGTAGGACATTCCGAGCTCATCCGCCTGGAATCCTCCCTTTTTCAACGCACTGTAAAAGGCCACGGCCTGTTGCGGCAGAACTGAAGTGACACCGCTCACGTGAGTGCTGAACCGCGCGCGAGGATCGACCGAGCGTATTCCCTCTGCAACCGCGGCCAGCAGTTTTGCTTCGTGCGGCCAAAGATGCACCTGCAGCCATTCGATCCGCTTCACTTCGGTCATGTTCATAAGCTCGAATGCAGACATTCGGCCGATCGCGGGATCTACCGCATCCGGACTTTTATACCAACCGCGGCCGCCCGCGGTATCGTCGCACGTGCCTGGCATAGGCCGCACCGCCACTCCGGCAGTTCCGAATTCGATCTCATTTCCCAGATCCCAGATACGCACCGTTACTCCGGTACCAAGAATCTGGCGGGCCGCCAGAGCTCCGTACAGCCTCAAAAGGCCAGTCATTTGGTCGAGCGTCAGCGTGGTCCACGCGCCGGGAAGCTTTATTCCCGGATAGTCGCTGAAATCCGGGGAGGGCTGGCAACGCGCGTCGCCGTAGATGTTAAAGAGGCCCAATTCGGGGTTCAGAGGCAGGTTCAAAGTTTTGGCCATCCGGGCGCGAACCAGTGCTCGATCCATGCTGTGGTCGCCGAATCCCAGGCGGTATCTCTGCGTCGTGGCAATCCGTGCGTAAACTTCGTTCGCGCCATGCCTGACGAACAGCTCCTGTAGTTCTTGAGGATTCTTTGCTATGACCTGACCGTCGGTGAATGTGATCCCATAGCGAAAGGCCAGGTCGGCGAATGGACTAATTGACATCGAAATGCGTATTTCGTTTGGCTTCTTGACCTGGGAAATGCCGACTTCGAGATTTAGGATCCCAAAAATCGCAACGGCCGCCAGACGCAGCATAAATATCCGCATAAGGACCTATCGTCAGCCGTGTGCTTGCGGCTCAGTTTAGAGCCGCGGCGGCGTCATTCAGATTTTCCAAGGGGCTGCCGTCCAACGCATTCTGTTTTGGGAATGTGCATTCCGAATGACCCGAAGCTACGCGACGTACTAGTGGCTCGACTGTATTTTGATACTACCGTTCAAAAAAATAGCCCTTTTCGACTGAAAAACCCAAAACCAGGATAGTGGCATTCCTCGCCGGATTTCCGCTATCGCTCCTCTATACCGGGCCGATATTACCTGTGGCCGCGTAACGTGCTCCCCGAGTGTGGGCCGCCAGAAAAGGCTCGGACGTGAGATTCACCAGCCTCAAAGATTCCAGGGTCCTCATTCTCGATGACCAGCAGAACAATCTGCACGCCCTCGCGGCGGTGATTGAATTTGCCGGGTGCACACACATAAAGTGTCTCAACGATTCTCGGCAGGCCCTGGCGACCTTCGTTGAATTTCAGCCGGATCTGATTCTGCTGGATCTCCACATGCCCCATCTGGATGGACTCGCCGTGATGGACCAGTTCCGGACGGTAGTGCCTGCAGAAGACTACCTGCCGATTCTTGTTCTCACAGGTGATAGCTCCAGCGCTGCGAAGGAAAAAGTCCTTGCGCACGGTGCCAGTGACTTCCTGTCTAAGCCTTTAAACCATACTGAGGTGGAGCTAAGGGTCAAGAATCTCTTGCAGACACGGTGGCTACATCAGCAATTGAAGAAACAGAACCTCTCGCTAGAGCAACAGGTCCTGGAGAGTACGTGCCTGGCCGAGGAACTCGCCCAGACAAATCGCAGACTGCGCGAGACGCAAGGGCAACTGGTGCAATCGGAGAAGATGGCATCGTTGGGCGAATTGGTGGCCGGGATCGCACACGAAATCAATAACCCTCTCGCCTTCGTAATCAATAACATCTTCGTCACGCAAGAGGAGCTTGCCAAATGGGAGGCAGCTCAAAGTGAATTCACCGCCATCGCGCCCCTCCGCAAAATGCGAACGCGCGTGGAGCACATGCGCGAGGGAGCCGCGCGCGTCCAAAATCTGGTTTCAAAACTGCGCACATTTTCGCGGCTCGACGAAGGCACTTTCAAAACCGTGGATATCCATGAAAGCATCGAATCCGTTCTGTTATTCCTTAGTCACAAAATGGAAGATCGAATCGAGGTCGAGCGCCACTACGCTGCAAAAGAACCGTTGACGTGCCTTGCCGGGGAGCTTAACCAGGTGCTTATGAACGTCATCGGAAACGCGATTGACTCGATCGAGGGACCGGGGACGATTCATGTCTCTACCAGTGAGCGGGACGGCCAATTTGTGATCACGGTTCGCGACAGCGGCAAAGGCATTCCTAAGGAAATTCGTGATCGAATCTTCGATCCTTTTTTTACCACGAAGCCCATAGGAAGTGGAACCGGGCTCGGTCTTGCGATCTCGTACGGGATCGTGAAAGCTCACCAAGGCTCCATAGAGTGCTCGAGTGAGGAAGGGAAAGGGACTGAATTTACTGTCAAGATTCCCACAACCCTTCAGGCAGAGGTTAGCGCGTGATCGAAACAACACCTAAGCCGTTGATCCTTGTGGTTGACGATGAACCCAGAATCCTGGATTCTATCCGCGATTTACTCGACGAGAACTTCGAGGTTGTCGCAACAACGGATGCGCGCGAAGCGCTCCATCTTCTGCGGGGCTCGGCGTTCGTGGCGATCCTGGTTGATCAGCGCATGCCCGGATTGACGGGAGATCAATTCCTGAGCCGTGCGCAAAGTCTGTCTGATGCGGCTCGTATTCTAATCACAGGCTACGCCGATATCAGCGCGGTGATCCGAGCGGTGAACGACGGTCAGATTTTCACTTACGTTTCCAAGCCGTGGGAACCGGCGGAACTCAGGGGAACCGTTCTGAAAGCGGTAGCTCATACGAGAAAGCTACTGCAACGCAAGGAAGCGGAAGAACTTGTTGCTAAGCAACAGCAGGAACTCGCACAATCGGAAGCCGCCTTCCGTCAACAGACGAAGCTCCTGCAATCGATTCTCGACAGCATGGGTGACGGCGTGGTCGTTACGGACGAGAGCGGCAAGACATTGCTACTCAATCCAGCGGCGCGGCACATGCTAGGTCCCCGCGAGGAAATGCCTCAGGACCAATGGAGCAGCACATACGGTTTATATGCTCCTGCCACCAGGGCTCCATACCCGCCGGAAGATTTGCCCATAGCAAGAGCTTTGCGAGGGGAGATCGTCGAGGCACAGGAGCTCTATATTTGTAATGATTGCAGGCCTGAGGGGGCGTTTATCAGCGTAAGCGGCCAACCGCTCAAAGACGATAACGGAAAAACGATAGGCGGCGTGGCAGTGGTCCGCGACATCACGGGGGCTAAGCGTTCCAGGGATTTGCTGAAAATCGCCAAGGACGAAGCCGAACGGGCAAATCAGGCTAAGAGTGAGTATCTGTCGCGAATGAGCCATGAGCTTCGCACGCCGCTGAATTCCATTCTCGGATTCGCACAACTCCTGGAGTTGGATGCCCTGAGCCCCAACCAGCGCGATTCCGTGGCCTACATCATGAAGGGTGGCCAACATCTTTTGAGCTTGATCAACGAAGTCCTCGACCTTGCTCGAATCGAGGCGGGCCGGCTTTCTCTGTCCCCTGAGTCAGTTCAGGTTCAGGAGGTCATCGAAGACGCGTTGGCTTTTGTTCGACCGATGGCTCAACAGAACAAGATCGAGATCAGATTCGATCGGGCCGCCGATGGAGGGAAAAACGTAAAGGCCGACCAGCAGCGGCTGCGGCAGGTGCTTCTCAATTTACTTTCCAACGCGGTCAAGTACGATCGCGAAGGCGGGCGGGTAAAGGTGTGGTGTGAATTGCGCAAGGACGGCTTTCTACGAATCTCCATCAGCGACACAGGGCACGGAATTTCCGCAAAGCAGCAAGAGAGGCTCTTCCAACCCTTCGAGCGTGTGTGTGATGAAACGAAGGGAATTGAGGGGACTGGTCTCGGTCTGGCTCTGTCCCGCGGCTTGATGGAGGCCATGGAGGGCCGCATCGGAGTTGAAAGCGAGGTAGGACAGGGCAGCACTTTTTGGATCGAACTCGAAGAAGCGGATCGTCCCAACGATGCATTCGTCATTCCCAAGGCTGAGCCCAGCGGTGAGGAAGCTATTCCTTATCTTCAACCGCGTACCGTGCTTTACATCGAGGACAACCAGGCCAACTTCAGGCTGATGGAGCGTATCGTCTCCCACCGGAGTGAACTGCACCTGATCGGCGCAGATCGGGGGCAGCTTGGACTGGACGCCGCACGGATGCATCATCCCGATTTAATTCTGCTGGATCTGCATTTACCCGATATCTCGGGGCGAGAGGTGCTGGAGCGTCTAATCAAAGATGAGAGAACTAGCGGAATCCCCGTGGTGGTTGTGAGCGCCGATGCTACGCCTGGACAGATCGATCGGCTTCGCGCCGCAGGAGCATTATCTTATTTAACAAAACCACTGGACGTAGCGTCGATGTTGATGCTTTTTGACAGTGTCTTCACTGAGTCCGTCTTCCCAATGCATTCATCGAGCAAGCACTAATGGTATCTCGCTGAACCGATTTGGTTAGTCGCGCCTTATGTCCAGGCTGGAAATTGTGTGGAGATGAACAAAGAGATCATCCTTAAAAGCAAAATTCTCATCGTCGATGATCAGGTTGCGAACGTCCAACTGCTGGAGCAGATCCTAAAAAGGGCCGGCTATAGTCACTTCCGAAGCGTTACCGATTCTCGCAAGGCTCTTGCCGTCTTCTCTGAGTATCAACCGGACTTGATAGCAACGGATTTGCACATGCCCCACATTGACGGCTTGGACCTCCTGAAACAGCTGCGAGCTCGAATACCAGCGGGCACTTTTGTGCCAGTTCTGGTTCTGACGTCGAACAATTCTAAGGAAACCAGGCAACTGGCCCTCTCGTTAGGCGCCAAGGATTTTTTGACGAAGCCTTTCGACATCGAAGAAACCCTGCTGCGTATCTACAACCTCTTAGAAACCCGGTGGCTCAACGTTGAACTTCAGAACTACAGCCTGACACTGGAAGAGCGGGTTTCGGCGCGTACGCGCGATTTGGAACTGGCTCAATTGGAGATTCTTCAGCGGCTCGCTTTGGCAGCCGAATATCGCGATGATTGTACCGGGCGGCACGCACAGCGCGTCGGCACGCTTGCCGCTGTTCTGGGACGAGCGATTGGCCTGCCCGCCGCTCAGGTGGAACTCATCCGCGTGTCAGCGCCCCTTCACGATGTTGGCAAAATAGGTATTCCCGACGGCATCTTACTGAAACCCGGCAAACTGACCGACGCGGAGTATTGTCAAATCAAACGGCATACTGAGATCGGACACCTTATCTTATCGGGCAGCAGTTTCGCGATTCTTCAAATGGCGGAGCGCATCGCCCTTTATCATCATGAACGCTGGGATGGCAACGGCTACCATCGGTTGGCCGGCGAGACGATCCCAATCGAAGCGCGGATCGTCAGTGTCGCGGACGTTTTCGACGTGATTACCCACGACCGGCCTTATAAGCAGGCTGAGACTTCCGAAATCGCGATCGAGTGTCTGTGTGAGGAAAGAGGAAAACAGTTCGATCCGAGCCTAGTCGAGGCCTTCTGCCAGCTGGTAGTCGGCGGAGACCTGGCCAAGCTGGCAGAAATCCTTGAGCGAGATGTGCCGGCGAACATTGCCGTTCCGGTATAGACCGTTCAAGCCTCCAAGAACATCGCTGCCTGAAAAGCCGCACGCATGGTTCGGTACAATCCCGAGTCAGCCGAGTAGAAGAATCGTCCCGAAACCGGAGGCGATTCACCAATGAACAACACCTGGATGCGTGAAGGCTGGAAAGATCTGCGCAGCCGTTCGCGTCCCCGTCGCGTGAGCATGTCATTGTCGCCAGCATCACCAGCATATCTATCTGCGCAACATCGAGCTTATCCTGAACAATTTTCTGGAACGATTGAGGCCCGGATGTTGATGTCCGAAAACCGCGAGTGCGATGGCGCAATGCCTGGGAAAATGGAGCCATGGAACTGCCGGAGCAAGAGGTTTGTTACCGGGCTTTGCAGCGTCGCGATTCACGCTTCGACGGTTTGCTGTTTGTCGGGGTCACATCGACTGGAATTTACTGTCGCCCGGTTTGCCCGGCTCGCACTGCAAAACGGGAAAATTGTCGATTCTTCGGTTCGGCCGCTGCGGCTCAGGAAGCCGGCTTTCGACCGTGTCTGCGCTGCCGTCCGGAGACCGCGCCAGAGCTGGCGTCCTGGCGCGGAACCTCGAACACAGTCACTCGCGCGCTGGCGTTGATTTCGGACGGGGCATTTGATGGAGAGGGCGCCGGCGTCGAAGCACTCGCGGAACGGCTCGGCGTTAGCGAACGCCATCTGCGGCGCCTTTTCGCTCAGCACCTCGGTGCGTCGCCAATTGCAGTGGCGCAGACGCGGCGCGTCCTCTTCGCCAAACAATTGATCCATGAAACAAACATGCCCCTGACAGAAGTCGCGCTGGCGGCCGGTTTTGGCAGCATCCGGCGATTTAATGAAACATTTCTTGAGCTTTTCCGCCGGCCGCCACGCATGTTGCGGCGCAGATCTCTGAAGATCCCGGAATCCGGGGTGACTCTATGGCTGCGCTATCGTCCACCGTACGACTGGGATTCGCTGCTGGCCTTTCTGCGAGCACGCGCGATACCGGGCATGGAAGTGGTGGAGAATGGGCGCTATTTGCGCACCGTGGGCATGGATGGATTTACGGGAAGTGTGGAAGTTGAGCATTTGCCAGGACGGCAAAGTCTGTGCGTCACTGTTCGTTTCCCTCGCGTCCAATCGCTGCCGGGGATCATCGGCCGTGTGCGGCGATTGTTCGATCTGGGCGCGGACATCGAAACGATTGACGCTCATCTGTCTTTGGACCAGCGACTCGCACCGCTGGTCGAACACAGTCCGGGCCTGCGTGCTCCGGGCGGATGGGATGGTTTTGAGCTGGCGACGCGGGCGATTCTGGGGCAGCAGGTCAGCGTTATCGCGGCCCGTCACCTTGCGGAACAACTCGTTCTGAGCTATGGCGAACGCGTGTCGCCCGAATTCGTGAACGATTCGCGACTAACGCATGTGTTTCCTGAAGCAAAGCAGCTTGCGCGGGCGAAATCGATTGAAATCGGCATGCCTGCTGCCCGGAAATCGGCGCTGAAGGAACTTGCGGAGGCAGCTATCGCAGATCCCAATATTTTTCGTCCGCTCGGGACGATTGAGGAAACGATCACCAGATTGCGCGGAAATCCGCGGTATAGGCGAATGGACGGCGCAATACATCGCCCTTCGTGCTCTTCGTGAGACCGACGCGTTTCCTGCCACGGATATTGGGTTACTACGCGGCGCGGAACGCGTCGATGGAGCGGCGTTTACGGCATCGTCTCTACTCGCACGATCGGAGTGCTGGAGGCCATGGCGCGCCTATGCCGCACAGCATCTCTGGGCCGCTGACACAAAACTGAATTCAAAATCAAGGAGCACTCATGTCTGACGTTTTGCAGCTATTTATCGATCGAATCAACTCGCCAATCGGCGAACTTCTGCTGGTGGCCGACGCTAGTGGGAAGTTACGAGCCCTCGATTGGTCCGACTACGAGCAACGAATGCTGCGCCTGCTTCGTCTGCACTACGGCAAGGATGGATTCACGCTCGTACCGGCGCTCAATCCCAATGGTTTGCGGGACAAAATGGAACGTTACTTCGCGGGCGACATCCAGTCGATCGACGACATCGAGGTCCAAACCGCGGGGACGCATTTCCAGCGGAGTGTCTGGAACGAATTGCGCAATATCCCGGCCGGGTGCGCTATCTCCTACGGAAAGTTGGCGCAACAGATTACTCGCCCCGGCGCCGCGAGAGCGGTCGGCCTCGCGAATGGCTCCAATCCGGTCGGGATTGTTGTGCCATGCCATCGAGTGATCGGAGCGAATGGATCACTTACCGGATACGGGGGCGGTCTGGATCGGAAAAGGTGGTTGCTGGATCATGAACAGAAGAACGCAGCCCACAATTAAAATCTCCGAGCGCAAATCTAGTCTTTGCCTTCCAGATAGTAGTTCACGGCAGGAGTGACGATCAGCGAAAGCACCATTGATGCCGCGATGCCGCCGATGACCGCGATCGCCAGTGGCTGCAGCATCTGCGACCCGGCGCCAATCGCGAGTGACAGCGGAATCATACCCGCCACCGTCGCAATGGCGGTCATGAGAATGGGGCGTAACCGGCGCTCTCCCGCTTCGATCATGGCTTCGAGCGCCGAACTGCCTTCCCCACGGAAGCGTTGGTGGGCGTCGAGCAACAGAATACCGTTTTTCGCCACAATCCCGATCACCATAATAAGTCCCATGAAGGACGAAATATTGAATGTTGTGCCCGTGATCAGCAGCGCGAAGAACACGCCCGACGTGGAGGCCAGAGCCGACGCCAAAATCGCTATCGGAGCCGCGAATGAGCGGAACTCGAACAACAGAACCATGAACACCAGCACAATGGCCAGAGCGAGCACCAGGAGCAGATCGTGGAACGACTTTTGCTGCTCTTCGTAAAGGCCCCCATAGACCACGCGGATCGTGGGAGGTAAGTGCAAATCGGTGACAGTCTGTTGCACCAGTTTTATACCATCGCCCAGGCTGATGCCCTGAAAGCGGCCCGTCACGGCTACGCGGCGTAACAGATTTTCCCGGATGATCTCGGTCTGGCCCGCCTCATTTTCGAAATTGGCAAGGGAGCCGAGCGTGGCCGTCTTGCCCGTCGCGCTGCTCGTAAGCATCGTGTTGCGGATCGCGTCCAGCGATTCTCGTGCGCTGTCAGGGAAACGCACGCGAATCGTGTAGGATCGGTCGTTGATCACCAAAGGCGTCGTAGACGGCTCGCCCTGCAGTACCGCGCTCGCGTCCAGTTCGATTTCTTGCGGCGAAAATCCGGAGCGCGCCGCCAGTACGGGATCGACATTCATCACAATCGCTGAGCCGCTGATCGTGTTCTCGATGCCATCCTCCACATCGGCCACCACCGTCTTGCCGCCGACTTGAATCTTTTTGATCTTGTCCGCGATCTTCGGAGCCCACGTCTTCAGTACATTCGGATCGGGACAGAAGAGCTTGATCTGAATCGGCTCCGGCGAACTCGTCAGATCGCCGATCATATCCTGCAGAACCTGAACAAACTCCACGTCGAGCTGCGGGTACTCATCGTTAATCTTTTCGCGGAGGCCAGCAATCACTTCATCAATGCCGCGTTTGCGATCCGCCTTCAGTCTCACCGAAAAATCACCCGTGTTCGCTTCGGTCACTGCGGCCAACCCGAGTTGCAATCCCGTCCGGCGCGAAGTGCTTTCCACTTCGGGCGTCTTCTTGAGGATGTCTTCCACGCCCAGCAGCACTGCGTTCGTATCGTCGAGCGACGAACCGGCGGGCATTAGGTAATCGAGAATGAAGCCGCCTTCGTCCATCGCCGGAAGCAGGTCGCTGCCAAGCTGCGTATAGCAGAGGTAAGATGCGCCCAACAGCACGGCACAGCCCAGCGCGAGCATTAATGGACGCGCCAACACAAAACGCAACGTTTTCACGTAGAATCGTGTGACCCGGCCCATAAAACCGGCGGACGATACGTGGCCATGGACGTCAGCGGTTTCGGCGTGCTCGCCGCCCCGGCGCTTCAGCAAATAGTGGCTGAGCGTCGGCGTCCACGTGAGCGCGAGCGCCAGCGACGTGAGTAGCGCTGTACCCACGGTCATTGCCAACGCGCGGAAGAAACTCCCCGTGACGCCGGTGATGCTGATCAGCGGGAGGAACACGACAATCGGCGTTATGGTTGAGCCAATGAGCGGGACAAGGATTTCGTGCAGCGCGCTACGAATCGCCTCCCCGCGGCTCTGGCCGGAGTCGCGATGCAGCACGATATTTTCGACGACGACAATTGCGTCGTCAATCACCAGCCCAACCGCCGCGGCCAATCCACCGAGCGTCATTAGATTGAAGCTCTCGCCCAACAGACGCATGAAGACCAGCGTGATTGCGATTGTTGCGGGAATCACCAATGCGGCGACGATCGAACTGCCCCAGTCGCGCAGGAAGAGCACGAGGATAATCGCTGCCAGAATCAGCCCGATCAGGATCGCGTCGCGGACGCTGGCGATCGAATCGCGTACCAGCTCTGATTGGTCGTAGAACGTTTGCACATGGACGCCCGATGGCAAGGTCTTGCTGATTGCCTGGAGTTCGTCGTTGACCGCGTTCGCCACGGCCACCGTGTTGCTGTCCGACTGGCGGAACACGTTGAGCAATACGGCTTGCTTGCCGTTGGCGGTCACGATGGTGTACTGCGGCATAACGGCAGGATGAACAGTGCCGATATCGCCGATGCGAATCGTTCCTCCTGTAGGCGTGGTGCGCACCACGATATTTTCGAGATCCGAGGAATCCTTGGCCTGCCCGCTTACCAGGGTGAGTGAAAGCTCGTGATTGTTCTCGATCAGGCCGGGCGAATCGACCATATTGAATTTCGAGATGGAATCGAGAATGCCGGGCACGGTCACCTGTGCCTGTAGAAGCTTCGCCGGATCCGGCGTGATCTGAAACTCGGGTACACTGCCTCCTTGCTCGACCACCATCGCCACGCCGTTCACTCGATTTAGTCGAGGCTTGATCGTGTAGTTTGCCAGCTCCCACAAATCGCTTTGGGACATCGTGTCCGACGTCAGGCTGTACCCCAGGATCGGAAACGCGGCGAAGGTCAGGCGATTCGCCGTTAATTTGGCCGTGGCCGGAAGGCTCGGCTGCACGCGCGCGATCGCTGCGTTGACCGATTGCAGAGTCTGGAACATGTCGACATTCCAGTTGAAGAATAAATTCACCTCGCCCGATCCGCGGCTGGTCGTCGAGACGACGCGATCCAGGCCAGGCACGTTATTCATCGCTTCCTCGATCGGGCGCGTCACCATCACCTGCATTTGGTTGATGGGCGCGACGCCGTTATCGATGCCCACGACGATGCGCGGAAAATCCGTTGTCGGAAATACGGCGACAGGAATAGAAAACGCTAAATACGAACCGACGGCCACCAGCACAATGATTGTGAAAATGATCGGGCGCGAAAAGCGCGCCGTCCAATGTTCGTGATCGGCACCTTCGCGAAAGGAGTTGTCTGGCGTGTGCTCGGCGGAGACGCCCCTATTTTGGTACTCGTTCATGCAGCGTTCGCTCTTGCCTCACTTGGCGTCATCGTCATCGTCGTCGTCATCTTCATCCTTGGCAGCCTGTACTTCCACCTTGGCTTTGTCATCCAGGCCTAGGCCGCCGGAGGTGATCACCATATCGCCCTCCTGAACGCCGCTGATGACTTGAACACGAGCGCCCTGCCGGATTCCGGCGACGACTTTGCGCTCCTCCGCCGTAGTGTTCTTGTCTTTGCCGACCACGATCATGACCTTCTGGCCACCTTCGTCAAGGTTCAGGAGGGCCGACGCCGGAATGATGATCGCATCCGTGATGGTCTCCGCGATGATCGAGACCCGGACGGTGCCGCCGGGTTTCAACTTCTCGCCCGGATTCGCGAGCGTCACCCACACTTCCACCGTGGTAGTGCTGGGATCGACGGCGGGGCTGACGATGGTGACCTTACCGGGCAAGTCGCCATCCGGTCCCGCGATGCGCGCAGGAACACCGGGCTTTATGGCCACGGCGTCTTTCACGGGAACGTTCGCGCGTGCGATCAGCGTCGCAATGTCCACCACAGAAATCAATGGCGCTCCCGGTTGCGCCAATTCGCCGGGAGAGACCGGCCGGTCGGCGACAACGCCCGAGATCGGGCTCTTAATGGTTGCGTAGGAAAGCTGCACCGCCAGATTGTCGTAGTGCGCCTTGGCTGCGTTCACAGCGGCCTCGGCGCTGCGAAGGGATTCGCGCTGACCCACCTGACTCAGTGTCGCGAGGTGCCGTTTGGCGACGTCGAGCTGGGTTTGAGCCTGAACCATCGCCAGGCGGGAATCGTCTACGGTGCGTTGCGCCAGCGCGCCCTGTTTCTGCAACTCGGCGCGGCTGTCGTAAACTTTCTTGGCCGCATCGTAGGCTTGCTGCGCGGACTGCACGTCGCTTTCCGCCTTACCTGCATCGTCCTGAGCGGTGGCGCCTTTCAGCAGATCATAGGCTGCCTGCGCCTGTTCCACCTGATGCTTGCTTTCTTGAAGAGCTGCGGCCATATCGGCTGCTTCCAACTCCGCGAGAACTTGACCAGCCTTCACGTGATCGCCGCGGTTGACGAGAAATCGCTTCACAGGCGCCGCAATCTTCGCCGTCACATTTGATTGCGAAACCGGATATAAAACGGCGTCGGCCGTGACCACGCGATCGATCGCGCCCTTGAGCACGCGCTCTGCGGTGACGGGAACGGCCGGCTCGGCTTCGTCGCCGCCAGCAGCCTTCGTGTCCGCCTTTTTGCTGCATCCAGCCACGAACAGGATAGCTGCCAACAGCAACACGCCGAGCGGCCGCCCGCGTTTATGAGACTCTCCTGTGCTTTCCGGCATAACTTTTAACATAAACACAAATCTCCCGATGCATCGAACCGAGGATAGCGGTAATGAAGCATCGGCTAAAACGTACCCGTCAAAGTTTGGAGATTCATCAGCGCAAGGCGGAATCGAACCAGGCCGTCGATGTAAGCGCTGCGCGCCTGCAATAGAGTGGTTTGCGCATCCACCAGTTCCAGGATGGACGCTTCGCCGGCCTGATATCGCAGGACATTCAATCGCAAACTCTCTGCCGCCAGATCCGCCGACTGGCGCAAAGAATCCGACTGCTCGCGCGCGGTTTGCGCCTCCAGGTAAAAGCCTTGCAGGTTGCGCATCAGCGTCTTTTGCGTCATGGTCAGGTCGACGTTCGCCTGCTCGCGTTTCAGGTCCGCCTGACGCACCTTGCTTGCACGCGTGCCCCAATCCCAGATAGGCACGTTCAGCGAAACGGTGAGGAAGTAGCCCAGGTTGGGAACCTTCCCTTTGAGCGGGTCCGCGGCAACCGTGCTGTTCAGTGCGAAAGCGTTCGCTTCGATGCCGTAATCCAGGTCAGCGGTCAGCGAAGGAAGATAACCCTGCCTGGCGAGCGTCACGTCGAGCTTTGCCGTTTTCAGGGCGCTGTTCGCCGCGCGCAAATCTGGATTCTCGTGCTCAGCCATTGTCGTGATCTCAGCCATCGGTGGCAGTGGTAGCGGCGTATCGAGATCGTCCACGATATTGAAATTCAAATTGAAATCGCGGAAAAGTAATACCGCCAGATCCAGCCGTGCGGTGTCCATCGAGAGCTTCGCTTCGCGCAGCGCCTGATCCTGAGCGTTGAATTGAAGCTGCGATTTGACTACGTCGCTGTGTGCCACTTCTCCACCACTCTCCAGTTTTTGGGTGATGTCCACATACTGTTTCGCCTGATCCAGTCCATTCTGCACTGCGGCGTATTTTCGCTGCGTATCGAGTAGGGTATAGAACGCCTTTGCGACCGTGGCCACCAAACCGCGCTGGGCGATTTGCACTTTGGCCCGAGCCAGCGCTTCGGCTTCGGCCGCGCGCTGCATGCCGGTTTTCAAGGCAGCCGCAGTGAAGTCCTCATGCACCACGGCCCATTCGCGATAAACGTGCACGCCATCGTTCGTCACGAAGCGGCCGCTGGGGAATGTGCCGTTGCCTTGCGTGCCTAGATAATCCGATTTGGCGCTGAGCGAGGGACGTTGCGCGGCGCGGGTCTGCCGAAAATCCTCATGCGCCGCGCTAACATCGCTCATCGCAGCGAGTACCTGCTGGGAGTTCGCCTGCGCACGCTCCAGCGCGTCTTTTAACGTTAGGGTCGGCGGCGCCGCAGTCGAGGCGACGGCGCCCTGAGCGGGGGTTGCCGCCTGCACGGAAGGAATCGCCTGCGTGGCGACCGCGCCCCCCAGCGATGCAAAAGCTGGGGCACGCAGAGGAGTGGCTACCTGCGCTGAGGCAAGTCCGGAGAGCATTCCTGCCCAAAACACAAGGAAATATTTCACAGTCATGACCTCCTACCAGTCAAGCACTTGTTCCTGAGGAATCGCTGAACTATAAACGGCACAGTTTCGCATAGTTTGCCCCGTATTCCAAGGAATTCAGCCTAGGCTCAGCTTAATTTGTTACGATCGGCCCATGCAGGTACTGATAGTCGAGGATGAGCAGCGCATGGCCGACCTGCTGGAAAAGGCGCTCAGCGAGGAGGGCCACCACGTGGTGGTGGCGCGCGACGGCCGCTCGGGATACGAAATCGCCCGTACTTCCCCGTTCGATGTAATCGTCCTGGACGTCATGCTTCCCGGCATGGACGGCGTCACTGCGGCGCGTAAGCTTCGTGAGGAGCGCAATCAGACGCCGATTTTGATGTTGACGGCACGCGATACTTCCGCCGATATCGTTACCGGCCTGGATTGCGGCGCCGACGACTATCTGACCAAGCCGTTTTCGATCGACGTGCTGTTGGCGCGTCTGCGCGCCGTCAGCCGTCGGGGCGCTGTTCCCCAAAGTGTTTATCTTGAGATCGGCGACGTACGGCTGGATCCGGCCAGCCGCACCGTGACGCGCGCGGGCGAAGTAGTCAATCTCACGCCGCGCGAATACAAACTGCTGGAACTGCTGATGCGCAATCGCGGACGCGCCGTGAGTCGCGATGCGATCCTCCAATCCGTCTGGGGCTTCGACCACGAAGTCAGCGAAAATAATCTGGAAGTGTTCATGCGGCAACTACGTTTGAAGATCGACGTCCGCGAACCCAAACTCATTCAAACCGTGCGCGGTTTTGGTTATATACTGCGGGAACCCCAGTCATGATGCAGCGCAAATCCATCCGCTTCCGGCTCACCGTCTGGTACGCCGCGGTGTTGACGGCGGGCCTCGGCCTGTTCGGCGGATTGCTGTGGCTCTCCCTGCGGCATCAGTTGCTCGCCGATCTGGACCAGGATCTGGAGGGACGCGCCACGCGCCTGGAGGCGTACTATCGCAGTGAAGTGGCGGAGAAGGACATGACTCCGCGTCATCTAAGCATCGAGTTGAGCGAGTTCTGCCAGGCGTTGCCCGAAACCAGCTACGTGAGCCTGCAGGGCACCAATGGATTCACGTTCCATTTTCCGGCCGACGCTAAGGCGGCGCCCGTCGCGTCGCGCATGCTGCAGCGCCAGCTTCTGATCAACGGCGAAACACTCTTCTTCGAACTCGGCACGCCGACCGAAGACGTCATATACGTGCTAAAGCTGCTCCGATTCCTGCTTTTGAGTCTGGTGCCGGTGATGGCTGCGATCGCCTGCTTCGGCGGCTACTGGCTGAGCGGGCGCGCCCTGAAGCCGGTGCAGGACGTGACGGCGGCGGCGCTGATGATCACCATCGAAAATCTTTCCGGACGCCTTCCCGTTCCGGAAACGGGAGACGAAGTCGCGCAACTGGTACGCGTGCTCAATTCCATGCTGGAACGTTTGGAATCTGCCGTGAAGACGTTGTCGCAATTCGCTGCCGACGCCTCGCATGAGCTGCGCACACCGGTGGCGGTGATTCGCACCACGGCGGAACTGGCGTTGCGTCGCGCCCGCTCGCCCGAATCCTATCGCGAATCGCTGCAGGGGATTGTAGTAGAGGCCGAGCGGATGACCCAATTGGTAGAGGATCTGCTGACGCTCGCGCGCTCCGATAAGGCGGTTGCCGGAATGCCGCTGATGGCCGTGGACGTCCGCGAAACGCTGCAGGCCGTGCGAGCCGAAATGGCCAGCTTGGCCGAAGCCCGCCACATCGATGTGATCCTTACGCCTGGTGAAGCGCCGGCCTTGGTCGACGGCAATCGCGCCGCGCTGCATCGCCTGTTCGTTTTGCTGCTGGATAACGCGCTGAAATATTCGTATTCGGGTGGCGTCGTTCAAATGACGATAGCGCGACTAAATGGGCGCCTCGCCGTCACCATTCGTGACTTCGGCACAGGCATCCGCGAAGAAGACCTGCCGCACATTTTCGAACGGTTCTATCGTGCCGATCGCGCGCGCAGCGGCGGCGGCCACGGCTTGGGCCTTCCGCTGGCGGAGTCTATCGCTCGCGCGCACCACGCCACGATCGAGGTGAAGAGCGTGGAAGGAAAGGGATCCTCGTTCCAGGTGATCTTCAAGTCCCGCCAACGGGCAGGCGATTCACCGGTAGTGCTGGCCGACGCGCGGCCGGAACGCGCGGCGCCTGTCATGATTCCGGACGCCGGACCGGAAGAATCCGGATTGCGGTAGTTACGCGAACCTCAGTAAATCTTCAGAGGAATTTACTATAGTGTGTGATGGCTGGAGAAGCGTCCGGAAAGCCTCTCAGGCCACGAAAGGAGTTTGCTCTCTTGAAAAAAATACTTCTGCTTGTCGTGGCTGCAGGCGCGCTGTTCGCCGCAGCTCCAGTCTACAAGGTCAGCGGCAAGATCAAGATCGGTGGCGCCACGCGATGGGACTACGTCTTTGTGGATTCCGCCAATCACCGTTTGTATGCGTCTCACCAAAATCAGGTGGAGGTGCTCGACACCGCGACGGACAAAGTGGTGGGCACCATCATGGGAACCACCGGCGTGCACGGTATTGCGATCGCGAACGATCTGGGACGCGGATTCATCAGCGACGGCGGCGATAACGACGTCACTGTGTTCGACCTGAAAACGCTGGCGGTCGTGAGCAAAGTGAAGACTGGCCAGAATCCGGACTCGATCATATACGAGCCAGTGACACACCGTGTCTTTACGTTCAACGGCCGCAGTTCGGATTCCACGGCCATCGACGCGAAGTCGGGCAGCGTGCTCGCCGCGTCGATCCCGGTTGGCGGCAAACCTGAATTCGCGCAGATCGACGGCAAGGGCCACATATTCGCCAATATCGAAGACAAGGCTGAGATCATCCAGCTCGACGCGAAAGACAACCTGGTCTCCAAGCGTTATTCCATCGCGCCGTGCGATAGCCCCAGCGGCATGACCATCGATCCCAAGGGCCGCCTGTATTCGGTGTGCGAAAACAAGCTGATGGTGATCAGCGATCCTGCGGCGGGCAAGGTGCTGGGAACGGTGCCCATCGGCGCCGGCAGTGACGGCGTGGCCTTCGACGACGGTTACGCTTTTTCCGCCAATGGCGGCGATGGCAACATCACGATGGTTGGCGAAACATCGCCGGGTAAGTTTGGAGCGGTCGCGACCATCCCGACGCAGCGCAGCGCGCGTACTATTGGAAGCGATCAGAAAGCGCACAAGTTGTATTTGCCGACGGCCGAAATCGGAGTGGGCGAAGACAAGGGCGGCAAGAAAGGCCGGCCCGCTCTAGTGCCCGACAGCTTCGAGATGCTGGTGGTGAGCCGGTAGTCCGGCGAGCGCATTTTCCGCAACGCAGTTGCGTCGGGATTTTCGTGAATAAGAACGCCGGTTTTCTTGATCCGGCGTTCTTCTCGTTGCGTGCACTTTATTCGCGTCGCGAGTCGCTTTCTGAGAGCTTGCTGAAGAGATCCTGAGGTCTTGCTGAGGAGAGACTTGGCAATCACTGAGGATAGGATTTTCCGAAGGAAAACACGCAACTTTTGGTTGACACTCGTACTCTTTCGTTTTACTTTTCATTGGGGCCGTCCTCATCGTAGGACAGCTTCGGGGCATTACAAATACGTAGCGTGAGTGTGAGAAGTTCATTTCTCACTCACTTTCAGAGGTCGAGCTCCCCGCGGGAGGGGGATAATTTTCTATGAAGTCCAGATTTAAAATCGCCGCAATCGCGGCCACGTTTTTGATGTGCGTGTCTTTGATGTCCGTTTCCGCGTTTGGCCAAGGCAGCGCCGCCCGAATATCGGGGACCGTCAGCGATCAGAGTGGCGCCGCGATTCCCAATGCTAAAGTCACCATCACCGATGTTCAGAGAGGCGGTACGCGTACGCTGATGACGGATGCTGCAGGAGCTTATGCGGCCCCCAATCTGACGCCGGGTACGTACACGGTGCATGTGGAATATCTGGGCTTCCGGACCGTCGACCGCAAAGATTTAACCCTCGAGGTTGGCCAGGATCAACGCGTGGATGTCACGATGCAGCCAGGCGAACAGACCCAGACGGTCACCGTCACTGGCGAGGTGGCAACCATCAATACAACCAGCGCTGAGTTGGGCGGAACTCTCCAAAACGCGGTAATCAACGATCTTCCTTTGAACGGCCGCAACTTTGAAAACCTTCTCGACCTTCGCCCCGGCGTGGCCAAGTATCCGGGCAACTCGGGCTGGTCCCAAAGCACCAATGGTTTGCGTCCGCACGACAACTTTTTCCTCGTGGATGGAATCAACAGCAACGATCCATGGATGGCGCAGAGCGTTATGAACGCAGTGATGGCCGCCGGCGACGCCGGTACAATGCTGCCCATCGACGCCATCGACGAATTCAAGACCAACCAGAATCCACGCGCCGAATTCGGCTGGAAGCCTGGCGCCGTTGTCAACGTCGGTATTAAATCCGGTTCCAACTCTTATCATGGAACAGCCTACGCGTACGGCCGCACGGATTCCTGGGATGCCAATAACTTCTTTGCCAACGCGGGGGGCGCCCCGATCGCTCCGCTGAATCTCGAACAGTATGGCGGGAGCATCGGCGGCAAAATCATCAAGGACAAATTGTTCTTCTTCGGCAACTACGAGTCGCAGATGTACTCGGTCGCCAGTTCCACCCAACACAGTGTGCCTACGTCAGCCGATCTCATCGCCGGCTGTAAAGCGGCGGGCAGCGGCCTGACCGCGCTCAGCGCCCAACTGGCCGGCTTGAGTACGAGTTGCACGCAGCTTCCCAATTTCCCGGGCCTCTTCCCGGTGAACAATGGCACCAGCAACTCGATCATTACTTCGCTGGCCAGCACGAACACGATTTACTCGGGCGTCGGCAAGTTGGATTACCGCTTGAACGATAAGCACTCCTTCAACGGTTTGTACTTTCAGAGCCCGGGCGCAGGTACCTTTGTTGATAACCCCACCTTGGAAGTCGCGCCACAGTGGTTGACCGAACAATATGCCAAATCGCAGGTGCTTTCCGGAAACTGGCTATGGATCATAAATTCCACGACCGTGAATTCGCTGCGTGTTGGCTACTCGCGATACCACCAGATCTTCAACAGCGTGGACGGAAGTGAGAACCCGCAGAACTATTCGTACAACGGTGCCACTTATCATCTCAACACCGGGCAAACCAATCCCCTTTACTTCGGCCTACCCGCTATAACCGTACAAGGCTATAGCTTCGAGATGGGTCTAGGCTGGCCCAAGACGGTTGGACCGAACACCGTAGGCCAGATTACGGAAGGCATTTCCATCCAGAAGGGCAATCACTCGCTGAAATTCGGCGCTGAACTGCTGACGAATCATAGCCTCAATAACGTGACGGCCAACACCAAGGGCCCTCTCCGCTTTTCCAATCTGCAGAGCTTCTTCAGCGGAAACATGAACCGCGGACAGTTCACGGCGGGCGATCTTGCGCGGGATCTCAAAGACTATGGATTCGCGTTTTATGCGCAGGACGATTGGCGCATCAGCCCTCGGTTGACGGTGAATGTGGGACTCCGTTATGAGCTTACGACCGTACTGACGGATGCCAACAACCAGATCGGCAACTTCATCCCGGGACAAGGCCTCCTCCAGGAAGGAAACAGTGCCCTTCCGGGTGGAAACGTCTTCAATGGCGATCACAATAACTTCGCGCCGCGCCTCGGGTTCGCGTGGGACATCGCCGGGAATGGCAAGACTGTCATCCGCGGCGGCGGCGGCATATACTTTTCGCAGGCCAGCTTTGACTCGTTCATGGCGGTCGGTAACCTGCTGGGACTGCGTACGGTACCTACAGGCGTGAAGTTGTACGCCAACGGCAACCCGACCCCGACCACGGCCGGCGGCACTATCAACGTCGGTCAGATCACTTTCACCGGCGCAGCGCTCGGGACGGCCACGACACCCGGAACCGTGAAATACGGATGGGCGAACAACAGCACGAGCGTGCCGATTTACTCCGCGGATCCCTCGTGCGGAGACGGTACGGTTACATTGGCTTCCGGTTACAAACCGCAGGCCTGTTCGATTCTCAGCGTTGATCCGAACCTGCGTACCCCTTACGTGGCAACTTACAATTTGGGTATCCAGCGGGCCATCACCAACAATCTGTCCCTTGAAGCGACCTACGTCGGCAACCATGCCACCAAATTGCTTGGCCTTTCGAACATCAACCAGCCGTTGCCGGTCGGCGGATTCAGCCCTGGCTGGGGCAATCCGGCAACCCCGGGCACCCCGGCGAATCTTTGCCTCGCCAGCGCCTCGACCGGATATGACAATTGTGCGCCGGACTCCGTCGCAATGACCGCCGCACAGCCATACGCGAAGCTGTACCCGTACCTGGGCTTCATCTATCAGTTGGCTAACAGCAACAGCTCCAACTACAACGGCCTGCAGGCCTCGCTCACCCAGCGCACCCAGCACGGACTTTCGTATGTGATCGGGTATACCTGGTCCCATGCGTTGGCCGAATCATCGGACAACTGGAGCTTCCAGTTGCCGGTGGCTCCCAACGGGAATCAGAAATCGCTGTATTCCTCGACGGCCTTCGATGTCCGGCAACACTTCACGGCGTCCGTCACTTACGCGCTACCCGGCAAAAAGACCAAGAGCCAACTACTGGATGGCTGGTCGCTCAACTCCATCCTGTTGATTCAGACCGGTGCGCCGTGGGGCGTCAACGATACCTCCACGGACTTCAGCGGAACCAACCAGATCAACGGCCAAGGTTCTGTCGGCGAGCGGTGGAACTTCTACGGCAGTCCGAGCGATTTCCAGACCACCAAGGCCTTCTTCAATACCAATGGCGGCGGCGGCGGGATTCCGTATTTCCCCGGTACTTCCAATTCGGCTTGCCTCGCGCAGGCGCAGAAGAATGGCCCGCTGGCTGTGGCGTCCCTCACGAACCTCGGCTGCTACGCCAACGGCCGTTCCATGCTGATACCTCCGGCATTCGGCAGCTACGGCACGGCGGGAGCTAACATCTTCCGCGGCATGCCGTACTACAACATGGACCTCTCCATAACGAAGCAGTTTAGATTCGGGGAGCGTCTGACCGCGCAGTTCCGTGCGGAGTCGTTCAATATCTTCAACCATGTGAACATCTCCAATCCGTACGGTGGCCCCGGCGGCGACAACACGTTCACCGATCCTACGGCGAACGCGCCGTTTGGCTTCCGTCCCGAGACTCCGGACATCACCAGCTCCAACGCGGTACTTGGTTCGGGCGGACCGCGGGCGATTCAGCTCGGATTGAAGTTGATTTTCTAAAAACTGCACCGGCAAAAGGGCCCCGGCGTGCCGAAGAAAAAATCGCACTGTTGGGGCTCTTCACGGTTTGCGCTCGGCGGGCGCGTCGCGATTCTCGCGATCGCCCGTCCGCATGCCAGGCCCTGATAACAAATAGAAAAACGCTGTCGGCCTTCGAGAGATTGTCGTAACTGGTGTAAGCCGCGCCTCCACCCAGGTTTCCCTCACTAAAGCTGTTCAAAAAACCCCGAGTAAGTGGAGTTCCCTGTAAACTGCAAGCCTTGACCAAAGCGCGTTGTCAGGCCACATTCAGAGCATTGTAGTCCGACCGGCGGTATCGGGCCCCTGCAGCTGCACGTTGCCGAGCTGAGGATAGGGCCGCAGAGCTTGCAAATTTACGGCATTAAATCAGCCCCTGACTCCGGCGACCTGCCTCGGGATGTGACGTTCGTCGCGTTGGACATGTCTCCCTCTAGTATTTGGGCTCGGCACGAATCAAGTTGACCATACGCCCGGTCAACACTTCCCTTTCATACCGTCGCATTTCATCGACCCAAGCCGTTCCAACGGGGACGCCGCTCGAAAGGCAATAGAAGTCCCACACGGCGGACCACGGCAGGCTCTTGGTTTCCTCAAAGACACTCAGTCGCCCTGTATAGTCCATCTGTTGTTCCAAAGCCCGCAATTTCGTAGTGGGTTCTAAGAGTCCGCACAGAAGAGCTTTCATCATGTTGCGCATGCCAATCACCCATGCTGCTACACGGTTGATACTCGCATCAAAATAATCTAAACCGATGTGGATCTTGCGCCCGAGTTCCCGGCCGCGCACGACCTCTTTGGCTATTTGCAGAAGTTCATCGTCGAGCACGACCACGTGATCGCTGTCCCAACGGACGGGACGGCTGACATGCAACAGCACACCCGGGCAGAAAAGCAATACAGAGGAGATCTTTTCCGAAACCATCTCCGTCGGATGATAGTGCCCCGAGTCCAGAGTCAGAAGCTTTTGCCGCGATACGGCATACCCGAGGTAAAATTCAGCCGACCCAGTGGTGTAGCTCTCCGCGCCGATGCCGAATAGCTTCGCCTCGACAGCATCGAGATGAATAGCAGGGTCCAATGCTTCCGCGAAGATTCGATCGAGCGATTCGGTTAAGCGCTCACGAGGACCGCTTCGGTCGGCCGGCATATCTTTGTAGCCGTCCGGTATCCATACATTGGTAACCGTGGGCGAGCCTAGTTGGCTGCCCATTTCCGCACCGATTCTGCGGCAGGCGAGGCCATGCCGAATCCAAAAATTGCGAATCGCCTGGTCCCGGTGACTCAGTGTGAAGCCGTCCGCTGCTCTGGGATGGGAAAAGTATGTGGGATTAAAATCCAAACCCACTTGATTCTCTTTAGCCCAATCGATCCAGCCTTGAAAATGCTGCGGCTCGATCTCATCGCGCTCGACGAATCGACCGCCGTTCTCAAGATAGGACGCGTGCAGATTCAGGCGATGACGTCCCGGTACGAGACTGAGAGCCATCTCGATATCGCCGCGCAGCTCCGCGATGTTAGCAGCTTTGCCCGGATAGTTACCCGTGGCTTGTATTCCGCCGCCCGACAGCGTTGCACCGGTGGTTTCAAATCCTCCGACGTCGTCTCCCTGCCAACAATGCATGGAGACTGGGATGGATGCGAGTGTGCGGATCGCCCGGTCGACGTCTACCCCCATTTCGGAGTAACGTTCTTTGGCGATCTCATAGGACTGCGTGAGTTGATGCTCGGTCATGATGTCCGCTCAATTTCACCTCAAACTCACTTCACCGTTACCAAACGAACCGGACCTATTAAACCCGATGGGCGAAGCGGTGCGTCCGCCCGATAGGTGGGAGCAATCGTGAATGCGATTTTTTGAGCTCTCGGCTGTGCATCGCCGATCAAACGGTTCACCCATAAGTTTGCCACTCTCACCTCGAGTTTATTTTCACTAGGCTTGGCGAGATCGGTCAGGTCGATGCGGTAAGGAGGCTTCCAGGCGATGCCTGCCGTCCGCCCGTTTACAAGCACCTCCGCGACGTCGCCAACTTCGCCGAGATCGAGCCATAGGCGCCGACCATCGGCTACCCAATTCCCAACCACCGTGAAGTCGCGCCGGTAGCTTGCGGTGCCGGAGAAATACCGGATACGCGAGTCTGGGTCCTTGACCCAATCCGCAGTCGGCATCACCTTCGGCTCAGCCGGTGCGCCGCGCCCTGTCTGAAACGTTACGGTCCAAGGTCCGTCCAGTGTCGATACGGGACTCGCGGTCTTCGGCGCGACGGTGAGTGACGGGCTGGCCGCCGTCGCACGGAACACGATGTAGCCCGATTGATGGCCGCGCAGGTTCATAGGGACAACCGTCTGGCCATTCTCATTTCGATAGGTAACTGGGGATACCGTCCCCGTTTCGGCATCCCACAACTCCGGCCGCTTGCCCGTAACGCCGAAACGCATTTCTACGGCTTCCGGGCGACCTCTGCGATTGGTGAAGTAATAAATGTCGGCATCCGGACGCTGCCGATGGACGAACATCAGCGTGGTATCTGCCGACGGTTTGGAATAACTGAAATCGGGCGCGACATGCAGCCTCGCGAGTGCCGCGTTCACATCGCGCGTCGCGACAACCATTCCCTTGCCGGTCTTGCCGGTCCACAGTGTATCGGCGATCCTCGCGAACTCCGCGGGATCATCCATCAGAGCGGGCGAACCGCTGGGTTTCAATCCAACAACGGTTGCGCCGTTTTGTACCAACGTGTTGAGGTGCTTGAGAACAGCCAGCGTCATGATTTGGCTGGAACCACCCAGATAAATCACGCGATAGCGGGCGCCGCTTTTCGCAACGACAGAGGCGCCATCGTTGCTCAACTGATTGAGGACGACGTCCCCATTGATGTAATCGAAGCCGTTGGCCAAGGGCACATCGGTGGGAGCATGGCCCTGGAATAGCGCGGTGAGCGGCGCCTCCTCGCCATAGAAATAGGCGACATCGGCCACAAATCGGCCCTGCTGCAGCATGTATGCGTTGCGGGAAATATATGTGACCCAAGGCTTCGCCATCTCGGTCCACGTGTCAAGGCGATTGAAATATTGCCCGAAAATCGAGAGCGAAAATCCGGGCGCGTGGTCCGTTAGAGGCTGATGCACCGACGTATGAATCACCGGCCTATTTACGCCGAGCGCGAACTCCATATCAATCATCGGCTGCAGATCTTTGGGCGCGAACGCCCACGGCGCATTCCTCGCCGTTAACGATTCGGCCGCGACCAGGTTTTGCCCATAGACGTGAGCGACGGACGCCGCACCGCGAATATCGGCCCACGCATCGGCCTGTGGACCAATCTGGTCTTTCGCATACGTCCACATCGCGGCCATCGGAATATCGGCGCCACGGCGCATGTCCATGTCATCACCAATTGAGGGGCGTCCCCGTTCAAGCGCCTCGGAATAGTGTATTAATCCCCGCTTGTGCAATTCTGCCGTAATCGTGCGATAGTGTGCGTCGGCCATTAAATCAGCCAGCGTTCGGCGAAAGTCGTATAGAAACGCATCGCTTCTGGCGGAGTTTTCGATCACGGCGCCCGCCAACACAGGAAGCCACAGAGTGGGATCGTAACCACGCCGAGCCTTAAATTCTTCGATCAGGCGCGGAGTCCAGTTGGAGTTGCCCACCTCGATACTGTCATTCAATACGGCCCGTATGCCCTTTGCTCCCATGTTGCCGGGGCCGGCAGCCTCGACGTATGTGTCGAGGTAAGTATCGATGTAGCGGCGCACGGCGTCGGAATCGTATTTATCGACTTCAAAACCGGTTGCTTCATCCGTGGCGGGATGGTTCTCCTTACCAGTAAGCGAATATCCCATCCGAAGAATACGCCAGGCGCCCGGGGGTGGCGTCCAATCTAACGACCCATCAGGCGCCATCTTGCCTGTCAGGTTCACGATGTCTTTCAGGGCGGTTCCGGTCGCCTGGGTTGAGGCCAGATCGTAATAGTTATCGGTCATCGCGAAGGCGGCTTTCGCCTCGAAGCGATGCACGCGCGGTTCCGAGAAAAAGCGGACTTCGTATACGCTCGCGTTGGGACTTGGGGCGGGGCCTCCGTTCGTCGCAATCACGGCGCCGGGTGCGGGTTGCCCAGCGGGTTGATCGGCGATGGTGTTTCGCTCAAACACAATGCGCATCAGCCGCGCATTTACCGGTGCAAAAGCCAGCGTACTCTGCGGTGAAAGAGTCGACGGCACAACGCCCAATCGCCGGAAGGTTTTTCCATCGATGCTCACTTCCAGAGCCGGAAGAAAAGGGGTGCTCGTTCGGCGACTCGCCGGCGGAGTCGAGATAGCCACGGCTGAAACGGTTCTTGGCGCACCAAAATCGAAGAGCAGCCACCCAGGTTTGGTGCCCTCACGCGGCACATCGATACTGCGATCCAGCTTGCCGTCAAACAGAATGGACGCGTCGACGGGACCGGCGGCGGAAGTAACGACAGGCGTCCCGGCGAAGCGAGCAGAGGGTAACCGGTATGCGAGAACCACTGTATCGCGATACAAGCGTGCCAAGCCCTCCTTGGCTTCGGTTCGCAGTGTTTCGACTGGCATCGGAAGATCTTGAAACGGTCCTGTTACGGAAGACGGCTGCGCCAATTTACCCTGAAAACGTTTGCCGCCCGGAACGTCCGTCTCGGTCCACACCACTTTCTTCATCGCATCTTCCGGTTTCACCCACGGGCCGCCCGTTTCACTCCATCCAGGTGAGGATGCAATCGTAAATTCCAGACCCAAACGATCCGCCGTCGTGACGGCGGTCTGAAACGCGTGCTTCCAATCCGGGGTCATGTAAGCGAGGCGCTTGTCGACCACCTTCGGCGTATCCAGTGCCGCATCGAAGTTCTGGACGCCTCCGATTCCGACGCGGCTCATCCATTCCAGGTCCAAACGGATGCCTTCCTCGGTGATGTTGCCGTTCATCCAATGCCACCACACGCGCGGACGCGCCGAAGCCGGCGGATTGCGGAAACCTTCCTCCAAGGAAACAGCGGCCGGCTGTTGCGGCGACAACAGAAAAGGGATGAACGCCAAAGGCGCCAAGTATAGAAGCACTCTTAAGGGACGATACACGCGCATGATTAGATCTCCAATTCTGCTCGACTATCTTGCATCCGACGATCGCGCTCGGCGTCCAACTCTTCAAGTGATTTGCCTTGATTCCGCGGTGCCCACAGAACTCCGACCAGCCCGCTCGCGACGAGAAAGCCGACCAGAATCCACGCGAGCGTCGTGAATCCGGTGGAGGTGAGCGTGGGAACGAAGAAGCTCCAGCATCCCAGCGCGATGCGCACTGCCGCAAACGTTGCGCCCTGCGCCGTGCTGCGTACCAGGGTCGGAAACTGCTCGGCGCTCCATAGTTGAAAAAAACTCTGCGCGCCGAAGCCGCCGCCGAATTGCATCATGAATATATGCACGATAGCGATCGGTAGAGTGAGCGGGAACAAAGCCAATAACGCCATGCCCGCAATTTGCATGATCGCCGAGACGCCAAATAGGACGCGTTGATTCACGCGATCCGCGAGCTTCATGAAGACCAGGTAGATGGAGAGCATGCTTAGAGCGAACCCGCCCGCTTGCAGAGCCACGCTCATGCGCTGGCTCTGATCGCCGACCGTCCGCAAGATATACGGGAAGAAGAAGCCATTGGTGCCCGCCCACAGATTCCAGAGTCCATACATGCCAGACAGGAAGAGGATCGATTTCAAATACTGCGGCCGGAGAAGGATTCGCCAGTCGGATTTCACGGCACTCTCGCGCCGCGATTTCTCCCATCGGACGGATTCACGCATCTTGGAACGCAGGAACGTTAAACCTAGAGCCAGCAGACCAAGATGAGCAAAAACCAGGCGCGCTCCCAGAACACCCAACGGTTCGAGCACGAGAAATAGAAACAGGACAACTACAGGTCCCAGATACCAGAGAACCTGAGCGACGCCGCTGTGTTGTCCCTTGCGGTCTCCGGGTGCTATTTCTGCAATCAGTGACCACGAGGCCGGAATATCGGCGCCTACGGCCAGCCCTACCAGCACAAAGCCCGTCACGATCATCCACGGCGTCGCGGCGAAAATCAGCCATAACATGCCGAATGCGTAGAACAGCATGTCAAACTGATAGATTTTCTTTCGGCCAAACAAATCGCATAGACGGCCTCCGATCAGCGCGCCAACGCCGGCGGAGATGGCGTTCGCACTGAAAGCTCCGATCAGGCCAAGAAAATGATCCGACAAGCCATATTGCTGCTTCCATAAGGCGAGCGCAGCCGATCCAGACACGATCGAACCCGCATCAATGTAGTTAGCAAGACCGGCCAGAATCGTATTGCGCCAGTGGTTGGCTTGCGATTCGCTAATCTCCTCGGGCTTTGCGTGCTTCTCTGGTCCGGCGACCTTCGAAGGCCTGGGATTTTCGATCATGCATCCTTCATCAAACGCAGGCCAGCCCCTTCGATGTCATTCTTGATCGCGCACTGGTTGTTGAAGACCATCGTCGCTCGGGACTCACGGTTGTACGACGGCCATTCCGGAAGGTCTTTGTGGCCGGGGCGGCCGCTCCTCGCGAAACTCGCCCATGCCTCGCCCATTTTATAGGAGAGGCCAAGTGCTTCCTGACCGCCGCCCGAATATTGAGTGCAGAGATCAGCATTATCGAACGCGAACGTGATCTCGCTGCTGTGAAATGTCCCAGGCGTGTTATCGAGCATCGGGGTCCGCCAGGCGTAAAGATAATGATAGGCGGGTGCGGCCCCCTGAGCGGCTTTGCGCTCCGCTTGGGTGATCGAGTTCCGATGCATGGCGCTAGCGGATATGGCGGCCCAAATTCCAAACGGCGATTCCTGCGGATATTCGCGCCGATATGCCTCAATAATGTTGTCTGCGGGCGCTCCGTGGGCTTCATCCACGCGCTTCTTCAGGTCGGCTTCGGTGAGAGTGGCGACCTCAGGATTGTCGCAGCCATTTACGAACTCGTTCTGACAGTTTCCGATGAGCAGCGGAACGTTGGCCGAAATCGCCGGCGCGCTCGGATCGAAG
The DNA here is from genome assembly GCA_963699945.1 of Terriglobia bacterium. Taxonomy (GTDB): domain Bacteria; phylum Acidobacteriota; class Terriglobia; order Bryobacterales; family Bryobacteraceae; genus Palsa-187. Next base: position 346,873 of record CAVOVW010000013.1, read on the forward strand.
GGGTGCGCTGGTATGATTTTCCCATCCAGGAAGGGTCCCCAAGCCTCGCCCTTTAGCCTGTTTACCGCCGCTGCCTGTGCCGCCAACAATGCCGAGGCTGGGATACTGTGAAGCTTATCTATTTGAGACTTCGAAACGGCTAGCTCAGCGAGTAAAGCCGCAGCCAACTGGTTAGATTTGTCTGCCGATCCCGTGCGCAGGGTAGCGCCGCTTTGAACCGCGACGCGGTGGAACAACCCGGCAGCGGAAGGCATGGCCATCAAATGCGAGACCTTACCGCCGCCTCCGGACTGGCCAAAGATGAGCACGTTCTCGGGATCGCCGCCAAAGCTCGCGATGTTATCGCGAACCCATTCGAGCACGGCGACGTTATCCAACATGCCGACGTTTCCTGAGGCCGCATAGCGTTCGCCGTCAAATTCCGCAAGGTTTAGATAACCAAATACGTTGAGCCGATGATTGTGCGTGACGACAACAACGTCGTGATGGCGAGCCAGGTTTTCGCCGTCGTAGCACAGCAAATCGTTGCCGCTACCTCCCGTGTACCCTCCGCCATGCATATAAACCATCACGGCGCGTTTGCGGTTGGGAGACGCCGTCGCGGGAGTGCAGACGTTCAAGCGAAGGCAGTCCTCGGCCCTGCGCCAGCCTCCTATGCGGTACAGAAGGAAGTTGTCTTCGTCGCCCCGAGGGCTGTTATCACCCTGTTCGTTGATTAACGCCGCGTTGACGGGGCAGCCAGGCCCATATGTAAGGCAACTGCGAATGCCTTTCCAAGACGCCGGTTTTTGCGGAGGCATGAACCGGTTTGCACCCCGGGTGGGAGCAGCGTAAGGTATCCCGCGGAATACGAGGACCCCTCGGTTCGTGTATCCGCGGACTTTGCCTTGAACGGTTTCGACAACTCCTTTGGAATAGGTTGCAGAGATGTCAGTCGAGCGCTTTGGGGCTACATGCTTGAAATCCTTGCCACTCGCGACAAAAGTCGAAGCTGCCGCGGTCGCGAGTCCACGGAGGAGCGCTCGCCGTCGGAAACCGGGTTTTGTGTCCAACGAATTCTTCTGAGCCATAAGTGTCGCCGTTACCCTAGAGCAGTGACTGAGCGACGCGCTGATCGAGAATCAGCCTTTCTTCGCGATTCGGATCGTTTCGGGCTTCGCTTTTGCCGACATTGAAAACCATGGTCGCGCGTTCGGAGGTCGAGTATTTCGGCCAGTTCAAGTTCGGCTGACTAGGATTTCCGTTTCGAGCGAACGCCGCCCACGCTCCGCTGATCTGGCGCGACAGCTCCTCGGATTCCGGATACCGCACGGCGCGGACCGCAAGCGGGAGTTCCGCTGTATGGAAAGCTTTGATCTTTCCATTTGCGCACGGGGTATCCCAAGCGAAATAGTACAGGAACACGTTGTCCCGTTGATCGATTTTCAACGCCGCCTGTTTCATCGCGTTCTGCCGCGCGGCGCTATCCGTGGCGTAGCGGAACCAAATGTCGGATGGCGTGTCCTTCGGGTAGTCCGCGTGGTATCGAGCGCAAAGTGTTTCGGCGTCGTCCTCTTTCAAGCCGGCCTTGTTTAGCCGCGCGCGCAACCCTGTCTCGTCAAGATGAAACAACGCATCGTCGTTCAGCGAGAACAAGGTGCGCTCATCTTTGCAGCAGCCGATAATCATGGGAATTCCGACGGCCTCTTCGGGAGCACCCGGCTGCCAGGTTTGCCGGGGAACGGAATGCCCGTCGACAACGGGCCCGAGTTCGATATTTGGAGCGTTGCTCCGTGTGGCGGCATCGTACAACTGCTCAGCGGGAACTTGTTGCAGTTGCTCAGGGTGCTTGCTGTCTATTCCGAGCCTTGCCAACAACGCGGTTGCCGAGGCAGTGGCCTTATCCCGGGTCATCACGCGCAGCGCCGATCCGCTTTCAACAATGGCTCTGTGAAACAGGCCTTTCGCTCCGGGCATTGCCAATAAGGTACTGACTTTGCCTCCTCCGCCCGACTCGCCAAAGATCGTGACGTTATCGGGGTCGCCTCCGAACGCAGCGATGTTGGCACGGACCCACCGGAGCGCCGCGATCAGGTCTAACTGCCCGGGATTGCCGGTTGCGAACCGTTCGTCGAGATCACCGAGAAACAGATAGCCAAACGCGTTAAGGCGGTGGTTAATCCCCACGAGCACGATGTCTTGCTCGGCGGGAAAACGCTCCGCGAACAGCGTCAGATGCCCCGATCCATTGGCATAGCCGCCACCGTGAATGTAGACCATCACGGGGCGGCGGCCCCGAGTCCCGGGAGTGAGGACGTTCAGGACAAGACAGTTCTCACTAACAGGCTGTGGCACCAAATCCATTCGGCCAGCCGAGCCGCGGAAATACTCGCCGATAATCGGGCTTTCAAAGATGGTCGCTCCACGCTGGACGCAGCGCGGACCGGTTTGAGTCGCGTCATGAATGCCAGCCCATTTTGCGGGCTCCGCCGGCGCAAGGAATCTGGCTTTGCCTTCTGTCGGACCGCCATAGGGAATGCCGCGAAAAACCGTCATTCCTCCCGCCCTCTGGCCGCGCACCTTTCCCCAGCGCGTTTCGACCACGGTTGAATCTACCTTGGAAGGAGGCTGCTTTTCGTCGGCCCGCGCACTCTGAGCCAGGCTCGCAGTCCCAAAAAGAACCGTCTTAGCAAATGTACGGCGTTTCACAGATCCCGTCCCCCTTCGGCGTCCTAGGTATCCATCACCGATGTTTATTAAGTCACGTCGGAGGAAATCGGTCAAGCACTATTAAGGAGAGAAGAGTATTTTGAGTTGCAAAACGGGTCTTGGCCATTGCGATTCCACTCACGTCGATGGTTCTCTTTGGGAACCGGGAAATAAGATGCCGGATAAAAGGTCCTTTTCTCACAATTCCGTTCCCGGAGGCACCTCGTTTGATATCTCGCAATGCGAAACGCGTTGAGCGATGGATAACGCGGTTTCGCCCGATGAAGCCAGGAAGTACTATGCTAAACGAACGCTTCTCTCACGAGTTGATCCAAGGAACTGAGAATCCAGCTTCGAACAAAGGAGACCCGCATGAAAGGGACATGGATTTATGCTGCACTTTTCGCGGCCGCCTTGTTATCCGGCCAGGAGAAGCGTCCCGACCTGATTGGTACGCTGACGTTCCAGGTCGATTCGCCCGGTGGGCGCGATTATCCCGGAACGTATCGGGAGCCTAATGGCGGCGCATTCGCTATTGATGTGAATGCTTGGCTCGAATGGACACTAAAAGGGAATCAGACAGCCGCTAAGATGTTCGCCGGAGCAAATTGCGGCCTCTGCGCTGATTCGAAATGGCATATTCAAACGAAGAATATCAAATAGCACTTTTTTAGATGCTCGTTGCGCGTATGTCATGCAACCTATCGGGAAAATGCGTCCGGCAAGCCACCGTCTACCGGTATAACGTGGCCCGTGGTTTTCGCGCTTTGGTCGCCAGAAAGCCAAACAATCGCATTCGCGCAATCTTGGGGAAGAATCGGCTTTCGAGTGAGTGTACGCTGCGCGTAAAAATTTGCGAGCTTTGATCGCAGGTCGTCGGTCGTCTCCGATTCGGAGAACGCGATTTTGTATTTCTCGAGCGAATGGATCACACGGTCGCGAGGAAACATCGTCGATCCTGCGACAACCGTGGCGGGCGCGATTCCGTTGACGCGAACATCAGGGCCCAGGCCGATGGCGAGCTCCCGTACCAGGTGATTAATGGCGGCTTTGCTGGTATCGTACGCTTCCGTGCCTTTCTTAGGAACAAGGGCATTGGCGGAGCTGGTGAGCACCATCGCCCCGCTCAATTTCTGATCGCGAAACACCCAATCGGTCTGGTCGGCGAGCACGAAATTGCCGGTGACGTTAATCTGGAATGTTTTCGCCCATTGCGCTTCCGTCAGCTTACCGTCGGGTCCGGGAACCGGATAGATGGCAGCGGTATTAATCACGATGTCGATGCCGCCAAACGCGAGAATGGTTTGTTTCACTGCCTCGGCAAGACTGCTCGCTGAGCCCAGGTCCACGATCGCGTGTATCACGGCGTCACTTGTGGCGAGTTTGGCGGCCGCCTCTGCTGTATCTTTCGCACTGTCGCGATCGAGATCTGCAACTACCACGTGAGCGCCCTTGCTTGCGAGAAGCAAAGCCGTTTCCCGTCCCACGCCACTGCCGGCCCCCACGACCAACGCGATTTTGCGGCTGAATTCAGCTTCGGCAGGCATGCGTTGCAACTTGGCCTCCTCCAAAGCCCAATATTCAATGCGGAAAGCTTCACGGCGCGGCAGCGCCACATAATTGCGGAACTGCTCGAAACCGCTCGATTGCTCGGCACGGCGCGCATGCGGCAGCGGATGAGCGACTTCGCCCTCCTCCAGAGCATTGGCTCCGGCCATTACGCGAATTGCGTTGATGAAAAACTCCGTTGTGATGCGGGCTTCTTTCTTGTTCTTCCCAAATCCGAACAGACCAACGCCCGGGATAATCACGACCGATGGATTCGAATCGCGAAGCTTCGGCGAATCCGGCGTGGCCCAAGCGTCGTAATAGTTCTTATAGTCGCGCCGGTAAGCGATCACCTGCTCCTGGATTTTTGCCTTGAGTGTGTTCAAATCGCGGATGCCAGGATCCCAATCAACGAAAAACGGACAGATTCTGGTTCTCAGAAAATGGTCCGGGCAGCTGGTACCCTAGCGCGGCCAGTTTCCGCGACCATCGTGAGTCCGCGAACGTCAGGGCATCCGCGTCGTCGGTGTAGTGCGCGATGACTCGGCGGTTCGAGGACATCGCGCCGCGTAGCGCCGGCAAAATTTGGGCGGCGATGTCTCGGCGATCTGGCAGGGGCTCAAACGCGAGACCACCGAACATCGCGCCTTTCTTCTTTTGATGCTCTTGGACGAATTCGCCCATCTGATCGATGGTGCGAATGCTGTTCAAATAGCATTCGCGCTGTGTGCTTCCCCATGTAAACAAGCCATGGCTCGCAAGGACGAGTCCGTCGCGCGCGGGATTTTCGCGCACCGCGCTCTCTAGCATCAACGCCAGCTCGAATCCAGGACGCTGCCAAGGAAGCCAGGCGATTTTCCGCCCGTACTTTTTGTTGAACTCTTCCAGCTTCGTTTTGCCATTCGCGCTCGCGGCCAATGCGATTGCCCAATCGGGATGCAGATGGTCGACGTGCGGAAACGGGAGGAAGGCATGCAGGGGCGTATCGATGGAGGCAGCGACGCGATTTTCGGCGAACGCGGAGAGAGGGTAATAACGCACCATTTCGTCTTCGCGAGCTTCACCGCCGTAGATCTTCTTCAGATCTTCCAGCTTGTCGAGGTAGAGAAGCGCGAAGCCAGATTCCTTGATCGATCCAAGATCGCCGCCGCTACCCTTGACGGCAAGTACACGCACAGGCTCCCCGGTGAACGGATCAGGCAGCAAGAGCTTCGAACTGGTGTTGCCGCCTCCGAAATTTGTGATGCGGAGGTCGGCTCCGAGCAGATTGGAGCGATAGCGCAACAGGCCGAGTTCGTTGCTCTCAAGCGCGCCCGCTTGCTTAGGATCCCACAAGTCCTTCAAATGGGCGGTTTCGATGGTTTCAGGCATAGCTAAACTCGCAATATTGTTGGAATCTCCGCGCCTCGGCAGTCCAGAGATCCGTCTCCACAGGCTCGTAAACGTCGGTGCGGAAGGACCGGTCAACGAGTGCGCGAAGCTCCCGCAGGGAGCCTATCTCTCCGGTCGTAATCATCTGAACCCCTAGGTTTCCTAGAACCGCGGCTTCCGCCGGACCAGCGAGGACAAGCTTCCCGGTCGCGTTCGCGGTGAATTGGTTCAGCAAACCATTCTGAGAACCACCGCCAATCACGCGAATGCGATCGATGCGATGACCGACAACCTGCTCGAGACTGCGAATCACAAAGCGGTATCTGAAAGCCAAGCTTTCCAGAATGGCTCGGACGTAAGCGCCAGGACAGGCAGGTGCGGGCTGATCCGTCTTATGACAAAACGCGTCGATCGCGGCCAGCATGTCTTCCGGATTCAGAAAAGAGGCGTCATCCGGATCGACCAGATGCTGAAAACCTTCGGCGCGGGCGGCCGCCTCGATCAAGTCGTTGTATGTGAGGCGCTGGTCCCGCGAATCGAAGCTTTTGCGGACACATTGAAGCAGCCATAAGCCCGTCACATTCTTCAACAACCTGGTTGTTCCGTCCACGCCACCCTCATTAGTGAAATTCAAATACAGGGCATCGGAAGAAATCGCCGGCTGAGCCACCTCTATGCCCAGGAGGGACCAGGTCCCCGAGCTTAAGAAAGCCGTGTCTCCCGAGGCTGACACCGCCGCAACAGCAGACGCCGTATCGTGCGATGCCGGCGCAACGATACAAGTTTGTCGGAGTTGGCTGGTGCGCAGTTCTGGAAGCAACATACCAAGGACGGAGCCGGGCTCGATGATCGCCGCGGGGAGGTGAGCGGGAAGTCCGAGTTTTTCGAGTAATGATCTTGCCCAAGAGCGGCCGACCGCATTTGCGAACTGTGTGGTGCTGGCGGCTGTGTACTCACAGCGCGCTTTTCCGCTAAGCCAATAGTGAAATAGATCCGGAATCATCAGCATCTTTCGGGCTGCCCTTAGAATATCCGGCGTGTCACGCATTGCTGCGAAAAGCTGGTACAGGGTATTGATAGGCATGAATTGCACGCCGGTGTCCCGATAGATCTCCTCTTTAGAGATGATTTGCAACACCTCTTCCATCGCGGTTACGTTGCGCGGGTCGCGATAGTGCAACGGAGCCTCAAGGAGCTCGCCCTTTCCCCCCAGCAGGGCATAATCGACGCCCCAGGCATCCACGCCGACGCTCGCAATTTCCGGCAAGTCCGTCGAAGTAAACGCCGAGCGAACCTCCGACCATAGCCGCCCGACGTCCCACCGCATAGTCAAGCCGTCGCTCACCGCATGGTTCGGGAACCTGTGGATCTCTTGGACCTTCAACAGATTGTGCTGAATTTGACCGAGAAAAACCCTGCCACTTGCGGCGCCAAGATCAATCGCTAGGCGAGCGCCCGCGTGGCCGAACATAGTCATTCCTCGAAAAAACCCTCCCTCGCTTCCGGCGACTTTCCTATCGTAATACGCCTGCTGAACGCACTTTGTCAGGTTTGGTTGCACATCGAACTATTTCGCAGTACAAAACACATAGTGTCACGGATTCTGTAGAGCTTAATCATGTGTACATAATCGTTTGCGCCGGATATAACCTGCTCCCTCTCGACGTGTCACTTCTGCAAACAGATATTGCGCCGCAGAATATCTGACTCTATACTTTGAAAGATTATGGACAGCGAGAAGCCACGTACTAGAGATCCTTATTTAGTGAAGTCCGTAGTTCATTCCTCGCAGCTTCTCCGCGCGTTTCGCACTTCCGGCGAGGCGCTGCCCCTGCGTGAAATCGCCCGACGATGTGAACTTCCCAAGAGCATGGTCTTCCGGCTGCTCTACACACTGGAAAAGTGCGGCATGGTGGAAAAAGTCGGCGAAAATCTTTACCAATCCTGTTTGCGGCCCTTCAAACAGAAGCTTTATCGGTTCGGATACGCGAGCCAGGGAACTGAATACGGCTTCACGAAGGAAGTGAGTGCAAGCCTGCAACGGGCGGCAACGACCGAGGGCATTGAGTTGATCGTGGTGGACAATCAGTACAGCGCGAAAGTCGCGCAGCGGAATGCGGATCTGCTGGTGCGCGAGAAAGTAGATTTGGTCATCGAGTTCCAAACGGACGAAGACGTTGCTCCGATCGTGGCGGCAAAATACCGAAGCGCGAACATTCCTCTGATCGCGATCGAGATCCCGCATCCCGGAGCAACATACTACGGGGCGAACAACTACGAAGCAGGTCTCATCGGAGGCCGCCACCTGGGACGTTGGGTAAAGCGCCGCTGGGAGGCCTCGGCCGAAGAAATCGTGTTGTTGGAATTGCCTCGCGCCGGAAATTTGCCGCGGATGAGGCTGACAGGTATGCTCGCCGGGATCAAGGAAATCCTGCCAAGCCTCGGCAGCGTAGCGATCACCGCATTGAATGGCGATGGTTGTTTTCAAGAGAGCCTTGAGGTCGTGCGCAGACACTTGCGGATGACTTCCTCGCGCCGAATCATCGTGGGAGCTATCAATGACTCGAGCGCGCTTGGAGCCCTGCGCGCATTTCAGGAAGCCGGCCGCTCGGAATGCTGTGTTGTTATGGGACAAAATGCGTCGCCGGAAGGCCGGGCAGAGCTCCGTGAGGCTCGCACACGGTTCATCGGTTCGGTCGCCTATTTCCCCGAGCGCTACGGGGGCGATTTAATTCGCGTCGGCCTGGATCTTTTGAATCGGCGGCCGGTGCCCCCAGCGGTTTTCGTTAAGCATCAACTGGTCACGCCAGAGAACGTGGATCATTTCTATCCCAACGACAGCCTGTTGCAAACGGCAGGACAAAGCGGTCTTACCTCCGTCACCTGGTCAATCTAGGCTGCGGCTCTTGAAATCCCCGCGGGCGTGCCGACCTGGGGCGCTATTTGTGGCGGCACGTGACCTGTTGGAACGGCGTGCGGAAAGCGGGTTTGCGCTTGGCCGACCGGTAAGCATCGCAGCCTCGGAGGCCATGCATACCCGCCTCTGGTCTAAAACGATTCCAATGGGCACGATCACATCATGTTGGCCGTCACCAGCACAGAAGATTTGCACGCCGTCCAATACGTCACAAGTGTGGCTTGCGGATGTCAGCGGACAAAACTCCAAGCCGAATCGTAAACGAACTAAATCCGCTTACTTCTTGAATATAGGAACAATCTCGTCGCTTTGGTCGAGTAGAATAGATTAATTTGATTTCTGCCGATGTTCAGAGGTGTGAGGAGAGGCCGATGAATTGGTATTACGCCCATCAAGGGGAGCAGAAAGGCCCGGTCGACGACGTAGCCTTGCAGGAACTGGTCACTGCGGGCCTCGTTCGCGACGACACGCTTGTATGGCACGAAGGCCTGGGTACCTGGAAGTCCTACGTTTCCCTGGCTGGTTCACGCCCTCCCACACCGATGCCCGATGTGAACGGCGGAATCGAGACCCGGTATTGCGCGGAATGCGGCCGTTCATTCCCCACGAATGAGCTGGTCGCGATTGGTCCTGCGCTTTTGTGCGCCACCTGCAAACCTATCCACCTGCAACGCCTGCGCGAAGGCGGGCGCCCCGTTGCCGCAGGCGCGATGATTTACGCGGGATTTTGGATCCGCTTTGTGGCTCGTATGATCGACGGCGTCTTGCTGGGGATCGTGGGTATGCTGATTCAAATTCCCCTTATGTTAACCATGGCATTTCCGCGCCCCGGCACAGATCCGCGTGCGATGCTCGCGGTGACCGGAATTAGTAGCGCGGCAAATATGCTGATCGCCGTCGTGTATGAAACGTACTTTCTGACAACTCGGGGAGGGACGCCCGGCAAGCTCGTTTTCGGACTGCGCGTGGTGAGATCGAATGGCGAGCGGATCACTACCGGGCGAGCAGCGGGTCGCTATTTCGCATATCTGCTCAGCGCGTTTACGCTGGCGATCGGATTCATCATCGCAGCTTTCGATCCGGAAAAACGCGCGATGCATGACCGCATCTGCGACACGCGCGTAATTCGTACGAGATAGGCCGGATGGAGACTATTACCGGCACACTTCAGTGCGCGAATTGTACCTGGCCGTTAGAGCTCGCGTCAGCGACCGGTACGTTTGCTCAAACCTGCCCGGTCTGCAAAACGGATGTGGAGGCCGTTGTCTTTCCCGCCCACGCGTACACGGCCGCGGGCGCGCCTGCGGAGTCCGTGCAGAGCACAACCGAATCCACATGCTTCTACCACGGTGCGAACCGGGCGGCGGTTCCCTGCGACGAGTGCGGCCGGTTCCTTTGTAATCTTTGCGATCTTGCCGTGGAGGGGCGTCACCTGTGTCCGGGCTGTTTTGGCACTGGCGTCCGGGAGCACCGGCTTCAGGGCCTTGAAACGCAGCGAACCATGCACGATAGCATCGCTCTCGCCTTAGCAACGTTTCCCATAATGATGATTTGGCCGATTGTAATATCCGCGCCGCTAACGATTTTCTGGATTTTCCGTCACTGGAAGTCTCCCCGCAGCATTGTTCCCAGAACACGCGCGCGCTACTACTGGGCGGCCTTTTTCGCCACAGCGGAGATGGTCCTTGTCGTGTTGATTGTGGTGGCCGTAATGAAAACGCGGCGCTGAAAGAATAGTGATGAATTCCGGTTACCGCAAACTGACACCAAAACGGCGCACGGTCACGGGCTTCTCGCAGGTGTGGCTGGGGCAGGATCATTTGCTGGCTGTGAATTCCGTTCGCTATATAGAACGCTACCAAAGGTTTTTCTTCGCCGATGTTCAAGCGATCGTCATGGGAGACGGCCCGGACCGCGGGGGGTGGCAGGCGGCTGCTGCACTGATCGCGGTTTTGTGGATGCTCTTTGCCGCTATGACCGCTTCGTCCTTCGCTCGAGGCTTCTTCGTGTTCACGGGCTTGATCGGCCTTGCCTTGGTCATTCGCGATGTGATCCGCGGTCCGCGCCGCCGGTGCATCATCCAGACGGCCGTATCGCGCGAGCTGCTTACGGCCGTGAATCGGCGCAAAACGGCGCGCCGGTTTCTGGACACGGTTGCGCCTTTGATTGCCGCCGCCCAAGCCGGCATTCCAATCGCGGAGAGGACAGCGCCTCCGCCGCTTGTGACGGCTCATACGAGCCCATCTGATTCAGGCTTTACCTTCGCGGAGTCGAGCGGTAGGGCAAGATGGCCCACCTCGCCTCTTTCTTTGACCGGAGAGCCGTATTTTCCGACGGAATCAGCCGCACAACCTCCGCCGCTCCTCGCGGCGAGAACCTACCTCGCTGAAATCCTGTTTGGGATCCTCATTTTGAACTCGGCCCTGATTTGGTGGTCCTTAAGCCAGTATTCGATGGAGCTGAATCGTTCGGTTGGTTATCTGCTGCTCGTATACTTTGCCGAGTTATCGTTGGCGGCGGCGAATCTGATACATAAACCGTCGCGACCCGCAGGAATTGCGATGGTACTCGTGATTCTGACGATTCCATTCACACTAGTCGACGCATTCACGGTCAGCGGTGCGGCTGGGTGGTTTGCGTTAATGAACAGCGCGCGTTACGGGACCAATCGCGCAACGCTCAACTCGATCTGGCTCTCGCCGCAAGGCACGCTCTTCTTCGCAGTCGGGTGGCGCGTAGTGCTCGGTTTAGCCGGAGAAACCGCCGCTTGGTTGGACCGTAGTGAGGGACACCGATGAGTACGGCCGCGAGCGTGCTGGCGGAGCGGCGCTGCGTTCTTCATCCCGAGCGGGAAGCGGCAGTTCGATGCGTGGGGTGTCGGCGCTACTATTGCCGCGAATGCGTCACCGAGAATTCGGGGCGCATGTTGTGCGCGCACTGCCAAAGGCAGGAAAAACATACGGAGGCCACCCGATCGTCCGCCGTACGCTGGGGCGTCTTTTCGCTGCTGGGAATCTTGACGGCTTGGGCCCTCTTTTATTATGTGGGGATGCAGTTCGCTCGCATTCCCTCGGTATTTCACGGAGGAACGCCGTAATGCGCGAACGTAAAGCGCTGGATACTCTGTCGGAAGCCGTAGTGATGCTGCGTTCCTCCTCGCCCGCAACCATCGCCCTATATTTAGTGGGCGCCGTCCCCTTCACGCTGGGACTACTATTTTTTTTCGCCGATATGGCGCAGAGCCAATTCGCCGCGGATAGAATATTGCCGGAATCGCTGGGCATCGCGATTTTGTTTGTGTGGAAAGGCGTGTGTCAGGCCCTTTTCGCGGCGCGACTGTATGAGGCGCTTTCTTTATCGCGCATCAATTCCCGCAGCTTGTTTTCCGTCGTCACGCTTCAATTCGCGTTGCAGCCGCTGAGCCTCCTTGTGATTCCGCTTAGCTTGTTCGCGACGATACCATTCGCCTGGACCGTGGCGTTCTTTCGCCACGCCGGAATGTTTGCGGCATTGGGCGACGCGAGCCCGATGACCTCAGCGCGTCAGCAGGCCACGACGTGGACGTCCGGCAATTGGAAGGCGCTCGGTTTAATCTCCCTGGCAGGCGTGCTTCTCTTCGTAAACTTTCTCATCGTCATTATGCTTCTTCCCCAAGTGGGTCGCAGCTTTCTCGGCGTCGAAAGCGACTTTTCACGGCTTGGCTTGCGACTTCTCAATCCGATGACGCTCGCAGTGGCCCTCTCGCTGACGTGGCTGATCCTCGATCCGCTCCTGGAAGCCCTATATGTATTGCGTTGTTTTTACGGTTTATCTTTAGCAACTGGCGAAGACCTGCGAGTCTCCCTGCGAAAGCTTACGGGAGTTGCAGCGGGCGTCGCGCTGATGATGCTATGCGCAAGCGTCGCCCAATCGCAAACAGAGTATGTACCTTCGACGCAGCAAGATTCCGCGGCCCAGTCGATCAACGAATCACAGTTGCGCCAATCGATTGACAACGTAGTCCATCGCTCTGAATTTGCCTGGCGTGTGCCGAAGGCGGAAACGGAGGGATCGGACGGATGGCTCACGAGATGGGCGAGGAGTGCAATGCAGGCCTTGAAGCACGGCTTAGAGTGGCTGGGCAAGAAACTCGACGACTGGTTTCGCGACGAGAAAACGAACGACTCCGGAAAAACGTCCTCACCGCGACCATCGTTGGAACTATGGATCGCGATGATCTGCGTATTGTTAGTCGGAGTCATTTTCGCCGTGTTGCTCCGTTGGCGTCGCGCTCCGCGGCCGCCCACGCAGGCCACGCCCGTGGTCGCAAGCGCACCCGATCTGACGGATGAGTCGATTACGGCCGATCAACTGCCGGAAAGCGGCTGGATTCAACTCGCGGAAGAGTGGCGCGCCAAGGGCGACCTTCGGATGGCGCTCCGGGCGTTATATCTGGCCGGACTCAGATTTCTGAGTGCACGCCATTTGGTTTCGATTCACCGCGCCAAGACAGGCCGCGACTATCGGAGAGAGCTGGAACGCAATTCCAGGCTTGATCCGCGCGTTCTGCCGAACATTTCGCCGGCATTCGCGGAAAACGTCACATCGTTCGAGCGCGGATGGTATGGACGGCACGCGGTGGGTGCAGCGGAAGTGGACACCTTTCTCGTGCGGTTGGAGGAACTGAGGCGCTATGCCGACGGAAAAGCGTAGCGGCGGCGCGTGGCTCGCGCTCGCACTTGTCGTATTGTTATTCGGCGGAGTTCTGGAACTTCTCTTCTCGCCCTTACGCTCTGGGAATTTGTATCCGCCCTATTCGTCGCTTCGCTCGGATCCTTTAGGCGCGAAAGCTCTCCTCGACAGTCTGAACGGGTTGCCTGGACTCAAAGTCTCGCGCTCCTATAGCGAAGAGACTGCTCCGGACCGAGATACCATACTCTTCGAGTTCGGGGTGGATGCCGCCTCCTGGACGGCGCGCCCAACGGAAGCGTTGGCGGATTTTGAAAAGCTGCTGGCAAAAGGAGGTCGCGTGGTGGTGGCTTTTCTTCCCACCTATGGCCCTGAATCACTATCGGCTTCGGATGCTCCCTCGTCTCAAGCAATGAATGAGCGGTGGGGTATTCGCGCACGCTATGTCTGGCGCGAGAAAGCCGATCGCGATGGTTCCATTCCACGCGATTCGGCGCTCTATTTCTCAGTGGGCAAGGAGTGGACGACGTTGGAAAGCAGCGAAGAGGGACCCACGATGGTGCAGCGCGATCTGGCGGGAGGCACCCTAATCCTTGTGGCTGATAGCTTCCCGCTCAGCAATCAGGGATTGGTGGAAGTGCCCGACGTCGGAACGATCCGGCAACTGGTGGGAGGCGCGCACCAGGTGATTTTCGACGAGCATCAGCTGGGCGTTTCCGAAACCGGAAGCGTCGCCACTCTCATCCGTAAATACCGCATGGAGGGTGCGATGTTTGTATTGGCGATTGTGGCCGCTCTCTGGATCTGGCGCAGCATGTCGACGTTCCTGCCGCCGCGGGAACCGGCGAGTGATGAATCCATCGCCGGCCGCGACGCGAACGAGGGAATGATCGCCCTACTGCATCGCAACATTTCAGAAAAGGATCTTTTGCAAACCTGCTGGACGCAATGGAAGCGGTCCGCGCCGCAGGACGCGCGAATGGAGCGAGTGCGGTCGGAAATCGAAGGCTTTGAATCCGAGATATTGGATCGTTATCGCGCGGCGTGCCGCGTTCTTACGGAGAAATGATGACCGAACGGCTCGACAGACTAATTCAAACCTTGGACGACGCGCGAAACGAGACGCGCAAGGTGATCCTAGGCCAGGATGCGGTGATCGATCAGGCGCTGATCGTGATTCTGGTCGGGCAGCACGCGTTAATCGAAGGTGTGCCTGGAATCGCCAAGACTCTTCTGACGCGCACGTTGGCGCAGGTTTTGGGATGCGAGTTTGCACGCATCCAGTTCACGCCCGATTTGATGCCCGCCGATATCACGGGTACAAACATCTTCCACTTCGGTCGCAATGAGTTCACCCTTGTGCGTGGTCCCGTTTTCACATCGTTTCTTCTTGCCGACGAAATCAATCGCGCTCCGGCGAAAACACAATCGGCCCTGCTGCAGGCAATGCAGGAGCGCACGGTGACTATCGATCGCGAAACGCACGCGTTGCCTTCCAATTTCACAGTGTTCGCCACCCAGAATCCGCTCGAGTATGAAGGCACGTACCCTCTGCCCGAAGCCCAGAAAGACCGCTTTCTCCTGAAGATCGCTATGGCTGTCCCGGATCGCGAACACGAGCTATTGCTAGCGGAAAGCTTTTTGCAGGACGTGGCGCCCGAGCAACGCCTGGAACGTCATGAAGTGCGTCCCGTTCTGACTAACCTAGAACTGACCGACGCCCGCGCGGCGCTAGCCGATGTTTCCTTGCGCGGCGAGTTGACGGGATACATCGTCGATATCGTTCGCCAAACCAGGGTGCATGAAAGCGTGCTGGTGGGTGCGGGACCACGCGCGACGCAGGGGCTCGTATTAGCCAGTCGCGTACACGCACTCCTGGACGGCCGCGATTTCGTGACACCCGACGATGTGAAAGCGCTGGCGAAGCCCGTGCTGGCCCATCGCCTGATCATACGGCCCGAATTTGAAATCGAAGGAATGACGGTGGGAGAAGCGGTCGATAGCATTGTCCAAAGTGTGGGAGTTCCGGTGTGATCCCTTCCGCGCGGCTCATCTGGCTGGTCGCCGCTGTCGGATTTCCGGCGATGCTCGTTGATGTATTGATGCCCGACGCACGCGCGATTGTCTGGGTCGTTCTTGCGTCAATCGGTGCGGCAGCGATTGTGGACGCGCTCGTGCGTGAACGAGGCCTCGCGGGAGTAGAGATGGATGTGCCGCCCTTGGTGCGCGCTGTGCAAGGTATCGACATGAATATTTCGGTGCGGATGCGAAATGCTTCGCAGGCGGCACGGCGCGTACGTGTCGGATTCGTGATGCCGGAAGAGGTCGAGGCCGCTCCCGAAGATCAGTGGCTGAGTCTACCGGCAGGCGAGGCCATGTCGTCGGTAGATTGGGCGTTCGTTCCCCGGTTGCGGGGCACCTTTCATGTGCGAACGGCTTGTTTAGAAGCTGGCTCGCCGCTAGGATTTTGGGCGACGCGCAAAAATGTCGCCACCTCACTGGAAATTCGGGTTTATCCAAATCTGCGGCACGCCCGCGCGCTGAGTGCTCTTCGCCGAGGAGTCGAAAACCGCCGCGTCGTTAGGCAGATCGGACGCGGCCGGGAATTCGAAAAATTGCGGGAGTTCTCGCCGGGCGATAGTTCTGACGAGATTCATTGGAAGGCCTCCGCCAGGCGAGCGCGGCCCATCACGAAAGTGTTCCAGATTGAGCGCGCCCAGGAAGTGTTCGCCGTCATCGACGCAGGCCGATTGTCCGGCCGCAAGATTGACGGCGAGGCGGCGCTGGACCGAGCCATAAATGCTTGTTTGATCCTTAATGCGGTTACGGCGCGGCGTGGCGATCTATTCGGAGTGGCCGCGTTTTCCGACCGCGTGGAGGCATTCGTTCCCGCGGGTCGAGGCGCAACGCATTATGCGGCGTGCCGCGATGCCGTAAACAACCTGCGTCCGCGCGACGTCTCCCCGGATTTCGAAGAAGCGGCAACGTTCCTCAGCTTGAGGCTTCGCAAACGCTCGCTGCTTTTATTTCTTACATCCCTTGATGATCCGATTCTCGCAGAACGCTTCGCGCGGGCAACGCGTTTATTGGCACAGCGTCATCTCGTAGTGGCGGGTATGGTGAAGCCGGCCTTGGCGCAGCCTTTGTTCAGCGATGCCAGTGTGGAATCGACCAACGATATCTATTGCGCCCTTGCCGGGCACTTAGGATGGCGCCAACTACGGGAGGTGCAGCGCGGCTTGGCGCGGCAAGGCGTGCAACTATCCTTGTTGCACCCTAATTCGTTCACCTCTGGATTAATGGCTATTTATGACGACGTTAAGCAGAGGCAGCTTTTGTGATCCTCGACCTTCCGCGCGTGATAGCCACGGAGCAGCCCTATTGGACCGCTCTGGAAAAGACGCTGGATTTGCTGGAACGCGACCCGAATCGCAAGCTGACGATACAGGAGGCCGAGCGGTTCCACGCCTTATACGAACGCGCGGCCGATGCGCTGGCACGCGTGAGTGATTTCGCGGCTGAAGGCGATCTGCAGCGATACCTCGCATGGCTCGTGAGTCGTGCGTATGCCGAAATTCACGAAACGCGCGAACACCAAAGGGTTCGTCCTTGGCGCTGGTTCTTCGTCGATTTCCCGAGTGCCTTCCGCAGGCAGATCCGCGCGTTTCAGTTTGCGGTTGCATTAACCATCGCAGGGGCCGCCTTCGGAGGGTTTGCGATTCAACACGACCCCGAAGCGAAGAATGTACTAATGCCTTTCGAAGGCCTGAGAATGACGCCGGCCCAGCGGGTTGCTCGCGAGCGCGAAAGTCAGGGACGGCAGTTGGCGGGCAACAAGGACCGCTTTTCGGCACAGCTGATCACTCACAATACGCAGGTCGCATTCATGACGCTCGCGCTGGGAATCACATTCGGCCTGGGAACGGTGATCGTTTTGTTTTATAACGGCGTGATCCTCGGAGCAGTGGCCATCGATTATATTCTGGGCGGACAAACGGCATTTCTCCTCGGCTGGCTTCTGCCGCACGGCGTGATTGAGATTCCAGCGATTTTGATCGGCGGCCAAGCGGGGCTGGTAATCGCGCACGCGATGATCGGATGGGGCGACCGTCTTTCTCGCGGCGAACGGCTCCGCAGAGTTTCTGGCGACGTCGCCATGCTGGCGTGCGGGGTCGCTGTCCTGCTGGTGTGGGCCGGATTGGTAGAAGCATTTATCTCGCAGTATCACGAACCGGTGCTGCCGTACGCTATCAAAATTGGCTTCGGCCTCGTGGAGGCACTGGTCCTGACCATCTTTCTTTCTCGCGCGGGCCAGGCACGGACCGGTGCACGATGACGCGCGCGGAGACGTTGTCCGTCCGGACTCCCGAAGGCGTCACGTTTAGGCTTCTTTTGGCCGGGCCGTTTCACCGGATGACGGCCTTCCTGATCGATTTTTGTGTCGTCGCCGCGGTAGGAACCAGTCTCCAGCGTGCTACCTCTGTATTTTCGATATTTGGGCGGGACGCAAGCGAGGCCATCGCCATCATTCTGTACTTTATTGTGTCTCTTCTATATGCCGGGCTCACGGAGTGGCTATGGCGCGGCCAAACGATTGGGAAACGGTTGATGAATTTGCGAGTGGTCGACGCCGATGGCTTGCGGCTACGCCCTTCCCAGGTGGTCATTCGGAATCTAATGCGTTCCGTCGACCTTCTGCCGGGAATTTACCTGGTCGGCGCAACCTCGTGTTTTTTCAGTTCTCGTGGCCAGCGATTGGGCGATCTGGCAGCCCGCACGGCTGTCATCCGAATCGCTCCCATGAACAAGCCTGGGTTAGACCATTTGCAGGACGACAAATTCAATTCGCTAGCCGCATATCGCCATGTGACGGCTCGGCTACGCCAGAAGGTTGGGCCAGCGCTCGCGAGTGTCGCGTTGGAGGCCATAATGCGCCGGGATGAGCTAGCCCCGGATGCCCGGCTCGAGGTTTTTCGTGATTTCAGCGAATACTTTAAAACCGTGGTTCCCTACCCGCCTGACGCAACAGATCAAATTCCAGATGAGCAGTATGTCCGCAACGTTGTAGCACTGCTATTTAAGAAATCGTCGCAGTACGCCTCAACGTCTGGCCTCGCGCAACGTGACCTCGGCGCAGCCGTTCAGGCCACAAGTCGCGATTGAACTTCGGGTGGCTTTTGCCAGAGACGGTGCAGACGATGTTTCAGCGAGAGCCGAGAACCCACTAACTTGCGCGTGTTCAAAATGCGTGGCTGCTTAACTGTTGTTGGCGTCATGCCGCCCGTAACATGTAAGGATAGCGAGAGTGAGAGCGGCTAAGCGTACGATGGATCGCAAGCCCTGAGGCGTCGGGCCAGTGATCCGTTCTAAAAATCCCTGCGGCAGGCGCTAGATGAGGAGAGTGCCGCCCGCAGGTTGTGACAAATCAAGTCAGGCGTCTTGAGGACCGAATCACGAGAGTCAATCTTGCTGAATGATGAAAATGTTGGAAGCGAAAATGTGTGTGCGCGTTTGGGCGCGTTCGCTCTAAGTGATTGAAAGTATCGTAGCGCCAACGGGAATCGAACCGGCTGGATGCCGATCTAGTTGGGTTCTGTTGAGTCTAACTGATTGTTTTTCGTTTGGCTCAGTTCGCCACTAAAGTGTACAGAGCCGCACAAATGTTTTTTGCGGAGCACAGCCTGAAAAAGGGAGGCTGCATGATTGCCCATTGAATTTTTGCGGAGCACAACGGGAACTTCTGGTAGGATAAGGGCGAAGCGTGATGAAACGTTAGCCGGCCGCTACGAATACTCCAATTCAGCGTTAAAAGCGGCCCGATCAGGATGTATTATGTTTCGCAGTCTCGTTCGGAGCGTCAACGCTAAATTAATGCCAGGAGTAAATTTGATCGCCTCTTTTTTGCAGCTGGCGACGGCTCAAAGAACGCGGTCTACAATCCTGAAGCCTCTCGGATGGTTTTTTGCGCTATGTACAGCCGGATTCCTTTCACGCAACGTCCGGATCGGTCTGTTAGGCTCAGGAGAGCCATGAGAGTCGATCGCGCCCATGTTCCCGTAGCGGAGCGAAATACGCGGAAAAAGGTTTGCATGCTGGCTTATACCGGTTACGAAACCGACAACCGTGTGCGGCGCTATGCGGAGACGCTGGTGAAGCGCGGCGACCATGTCGACGCAATCGCGTATGTCGGAGGTAGGAAGCCTACGGGGGTCGAGGAAGTGGCCGGGGTCACCGTTTACCGGGTGCAACAACGCGCTTCCCACGAGAGGTCGAAGTTGACATACGCGTGGCGGATGGTTCGTTTTCTGGTTGTCTCTTCTTTCGAGCTTATCCGGCTCCACAGGCGTCATCGCTACGATGTCATTCACGTCCATAACCCGCCGGACTTCCTGGTGTTTGCCGCGTGGTATCCCAGGCTGACGGGGGCAAAGATCATTCTCGATATTCACGACATCATGCCTGAAATGTATGTCAGCAAGTTCGAGACAAGCCGGGAGAGCCTGTTCGTGAAGTTTCTGAAATGGGTCGAAAGGCGATCCATCGCGTATTCGGATCACGTCATCGTTTCAAACCATCTCTGGCGGGATAAACTGATCGCCCGTTCCGTCGAAAAAGACAAGTGCTCCGTTTGTATAAATCATGTCGATCCCGCCATTTTTTATCGGCGCGCCCGCACCAGAGACGATGGGAGATTTGTGATGGTCTTTCCCGGCGCCTGGCAATGGCACCAGGGGCTGGATATCGCGATCGAAGCATTGGGGCATATTAAGGACCGGGCGCCCCACGCGGAATTGCATCTTTATGGCGGAGGCGGCGGGGCCGGTATGCACGAGCGTTTGGCCGAGCAGGCGAAGCGTCTGGGTCTTGACGGAAGAGTGAAGTTTTGTGGAGGCTTGCCGCTCGACAGCATCCCGGAAGTGATCGCAAACGCGGACTTGGGCGTTGTGCCGAAGCGCGCAGATTCGTTCGGAAACGAAGCTTACAGCACGAAAATCATGGAGTTCATGTCGCAGGGAACTCCCACGGTCGTGTCCCGCACGAAGATCGATAGTTACTATTTTAAGGACACCGATGTTCAATTTTTTGCCTCGGGCGACAGTAAGGCGATGGCAGAGGCCATACTCGCAGTGATGGAAAATCAAGAGCTACGCGAAACGCTAAGAGCAAACGGCCTCGAGTACGCCGATCGCAACAGCTGGAGCCATAAGAAAGCTGAGTATCTGGAACTGGTGGACACACTCAGCGCCGAGGTGTTCGACGCGCGTCGAAACACGACGGCCGATGAGCGGATCGGGAAGTGAGCTAAAACAGCGATGTGTCTTGAGACGTCAACCTTGTTTCACGTCTGGCACCGCTGTAATGCATGTGACGCGCGTCCGATCATCGGACGGAGGTTCGAATGTTTGACGTGTCCCGCTGGTCCTGATAGCGACTTCTGCGAGTCTTGCTATGAGTTATTCAAGGCCGGTCAGATGCAACATCCCAGACCGGAAACAATCGGCTCGCAACCTGACTCGTCTCCACATTCGTTTAGAGTAATCGAAGGCCAATATTCGTATCAGGACTGCGTTCCATGGCTCACTGTTGCTCAACCGGTCATCCGCAGCCCGGAAGTCCCGGAGCGTTTTGTTGTCCGCCCTGAGTTTCGGTCAGGACGTGAGTCTTTCTTCGGAACATATGGATTTGCTGTTGAATTGGAATCCGGAGAGCGGCTCGTTTTGACAGCCTTACACCTGTTAGATGAAATCCTTAAGAAGGAAAGCATCGACTGCTCCCCAAGCAATTTCCGGTACACCGGCGAAGAATTGCCACATGTCATCAACGAGACTAGACTCTATGACCCGTATGAAGCCAAATGGATGTTGTCGCGGCTCGGTACCGCCGGACCCATGCTCGTTCTACCGCATGCACGTGTAGGCGAAGAAGAACCTTATTCTCAGCATGATATTGCCGCTTTCCGAGCAGATCCCGCCGCCAGGATCTCCTACGGAAGGCTTGCTGACCGCCCCCCAGATGTTGGCGATCCAATCTGGTTGGCTGCGAGATCATCTCAGGGCTCAGCAGGCCGGACGATTGCGGCGGTTGTCGTAGAGCAAACTGAGCGAACTCTCATTTTTAGATATGAGAAAGCTGCGTCTGTCCCCCTGCGATCAGCGGCGCGCCTCTCATCGATCACCAAGGAAGAGTGGTGGGGATTAACATCGGTAGTGGCTGGGTGGAAGGGTACCGCACGGGACACGCTCATCACGTGGGGAGCATACGGAAACATCTTGGCACGGCTGGACCCGTCTAAACGCGGCAGCTCTGGCCCGATCGTTTCTGTCAGCGCGCGTTTTGCGGCATCGGCTGCGAACGAGCCCACTTTCGCAATCGGTAATCGGCTAGACGATTCGCCGCCCGAAACATTTCCAGATACATTGTCATGATGGTGGGTCGCATCCACTTTGCGCGGAAATCTGCCTCGGTCGGAAGGATAACAGTACGAAAGGAAATATTTTGCTCGCCAGCGGGTGTAATTCGCCAGGATATACATCCGGCCCACCCACGGGTGCGCCGACAGCAAACGCGCCGGCTTTATGGTCTTCCTGTAGGGCTGGAGGCGCACAAACGCGGCTCCGGCCCCGGTATTCCTAGCCCTCTTGAGCACGAAATCCTTTTGAAGAAGAGCACGCTGCACCCGGTGGCCGACCACTGCCTCCGAGCTTGCAATGCCTCCATACCCGAGCTCCTCCAAATCTGACTGAAAATCAGGTTCGGTTAACCAGAGATCCTTAAACCGCCTTCCGTCCGCCACGACCCGGGAGCGGAACCACCAATGGTTGCCACTCCACCACATCCCGGACGGCTGTGGTAAATCGGATTCCGTAACCCGATAGCTCGAAAAGATCCAGCAGCTCAATCGCGGATCCTTGGCCCAACTGGGCACCTCGCCGTCAGGCCAAATCGTGTACGTGTCGCCGGTGAAATTGTCCTTGTCGGGCCAACGCCTGCTGATGGCCATGACTGCCTGCAACCAGTTGGGATCGACAGTAACGTCGTCATCCAGGACGGCGATTAACTCACCGATATTTCCGCAATCCAGAGCATGGTTTAACCCGTAACTCTTTCCGTACACCCCCACAGTGGACACATAGCAATACCGCACAGGAATTCGATGCCCAAACGATTCGGCCACGCGCTTCGTGTGATCCTGGCTCGCATTATCCGCCACGATTACCTCGACGCGGACTCCCTCACGGTTAGCCGAAGCCAGACTCTCCAACGTAATCGCCAGAGAATCCGCACGATTCCGCGTGCTGATCACAACCGAAATGTCCGGCTTACGTTGGTCCATTTCGAAACTCCCTTATGCAGCGCTCATGCTGTCGCTTCCATGTCCATCATCACGAAGCTCAAGATTTCCGACAGATCGGCAATCGTCGGGGCTTCCAGCAGCGTGCTCAGTGGTATGTGAATTTTAGTGGCCGCGGCAATGTCTTTGACGACGCGAACCGCCAAGAGAGAATGGCCTCCCAGGTCGAAGAAGTTGTCGTAGACACTCACCTGCTTCAGATGGAAGGCGTCCATCCAAATCTGGGCAAGCAACCGCTCGGTCTCAACGCGCGGGCCGACAAATCCCTGACTGCTGGGGCCGATGCGTTCGATCGGAGCCGGCAGCGATTTCCGATCGATCTTCCCATTGGGCGTCAGCGGAAACGCTTCCACCATGACGAAGGCGGAAGGAATCATGTAGTCCGGTAAGTCTATTTTCAGCTGGTTGCGAAGATCGCTGATCTCCGGTACCGCGCTCGCGGTCGGAATAATATACCCGACCAGCATCTTTTCGCCAGGCGTATCTTCCCGCGCAGTAACCACGCATTCCTTCACCTCAGGATGCCGCGCCAGCACGGCTTCGATTTCGCCCAGTTCGATGCGGAACCCACGCAGTTTAACCTGGTTGTCCGCTCTGCCCAGGCACTCCAACGTTCCATCCTGACGCCAGCGGGCCAAATCGCCCGTGCGATACAACCTTGCTTGCGGAGCAAACGCACTGGAAACGAAACGCTGCTGTGTTAACTCATCGCGAGACAAATAACCTCGCGCCAAACCGTCGCCGCCGATATACAATTCGCCGACATTTCCAGGCGGCACGAGGTTGCCGTGCGCGTCCAGCACATAAACTTGCGTATTCGCGATGGGATGCCCAATTGAGATGGGCGCTTCGGCTGATGTCACCCGATGAATCGTCGACCACACCGTGGTCTCCGTCGGGCCATACATGTTCCACAGTTCCGCGCAACGCGGCAGGAGCTGTTTTGCCAGGTCGGGGAGCATGGCCTCGCCCCCGCAAAGAACTTTCAGACGGCTCGAACCCGTCCAACCGGCGTCGATCAAACTACGCCAGGTCGCCGGCGTTGCCTGCATCACCGTACATCCCGTTTGTTCCATGCGCTGCATGAGCCGCGCAGGGTCCACGGCATCCTCGCGGCTCGCGATCACGACCCTTCCTCCGGTCATCAGAGGCAGGTGGAGTTCCAGGCCGGCGATATCGAAAGAAAGAGTTGTCACCGCCAGCAGGATATCCTCCGGTTTGAAACCAGGCTCCCGCTGCATGGACATCAGGAAATTTACGATTGCCGATTGAGGGATCTCGACACCCTTCGGCTTGCCTGTCGAGCCGGATGTGTAGAGCACATAGGCGCGATTCCCTGGCCCGGCGCCAGCCCCTTCCAGCCGATCGGCACTGCACCGGGCGATCTTACTCTCGTCTGAATCCAGATGAACAATAACCTCCGGCTGGATCGGTAGGTCCTCCGCCAGGCCGTGGTGCGTCACGAGCACGCGCATCCGGCTGTCTTCCACCATGTACGAGAGACGACTTTGTGGGAAGGAAGGATCCAGAGGCACGTAGGCGCCCCCGGCCTTGAGCACTCCGTAGAGCGCAATCACCATCTCCAGCGATCGCTCCATAAACACGCCCACGAGCGTGTCCGGACCCACGCCGGCTTCCCGCAGATATCTGGCAAGCTGGTTAGCTCGTGAGTTCAGTTCCGCGTACGTCAAGCGCGTTCCCTCGAACTCCACCGCCACGGCGTGCGGCGTCCGCTCCGCCTGCCGCTCGAACAATTCATGCAGACATACATCGGCCGGATACGGCGCCTCGGTGTCGTTCCATTCGCGGAGTTGCCGGCGTTCCTCCTCCATAAGCATCGGCAGCGTGGATATACTCCGGTCCGCATCCTGCGCGATCGCTTCCACAAGCGTTCCAAAATGTTTGCACATGCGCCGAATAATTTCGGGCTCGAACAAATCCGTACTGTATTCGATCATTCCTTGCAGGCTGTCTGCGCCCTCGGACATAGCCAGCGTCAGATCGAATTTCGAGGTACCAGTTTCCAGTTCGTGATCGCCGGAGCTCTTCGATGACTGCGTTACCCCATCCGGATCGTGCAGGATGAACATGGCCTGAAACAGCGGCGTCCTGCTGGAGTTCCGCTGCGCCGCCAATTCGGTGACCAGATGATTGAAAGGAAGATCGGCGTGAGCGTGAGCGCCGAGAGCACGCTTCCGCACCTGTTGCAGCAGTTCACGGAAGCTGAGACCTTCGGTGAACTGGGCGCGCAAGACAAGGGTGTTCAAAAAATACCCGATCAGCTTCTCCGTTTCCGCGTGTGTGCGGCGGGAGACCGGAGTTCCTACCAGAATGTCTTCCTGCCCCGTGTAGCGATGCAAGAATGCCACAAAGCTGGCCTGCAACACCATGAACAGCGTCGCCTGTTCCTGGCGTCCCAGGGACTTCAGCGGCTCCACTAATTCCGGCGGCAACTGAAAGGCCTCCGTCGCTCCGCGAAAACTTTGGACAGCCGGACGCGGCTTATCGGTAGCCAGTTCCAGAACCTGCGGCGCTCCCGCCAGTTCTTCTTTCCAATAGGCCAACTGGTGGTCCAGAATTTCGCCTTGCAGCGACTCCCGTTGCCAATAGGCGAAGTCCGCATACTGGATGGGCAATTCCGCGAGAGGCGAAGGGAGCCCCTGCGAAAATGCCCGATACAACTGGGTTACCTCTTGCTGAATCAATTCCATCGACCATTCGTCGGCGATGATGTGGTGAATGGACACCACGAGTTTTTGTTCCGTGGAAGACCACCGAACCAGGGTCCCGCCGAACTGCGGAGCGTGCGAGAAATCGAAAATAGTGCGTCCCTGTTCATGGATCACCCGAGTCCACTCGCGTTCCCGTTCCGCTCCGGCCAAACCGCTCAAATCCACTTCCTTGAGAGGCACCTCAACGCCTGGCATCACAATCTGCACCGGTTGCCCGTTGCTGTAGGAGAAGGTGGTTCGCAGGATTTCGTGCCGGCGTGCCAGTTCCTGGAGCGCTCCGCGAAGCGCTTCCCGGTTGTAGGTGCCGCCGAGTTCGATCACGTCGACAACGTTGTAAGCGGGGCTATCGGGCGCAAGCTGGTTCAGGAACCACTGCTGTTCCTGCAGGAAGGAGAGCGGAGCGGCGGCGGCCCGTTCGGCCCTGGGTTGGATGGAACTCGCCGCACTCGGCTCGTCTACTTGGAGAACCTGACCCAAAGCGGCAATCGTCGGAGCCTGGAATAGTCTCTCGATCGAGAGCGGCTTCTTGTAAAGATCGCGCACGCGCAAGACGACTCGGATCGCCGTCATGGAATGGCCGCCGAGGTCGAAGAAATTGTCGTGGACGCCGATTCGCTCCACCTTCAATACTTCGCTCCAGATGGCAGCCAAGGCCCGTTCGGTCTGCGTGCGTGGAGCCAAAAATTGGCGCACGGTCGCGCCATCGCTGGCGTTTGGCGCCGGAAGAGCCTTCCGGTCGAGCTTTCCGTTGGGCGTGAGCGGCAGTTTCTCCAGCCGCACGAACGCGGCCGGAATCATGTACTCCGGCAGGTGCGTTGCAAGATCCGTTCGAAGCTGCTCAGGGCTGGCTTGGCTGGTCTCCTTCGCCGTGTAGTAGGCAACCAGCCGTTTGCCGCCATCCGGCTCCTCGCGAACAATCACGGAAGCCTCTCGCACGCCGGCGCACCCGCTCAGCCGGGCTTCAATCTCTCCCAGCTCAATGCGGAAGCCACGAATCTTCACCTGCAGATCTTCGCGGCCCAGAAACTCGATGTTTCCGTCGGGCAGGTAGCGGCCCAAGTCACCAGTCCGGTAGAGTTTCTCTCCGCTTACCGGATGGGTTATGAAACTGGACTTGGTCTTGTTCTCATCGCCGAAGTATCCTTTGGCTACACCGATTCCTCCGATGTAAAGCTGACCCGGCACCCATACCGGACAAGGAGCGAATACCTGGTTCAACACCTGGAATGTTTGGTTCACCATGGGTTTGCCATAAGGAACGCTCGTCCAGGACGCATCTACGTTTTCAATAGGATAAATGATCGACCAGATCGATGCCTCGGTTGCACCGCCCATGCTGATGATGGTGGCCTCGGGCAAAATTCGCCGGATGTGGGCGGGCAGGTTCACGGGAATCCAGTCGCCGCTCATCATTACAACCCGCAAGCTCTGGCTGATCGAACCACGGTGGTCTGCTTCTTCCGCCATCAATTGCATCAAGGCAGGGACGGTGTTCCAGACGGTCACCTTTTCCGCCGCAAGCAGTTCGGCCCAGTGCTCGGGGTCCTGAGTTAAATCGGCAGCGGGCAGTACGACTGCGCCGCCGGCGGACAACATTCCGAAAATGTCATAGACTGACAAATCGAAATTCAATCGGGAAAGGCCGAGAACGCGATCAGACGGCTCAACTCCAAAACGCGCATTGACGTCGAGCACGGTGTTCATCGCGCCGCGATGATCGATCATCACGCCCTTGGGCGATCCGGTCGAGCCTGAAGTGTAGATGATGTAGGCGAGATCCTCCGGCTTTTGCCGGAGGCGGGGGGTGGTCTCCACGGGCTCCAGAGGCTGCATCGCATCGACCGTGAGAAACTCGACGCCTTCCGGCGCCTGCATTCCACCTTGAAGATACGACTGTGTCAAAACCAGCTTCACGCCGGCATTTTCGACCAGGTAGCGCTGGCGTTCCGGCGGCAGTTCCGAATCAATCGGAAGGTATGCGCCACCGGCAAATTGGATTCCGAGAACGGCAACAATCTGCTCCCATCCCTTGTCCATCAATACGCCGACAACCTGGTTGGGCTCGACGCCGCGAGCCAGCAGTTCCTGTTCGACCCGGCAGGCGAGCCCGTAGGTCTCGGCGTAAGTCAGACGCTTGGAAGGCGTGATGACAGCCATCGCTTCCGGGCGCGCGGCGACTTGCTGAACAAATCCGTTATGCAGCAGTTCGCTGGAGATCGGAGCTTGGGTGGTGTTGACCCGCTTGCGAATTTCCATCTGCTCCGCAGGCAATAGCTGACGAGTGTTCTCGCCAAGGTTATGGTTCCAGGAAGTATCTTCGCTGGCCAGCTCACGAAGCAAGCGCTGGAAACTTTGGAACATGTCGTCCAGCATGCCTTGCGGGAACAGCTCATCCACCGCATCCCAGTTGAGAACCAGCGAACCTTTGTCTTCCTGAACGATAAAGTCAAGATAGACCTGCGGTGTCTGCGTGTGAGCAAAACCCGGTTCGCCGAGGCGGGAGAGCCAGGTGGTTCCGTCGCCCTGGTCGTCTAAATTTAGAAGGCTAGTGAAGACGAACGGCATGATCGCCTTGGGCCCGACGCTCTGCAGCCGGCGCAGCTCCCGCATCACGTGAATGCCGCTGAACAGACGATGGTCCAGATCATTCCAAAGCTGCTCTTGTTGACGCTGCGCGCGCTGGACGAAGCTCTCCCCGGTGGAGTTGTCGATCTCCAGCAGATTGACCGAGGTGAAGTCGCCGATGATGTCGTTGGACTGCGGATGTAGCGGCAGTCGGTTGAACAGAGCCAGGTTGACGCAGAAGCGGGGGCACTTGCTCCAGATGGATAAGACTTCGGCGTAGGCGGCCAAAAGGATTCCAGAAGGTGTCGCGTGGAACCGGGTTCCCTTCTCGCGCAGATTCCGCCACGTGGCGGCGTCCATGCGCGCCGATCGCCGTTTGAAAACGGGCTTCTCGACAGCGGCGGGATTCTTGGCCAGAGGAACATCGGGCGCCGAAGGCAAGGTGGATACGCGGTCCATCCAATACTTCTCGGCTTCCTTGTAGGCGGAGCTCTGTTCGGTTGAATTGAGGGCCGTCAGATAATCGCGGAAAGAAAGATCGAGCGGAGGCAGCACCAACTCGGGGTTGTGATAAAGCTGGGCTAATTCTGTGAAAAAGATTTCGAAACTCCGGCCGTCGGCTATCAAGAGGTCGATCTTGATGTGCAACCGCGTATGCCGGTCGTCCAGACGCGACGCCCGGATTTCAAACAGCGGCCATTCATCCGTGGGCGGAACGGTGCAGATCATTTCCTCGCGGATGGCTTCGAGCTTGGCCGTGGCCTCGGCTTGCGGCAGCCTCCGCATGTCGAGGGTTTGAACCTTATAATTCGGGACTTCCGCGAGGATCTGCTGGTCGCCATCCGCGAAGACGATCGAGCGCAGCATCTCATGCCGCTGGATCAATTTGTCGAGAGCGGTTTCGAAGCGCTCCTGGTCCCAATCCAGGGCCTCAAATTCGTTGTAGGGCCGGCAAGGGATGTTGCCGAGTTCGATAACATCCGAGCGCCCGATCAGATAGGCTTGCTGGATGTGGTTCAGTGGGAAGCGCTCATAGCGGTTCGCCGGATCGGCCTGCACCTGCGGCAGCTTGGTTGAAACGGCAGATCGCTTGGATTCGGTTTTGTCCACTAGTTCAGCTAAGGCCGCGATCGTGGAGTGCGTAAATAGGGTCTGGGTCGGCAAATCGATCTCAAACGCGTCGCGGATCTGCGCTACCGCTCGAATCGCGGTGAGAGAGTGGCCACCCAACTCGAAAAAGTCGTCGTGCATGCCGATGCGTTCGGTCTTGAGCACGTCGCTCCAGATCGCCGCGAGCGTTTTCTGAGTCTGCGTGCGAGGAGCTTCGAATTTCTGAGTCGCGGCAATGGCGCTGCCGGAAGGCGCGGGGAGCGCTTTGCGATCGAGTTTGCCGTTGGGCGTCAGGGGCAGCTTTTCCATCAATACGAAAGCCGCGGGAACCATATAGTGCGGGAGCCGCGCACTCAAGCTCTTGCGAAGCAGTACCGGCGCAATGACTCTTCCAAGCGCGGACGGCAGAGAACGCACGTGATCCTCAGGACCCTGCTCGCGGATCAGGCGCCCGACCGCCGAGGGACGAATCGCATACACGTAACACAGGTCGGTGCGGCGCAGAAGCGGGTCCTGCTCGACCAGTGTTTCGTAGCCATGTTTCTCCAGCAGCGTGACAATTGGCTCCACGCTTTGTTGCTGATCGACTTCGATCACCAACTGCCGGATCTTGGCCCAATCGGCCTCGCCGATGCCTTGCAGGACGTCCAGTTCGCTCTTCTCGACGTTGACTTTGAGTAGGTCGATCCGATCGATCCCCTGCTCCGCAATCACATTGGATAGCGTTCGCAGCTTGGCTTTTACAGTTTTCGCGCGGAAGCGGTCTTCGAGTAACCCACCAATCTCCGCGGCCATTTTCTCGTCAGATTCGGAGGCGGTCTGGTTGAGCGCGTAGTTCTTCACCACCTCGCGCTCCACAGCCTCATCGGCATAGAATCCCGAGAGCAGTGAGAAGCCTTCAAAGAAGGTCATCTCCGCCGTGGTCTCGGTCTTCGAGAGACCTACTGGCAGAACGATCACGTTCGTGCCATAAGCGGTGGCGTTGGCCTTGGCGCACTCGTAAACCGGCAGGTTAGGCTCGAAGCAGACCATGCGCAGATCGCGAGCCAGACGATTGGCGAACACCGTGAACATGCCGATGTTGGAACCCGCGTCGAGAATGCAATCGCCGTCGCGAATGGTGATACCGTGGCGGATGTAGGCCTGCAGAACGAAGATTTCCTGGTAAATGTACTCTGTTTCGTTCTTGTTGAGATGCGCCACCACGGAGCCGTCCGGCAGCACGTGCAGCGACTTGCTGTCCCAC
Source organism: Terriglobia bacterium (assembly GCA_963699945.1). Taxonomy (GTDB): domain Bacteria; phylum Acidobacteriota; class Terriglobia; order Bryobacterales; family Bryobacteraceae; genus Palsa-187. The sequence continues at coordinate 377,070 of CAVOVW010000013.1, forward strand.
AACGTTTGTTCTGCGCGCTCCGGCACGACGTAGGCGACTAATTGCTTATCGCCCGGCTCATCTTCACGCGCCAGCACGACCGCATCGCGGACGCCGGGCTGCTCACGTAATACAGCTTCGATCTCGCCGGGCTCGATGCGGTAGCCGTGGATTTTGACCTGTTGATCGATGCGGCCGAGAAATTCGATATTGCCGTCGGCGAGATATCGCGCACGATCGCCGGTGTGATACAAGCGCGCATTCGGCTCCGGGCTGAAGGGGTCGGCCACGAATCGCTCTTTGGTCAGATCGGGGCGATGGAGATATCCACGCGCGACGCCGCGGCCACCGACGCATAACTCGCCAGGAACGCCGATGGGCGTGGGCTGCCCTTGCGGATCGAGAATGTAGATGCGAGTATTCGGCAGGGGACGACCCAAAGGCAGCGTACCGGACACGGTATTAGGTAGCTTGGATCCAGTCGCATAAGTCAGGACGCCGACGGTAGTCTCTGTGGGACCGTAGTGATTGTAAACATCACAGTTAGGCGCCAATCTGCGCAAGCTCTCCACCCACTCCAGCCGCGAGGCCTCTCCACCGAGTACCAGACGGGCGGCCGGCATGGCGCGCTCCGGATTTCGGCCGGTTTGCAGAGCGGCCAGATGCGAGGGAACGATCTTGAGAACGTCAATGTGCTCGCGCACAAAGTAATCCGACAACATGGCCTGGTTCTCGGCTCGCGCCTGGGAAATGACGTGCAAGCAGCCTCCGGTCAGCAAGGCCGGGAAAACCACGGTATTGCCCAGGTCGGCCGCGATCGTGGAAACGGTCGCCGCATTCATCCCCGGCTTCAACCGCAAGCGTTCCGCAACACCCAGGACGTAATTAACGATGTTGCGATGTTCGATGCACACGCCCTTGGGCTGGCCGGTCGAACCCGAGGTATAAATCACATAGGCCAGATGTTCTGGAGTGAGTCCGATGGCGGCCTTGTCGAGATTCGTATCCGGCTCATTTTTCCACGCTGCCTCGGCGTCTGTCAGATCGACAATGGGAACAGCCTCACTCACTTCGCTTAGCAGCCCCTTCAGAGGGGTCTGGGTCAGCACCGCGGCCGGGGCGCTGTCCTGGAGCATGTAGCTGAGACGTTCCGCTGGATAGGCCGGGTCAAGCGGCACGTATGCACCGCCTGCCTTCAAGATGCCCAGCAGCGACACGACCATCTCGAGGCTTCGCTCCACGCAGATCGCGACCAAGGAGTCGGGCCTTACACCGAGCGTCTGGAGATGATGCGCTAGCCGGTTTGCCTGGCGATTCAACTCGTCGTAACTCAGCGAGGTCCCTTCGAAAACAAGCGCTACTGCGTCCGGCGTTTTTCGCGCCTGTTCTTCGAAGAGCTCCTGGATACAGGTAGTGACCGGGAAGTCGAGGATCGAGTTGTTCCACTCCGTCACGATGCGCTGACGTTCCTGCGGCGAAAGTATGGGGAGCGCGGCGACCGTCATTTCAGAATCGCGGACCGCACCGTCGAGCAGGGCGGTCCAGCTGTCCCATAGGCGTCGAATCGTGTCTGCTTCGAACAGGTCGGCACTATATAGGATCGATCCGGCTAGGCCGTCTTGCGTCTCGGTGACCGAGAACGTCACATCAAGCCCGGAGTTCTCGGTCTCCTGCAGTCCCCCTTCGTCATTGAATAAAAACATCACTTGAATCACGGGAGCGGCGCTCGCATCCTGGTCCGCGGCCAAGGCGGCCACGAGCTGATCGAATGGAAGATCCTGATGGGCGTGCGCGTCGGCGACCCTTTCGCGCATTTGTTGCAACAGCGTCCGGAAGCTGATGCCCTCGTTGAATTGGGCGCGTAAGGCCACCGTGTTGCCGGAAACACGCGTACCTGTCAGAATGTCATCCTGACCCGCATAACGGTGTATCAAGGCCATGAAACCAGCCGCGAGCGTCGTGAAAAGGGTAGATTGCTCTTTTTCGCTGAGCCGCTTTAACGACTCGAGCCGATCCTTGGGCAGTTCAAAACTCTCCATTGCGCCGCGCAGGGTCTGGACAACGGGGCGCGGCTTGTCGGTGGGAAGTTCCAGCCTTAAGGAAGCGCCCTCCATCTCGCGTTTCCAGTACGCCAGCGTTCGCGAATCCGACGGCTTTGCGCCGTTCCCATTCGCGCGCGACAACACTTCACTGGCACTCTCGGATTCGACCTGACCTCTCTTTATCGCCATCGTCTCCCTCATCCCTCACTCTGCTGCTTTGGCCGCCGTGCAAACCGCGAGCAAACAGATGCAATTCGCCTTTAGCGGCTACCGAATCGCCTCCCTTACTATTACTGAATGCCTGCAAGCATCAATGAGACGAACGTACTAGCTCATGGCTCTTAGTTCTACATCTGGTTCTATCCGGATAAGCCTCGCGGACGCTTTGGACCAAGACTGGGAGCCGGCCTTACTCGCTGAGCGATGACTCCCGGACTTCCTGCGCCACTTCCTGCGCAGGAGCGTCGAACTCGCTTAATGCTGAGGCCTCGTCGATCTTTTCCTTCAGCCGTTGGGCCAGGACCTGCACATAGGGCTCCATGAACAGGCCTCCTGGATTGGACGGCAATTCGATGAACTCCAGCGGACCAGTCAGCACGTCGCTCCAGCCGAGCATGGGATCGTGCAGGAACGAGTAATTTTTCTTCGCTTTGAATACGATGGTGTTGCCATCGTAGGGGGTCGCGATGTAGGCGAAATGCGCGTCTTCGTTCAGGCTCTCCAAATCAACGTCCGCGCCGTCGCGTCCGTAGGCGCCCACTCCAAGGAAGGTGGAGATCCGAACCTTTAGTCTCTCCGATTCACGAATATAGAAGCCCTTGGCTTTCCGGAACAGATAGCGAGCCTGTTCTGTGATTCCCAGCTTTATCAGATTCACGAAGTGAAACGAGACTTGCTGCCGCATCGAGGAAAGGCGTTCGGTGAACGACAGGTCCAAACGCTCGCCCTGAAAGTTATACGTATCGATGATCGCGAGCAGCGCCACCCTCTCGCCTTCCTTCTCCAGAAGCTTGGCGATCTCGAAAGCCACTTGGCCGCCCAAGCAGAAGCCGCCCACATAATACGGGCCCTCGGGCTGGAATTGCTTAATCTCTTTCAAATAGGCGGCGGCCATTTCCTCGACGGTCTTCAGATACTGCTTGCTGCCATCGAGCCCCTGCGCTTGCAGTCCGTAGAACGGGAAGTTGGGAGCCATGCGCTCCGCCAGTTCGCGGAACATGAGGACGTTACCGCCGGCGCCATGCACGCAGTAGAACGGGGGCTTGTGGCCTCCGGGTTGAATCGGCACCAGCGACGCCCAGGAGGAAGAGTAGCCGCTGTCGCGCAAAAGCTCTGCAATTTTTTCAACGGTCGGCGCTTGAAACAGCGTCGCCAGTGAAAGGCTCTTGCTAAAACGCTTTCTCAATTCCGAGAAAAGACGGACGGCCATCATAGAGGTTCCGCCGAGGTCGAAGAAGCTATCGGCCGGTCCCACGGGACGCAGGTTGAGAACCTTTTCCCACAGCTGCGTCAACTGCATCTCCAACATGTCTCCCGAAGAACTCTTGGCTGAGCCGCGTTCCAACTTCGGACGAGCTGGAGCTGGCAGCGCCTTCCGATCCACCTTGCCATTCGCCGTCAACGGGAACCGGTCGAGCACGACGAAGACTGCGGGAACCATGTACTGCGCCAGCTTCGTCCGCAACTGTTCGCGGATGGCCGATACGTCCAACTGCACATTTTCCTGGGGTACCGCGTAGGCAACTAAGCGCCGCTCGCCGGGACTATCTTCGCGAACCGTGACGGCGCAATTGTCAACGCCGGGACACTCTTGCAGACGCGTCTCGATTTCTCCCAACTCGATCCGGTAGCCTTGAATCTTGACCTGGAAGTCTTCGCGCCCTAAAAACTCGATGTTTCCATCCGGCAAATAACGGCCCAGATCGCCCGTTCGGTAAATGCGTTCACCCGTCACCGGATGAGTGATGAAACTCGCGTTAGTTTTCTTCTCATCGCCGCAGTAACCCTTGGCGACGCCGATCCCGCCGATGTACAGATTGCCCGGCACCCATACCGGGCACGGTGCCAGCGCGTGATTCAGGACGTGGAAAGTTTGGTTCGCCATCGGCTTTCCGTAAGGAACGCTCTTCCAGTTCGGGTCCACTTTTTCGATGGGATAAATGATCGACCAGATGGACGCCTCGGTCGCGCCGCCCATGCTGATGATCTGCGCTTCGGGCAGGATGCGTTGGATCTGCCCCGGCAGGTTCACCGGAATCCAATCGCCGCTCATCATCACAAGGCGTAATCCCAACTTTTGTCCGGCAGCGCGTCGCTTCTTCCGTCAGCAGCTGCATCAAAGCAGGAACCGTGTTCCAGACGGTCACTTTTTCCGTGGCAATCAAGTCGGCCCAATGCGACGGGTCCTGAGCCATTTCCGGGGAGGGCATCACGATAGCTCCGCCCGCGGATAGCAAACCGAAAACGTCGTAGACCGATAAGTCGAAGTTCAAGCGGGAGAGGGCAAGAACCCTGTCGTTGGGCCCAATCCCGAAGCGCCGGTTGACGTCCAACACAGTGTTCATAGCCCCGCGATGGTCGATCATTACGCCCTTCGGCAAACCGGTCGAGCCCGACGTATAAATGATGTACGCAAGATCTTGGGGCTTCTGCCGTCGCCGCGCGGTGGGCGGGACGGACGACAGCGGGTCCATCGTATCCACGGCCAGCACGTCAACACCTTCCGGCTTACTGATACCAGCGAGTAAATCCGATTGCGTCAGAACGATCTTTACGCCGCCGTTCTCCATCAAATAACGCTGCCGTTCGGCGGGGAGTTCCGGATCAATCGGAAGATATGCGCCCCCGGCAAAATGAATCCCGAGGACGGCGACAACCTGTTCCCAGCCCTTGGCCATCCACACGCCGACCATCTGGTTGGGCCTTACGCCGCGGTCCAGAAGTTCTTGCTCCACGCGGCAGGCGAGTTGATAAGTGTGCCCATAAGTCAGGCGTCGTACAGGTGTGCAGACCGCGAGCTGTTCGGGATGTTCGGCGACCTGCTTGAGGAATGGCGTATGCAGTAGTTCGTCCGGCAACTCGGCATCCGTCGCGTTGGCTTGTTTACGCGCTTCTGCCTGTTTTGCGGGCAGCAGTCTGCGCGCGTTGTCGGCCAGAGTCCGATCCCAACTGGTTTCGTCGGTGGCCAAATCATGAAGCAGGGTTTCGAAGGCCCCAAACAGATCGTTCACTAAGCCGTCGGGGAAAGCTTCCTCGACCGCGAGCAAACCAACCAGGAGCGAACCTCTTTCTTCGGAAACCACGCAGTCCAGGTAGACCTGCGGCGTCTGCAATGCGGCAAAGACATATTCACCCAGCCGGCTGGACCAATTCTCGTCGTCGTCCTGCTTCCCCACGTTTAGGAGACTGGTGAACACCACCGGCAGGATGGCCTTCGGGCCGAAACGGTGATGGCGCGCCAATTCCCTAATCACCTGAACCCCACTGAATTCGCGGTGATCCAAGTCCCGCCATAGCTGCTCCTGCCGCTGCTTGATGCGGCTGGAAAAAGATTCCGGGCCCGAATTATCCACCTCGAGGGCGTTCACCGATGTGAAGTCACCAATCACATCGTTGATCTGCGGGTGCAGCGGAAGACGGTTGAACAGCGTGAGGTTGAGGGTAAAGCGCGGGGACTTACTCCAGATGGCGAGTACTTCGGCGTAGGCAGCGAGTACGATACTCGACGGTGTCGTGTGGTGCGGCGCGGCCTTCTGCTTCAGCTTTTGCCATAGCGGCGCGTCCATGCGGATCAGGCGACGTTTGGAGAAGGGCTCGGAAATCGAGGAGAGGTTTGTTCCCAACGGCAATTCCGGTGAAGCCGGCAGCGCCGGTATCCGATTCAGCCAATAGTCTCGAGCGGCGCGAAACTTCTCAGTCTTCTGAACCGACCCCATAGCGACCATGTAGTCTCGAAATGTAACTTCCAACTCGGGCAGATCGGCATCTGGATTTTGGTAGAGATACGTCAGTTCGCGGAAGAGAATCTCAAAACTGCCACCATCGATGATGAGCAGGTCCATGTTGACATGGAGGCGAGTGCGGTGTTTATCTACCAGAGTTGCCGCGATCAGGAACAGCGGCCACTGGTCCGGGGCAAACATTCGATGCGACAGATCGGCACGAATGGACTCCAAGCGAGATGATTTCTCGGCGTCCCCCAAATTGCGTAGGTCATTAATCTGAATTTGGTACCACGGCACGGTCTCCAGGTTCTGCTGACGGCCTTCCGGAATGACAATGCACCGCAGCATCGCATGCCTGGCGATCATTTTGTTTACCGCCGCTTCGAAACGCTCCCGGTCCCAATCCAGCACATCCAATTCGTCGTAGCTGTAGCAGGCTACGTTTCCTAGCTCAAGCCCTTCTGACCGCCCGACCAAATACGCTTCCTGGATATCGCCCAAGGGAAACGGCTCGTGCCAATTCTCTTTGTCGGGATGGAGTTGGGGAAGATCACCGACCTCATTCCCGGAAGTCTTCACCTTGTTCGCGGCGGATAGGCGCACCGCGATTTGTTTTCTCTGCTCCGGAGTTAGACCGCCGCTCCCTTTTTCTGTAACCGGCATGAAACCCTTGCTATGGACGCGTTTTACCGGCCCATTGTGTTGATCTCACGAACTAACAATTGATCGCGCCCAAACTTGATCTGCCGCTCTTGAGAGCGATCGTTCGATTCATTGGCGGATCGAATGGGGCCTAATCAAGCAATTCTGGTGCCAAATCAGAACAGCCGGGATCTCCCATTAAATGCTTTCTCCGCTATGAATTACCGGAAGAGATCGTCGTTGGCAGGGAATTCCTTCAGGACGCCAGAAGAAGAATTGGCACCTAATGCCAATTAGTTTCCTTTAGGATTAGGATCTTATGGCGATCTAGAAGAGCTATTTACTTGCCCCAGATGTCCTGCCGATGGCCGAGATCGTTAGTTTGCAGGGAAGAGGCCTCAAACACTGACCCCCTTCCCTCACACTTCCATCCCCGCTCCAAACCAAAGGCCAAGTCAAGAAAGTTGTCGTATGCTCGAATGAACGGATTCAGAGGAAGGTCACGCTGCTCGCGCATGTATCCGCACCGGTAAATGCAGATCACAATCGCTGGATTGAGTGCACAACGCCCCGCTACAACTGGACCGGGGAGGACGGCACAGCGAACCTTGCTTGGTCGAAATCCTTCGCCGAACCCACCCACGAACTCTACCCGGGCGGCGCAGTTAAACATCAGTCCAGTTAAAGTGTCTTTTATTCGCTAGAACTCACGCCGTAACTCACATACCGCCGGATTATCGGCGTTCACTTTTACCGAAAGCGATGGAGCCCTCGCGAGGAATTCGTCCGGATTTCGACTTCAGCGTGCGCATTCAGCCGAGACTGCTTGGAAGAGTGGGCGGCATTCCAGCCTACAACGTACACGCACAGCCGCGAACGAGGTACGGCAACCTGTCAGTCGCAACTAACGAAGCCCTCTCCTTGCTGGTCATTTTTTGACCTGCCGGTGCTTGCTCTTTCAGTTCGCGTAGGAACAGGATACCTTCGGGGATTGTTCTACGTGCCATGATCGTTTCCTCGGTGGTCCAACGTTCTACGTCCGGTTGATTTGGGTCACCCGTTTTCATTTCGCGCTGATATACCCAATGCATGCCGATGTTTAATGGAAGCCACGCTTGTGGATTCTGACCTAATCTACACCGACGTTGGTGGTCCGATTCACGCCATTGTCTTTTAGCTTCGATTGTGCGCTTTCGTGCCCGAGCAGCTTATGGAACTCACCGCGGAAGCGTGGATCAAGGCGTTCCAGGATATATTGCTCTTCCATAGCCTTCTCGCGATCACCGTGTTTGAAATAAGCCGTGCCCAATGAATCATGGGCGTCCAGAGACTCCGGGAGCAACTTTGTCGCGCTTTCAAACTGAGCGATGGCCGCGTCGGTTCGATCGATTTCCAGATAACAGTGCCCGAGGTTCACGAGAGCATGAATACAGTCTGGCTTCAGTTCAATCGCCTGGCGGTACATCTTAATCGCCGCATCGTAGTCTTCTAGGCCCATGAGGGCCCATCCCGCGTGTAAATAGGAGTCGAGCCAAGTCCCGTCGGCGTTTATGGCGTCCCGGGCTTTCTCAAGCGCTTCGTCGAATCTCTCTAGCCTATTCAAGGCGGACGCTACATCGGTCATCGCCCGCCCGTTCGGGCACAATCGCTCAATTTGTTGTGCAACCTCCAGGGACTCCTGATAACGACCGACACGTTCATACGCCAGCAGGAGACTTCCGTAACCATCTATGCTGCCAGGCTTGCACCTGATAACTTCTTTCCACGTTTCGATCGCGCGTTCCAGGCGACCAGACAAAGAATACGCGATCGCAAGGTTGATGAGCGCCTCGCGATGATCGGGGGCGAGCGTTATGGTCTTTTCGTATTCGGCGATTTCTGCATCGACCTGGCCAAGCTCGCGATAAGCGATGGCGAGATTGCAGTGCGCGGACACATCGTCGGGCCGCAGTTCGATCGTTCTCAGGTATGCACCAACAGCTTGCTCAAACTGGCCGGATTCAGTAAAACACCAACCGAGACCGAAGTAAGTGTCGGCGTTATTCGGGGCTGCAACCGCATACCGCTGCAGTTCTTTGATCGCTTCCTCATAACGACCGAGTGCGGCGTACGCCGTTATCAGCCAATGTCGTGCGAGTGCTCCATCCGGCAGCGATTGTAGCGATTGCTTTAACTGCTCAATCGCCTCTTCATAGCTTCCGCGGCGCGCAAGCCATATCCCCAATCTGCCCTCCCAGTAACCGGGATCTCTATCTGCAAAACCTTTGCGGCGTGCCCGCCGGAGCTCGTCTATCGCCTCCTGCAAGCGGTCGACCTCTGACAACGCCAACGCACGATAAGCCTGGACGGCAGGCCATGTGCATCCTGCCGCGCGCATACAATCTAGTTCGTTGAGTGCTGCTGTGTAGTTCTGCCGTTCGCACAAAGACCAAGCGATCAGGAGCCGATTGTATTGGTTGTTCGGCTCATGGCGAGCAGCCCTCTTGAAGTTCGACAGAGCTAGGTCGAGCTTGCCGGTCTTCGATGCACGGCGCCCCAGGTAGCGATACCACCTGCCGATAAGAGAATTAGGCGAGAATCCTTGCAACGTCAGCATCTATCGTTGGCTCAGAAAATTCACATCGATACTCTTGAAAATCGGCTGCGCCAACATTTCGCATTAGACAGGCCTCGATCCCGGGCGACCCACCTGTATGGTGCAGGCAAGGGGCCGCATGAGTCGACCGTAAGGAGGATCTTACTTGCGCGGCGGAACTGTTCGCCAAGTTAGATGTGGGAACGGTTCATCGTTCTCGAGAAAAAACTGCTGATTAGCTCGATCTGGCCTACGATGTGCCGATTAAATTCTTCCAGATCGTCAGCGGGAATCCAATATTCTTGGTGAATCCGCGCACCTGCCGTTTGAACTTCGTATCGGCCCAAAAAGGATTTTTCGACACGAAATCGGAGCACGTGGCCGGTACCACCGTCTTTGGTATTCCATTCACGGGCGATCTGGGTGGCGTACTCCTCCTTGAGCACGGGATAGAAAATCGGCTGCTCGGGAAGACGCGACGGGAAAGCTCGGTACTCGGTTTTGCGAATAAGTGCGAGTTGTGCTTCTCCAGTTGGCCGGAACAAGAATACTGTGCTCCCACTTCGCCCGTGATCTGAATGCGATCGACCGAGACGCACCGGACAAGCAAATCGTTCAGCGCTTCGCGACAAGATGGCGCGTCAGGTAACTTCGATTCTGCCGCGGACGATTCCAATTCGGATACCGAGCGCCGATATTCGCCTCGGTAAAAGTCCACTTCTGGTGCCTGTAACGTACCCTTCTCAGGACCGGCTATCTTGCGATCAATAAGTTCATCGATATACGGCAATTTATACTCTCGATTCAGCACGACGAGGTTCATCGATGGTGCCGAAGTCGGTATACTCTCCGGCGATCCATCCGTACCTGGAAGACCGTTCACTATACGCCTGCGGACCTCTATCCGACCACGCTGTGTAGCCTCCCGCTGCGCGAATCACGCCGTAGATCGTGTTGGTGCGGATAAAATTCCAAGGATATACCGGCGCGCAGGCGCTCGGCTTGGAGAATGGATCGCGCACGAGCCTCTCCGAATTGAGGGACAGTACACCTCCATCGATCGGCGACGTGTAAGGTCCGCCTCCATTGAGGAGCAGCTGGTTGATTTCGTCGCCTTCCTCATATTGCGTCTGAGTCCCATTGTTTTTTCCAGGACTGCAGGTGCCAGCTGCGAGCCCATTGCCCGTCGTTATAGTGGGCGGCGCGAGAACGCGGTCCCAAGCGACGTCGTAGAATGCGCCAACAGTTTTCGGCGTTCCTCCTGTTCCGTCCCAAACAAGCCATACGATCACTTCTCTTCGGACTCTTACTTCTGACGTTCAGCGCATTCGCCCAAGTAGACCGGGCGAATCTCACGGGTTCCGTGGTGGATCCGGTCGGAGCCAAAGCGCCTGGCGCGCAGGTCGATATCACCTATCCCGATACGGGGCTGAAGCGCAGTGCCATGTCGAACGACGCCGGCTTGTACTTCCTGACTGGCTTGCCCGTGGGACGCGCCATATTGGACGTGACGAAACCGGGATTCCGCTCCATCCGCACGAGACAGTGTTCACTGCAGGCGAGACCAAGACTCTGGAATTCAAGCTGGAACTGGCCAGCATCGAAGCGAGCGTCGAAGTTGTCACATTGAAATGCAAAACTCGAAACCCCGGATCCGCCTTGGGCCAAAGATTCCGGCAGGTTCGCGTAACTTCCAAACCCATCCTCGCTCACTTGCGCCACGACACGACCTGACAAAGGACGCTGCATGATCGCGGATTGAAGTTTGTGGAGGACAGGCGTCGCCAAGCGCAGAAATGTTCTTTCGGGACTCATGAAAACACAGACGACAAAAGCTTCTACTCGCCGGCCGGCCCCCATCGCTTTCCAAGCGGCCGAAGATCGCCTTGCCATTTAGATAAATGCGTCGAGCGTCCATTTAGGTGCGAATCATTCTTCTCGAGGATCGTGGAAATGTGTTAGTTTTCCCCTGCGCTGGAGTGGGCCCTACAGATCTTTGCAAGCCCCTGGATCTAAGCCCTCAGTCCGCAAGATGGCAGTCCGTGTGGACGACACGCTCCGTTTGCGTCTCATTCTCGAAGCCGGAAAATCCCAGACGATGCAGATCCGATTGGCGCTGGATCTATTTTTGATCAACGGGTCCCACCGCGGACGCCCGTTCAAGAACGTTAATAACTATCCAACTCAAATTTCACAGACGCGACGAGCTTCGGATGTCCATCGCGATGGATGTGATACGCCCCGCGGGCCCAGGCACCTTCTCATGAATGGTTGGTGTCTCGCCCTTATTAGGTCCGTGCAGCGCGACCGCGAGAATTGCGCCGGTCCCACCGTCTGCCGCGACACACGAGGGCGCCCGCGGTACGCCATCGAGAGAATCACGAGTTCGCAGGAAAGCGTGGAACTCGAAACCAGCAGGTACAGCGTGGTTACGGATTGCCTCGCCGAAGCTTGTACATGATCATCTCTCGTAATGTAAGTGCTGCTCTTACGGCTTCGGTGCGGGCGGCGGCAGGTCGCGGGCAGGGCAGACGGATTGAAATCCGACGCGTCTGTGGGATGCATCGCAGAAGGGCGGATTGGCGGTAGCTCCGCAGCGGCACAGGCTGATGACGGTGCGGCCGGCCAAGCCGAACTCTTTGCCCTCGGCATCCTGGATCGTAAAATCTCCCTCAACGCGGATGAAACCGTCCTTGAGGATCGTTACTTTTGCTGGCATCACCACGATGTTAACAGATCGAAATCGGTGCATGCGCGGATCTTGATGGTGGAAACTTGCGCAGGCAGCAAAATCAATGCTGAGAATATGGAACGCGCGTTTCGAAAAGCGGACCCATTCTTCGTATCGGCCTTTCGCACCACGTTTTTCCGAAGGCGGCGGCGATGCTTTGGACCGGTTGGGTGGTGTGAGGCGGAATTGATTCAACTATGGTGACTCTTTACCATGGGGTTGTATGGGCGAAAGAGGCGATGCGTCAAAGGGCGTCGTGCTGGCCCTGATGTCCGCCCTTCTTTTCGGGATCAGCACGCCACTCGCGAAAATTCTGTTAGGTGACATCGATCCGTGGTTATTGGCCGGATTGCTCTACGTGGGCGCGGGCCTTGGATTATCAGTTGTGCTCGCCATCCTGAATTTAGCGAGTCACACGCTCGCGGAGGCACCGTTACGTCGGGCGGATATGTCATGGCTTGGAGCCATCGTATTTTTTGGAGGCTTGCTTGGGCCGATCCTATTAATGACCGGCTTAGTTCATGTGGAGGCCTCCGCAGCAGCCTTGCTGCTGAATCTGGAAGGTTTTTTCACTCTGATTATCGCGTGGGTTGTTTTTCGCGAAAATGCCGACTTGCGAATCATCATCGGCGCTGCATTCATTCTGCTGGGCGCGGTCTTGCTTTCCTGGCGGGGTCAAACGATTGCCATTCGCTGGAGTGCGATGGCGATCGCGGGAGCGTGCCTCTGTTGGGGCATTGATAATAACCTGACCCGGAAGTTATCGATCGCTGATCCGATTCAAATCACGATTATCAAGGGGCTTGCGGCGGGTTCCGTAAACGTTGCCATCGCTTTTTCGCTCGGCGCGCGAATGCAGCCGTCTCTTTGATCGCTGGCGCTGTGGTGATCGGTTTCTTTGGATACGGCGTCAGTCTGGTTTGTTTCGTTCGCGCACTGCGTAGTTTAGGCAGTGCCAGAACAGGCGCTTATTTTGCGTTCGGCCCATTTATTGGTGCGGCGGTTGCCGTGCTTTTCCTGCATGAGCCACCGACTGCCCGCCTCTTCGCAGCCGGGATCTTCATGCTGTTTGGACTCTATCTTCATCTAACCGAGCGCCACGAGCATGTGCATGTTCACGAAGAGATGGAACACGAACACCGGCATGTACATGATGCACATCATCAGCACGAGCATACGGCGGGCGATCCTATCGGCGAGCCGCATAGTCACCCGCACCGTCATCCCGCACTTGTGCATAGTCATCCGCATTATCCTGATCTCCACCACCGGCATTCCCACGAATGAACGAATTGAGCTGTGGGATAATGAAGCTAAATCGTGTCTGGATGTTGCAAAAGTCGCGACCTGGCGATCGAAAAAGTGAGCGTTGAGGAGCGCATCAGGGCGTTTCTCATGACACCGAGCCCGTGGATGCACTGGCTCCTGAGGATCCTTTACGTCCTTATCGTCTTGTTTGCGTTGCTCGGGTTGTCCAAGCACGTTTTCAAATAACCGGTAGCTTTCATTCGCCAAGAGAGTGCATGCCGGAGGCCGCAACGAACAACTACGGTGTACTGGAAGGCTCCTTCTGCAGCAGCAACTGTTTGAACAACTCCCTGGCTTCGGCAACTGTCAGCGGCAGATCGCCTTCGGGCAACAGCCCTTCATTCATCAGGGTGTCAGCGAGGTTTGCGATGAGCGGCAGGCGTAGTCCCAGGCGGTGCAGCAAATCTTTCTCGCGAAACGCCTGATTGGGCGTACCGCTGAACGCGATGCTGCCGTGCTCCATCAGCACTACGCGGTCGGCAAGAATGGGAACGAGGTCCACATCGTGCGTCGCGAAGATTAGAGTGATGCCGAGATCCTGGTTGAATTTTGTAAGCAATGCCACCAGTTTCTCGCTGGCTTTGGGGTCGAGCCCATTCGTCGGTTCGTCGAGCACTAAAATCTGCGGCTTCATCGCCAACACGCTGGCCAGCGCAATGCGCTTCTTTTCGCCGCCGCTGAGGTTGAAGGGCGTCTTGTCGATGAAATCGCGCATGTCGACCGCATCGAGCGCCCACCGCACCGTGGCATCCAACTGATCTTCGGGCACCTTCATGTTCACCAGACCGTAGGCGACCTCGCGGAATACCGTGGCGTTGAACAACTGGTCGTCCGAATCCTGGAACACCATGCCGACCTTGCTCCGTACAGTGCGGAAGTTTTCGCCGCACTACGGGCAATCCATCCACCACTACATGGCCGGCGTCGGGACGCAACAGGCCATTCAGCATTTGGAATAACGTGGATTTACCGGCGCCGTTTGGCCCCATGACGGCAACGCGCTCACCTGCGGCGATTGACAGGCTTAAACGATCGAGTGCGTTCTCGCCACCAGGGTAGGCGAAGCTGATGTCATTAATTTCGATGAGATTCATGTCGCGTGTTTCAGCGCCAACGGACATTTGCAATCGCCAACAGGAGCAACGCCGCCGCGCTTGCCCCACCGATCAACTTGTCGCGGGAGGGGATCGGCCGGGTGAAAAACCGCAACTCCGTGCTGTCCTCACTCTGGCCCCGGGCCATCATCGCATTGTAAATACGCGTACTGCGATCCAGCGACTTGACCATGAGGCTGGCGGCGATGTTGCCGGTGTCGGCGACACGATGTGCCCAGGATCCGGAGTCTCCCATGCGGCTGAGTTGGGCGCTGCGCATGGTGTGGGCGGTATCCTGGAGGATGAAAACATAGCGGTACATCAAGTCGGCGATATCGACCATCACTCCCGGAATCCTGCACAGGCGCAGAGTTTCCAGTATCTCGATCATCGGTGTGCTCAATGCCAAAAGGGTCGCGAGCGTCACCGCCGCCATGATGCGCACAAACAGCAACAGGCCCTGCATGGCGCCTTCCTGCCGTGCCGTCAAAGTGAAAAATTTAAGAGGAATCGTGAAGAGGGTGTGGTTACCCTGCGTGAATAGCACGCTCAGAAATACCACCCAGGCAATGCCCAATGGGATCAGCAAGCGCATCAGCAGCTTGCGCAGGCTCAAATCCAAGCTTAAGTAAAGACCTACTCCGCAAGCCCACAACGCCAGTGCCAACTTCCAGTTCGTGAGGGTTGCGGCTAGAATGACGGAGGCCAGTAACACCCCGGTCTTAATGCGCCCGTCGATATGGAACAAGGGGCTGTTGCCTTTGGCCTCATAACTCGACAGGTCCATGCCTTAGCTGTCTTCCTTGGTGCCTGTCTGAGGTTTGGAACCAAACAGCCTGAGCCAGTTATAGCCGACAATCACACCTGCAAAGAAGTTGGCCACTGAGAATGCGCTGAGTTCCGAATCGCCTGGTAATTGGACGAACGGGTGATGCTCACCATTCACCTTGGTTGCGGTGGCAAGGTTATTCACAACGTCATCGGTTCCGACGCCCGTCAACTTATGGCTCGCCATGTAGGCGCCCGACGCGATGATGGCTAACTCAATCACGATCATTACTGCCAGCATCACTTTTGTAAAACCGTCGAAGAAATGAGGAGTGGCGCCCTCGGAACCGAATCCTTTGACTTGAGTGTTCGTCGCGCTCATCACTAAGCCTGCTCCCTGAGCGGCACGTGAGATACTGCTTTCTTCGTAAATACCTGGGGCAACAAGTCAGGCCGCCGGTTCAGCATGGCCAGCAGCACCGCGGAGGTGAACAAGGCCTCGCCGATCGCGAGCGGCAACTGCGTGGGGCCATAACCCATAAAGAAAATCATCCACTGCTTCATAAGCGGCACCTGCCCGTGCAGGCTCAAAGCCAATTCGAATGCCGCCGCCAGATAAGTCACCAGATCGCCCACGAATCCGGCTATGCCGGCCGCGAGCCATAGCGGACAAGTGAGCCCGCGTAGTGCTCTCCACGCGAGCCATCCAGACAGCCCGCCACAGATTCCCATGGAGAATGTATTGGCCCCGACGGTCGTGATGCCGCCATGGCCAAAGAAAATAGCTTGGAAAAACAAGACTATAGTGGAGATCACCGCGGTAGCAAATGGACCGATAAGGATGGCTGCCAGGGCCGTGCCGCAGGGATGCGAACAAGACCCCGTGACGGGCACAGGCAGGTGCATGGCTGAGATCACAAATACGGCGACGCCTACCATGGCCAGAAACGGCTTGTACGACTGGTTTTCGCGGATGCGCCGCTTGATTTCGTAGACGCCGGGAACGACGAATACCGCGGTGGCTGCGTACCAACCCGCGCATGCGCCGGCGCTTAGGATGCCGTCTTCAATATGCATTTATGATCACCTCATCATTACTTAGGATAGCCGTCTTAATCGGGATCGCCTATCGGATTGCGACGCGACAAACTTATACATGTCCCACCGAGGTCATTTCACTTCTTGTCTGAAAATAGGTTCAAGCCTCCGTCCAAAGCAGGTTTCCGAAATGGATACACGCTGTGTTGTCGAAGTTCCTTGGGAAGGCGCAAGAACTCTCCTGCATTCCGCGATGCAACGGCCCACTCAATCAGCGACAGGTATTGACTCTTTTCTGTGAGGCCGCCTAGCCATTGGGAGCCGCGTTCGTTAGAGATCGCCACAACATTCGGGATGTCGCACGGTCCCAGGCATCCGCTAATTGTCAGTTGCACCTGCTTCAACAGGCCTCTAGCCCGCCATTCGGTTTTCAGCCATTCCACAGGAACAGCAGGTTTGCCGTTCGCGGTATTTCCGCAACAGCAACCCAGGCAAACAGCAACATTCCCAAGCACAAGCCGTTTCGTGACCAGCGGAAATTCATTCATGTGGATTGGGTCTATGATGCGATTGCGGATCTGGGCTCGTCTTTATGCGGGCAGTGACCAGGCTATGTGATAGTGCCATAAACTTTAAACCTCGGATCTTAACACACGAGGGAGGACAGGCAATGAGCTGATCGGCTTGACGATTGCTGTCCGGAGCTCATGCCCGGAAGGGACCCGGCGACCTCCGGCTGCTTCCATTGACCAGCCTCTCCTAACCACGCGATGGGCAGGTTTGATGCCTGGCGCCCCTCCACTGCACGCCGGCTTCGCCTACCATCATTGTGTAAGTAACATTATTTCAGTAACTAATTTAACAATTACGACGACATCTTATCTTCGCCGATGTTTTCCACACCCGCGATAGAAGGGGAGTCACGTTAGGGTCAGTAACCTGTCAGTGACCGCCTCAGATCCCCCACTGTGACCCAATGTTAGCGGCCATTCTTGCTAATATAGCGACTGGCCGTGGTAGGATTTTTGTAGGCACGCCATAAAGAATAAGCGAAACACTAGGTCATGCAGTATGGACGAGGTTTCTCGCAGTTCGCCCACTTCGAAGAGTAACAGCGTAAGAGTCAAGGGCGCCTCTTCCCAGGAGCAGTATCATGTCTTTTTTCGATACCGATAGCGACAATTCTCCGAACGATGCCCACGAGGAGGAACCAGCCTCCCGCAAAACGTTGCGCTTCGGCTTGGCGATCCTGATTGTCCTGGCGGGGATTGCGACTGCCTGCATCGTGATGGTGCCTGCGGGCCAGGCTGAAGTTATCACGCGTTTCGGTAACCCGATTCGCGTAATCACGGAGCCGGGTTTGGCGTGGAAGTTACCGGCACCATTCGAGAGCGCAATTCCGATCGATCTTCGTCTTCTGACGAGCTCGACCGGGTTGCAGGATGTCGGTACGCGTGACGGGTTGCGCGTTCTCGTGCAAGCCTATGTGGCGTGGCAGGTGCCGAGCGACCCTCAGGGTATCCGGCAGTTCCTGCGGTCCGTACGGAATCAGCCGAACGAGGCCGCCCGGCAGCTCCGTAGCTTCGTCAATGCGGACCTGCACATCATATCGAGTAACTTCGATCTCGCGGATCTCGTAAATGTGGATCCTAAAAAGGTGCGCATGGATGCTTTCGAGGATCAGTTGCGCGCCCAGATCGCTCCCCGCATGCTGCAGGTTTACGGGATTGCGGTTCGCCAGATCGGTATCGAGCGAATGACATTGCCGGATGAAACGCTGGCGGCCACCGTGGCGCGTATGCGAGCAGAGCGTGAAACCGTTGCGGCGGAGCGAACGGCGGAAGGCCTTAAGAAGGCCGCTGCCATTCGTGCCGATGCCGACAAGGAAGCGCGTGAGGTGGTGGCAGAGGCAAGCGAGAAAGCGGCGCGTACGGAGGCCAACGCTCAGCAGGCGGCGGCCCGGACCTACGAGCGCGCCTATCAGAGCGATCCGAATCTCTATGAGACGCTGCGCTCGCTCGACACGATCAGTCAGACAGTGAGCCGCAGCACAAACATCATCATCCGCACCGATGCCGCTCCGTTCCGGTTCCTGGTCGACGGGCCGCCGGGAGTGAGCACCGCTCCCAAGCCGCCGCAGGCACCCACGAGTTCTTCTGATCCAGCGAAGACGACGACTCCCGCAAAGGATTCACCGTCAGGGAAAGGCGGCAATACGCGGGAGGCCAAAGCAAGTCAGTGATCACCGCGCCCGATCATTCGCCACCTAATTTGGACGACGCGCCCGAGACCGTTCCGGCCGGGTTGCCGCCTGAACCGCAGGGCGGTCCGATTGTGCAGGCGGTCGCGATGGGCTTCCGCGCCCTGTACGTCGCCGCAGCGGTGCTCGTATTTTTTTGGGTTGTGAGCGGCGTGCGCGTAATCGCGTCCGACAGCCAGGTTGTGGTGCGCCGGTTCGGCCGCATCGTGCGGGCGCAGCAGAATGGTTTGCTCGTGACGTGGCCGCGTCCGATCGATCAGGTGCAAGTTCTGCCAGGGCCACAGCGGCAACTGACCCAGGACGTGTCCGGCCTGCTCGCGCCCAGCGAGAGGTATCAGACTGTAGTCGCGGGCCCTCGTCAGAATGCCAATAATTCGGGTAACGCCGCGATTCAGCCCGAAGGAGTGTACCTGACGGGCGACGGTAACGTCGTGCTTCTTAGCGCGAGCCTGATCTACCGCATCAACGATCCGATCGCGTATGCGCTTCAGGAAGCGCATGTCGCGCCGGCGCTCGATCGGCTGTTCCGCGCCACCGCCGTGCACATCACGGCGTCGAGAAACCTCAACGACTTTCTGGTCGTGCAAACCAAGGACGATCAGTCCGGGAAGGGCGAGAGCCTTATTGCTTTGCGCAGTGAAGTCCGGGAATCATTTCTCACGACGATGAACGATCGCCTTCACGTTCTGGAGTCTGCCGGCGCCGGGTTGGGGGTGGAGATCCAGCAGATCAATTTGACTCCTTCATTGCCGCCCGATGCGAAGGCTGCTTTTGATCAGGTGCTGGTGGCGACTCAGACGGCTGACCGCGGCGTTGCCATGGCGCGCACCGATGCAGAGCGCCGCCGCCAACAGGCCAACAGCGAGGCCGAACAGTTGGTTAGCGCCGCACGAGGCGACGGCTAAGGAGATCGTGACTAAAGCGTCGGTCGATACGGCAAGCATCCTGGCGCTGGTGCACGACGAGAGAACATTTCAAAGTCAGGAGAGTCGTGCTGTTGCGGGAGTATCGTGCCCGGGTGGCGAATATCATGGGTCGGACCGGGCGCGTCACGTTGGTCGACCCGAAGAGCGGCGCCCGCGTCGTATTACCAGGAGCACAGCAGCCATGAGTACTACAAAAGATTCCGAACGAGACTACGAATGCGTCTTGTTCGCCTGGCGGAGGGTCTTGTTTCGCGCCGGCGGATGCCGTCACTTCGACGTTCGAGATGGACCGTCCGGGGCAGTTTGCTGAATCGGGCCGAGCGGCTCATACTCGGCCTTAGACTCACGCTGGCGCTCGCGGCGCTGTGTTTGGTCGCGGTTGCCGGCAGTATTTATCTGTTCCTGCCGGCGAGTCGCGGGATTCGCCGAACTGGTGGCCGGTGCAGGCGCTGCCCTGGTCGCGATTCCGGTATTCGTCGAGGCCTGGGAGAGCCTGCGGGAGCCCAGCCTGGATGGCATCAGCGAGCGGTTGATAGGCTTTGGCGCTCATCGCCGCGTGGGCCACCGGCGATCTGATGACCGCGGCTTTCCTGCCGATCATCATGACGATCGGCCATGTGCTGGAAGAGCGAAGCATGCTCGGTTCGAAGGAGGCTATTCGTGCCCTGACCCGGTTAACCGAGGTCGATGTCCAGCGCCGACGGGCCGACGGGAGCCTGGAGGTGGTGTCCGGCGCGAAGCTTGTAGGTCGGAGACCTGATCGAATTGCGCGCCGGAGAGCGCGTGCCGGCCGACGGAATCGTGCGAGAGGGCGCCTCGAATCTCGACATCGCCTCGTCTGACAGGTGAATCGGTGCCCGTCGAAGTTTGCCGAGGGTAACGAGGCGCCGGCCGGCGCGATGAATCTGGATGGTCTGCTGCTGCTGGAGATCACCCGTACCGGTGAAGAGAGCACCGTCGGAAGAATCATCGCTCTGATGCGGGACGCCGAGGAATCCAAACCGCCCCTCACCCGCATGCTCGATAAATACGCCGAATCAGTATATGGCGCTCGTTCTGCTTGTGGCGGCGGGCCGCATGGCTGATTAGCGGAAGCACGTCGGCGATGCTCGCCGTGCTCGTCGCGTCCTGCCCGTGCGCGCTTGCGCTGGCGGCGCCCGCGACCGCCGTCGCCGCGATCGCAGTGGCCGCGCGCCACGGCATCCTGATTAAGGGATCTGGCTTTCTCGAAAATCTGGCGGACATTTCCTCGGTCATCTTCGACAAGACCGGCACCTTGACCACGGGCAATTTGCATCTGGCGGGCGTCGAGCCGGCCGAGGGTGTCGATCCCGCTTTGCTCAAGCGCCTCGGCGCCAGTCTCGGCGCTGCCAGCAATCATCCACTGAGCCGCGCCGCCGCGAGCGCGGTACCGAAGAAAGACCGCGTCGAAATCGAAGAAGCTCGCGAGTTGGGAGGCTTCGGCGTCACAGGCCAATATGATGGAGAAATCGTCGCGATGGGGCGCCCGGAATGGTTCGAACGCCTCGGAGTCACCGTATCTGCGCTGCCGACGCACGTGGGGCCGATGGCCGGCGTGAGCAGGAATGGCAAGTTCCTGGGCTGGCTGTTGTTCTACGATCAACTGCGCAGCAGCGCTCGCGAGGCCGTGCAGGATCTGAAATCGCTGGGCATCGAACACATCGTGCTGCTGACCGGAGACCGTACCGCAGTGGCCAACGAGGTGGCGGCCGAAATCGGAGTGGACGAAGTATGGGCCGAGATGCTGCCCGAGCAGAAGATGGACCGGGTGCTGCATGAGATCAAAAACGGCCACAGGCCGATGGTGGTGGGAGACGGCATTAACGACTCGCTGGCGCTTCGCGCCGGAGCCGTTGGCGTGGCGATGGGCACCCACGGATCCGATATCGCCCTTGCGTCGGCCGACCTGGCGTTGATGACCAACGATCTGCGGCGGCTCGGTACTTGCATTCGGCTTAGCCGCCGCTGTCGCCGAACGATTTCCGTCAATATCGTGATGGGCCTGGCATTCACGTTTGGTCTGGTTGCGCTGGCGGCCTTCAGCGTTCTGGGTCACACCGCGCCGATCATCGCGGCGATCCTGCACAACGTGAGCACATTCCTGGGACTTGGCAACTCCGGCCGGCTGCTGCTCTTCGACGAGACGGGTGTGGATCCCGCAGGCACCGGAGCGGCACCGGGAGCCGGATCAGCCGCAGTGTCAATGACGCCGGTCGGCGCGGCATAAGCTCGTGATCAAACGCAGACGCACAGCACGACGTTGAGTGGGCCGCAAGCTAACGACCGGTATGGCGAAAGACCATGGACACCATCCTCGACGTAAGCCACCTCTCGGTGCACTTTGGTCGACGCCATGTGCTGCGCGACCTGAGCTTCAACGTCGAACGCGGCACCTCGCTCGCCATTCTCGGGCCGAACGGCGCGGGCAAGACGGTGCTGTTCCGGTCGCTGGTTGGTGCGACGCCCTTTGACGGCACGGTGCGCTGGGCCGCAGGCACGCGTATCGGCTATGTGCCTCAGAAGCTGGACCTCGAGCGCGACATCCCGATCACGGGACTCGATTTCCTGGCCGCGCGCACCGCGCTCGCGCGCGGCACGCGGACCGACGTCTCGCGTGTCTGGAGCTTGTCGGCATTCCTCCGGACGTGGCAAACCAGCCGATCGGCGTGCTCTCGGGCGGCCAGTTCCAGCGGCTGCTGCTTGCCTTCGCGCTGGTCGGCGATCCGAACGTGCTGCTGCTCGACGAGCCGACGGCGGGGGTGGACGAACCGGGGCAGGAACAGATCAACGAGCTTGTCAGCATTCTTCAGCACGATCACGCACTGACCGTGCTGTTCATTTCGCACGAGCTTACGGTGGTGAGTCGCTACGCTACGAACGTGCTCTGCCTGAGCCATGGCGCCTCGTGCTTTGGTCCGCCGCGCACCGTTCTCACGCCGGATCTCCTGCGTGACATGTACCGCACTGACGTGCATTATCACGTCCACGACATGCCAATGACCGTTTGAAGCGCTGGCGCTCGCGGTGGCGATGGCCGTGGCCTCCGGCCTGATCGGCTGCTTTGCCGTGATGCGGCGGATGTCGCTCGCGGCCGACCCACTGTCGCACGTCGCGCTGCCGGGCATCGGCATTGCCCTGGCCTTGCGGATCCATCCGATCTTCGGCGCCGCGGCGTTGCTGTTTTTCGGCGCGCTCCTGGTGTGGGCGCTTGAGCAACGGACTCGAGCCGCCACCGAAACGATGATCGGTATCGTGTTTTCCGCGGCGCTGGCTGTCGGAAGCATGATGACTTCCGGTGAGGATCTGATCGAGGCGCTGTTCGGCGGAACAGCGCGTGATCAGCACATCGGAGATGATCTTCGGACTGGTCGGCGCCGTTGCCGTGATCGTCTTCATCGTCACGCAGCGGGATCAGCTTGATCGTGATGCTCGTCTCGCCGGAAGTGGCGCGCACGGCCGGGATTAACGTTGGCCGGATGAACCTGCTGTTTCTTGAAGCGTTCGCGCTGACGATCGCGCTGGGATTGCGTTACCTGGGGGTGCTGTTGATGGGAGCCCTGATCATCGTGCCCGCGGCTACGGCAAAAGGACTGGCGCGCAGCCTCAAGGCAATGCTCTCCATGGCCGCTGGCATCGCTGTGCTGGCCACGTTAGTCGGGACGTGGGCCGCGGCGTCGCTGCACCGGCCTAGCGGCCCCCTGATCGTAATGACGGCGACCGGCATTTTCCTTCTGACTCTCATACGAAAGCCGGCATAGCCCGACAGAACACACAGGTTCCATCGGGGACATGCGCCTCGCCATACTCGACCCAATCTACTGCGCCGATCCGGAATGTACCGGACTACGTTGTAGCTTTGGTTTCTTTGGCTTTACCAATCTCACCGGCAGCCTCGATGAGCGCACGTTGCGAGCGCTCGATTCCCTCTATCTGGTGAACCAGGGAATCCAAGATGACTCGCACAAGGTGCGCCTGCGTGTCAGTCCATCCAGTCCTGTGGAGAATGATTCGAGAACTGCTTCCTAAAATTTTCGGACGCCACTCTCTTTAATCGCTCTTGGATGTCTTGGATCTCTGGTTGCAACGCGGTATGGCTCATGTTCGTCTCCTTTGCAATGCCTGTGGCAATGTGACTTTAGCGCGAGCATACGACGTTCCAAATCCCTCGTGGCAGCGTCTCTTTTTGATTTCAGAGGAGGACGGACCGTTCGCGCACGACGTTCACTTAGCGGTCATGCAGTTGAAAGTGGTTCCTTCGCTGGTCGTATTGCGTAGCGGGCGTCTAGGAAGGCGTCCGAGCAAATTAAAGCTTCGCGGCAACGGAAAGCGCCGCCCTAAATAGTCATTCTGGACTGCACAATTTGCGCTTGCTGAACGGAATTAATGTGCGGCTTAGTGCGCACGGGTCTTGTCGCAAATCCGAAATGGCCCGGACGCTGATTATCGAGTGCTCAGAGCACAATCTCTCTGATCAATGGTATCGACCGTGTAGCGCTGAAAATGCTTTGCGGCGAGTCCAGGCGGGGGTTCCAGATACTGGTCGGCTTGCATCATCGCTTCCGCGTAATCGTAAAGTAGGGTCACATCTTCGATGCTGTTAATCGAATGGAACCAGATTGACTTCCCCTGGAACAGCATGAGCACAACGTTGGCGAGGGTGCACGGCCCCAGACAACCCGCCACGGTGAGATGGAAACGTTTTCGGATGCCACGATCCTTCCACTGGCGCTTCAGTTCGTCAAGGGGCAGAAACGGAAAATCCTTCTCAGTCCTGCCGCAGCAGCAGCCCGTACCACAGACGAAAAGATGCCCATCCTGAACTCGGAACTTGCGCTCTTCACCATCCACGAGTTTGATTTGATGAATCGGGGCGTTGTATCTGGGCTCGATTTCTGATTGGGCCATAACTAGAACTCCGAATCCATCATATGACGAAGAAGTCTGGTCGATGTCCCGGCATGGATATCTTTCGGCCATTTCTCCATGCCTTCGCTGCTCTTGTCACCCGTAAGCGTAGCCACTTTGTCGCCAGTGAGGCAAAGATATGGCTGTGTATCTCTGTCTATCACAACGTGCGGACGAGGCGGCGATGCGCCGGAGATCGTGCGGCAAAGGATTCGTAAGCGGCAAAGTTTTGCTGGTCAGATAAGGCTTTGCTAGTCAGATCATGATAAAATTCAGTCAGATCGTGCTAGGACTACGATTGTTAAACCGCTTGCGCGGGCATTAACCGGATGGACGAGACTCCCAACAAATCGGCTCAATTGAATGGTCCCGTGTTTCCACGCGCGCATCGTCTGATGCGGGGCCTGACTTGGCTGTACGCCAGCGTGATGATGACGCTGTGGGTGTGGTTGACCCTCGGACTCGGTACTCGCGGGCCCGCCCTGGCGCGCGAATGGCTTGACGGAGGGTTCGGAGCCATCGCGTTGCCCGCGGTATTTCTGGCGCTCACCGCTTGCGTGGCGACACTCGCCCTTACAAGCGCACGATTCTGGCATACAGCACCTCCAGACGTCGAGCCGACTGGCCTCACGCTTAAACTCGGATTCGCCGCCCGGCAAGGGCAAGCTTTAATTATTACGGCGGGTGCATTGCTTGTGTGGTGCGCGGCATGGTGGTTGTGGCCAGCGGACGCTCCGACCGTGGAAATTACGGGCGGCGCCGGTGCCGCAAACTTCGTTGCTGCGTTCGCGCTTGTCTTCGCGTCGCTGGTGGCGGAACGCCTTGTGAACGCGTTTCCGGCGCCCCAGTTACCCGAAGCTCCGACACTGCGGCGTATCCTGCGCTTCTGCACGCTGGAACTTGGAGTAGGCGCCTGTCTGGAGATTGGCCACGGTGTGGGTTTCACATGGCTGCGCTGGCCGATGATGATTTTGGCTCTGCTTCCCGGGCTCGTTGTCCTTGAGCTCGATTTGCGAGCGTTGGGTCGGCTTTTCCTGCCGGCGCCACTACCGGAAGCCGCCACTGCGGTCACCGAGAGTTTGCTCGCGACCGTGCTCACTGGGGGACCTCGTTCGCCGGGTGATATTTTTCGCACGCAACTCGGATTGGATTTTTCAAGGAGCTGGGCTCTCCAGTTCCTGAGCAAGGCGCTCCTGCCAGCCCTCTTGGGGACTGGTTTGCTGTGTTGGGGATTGAGCGGCGTGAAGTTGATCGAACTCGGCCAGCGTGGCGTCTATGAACGATTCGGCGCTCCGGTTGCCGTGCTGGGACCCGGCCTGCACCTGCTGCTGCCGTGGCCGCTCGGGCGCTTGCGTCCCGTCGAATATGGCACGATTCACTCCGTGGCAATCGGCGTCGATCAGGCAGAACCAGACAAAGCGATGTCGGTCGATGCCGAGGCACCGGCGCCGCTCACGCTGAATCGTCTTTGGGAGACCTCGCACCCAGGCCAGGCCTATTATTTGGTGCCGAGCGCCGGTACCGGTCCGCAAGGGTTCCAGAGTATTGCCACCGAGATCAGCGTTCTCTATCGCGTCGGTTCGACCGATACAGCAGCCTTGGAATCGGTGTACGCGGTCGCCGATCCCCAATCGTTGGTGAGAGACGAGGCCAGCCGTCTGGTCCTTCGCTTTTTTAATTCGCGAACGCTCGAGACGGTTATTGGTGCCCGTCGCGAGAGCGTAGCGGCCAACTTGCGCGATCAACTGGCGACTCAGGTCGATTCCTGGCACGCAGGCATCGAAGTCCTCTCTGTGCTTATCGAGGAAATTCATCCTCCGGGCGGCGCGGCAGCTGCTTACCACGCGGTACAGGCAGCCGAGATCAATGCGACGGCAAGTATTTTCAGCGAACAGGCGCGGGCAGAACTCACGGTCGGGCAAGCGGAGCAAGAGGCGCACCAGATGACGACGGCATCGGATGCGAAAGCCGGCGAGATCCGGCGCACTTCCGCCGCCGCCGCCTATCGCTTCAACGCGGATCGAGGCGCGTATACTGCCGGTGGGAAAGCCTTCTTGCTGGAGCGCTACTACAGCAACCTGGATACGGCCTTGTCGAAGATCCCGGTGACGATTCTCGATCACCGGCTCAATGCAGAGGAAGGGCCTATTCTCGATCTGCGTAGCTCAGCCGGAAGCCTCGCGGGTAAGCCGCCCGCCGCCCCTGCGCCCATACTCCCGGGAATCATCCCCAATCGATAAGCCGCTCGGAATAGGTGGTAACCGGCTGATCGATCCACCGCCTGCGTCAGAATTAACGCTGGCACGAATCCTCCAGCAGACCGGCCGTCGGCCATTGTTTAAAGTGAAAGACCGTTCGTCGGCAACTTGCCCAGCCCACATGGCTACGGTGAGCCCTCCCCTCCAGGTGGCATCGGGCAGACATATTGCCGAGAAAAAAGACTCTCTATCCCGTGAGCTTGTGCGCACGAGTTGTGAATACCACTGTCGCAAAGGAGCAGGGAAGCGATAGACGAACTCATGGAGTGGATTGGAGTATGTACGAGCGGGTACAAAAATCCTGGACGTTTTGGTACATCACACGCAGGTGAAGGCGTCTGATCGGCACATTCGGGTTTCTTCTACTGCAAAGACGAATGGCCAAAAGATAACTAGCTGATCCGCGCGCAACGGATTAATGTCGAACATGACATGAGCGAATCGTCTATTCCGTCGCAACTCCGGGAGAAGCGAGACCTTCGCCATCACTTGCGGAGCCTCGTTTCCGCGGCAACCTCCAAGTGCAATAGAAGGCGCTTGGTTCCGATGAGATACGCTTCATTCGTCGAAAGTCAGAGTTCGAGGAAACTTCTGATCGGTGACTTCGCTTGGTTCCTTTCCGGAACTGTCTTTAGTCGCGCACTACAAACGCTATGTCAACGAACTCGGTCACATGCTAGGGTTCATGGTTCTCCTCGCGGCGGGTCGTCAGTGCGAACTTGCTTATTTCGTACAGGGACAGCCAACCGGCAACGAGTCACATTTTTGTCAGTAACCGTCACTGACGTGCCAGTAACATCGATGTGACTATCCGCTTCTTGGTAGTCCTAGGGGATCGTGTTAGGGTCGAGCAATCGTTCTGCGATGAGTCGTAATCGGAGGGGGCAAAGGGTGAATTATATTTGGCGTTTTTCTGTCGCATTCTTTTTGATGTCGCTTCTTTTGGTGCCGCCTTTGGTCGGCCAACAACTTAGTATTTCCGGAATTGTGCGCGATCCCGAGACGGTTGCTTCGGGAGTGACGGTGAGCCTGCGGTCGCCATCCGGCATGACTCGGAAAACCGATACCGACGCAAGTGGGCAATATCGATTCGATAATCTGCGGCCGGTGGTACGAGCTTTCCTTCGCCGGGCAAGGATTTGAGACGACGACGCGCACGCTAAGCCTGTCGACCTAAGTAATAGAGTTTCGGCCTCGCTCGTTCTGCAGCCGGGCCGTCTAAGCCCGCACAGATGGCCGACGTGCTGCCCTGGTGCTGCCCTGAAGTATTAGCTCGGTACGTCATAATTTCTTGGCGCAGCCCCGGCCCACGTTAGATGGGTTTGGTAGTAGCGGTCACGAGGTTTATGTCATGAAGAAGACGATTCAACTCCGCGCCGTCAATGTGGACGAACCAAGTTGGCCGATCTCTGCCTGCAGTACCATGTCCGCGAGCTCTCCGTTCTTGGATCGGTTGCTCGCGGCAACATGCGCTCTGATAGAAACACCGATCTGCTAGTTGAGTTTCTGCCGGATGCAAACGTCGGTCTCATTGAACATGCAGGCTTGACGTTGGACTTAGAGCGAGACCGAGGACAGCTGCGGTCCGTCTGGCAATGATCGCTCTCGGACAGCTTTTCCATTGGCGGGAAGCTCTGGTCATCGTTAAACCCGAAGCCTTTATTAGTGGCATCGGGCAACGTTCCGCATGTTCTGGCGATGGAAGTCGCGCAAACGAGGCCGTCCGCTGCTTTCGAACATCCGTATCGCTTCCTGCTTCAGGATCGGAATTTGCTGAACGAGCGGCATCTGAAGCGAAGAGTGAGGGCGGCCTTGGTAGTGGCCGACGTAAAGAGGGGGGCTGCGTGACCGCAGCTTAAATGTTTGCGGAGCACACGGTTGCAACCTGATTCGCACTGGAGTAGACTTCTATTCGAGTATGGAACCGCTTCCACGCCCGAATTCTGCTGACAGGGAAACGCTAAGCGGAAAGCAACAACCGTAGAAGGAGAACGAAATGGACAAGGCCATTTGTACGGCGTTTGGTAGTTTGGCCTTGCTTGCGCTGGTGTTCCCGGTGCGGGCGGTGAATCCTATACGGGTTATGCTTTTGGACGGGCAGAGTGGCGGGCCCTATCACGACTGGCAGCACGTCACGCCAGTACTAAAAAAAGAACTTGAGGACGCCGGTCTGTTCAAGGTCGATGTCGTTACGGCGCCTCAATCCAGCGGCGATTTCAGCACCTTCCACCCGGATTTCGCTCGCTATCAGGCAGTAGTGCTGAATTACGATGGGCAGGATTGGCCGGCCGAGCTCAAAGCGTCTTTCGAGAACTACGTCAAAGGCGGCGGTGGCCTGGTGACGGTTCACGCCGCCGATAATGCTTTCCCGGATTGGCAGGGCTTTAACAAGATGATTGGCGTGGGAGGTTGGCGTCGGAGAAACGAGAATTCCGGTCCACTTTGGTATATGAAGGACGGGAAGCTCATTTCAGACAACTCTCCGGGGTCTGCAGGATCCCACGGTGCCCGATTGCCGTTTCAGGTTACAACGCAGCAGCCGGAACATCCGATTATGAGAGGGTTGCCGAAAGTCTGGACTCACGTTGCCGATGAGCTTTATGCCACACTGCGGGGCCCGGGCGAAAACATGACCGTCCTCGCAACCGCCCATTCGGACCCTGGGAATCGAGGCACGGACCGTGACGAACCCATCCTTATGGCTCTTCAATATGGAAAGGGCCGCGTTTTCCATACCACGATGGGACATGATGTTCCGGCCCTGAGCTGCGTCGGATTCATCACCACATTTCAGCGGGGAGCAGAGTGGGTTGCAACGGGAAACGTAACGCAAAAGATCCCTGCCACATTCCCGACGGCCGAAACCGTCAGTTACCGCGTGGACATCGCTGCCATGGATCCAACCTACAAATATGGAGCGGGGGGACCGCCTCGTCCGGGAACCATGCCGGGTGGTCGGGGCCGTGGTCCTGCTGCTTTAGTGCCCCCCGATCTGCAACCGGGATCTCGCGTTCCGGCCGTCGCGCCGTGACTGGCTAAGCGTAATAAATCCAGATGAAAAGAATCGCGCGCCGATAGTCGCGGTGACCGCGATATCTCCCCGTAACCCCTTCGCTCTCCACCGATGGGTGAAGACCTCGCTGCGAAGATAGTCGGGACGAAAAGCCAGGCCAGTAGGAACAACCAGAATGCAGCGCTGAGTTCATCGCAGCCTGTAGCGAGTTCCGAGGTCGCGCCGGACCCGGCCAGTCCAATGAAATGCTCGCTTCAAAGGTTCGTCGAAGTTAGGAACGCACCCACAGCGAACCATCCGACGGTCCTGCCGGCCAGAAAATATTCTCGCGTGGTATCCTTCTTGCGCGAACGGTATAAATCGATCGCGCAAACGGCCAGAAAATATACAGCGACGATCAAAGAGTTGATCATAGCAGCGCGTCATTGTCTAACGCGGGGATTTTGAAACGAATCCCGCTTGGAGCTTTCAGATCGATGGCATCGGGCTTGCCTCGGTTGCAGGATTAGTATACACTGCCAGAGGCGTAGATATGGAACCGGTTCCATATCACATAAAGAAGAGAGCCGTGCGGCGGATGTAAGCGTCCCACAGGCAGTGCTCGTTCGATAGGAGGAGGATGTACCTCACAAAAACTATTTCCTTATTTGTTCTTGTAGTCATGATTCCCTTGTATGGCCAGCAAGGCCGGGGCGGACGAGGAGGCGTAGCAGCCGGCCAAAGTCCAGCTGCCGAACGTCCCCCCGCAACAAAGACGTCCCAGTCGTATCCCAGCGAACAAATTCTGGCTGGTGAAACTCGATTTGCGTCCCAGTGCGGATTCTGCCATGGCCGGGATGCTCAAGGAGGCGAGTCGGGACCGGATCTAACGCATTCCACTCTTGTAGCAGAAGACATGCGCGGCGATAAAATTGGACCGACCATTCGGTCCGGCCGGCCGGCTAAAGGCATGCCCGCTTTTACCCTCCCGGATGGCGATGTGGCGGCGATCGTCGCGTTCATCCACGATGCAAAGACCAAAGCTGAAGCGGAGAGCGGAGGACGCCGCAGCGTCGACGTAGACGATCTGCAGACGGGTAATATTGCGGCAGGCAAACGGTACTTTAACGGCTCGGGTGGCTGTGCACAATGCCATTCGATCGCGGGTTCATTTGCAACGATTGGCGCGCGCTTCCAGGGGCTAGCCCTCCTCCAACGTATGCTTTACCCGACTTCCGGCCGCGGTCCCGGGGCCGCGCCGGTTCCGCCGACGATTACGGTCATTCCGGTGACAGGGCAGCAGGTTACCGGTAAGCTCGCGTACCGCGACGAGTTCACGATTACGCTAATCGATTCCGACGGCTGGAATCGCTCCTGGCCGATTGGCACGGTGAAGATCGACGGTGAAGATCCTCTGCGGGCGCATGCCGAACTGCTTGGCAAGTACAGCGATCAAGACATACACGATGTCTTCGCCTACCTGCAAACCCTAAAGTAAGGACGCCAGCTCAAATTGGGACGACTTTTATGAAACTCAAAATCGCCTTTTGTTGTGCCCTAATGTGCGGCACCGCGCTTGTTGCACAAAACATCGATTCCGGGCTTCTCCTGAAGCCCACTCCGGACAGCTGGCCAACTTATCACGGCGACTACTCGGGCCAGCGGCACAGCAAGCTTTCTCAAATCACACCTGATAACGTGCGTCAGATGACCTTGGCATGGGCATTTCAGACGAACCAGACCCAGCAAATCAAGGCTAGTCCGATCGTCGTCAATGGCGTTATCTACATCACGACACCGGATAATCTATGGGCCATCGACGCCCGAACCGCACGGCAACTCTGGAAATATACTTACCCGATGAACGATGGCTTTCATATTGGCCACCGCGGCGTCGCGGTTTACAAAGATTCGGTTTTTCTGACTACGCCCGATGCGCATTTGCTGGCCTTAAATGCCCGCGACGGCTCATTGAAATGGAACGTTGTCGTTGGAGATTCCAAGCGCGGGTACTGGTCGTCAAATGCGCCGCTCCTCATCCGAAATCACCTCATCACGGGGCTCTCAGGCGATTTCGACAATTTGCCTGGAGTCCTTAGATCGTTCGATCCGGATACGGGAAAAGTGCAATGGACCTTCAATAGTACGACTCCGGCAGGAGCTCCAAATGCTGTAAAAGGCGGGGCCACCGGCGGTAACATGTGGACAACCGGCACCTATGATCCAGATCTAAATCTGTTGTATGTCGGAACTGGCAATCCCACACCGGTGCTGAACGGAGGGGCTCGCCCTGGTGACAATCCATGGACCTGCAGCATCGTTGCAATCAATCCGGACACCGGAAAGCTGGTGTGGGGATTCCAGCCTTCGCCGCACGATACCCACGACTGGGACGCTGTGGAGGTGCCGGTTTTGGTGGACGCAACTTTCAACGGTGCACCACAGAAGCTGTTACTTCAGGCCTCCCGTAACGGCTATTTTTTTGTTCTGGACAGGACCAGCGGCAAAGGTCTGCTCACGACTCCGTTTGTAACCGTCAATTGGACGACTGGAATCGATAAGGAGGGGCGTCCTATACGGAATGCTGATAAGGAGCCGCATCGGGATGGGCGACTTGTCGCTCCGAATGAAGCTGGCGGCACGAATTACCGTTCGCCGAGTTTTGATCCGGCGTCTGGACTTCTGATCGTGAGTGCTGTTGATGCGTACGGGATCTATTTCTATAAGCAGGAGCATGGAGCGTATGGCTGGGCCGGCGCAGACTACGGGGTGTTTGCATCTGCATCGGTGCGTGCGATCGATTATCAGACGGGCAAGATTCGCTGGATTCATGGAATAGGCGAAGGCTCGGGCACGGCCGGCGTGTTAACGACAGATAGCGGTCTTACTTTCACGGGCGATGTCAATGGCAATGCGCTGGCACTCCGAACAAGCGATGGTGCTACTCTTTGGCACGCCATAATTGGGCGTATCGGCAATTCCCCGATTACCTACGAACTCGACGGCCGCCAGTACGTCCTTCTTGCGGGCGGGTCAGGTCTGTATGCATGGACTCTTCCCTAGGTTCGAGACATTGTCAATTTAGGGGGGGCGTAGCCGTTTTGGTTCGCAATGGTCTGTCGTCATGGAACCAACTCAGGTGGGTCACTGCCCACCAGACCGAGAAGCGTTCGCATGGTGGTCGAGTAGCTTAACCGTCTGTCGGTAAGGACACGAATTGGTTTTTTCCCTGACCGAACAGAAGTCTTCGAGATAATCGTTCCGCAACATACTGATCACGGCGCGGCTGAATTAGAATGTCGATTACGTCGGCGTCTTGATCCACAGCCGACGCTTCAGTTTTCGGGATAGGCAGGGCAGACTAACAACAGAGTCGAATCGTTTCATAAGAGACTGCGATTCCCGTCCGACGAGAAGATCCCCAACAATTCGCCATCTCAGGGCAGAGACGGATGGTATCCAGGCCGCATGCTAATGATTCCTGGAGGAAAACGAAGGCCATAATAGAGATCAGCTGTTCTCATGGAACCAGTTTTCACTTCGCTGCCCAGGTTGGCAATGCCGATTGCAGGTCCTTTCACGGCGACTTGATCTATTTTTAAGATAAAATGGAGGCCCGATCTGCGGTAGCGCGATCTACGTTGTGACCCTTGCTCCTAGATGAGCGGCGCGTCATAGCGATCAAATCAAGACAGGGATGAAGCGGAAACCAACCATCACTACGGTGGCCGAACGCGCAGGAGTGGCTGCGAGTACCGTTTCGCGGTACTTGAACGGTCACTATGTCAGCCAGGCCACCAAGAAGCGCCTTTCCGAAGTCATTGCGAAGCTAGGCTATTCGCGATCATCCACGGCGCGGAACCTGAGTCTAGGCCGCAAAGGCTGCATCGGCGTGGTGGTGGATTCCACGCTGGACCCCTGGTTCACGCAATTGTTGGCCGGAATTGAGGAAGAGCTTTCCACTCGCGATGTAAGCCTGATGCTTTCGAGCCTGGAACTCCGGGGCCACTATGATGCAGATATTGTTTTTGAGTGGATTCGGGATAGGCGCGTCGACGGCCTAATCCTCGCTAAGTCTCAGAAAAGGGAACGGACGTTGTTACGTACAGCGCTCGCAGCCCAATTGCCGGTAATTACGGTTGCTCCCGACGAGATCGTGAATGACGTTCAGGTCATTCGCTGCAACAATGTTGCCGCGGGGGCCGCGGTGGCGGATCACTTAGCAGATCTAGGTCACAGGCTGATTGCCTTCGCGGGCGG
The DNA here is from genome assembly GCA_963699945.1 of Terriglobia bacterium. Lineage (GTDB taxonomy): Bacteria > Acidobacteriota > Terriglobia > Bryobacterales > Bryobacteraceae > Palsa-187. The sequence continues at coordinate 410,813 of CAVOVW010000013.1, forward strand.
ACCCGAGCACTCTATTGACTCTAAGCATCGGCTGCGCGGATTACGAGACCGCTTGGCTCAGCTTGGCATACCCCTCCCTCCGCGCAGCATCTCGCTCTGTGGAAGTTATGAAGCTGAAGCCGGAATCGAGTTTGCGCGTACTCTTCTCGCGAAGCCACTGGAGATCACAGCGCTGGTCATGGGCAATGATTCGCTGGCGCTCGGATTCATGCGTGTGGCGCAGCAACGGGGCATTCGCATTCCGCAACATTTATCGATCGTCGGGTTTGATAACGTTCCGGAGGGCGCGCTGGTGTGGCCGGGACTCACCACAGTAGCCCAACCGATGCGCGAAATGGGCCGAGCGGCGTGCCGCAGGTTATTCGATATGATCGCCGCAATGGCGGACCTCGAGGCCATCGAGTATCCTATGGAACTCATCGTGCGCGAGAGCACGGGGGCCGTGCGAGATTCCTAGTCGGTGCCCGCTATCGAACTCCCAGCAGAAGGTCCACGGTCAGTTGATCTAACCGCTCGTAAGCCAGCCCTTTCGCCGCTATAGCCACTCGATCGAAGTTCTCTCTAAGTAGGGCATCTCGATGCGGTATAGAATACGAAGACAGGACTGGCGCTCCGTGGCCCATATGAGCGATGTTTTGGAGCAGCGCCTGAATCTCAGGGTCGGCATTCCAGCGCGCTGCCCGTTCCTTCAGAATCAGATAAGTTCGCATGCAGCCAATAGCGAAATCCTTAACGCCGCAGTAGTCTTCGGTCCGATAAGCGTGGGCATCGAAATGCCGAGGGCCCGCGTATCCAACATCCTCCAGAAATTTTACGAGCCAAAACGTTGACTTCAGATTCGCGGAACCGAACCGTAAATCCTGGTCATAGCGACCCGGCATTTGATCGTTCAGATCGATATGGTACAGTTTCTTGGCCTCCCAGGCCTGCGCAACCGCATGCAGGAAATTGAGTCCGGCCATATGTTCATGAGCCATTTCCGGATTCACGCCCACCATCTCGGGATGGGCGAGGGTTGGGATGAAACCGAGATAGGCACCAGTCGTGGCCATGTAGATATCGCCCCGAGGCTCGTTCGGTTTCGCTTCAAGCGCAAACTGAAATCCATACTTTCGATCGAGAGAGTACTCGCAGAGATAGTTGACCGCTTCCCGTAACCGCTTCACAGCCTCGTCGGGACGGCGGCAAGCGTCGGTTTCGACGCCTTCGCGTCCACCCCAAAGCACAAATATCTTGGCTCCGAGCTCGGCGCCAATATCCATTGCGCGCATGGTTTTCTGTACGGCATAGGCGCGAACCCGGGCGTCGTTCGAAGTGAAAGCCCCATCTCGAAATACCGCATCGAAGAACAGATTCACCGTTGCCATGGGAACAACGATTGCATTCTGCTGACACGCCTCCCGAAACTCCTTCACAATCCCGTCTCGTTCGCCAGGCGTCGCGTCAATCGGCACTAGATCGTTGTCATGCAGATTCACTCCCCATGCGCCGACTTCGGCCAGAAGCTTTACAGCATCCACAGGGGGTAGGGGCGCGCGCACAGTATCGCCAAACGGATCCCGTCCGCGATTGCTAACTGTCCAGAGGCCGAATGAAAATTTATGTTCAGGAAGTGGTTTGTATAGGTCGGTCATAGCATTTGTCGTGTGTCTTGAAGGCCGCGAGCATGGGATAGAGACGCTGGTACTCGCAATAACGTTCGTTCATTAATTCAACAACCTCGGACTGGCAGGCGACGGTCTCCCGCGAATGGACCGCTTGGTCGCAAGCGTAATCCACTCCGGGCCACAGTCCGGCTCCAACCCCAGCTAAAATCGCTGCGCCGAACGCGGCACCCTCCTCAGCAGCGATGATCTCGACAGCGTGGTTGTAGATATTCGCTTGGATCTGGCGCCAAAGAGACGACCGTGCGCCGCCCCCACCGAGCCGGATCTTTTCCACCGGCACGTGGAGCTCTGAAAATATCGTAAGGCTGTCCCGAAGACTGAACGCTATGCCTTCCATGACAGCGCGAATCACGTGCGCGCGAGTATGGCTGGCGGAGAGCCCGACAAGCCCGGCGCGAACACTCGGGTCCAGATGAGGGGCTCGCTCACCCATCAAATAGGGGCCCCAGAGAGCACCATCCGCACCCGGCGGCGCCAAGGAAGCCTCCTGGGTCATGCGTTCGTAGGTCCAGGCGTCAGCCTCGGGGCCCGCACCAAACAGATCGCGGAGCCAGCGCAAGGAAAGTCCGGCTGCCTGAGTCACTCCCATCACATGCCAGCGGTCGGGAATCGCGTGACAGAATGTATGCAAGCGGCCCTTGGGGTCGAGCGCCGGACGGTCGGTCGCCGCAAATACAACACCGGATGTACCAATGGTCACGCTCACCGCTCCGGGGCGAGTAATTCCCATTCCGATCGCACCGGCCGCCTGATCTCCAGCCCCCGCGACGATTGGAGTTCCGGCCACGAGTCCGGTCAGCTGCGCGGCTTGGGATGTAACCCGAGCGCAGATTTCTGGCGATTCAAATACGGTAGGTAGCAGCGTGGGGTTGATATCAAGCTGGCCGAGGAGTTCTTGCGACCAGCGACGGTGGGCCACGTCTAGCATTAGTGTCCCAGAAGCTTCTGCCACATCAATGGCATATTCGCCGCTTAGGCAAAATCGAATGTAGTCTTTAGGGAGGAGAACATGCCGGACTTGCTTCCAAATGTGGGGTTCGTGCTCACGGATCCATAGCAGTTTGATCAGCGTGAAATTGGTGAGCGCTGGATTGCAGGTCAGTTCCAGCAGGCGCTCACGACCGACTGTCTCATTAAGCCGGTCACATTGTTCCTGGCCCCTTTGATCGCACCAAATAACGGCAGGTCTTAGAACTTGGCCATGCTCGTCGAGAACGACGGTACCGTGCATCTGGCCAGACAACCCAACGGCGACGATTTGTTGGGGCCGTACACCGCTGTTGGACAGCACCGACCGGACCGCTCGTTGGCAAGCATTCCACCAATCCGCTGGGTCCTGTTCCGCCCAGGCTGCTCGTTCTGAAGTGAAAGCCTGGTGATCCGCGGTCGCCGCAGCGATCAAGGAACCATCATCTGCCACTACGACGGCGCGGGTTCCGCCCGTGCCGACATCGATTCCTAAAACGGGAATAAACGATTCTCCTTTTCAAACGAGATTCCGGTTGAAATGATCCTCACACTGGGACCAGGCAAAACGCACGGATAACCGGGCCAGCGGTTGTCCGTGCGCGCGAAGCGATTCCAGCGGCGGCTGGGCCCCCCGTCCTAGTGATCCACGGCGACACAGCCCACTCAAGTTTAGGTCTAGAGGTCATTCTTCTTTCTTTATTTGTGCCGCCGTACTCTTCTGCCTTTTGCGCATTCAGTATTTGACGTGAAGTCTCAGAATGCGAACCGAAGGGCGAATTCCAACGTCCTCGGATCGGTCGTCGCAGTAACCTGGCCAAAATTCGCTGCCCCAAGGATATTTGCGACCGTGAAGGCAGAGAGATGGTTCGGGAAGTTGAAAAACTCGGCCCGGAAATCTAAACTCATCCCTTCTTTGAACGCAAACGTCTTTTGGAGCGAAGCATCCCAATTGTTCATCATTGGACCCTTGATGGCAAAGGCACCCAGATTTCCGAAACTCCCCGCTGGAGTCGCGAAAGCTGATCCCGCGGTCCCGATCTTTACCGGATTCAGATACTGAGTCCCCCCGGTATTGGCGAAAGGATCGCCAATCAAATTTGGCCGCTGCAATTGTGTCACAGCGCCATTCGCGGCGACGGAACCTGGAACGCCGCTGCCCGCGGCATCGGTACCGGTTGGAAGCAGAATGTTGATCGGTAAACCAGTCGAGATATTGGTAACGCCCGAAATCTGCCATCCACCGAAGGCTTTCTTGTACCACTCCTGGCCGTTTTGCCAGAAAGGTAATGGATAGACATAGCTAACCACTAATATGCGATCCCGACTGTAGTTTGCCGGGCCGTAGTCGCCTCTCAGGTTATAGCTGTCCTGTGGCTGGGAGTTGTAGGCGATAGCATCGGTCATCGCCTTCGACCACGTGAAAGACGCATTGACGGTACCCGCGCGCTGCATTCGTTTCTGGACGCGGGCCTGCAGCGAATTGTAGTGAGAGTTTGCTCCGTTGCTCAGCTGGAATATATCCGCGTAGCCTTTGTAAGGGCGAAGAGCGTTCACGTTTACTCCCGGATTCGCTTGAATGGTTCCAGGCGTCAATTGGTTGACGTCCTGGTTATAAGTCAATTGAGAAGCGCTGGAGCCGACGTAACTTATCTCCATGATCGCGTTTCCGGATAGCTTTTGTTGGACTCCAAGACTCCAATTCAATATGCGCGGCTCCTTAAGGCCTAACACATGCGAAGCTAAAACCGTGCTCGGCTTCGGCGCGGCTGCCGTCGCTCCTGTAGGATTGTCTACACTCCCATTCGTCACCTGGGCAACACTGACGAACGGAGGTTGCGCGACGGAATTGAACAGGTAATTCCCTTCGATGCGTTCATTAGAAACAGCCATGCCCCCTCGCAGCACGGTGCTCTGCTTTCCGGTTAGGTCGTAGGCGAAGCCCACGCGGGGCGACCACGTGCCCCAGTCTGTGTTCGCGAGACCGAGCGGCAAATTGTGGAAGAGGGCCGTGATCGCGGGATTGTTGGTGACGGATGCAGGAACACGCCCGATGGCTTCCTGCGGGAAGCCTGAACCCGGCAAGACGAGCCCGTTGAATGGACTCGCGGCGCTCGTGATGTTTCCATTCGCTGGATTGATCACCGCAGCCTGAGACGGATCGTAGTACGCCGGCAAGAAGGTGGATGCGTTGTTGAGGGCGCTGTACTGGGGTTGCATATATTGGTACCGAAGCCCCAAATTCAACGTCAGGCGCTTACTGGCCTTCCAGTCGTCCTGCACGTAGGACTCGATCTGCGTAAAGCGGAACCAACCCTGTTGAATACTGCTCCCCTCCTGGTAGGTAGCAAAGTTTCCCATTAGCATGTTGGCAACCGCTTGATTCGATGACAATGCGCCCGTTTGACCGGTATTTCCGGTAAATCCGAAAGTGCCGTTGATCGCAGGAATAACATCCTGATTCTTCCGGCTGCGCCAGACGTTGATACCCACCTTCAATGTATGATTTCCCAACACCTTTGAGAAATCATCCTTCAGAGAGAAGATACGATTGAAATTGTCGAAGTTCAACGCAGTGGCCGTTAGTGCCTGAAACCCCGCGACGGTCACGGAAGGAATGTCGGGGGAGGCGTTAAATAGCGAGGGATAATTCAATCCGTTCGCGGTCTTGTTAATATTGGTGATCTGCACAAGGGAATTCCCGGCAATGCCTTGCTTCTCCCGGATTACATTCCCGGAGTAGGCGGCGATGAACGTATTGACCGTAGTCGGGTTGATAATTCCGGTCCATTGCACTGATGACGTCAGTCCCGGCAAACTACGTTGAAAATTGATCAGATCCACGGGCCCGCCTAGGCTGGTGTAGTAGTCGTGTACAAAGTCCACCATGATTTGGTTCCGCGGGCTCAGGTTGTAGTCCAACTTGACGAGGTACTCATGCGTGTTGAGCGGCGCCAGACTTAGAAAATTGAAATTTGTACCCGCATTGGGCACCGGATACAGACTCGCGAGAGCCAAGCCGTTCGCAGTAGCGCACCCAGTATTTAGGCTCGCGCTGCAATGCGGTATGATGCCCCCGGCAAACACTTGGCCGGTCGCTGGATTAACGGGCCACTGGGAAGAGGGAAAGGCCGAGAAGTCGCCGTTCTGCTGCGCCACGGAAGGCACGGACCAACTCGTGAGAGTGGAGGAACGCTTTCGCTTGTAGTCTTCACCTACGAAAAAGAAAAGCTTATCCTTGCTTTGGTTGAAAACTCCCGGAATCCAAACCGGCCCACCAAGATTCCACCCGAAGTTGTTGTAGCGCAGCGGCGGCTTGATAGGTGTGGTGGTTCCAACGGGCTGGAATGCGTATGCCTGAATGGCGTCGTTGCGAAAATATTCGTAGAGCGTGCCATGGAACGCCTTGGTTCCGCTCTTAAGGGCAACGCTCACTGTCGCTCCCGAACTGCCGCCATATTCCGCACTGTAGCTTGCTGCAACGGTCCGGAACTCCGCCAGCATGTCCGGCGAGATGTTTACGAAATTGTTGCCGCCGCCGCCATTGTCCTTGTTATCGACGCCATTGATGTTGTAATTAAAGGTGTCAGGTCGAAGGCCGTTCACGGATTGCGAATTTCCGTTTACGCCGAAATTACCAAACAGCGCAAATCCGCTGATGACTGTGGAACTCACTCCTGGAGCCAGGGTCAGAAGCTGGATGTAATTCCGCCCATTGAGCTGAATCTGGGTAGCCTGTTCACCCGTGACCAAGTGGCCGATTTCGCCGGTCGAGGTCTGCACTTGTACGGCTGAGGCCTCCACGGTCACGGTTTCGGTGAGTTGGCCGAGATCTAAAACCGCATTCACCGTAGGCTTTCCACCTACCTCCAGCTTGATGCCTGACAGAACGAACTTCTTGAAACCCTGCGCGGCTGCCGACACACTGTAAGTTCCGATCGGCAGGCTGGTGATTACGTAGTTGCCGTCCGCATTCGTTACAGCTGAACGAGTCAAATTTGTTTCCTGGTTAGTGAGCGTAACGGTTGCGGAGGCCACAGACGCTCCGGTCGAATCCGTCACCGTTCCGGAAATCTGCTGATTGGTCGTCTGGGCGCACAGAAGGCCCCCAAGAAAAATTAGCGACGATAAGCACAAACAAGGTCTCATTTTGCGAACCCCCTTCATTTTGGAACTCCCTTTTGCAAACTAGACGAAATCGGCCGGACCCACGTACTCGTCTTGGGCCGTTTCCGGATGACTGACCCTGCCAATATGGAACCGCTTCCACATTGCTTCGAGAACTATACATCAACTTTTCGCCAACTGCAAGCCCGCCTGACTGGATAATTTAATTGCCAGACAGGCCATGTTTTTGAAGGGCGAGCGACTTTGGGAAACCTTGCTACGAGCATCAACCGCCCTGGACTTCCGGCTACTCTGGAATCGATTCCATACCGATTCCGACTCTGCTAGACTTTCTTACGATGAGCGCCCAAACACTAAGAACTGCCCTGATTGGGACCGGCTTTGTCGGCCGTGTACACATCGAGGCAATCCGGAGGCTTGGATTCGTTGATATCGCTGCTATCGTAGATGCGAATCTCGCCCAGGCCGAGAAGTACGCCGCAGAATTTGGAGTTGCGATCGCAGTGTCGGACTATCGGACGGTGTTGGACGACAAATCGATAGATGCCGTGGACATCTGCACACCGAACGCCTTGCACGCTCCGATTGCGAAGGCGGCTCTGGAGGCCGGCAAGCACGTGATCTGCGAAAAACCGCTTGCCACGTCGATGGCGGCAGCAGCCGAAGTAGTCGCTCTTGCCGAGGCGAAGAAACTCCGCAATTGCACCTGTCACAATCTCCGTTACTACCCCATCGTGCAACACATGCGCCGCATGCGGGAGGACGGCGATTTGGGTGAGATTCTTATTGTGCAGGGCACGTACTCGCAGGACTGGCTGCTTTATGACACCGACTACAACTGGCGCATCGAGGCGAAAGACAATGGCCCCTCCCGGTGTATGGCCGATATCGGTTCCCACTTCTGTGACATAGCCGAACACGTCACAGGCCGGCGCATTAAGGAAGTCTGTGCCGACCTGCAAACCTTCTACAAAACGCGCCGTAAGCCGAAAGGACAGATCGAAGCTTTTGCAGGCAAGATGCTCACCTCGGAAGACTATTCAACATACTCAGTCGATACGGAGGACATGGGTGCGGTGCTTTTCCGGATGGACAATGACGCTCGCGGCGCCTACACGGCCAGTCAGGTTTCTGCGGGTCGCAAGAACCGCCTGAATATTGAAATTTACGGCACGAAGTGCGGCGTCGCCTGGGATCAGGAGCGGCCCGACGAGTTGTGGATCGGCAATCGCAACACGAATAACCAGATCATTGTCAAAGACCCCTCGTTACTCAAAGGCAACGCGCGTTCCTATGCCGACCTCCCCGGCGGCCACAGCGAAGGGTACGACGACACATTTAAGCAGGTTTTCCGCCGCTTCTATCGTTCGATTCTGGATCCGACCATGCCGCCAGAGTATCCGCAGTTCGCCGACGGATTACGTCAGTTGACGATCCTTGAAGCAGAAATGGCAAGCAGCAGGAGCAGGAGCTGGGTCACCGTTCGAGGATGAAGAGCCTGGGAGCGAAAGTCACAATGCCACAAATTAAAGGTCCCGCAATTTTCCTCGCGCAATTCATGGCGGATGCTCCGCCGTACGATTCCCTCCCAAATATTACCGCCTGGGTGAAGAGCCTCGGCTACAAGGGGGTGCAGATACCTTCCTGGGACCGTCGCGCGATCGATATAAAAAAGGCCGCTGAATCGAAGGCATACTGCGACGATTTGCAGGAGCGCAGCAACGGTTTGGCTTTCACGGAGCTGGCGTCCCACCTCCAGGGGCAACTGGTGGCAGTTCATCCCGCTTACGACGACATGTTCGACGCTTTCGCCCCTCCCGAGGTGCGAGGTAATCCCACCGCCCGCACACAGTGGGCGGTACAGCAGATGCGACATGTGATCAAGGCTTCTGCGAACATGGGGCTCAACGCCACACCGTCGTTCACGGGCGCTTTGCTATGGCCCTTTCTTTATCCGTGGCCGCAGCGGCCCGGAGGTCTGGTGGAAGAAGGCTTTCGGGAGCTCGCCCGGCGTTGGGAGCCCATCCTCAACTACGCCGACCAAAACGGGATTGACATCGCCTATGAACTGCATCCCGGCGAAGACCTGCATGACGGCGCCAGTTTCGAACAGTTCCTTGAGGCGACGGGCAATCACCCTCGCGTCGCGATCAATTACGATCCGTCGCATTTCATTCTGCAGTGTATGGACTACGTCGGATTTATCGACCTTTACGGCTCGCGAATCAAGGCCTTCCACGTAAAAGATGCCGAGTTTCGGCCTTCAGCCAAGGCCGGCGTCTACGGGGCCTATCTGAATTGGAGAGACAGGCCTGGCCGTTTTCGATCCCTGGGCGACGGCGAGGTAGATTTCACACAGGTATTCACAAGGATGACCGCGGCCGGCTACCAATCGTGGGCCGTTCTGGAGTGGGAATGCTGCTACAAGGACAGCGTTCAGGGGGCGACGGAGGGCGCTCCCTTTATGGAGAAGCATCTAATAGATGTCCCGACGAAGTCGTTTGACGACTTTGCCGGCGCGGGTAGCGACACGGCGCGAAACCGTCGCATCCTGGGAATCGATTCACCTGACAAGATCCAGTGATCGAATCGAGCGCATCCAAATTCGTGTCCGTTTCTTCGATAACGCGGCCAGCCATGGATCTTTTCCCTATGTACTGACGCAATCGCAGTCTACAGCCATTGCAGACGTTGTCGGTCGTCGAGTACAAAAGTAGTCCCAGCGCAAAGAAATCCCGTTTGGTCAAAGTATTCGTCGGCGTCAAGCCTACGAGACTTGCGATGATGGGCACTCTATCCAGGACGGCCGAGCCGTCATTTCACGCTTGCTTATCCAGACGGGGCAGGTGTTGGAGTTTAAGGACACGAAAACAGAGAGACCGCGTGATCTCAAGATTCCGGCATCCGCGTTCGCGGCTCTTCAGGCCCATCGCACGCGGCAAGATAAGTTTCGCAATGAACTTGGGACCGACTACGCGCGGCGGGCCGTAGGGCTATGGGCTTTCCTGCTGCGCTCAGACTTGTTTAATATTGAGAGATGCCATGCAGGAGGAAGCTGCTTACGATTCTACTGGTCGCAACGCAGGGGATCGCCTTCGGCCAGTGGCTGAACTATCCCGACCCACGAACGCCTCGCACACGCGACGGCAAACCGGATCTGGGGGCAACTCCGCCGCGCCGGGGCGGCAAGCCCGACCTCTCCGGTGTCTGGGAGGCAGCTAGGGCCGAGCAGACCGAGTCCGAGCGAGCAGCGTCCGAAATTCAAATCGATCTGGCGGACATATCGACGCCCTTGCGGAGCGTTTTTTGGGGCATGAAGCGCGAAGAAGAGCCGCTAACGCCGGCGGCACTGGCCATCATGGCGCAGCGGCGAGATGCCGCCGCCTTTCCTCCCGTCCGCTGTCTTCCACACGCCGTCCCTGCCGACCTTTTCCTTTTCGCGTTTAAAATCGTACAAACGCCCGAGGAGATCGTAATGTTGACCGAAGCTGGCGACCCTCCTAGGGAGATTTTTTCCGACGGGCGCGGACTCCCGAAAGATCCCGACCCCACCTGGATGGGTTCTTCCGTCGGCAACTGGCAAGGAGACGTGCTGGTTGTCGAGACGACGGGCTTCAAGGAGGACGCGTGGCTCGACGGTGCCGGGCATCCGCGTAGCGAATCGATGCACATCACGGAGCGCTACCGCCGCAACACCTTTGGACAGATGGATCTCAATATTTCGTTCGAAGACCCCAAGTACTACACGCGCCCATTCGCGGTTAAGACCTCACTGAACCTGCTGCCGGACACAAATATCCTCGAATTCGTCTGCGCCGAAAACGAGCGGGACCTGGTCCATATGCATAAGCCCTAAATCCCCATATCCGATGGCGCCCAGCGCGGGTGCGCGCGCATAGGCGGCCCGGGATAAGGTTCGGCTGTTGTTGTTTATGTGACCCGCCCTACAGCGGGTACGATCAGAGCGGCTGGCCGCGTAACGCGCTAGGCGGACAACGGCCAGATCGAAGGTGAGACCAAGCTTCCGACAATGATACAAATCACGCAGGTATTCCGTCCGTTTTAGGCGATGGCAGAGATCGCAGCCGATCGAACATAACTTCGGATTATCGGCGGCTGCTTTCGCTATCAGGCGCTCGCGAATGCGAGAGCTACGCACATCAGCAGTGCCGAGACGATTGTGACGATGATCCAGATGAGAGGTCTTGGCCTTGCCGGAATTCATCCGGAGGCTGCGGTCCCCGAATCGGGCATACCGGCTTTCGCAATTGTGACAACGGTAGAACCGAACACTGATCGCTTCTAGAAATCCGTCTCCCTACGCACGAGACTTAGAAGGTATCAGATATTTCTGTCCGCATTTCGGAGAAGGTTGTTGGGTCCCTTCATCATCGCCTCGGCCGCCTGCTTGTTCTGCCTGGAGACGTGCCTGCGTGCGCGCATTCGCCGCCGCATTAGCGTTCTCGGTTTGAGCGCAAAAAGCCGGAGAAAAATATCGCTTGAACAGCTCATCGCGAAATCTTGGGTCGATATCGTAGCCACGCATCGCGGTGAACTTCTTGTATTCGTCTTTCGACTGCGATATGCGGTAATAAGCGGTGTAGTAATCCTGGCGAATTCGAGTCTCGTCCGGCGTCAACCCTACACGGCGGTCGAAGAATCGCGGTCCTGCCGCGTCTTCAATCATCTTCTTGAGCTGCAGCAATGCACCCATCTGGCGTGCCGCGGTCTCTACCGGATCGGCAGTTTGCTGGTCACTAAACACACGCTCAACCGGGGGCATCTCACGAAGATACGGTGGATTGATCGCTTGCGCCGTAAGGTCAGCCATCGCCAGCAGAACGATAGCCCCAGCCTTAACGAAGAGCAGACTTCTTGTTGTCATTTGATTGGCCCGGTCCAAATCCAACGACCACTCTAACAGGCCCCATCCCCGATCGCCTGTGCCGTACAAATTGAAGCCGACACAGGGACTGGCTTGTGGCTCGACCTGCCTGGTAGCGGCGCGACGTTGGCCTCGTATGGGCAGCGCGCGGCCTTTTTCAGGCCTCTGGCTGCTGGCGCGGGCCCAACCGCTCTGCGTGGACGATGGATTCATCCTAGATAGGGGCAGATAGTGGCAGATGGTGGAAATTCCGCCTTTTTCGACCCCAAAGGCAGATGCCAACTACCACACGTTCCCGATGGCACAAGGCTGAATCGGGCCATTCAGGCACGAACTGTACCGAAACTAGAAGCTCAGCCGTGGCCCTGAGCTCAACCATCCGGAATTCCGCGCCCTTGTGCCCACCGAACGTACTCCCCAGGCAAGCGGCTCAGTTGGCCGCGACGCCTACTCAGAGCTCGTGGATGAACCTTCCAACGAAGGTTGCGGGCCCAGTCGATCAAGTGGCCATCCCGAAGATCACGCTTGAGACGGGCCGCTCCGCTGAGAACTGTATTTGAGCGCCTACGCGCTTCCTAAGCCGCCTGGGCCTCTGCAGTGGCTCGGTGCCCATGCTCAAATCTTTCACTATTCTCGCTACCGCATCAACATCAATCCGTTGGCGCAATGACTTCGCAAGCAGACTCGGAAGCAGATCCAGCCCCAGGTAGGCTCGAGAAGGCGTTTCGCGGATGCTCCAAAAAATCAGGGAAATTAAGGAGATTTCCACGATCGCCTAGCGGCAGACAGTGGGCTGGAGCGGATCTATAACCACTCGGCGCAGAGTCGCCCGAAGCCGCGTCGTACGGCTTTACTAACGCATCAAATTGCCAAGAGTCTTGGGATACCGGCGCGGCTTTTTAGGCAATCCCATGCTGCCAATCATTACACGGCCAGTTGCGAACTGAAGCCGTGGCTCCCCAGGAATGTGCTCTTACAACTTCTTCTCCGACTGTTCCGAGTCCATGCCGAGGGGTCCCGCACGACGAAGGTACAGGCCTTCTTTAGCCTCACCGGATGGTGTGACGGACTCGCTCGGCAAACCTCTCGAACCATACCGCGAATGGAACCCCGAACGTCATAAGCCGCCACGTCCGGAGAGCTTACGATTACTTGATACGACTTCGCTTCAGATCCCCTCGATAGCTTCGCTGGGCATTCCGCGCGCAATCTCGTGCGCTCCACAAACTCATATTGGCGCGAACGGTATTGACCACCAGTAGTCATTCGGCAAGATATGGTCAGCGATCTTAGGCTCGCGATTGCCGGCGACTCTCTGCGAACGCCTCTCGAGCGGACTACCTCTGCTTGAACGGGACACGCGCTCCGAGAGCGAAAGGATGCGGCCATCGCGAGCGGTATGAATACGATTATTGTCGAGTGAAGGATTAGCCTCTAACACTTGCGGCTGAAGGATGACGCTACGCAGTAAGGACGCCCATCCGATCGTGGCACATGCCGAGGGGCGAGGCTTCGGTCGTCGGGCCAAAGCGATATTTCTTCGCGGCGAATCTCGCACAGTGGAAGTCCCGGTGCTCCTACGAAGGTGAAGAGGAGATTCTAGTATGCGTAAGACATTAGTGGCAATTTTAGCGGTGGCCAGTTCCTTGAGTACTGTTGCTCTAGCGGCGGACAGAGAAATTAAGGTCGACGACCGGCTGGACGCTTCCGCCGACGCGTTGACAGATTCGTTGAGAGCTTCTGATAAGGGCATCCCGCAAGACCTTCTCGACAAGGCGCGCTGCTTGGTTGTCGTCCCGGGCATGAAAAAGGCTGGATTCGTTTTCGGCGCCGAATATGGCCGCGGATTCGCGGTTTGCCGTCGTAAAGGCGGATGGAGCGCCCCTGCCGCGATGCGCATGGAAGGTGGGAGCTTCGGATTTCAAATCGGCGCATCGGAAACCGACGTCGTGCTGCTCGTGATGAACGCGGGCGGAATGAAGCACCTCTTATCCGATAAATTCACGTTGGGCGGAGACGCATCCATAGCGGCGGGGCCGATTGGCCGCGACGCGAGTGCGCAGACGGACGTCGTGCTGAATGCCGAAATTCTGTCGTATTCCCGCACGCACGGGTTATTCGCCGGCATCGCCCTTACCGGTGCGACGCTTCGTCCGGATGGGGACACGAATAAGGAGCTTTACGGGCGTGACTCGACGAACCACGAGATCCTGGAAGGCGATTTCAAAACTCCCGCGGCTGCTGGGAAGTTTGAACATTCTCTATATCGCGACTCGGCCCGTCGCGAGCATTAATCGAAGTTCGGTGGGCGATCGCGCGTTTCTCGTTCTAAAGCGATAGGGATGATATCTCTGGGTACGCGGGCGCCGGGTTATTGAGCCTGGCGCCCTCGACCTTTTTTAAGTCAATCGGTATTCGAGCACCAATGATCGTGAGGGAAGACTATGACGAAGTATTCAGCAACCAAGTTTGTGGGGGCCATTTTGGCAGTCGCACTTTTTGTCGTCCCCATCGTAGCGCGCGATCACAGCGCCCTGAACGGTACCTGGACACTGACCCCTGCCAAGAGTGATTTTGCCGGCCAGCCTGTGGTGCAGACGGGAACCGTAACGATACGATCTCAGGACCGCATTATCATCGTGGAGCGTAGCTTCAAATATGCAGGCGCCACCGAGACCTTCTTTTACAGTGACGTCACCGATGCAAATAACGGGGCCACGATTGAGAGTGGCAAGGAACTCAAGAGCAAGACCAGATGGGATCACGACGTCTTGAAAGTAACGACCACGCAAGCCGGCGCGACTACAATTGAGAGCTACAATATTACAACGGACGGCACCATGACGGTCAACGTCGTCAGGCCGGGACACAAGCCGATCGCACTCGCCTTCCAACGCAGCCAATAGCAGACCAGCGGCGGACTCAAACTTTTATAGGCCTTTGCGACCGACCCGGTAAACTCATCTTCTCAGTCGGAGTGTACCGGGAGTTCAACGAACGGCTTTTCCGCTGCCGGTATTTTCGATCACCATCAAAGTGATGTCGTCGGATTGCAGCGTATCGTGCGTGAACGTCGCGATCGCCTTTAAAAGATTCTCCGCGAGTAGGCGGCTTCCCATAGGAGCCGAATCACGAATGATCCTCAGCAGCCGTCCCTCCCCAAACATTTCCCTCTGCTGATTTTGGGCGTCCGTGAGGCCGTCGGAATACACTACCAGAATGTCCGCTGTGTCGAGACGCAGCGGTCGCGATTGGTAGGTCGCCACCTCGAACATCCCCAGCGCAAAAGCGTCTGGGACCAAGTACTCGATCTTTCCCGTGGCGGAGCGGAAGAGATAAGCCACGTTGTGGGCCGCACTGATGAATTCGCCGTCGCCGTCCGGATTCAGCAGAAAAAGGAAAAGTGTGACGAACTGGAACGGCAGTGATTTTTCGCAAACCAGCCGGTTGATTCGATTAAGAACTTCGGGCGGTTGTGTCCCAGAGCGCAACTCCATATTGAGGGCGCCCAATACCATCGAACTTAAGAGAGCCGCGGAGATGCCCTTGCCGGAAACATCCGCCAGCACGCCCGCCCATTGGCCGGAGTTCAACGGCAGGAAATCGTAGAAATCCCCGCCCACATAGCGTGTGGGGCAGTTAAAAGCGTGGATATTAAAATTCTCAAACTGAGGTAGCAAACGCGGCAGCAGGCTCTCCTGAGTTTCCTGCGCTAAGGATAATTCCGCCTCGTTTCTCTTTTGCTCTTCCAGAGTTTTGACGCGGATCACTTCGCGGCTGGCTTCCAGATCGCGCACGGTTTCTTCCAGCGCCCGGCTATACTGCTTCGCTTTTTGGTTCAGCAGCCGCACTTCCAGAATGTTGTGAACGCGCGCCCGCAGTTCGGCCATGTCGAACGGCTTGTCGACGAAATCTTTCGCGCCGGCTTCGAGGGCGCGCAGCTTGTGGGCCGGCTGCGCGGTGATCACCAGCACCGGAAGGTAACCGTCTCCTTCGATTTCCTTCAGGCATTCCATCACCTGAAATCCATCCATGCCGGGCATATGCAAATCCAGTAGGATCAGACTGTATCGGTTCGCGCGATACATTTCGCAAACCACAGTCGGATCCGTGGTGGACTCGACGGCCGTGTAACCCGCCACGCGCAACATTCCCTCGAGCAGGCGCACATTTGTTTCCTGATCGTCCACTACCAGGATTTTCGCGCTCCGGATCTCAGCCAGACTGACCACAACTTCGCTCGGGATCACTTTGCCGGCCCGTTCGTCTTGTCGGCGAATTCCAACGCCAGATCGAGTGTCTGCATGAATTCAGAGATCTTGATCGGTTTGGTGAGATAACGAAAGAAGCCGGCCTGCAAGCCCTTTTCAATATCGAGAGGCATGGCATTAGCACTAAGCGCGACCACGGGGATGTGGGCGGTGGCTGAATCCTCACGCAGGATCTTCAAGGCCTCGATGCCGCTGATGCCGGGGAGATTGATGTCCATCAGAATGACGTCCGGATGGTTATCTCTCGCCAGTTGAATGCCCACGATTCCGTCTTTTGCGCTCAGCAGGCGCAAGTCTGCGCGACGCGCAATGAGCTGCTCGACCAACTGCAGGTTGGCTGGATTATCCTCCACGTAGAGCAACATACGGCGCGCCGCACCCCGGTGCACCTCCGGGTGCGTTATCGGCGCGGGTTCGGGCGTTTCCTGCACCAGGCTCGGCGGAGCCGACACATTGAGCTCGAACCGGAACACACTACCTTCTCCGACGGTGCTTTCGACCGAGATTGTGCCGCCCATTAGTTCCACCAGCCGCTTGCTCATCACGAGTCCAATACCCGTGCCTTCTTCCGCCGTTGTTTCGCGGCCGAGTCTATTGAACGACTGAAAAAGCTGAGTCAGCATTTCCGGCGGCAGGCCCGCGCCGGTGTCCCTGACGCTGATGCTGATTCGGTCAGGGCCGCGCGGGGCGCATTCGACAACCACCGATCCATTCACTCGGTTGTATTTGATTGCATTAGAGAGCAGATTGATGATCACCTGCTTTAGCCGGGTCCGATCGGCCTCTACGAAGCACGGGACCCCGAATACCGGAAAGGTCATGCCAATACCGCGCTTCTGGCCCTGCGGCTCGATCATGTCCTGACATTCGAGCATAACTTCCGGCAGAGAGATCGGTTCCAGTGAGAGTGCCAGCTTTCCGGACTCGATCTGCGCAAGATCCAAAATTTCGTTGATCAGATCCAGCAGATACCATCCAGCGCGGAGAATCGGATCGATACTCGCCACCTGCGTGGGGGTGGGCGGTGGGGTCTCAGAGATCATCAGCTGCGCGAAGCCGAGGATTGCATTCAGCGGCGAGCGAAGCTCATGACTCATGCTGGAGAGGAAATCCGATTTTGCGAGGTTGGCTTTTTCTGCCGCAGCCTTAGCTCTCTCCAGCTCTACGTTATTTTGCTGCAGCGTCTGTTCGAAATGTTTGCGTTCCGTGACGTCACGCGCGGCGGCGAACACGCCCTGCAGCTTTCGATCGCGATCGTGGAATGTGGTCGCGTTGTAGGACACGACGGTTTGCTTGCCGTCCCTTGCGCGCGCGGTCAGTTCGTAGTCGGTCACTTTGTTGCCGCTGAGCACGCGCCTGATTCCTGCCTCGGCACGTTCCGGGTCCGTAAAATAGTTTTTGAATGGCGCCCCGATCAGTTCGTCTCGCGTGCAGCCGGTGAGGGCTTCCATCTGTTTATTGACGTCGGTGATGATTCCGGCCGGATCGGTCGTCATGAGGGCGTCGACGTTGGATTCGATGAGAGAGCGAGTGTAAAACTGCTGATCGCGCAACCGCTGATCCAAAAGCTTCTGTTCCGCTTCGACCTGTTTGCGCGCTGTATTGTCGGTCCCAATCAACAGATAACCAATGATCCCGCCTGGATCGTCACGTAGCGCCGTAACCGATACAACCGCCGGAAAACGGCTGCCGTCTTTGCGAATGTAGGTCAATTCGTAAATGTCTTCAATGCCACGCGAGGCCTTAAAGACCAGCGCCTCAAAACCCGGTGTAATCGGCGTTGCGAGTTCCAGGCTCAAGGCCTTGGCCCGCGCGATCACTTCCTGTGGATCGGAAATATCGGCGGGAGTGATTTTGTCCACAACCTCTGCCGCCGTGTAGCCGAGCATGCATTCGGCGCCCACGTTGAATAGCTGAATGACGCCCTTCTCGTCCGTGGCGATACTGGAAAAGTTGGCGCTGTTCAAAATCGCGTTTTGCAACGCTCCCGTCTTTAGCAAAGCGGCTTCGCGCCGAATCTCGGTGACGACGTCAACGGCGTGAGCGGATTCTTCCCGCGCTATAGGTTGGAAACTTTGAGTAGACATAATATTTTAAGGGGGGCTTAGGCTTCCGAATTCATCCGGCGAGCGAATCGGACAGCGCTGACCAGGGCTAGATCGTGTCGCTGGCTCGAGTGGAGTGCATCAGATGGCATCTCAGGTGCTTCTATCGCACCCCGTCGACCAAACAAGTTGTAAGAATCTAAAAGCTCCAGCTGGCCATGCACGCGATTCACTGACCATATGCGGTCATGCTGACCACGTGGAGTCGCCCGCCGACCGTGATTGTCTTTGTCTCGAGCGTCCTGGTTGGCATGGCAATTGCCCTAGTAGAAGCAGGAGAACAACCTATCATGCCTCGTTTCTTGAATGCAGCTTTACTCGGTGCCGCTCTTATGGTCCCGGTAGCAATCGCGCCCACCGCTTTGCGCGCGGCCGATCACAAGACCGTCACCTATCATGACAAAGACCACAACGACGACCATCAATGGAACAGTCACGAAGACAAAGCGTATCGCGCTTACGCAAAAGAAAACCACCGCAAGTACGTTACCTTTACGAAGCTGAATGAGAATGATCAGCAGGCCTATTGGGGCTGGCGCCACGAACACTCCGACACATTGCTCAAGATCAACATTCGCTAACACGCATGATCACCGTTGCGGGAAGCCCAGTCTTCCCGCCGGTGCCGCTTAGAAACCTATCTGCCGACTAATTGACAGGCCTAACCTGCGAATAGAGACCGAGCTGAAGTGAGTCGATGAGCTAATTGGACTCTGGGAGGCGAATAAGCAAGCGCGGGCATCCTTTGCCCGTGTCGTCGAGAGAAGCGCCGGAACGGGATAAAAAAATACGCTGCGACGTTTCATCGACGCGCAAAAGCAGAAGGGCCGCTTTCCTTACGCCGCTTCGTCTATATCCAGGCGCAGTGAGGCCTCCATGCGCGACTCCGCTCCGCCCGAGAACCACCCTGCTACGGGGGACGCCAGATCGTGGTCGAAACCGGCGGCCACCGCAACGTGCGCGTTGGATACCGCGAGGCCGCGAGCAGGGTCGTATCCGCGCCAGCCGATGCCCGGTAAATAGACCTCAGCCCAGGCATGCATGTAAGAGTCTTGGCGCCCCGCCGACGCACATTCATATCCGCTGACGAACCTCGCGGCGATACCCATCACGCGGCATACATCGCAGAAGAGCACCGCCAAATCCCGGCACGATCCCTCCATTGAGCGCAATGTTTGATCCGACGGCCAGGGAGCGCCTGTCGGCCGTACGGTCTGCCGGAATGTTTGGAATATCTGTAGACTTAGCGTTGTAAGGAACGGAAGTGTGTTCCACTGCGCAGTCTCCGCCAATACTTTCGCATACTGCTTCACGGATTCCGCAACGTGCGAGTCTTGCCGGTAAGGAGTCAGGGCAGTGCACAACGGTTCTCGATACCACAGCGGAAGATTTAGCGATTCACCGATCAAAAGGTAATCGAAAGGATTCGTTCGCAGCAGTTCCACCGTGAACTTGCTCAGCACATTCAGTTCCTTGGTAGGCTCGTTGAACCAGGCGTTCACGGCAAGGTTGCCATCCTGATCCAGGCACTCGGTGGTTCCGGCCGGAGTCGGCTTGATCTGAAGCTCGAACGCCAGCAACTTCTGTGCAGCATTCTCGCGCGGCCGAAGCCGAAAAATGTGGGGCTCTAGATAAACCGCTGAATCGTAGCGGTACGTCGTAGAATGGGTGGCGCTAATTTTCATCGTAAATGGCAATGTTGAACTGACTCTGCGCATTCCGCCTGTTCACGGCGGGTCTTTGCTTCAAAGGACCCTTGTGGCCCGGACGATGAACCGATCTGGAGCAGCACCGACGAAATAAAAGGGATAGCACGTGACAAGTGTGAGGATCTCCTGCCCATCGGGATTCAGCACCGCCACATCGTACGGACTTACGACCTTCGTCGACACGACACGGTAACGATAAAGGCCTTGCAGCGTGGTAAGCGTGATCACGTCATCTTGCCGAATGTTTCGCAAAGAGCGAAAAAGCGTGTCGCGATGTCCTGCGATTCCCACATTGCCGGACTTTCCCGGCAACGCGGTGCCTTCGATATGTCCCGCCGCCCGGCGCAGTGTGGTTTCATCGGTTCCCTCGGCCACGATTACCGCTAGCCCGAGCCGCGGGATTTCTATGCGTCCCACCAATTCACCCGTAATTAGAACGGCTGGCCTCATTGGCGTTGTGATCCGCGGATGCGGCAGATCCAGCATCCGGCTTTGACGTCTCTGGTAGATCCAGGTATCCGTCACCACGAACGCGTAATAACCGAGCATCGCCGCTGCGACGGCAAAGAGTCCGATTTGAGACCCGCGCCACAACCGTCTGACGGCTCGACGTGACATCGCGACTTTCATTGCGCAGCCTGCCCCGAGGACAATCCTGCGCTGGCGCTGTAGCCGGTCCGGGTACGCACGAAAAGCTTTCCTCTATTCTTTTCGCGCGCCATCACGCGAACCTTGTGGTACACGCCGTCGCGCCTTCCATCGGTGGACGAATATCCTATCGTGTACTGGTCCCGAATATCCCGAGCAATTCGCTGGCAGATCTTCATCGTTTCGCCGATTTGGGTGGGAAAGAATGCCTCGCCTCCGGACTCCCTGGCGAGCCGCCGCAGCACGGTTGGATTTTTGTCGGGATCGTCGGGGTCGAAGATGCCAATGGTATAAATCATGGCGTTCGACTGTTCCGTCAACTTGAGAACGTGATCCAGGCTGGACTTGCTTGCGTTGTCACCGCCATCGCTGATAACAATTAAAACTTTTTTGTCGTGAGTGCTCTGCTGCAATCGCTTAAGCCCTTCGACGATGGCATCGTAAAGAGCGGTCGTACCGACCGCAGGCGCGCGCCAAATCGCATAGCCCAACTGTTCGGCGTTATCGCTAAAGGGTACACCACTAGGGAGGCCCAACGACACGTTTTCGTTGAAATTCACCACAAACATACGATCATTAGGGTTGCTGAATTGGACAAAGGATTTGGCTGCGGCGGTCACATCCGTAAGCTTCTCGCGCATACTGCTGCTGTGGTCGACGATCAGGCCAACCGTCACCGGCGTGTCTTCGTGGCGGAACAGGCGAATGAGTTGGGGCTTGCCATCTTCAAACGCCGTGAAATCGTCACGCTTTAGTTCGATAACCGTATGACCGGCCCCGTCGCGTACAGTTGCCTGCAACACCACTAGGTCGACATCCACGGAAATCCGGAATGCGCCTTCTTCCGGCGCTTTCGGAGATGGCTGTGTTTGTGCGCCAGCGAAACTTCCGATCGCGAGCGATAGAGCGAGGCAGGCAGATTTCATAATGACCACCGACCCTTCTCAGCAGGCTTCAATCGTACGATACTCAGGTTGCCACATAGCGTCTTGCACTTGTTGAACAATGTCCGGAAGCTTTGCGCACGCCAAGCCTTCTCGCACTGCCGCATCAGCAACGGCGACCGCGACAGTCACTGTAACCGTGCGCAGATCCTCGATGTGCGGAAGCATAGTGGCCCCCGCCAACCGCACGGCCACGAGACTGGAAAGCGCGTTAGCCGCGGCGACCAGCATCCCCACGCTGATATATTTTGCTCGGGACACAATTGAGCCCAGGCCGACGCCAGGATACAACATGGCGTTGTTCAACTGGCCTATCACGTGAGTGATGCCCTTGTGAGTGACCGGCGTGAATGCGCCGCCCGTAGCGATTAAAGCGCGCCCCTCGGTCCAGGCAATCAGATCAGCGGGAGCGGCTTCGGCCAACGAGGCAGGACTGGACAGAGGAAGGATAATTGGCCGCTCGGTGTGCCAAGCCATTTCCCGAATCATCGGTTCTGTAAACGCGCCGGGGCACCCGGAAGCTCCTATCAGCATCGTGGGCCGCACCTGGTGCACCACCTCGGCGAGACTTATAGCGCCGGTGTTTTCGCCTTGCGGCGATTGTTTCCGGTGAGAAGCGGCCCGGGACGTTTTGTTCGGGATGTCTTCGCGTCGCCAGGCTTTAACCTCGGCCGCAGGGCGGGCATAAGTGCTGTGATAGTCGGGTAGATCGCGCGCATCGTCCGTCAGCAGCCCGTCGCTGTCCACACACCAAAACCGCTGGTTGGCGGCTTCGATCGACAGACCCTCGGCGATCATAACGTCGCGGATCAGGTCTGCAATCCCGATGCCCGCGGTGCCCGCGCCAAAAATAACGACGCGTTGATTCCGCAGAGCGGTTCCGCAGACCCGCATTGCGGAAATGACCGCAGCCAGAGCGATGGCGCCCGTGCCTTGCAGGTCGTCACTGAATATACGAATTTGGTTGCGATGCTTGTTGAGGATGCGTCGCGCGTTGCTCAGTGCGAAGTCTTCCAACTGCAGCAAGGCTCCAGGAAACAACTTGGCGGCTGTCTCGATATACGCCTCGATGAAGGCGTCGTAACGCTCGCCGCGAACGCGGGCATGCCGGTTTCCCGGATACATCGGGTCGTCGCGTAGACTTTCGCGATCGGTACCGACATCAATCATCACGGGAATCACGCGCGCCGGATCGATCCCGCCGGCCGCCGTATAGATTGCCAGCTTGCCGATGGCGATCTCAATTCCGCCGACGCCCCAGTCGCCGATTCCGAAGATCTGCTCGGCGTCTGTCGCCAGGATCAGATCGATATCGCCCGGTCCCACGTTGAGGTTTCCAAACGCCGCTTCGATCCCCTCAGGTTGATCGATGGAGAGATATACGCCCCGCGGACGCCGGCATTCATGGTGGTACTGCTCCATCGCCAATCCCACCGTGCGGTCATTAACGATCGGTATCATCTCGCGAAGATGGTCAGAGAGTAGGCGAAAGAACAGCACTTCATTGCGGTCATGAAGTGCTGTCAAATAAATATTCTTGCTCAGCGCATCCGGCAACCGCTGGTATTGCGCATAGGCCGAAGTGACTTGAGACTCCAAGCTGCTGATCACCGGCGGCAGCAGACCATTGAGGCCCAAGACCTCGCGTTCTTTGGCCGTAAATGCGGAGCCCTTGTTTAGCAGCGGCGTAGTCAGAACGGCGATGCCACGCTTCTTCGTCTGATAAGCTCCTACCGCCTCGGATTGTCCTTTCCGCAAGGGCGGCACCAACAAAGGAACTATCTTCTGATGCGTCATGGCAAATCCCCCGGCATAACGTGGTCCATCTTGACTACGGCGCGCCTCCGACGACGCGCCGCGTTAGCCATCCAGCTAGAGTGCGCGCTTTTGGAAGAACCCCAGCGTCAGAGCTCCGCCGAGTGCGAGCATTCCGAACAACGCTACGAGCGGCAACGAACTGCCTGTCGCCGGAAGTTTCGGCGGGTCATTCTGCGCGACTTCCACCGGCGGCGCGGTGACGGTCTGCGCGATGACCACCTCCTGGCCGGAGGGCTGGATCGCCATGACGGGCGCCGCGCGAAGCTCCACGACCACAGGATTGTCCGGCGTCTTCACAGCTACCGCTACTTCAGGAGTGACGGTGTCCGGCACAAACAGAACGGGCGTATTGGTTTCCTTCGCGAGTACAATCGCCCTAGCCTTCGGATAGACGAATTCTTCGCCCCATTCCTTTCCCGGGTAGAACCAGGCGCGAAGGGCTTCCGGCTGACCGGCCGGCCTTTCGCGGAACGTCATCACGGTCTTATTGGTGGCCTTCAGTCGAACGTTCGGGATGGCGAGGATCGTGGCGTAGACCGTCAGCTCATCCTTGCTTGAAATCTGGACGATGTGGCGGTCGGAGCCCGAGTCCAGAACTTTGAATACATACGTGCCGGCCGGTAGCACTGCGTAGCCTTTGAGGTGGACGCCGGGGATCTCCACCGGTCCGCTAAAAGTAATCGTGGTCTTCTTATCCCAAGCGTCGGCGCGAGCCATGGGCGTTACTGCGATGCCCAGAATGGCCGTACCTAATATGAACGGTGCTGCTTTGAAAAATGTCATTGGTTTCCTTTTGCGGTCCCAAGCTTACGATTTCGAACGGCCAGTCCCGCACTCTGGACTAGGGCACGCCGGATTCCATTGGGGCATTGATGCGAGAGATACTGCCTTTCAACGGATGAACGCTCGTCACGGCACAGGATCCGCCGCAGAAGGCAATCGTGGAATTGACCTCACAACGTCAAATGACCTCATGGCGTCAGGCCTTGGAACTGACGAGGGAGCGCGCTGGCCGCGCTCCCTCCGCCAGTAGTTCTTCACCTCTGCTGCGGAAACCGCGTGAGGTACTCGCAAGCTTTACGGGTCGTGGCATTCGGGGTTAGTGGAAAACGCCCAGCAGATAGGCGACCAGGAGGATCAATAAAATGGTTCCAAGGCCGATGCCGGCGCCCCCGCCTGCGCCCCAACGACTATGGCCGTAATAGCCGCCGCCGCCGCCGAAGATCAAAATCAAAACGATTAACAAAATCAACATGTGTGTTTACCTTTGCTGCTGCGAGCGACTATTTCTCGAAGACTTTCTCGATCTGGCCGATCTTCTTCTGTATTTTCCCGGCCATCTTCTGATCCTGTCCTGCGGCTTCCAGGTTCGGATCGTTTGTCATCTGGCCGACTTTTTCTTTTGCTTTCCCCTTCAGTTCGTTGATGGCGCCTTTCATCTGGTCCTGTGTACTGGGTTTCATCATTTCTTCTTCCTTGCGTGTGCAAGCTTCCTTCGCTCGTACTCGCGATCGTTCTTGACGCCAGGGACTGTGCACGAGAGAGCCCACGCCTTTGGCGTTGATCGAGAGCGCGGCCCCCAATAGAGATCGCATTCTCCGAGTGATGGGCTGCCGCCTCGCTCCCAAGGCGCTTGAAACGCGACCGCACGCAGTCAAGCGACCATATTTGGTCAGCTATTTTCTCCGAAATCCTTGTGATATTGTGGCGATCAGCGTACACTTGGGTCACCGTCCTCTCGCCGACCACTATTTGCCGGACACGGCAAACGCTCTTCAGGCCGTCGGGCCTTCTGGATCGACCGGGCAAAAGGAGAAACGCGTTATGCCCTCCACGGCCTCTCACCTAACAGCCAGTCAGTGGCTCGCGGAAAACGGTCCGAAGGAACTCGAGTTGCTGTTCCGCGCGATCGTATTCCATCCTTCCGCGCCCATTCTGATCGCCGATCGACGATCGCCGTTACCCGGAGGCCAGTGTCGGCGCCAGCAAGCTCCTGGGACTGCCGCGCGAAGAAATCATCGGCCGCAGTCTGGATGATTTTGCCGCGCCCGACTTCAAGCCGGTGATCCCGGAGCGCTGGCAGGCGTTTCTCGAAGAGGGCGAGCAGGAGGGCACGCTCCAGCTGGTGGGTCCGGACGGAGCTCCGCGGGAGGTCGAGTACACGGCCAAAGGGAACGTGCTGCCGGTGCGGCACCTTCTGGTGCTGCGGGAGAAGAGTTCGACTGTCGATGCGGACAAGGAACCTTCGCAGAACTCATTCCGTCGTGGGTGCAGGACTATGCGCTGTTCCTGCTGGATGCAGACGGACGATTGCCGCCTGGTATGCGGGAGCGGAGCGCATTTACGGCTATACGAGCGACGAGGTCATCGGCCAGACATCGTATCGATCCTCTATCCCGACGAAGACACTGCTCCGCGCCAAGCTGCAGGAAGAATTGAAGAGGGCCGCCGGCGAAGGCCATTTCGGCAACGAAGGCTGGCGACGTGAAAAAGGACGGGTCGCGATTCTGGGCCAACGTCATCACCATGGCCCTGAAAGACGAGAACGGCGATTTGCAGGGCTTTGCCAGAGTGGTGCGCGACTTTAGCGACCGTCACGAGAGGGACGAGAAGTTGCGGCGCAGCCGCGCGCGTCTCCGGCCCGCTGCCCGCGGAATCGACCATCGCCGGCATCGTTTCCGGCGAGTTTGACCGGATTCCCGAAGCGAACGACGCGTTTCTCGAACTGGTCGGATACAGCCGCGAGGATCTGCACGCCGGCCGGCTGCGTCTGGCCCGATCTCACGCCGCCGGAATACGTGGCGCTGGACGAACTGGCGCACGAAGAAGGGCTTGCGGTTCGGCGCCTGCACGCCCTTCGAAAAAGAGTTGATCCGCAAGGACGGGACCCGGGTGCCGGTTCTGGTGGCCACCGCCGTCCTGAAGCTTTCTCCGTTCCGCTGGATCACGTTCGTGCAGGACCTGCGCGAGCGCGACCGGCAGGAGAATCGTCGAAGAGGAAGTCGCCGAGGGTCACGCACAACTTTGAGGAGATCGTCGGAACCAGCGCGGCCATGAAGCGGGTGATGGGGCAGGTGGAAGTGGTTGCGCCGACCGATGCGACCGTGTTGATCCTGGGCGAAACCGGCACGGGCAAGGAATTGATCGCGCGCGCCATCCACCGGATGAGCCCGCGCCGGAATCTTCCGTTCATCAGCTTGAACTGCGCCGCGATTCCCACCGGGCTTGCTCGAAAGCGAGCTGTTCGGCTACGAGCGAGGAGCCTTCACCGGCGCCTTGGCGCAAAAGATCGGCCGCTTTGAAATGGCGCATCGCGGGACTCTGTTTCTGGATGAAGTGGGCGACATTCCTTTGGATCTGCAGCCCAAGCTGCTGCGCGCCCTGCAGGAGAAGTCCTTCGAGAGACTGGGCGGCACGCGCACCATCCCCATCGACGTCCGGCTGGTGGCGGCCACCAACCGGAATCTGACCCAGATGATGGGCGACAAGCTCTTCCGCAGCGATCTGTATTACCGGCTGAAGGTCTTCCCGATCATCACGCCTCCGTTGCGCGATCATCCCGAGGACATACCCGTCCTGGCCCGGCACTTCACCAAGAAGTACGCCGCGAAAATGGATCGGACCATCGACAAGATTCCCGCGGACACCATGAAGGCCCTGGTGAGTTGGTCGTGGCCCGGCAACGTGCGCGAGCTGGAGAACTTCATCGAGCGGTCCGTGATCCTTTCGCGCGGCCCCAGCCTGCGCGCGCCCTTGGCGGAACTGCGGGCCGACGCTCCGGAAGTCCGGCGGTCATTCCACGCTCGAAGAAGTGGAGCGGGATCACATCCTGCGCGATTTTCCGGGAGACCGGCGGCGTGGTCAGCGCCGCGGCCACTCGTCTGGGAATGCCGCGGACGACGCTGAACGCCATGATGAAGAAGCTGGGCATCTCGCGCAGCGATCTGTGACGTACGCAACCGCCCGCGCCATATTCGCCTATCGATGGCTTCTCACGTGCTTCTAGTTGGTGTCCGGCTTCACAGCCGGAACCAGATTAAGGAGCTTTGAAAATGCTTTGGACCATTGCGGTAATTTTGTTTGTGATGTGGGCCCTGGGACTCGCGACCGCCTATACCTTGGGAGGGTTCATTCACATCCTGTTAGTGCTCGCTGTCATAGTTGTCCTCATCCGCGTGATTCAGGGAAGGCGGCCCATTTCTTGAGCATACACCGTTTTCGAGATTCGCGGCACCTTCAGTTGCGGCAGGATTGCCATGACCCGTTTACTTCTCGGATTCTCCAGTGCCTTGCTGCTAGGCACCATCGGCGCTTTCTTTCTATTTGTTTCGCCGCTGTCGATTGGGACTGCAGTTTGCATTCTTTTAGCGCTATTGCTGATGTTCGGGCTTGGCGTGGCGACTGCAACCACTGAAATATCATCGAACGAGGAAGTGAGAACGAGGTCGGAGATGACAAAGAGCGAGGTAGAGAAGTTCAAAGAAACGTTGACTGCGCGGCAGAGCGAATTGGAAGGAATTATTCGTAACTGCGAGGCAGCCGCCATCGAGACCAGTGCGGATGCGCTGGATCAAATTCAACATATGGCGGAGCGCGAATGGGCGCTCGATACTCTGGGGCGTGAATCAGCATTCTTACGCGACACGCGGGCCGCCCTCCGTCGCATAGATGCGGACGCTTTCGGAATTTGCGTCGACTGCGAAGAAGAGATCAATCCGAAACGTCTTGCCGCTGTACCGTGGGCCGCCCGCTGCATTGCCTGTCAGGAAATCGCGGATCGCGAAGGGTCGGCGGCGAAGAACGACGACGAATCACTGCTAGTGGAAGCCGCTTGAAACGACGGAGTTACTCTGACCATAGGCGGTCACGTGACCATGGGCGGTTAAGCATCAAAGGCTGAATTCTTATTACGTCGGCCTCCGCGCACGGTCACGACGTGCATTTGAGCGTGGGTGTATTAAGGCCAGTCACCCATAATGTTTCGCAAAAAAGTACAGGGAACCTTCACTGAATTTACCAACTATCGAGAAGTCACCGGACGATCCACTCGACGACCGGCTCGAAAACCCACCGCCACTGCGCGCGGAACTGTTCACCGTGGAGCAGATGGAACAGTACGGCAAGACGTTGGCGCAGTCACACGTCCTGAGTTCGGCCCGGCACACGGAACAGCTGCTGGCGCGGCTCGCCGAAAACGAGACGGTTCTCCTCAAGACGCGGAGCTTGTCGCTGCGCGCGATAAAAGCCGGCCGACGCATCACCCCGGCCGGCGAGTGGCTGCTGGACAATTTTTATCTCATCGAAGAGCACATTCGAACCGCCAGGAGACATTTACCGCCCGGTTACAGCCGCGAACTGCCTCGCCTGGTGAACGGCCCTTCGGCGGGTCTTCCCCGTGTCTACGACATTGCATTGGAAACGATCTCTCACGGGGACGGGCGCCTGGACCCAGAGAGCCTTCGGCGCTTCCTGGCGTCATATCAGACCGTGACGACGCTTCGTTTGGGCGAATTGTGGGCGATTGCCATCATGCTGCGCCTCGCGTTGCTTGAGAATCTCCGCAGAGTCGCCGAACGAGTTGCCTCCGACTGGGCCGATAGAGACACCGCTGAAGATTGGGCCGACAAAATGACGGCGATAGCGGAAAACGATCCAACCGGCCTTATTTTATTGACCGCCGATCTTGCGCGATCAAAGCCACCGATGGGCAGTTCGTTCGTCGCGGAGTTTTCCCGCCGCCTCCAGGGGCAGAGCCCCGCGTTGGCTATGCCGCTCACTTGGGTAGAGCAACTGTTAGCGCGCAACGGTCGGACGATCAACCAACTGGTCCAATCAGAAACCCAGCAACAAGCGGCGGACCAGGTTTCCATCAGCAACAGCATCGGAAGCTTGCGCTTGCTCGGCGCCATGAATTGGCGAGATTTTGTTGAAGACCTGAGCGCCGTCGAGCAGATTTTTCGGGCGGAGGCTGGAAGCGTCTACGGCAAGATGGACTTCGCTACGCGCGACCGGTACCGCCACGCGGTCGAGAGAATCGCCAAGACGAGCCCACTTTCCGAGGATGACGTGGCGCGCCTGGCGGTCCGTCTGAGCGAAAGGACTGCGCGCGAAGGGGGAAGCGATGCCCGTTCCGCGCATGTCGGTTTCTATCTGATAGACGAAGGCGTGCCTCAGCTCGAAAGCGCCACTGGCGCACGCAGGTCGGTCTCCCAGGCCAGAAATGGATTTGGTGGCCGGCGTTCGTTGTTCCTCTATGTCGGCGCGATCGCGCTCGTGGCGACCTTGTCGGCTGTGTGTCTGTGGCGGGCGCTCGACTCCGCCACCCCGCACATGTTGCTGGCTTTGACGTGTGGGCTCGTCATGCTGTGCGCAGGGCAACTCGCCATTACGTTGGTGAACTTGCTGGCAACGATGCTGGTACCGCCGCATCGGCTTCCCAAGATGGATTTCTCCGCGGGCATTCCACACGACTCGCGAACATTGGTGGTGGTCCCAACGATGCTGACCAGTGCCAGCGGCCTGGCCTCCATGATCGAGGCATTGGAAGTTCGGTTTCTGGCAAATCGAGGCGACAATATCTACTTCGGCTTGTTGACCGATTTTGCCGACGCGTCGGCTGAGACTAGCCCGCCCGACCAGGAACTGGTCAACCTGTCGCGACAGTCCGTCGAAGCGCTCAACAGGCGGTACGGCGATGCACAGGGCGATCCCTTTTTTCTGTTTCATCGTGCGCGAGCTTGGAATCCCCGGGACAAAATATGGATGGGTTATGAGCGTAAGAGAGGCAAGCTGGGGGCGTTGAACAGCTTCCTGAGAAACCCGCGCGGCGACCAGTTCGCGCTCGTCATCGGGGAAGTCGCGGCGCTTGGGGCCGTGAAGTATGTGATCACGCTGGATAGCGATACTCAACTCCCCCGCGATTCGGCAAGGCAATGCGTGGGTGCGATGGCGCATCCGTTGAATCGTGCCCGTTACGACGCTGACAGGCAGCTCGTCGGCCAGGGCTACGGTATCTTGCAGCCTCGCGTGGCGCCGACCTTAACCGGAGCAAACCAGTCGCTCTACGCACGCATGTGCGGCGGCGCAGCGGGAATCGATCCGTACACGCAAGCCGTCTCCGACGTATACCAGGACGTCTTTGGCGAAGGATCTTTTATTGGAAAGGGCATCTACGAAGTAGACGCTTTCGAACAATCTCTCAAGGGGCGTCTGCCTGAAAACCGAATTCTCAGCCACGACCTTCTCGAGGGTTGTTACGCGCGCGCAGGTTTGCTGAGCGACGTGCAGATCTACGAATCGGATCCATCGAGCTATCTCGCCGACGTGAAGAGGCGGCACCGCTGGATTCGGGGAGACTGGCAAATCGCGCGCTGGCTACTGCCGCATCCGCCCCGGTTTGATACCCGCTCGCGAAAAAACAACCTCTCGGCACTATCGCGTTGGAAACTTTTCGACAACCTCCGCCGTAGCCTCAACCCCTTAGTGTTGACGGGACTGTTGCTACTGTCGTGGTTCATGCTGCGCCAGCCCTGGCTGTGGACGCTAGCGGTGATCAGCCTAATCGCATTTCCACCGTTGTTGACGTCGTTGATGGAACTCTTCCAACGCCCACAAGACATTCTATGGAGCCAGCACCTGATGGCTTCAGCACGCTCCGCCCGTAGGCGGTTTGCGCATGCCGGGTTCGCTTTCCTCTGCCTTCCCTATGAGGCGTATGTAACGGCGGATGCAATTCTGCGAACCGTCTGGAGGATCGCTGCCACGCGAAAACATCTCCTGGAGTGGTCACCGTCGGGCGGCGAAGGCGGCGAACCTGGCCTCCTCGGCTCGCTCAAATCGATGTGGATTGCCCTGGCGGTCGTGGCAACGAGTGTTGTCTTGCTGGCGATCGTGCGACCGGGCGCGTTGATCCCCGCAGTACCGGTGCTGGCCTTGTGGTTCATTTCTCCCGCGGCCGCCTGGTGGATGAGCCGGCCGCTCGCTAACCGCCGTCTGAAGTTAGATCCCGATCAGACGATCTTTCTTCGCAAGATTGCCCGAAAAACATGGGCATTCTTTGAGACGTTCGTCGGCCCTGAGGATCACTGGCTCCCGCCCGACAACTACCAGGAGTCTCCCACCGCCGTCGTCGCCCATCGCACGTCACCCACCAACATGGGGCTGGCGTTGCTCGCCAACCTATCCGCTTACGACTTCGGCTATTTGAACGCCGGTCAGCTCATCGAACGCACTACCCAGGCCCTCAACAGCATGGCGGCCATGGATCGATACCACGGGCACTTCTACAACTGGTATGACACAGAGACCTTGAAGCCGCTGTCTCCGCTTTACGTATCGACCGTGGATAGCGGAAACCTCGCGGGTCATCTCCTCACATTGCGCGCGGGACTTCTTGCGCTGCCGGATGACAAGATTCTCGGCGCTCGGGTCTTCGAGGGTATCGAAGATACAGTCGCGGCGATGGCGGAGGTGGCGGGTAAAAGCACTGGGACTTTTCCGATTGAGCTTCGGAAATATATCGCATCCCCACCGAGCACTGTCACAGACACGCGGCATCGCTTGGACAAGGTGAAAACGTGGGCCGAATCGGTGGGTCACGAATCCGGTGCCACGGTTGCGGAGGTCGGTGCTACATCCGAAACGGCGTCATGGGCACGCAGGCTTTCGCGGCAATGTCAGGACGCTCTGAATGAACTCAATTTGCTTCCCTCAGATGCGACCGCGATTCCGACGCTCCGCCAGTTGGCTATCCAAGGTGCCACACCGGTCGGCCAGTTCGCCCGAAAGCGGATGGCTGAAATTCAAACACTAGTCTCGCAATGCGGCGAATTCGCGAAGGCGGAATTTGCCTTTTTGTTCGACAGCACCCGTCAGCTGTTGGCCATCGGCTACAACGTCGATACCGCGCGACGAGACGACAGCTTCTATGATCTGCTCGCTTCCGAGGCACGGCTGTGTAGTTTTGTGGCGATCGCGCAGGGGCAGTTGCCTGAAGAGAGCTGGTTCGTTCTGGGGCGTCTTCTCGCCGGTGTCGGCGGCGAGCCGGTGCTGATTTCCTGGAGCGGATCGATGTTCGAGTACCTCATGCCTCTTCTGGTCATGCCGACTTATGAAAACACTCTGCTCGATCAGACGTATAAAACGGCAGTCAAGCGCCAAATCGAATACGGAAACGCGCGGGGAGTTCCGTGGGGAATCTCGGAATCGGGTTACCACAACATTGACCTTCATCTCAATTACCAGTACCGCGCCTTCGGCGTGCCGGGCCTCGGCTTAAAACGCGGGCTGGCGGAAGATCTGGTAATCGCACCTTACGCCTCCGCGATGGCTTTGATGGTCGCGCCAGACGCGGCTTGTCTGAACCTCCAGCGGCTTTCGCGGGAAGGGCGGGAGGGCAGGTACGGTTTCTATGAGTCGGTGGATTACACACCTTCGCGCTTGCCGCGTGGTGAAACGTGTGCCGTCGTCCGTTCGTTCATGGCGCATCACCAGGGGATGAGTCTGCTGTCGCTGGCCTACGTGCTCTTGGACCGTCCCATGCAGAAGCGGTTCGACGCGGACCTGCAGTTCCAGGCGACTACATTGCTCTTACAGGAACGCATTCCTCGTGCCACTGCGTTTCATTCCCGTGCCGCCGAATTCTCGGAAACACGAGCGTCGCCAGCTCCCGAGACGCCGATCCGTATGTTCACGGATCCCAACGCGAGTCCCTCGGAGATCCAGCTGCTATCGAACGGCAGGTACCACGTCATGGTCACCACCGCCGGCGGCGGGTATAGCCGCTGGAAAGACCTCGCGGTCACACGCTGGCGGGAGGACACGACGCGGGACAATTGGGGCGCATTCTGTTACGTCCGCGACATAGCTACCGGCGAATACTGGTCCACCGCCTATCAGCCCACGCTGAAGCGGCCGGATAATTATGAGGCGATATTTTCCGCATCGCGTGCGGAGTTTCGCCGTCACGACTATGGCTGCGAGACGCACACCGAGATCGCGGTTTCGCCCGAAGACGACGTGGAAATGCGCAGAGTCACGATCTCCAATCGCACCCTCAGAAGCAGGACGATTGAAGTGACCAGCTATGCAGAGGTTGTGCTGGCGCCCCCAATCGCAGACGCTTTGCAGCCGGCCTTCAGCAACCTCTTTGTGCAGACAGAGATCCTTCCCGCCCGCCAGGCGATTCTATGCACGAGGCGCCCGCGTTCGGTCGACGAACCGGTTCCCTGTATGTTTCACCTGACAACCGTTCACGGCACCGGCGCGAATGAGATGTCGTACGAAACCGATCGCATGCAGTTTTTAGGTCGTGGAAACACGACGCAAAATCCCCAAGCGATGAGAACGCCGGGCCCCTTGACCAACAGCGAAGGCTCGGTGCTCGATCCCATCGTCGCGGTTCGCGTTCGCTTCTTCTTGCCGGCTGGAGACGCGGCCATAATCAATTTTGTAACCGGCATAGGCGATACGCGCGAAACGTGCGTTGATCTCCTGGAGAAGTACACGGACCAGCGGCTCGGCGAGCGCGTATTCGATCTCGCGTGGACCCACAGTCAGGTTGCGTTGCGTCAGCTTAACGCGACCGAGAGGGATGCGCAGCTGTTTGAGCGTCTCGCTGGCTCGATAGTTTTCGCCAACTCCTCGTTGCGGGCGGGAGCCGGCACCCTGCTTCTCAATCAACGAGGCCAATCGGGGCTGTGGGGGCAATCCATCTCCGGCGATCTTCCTATCATCCTTGTAGAGATTGCGGATCCAGCCAACATCGATCTGGTTCATCAGGTCGTACAGGCACACGCGTATTGGCGGCTCAAGGGGCTTGCCGTCGACCTGGTGATTTGGAACGAGGATCAAGTCGGATACCGGCAGCAACTGCAGGAACAAATAATGGCGCTGATTGCCGTCGGAATTGAAACCAATATCACCGATCGGCCGGGCGGAATCTTCGTGCGGTTCGCGGAGCGTATGTCGAGCGAAGATCGCATCTTGTTCCAGACGGTCGCTCGCGTGGTTCTCACCGATAAGCGGGGATCTCTCGCCGAACAGCTCGATCACGGCCGGTTTCACGAGGGCGTCGCCGAATGGACGGTGCCGCCTCTGGCCGTTAGTCGGATACAACGCGCGAAACGCGACCCGGCGACCGATGAAAGGCCGCGCGGCGATCTGCGTTTTTTCAACGGGCTCGGAGGATTCACTCCAGACGGCCGCGAATACGTCATCACAATCCGCCCGGACGTAGCAACTCCTGCTCCGTGGGTGAACGTGCTGGCGAATCCGAACTTTGGAACCGTGATCTCCGAAAGCGGACTCGCTTATACGTGGAGCGAGAACGCGCACGAGTTTCGCCTCTCGCCGTGGGCGAATGACCCGGTGAGCGACTGCGCGGGAGAAGCCTTCTATCTGCGGGACGAGCAGACGGGAGACTATTGGTCGCCCGCGCCGCAGCCAAGTCCGGGCAACGGAACCTATACCACCCGTCATGGATTCGGCTATAGCGTCTTCGAACACACCGAGGCAGGCATCGTCTCTGAGCTATGGGTCTATGTGGCCATCGATGCGTCGATCAAGCTCTCTGTCCTTAAGGTGCGAAACGTTTCGGGCAGGCCACGCAAACTCTCTGCCACCGGATATACGGAATGGGTGTTGGGAGATTTACGTTCGAAATCGGCGATGCATATCGTCACCGAAGTAGACTCTTCCACCGGCGCGATGTTTGCGCGCAACCCCTACAGTGCGGAGTTCGGAGACCGGATCGCGTTCTTTAGTGCGAGCGATTCAAATGGCACCGTCACCGGAGACCGCACGGAATTTCTGGGCCGTAACGGGAGGTTCACGGCTCCCGCCGCCATGAATCGCGCAGCGCTTTCCGGGAGAGTAGGACCCGCATTAGATCCGTGTGCCGCCATCCAAGTTCCCTTTGAACTTGCGGCGGGCCAGGAGCGCGAAATTGTGTTCGCGTTGGGCGCAGGCAGAACTGCCGAGGAAGCCAGGAACCTGGTCCGGCGCTTCTCCGGCTCAACTGCCGCGCAAGAAGCTCTTCAGGCGGTTTGGCATTTCTGGAGTCACACCTTGGGCGCAGTGAACGTGGAAACGCCCGATCCTTCGGTCAATTTTCTGGCCAACGGCTGGCTGCTCTATCAGACTCTCGCGTGCCGGCTATGGGGGCGTAGCGGTTTTTACCAGTCCGGCGGAGCGTTCGGTTTTCGCGACCAGTTGCAGGACGTCATGGCGCTGGTCCACGCGCAGCCGCAACTCGTACGCCAACATCTTCTTCTGTGCGCAAAGCACCAATTCCGCGAAGGCGACGCCCAGCACTGGTGGCACCCGCCCTTGAACAGAGGCGTCCGAACACATTGTTCGGACGATTTTCTATGGCTGGTTTTCGCGACTTGCCGCTATGTTTCCACAACCGGCGACTTTGCAGTCCTGGAAGAGAGCCTTCCTTTTCTGGAAGGTCGCCAGCTCAGTCCGGACGAAGATTCTCATTACGACTTGTCTGCCCAATCGGAGGAATCTGCCACTCTCTACGAACATTGCGTCCGCGCGATACTCCGGGGTTTGCGGCGCGGAGAGCATGGGCTTCCGTTGATGCTGTCCGGCGATTGGAATGACGGTATGAATCTCGTCGGCAAGGAAGGGAAGGGAGAAAGCGTCTGGCTGGCCTTCTTCCTTTGCGACGTGCTCACTCAGTTTGCCGGTGTCGCATGCCAGCGCGAAGACGTGATCTTCCAGAAACTTTGCCTGATGGAAGTTGCATCGCTGAAAGAAAATATCGAGACGAATGGTTGGGACGGAGAATGGTATCGTCGGGCCTATTTTGATGATGGTTCCCCGCTGGGATCGGCGTTGAATCCCGAGTGCAAAATCGATTCGATCTCGCAGAGTTGGGCGGTCCTTTCCCGCGCCGGCGACGCGAAGCGCTCGCACGCAGCGATGAAATCCGTGGATACACATTTGGTTCGTCGCACCGACGCGTTGATTCAACTTCTGGACCCGCCCTTTGACCAGTCCTCACTCAATCCTGGCTATATCAAAGGGTATGTGCCGGGAGTCCGCGAAAACGGCGGGCAGTACACGCACGCGGCGATCTGGACAACCATGGCGTTCGCCGCGCTCGGCGACAGTCGCCGCGCGTGGGAACTATTCGCCATGATCAATCCGATCAACCATTCGAGTTCAGCGGATCAGATCGCGAAGTACAAAGTTGAGCCCTATGTTGTCGCGGCGGATGTGTACGCAGAGGCGCCGCATACAGGCCGCGGAGGCTGGACCTGGTACACAGGCTCGGCCGGATGGATGTACCGCCTGATTATCGAATCGCTGCTTGGATTGCGGCTTGAGGGCAACCGCCTACGAATGGAACCTTGCGCGCCGGACCACTGGAACGGATTCAAAGTGCATTATCGATATGGAGAGACCGTTTATCATATATCCGTTTTGCACAATCCGGCGCAAATCGGCGGTCCTTCGGTAACCATGGATGGCGTCGCGCAGCCAGACTTGACGATTCCACTTTTCGATGACTCTCGAGAACACACGGTCGAGGTGAAATATGGTTGATCCGCCTCGTGGCAAATCCTGGGAGGAATTTTATTTCAGCGCGGAGATGGTTCTGTCAGTCCTTAAAAAGGGAAACATGGGTGGGCGCCAAGATATCCCGCCTCCTGTTGGCCCCCCCGATGCTGATTCTGTCACTCCCTTAAAAAGGGAAGCTCGCAGGTCGCCGTATCGCCGGGGCTCCGGCATTATGGGTGGGCCGGGTCGAGGCTATGCAGGCTTTGCAGCCAGAAAGCAGTACATCGGGAGTTAATCCAGATAGGGGCAGATGGTGGCAGACGTTGCCAAATCGCGACA
This sequence comes from Terriglobia bacterium, assembly GCA_963699945.1. GTDB lineage: Bacteria > Acidobacteriota > Terriglobia > Bryobacterales > Bryobacteraceae > Palsa-187. The sequence continues at coordinate 447,805 of CAVOVW010000013.1, forward strand.
AATTTGATCTACGAACCCGCCGCCGATGGCCGGTTATTGTCTAACCGAGGCCTAGATGCGGCAGTCTCCGCAGCGACAGCCCCAGAAACGGGCCCCACAACCGCGGCCTTTTTGCGCAACCCGCCCAAATTCCGCGGCGTGAACGCCCGAACCACCAAAGAACGATATCGAAAACCGCCCGAAGAACCACAAATGCGTTGAAAAACCATCCGAATTTCCGTATGGTCGACACGTATGGAACCACTCTTCTATTCCACTGGCCAAGTGGCGCGGCAGCTTGGCGTCACGCTGGCCACCGTCCGCCTCCTATGCGAAAACCGGGTCATTGCCGCTGAGACCACTCCCGGCGGCCAATGGCGTATACGCGCATCGGAAGTGGAGCGGCTCAAGCGCGACGGTCTGCCGCCGATTCCGCGGGCTTTGCCCAATCAACGTGCCTCCCCGGCAGGCAGCGTACCCGCCGACGATCACGGCAATTCAGAATCCGTGGCCCGACCGTCTGCGGCAGTCGCGGCCGCAATCGATCAAGTGGCCATCACGAGGAGCATGCTTGAAAGGCGCAAGATCGAGCGCGAGATCGAGGAAAACGACGACTGGTTTCGCGAGCGCGAGCGTAGGGCGGAGGAGGCGGAAGCAGCCGAACGTCAAAGAACGGAGGCCGAGCAGGCCGAGCAGCGCCGCTTGTGTTGGGTACAGGACTGGACGCAACACGCGCTCGATTCGCTGCCCAATGGCGCACGCCGAGAGGTCGAATTGGAAGTCCACACTCTGGTGCAGAAGGCACTCTCGGGACTTCAGCCTAGCCAACAGGAGGCCATTACTCGACGTCTTGTGGAAGCAGCCGTACACAGGGCGCTGGGACCGTGGATCAGGAAGCAGGATATCAAACGCTCCCTCCAAGCCGCTATGAACGGACTGCCGTGGGAAATTCGATATCGTGCCGAGTACGCGGCGTTGAAGCAGCGTGCGTGGGAGGCGGCGGTAGCTTCCCTCGGGAAGGTGCGCGAGGAGGCGAGCTATAAGGAGATGGAGACAGCAGCCATGCATGCCTTACAGCCGATGATCCGAGAGCACGATCACGTGCAGGCCTGCCAGCGTATCGTGAAGCGTGTCCGCATCTTCGGCGCGACGGCAGCGGAGCAGGACGCGGCCAAAGAATCGGTGCGCCAAGCCCTGGCGGCGCTGCCAATCGGTGCCTCGGCCAAACAGCTTGAGATGGCCGAAGGAAATGCGCTCGCACCGTACAAGGCGGCGGTGACCGCGCGGAAGGAGAAGGCCCGGCTCGAATCCGAAAAGGAGGCTCAACGCCGTGCGGCAGCGTTTAAGGTCGATTTGCAGCTAGACCATATCGAGCGATACCTCGAGAAGGAATATGAGTTCGACGGCGGCTTGTGGGAGATGAGCCGCGAGGCGGACCGGTTGCGGCCATCGATTCGGGAAGCATTGATCGAGGAGGTGTTGGGAAACCCGAGCATGAGCGGCGAGAAGATCCGGGAAAGCATCGAAGATCAGATCGACGACCGCCTTTAGGCGACGGCGGGATTCGGCGGCGTGTTCTTAGTAGGGCGGAAAAGCATCTTGTGGCAAGGGCGGAAGGTGGATTTTGATAATAGAGAACGGAGATTTCTTTGCATCCGTGAGACCGGCCGGTTTGGGCGAGAAACTGGAGGGCGATGCGAACCAATACCGATGGACGAGTGCGCGACTCAGTGATGGCTCACCGATACAGGTTCCTACGGGCAGTGCAGGAACTTGTGCCGGAAGTGCTGACGGATCTGGAGCGAGACGTATTCCCATCTTTCAGAGCTCTCTATCGGGAAGAGCCTTCGCGAGAGCTGGGCGAATCCGGCGACCTTTATCTTTGGCGACTCAGGAGGGAGTGTCGCGACGCTCTGGGCCACATGGCCTTCTTTGAAGGAGGCCCTCAAAAAAGGAGAAGTCTGGACCGGGCCGTCGTGGGCCTCTGATTTCTGTGACGCACCGCTTGATTCCCGCAGGCTGCGCTTTAGAGACGCCATGGAAGCATGGGCCTGCAAGCATCATTTGGGTAGCGAGGCGATCAAGGAGGATGCTTTCAGCACGCTTTGCTTCTGGCTGGTAAGTCCCCATAGAAACCGTGTCTGGTTACCCCGCGGGTTTTCCCGGACGATGGATGAACTCACAAATGTCCCTAAACTGCACATCGATGACGCATGGAACTTTGAGCTCTGGCCGATCGTCAACAAGCGCCTTCAGGAGCAAATTTCTGCTTACAGGTCTGCGGTAAAGAAATACTGCGGTCAGATCGGTTTTGATTTGGAACAGATGCGCAGCGGCCACTCGCATCACCAGTGGCTGGCACTCTTTCAGTGCCGGGGAATGTCTCCGCAAAAAATCCGGGATTGGGAACGAGAACATCACCAGTATCGAGTTGACCCGACGACGGTGTCACACGCCGTCGAAACCTTGGCCAAAAAGATCGGCTTGGAGCGAAGACCCGGGACTCGCGGGCGTCGCCGCTCCAGCTGAGGGGGCCGAACTCTCGGCCGGCAATTAGTGAATTTCGTCCCACCACCAAATCTCCTCTATTCAGTCGCCTCGCCTCGTGAGATTTTATAAACGAAAGTTGGGCTGCGGCAAAGACGCTCGTCGGTCAGGCAGTTGCCGATTCGCCTACCAGCAATGCGACGTATGAAGAATCTAAAAATACAGTGGTGGCCTCTAGAACGATTAGCTTCGAGCGAGATCAAATCCCCGGACACACTCTCATGAGCAAGTAGCGCAAATCGCAGCCAGCATCCACGAATTCGGTTTCGTCAATCCGATTCTCGTGGGCTCCGACGGAGCGATTATCGCGGGCGAAGGGCGGCTCCGCGCTGCAAAGAGTGAGGGGATGCGCGAGGTTCCGGTCATCGTGCTGGGTCATCTTTCCGAGACGCAACGGCGCGCTTTGGTGATCGCCGACAACCAACTAGCACTAAATGCCGGCTGGGACGAGGAACTGCTCCGTCAGCAATTGGCCGCACTTCGCGATGAAGACTTCGACCTCGATTTGCTCGGCTTTGACGATCAGGAGTTGGCGCAACGGTTGGCGGCGGAAGATCGTGCGGGTTTCGCCGAAGAGGACGAAGTTCTGGATCCTCCGAGCGATCCCGTAAGCATGCCCGGCGATCTTTGGCTCCTAGGCTCGGGTAGTGGACGGGTTCATCGAATCTTGTGCGGCGACTCTACCGCTAGTGAGGTGGTGAGCCGGCTACTCCTTGACCAAGTTCAACCGCGGCTCATGGCGACGGACCCGCCCTACGGCGTCGATCTCAAACCGGAATGGCGCGAGCAACGTGGTCTTAACCCACGCACGCGCCAGTTCGGAAAAGTCGAGAACGATGACAGAGCCGATTGGTCCGAGGCATGGGCACTCTTTTCTGGCGATATCGCCTACGTCTGGCACGCGAGCCTTCGCGCATCTGAGGTGGCATTCAGCCTTGAAGCTTGCGGATTCGAAATCCGTTCTCAGCTCATCTGGGTTAAGCAACATTTTGCCATCGGGCGCGGGGATTACCACTGGCAGCATGAGCCTTGCTGGTACGCCGTCCGCAAAGGAAGGCCGGGTCGCTGGCTCGGAGGGCGCAAGCAGACGAGTGTGTGGGAGGTGCCGAATTTGAATCCCTTTGGCGGTCAAAAAACTACGGAAGACGAGGTCACCGGCCACGGCACCCAAAAGCCTGTCGAACTCATGCGCCGGCCCATTCAAAATCACACGCGTAAAGGCGAGGCCTGCTACGACCCATTTCTCGGCAGCGGCAGCACTCTGATTGCAGCCGAGAGTTGTGGGCGAGTCTGCTACGGAATCGACCTTGATCCCATATATGTCGACATGGGGGTCCTCCGCTGGCAGCGATATACCGGACAGAAAGCCACTCTTGACGGTGACGGCCGTACATTTGAGGAAATCGCATGGGCGCGCAGACGAAACGCGCGTGGCCCTCGGTTACTGGCGGCAGGTGGCAAGTGAAGGGCCACGGATCTAAGTTTGATCGGAAGAAACAGGAGGCGATTGCCGCACTGCTCGCCAACAAAAGCATGGAAGATGCGGCGCGGGCGATCGGAGTGAGTCCCAACACGCTCTCGCGGTGGATGAAGGAAGAAGATTTCTTAGCGGGATTAGAGGAAGCGCGACAAATGGTTCACTCCCAAGCGATGGATCGGTTGCGCGACGCCAGCGGCGTCGCGGCTTCTACAGTACTGAAGATCATGATCGATCCGACTGCTCCAGCCCCGAGTCGGTTGAAGGCTGCCGAGATAGTTCTAGATAAGTCTGAGGTGACGGAGAGCTTCGAACATCGCATGGCGAAACTTGAAGCGATTCTGCAGTCGCTTTTGAAATCACCGGCACCTTTAACCGTCGCGAAACATTCGACACTCACGCCCCTTCTCAGTCCACCTGTCGAGCAGACGCAGATTGCCGCGGAAACAAATGGTGCGGCCGACCAGGATGAAAGCCACACGGAGCGTCTAGCATCATGACCGAAAAATTCCAGAACATCGCCGAAGAATTAGCGGAGTCGCCAAGCAGCCGGATCTCCGTCCTTGAGATCGCCAAGCGGTTGAATATCGGTCGTCTGACTGTCTATGCGATGTTGGAGCAGGGAATCATCCCCGGTCTCCGCCTAGGACGACGTTGGATTGTCACCCGGCGCGCGTATCTTGAATGGGAACGCACCTGTGGAGCCCAGGCACCGACTGGACTTCGTCGCCCACCAGAGCTAGTTGTGTGACTGGATGCCGGTTTTCAAACGAAAATACGAGTCGGGGAAAACGGTTTGGCGCTTCCTATTTAGTGCGCCGGGCGCGACTCGGGAGGATCGCCGTCTAGTCGGGGAAGTCGGCTTCGCCTGCAAGCAAGAGGCAATCGATGCCGAGGCTAAGCGCCGCGCAGAGGAACTCCAGAAGTTCGAACTTGCCAAGCGCGGTGCGAGTGAGATCGCGGCGGCGCTTCCCACAACGGTCGCGATGCTCTTTCAAGAATTCTTTCGCCAGCACGCGGAAGAGAAACTGGCCCCTAAAACCGTTGAGCGTTACCGGGAACTCGCGGCGTACCTCGCGCCGGAATTGCTAGCGATGCCATTGCGGGACATCACGCCGCTCCATCTGAGCCGCGAATGGAATCGGCTTCTGAAGTCCGGCGGCCATCATCGCAAGACCAAAGAAGCCCGGCCCCTCAGCCGGAAAACCGTTCGGCATATCGCTGGTCTCACTTCCAGCGCATTCGCGCGCGCTAAGCGATGGGGTCTAGTTGGCGACAACCCGGTGACGCATAGCGAACCGCCCGTGCCGAAGAAGCATCGAGGCATCGCGCTCACGCCAGCACAACAGGTTTTGGTTTTCGAATCGGCAACCGGGCCATGGTGCATGGCAACGTTCCTCGAAGTCGCCGCGGCTACGGGCGCGCGGCGGGGCGAATTACTCGCGCTCCGTTGGTCGGATATTCAGGATGGGCGTGCGATGATTTCACGATCGCTCACGCAGACAAGGCAAGTGTTGGAATTTAAGGATACGAAAACGGAGAGACCGCGCGATCTCAAGATTCCGGCGTCCGCGCTCGCGGCTCTTGCAGGCCCACCGCATCGCAGCAAGACAAGTTTCGAAACGAATTCGGGCCCGACTATCGGGCTGATTTGGATTTGATCTTCGCCAATCCGGACGGGACGCCGTTGCGGCCGAATTCGGTCTCGTCGGCGGTTTCGTTGCTGTTTCGAAGGCTCGATCTTCCCAAAGGCGCGAGCCTCCACTCCATGCGTCACAGCCACGGATCGCACTTGCTTGCGCACGGCGTGCCGCTGCCGGTCGTATCTGAACGGCTAGGACACTCGTCGGTTCGGACGACGGCTGACATTTACGCGCACGCGATCAAAGGCCAAGATGATGAAGCGGCGCTCAGTGGGACGAGTTTCAGCGAGGAACGAAAGAGCGCTCTATAGCAATGAACGTTCAATGAAGATCAGCGTGCTAGAGGCTGAGCCATATCGACTTTCCATCGAACACAGTGCATTCCGCCCATGAGCGTTACCGCTTTTTCGGCATCAAGGCTTCCATTTTGAGTACCAGTCGGACGCCTTCACATCGAGCACCCGGGCCAGCTTGCCGACGGTCCGCAAGGTCGGGCTTTGAACGCCTCGCTCGATCAAACTTACGTATGTCCGATCCATACCGCTTTCCAGCGCCAGTTGCTCCTGCGAAATCGCTTTCTCTTTACGAATTTCGCGGAGAGCCTCGCCGAAAGCCCGCTCCGGTCCTGGCTCGGGCTGAACATGCAACTTCTTTTTCGCTCGTGGAGTTCGCGTTACCAACACCACAATGCTGCGATGCCAGCGATAATAGTCCCACGGATAATAATCGGAATTTAATCTAACGGAAGCGCCGAAAACATCCGATTTTCTGACCGTAGCGATCCAAACTGGCTATTCGATGGGAGGAGCCCAAATGTTTTGTCCCTCGTGCGGCACCGACATCCCTGATGCGTCGCTGTATTGCCTCAAAATGCGGTCGTTCGATGTCTGTAGCGCCGAATGCGCCCGCGGCTCATGAGGAAAAAGTATCACCCTCCGAACGAAAGGCGTGGCGGCAGGTCACCGTATCGATTACAGGACTGTTTGTACTTACCGCCGTTGCGCTGCTTCTGTACCATTTCGAGCATAATAGACCCGGCAAAAAGGGAATTCCTGTGCCTGTATCGGACGATTTGCGGCGGCAATCTACACCTGAACGTCAAGTTGAAGTCGTAAAGACGGCTGCGGCGGCATCGTCTAGGATGATCCAGGCTCCGCCTGCCAAACCGCTAGAGAGCTTACTACCAGCGGGCGCAAAAATCATTGAAAAGGTGGATCTGGCAGCGGTCCCGGGTAAGCATCGATCATTCGTGTTGTGGATGCTCAGCCCTTCCGACGTGAGCCGCGGACAAAATTGCGCCGCTAGCGTTTATGGTGATTTCTGGTCCGGGCCGACGAGGCTCTCGCTGATCGATCCCACCGTGCCGTCGCTGATCAATACCGTAAACATCACCAGCGATGCAGATGACAGATTCTCTATTCCTTATTGGGTAGCGGATCGCGGTGCGTACTATGTCCCTCATCCGACGGATCGGCGGACCGATGCTGCTGGCAATACCGAAGCGGATGGCAGCCCACAAATCCTGCGGCTCAAGGACTTTACCGGCAGTGGGATTGCTGCCGAAAGTTCGCTCTTCGCGTATCAAGCTTGTGGCATCGTTTCGTCTGGAGTTTTCGGGTATCAACAGAGTCCTACAAAGGTTGTGAAATATCCAATCGAAGTTCACGATGCTGGTGGTACGCATATGCAGGAGTGGGTGGCGAAGGTCTTTTCAATCGATCCCGTGCGGCCAGGTCATTGGAATTTCACGTGGGCCATGGGTCACGGTTCAGACGCGAAACTGCACGAGGAAGTCAGTTTCGACCCGAGTCGACAAATGTTTGTTGAGAGCGAGACCAGCATTGAGCCAGGTCCGCTCGTATTCAACAAACCTCTCCTATCAGGAGAGGTAGCGATCTCGCCGCAGCAAGTCCGTTATTGGCAATTTGCAATCGATCCCTCAATGATAAATGTGCACGTAGTCGGCAGCTTTCATGCCTCGGGCGGTTCCGGCGACGACATAGAGGCTACAATCGCCGAGAAGGGGCAATGTGAGAACTGGATAAAGGGTCATCAGGCGCAGGTGCTTTACGCTAGCGGCAAAGTCACGAATGCCGATGTTGATGTCCCGATTCAACAAGCTGGCGTTTATCGTTTGGCGTTTAGCAATAGGATGGCATTGCTTTCGACCAAAACCGTAGCGGGCGCGATCACGCTCCAGTATTATGTGCCCCAGCGCTAGTGGTGATTCCAGACGATGGCCTGGTTCCTTGGACTTTGTCGCCCACCAGAGCTAGTTGTGTCATTGCATGCTTATTTTCCAGGGTAATACCCGTCCGGTAAAACCGTTTGACGCTACCTATTTAGTGCCCGCGGTTCTAACCCGTGAGGGCCACCGTTTGGTGCCGGATGTCGGCTTCGCTAACAAGCAAGGGGCAATTGAAGAGCTCCAAAGGTACGACCTCGCTCGGTCTGGCCCGAGCACGACAGCAGCGGCAATCCCAACACGTGCGCTATGCTGTTCGAGACTTTTCCGCCAGCACGCGTACGAGAAACTGGCTCCTAAGACTGTGGAGCGCTACCGCGAATAGCGGCCTAAACGAGCAACATCGGGAGAGAATTTCAATTTAGAGCGGTCGCTACTACGCTGGATTCGAAAACGGAATGAACACGACGTCGCCACCATAGATGTCTCCGGCAACGTCTGGGATGGAAACGTCGATCCTTTCGATACCACCCTTTAACGATTTCAACTGCTGCAGGCCGCGCAGCTTTGTATCCATCATAAACTTGCTTCGTCATCAAAATCGGTGGAATCGCTGGCTTCGATACATATGGTTCCGCAATCGTCGTAAAGGAATGGAAATTGGGGTTGCTGTGTCTCATCAGCCCAGACACCGGGTCATGCCTGAACTGCTTTACAAATTCAAATGGCCACTCGTTTAAGTACGTCAATCCAAACACTCCGTTGTACGCTACTCCATCTTCGTCACGCTATTAGTATCCGTCTCCTTATTAGCCTGATCCGTCAACTTAGACGCTGCGTTGGCTGGCCGTCCAAGCCACACGAGAGAGCGATAACTTTGTTGAGCGGACCCATGGCGCCGTATGCCTGTCTTGGCCCCAAGCATTCTTCCGTGATCTATACCAATTCCAAACTTCACTTCGTTGTGATCAAAGTGCTCGTTTATCACGTATTGACAAACGCTGTTGATCAGAACAGCTGTGTCAATGGCATTGGTGAAGCAGTTCGTCGCATCGAAAAGCATCATTACACGGTCGCCGATGATGCCCCTAATCTCTGCGCCATATACACCCGCGCATCGCGTCATGCCGCGAACGAACGCCGAATACAGCTTCGCGACCGTCGCCCGGCGATGCTTCATGTTCAAATCTGTGGCATATCAACGTAGAGAACAGTCGTCTCGATGACTTTTGTTCCTTTGCGAACGCTGATCTAAGTTCGGAAACGTAATGGCTGCGTCATCTGAGTGAGGAACGCTCTTCGTTTCCGTCACCTCTATGTTGAAGCTGCCGTCGAGGATCGTGGAGACCTCTTCGGTCACATCCTTTCGTAAGGCGGCCAAATCTACCATAAAGTTTTCATTCCCTGGAGCGCTATCCCAGCCACAAGGATTAGCAGCAGAATGCCGGCGGTGAGAATGAGCGCGACCCCGATCCTAAAGCAGCGCATTTTCCTGACGGCAATCTGGCTGTTTACTCCAATCTGCACTACGAGATCATTGATGTAGTCTTCGGTTGGTTTGCCATCCTCGGACAAATACCGCCCACGAAGAGAATCCGCCAATTCCTTCAATGCGAGATGTTTGCTGATGTCTCCGAAATACAAAAGGTTCGGCGCATGGGGACCCGCGCGTTTTCCGCCAAGAAAGTGCGGCAGATGTAGTCGAGGAAAAAGAGAGCAATGCGACCAAGGACGCGAGAACAGCACACAACAACACGATAGAAATAATGCCCAGGTCGACGTCGCTTTGTTGCCAAATTCGAGGTTAAAACAGCCGATAATCCACGCCGAGGACAAGGCTAACAGCGCGGCATTCTTCGCCTCTCCAAAATTCACGAAGATGATCGGCGCGTTGCAGACTCGATAGAAGGCGGTTTTCGTATTCTTGATTTAGTTCTGGTTTGGCCATCTAGTCTTCCCCTATTGCCGCGCGCAGCTTCACAAGCTCCAATGATAGGTGGATTTATAGATAGTTCGGCCGTCGAACTCAGTCCACGATATCGGCGCCCACATCAAGACGCCATTGGAATATTTTGCCTCGTCTAGAATCATGTTGTATACGGATTTAGAGATGTAAATTGCCTGCGCGGGCAGTGCGGATAGCTTGGCGGCGTGATTTGCAGCACCCAGCCAACCCACATCAAGTCGTTAGCGCCTCGTACGCCGGTTTCGCAGGCGAGAAGCTTCTCGTATGAATGTGCCCCCGCTGTGCGACAGCGTATAGCTGTTATAGGTGTACTGCTTCGATTCTGGGCCGGGCGAATGATGTTGTTCACGGCCCAGGTCATACTCATGGCCGCCCGGACTGCGGCAGTGTTTTTGGCCCCATCAATGAATACGCCATAATGCGATCGCCATCGTAGGCGGTGATCTCACCGCCCTCATTGCTAATGATCTTTGCGGCGCAATGCAGATACGCTTTGTAGAGTGCTTTTCTGCGGCGAACGTCGCCGAAAACGTATCCGCCAAGCGTGGTGGAGTCCGCCATGTCCGCGTATAAAACAGTGGCATCTCGGTTCACGCCGTCGTTTCCAGCGTCAAACCGGTGTCGGTCGGAACTACCGTCCCATCTCTTTCGGCCCAAATTGAGCGAAAAATGCTGCCTACTCTCTTTTCCAAATCGCTCTTCAACTCCATGGCGTTAGCGAGGTCCTGCAAACCTTTGATGGTCGCGCGAATTTGTTGCAAGGCCGGCCCTAAGGCGGCTGCCAGCGCGTTGAAGTCATGCTTGTACGATACGGTCGTGATGACCTCAAATCAGACGGAAGTTCAACCTCCCCGCCGCGAGGCTCGACGAGGAAAGACCGCTTTCGCCCCGATCGCCCGATAAAAAGACCAAACTCAAAAATAACGTTGTCGCGAGCCGTGGCGAATTCTACGCCACGCCTTTTTGTGGTGTCGTCTGGCTGCGACGATCGCAACGGCGAAATCAGATTGATCGATCGCCGCCTCCAAGTATCAACGGGATACCATGATGCACGGAATACGCCATCGGTCCAGACCGTAACCAAAGCGTCGTACTCCAAACCCGCCTTCGTCTGCGAAAGCGATCTGGAGATAAAGAACGTGTCTCCAGAAAGGTCACTCCATCGCAGGGCCAGCAGTTCACCACGTCGCGCACCTGTGGCCGCGTCCAGTTCTAAGAACCGATCATGCCCACGTCCGGAGACCGCGCCGCGTCGATCATCAGGCGAGTCTGAGCGGTTGCGGGCCGTGCGTGGCTGCCTCTGTGGTGTTGGGGGTTCACTGGCCGGTACTGGATTCGTCGCTACCAGTCCCCATCTAACGGCGCGTGTGTACGCACTCGAAAGCATTCCAGAGATGTTTCGCACCGTCTTAGCCGATAGCGGACGTGCAGCCTTTGTTCGTCGATGGTGTCCACCTTCTAGCGAGAAGTCGGTTCCATTCCCGTCTGAGATGCAAAGGCGTGACCTGCGTTACGGGCATCGCCAGCAGATCCTTATGCAGATACGCAGCATCCTGCCGGTATCGTTCTAGCGTCTTAGCTTCCAGATTGGATTCGCCATGCTCTTTGAAAAAAGCTTCCAGCATCCCTGTCAAACTATCCGGCAGAGGAGCAGTGACACCCTTTGATTCATGTTCCTTCTGTGTTTCGATACGGCGCTTGGCCTCTGCGTCGGTAGCCTGTTTCTTTGTGGAGAAGCCCGAAGCGCTGATCTGTTCGCGGTTTTCCCAAGTCGATCCAGGAGCATCAAAGAAGTAGCTCCAAACGGTTTTGCCGCTCTTGTATTTTCGTTTGTGGATCGACATCTAGTGAACCGTCTCGTTTACGTTAGGTGTACCACAGGTTTCCTTCCAGCGGTCGTATGCGTTGCGTGTTACCAGCCATCCACGCCCCAGGCGAATGCCCGGAATGATGTTGCTGTCGAGCATCTGGTACACACTGTGCTTGCCAATTTGTAAATCGGCCATGATGTCTTGAACGGTTACGCGGCTTGCGGGGTTCATGCCGCCATCCTTTCGTTCAAGTCGTCCCACGTCTCTAAGTCGTTGGTTATCTCATCACGTCCTTCATCTCTTTTCCGCATCACTTCGAGCGGATCATCCGCAGGTGACGGAGTCTCTTCATCCCGCCCGCTCTTAGCT
>CAVOVW010000014.1:0-243777 GCA_963699945.1 Terriglobia bacterium
TTCTGCGCGAGCGTTATGCGAAGGCAGGGCAAGCATTCCATTCGACAGAACGTCGACCGACTGACAGGTGCTGAAAAGATAGTGTAAAACAACCGACCTAGCATTTGGGCTCTGAAATGTGCTTCCATAACTGAACGTGACCAGATTTGTAAATTCCCGTTGCAGCCCTCATGAAACCAGAGCAGCGCGATCGTAAAGGCTCCCTTCGCGAGTTGCGCGAATCGGGCTACTTTCTCCCCAGTTGCTCCCGACAGAGCGATCGCTTTACATCACTTCCGCACGGCCATCGTCGCTGACAAACAGGAACTAACGTACGCGGCGTTGGGCACGACCGCAAATCGCCGGGCGCAATCCGATTCTTAGCAGTGGTGGTGCGCCGGGAGATCGGGTTGCCATCCTAATGGAGCACGATGCACCCGCTGGGGTGGCCGTGATTGCCCCCCTTAAAGCTGGCCGCGTCGTCGCTGTTCTGAATCGGACACACCCGATTGAGCGCCTGCTTCAGCTCGTTGAAGATTGCGAGCCCACGGTCGTAGTGACGGATTCAAGCACTCGAAGCATAACCGCGAGCATCGCCGGGTCGCGGACGATTTTGCTTTACGAAGATTCCAGTGCCGGCCCGACGGAGCAGGGCCGCCGTTCTCGCTTCCGTCCGGCCAGACGGCTGTACTCGGCTACACGTCCGGTAAACCGGTCGCCCTAAAGGCGTGATGATGACGCATCACATGCTTCGCCGCGCGGCAACAATTCTGACGGAAGCAATAGAAATATCCGCGGATGACCGTCTTTCTCTCTTTGGGTCGCTTTCGAGTGCTCAAGGGATCATCAATACTTTGTGCGCATTGCTCAACGGCGCTACGCTTTGCCCGTTTCCTTTGACTGTCAGAGGCACGACCGGGCTCGCCGACTGGATCGTGACTCAGCGCATCAGCGTGTATGCTTCGTCTGCTTCGATCTTCCGCAATTTTACAAGCATGCTCGATGTAGCTCACGTTTTTCCGAGCGTTCGCGTCGTGAGGTTGGCGTCGGAGCCCGCAACTTCGGACGACTTCCGTTCCTTTCAACGGCATTTCCCGGATGATTGCGTATTCATCCATACTCTTTCGTCGTCCGAAACCGGCAATATGGCATGGTCTCGCCGTACCCAGCGCGATCGCGTGTCCGAAGGCCGCCTCCCGATCGGCCTTCCATCGGATGGTCAGGAGCTACTCCTGCTCGATAAAAGCGGGCAGCCCGTTCCGAAATATGCGGTCGGAGAAATCGTAATCCGAAGCAGGTATTATCGGCCGGTTATTGGCGTGATCCCGAACTGACCGCCAAACACTTCTCCGGCGTGCTCGACGATTGCGGGACGCGGCAGTTTCACACCGGCGATTTAGGGCGCATAAGCGCGGGCGGGCTGTTGGAATTCTGCGGACGGCGCGACGATCAGGTCAAGATTCGCGGCAATCGCATCGCCTTTGGAGAAATTGAAAATGCTTTGCACCGGCTGCCGGGAGTTAGCCGTGGCGTCGCTGAAGCGATCATACGGCCAAACCACGAACCGCTCCTGGTCGCCTTCATCACACAGCAGGAAAAAGAGGTTTGGTCGTCAGCCGAATTGCGCCGTACCTTACGCGCCGTTCTGCCGGATTACATGGTGCCTTCTGAGTTCGTCATCTTGAATGAATTACCGCTTCTACCGGGAGGCAAGATCGACCGTCAAGCGCTGCGGCAAGGCTATCATCCGGAGCGTCAGCGACAGCCCGATCAGGAGCCGAAGACCGAGGCCGAGTCGTTGCTTGCCGCTATTTGGTCCAAAGTTTTTCAAATCAGCGACGTTGGCCGGGACGAGGATTTTTTCGCCCTGGGCGGAGACTCGCTGATTGCGGCACTTGTAGCGGCGGAGGTTTACGACGCAGCAGGCGTCGTGCTCAATCTATTGACGTTTGCTCAACATCCGACGCTCGGTGAATTGGCGGCTGCCGTCGAAGGTCTTCGAGCAACGCAAGTGGATGACGAGCCGCCGCTTGTGGCTGCTCCGCGCACCGAGCCGCTTCCGATGTCGTTCGCGCAGGAGCGTATTTGGAAATATTCACAGACGCCCGCGCAATCAGCGGCGTATACCACAGCGCGAATCTATCGCATTACGGGTCCGCTCGATTCCGCGATGTTGCGCGATTCGATCATCGAACTCTCGCACCGCCATGAAATCCTACGGTCGGTGTATATGCACAAGGACGGCAAGCCGATGCAGATGATCGATCTATCGATGCCACCGCCCTCGTTTGATTCCATCGATTTGACCGGCGTGGAAGATCCCGAGGCGCAGGCCAGTATCTTATTTAAAAAGGAAGCAGCTTATTCCTTCGATCTAAGCCACGAGCCGCTGCTTCGCTTCTGCCTGGTTCGCCTGCGGGCGAACGAACACTGGCTGCTGCGGGTCTCTCACCACATTCATTCCGACAACACCTCCTGGGTTCTGTACTTCAGCGAGCTTGCATTGCTCTACGAGGCCAAAGCTCAGCGGGAGGCGTTCCCGCGGCCGCAGCCTTCCGCCTTGCAATACGGTGATTACGCGGCGTGGCAACGAAAGGTTCTGAAGCGCGATGGATCAGCCTACCGCCGCTCGGTGAGTTGGTGGAAAAATAATTTGGAGGGCGCGCCGCGGTATCGCAGGCTCTCGTTCGCACGAGATCGTGCAAATCCGGACGTAGAGCCGACGGATGGAATGCTGTCCTGGGGCATTGAGCGTTCGGTGTCGCATCAACTGAATGAGCTTAGCTCTCACCAGCACGCCTCTCATGCCACGGCCAGATTAGCGGCTCTGGCTGCGCTGCTCGCGGTCGAAACCGGCGAATCGGACGTTGTCATCGGCATGTACACCACGGGCCGCACGCGGCGCGAGCTCCTAAATGTTTTCGGCGATTTCACAAATCTAATGGCGTTGCGATTCCGGTACGCAGGCTCGCAGTCCTTTCTGGAGTGGCTGGCCGTCGTGCGCGACCAAGTTTTGCAGGCTGAACTCAATAGCGTTATCCCGTTCGAAGAATTGTGCGACGAACTGCGGCAAGAGGGTGCTGCGCCTCCGGAACTTCAGGTTATATTCCAGGTTTCCTTACCGCGCCAGGCGATCGAATTTGCCGGACTCACACTGACTTCTCTGAGGCGCGCGCGGCAATCATTTCCGTGGGGCTTTACAGTCGATTTTGATGATCAGAGCGAAGCTAGCGAGTGCGAGATGCGATTTGACCCCCGCATCTATGACCCCATGCGCGTACGCATATTCGTGGAGCGTTACAAACGGCTGCTTGCCGCCGCGGCGCGTCAACCCAACCGGACATTGGAATCTCTTTTGTCCTCGATTGGCACCTAACGTCGGGCACTCGTTTGCATCGGTACCCTAAACGAGCTGCCAGTGCGTTCACTCGATCATTCTTTGGCAGCCAAGGTTCCAGCGCAGAAGCGCGGCGGCGCTTACTTCACAACGGACTGAGATCCTCGTACCATCCAACAATCGCAGGACCGATACATTTATAAATGTTCGCCATCAGAAACCATGTCTGCGTGTCACCGAAAGTGAAATCCGGAATACTCGGCTGGGAGCACCCTTTGACATCAACGACCTTTTGTGAAAAACTGCCGCACGTTTATCGTTCGCCGTAATCCGGGACCACGAAGAAACGCGAAGGGGGGATTTCGAATGAGATTCTTAAAAGTCGGGTTGGTGTGTGCTTTGACAAGCGTTGCGGTTTGGGCTCAGGCCACCGCGCAGATGCACGGAGTGGTTCAGGACAAGAGCGGCGCTGCGATTGCCGGCGCGATGGTTAAAGCGACGCCGACCGACACGGGCAT
This sequence comes from Terriglobia bacterium, assembly GCA_963699945.1. GTDB lineage: Bacteria > Acidobacteriota > Terriglobia > Bryobacterales > Bryobacteraceae > Palsa-187. The sequence goes on from CAVOVW010000014.1 coordinate 3,835, forward strand.
TTCGAGAACCGTGTCGACCGAGACCGATGGTAGCTATAGCATTTCCAACCTTCCGCTGGGACCATACTAGATTGAAGTCGACAAGCAGGGCTTTGCGACCGTTCTGCAGTCGGGCATCGTGTTGCAAGTCGGCAGCAATCCGGCGATCCCCATCGCGCTGAAGGTCGGCGCGGTTTCGGAACGCGTAGAAGTAGAAGCAAACGCCACGCAAGTAGAAACCAGCACCGTCGGCGTAGGCGCGGTGGTCGAAAACCAGCGCGTGCTCGATCTTCCACTCAATGGGCGCCAGCCCACCGACCTGATCGCACTCAGCGGCGCGGCGGTCCAGACCTCCGCGGCTGGTAGCACGACCGCCCTGACTATGCCTCTGGGCGCGCTTGTCGCGGTGGCGGGGGAAGATCCGCAGGGCGTCCAGTACTTTCTGGACGGAGCTTCGCACCTCAACTACTTCGACGGCAGCGGCCTGCTGATTCCCTTCCCCGATGCGCTTCAGGAGTTCAAGGTCACCACCAGCAACCAGGAAGCCGCGATCTCCGGGCGTTCGGGGGCCTCGGTCAGTGCCGTGATGAAATCCGGAACGAATTCCTTCCACGGAGATGCGTTTGAATTTATCCGCAATTCCGACGTCAACTCGCGCGACTTCTTCCAGACAACATTGGACGGCTTGAAGCGCAACCAGTTTGGCGGTGTGGTGGGCGGACCCATCAAGAAAGACAAGGTATTTTTCTTCGTCGGCTATCAGGGCGCCTTCGTCCGCCAGAACCCGGTGCAGGCGCCGGTCACGGTTCCGACGCCGCAAATGCTCCTAGGAGATTTTACCGGACTCGAATCTCCGAGCTGTCCAGGCGGCGGCAAGGTGCTTAAGGCTCCCTTCGGGCAAAACGGTTTCGCGGCGAACACGATCGATCCGGCCATGTTCAGCCCGGCCTGTCGCAATCGCGAAATTGCTGCCCGCGGCGTACAACTCCTGCGGTACGCTGACGTTCTCCCGGCCTCTCAGCGAAGACACTCATGAAATCGAGCAAAGTTGTCTCCGGCGCGCCGCCGGGGTTCACCTTCCCTGGCGATCCCGGATTTCCCGGCAAGTCCGGCATTAACTCCCAGTATGGGCACTTCGATCCGCGCATCGGCTTGGCGTGGGATCCGATTGGGGACGGCAAGACAGCCATTCGCGCGGGCGCCGGTATCGGCCACGATTTTATCAATCAGGAGCTACACCTGAACACGTCGTCGTCGCTGCCGTTCCGTTTAACGGTCGTGCAGACTGGCCTCATCAATCTTGATTTTCCTTATCCGCAGGGAGATCCGTTCCCCTACAACTACAACCCCAAGAATCCGGTGTGGCCGACGCCGTCCCTGGCTCCCTGCCTGGCGAACACCTGCCCGCCGACTTTCCTGCCCGTTCCTTCCAACATGAAGACGCACGTGCAGTATTCCTGGAACCTTGGCGTGCAGCGGCAAATTACGCCGAGTTGGTTCGCCGCGGCGACGTATCTTGGAACTCATATCACTCACGTCTGGAATGCGGTGGAACTCAATCCCGCCGTCTACATTGCTGGAAACTGCGCGGCCGGGGATTACGGCCTGACGGCGCCGGGTCCCTGTACGACGAACACCAGTCCCAACATACTCGCGCGCCGGGTTCTGAACCTGGCGAACCCGACAGCGAACCCGTTGGGATACCTCACGCAGTACGACGATGGAGGTACGCAGGGCTACAACGGCCTGCTGCTCAGCACCAACTACCGGCTCCACAGTGGCTGACCGTCAACGCCAACTATACCTGGTCGCACTGCATCGGCCTGGCTCCGATCACGCTGCTTAATCCGGGATCGGCCTACATTCATGGCGGCTACGGCATCACAGTTCCCGGAGCCAACAATCGGGATGCGGACGTAGGCAACTGCGTTGCGGACCGGAGGCAAATCGCGAACCTCACGTTCGTTTATCAAACGCCGCGGTATCTCCAATCAAGCGGCGCGTATCTTAGCCACGGGCTGGACGCTCGGGACGAGCATCCAGGCACGCTCCGGATCCCCGTTCACCGTCGTCACTGGCACCAATCCAGACCCAGACACTGGCAACGGAGGAAATGGCTCGACACTGCGGCCGAATCAGATCCTGCCGAACGTGTATGCGACCAATCAGGGCGCATCGTGCGGCGCACCTGGGTCCTTCTGTGAGCAATGGCTGAATCCCGCGGCCTTCGGACCGGTCGCGATCGGAACGTTTGGGAACATGGGAGCCTACAATCTCACTGGGCCGGCCTTCTGGCAATGGGACATGTCGCTATCCAGGCAGTTCCGGACTTTCGAGAATCAGAATCTGCAGATTCGCTTCGAGTCGTTCAACGTGACCAACAGCTTCCGGCCAGGCAATCCCGGCACCACGGTGAGCGGCGCCAGCACTTTCGGCTTGATCACCACGGACGCCACGCCTCCCGGCCCGATCACCGCTCCCGCGCGCGTGTTTCAACTCGCAGCGAAGTACGTGTTTTAAGGGAAAATGAAATCCCAATTCGAAGCGCCATTTGGGGGGCGACGCTCGTAAGGAGGCGCATTACGGCGACCCTGCCGAATCTGAGTAGCGTTGGAATAGTGGTATTCATTTCGAACTCTGCCGACTCGCCACGCCTTGCGTTGGAGAAAGAATCGGCGCTGCAGATCAGCGTGATGCGGGTTGCGATTTCCGACCTCAGGTGCACGCCGCTTCAGCGATCCGGTTTAAGAGGACAATATGTTCCGAAAGGTCTGCAGCAGCTCTTCGAACTGAAACGGTTTGCGAATAAAACCGCGAATGAGCGGTGAATTTATAGTCGCCATCACCATCTCTTCGCTATACGCGCTGGTCAGGATCACTTTCAAGTCCGGCCTGGCTTGCGTAGCCTCGGCAACCACCTCCCGGCTGGAGCGCCCTGGGATCGTCATATCCAAAAGAATCGCGTCGATTCTCGCACCGTTTGCTCGAAGCAGCTCGATTGCAGTAGACCCATCGGCGGCTTCGAGTACCTCAAATCCTTTCTTGCGCAGCATCGTCGCGAAGGCTCGCCGAAGTGGATCTTCATCTTCCACAACCAGGATGGTGGCCCCCGTCCAGGGACGCTCTTTCTCGGCGGACGGGACCGCGTGCGCTGATGCTCTAGCTCCCACCTCAGCACAAGGCAGCAATATCTGAAACGTAGTGCCCTTCCCTGGCTCGCTCGCAAGATGGATTGCACCGCCGAGGTTCCGAACGATCCCTTGTACCACTGCGAGTCCGAGGCCGCGCCCCAAGGACTTAGTAGTGAAGAACGGGTCGAACGCCATGGCCTGAGTTTCGGGCGGCATTCCGTGTCCCGTGTCGGAGACCTCCAACCGCAGGTATACACCCTCCGGCACACCTTTCGAGTTCGTCTCAACTCCCGCTATGGTTGTGCAACTCGTGTTCACACGAATTACTCCTTCCCGATCTCCCAGCGCCTCAGACGCGTTTGTGACCAGGTTCAGCACAACTTGCCGAAGTTGGGCGGCCGTGGCCCGGACGGCGGGAAGACTTTCATCCAAATTGGTTTCCAGCACTGCGCCTTTCGATATCGACATTTTCAGCAAATCGAGCATTTCCGCTACGATCCGCGAAACGTCAACCGGGACAGGAGCGTCGCTTTCTTTCCCGGCATAGACCATCAACTGGCGGACGATTTCCGCTCCCTTAGTCGCCACATCCCGGATCCGACGCAGCTCTTCTTCGGGAGACGACCCGGATGCATACTGGTCCGAGGCCAGTTCCGCCTGGGCAAACACCGCACCCATGAGATTGTTGAAATCGTGAGCAATGCCGTTGGCGAGCGTTCCTACGCTCTCCAGCTTCTGACTGCGGAAGACCTCGTCCTGCGCGCGCCGAGAATCGGTAATGTCCTGACAAGTGCCAAATATTTTTACTGGCGCTCCATCGCCGTCCAGTAGCACTTCCCAAACGCAGGAAATGGTCTTGGGATTGCCATCAGGGTGGGCAATCTGATACTCGATTGAGTGCCCAATCTTTCTCACAAGAGAGTCTCTCGTCAGCTGCTCCATTCGATCTCTGTCGGATGGACTGAGATCTTCCAGAAATCCCTCGTAAGTGGGTATGTAGTTCTCCGGTTTTCCGAAGATTCGAAACATTTCCTCCGAACCGGATACGCTGTTGGTCCTAATGTCCCATTGCCAATTACCTACATGAGCGAGCCGCTCCGCGTTCCGCAAGCGCCTTTCACTCTCGCGCAAAAGCTCTCCCGCACTCGCCTGCTCGGTAATATCCTGAGCAGCCCCGACTAAACGAACCGCCGAGCCTCGATCGTCTTTGAGCGTTTCGAAAATGGATCGGACAAACCGCACCTCGCCGTCCGGCCGGATGACTCGGAACTCAACGCTGACCGGTCCGGTACTCGAAAGAGCCTTAACGTCGGCTTCCTTAATGATTGCCCGATCCCCGGGGTGGACCGTGCTTAGGAAGGTCGCGAAATCCGGAGGAGCGTTGCTTGGCAGGCCATACATCTGAAACATCTCATCTGACCAGTGGATCCTTCCGGTTTGGAGGTCTAGTTCCCAATTTCCGACCTTCGCCAGACGATGCGTGTTCAAGAGCCGGACTTCGTTGGCCCGCAGTTGCTCCTCGATCAGCTTCTGTTCAGTAACGTCAATGCAGGAACCAATGAATCCGATGAACTCACCTTCGCGATAGCGTGGCATCCCATGGTCCAGGATCCAGCGGTACTCACCGTCGGCACGCCTCAGCCGGTACTCCATCTGAAAACTGCGCCGGGCATCGAACGATGAAGCATACGTAGTGAGACAGCGATCCAGGTCGTCGGGATGCACGCCGGCGGCCCAGCCGTCTCCCAATTCCTCCGTGAGCGTACGGCCGGTGAACTTGAGCCACGGCTCATTGAAGAACGTACAGAGTTTGTCAGTGCCGGACAGCCCAGACCATGACGGGCGCTGAATTGGCCAGAGCCCGGAAATGCTCTTCGCTCTTGCGGAGCACGGCCTCCCTCAAGCGAAGCTCTTCGACCTGTTTGCCCGCACGTTTTCGTTCGTCAACAACCGAAGCCATGATCGAGAATGGTCACGGAGTAGATCGCGATGAGCAGGCGGAGATCGTTTATGGGAAGGGCTCCTGCCCAATGCATCAGACTCCAGAGCGTGGTTGCGAGGATTCCGTTTGTGGCGATCGCCAGGGTGGCCAACCGCATCCCCCGCAAGAGCGTGAATGCCAAGGGTGGGAGGAACGTCAAGTAGGTGATATTGAGGCCATAGCGCGCCTTGAACTCCACCGTCAGCCACAGAACGACGCCCCACACGGCCGTCTCAATTGCCAACTCGAGAACATTCCGGCCGGATATCGCGGGTGGCCGCTCGCCCTCAGTGCTCACGCCGCCCCATTCGGCCAACTTGCGCGAACAACACGTCAAGAGCGCGGGTGTCAAAACCAGAATGCCGGCAAACCCCCGGAGCCAGGCGTCTACAAATGCGGGTACTTCACGACCGCGCGTAATTCCGATCAGCGTAAGGCAGGAGTCGTTCAGCAAAGCAGGAAATAAGGGAGCGATGGCGGCGGCCGCGAGAAACACCAAAGTGGATTTCTCTCCCGAGAGCCAGGAAGTCTTCCCTCCGAACGCCCGCACCGTCCAAAACGCGCAGGCATGAGAGACCAGGTATAGCGGTGTGATCAAAACCGCGCCTTGCCAGCCCAGAAATAACGGCGAACGCGGTCAGAAATACAATTTGGCTGCACAGCGAACCCCCGCCATCCGAACACGAGTGTGAGCGCGAACAGAATCGCGGGTCTGTATGCGATGGTGGGAGTCGCAAGGGTCCTCCAGCCTCGATCCGTCGACCACACCGAATATGGCCGCGCCGACTAGCATCAGGATAAGGATTCGCAGGTCGGCCGCACGGACGAAGGGTCTTCGATATAGTGCGGCGGTCGTCATCCCTGGATAGTTTACAGCAGACACAGGAACACTTCCGCCGCCCCGGTCACGCGTCGTTTCGGCTTATCCGGAAGTTATCGTTCGTAGCCGACCCACCGTTCCGGCCATTCTGAGGATTTTCGTGTTCCGCCTTTTTCAAAATATTCCAAAGGTTATCGATCGCCTGAGTAAGCGCTGAAGTGTATAAAGCCTACCCTGGTCCGCCTTCGCGACTACCGATAATGTCCGACATCAGGCGGTCGAAGTTAAAAAACGCTTGGACACCTAGCGCTTTCAGACATGCTTAACAACGGACTGAGCCAGGCCGATCGCCCATTTGTCTGAATAAACGCCTTGCCAAAAGGTGGCGAGTGTATACTGAACTCGTCATGACGAAGCCGCATGGAAAATCCGCTTCGCAAACACTAGGAGACACTATGTACACGGCGATCCTGACACTCGCACTGGCCGCGGGGCTTTCGACCAGCGCACTGGCGGCGGAGTTTAAGGGCTATATCATCGATCAGAAATGCTCCTTGAGGACTGACATGCCGGGGGACGTGGCCTGTGCGACCAAATGCATCAAGGACGGCTCGCCGGCCGTGCTGGTGACCCAGGCCGGCAAGATTTACAAAATTGCCAATCAGGCTAGGGTAATTCCGCTGGCTGGTAAGCAGGTGACGATCATCGGCGCTGCTACGGGTGACATCATAACTGTGACCAGCATTAGGCAGTGAGAGATCGGTAGAACCGTTTCCACGCAAGCCTTGCGCTGTAGCCTTCGGCGGACCGACGCAACGACGACAACTGCATCCGGCGCGAGTTCCGGTAATAGAAATTACGCCTGGCAAAATGTTCCGGTGAAAGGCGTTCATCAAGGTGCCTGAGTTATGAGGATGAAGGGCCTAAGACAACTGCCGCATGATTGTCGGGTCTTTGATCTTCGTATCGTTCACCAGCAGAAGCGCCTTACTGAGAACTAGGCCTAAGATGCGATCGCCCTCAAACGGGAGGGGGAGATTCGCAGCCGTATCGCCAGGACCCTGAACGATACACAAGTAGCGGCTGCCCGGCTCCATAAGAACGTTCGCACTTCCAATGTGGATGCGGTAGTCATGCAGATCCCCGCGAACCAGGAGAAATCGACCGTCCAGCCGACACCGTTCTTGAATAGCCAGCTTCGGCAGCAGACCCTCGAGCACTGCCCTCCTGTGCTCCGCCGCCGCGGACAGATCGCCGAATGCGAAATGTTCCCAGTAGGGGAGATGCGGATCGTCCGGGTGGTACTGATTCCAGGTTGGATCCATGCCGATACTCGTCACGCCCACAAACAGGTCGCAGTCTCGCATCACCTCGGAGAACACCAGCGGTGGAATTTCGTCCAGACGAATGCGCGCTCTTGGCTGCAACCCTCGAAACTTCCTTGGAAAGCTCAGCCCGAACGGACCCGCTTCCGTCTTGTTCGGCTGCGCAGCCTCCAACCTGACGAACTCGACACGGCCCGTGTTGACGGCCAGATAGATTCCGTGCGCGGTGGTGGATTCGTCGTCCTCCCCTTCCGGCGATTCCACGCCGAACCTGGCTTGCAGGTTGCACTGGCTGAGATCCAACGACGGAGTATTGTGCGAATCCCATCCGCCCATCACCTTGAACTTCCAGCCCCGCTCCCTGCAAAGTGAGGCGAACTGGTGCTGGCGGATGATGTGCGATGCAAAGCGATTGGAGTAGGTCTCTGTCTCGCGTTCGGCGTCGGTCAGCAGATAAACCTCGCGATGCGCCTGCTTAAACGGCTGCCGAACGTGGTGATCTTCCAGCCAGCAACGCCAGCTCAGGATGGCTTGCACGTCGGACCGAATCGGATGCCACATACGGACGCGGGCCTGTGGCGAAGGCTGAATCGGGCGGCCCGCCCAATCCACCAGGTTGCCCTGCCAGGGAATGGCGGTGCGCGTTTCGCCCTTCTCCGCAAACTCCCATATGAGACGCTTCGCGAAATAGGAGACCAGTGGATGATCGAGATACCACGGCTTCCACCGCTCGAAGGAGTAAGTCCCTTCCGACATCAACTGGCGCTCCAGCCGGTACCGCTGCGCCGCGATTTGGCCGTCCAGTTCTTTCGCGGTGCGGTTCAGATCCTTGAGGAGTTCCGCCTGTTCTTCTTTGACGCTTGCCGGGACGCTTCTTAGGTCTTTACCCTCACGCCTCCAAATTAAGGACGCCCCTTCGCGACGAATCGTGAGGATGGCCTCGCAATCCCGGACCTGTTCTATCCGGACGCCGGCTGCGTCCAAACCGAATGTCGGAACAGCCATCGCTTCCAGATCGTCGCGGGATACCTGATTGCGCTCCGCCGCCTCGTTCATCGCCTTTTCGATCAGCCTGCGAGCCACGTCGTACTTGACCCTTGCCGCCAGCCGGCTCAACTGCGCGACACCGTCGAGTCCTGGCATCGCGGCCAATGCGTTTACACACGCATTCCCGACCCGATGTGAAACCGCGCCGATCATAGGGATCTTCCGGAAGCATCCGAACGCGAAGTCGGCGATCTCCGGCGCGATAGAAGTATCGCCGAGTGCGCCCAGCATCCATACGAATCCTTTTTGGTAGTTCGCCTCCGCTTCCGGCGCCTGGATCGTTGTTTCACCTGGCGTCGGGCCAAGCGCCAACCAGCTCCGAGCTGCCTCCAGAACTTCAGCCTGCCCGATTCGCGCGCTCAGGCTTACTGCTTCGGTCTGCCACTTCTTCGACGCCGCACTCTGCGTGAGCGACCGCGCGTGAAGCAGAAGGGCGCGCCATTCAAACTCTTTTGCGGATGCGGAAACTTCCCGGAAAATAGCCTGACTCCACGCGCCCCCCGGTGCGAGAGCTTGTTCCTTGGGGCCTCCGATAAGGACGTCGATTCGCTCGTGGATCTCTTTCATTTCGGCTAAGCCGTGATAATGCGTGACACTGCCGCGCAACTGATGTAGTGCTATGAGAAGCGCGGGTGTCCTGGGAGCGCGATCGATCGCCGACAAAATTGCTTTAAACGGAAACGGTAGCTTCGGCTGCGAGACCAGCTCCACCAATTTCACAGCGTCGAAGGCACTTAGCGTCATGTCACTCCGCAGAAGGGAGGCGACCACGGTCTTCAACATAAGCTTGAAGTGAAACGAGTTGTTTCTTACTAGCTCGTTGAGTGCTTCGAAGACGAAAGTCAGCCGGACCTCCGACGGTTCACTCTTCAATCTGCTCAGTGGTGCTGCGACGAACTTCAAGACATCGCGCTCCCGGTGGAGAAAGGGATTGGACCCAACAGCGGCGACAATCTCTCGCATCCATTCACTGGAATCGGGAGCGATCTCCGGCGCCGGAAACTGGGATCGCATTGCACGCTGGAGTGCTTCAGGGTCAACCACCGTTTTCATCCTCCGACGAGTGGGACCAGCTTAATGAAGTCGATCTCGGTATCTTCGTGAATATCGAGGCGCGCATCCAGTTCGGTCACCTGGTTTCCATTGACGAGCACCAGAAAGCCGTTCTTCTCGAAACTTGAGTATGCGCGGCGGCACTGTACTTCCCAGTCGAGGGGCCGCTTGGTCTTCATCCGGAATCCGTTTAAAATCCGTTCTGACTCTTCCGGCTGCACCAATCCCCGAAAAATCTCCGGAAGCGCCAAGTTGTAGCGTTCCACTTCCTCCTGGAGGCGGCCACGGATTAAATCCCGCAGGGTTGTCGGACCTGCGTCCAGCAAAATTGAGCCGGCGGCGGTCCGCTTGCCATGAAGGGGTGCGTCAAATATTCGGATCGTCACGATGCCGTATATAACCTCAACGAACGAATCGGCCGCAACCCAACCATGCATTAGGGTCTCAACGTTCGTCTCGAATCTGAAGTGAGCCATCAAAGGGCAACAACGCCGACGCGGGCGGCCTGGGCATTCGCCTTGGTCGGCAATCCGGACGCCAGGGACGGGGTAGTCGGTATCGTCAGAGTGCGCTGGGGTCCTCGAACTGAACGAATTCAGTGGGCTCGGCTTCGTGCTCGGCGCTTCCGAGTAATGTCCCCCATCAGGCAGGTATTCCGCTGTTTTTGGACGACATCCGACATGATACAAGCCAGATTATTGGAGGACGTAAACGATCGTCTCGTTACTGGCAGTCCCCGTGTCGCATTCCAACGACACTAGATTTAAAAGCGCTAACGTCCTCGTGAGCGCATCCTCATGGCGGGTTCGTGTCGCACCTCGCATAAAAAATCTATGAATCGCACACAGGCGAAATGAACTTGAGTAGCAACCATGAAAAAAAGTGTACTTACCTCCTTTTTCCTGGTAGCCGCCTCCAGTATATGCAGCGCTCAAGGGAGCACCGCCACGGATGACCAGTGGCACGTCTCGTCGAGTCCCTATCTCTGGCTCACGGGAATACACGGGATCGCGGGCGCAGATCAGCGCACCCTCAGCCTGCATGCCAGCCCCGCCGATCTTCTTTCGCACTTCCGCTTCGGGCTGATGGGAACCACTGAAGTGAGCCGCAAACGGTTCGTAGCGCCAACCGATTTGGTCTGGGCCAGGCTTGGGGACGACAAGGCTCTCCCATCCACGGCTCTGGGCGCCACAGCAGGGGATTTCAAAGCAAGCCTTTTAATTCTGACCCCAAAGATTGGCTACCGACTGATCGATCAGGAAACAGTTTAAAATCGACGCTTTGACTGGATTCCGATACTGGCACCTCGGACAGACTCTGGAGTTTAGTCCTTCCAGCCTTGGTCTGAATTTTCAAGGCTCGCAAAACTGGGTCGATCCTTTGGTCGGCGCACGCATTGAGGTGCCTCTTTCAAGCAAGCTCGCGGTCAATATAATTGGCGACGTCGGCGGCTGGGGCGTTGGCTCGCAGCTCGACTACCAAATTGGCGGCCTTCTTAGTTACCAATGGAAACCGAAATGGGCCTTGCAGGCCGGCTGGCGCTATCTGGATGTGAACTATCGCGGCGTCTCTATCTACGATGTAACTATGTCGGGCGTGCTGGTCGGCGTTACGTACAGTATGAAATAGCAAGACTATCCCTTCCTTACCGGTCTTTAATCGAGTAAAATCAGCCGACCCGATGCTATGCTGCTATGCACAGGCACCGGAAAATATCTAATCCGAAAGTTAAGGAGAACCGATGAAACGGCTTTCGCTGTTTGCTACCGCTGTTACTCTATCGCGGGTCAATCTCCCGCTGGCTCGTCGCCGTCGGCGAGCCGCCAGGAACAACAGGAGAACTCCTCTGACCAAGGCCGGCTCAGCTGCCAGTATCGGCCTGTCCCTCGTAGTAGCGTATGCCGCAGCGGCCGCCGCAATGTCCGTTGGATACGCGCAGGTGATACCGCGCCAGGCACTCGACGCGAGCGGCGCGCCGCAGTACCGCGTCGATCCGTTCTGGCCCAAGCCGCTCCCCAACCGCTGGAGCATGCAGCAGATTGTGGGGATTTCGATCGATTCCATGGATCACGTCTGGTTCCTGAACCGCGGCAACGGCGCACTGCCGATCGATCTGACCGGCGAAGGTGATCCGTCCCCGGCGCTCTGCTGCGTGCGCGGGCCCGAGCTGATTGAGGCCGATCAGCAGGGCAACGTCGTCCACGCCTGGGGCGGACCCGGGTATGTTCCGAAGTGGCCGACGGCGCTGCAGACGGTGATTGCCGATACCAAGGGATTCGTCTGGATCAGCGGCGAAGCCGACCAGGACAGCATCCTGAAGTTCACGCGCGATGGCAAGCTCGTGTGGGATTTCGAACATCGTCCTCCGGCCGGCGCGAAGGCGGTGCCGGAGAACAATCAGGAGACAAGTTACATCTTCAACAAGGGACGCTTCCAGCTCGACGAGGTAGCCAACGAGCTGTACATCATCAACCAGAAGCGCGTCCTCATATACGACGCGTCGACCGGCGCCTACAAGCGCGGCTGGGGAGGCCATGGGATGCCGCTCAGCGAGGTATCGAACCAGGACATTCCCGGCTACAAATGGAACGGCGGGCCGCCACCCGAGGAGAAGAACTTCGCCCCGACGCTGCACTTCGTCGAGATCTCGAAAGACCGCCGCGTCTACATCGGCGAACGAGGGCAGAATCGGATCCAGGTCTTCACCACCGAAGGGAAGTGGCTGCAGGACATTTACGTCTCGCCGAACTCGCCCGCGCAGCGAGGCGAATGCGGCGGCCTGAACGCCGGGAAGCCTTTCGCCTCCAACATTCCCTTGCTGTTCGTGCCGGTCCATCTGCGGCACCACGTACAAGATGGTGATATCCAAAGACCCGCAGCAGAAGTATCTGTTCGTGGCCGACGCGCATAACGACGTCATCTGGATCATCGAGCGACAGAGCGGCAAGACGCTGGGACACTTCGCCAGCAATGGCCGGCTGGCAGGCCAGATGGTCTTCCCGAACTCAATCGGAATCGATACGCGCGGCAACATCTTCGTGGGCGAGGTCGACAACGGCAAGCGCATCCAGAAGTTTGCGCCGGTGCTTACGAACGCCCGCTAGGTGCGACCGCGAGGCGCCGCGTGCGAGGCCATGGCAGCCGTCTCCGAGCCCACCGTTGAAATGGCTTCCGACGATGGTGATGATCGCCGACAATATCCTCGTCGAATGCCCCTAATGCAGATTCGGGCGGGCGATCAGGGAAGGCTTTCGTCACGACGTGCCAAAACGGACGATCAGGCCTGTTGTAAGTTGAAGCGTCTGGGAATAGTTGATGCCATCCAGATGTGAATTCCAGGAGTAGAGATATCCTGCGTCCGCGACCCGGATCGCGATCGCCTCCGTGAGCTTTACATCCACACCCACGCGAGCTGATAGAGCCAAACCGGTGCTTTGCGACTCCCGTGGTTTCTGTTCGGAACCATATTCGTCATTGATTTGTTGCTGCCGTGCGGCGACCTGCTTGCGCAGTTGTTCGATGTCCTCCTGCACATTGCGCCAACGTAGCCGGGGGCTGCTGCCAGCACGGGTAAAAAGCCAGTTTGAACCACGACCGGTAGGTTAAGGCACATGAGACTGATGTTCGACGGGCCGCTTCGGTCCTAAAATCTTGACGGGCCTTAAGATCTCGGCGTCGATGCCCACGTTCCGAGCACTTGGGCAGAATTATCGAACCGAACCTTCGGCAGTCGGCATCAACGCGAGGGAGATTGAAGATGACAATACGACAGTTGGCAAGTAGTTCGTGTCTCTTGATGTTGGCCCTGGGTGGTGCGGGTCAGTGGGCTCAAGCGGCGGAACCAGAAACGTCCGCCGACAGCGCGCTCGCTAAATTAATGGCGGGAAATCAGCGGTATACCCATCACAGAGCCCAGCACCCCGATGAATCCTTGGCGAGGCGAAAGGCGCTGGTAGGAACGCAGCATCCGTTCGCGGTGGTCTTAGGCTGCGCCGATTCCCGCGTTCCGCCAGAGCTGTTGTTTGACCAAGGTCTCGGCGATTTGTTTGTGATCCGCGTGGCGGGCAATATCGTGGATGATGCAATTCTCGGTAGCATCGAGTATGCAATCGAGCACCTGGGCACGCACCTCATCATGGTTCTTGGGCACGAGAAGTGTGGCGCGGTCACCGCAGCCGTCGAAGGCGGAGCTGCCGCGGGACACCTCACGGGGCTCGTGGACGCGATTCGGCCAATTGTCGCCGCCGCAGCGAATACGCCAGGGGACATGGTTCATAACTGCGTAATCGCCAACGCGCGCAATGTCGCTCGTCAGATTCGTCAATCCGAACCTGTGTTAAGGGAAGCAGGCGAACGAAAGGGGCTGAAGGTGGTAGCAGCCGATTACGCGCTGGACACAGGTGCAGTCACGCTTCTCGACAATCGCTAACTTCCCGCCGGCGCCCCGCATTGGTACACAATCCCTGCCAGCCCTGGCAAATAGCGAAATCGTGCCCTTCCAGGAACAGCTATGCTAGCAGAATCGCCCATGGCACTTGGGAAAATACGCGCGCAGGAGCTGCTCTGGGTTACCTTGCTGCTGGGAATCACCGTATTTTTAGTGCACTTCCTTCATTTTCGACAGTTCGGATTCTATGAAGACGACTGGTGGTCGATAGCGGCCAATGTAGGCCGTTCCCCACGCGGTTTGTTTGGAATCGCCAAATACCAGTTTCAACATTGGCCGCAAGGCCGTCCGTTAAACCATTTCCTTCCACTTGCCTTAGGACGAATTGGTTGGCGATTCGGCGGCCTTGGAGCTATCTATCTAATCGCTGCACTCTGGCTGACCCTCAACTCACTACTCGCTTATTGCGTTTCAAGAAACGTTCTTCCCGCTGCATCTTCTCTGGTTGTGGCCACTGCATACATTCTCTATCCCGCCGACACCACCAAGATCCTGCTGATCCATGCCTCGCACGTGCAGGGATCGATGACTTTTCTGTTCGCAGGGCTCCTGCTCTGGATCGCGGATGGATGGTATCGAAGAGCATCCTATTTAGTGGCTGCGTTGAGTTTGCTTTCCTACGAAACGGCTTATCTGCCGTTTCTTTGCGCGCCTTTGCTCATCACAGCGTCCAGCACTCGCATTCGCAGGACTTGGCTGAGTCACCTGATCATTTGTGGCGCCACCCTCGGCGTCGTGACCGGGATTCGGCTGCGACTTACCGAGAGCAGAGTCGCGGATGCTACGGGGCATTTGGGTCAAAGCATTTATCGGAGTGTGACCTCGATGTTTATTGGTCCGGTGACAGGCATTGCAGCAGTCGGACGCGCCCTTTTCATTGGATACACGCACGTCAACATAGGATTTCTGTATGGGATCGCCCTGTTCGCACTGCTCAGCTATGTTGCCGTGAAACTGCGGAACCATGCCGCGATCGGTCAAGGTCCCTCAAATGCCGAGATACGACGGCAGGCATTGTTGACGGCCAGGGCCGCCCTCCTCACTTGGCCTGTAGCGTATGCGTTCACGCTGCTGTACTATCCCCCGATTCAGTTGACCGGGCGGACTACCTCCACGCATATTGCGGCTGGTTGGCCGTTCGCTCTTCTCGCGGGATCGATAGCCCTGCTGATAGCCTCTTACACTGCGCAGGCAGTCAAAGTCGCTCGCATCATTGCTGGAGTGCTATTCATGGGCCTCTGTTCCTATCACGCCTTTCTCCAATCGGGGTACGCGCGCGCTTGGCAGATTGAAAGGAGCTACTGGACGCAAGTCGTAGCTCTTACGCCGGACATCACGCGTGAGTGTTCCGTGATGGTCCAAGGTTCTCTGGACCCTAGGGCCAGCAACGTCATCCTGGCTAATAGCTGGGCCGATGAGGAGGCGTACTGGAGACTACTAGGCATCGACGACGGTCGCGAAGGTCCCTTCTTCGCTCATCTCGAAGCTCGCGTACTGTTTCGCAAGCGGGGCGGCATTCTTGAGTGGCAGCCGGAGGACTGGAATGCGCCACAATTTGTATCGATTAATACCGACAATCTGATCCTGCTGGAGAGCCATGACGGTGTTCTTCGTCGCGTGCAGGCTTTGGATTTGCCGATCGGAACAATTCACTCAACTCGTCCAATCCCTTCACATAAAGGAACGTGGCCCCACTCTGTGGTTTCAGACCTCATGCAGCAGCGCTGAGCGAGTCGGGTGTGCAATATTTCCTGCGTGAACGAGCTGAAGGTAGAAAATATATATGCCGTGCGGAACTCCTGGTAGGTCCAATTCATTAATTCTTCATTGGCACTCACAAAGAAGGATTCGTGTAGCGGCATCAAGATCCGCATAGTCACGCTAACCGCGGTTCATCGCGGTTGGAAACGGTACAAGATCGAGCCGCATGGTGGGCGCCATGTGTTCTTGCGCCGCACGGAATCTGGCGCAGGCAAGCCAACATTAGTTGCTCATACCTAGACCGGTGGTCATCGCCTTTTAATCGAGTACTCCTGGTCCTTAGATACCATTGATCAGCCTATCTTTTGATCGCAACATAAATCGAAACGAGACCTCGGATGTTTGGGTCGCATGCAGGATCAAATCGAGCGATTGCCCTTCTAATCGATGGAGAATCCAACAGCTTTGCCCCCGCATTTGCAGCGGGAATCGCCGCCGGAGGAAGAACGCTCCAAGTCCTCTCTTCCGATCCTTCTTCGATAATCAGATATTCCCGTTTCTGCAGCCGGTTTCATCGGTACGACGGCAGAGATGTCGTTGGTGAAATCCGCAAGATTGTTGCGGCCCAGAGCGTAGCAGTACTGGTGGCTTGTTCCGACGCAGGGATACGGTCTCTGGCTGAGCATCGCGAGGAACTGGAAAAACTCGCGGCGGTCATGGGGACTCCCAGCGTCGCATCCTTGACGATGGCCCGTGACAAGGGCCTGTTCGCGGAGTATCTTGCCACAACCGCTCTCCCTCACCCTCCAACCACGGTGATTCGGGATGGATATTTTGACAGGAATGAACTCCCTCACTTCCCCGCCTTGCTGAAGCCGGCATATGGCATTGCGGGTAGCGGGATCCAATACGTCGAGAGCGTCTCGGAGCTCGAGCGATTAGCTGCACAACCAGGGTTCTCCCGGACAGCGTGGGTAGTGCAATCTTTCATCCCCGGAACGGACATTGACGTTAGCGTCCTCTGTCGTGACGGCCGAATGCTTGCGCATACGGTGCAAACTGCTTTTGCTCCCAACGCAAGATCATTCACGCCGAATTACTCGATTCGGTTGGTACATGACGATGCTGCTTTACAGGTCGCACAGAACTTGGTGCGCGCGCTTCATTGGACAGGCTTGGCGCATATGGATCTGCGACGCGATGCGCGCGACGGACGGACTTTGGTCCTTGAATTGAATGGACGCTTCTGGGCATCTGCATATGGCTCCCTTGCTGCCGGAGTGAACTTTTCTGAACTCGCCGTCCGTGATGCAAGAGGGGAGTCTTTTCCCTGCCCCGTTTATGCCGATCGTAAGTGGGTGCAGCTGTCGCTCGCCAGGGGCATCAACTGGGCCGATGTAAGCCTGCGCGACCTGCAGGTAGTTCGACACCTTAAGGATCCGGGCCCATTGCTCGCTTGTAGAATGCGGCGCGCGAGGCAGAACGTCGCGGAAGAAAACCCCGGCCCGAGGCCTGAAGTCGTACGAGTCTAGATCACGTCTTGGCGCTTGCGAGGCCGCCCAAAGGCTCTTGGCGAGGCACATCAAATAGTTCGATCAAGTCGTTCCCGTACGGGCCTGTTTTTTTCGACGGCCTGATGGGATTTAAATTGGGCCGGGACATCACGGAAAAGAAGGCATATGAGCGCGAGATCGCGCGGCAGCTTGAGGAACTGGCGAAGCTGGATGTTTTGAAGACGGAGTTCTTCGCCAATGTCAGCCATGAATTCCGCACGCCGTTAACACTGATCCTGGGTCCACTGGAAGACGCGCTGTCGGGCCGGAATGGCCCGTTGCCGAATGCTGCGTCCGAAGGACTTGCCACTTCTCATCGCAACGCATTGCGACTTCTGAAGCTGGTCAGCACAATGCTGGACTTCTCGCGCATTGAGGCGGGCCGCGCACAGGCATCGTATGAAGCTACGGATCTGGCGGCATTCACCGCGGACCTTGCCAGCAATTTCCGTTCGCTGTGCGAGCGAGCGGGGTTGCGGCTGCATGTAGATTGTCCACCGCTCCCCGAACCGGTTTACGTAGATCGCGACATGTGGGAGAAGATCTGCCGACTGAGCCCACCGATGCGACGGCGGCTTTGGAGAGCGCGCTGAGCAACCTCGAAGGATCGATTGCGGAGAGTGGCGGCCTGGTACAAGCTGACCCGTTACCGAACGTGACGGTGCATCCGACGCAACTTCAGTCTCTTTTTCAAAACTTGATTGGTAACGCATTAAAGTATCGGCGGCCGGAGGTTCCTCCGGCTGTAAAGATTACAGTGCGGCGGCAGGATGGCTTTTGGCTGTTCTGCGTTGCCGATAACGGAATCGGCATTGAGCCCGCATTCAGGGAGCAGATCTTTGGACTCTTTAAACGCCTACACACCAGCGACGAGTATTCCGGTACAGGTATCGGTCTGGCCATATGTAAACGCATCGTCGAACAGTATCATGGCCGCATCTGGGTCGAATCCGAAGCCGGAGAAGGATGCGACTTCTACTTCACCATCCCGGGATGAGGATGCTACTGGGGAGGCGCCGCGTGTCCTGGTAATTGAGGACAGCAAGACGGATGTGTTTCTCATCCGCGAAGCATTAGAGAGCGCAGGTGTTCGAGCCGAAATCGACGTCGTTCATGATGGCCTGGAGGCGTTGCGGTTTCTGGCGGAGGGGGCTCGGCCTGCTTTGGTGCTTCTGGATTTGAACCTTCCGAAGTACAGCGGCCGGGAAGTACTGCGGCACATTCGTACCAACTTGCCAACGAAGGATTTGGTAGTGCTGGTGGTCACGTCGTCGGCTCTCTCGCAGGATCGCGAGGAGCTGATGGCACTGGGCTTCGACGGCTATTTTGAGAAGCCTTCAGATTATTTTGCTTTTTTGAAGCTTGGCCCTCTCGTCAGAGGACTGCTAGAACGTAGAAAGAATCGTTAATTCTCATATCCGACCTCCGATCTCCTTTGTCAGAAACCGCACGGACTAAGGGTCATCTTGCTGGCTGTGAAATCGATCAATAGACGATTCACGTGGACTCGCGCGACTTTCTACTTCTTCATTGTCTTTACATAGGCGGCCACATCATCGGCTGCCGGTCCAACGACACCGGCCGAGGGCTTCATCTTCCCTTTGCCTTCGACGATTATTTTCTTGATGTCGGCCGCGCTCATGGCTTGTACTTCGGGAGAATACAAGTCGTGCATTTCGACTTTCATCATCTTGGCGATCGATGGGTTGGCCGTACCATCGGCTCCATGACAGGACTTGCAGGCTTTTGCGTATGCTGCCTGACCCGCATTGACATCTGCGGCATAAGCCCCGGCGAAGGACGTAGCCAGGATGATCACTGCGGCGAAAATAGTTCGCATATTCTGAACTTCCTTTCTTTAGCGGGCTGTGGCCCCGGCTGTTGGGATAGATGCCGCTGTGGAGCTTTAGATAGGAAAAACTTGTGCCACGAAAATCCGTTCATTGGGTGAACCTTAGCCCCGTGGTCACTAAATTCGCACGGAAGCCTTCATACAGGTAGAACACCTCCCCGTAACCGTAGTAGCGCCATTCTGAGACCCATTGGATGTTCTTCGCAACGGGCACCACCGCTTCGACCCGTGGTTGATAGTAAGTGGTCGGGCGGCTTCCGGAGGAGCGGACAAGAGCCCCACCCGCGGTGATTTTTGCCGCCGAGTGAGGCGCCCACTTCACTCCGGGCAGATTCAAAGTAAGCAGGGCCGTGGCGGTGTGGGAATTGTCAGTGTAGAGCGAGGTCTGCGGAGAAAAGTCTTGTGGTGCAAAGTATCCGATATTCGAACGCAGAGAAGAATGTCCGTACGACCCCTGCAATTCCCAGCGCTTCCCCGCCCCGGGAGCCCAGAATAATGAGAGGCTTTCCCGATTCGCCTTCGCGTCGAAGTTTACGCCCGGCGTAGGATTCTGGTTGTTGAGCAACGTGAAGTCCACCGCCAGATTCAACGAGTTCGCCACTTGATAGCGGCCCTGCGCGCGAACTTTTTGATAGTTGTAAAGACTCGTCCGGAAGTAAGCGCCGGTGGAGGTAGCCACCTCCGCGTCGCTGGTCAGCGTAAGCTTTTGCAGCGGATGATAGACAACGCCTCCCAAAGCCACCTGACGATGGAGGTCGCCTTGCGAAACGGGCTGCAGGCCGTCCGGAAGGATCGAAGTAGCCTCGCCCCATACGTAACGATATCCGCCGCGCAGAGTCAGTTTCCTGGTGACGTCGAACAGAAGCTGGATCTCCTCCTGGTTGTAATTGGTGGCGAGCGATGAGGCTAATAGTTCGGCATCCTGCGTGGCCGGCGTCGTGTTCAGAGTCTGGTTCGACGTCTGCACAGACGCCCCGTGCATCCGGTCGGTCAGCCATGATTGCAGGATCCGCAAGCGCTTGAAGGGTTGAAGCTCGGCGCCCAGGCTTCCTGTGGTGTGGGGAAGTTTTGCCGCGGCGCTGATCAGCGTTTGCTGGCTGGTATAAAACAGCGCTTCGCTTTGCAGATACAGAGAGCCGGTGGCGGACTCCTGATAGTTAACGTCGGCGTTCGGCTGGCTGTACAGGAATTGCCCATAAAGGGACACCCAGGAGTAGGGGCTGGCAGTGAACAATCCTTTGGTGTAGGCGCTGGAGCCACGAATACCGTAGCCAGCGAGCAAGTTCGACAGGCTGAGAGTTTGCCCCAAAACCGGCGTCGATACGTTACCCGTGGTTGGCTGCGTATTATAGATGGTCTGATCGTTTTTGTAGGTGGTGCCGCCCTCCTCAAAGGTCGCATGGAAATGGCGCAGCTCGAACCGGATGCCGCCGCGATAAAGAGTGGTTGCGTCATACATCGTGGTGGGGGACGGATATTCGTTGCCATCGCCGACGAATACGGTGGTGCCTGTTCCGGCTCCCGAGTCGTGCTCGAAGGCGAGATAGGGGATAAACCAGTTTCCAGGCAGGAAATCGAGGGAGATGTTGGTCAGCTTGCGCCGCATATCGAAAGACTGTTCGTTCAGTACAATGCCGCGTGACAGGAGCGGGTCGGCGTAGGAAGGCAGGTTATTGTAATACGCGATGTCGCGATAGTCGGCGCGCAGGTCGTACAGACGCGACTTCGATGCATCTACGTGGAGCGTGCCATAGGGTTCGTCGCCCCAACTATCGGCCCGAACATTGATGCGGTCGAACCATCGGCTTTTTGGATCGAAGAGCGTAAGGTCCGAACCAAGCAGCTTCGGACCGGAGCCGAGGTCGACGAAGCTGCGATATGTATCCAGGCTGCCTCCGACGCCGGTTAGCCACCGGTAGCCAACATCGACGGAGCCGGTAACCGCAATTTCGCCCGAGGAAGCTGGGGCCGCGGCGGGTGTGGCTGATGTAGAAGGGGGTGCAGCAGGGTTTGTAGAAGAAGGAGCCGCAGGGGCTGGAGCGGAAGTGGGAGCAGGAGCCGGTGGCGGCGCAGGATTATCCTGCGCAGTCGCCTCCATCCCGATTACAAGAAGAAACAGGAGCGATTTCATTTGAGCAAATTCGGGTCCACGTAGCTTCCGTGGATCTTCTGATGACAGACTGTGCAGTTCTGGTAACGAGGGGAATTTAAGTTATGGAACGCGGGGGGAATCACGCCGACTACACCGGCGATAGGCAAGGTGGGCAGTGCCGCATGGCACTCCAGGCAAACCAGGCGGACTTCCTGGCGGACCAGCATTCGTGGATTCACCGATCCATGCGGCTCATGACAACTGTTGCAGCCCTCAAAGCGCACCGGCGCGTGTTCAAACGTGAAGGGCCCTCGTTTGTCGCCATGGCATGAAACGCAACCGCGATCGTTGGCGGCAAAGGTTTGTGTCATCGCCCCGGAGATGGATCCATGCGGGTTGTGGCAGTCCACGCAGGACATCGCCCCTTCGGGCACCCTATGGTGATTCGGTTTTTGAAACACCGCCCAAACGTTCACGTGGCAGGAAGCGCACTTCGCATTGATCGCCACCGGCGCGCGCGTCACGAGCGTCTGTCCATGGTTGGCGTGCACAGGGTGGCAGCCGACGCAGGAAACCTGGTCGCGCGCGTGACTGGACTCGATCCGGCCCACATGGGTGGACTGATTCAAGTGGCACGTCAGGCATACTTTGTCCGAGGCGACGCGCAGTGATTTTTGCTGGATTGCGAATATCCTCGGCCGAAGCCGACTCAATGTGTTTCTGCGCCGGGCCGTGACACGATTCGCAGGCTTTGCCGACCCATCCGCGTTTCTTGTCGGAGTCGACAATGTGGTGGGGACTCTTCTGAAAGTCGTTGAAGATGTCTTCGTGGCAAGCCTGGCAGATTTGCGAACCCACATAAGGCGGCGCCACGTCTTGCGCCGCCAGACGAGTCATCCCTATGACCGCGGCACCTGTCCAAACGAGGATTTTAATGAGCCGCGTCATCTTGCACTCTCCGTCAGTACTGCGCATGCACCTTGTCCACCGCGAGTGGGGCTCCCGACGCATGGCACGAGGGGCAAGCCTCTCCCGATGCACTCGAGTGGCTAAGGGCGTGGGACGCCGTAGACATGTCCGCGTGACATCCTGTACAGGCCGAAGTGATTGGCTGCACCGGATTGATGGGCCCTTGAGGATCGATCACGGAATTCAGTCCCGAGGGCAGGTTCAGCTCACTACCGTTCACGTGACACAAGGAGCAATTGCGCGTATCGCCACCCGAGCCGGTGGGAGAAAACGCCGGGTATAAAACATCGCTGAAATCGTTGTGGCTTCCGCCGAAGCCGACGACGACGTAAGGCCGATCGGGAGGCAGAGTGGCTCCTGTGTGGATCCGATGCACCAGCAGATTGAAGTTGATGCCCTGCGGCGGGAGCACCTGATCGGCAGCCACATCCGCGATCGCCCGCGTCGCCGCGTCGGTATTCGACGGATTGTGGCACAGCACACAGTACTCGGTTTGATTCCGCAGCGATCCGTGAAGAGATAAAGCAACGTGGCAGCTATTGCAATTGTCGGTGGCGACCACCGCGCGCCTGGGAGTGACCGTGGAGCCATCCACGGAGAAGCTCACCACTTGATTCTTGGCGCCGTATTGAATTGCCTGTTCTTTCGCTGTGCCCGGAAGCACAATCTCACTGCGCCGGGCTTCTACCCGATGGAGTAGGTGCCGGTCGCATTGGCCGGAATGGCGTGCTGGAAAGTGTACAGACAGGATCCATCCGCGCCGCAGCTTCCGGCGGTGAGAGCACTTTCGCTGACATAGCCGGGAGTGGTCACGTCACTGCCGAAACTGGTGTAGCCGTAGTCCGATGTCGGTCCCGCCATGACGAAACTGAGGGAATTGAGCAGGGAAGGTGCCAGAGGATTTCCGGCGCCGTCTTTGATGGTGTAGGCCACCACGGGATTGGAGCCGGCCGTGCCATTGGAAATCTGTGTGATCGCAACGACGATGCCGCCCAGCAGGGAAGACTCCGTAGGCGGCACATGGGCACCCTTGATGGAGGCGTCGAAATCGATTTCACCTTGCGGAATATGACAGGCCGTGCATAGCTTGTCATTAAACTGGGGACCGCCGGCATGATGAGCGCCGGTCGCGAAATCGACATCGTCGTGGCAGGCTCCGCAGGCCTCGCGGCTGGGGTTGATCAGATAGGCGGTTGCCTGAGTGGCGCCGGAAGTTTGGGAATGACAAGTCTCGCAACGCCGCGGATCGCCCGGATCAGCCGGGTAGACTACATTCGAAAAGTCGGTGCCACTAATCATGAGAGGCGTCCCAGCAACCACGCTGGGCGTCGAGGCGCCCATGTGGATTTGGTGGATCATGGTCTTCAAAGGGAGCGTGCTCCCCGTGCTGGTATCCACCAACTGGTCGGTATGGCACAGCGCGCACATCTCGATGCCGCGGCGCTTTCCCCCGTGGAAGGACAACTGATCGTGACAAGAGTTGCAGCTTGCTGTCCTGATCACATCGTGGACCTTGGTTACGGGGTTTCCATTCGGCACGAAGTTGAACGTTGTGCTGGCATAGTTGGTGTTCAGGTCATAGTCGCTCAGGTCCCGCGAAGAATAGATGCCGATGGTGTGCGTGGCGGTTTGGTCGAATCCGGCAGGCGCCTGAGTTTGAAAAACATACTGATATTGCCCGGGTCCGAGATTGGTGGTGACGCCGCCTGCATCGGCTCCCGGTTGGTTCGTGGACGGCACCGCAGGTCCGGAGTTGACCTTGGTTGTGTAGGCGGTATATTCATCCTGATTCTTCGGCAGCACGGCTGCGATATAGCTCAGGCTGATCGGTCCGGCTGTGGTGACACCATCCGCATCCAAGGGAAATCCGCTGGGATCGGTGAGAGTGTAGACGACTGAAATGGTCCCATCGGCGGCGATCTGTGCGGAGTTAATGGTGACCACCAGGCCCGGATGAATCGAGTCTACCGACCCGGCATCCGCATAAAAAGCCTTTTCCCTAGGTGAGTAGCGACTGCGCGTTGCGCTTGACAGGGTGAGGGCCAGCAGCAACACCAAGACGGTTGCCCTCGCTACACCTGTCCAATCTTTCGCAAAAGTCTCCCCATGCAGATGCATTGGTTTCACGGCGGGCCCCCGTTTTACTCTTTTCCGCGTGAATAGCCTCTCGTATTTCTTAATTCGCCAGAAGTGCTTCAGACTCAAAACATTTGCGACCGCACTGCATACGGTTGTTCGACGCGCTTGTGGTTATTGCCTCTCGAGCTTTGAGATCCGGTCCGCGACGCCGAGCGTCTTCAGGATCTGGGGAGAGGTTTCTTCCACCGCCAGCGGTTCGTGACACGTGTTGCAGTCCTGCGAAATGGTCTTGCCATCCGCGGCGGCATGCGACCCGTCATGACACCGGAAACATCCTGGGGAATCCGTGTGGCCCAGGTTATTCGGGTACGTACCCCAAGTGACTTTGAGATCGGGGAAAACGTTTCGGTTATAAATGGTGAGCATCGCGTTGCCTGCCTGCCCGATGTCCTGGGCTCGGCGCGCGAAGATCTCAGGATAATTTTGTCGATAGAAACCGGCCAATGCCGCGGGTATTTTAGAAGCCGCCTCTTCACTGGAGCCATAGCCGGCCTTCAAGACCTCAACACCCTTTTTCTTGATATAAGGCAACGTCACAGGAATGTCGCCTCCGGCCAGCGCCTTATCCATAGCGCGCTCCGGGAGATCGAACGCATGTGCCGGGCGGTTGTGGCAGTCCACGCATTGCATCGCGAAGGCGGCTCCGGCCCCAGTTCCAGCTTGGGCCGAATTGCCTGAGGGATCGGTAGCGGTGAACGTACGCGATTCGCCGCTGGCCGTGTTCCGATATTCGACCCTCCCAATGACTTGGCGTGCTGGATCCAGCGCCGTATAGCGGATCTGAATTCCAGGGCCGAAGTGAGCGGCATGAATTCCGGCGATCTTATTCCCGCCCACCATCATCAGAAGGACAGTATCGGACCTGGTGTTGTGCTCGTCGTCGGCATATTTAGGGAAGACGCGCAAAGGCGCGCCGATGGATTTACCCGGCCAGTGGCAGTTCTCGCAAGTTTCGCGGGCAGGGACAAGACGATTGCTCTCCAGGGCGGGAGGAACCGGCTTCGGTTCCCGGTTCGACACGGTTTGAATCAACTGGCGTATGCCGCTGGTCTTACTGACGACCCATCCGGCGGCCCCGGGCGCGACGTGACATTCGACGCATTCCACGCGTGAATGCGGCGAGTTTTGGTAGGCGCTGAATTCGGGCTTCATGCTGTGGCAGGTTCCGCCGCAAAACTGTGGGGTCTCCATGTACTCGACGGCGCGGTAAGTGAGTTGCGTTCCGAGCAGCACATTGAAGAGTGTCGTGACGCCCAAAAACGTGATAAGACGCCGCAGCGCCGCCTTTCGATTGAAGGCCCTGTGGGCCAGGTCTTCACGAATGTCTTGTTTGCTGAGGTAGACGCCGAGAGGGACCAGCGCCAATCCTAACAACAGGACGGCGGGTAGAACCAAGAGCAGGATTCCCATATAGGGGTTGCCCGCGTGACCCCGAATCCCAACCGACGCCATGAATAAAGACGAGAGCGCCGCGGTCACGATCAACGCCAGACCTAATAAGCTCACCCAATGCCGGGTGAGCAGAAACCAGGCCGGCATCTTTGGCGTTGGAGTTATGACGAAAGCTCCTGGTCAGCCTGCTAAACACGTTGGGCAGACCGCTCCCGAATTCCGGCGTGCCGGAGATCGTGAATCAAAGATGCGCCCCGATGATCTCGGATCTAGAGATTTCAGAGTGGTTATTCGCTCGCGTGATAGACTGCCAGCTAGAAACAGGAGGAAGCGATTGTGTCAAAGTTTATTTGGGCAAACCACAACGAACTGATCAACCTGGAGGCAGTGAGCATGGTGCGCCTGCTGGCCGGTGACA
Organism: Terriglobia bacterium; assembly: GCA_963699945.1. Classification (GTDB taxonomy): domain Bacteria; phylum Acidobacteriota; class Terriglobia; order Bryobacterales; family Bryobacteraceae; genus Palsa-187. The sequence goes on from CAVOVW010000014.1 coordinate 29,734, forward strand.
ACGTGGCGCACGCGTTCCTTCTAGGCAGCGACAAGCCGGTGATGATGAACGGAGCTGCGGCGTTGTCGCTTCTAGAAAGCTTGGCGGGAATCCGCCCGCCCAAGCCTGACGAAGATTAACTAGTAATTTGCGGGCAACTTGTCGGCTGCAGGAACTGAGTACCCCTATTCGGTGGCACCGTTCTTGTTGACGAGGACTTTAATCTCAACCCGACGGTTCTCGGCCCGTCCGGCCGCAGTCTCGTTCGAAGCAACGGGTGCGTATTCGCCGATCGCGCCTGGGGCAACGATATGCCGCACGGGCACTCCCCCCTGCTGTACCAAGTAGGCGATCACCGCTTTAGCGCGATCCTCACTTAGCCTTGTGTTAATCGCATCATGGCCCACCGAGTCGGCATGGCCTGTCACCTCGATGATGTATCCCTTCAGGCCCGAGGCGGTTGCCGCCGTCTCCGAGAGTGTATTCTGACCCTCTTCTGAGAGGTTCGCACTGCCGAATCCGAATTTGACGACCGTTGCCGTTTTCAGGTCATAATCCACCAACGCCAGAAACCGATCCGTGGTGTCATGGACGACCGTGATTGTCTGCGCAATCTTCTGTTCGTGATTCGAGCTGTTCTGCTTATGTTCGGCGATCGCCCCCTTGAGTGCCTCGATTTGCTCCTTGAGGGCTGCGATCTCCTCGGCGTTGGCGGAGGAAGTTTGCCTGTTCGCTTCGATATTTCGCCTGTTGACGTCGATGCCTTCGATGTTGGCCTCGACTTGCTTTGCCGTCGGAGTTATGCCGGCCTGGATCATCTCGCTCGTTTCCAAGTCATCACCATCGACGGTAATGGTCTTTGCGACAACCTGGCCCCGCTCGTTAGCCTCTCCCTCGACCTCCACCTTTAATCCGGGTATAAGCACTATGGATGCCATCTTGTCGGTGCCCAAACCAAAGACTCCGGTGTCGTCTTTCGTAGTCGTACCATCGGTTAGGAGAACGACAACGTTTCCGCTGTCGGACGCCACGGTCAACGTTTCTCCGGTCCTGCCATTGATCATGCCCTTGACGTCTGTGCCAAAGGCCGCGATCGACGCCAGACAAAACAACGCCATCAAACTGATTAAACTCGTTCTTGACTGCATAGCTGCTGCTCCTGTTACAACGGAGGATTTTCTCCTCCACGTCTGCGGAAAAGACGTTTCTGACGGTCCTTCCGTGATTGGCTGATGCAGCCTCGAGTGGCAGGGTGTCTTTTTTCCGGCGGACAATAATATCGTGCGCGATGCGATAGACCCTTGCCGCGCCGCTCTTATTGCAAGTGACTTGCGGTGTCATGGATCGCCGAGAGCCCTTAAGGTATTGCGGCAGCTTCGATTTCTTTTCTAAGGAACTAAGGGACCGCGCGGTAAGTGAGTTGCGTTCCGAGTAGCACAACGAAGAGTGTCGCGATGCCCAAAAACGTGATAAGACGCCGCAGCGCCGCCTTTCGATTGAAGACCCTTTGGACCATGTCTTTACGAGTGCCCTGTTTGCTGAGGTAGACGCCGATAGGGACGAGCGCCAACCCTAACAATAGGACGGCGGGAAGAACCAGGATTCCCGTATAAGGGTTGCCCGCGTGGCCCGAACCCAAACCGACGCCATAAATAAAGACGAAAGCGCCGCGGTCACGATGAACGCCAGACCTAATAAGCTCAACCAATGCCGGGTGAGCAGAAACCAGGTCGCCATCTTTGGCGTTGGAGTCATGGCGAAAGCTCCTGGTCAGCTTGCTCCACACGCCGCGGAGACCCGCCCGAAATCCGGCGTGCCGAAGATCGTTAATCGAAGATGCACCCCTGTGGCCTCGGATCTAGAGATTTCTGCTGAGGCGACAGCATGCGCACTTTCCAAAGTTGGCTTGTCGATTTCGACCCCGTCCGTGCCAATGGGCGCTGCCCGCCCAGCCTGAAGCAGTCCACCTCTTTCCGCATGCCAATGCAAGTGGCCATCTGGCGGGCTGCATGCCGCTATTGTCAACAGCCTGGGAATCGCTATGCCAAAACCATTGCCGACAAGGCATAGAATAATGGTCGATGCTCAAGTGGAACGATGTTCTGAATTTTGCCAAGACCGAATCGCCGAAGGCGGACCGCAAAGTTGTCAAGACGGAGGCCGAATGGCGCGCGCAACTAAGCGAGGAAGAGTACAGGGTCACCCGGCAGGCAGCGACTGAGCACGCCTTCAGCTCGGCCATGTGCAGCCTCTTTGAGCCAGGAATCTATTCGTGCGTGTGCTGCGAAACGATTCTCTTCGACGCGTCGGAGAAGTTCGAATCGCACACGGGCTGGCCATCTTTCACCCAGCCCATCAAAGAGAACGTAATCGCTTACAGGTTCGACGGTCCCGCGTTCTTGAAGCGAGTCGAGACCACTTGCAATACGTGTGACGCTCATCTGGGCCACGTGTTCCCGGATGGCCCGGAGCCCAGCGGCTTGCGCTACTGCATGAACGCTGTGGCGCTCCGGAAGGTCGCGAAGGTTTGAGGAACGAATTCGATCCAGCGCATTCAGGTGTCGGCTGATGCAAGCAGCCGAATAAATATTCGGAATCAGGCGCCTTGGGGTATCCAGACGTTTTAACGTCGAATATCCGGGGCACGCGTGAATTAGATCCTCTCCAGCGCATCGTAGGAGGTTTGGCAGCAACTGATTATGCGTTGGAACGGAAAATCCCCCTCGCGTGAGATTCGTGGATGATGCACGTGTCCTATAAATGCCATCAAGTAGCGGCAATGATCGCTCGGCTCACTCCTCTTCAATCGCCCGGCGAGTCTGAAGATAGCGGGCAAGCAACCAGCAGAACAGGGCCCAGGTAGCGCCAGCGGTCCAGCCCGCGAGTACATCGGTAGGCCAATGCACTCCCAGATATACACGGCTGACGCCGACCGCAAGTGTGATTAGCCCAGCCAGCAACATCCAGTATGATTTCAGACTCTTGCGACGCTGAGAGCGCGCCAGCAAGGCGCCCAACGTCAGATATGTAACCGCCGACAACATGGCATGACCGCTGGGGAAACTTGAAGTAGATACATAAGCCCCGTGAGGAACGAGATCAGGTCGCGGGCGCTGAAAGAAGTCTTTGAGTACAGTACTCATTAGAAAGCCACCGGCTACCGAAGTCACGACAAAGGCAGCCATGTGCTTGCGGCCGTCGAGGAAAAGGAATCCACTGGCGATCGCCGTCAACAGGGTCAAAATCGTGACTCCGCCAAGCGCTGTGACGTCCCTGGCTGCATCTTGAATCCCCGGCGTTCCCAGTGGAGAAAGGTCATCGGGGTGACGAAAACTGAGCAGAATCCTGGCATCTATCTTTTGCGTGTCTACCTCGGGCACCTCATTGGCGATTGCGGCAAACAACCAAATGCCACCCGCAAGGCCCAGAAACGCGAGCAGGATTCTAAGCTCGTACATACCCAATAGCCTCAAGACTCTGGTGAAAATACTTCTCACGCTAACTCGTTCTGCCGCAGAAATGAACTTCCGCAGGCCCCGCGTTCCGGGATGTTGGCAATTGAGATGCCCACTCTACTGCTTCTGCCGGGCGCACATGAGGAGTGCCCGTAGATGCCGCGAGAAGAGGAATTAGCACGGTCATCAGAATACCACTGCGCTCTCCTGCTGAGCCGCATGTCCGCTACTCCGACCAGCCAACAGTCAGGCGATCTGGTTTGACAACCTTTCTGCCGACGGCCTGCATGAGTTGCGAGTACTCTAGGGATTTACTCAGAAAGGCATGCCCGCGTGAAGCGAAGCACTATTTCTCTGCTGGCCATGCATGGCACGTCTGACAGGTGCTCGGGGCGTTGTGGGATTGGTGGCATGAGATACAGTTGCCCATCGTCGTGACTGCCGTCGTCATCGCCATCTTCTCCATCTCTCCCACCGGACCATGGCAGTTGCCGCACTGCAGCCCCGCTTCTAAATGCTTGCGATGTGTCCAAGTGACGCCTTTCGTGACCTGATACACACGTACCCACGGAATCGCCTGCCCCGACTGAGCGAATCCCGCTAGTGTCCGGATCGCCGGACGGTCCGTCGCTATAGTCTTGTGACATCCCATACACGTTGCCACGGCAGGAAACGTCATTTGATTCCCCGGCTCCGGATTTGTATGGCATAGGCGGCACTGCACTCCACGCGAGACGTGCGTCTTGTGGCTGAAGGGCAGCGGTTGCTCGGGAGCCTCATGCGGAGCGACATTCTCGCGCACTTGTAACGGCTGTGCGGCCGGGTTCCCGCCGTTCGGTTTCTCGGCTTGTTGCGCGCGCACGGAAAAACCGAAAGAGAGAATGATCGCCGCGCCCGTCAGGGCCGACAGCACGCGCGTTATTTGCGGCAGGTTCTTCGAAAAGGCAGGTCTCATGCCCGCCTGGCCCCCACCGTTTCGATGCTTGTGCCGAGATCTTTCAGCAGTACGGCCGCCGCGTTACGTCCCGGATATCCCGTAATCGATCCTCCCGGTGGCGTGCACGCTCCGGTTTGGTAGAGTCCCTCGATCGGAAGCTTGTAATTAGCCGCCGGCGACAACTGCCTGCGATCGCCGTGATGCGCGCTCCCTCTCCACATCGCCGGATTCATCCTCTCGATGTCCAGGGGGCTTTCCAAAAATTGCGCCAGGATTTTATCAGCGGTTAGGTTCGGAGCCACTCTACGCAATCGCGCGAAAATTCTTCCGGCCACTTCATCGCGAATCTTGTCCCAGTGCTGCGGTCCCTCTTTCAGCGCGTACGGCATCGTGCCCTCGATTTTCACTGTGTGATATCCCGCCGGCGCCCTCGTCGGATCCGCCACTGACGGGCTTACGATCTGCAGGGGGATATCGTCTACCCATACTTCGCCGCGCGCATTGTACGAATTCAGCATGAAGATGCTTTCGGGCTGTTCCAATAACGCCGCCTCCGTGCTGATCACATGCGCTCCGTCCGCCAGAGGATAACGCGGCGGGTCCGACGTCGCGTAGTGCAGGGAAAACATCGCGTGTTCGGGCTTGAAGACTCCCAGGTTGCGCAGGAACTCTTCGCCCCATAATTCCCGCGGAGCCATGTCCACTACATGCTTTAGATGGATCGTCGAAACAACCGCCTTCCCGCCGCGGAATTTGCTTCCGTCGCTGCACTCGACGCCCACGCACTTGCCGCCTTCGATCATCAGCCGGACCACCGGCTTATTCGTCAGGATCACGCCATTGTGGGCCTCGATAAATTTCCCGAGCGCGACACTCAACATCCCCGACCCGCCCTTGGGAATGGAGCGCCCGTTCAACACTTGCGCGATCAGCGAGAACGCCTGATTGCCCGTGCCGTAATCGCTGCCGGGAACACCTCCGAAGTGGCCGCACGACACCGACGCCGCCCGCATATAACGGCTTTCAAATAACGAGCAGGCCGCATCATAGCCCGACATCGCGTTTAGGCGCCCGAAGTATCCTGCTTTCGGCGCCGATAGGCGATCTTTCGCCGGTACTTTTGCATACGCCTCGTACGCGGGAACCAAATTTCGAAACACTTCGGCGTCTCGTTTCGAGAATTTCGCAATTGTCTCGCACGTCCGCGTTAAGTCACGATAAACCGTTAGCGAGGTCCCGTCGTAAAACGGGATGTGCATTACCAATTCGTCGTCGATATATTCCAGTCCGTAATCCCGAAGAGCGAGCTCGTCGTAGGCGGGGTTGGTTCGAAACGCACCATGCACGCTCGAACACAAATCTTCCTTGAACCCGGGCATGCACACTTCCTGGGTCTTGCATCCGCCGCCGATGGTGGGACGTCCTTCGAGCACCACCACCTTAAATCCGGCCTTGGCCAGGTATGCGGCGCACACCAGACTATTGTGTCCTGCGCCCGCAACCACGATGTCGAACTGATCCGTGGATGAAGCGATCTGGGCGGAGGCGCGTTGTACAGCCATCGCTACAGGGGCGGCTGTTGCGGCTCCCAAAAAGATTCGCCGGCTAAGATTCCTGGCACTCTCTTGATTCATCTGGTCCTCCTGGCATTCGCGGTCGAGCGTAGCCGCCAAGCGTCGTCACGTCGCGCCCCAAAGATCATGTTGGTATAGTAAGGTTTTGAAATTGGACCCACAATGATTGAAACGCCAGATATTCTGCTCTATCGTCCAAAACGGAGGTTGTATGGACCCGCTCTCCCACATACTCACGTCCGTGCGTGTCTACAGTTCTGATTGTGTACGCCTTTCATTCGGCGGGAGCTGGGGATACCGGTTTGAGGGTTACGAGCACGCGCATTTTGGTGTGCTGAGCGAGGGGTCCTGTTGGCTTTCGATCCTTGACTCGACGGGCCCCATTCCCCTCCGCACCGGGGATTGTTGGCTGCTGCCCCGTGGCCAGACTCACGTCCTGCAGAGTAAGCCCCGGGCTCCCATCCGGCCGTACGACGAAATCAGTGGGTTGAAGAGAAAAGGACGGCTGCATTATGCGGAAAGCGCCGGCCCTGTCACCACCATCATCGTCGGCAACTTTACGCTCGATCAGCACGCGGGCAGGTGGCTCACCGACCTGCTACCAAGTTTGATCGCGTTTCGGATGGATCGCAAGAATTCTTCCTCCGCGATGCAAACGATTCTGCAAATCCTTGCGCGCGAATGCCAAAACCAAACAATGGGTTCGGCATTGGTCACGAGTAGACTGGCGGATATCCTATTCGTGCAAGCGATTCGCGCTTACATCGAAGAGGCAGGCGATGGCGCCGCCGGGTGGCTGCGGGCACTGGCGGATGAAGGATTGAGCGCAGCGCTCAGCGTCGTTCACGGAGCCATTGAAAAACGGTGGACCGTCGCGTCCCTCGCGGCCGTCGCCGGCATTTCGCGCTCCGGATTCGCTGGTCGATTTAAAGATGTGTTGGGAGAGACACCAATAAACTATCTGACTCGACTGCGGATGTATAAGGCCGCCCAGATATTGCGTGAAAATGACACAAAGCTTGCGAAAGTCGCGAGTTTGGTCGGATATGAGTCCGAGGCCGCGTTCAGCAAAGCGTTCAAAAAAGCGATGGGCGAAGCTCCGGGAACATATAAAATAGGCTTTCGCGGGGCGAACCTCGGAACAGCTGCCCGGTAAACTGATCGCGCGCTGCTCTGGTTCGTAGATATCAACGCGAGCTCGATCTCCTCGTTCACCCAAATCGGTGAGCGAGCATCGAGAGCCTTGATTCACTGCTAATGAAAAGACCGCAAAGAAAGTCTACACGAAACGTACGGATTTCGCCCTGCGACTCCAAGACACTCGCTCGATGCGAGCACTTTCACGCGAAGGAATTGGAGCGGTGTCTCCGTGCCAGTTCGGGCGCCTTGGTGAAAAGCGCCATTTGAGGCCTGATGCCATGGTTGGCAAGCCTTCCGCGACGGCCTCGGTGATTGATCAATTAACGGTAGCCGTTCGTGGGCCGCGGTAACTTCCTAGCGACCAGCAGCGACGTTTCTTAGCGGCGGACGCCCTTCCTCTGGCGCGCGGCCCACCCGAGGAAAACCAAGCCGCCGAGGACAAGGGTATAAGTACCCGGTTCGGGCACGCCCGCCAACTCCACGTCGGCATTATCGAGACCAATGTATTCACCACCTGCTGTCGATAAGCCTGTGATGGTCAACTGCGTCGTTCCCGAAGTTGCCGTGAAATCGTAAGTTTCGTGGTTCCACACTCCCGGGTTCGGCGCGCCGGACCCCGACGTAAAAGTAGTGGGGCCGCCTCCCGCGCTGACGGTTACGCTAGCTGGGCCCCCGAACGCGCCCGAGTTGCCGCCATAACCAAGATCAAACGTCAGGACGTACTGGGTGCCGGCTGTGGTGGCAAAGCTCTGGGTGACGCCGCCGTACGTTCCTGAATCGCTATAACTGGTTAGGTCTAGGAAAAATGAACCGTCGGACGAGGGGATATTCCAGGGATTGACGGCTGTTTGTATCCAGGCAGTAAACGTTCCGTTCGTTGTGGTCCAGCCTGGGATTGTCGATGAACCCGAGGCTAATACCATCGTATGATTCGCATCGCCGACAAAAGTGTTGTTTGTATTCTCGAAGCTCCCATTTGTGAGCATGTTAGCCTGTGCGTGACCCGCCAAAACCAGAAAACTTGCGAGAGTCAAGACCTCAGCAGTCCGCGTCATGTGATACCTCCGTTTTCATGTGATGCCTCCGTTAAGGACGTTCGTCCCCAGCTTCACGACAGGATCTTATACCCAACCTCCTACGCGGGGGAACCCAGTACCGACTCTTAAAAGTTCTAGTACTAGCTCTGCATGCGGTGAGAACTGCGGCGATGAGCTTGAGATACGCGGCGGCCTTGGACCAGAGACCGAAGAACAGTGAAGGTGGCGAGAATGAGCCGCGGACCGCGTAAGCCGCGCGCCACAGCCGGAGCTCTCTGAATGGCCCGTTGATCGACGGACTTAGGATGGGTGACTATGCCGTCCGGTAATTTGGCAGAAAGTGCAGCGCGTTCTCCCGATCGACCGCCCGCAGTTCCTCCGCGCTGAAGCCGCACTGCGGAAGCGTTTGGTTGTACACAGCCGGCTCAACGTACGGCGCGTCACTCCCGAACACGATTTGTGACATGCCAACCAGCGCCTTCATTCCCTGCATCAAAATCGGGTTGGCCGCTTGGGCGGTGTCGTAATAGAAGCGCCGGATATGCCAAAGCTTGGAATTGGGGGCGGCCGGTCTTCCCAGAACGTCATTGTCGTGGTTGAAACCGACGACACGGTTCGCGATGCCAAGCAGCGAGCCACCGCCGTGGCTCCAGATGAACTTCACATTTCCATAGCGGGTCGCAGCACTTATTCGAGGTGGCCCGTCAGCGCCCACGGGTGGAGTTGGGCCGCCCTCATAGGGAGCGGCCGTGCTCACTAGACTGTTGATCGACCGACCCGTGTCGGAGAGCCATTCAACGGTCCCAGGACTTGCGTGCGCGAGCGAGTGGCAGCAGTTCGAATCGGTCGGATGAACATAGGCGATGGCGTTCCGGCGATTGAGCTCGTCCAAGATCGGTTGCAACTTTTCGTCGCCGAGCCACATGTTGCCGTAGCTCGTGAGTAATCCGACCCCGTCGGCATGGAGGGTGTCGAAAGCGTACTCGATTTCCTTCAGGCTGGCGTCGACGTCAGGTATCGGCAACACCGCGAAGAGGCCGAAGCGACGCTTGAAGTCCGACTTCATCCTCGCGCCGTATTCGTTCATGTCGCGCGCTAAGGAGATCGCTTCTGCCCGCTCTGGCGAATTGATGGAGTAATCGTCTCCGAACCAGACGCCCGGCTCGGTCGCCGACACGAATCCCGTCTGCACCCCGCCCTTGTCCATCATGTCCAGATGCTTCGCCGGCGTCCAGCCGTCAAACCGATTCCAACCCTGCGGCTTCAGCTCCAACACACGCTTGATCCAGCGTGGCGATCCGAAATGACTGTGAACATCCAACCGCCGCGGACCGAATCGATTCGAGGGCGTGGCAGCATTTTGCGCCGAAAGAACTCTCCTCTGCGCCGCACTAAGAGCAGCACCCGCCAAACCATATAAAAGACCTCTGCGTGACAGTTCAGATTGATTTTTCTTCATTGCAGTTTCGTTTCTCTTCGATCTACCCCGGTTTAACAGGAGCGAGAAGTTTACAACAAGCAAATTGGCTTTGGCAAGCCACTTCAGGGTCTCGGTCATACCGGTTTCTGAGCATCTGCGTTTAGTGGCCATTTATTGCGATTTTTCGAGAGCTGATAAGACGATATTCCAACCCTTTGCTCATCCAAAGGTGAGAGAGCCGGGCACAAACAAAGCGCGCAGAACCGTGAAAATGCCGGGTACGCGCCCCGCGGGCAAGCCGCGCTGCGGTAGAAAGGTAAGCTCTTGATGTGTGCTCTGACGTTTTTTCTGTGCAATAACAACCTTTCCTATCATCATCTGCGCAGCGGATGCTGTATTGGCTACTGGATTGCACGTTGCAATCGCTAGGCGGGTGAGACATGACTTAGGGGGTTCTAGCAGAGACTACTGCGCGGGTGACTTCGAGGATGCGGCGGTCGCTCACTCGGTCGTGCGAACTTACCGTTCAATCAACCTGACGCATTGCCGGCCCCTCATTTCGGCCTTGCGGAATCTAACCTTTTTGGAGGCGCAGAATGAGCCCAGGCAGGTTGATGGTTTGTATTTTTTGCGGGGTATTGACTTTGCCATTGAAGGTATTAGGCCAGTCTTTAGAAACGCCCAATCAAACTGAGAATGAGAACATAAGTTCAGGCTCGGTCGACGATACGGCGACGAATGCCGTGACAGCGTCGGATCGGGTGCGATGGTTTGCACGGTCAACCTTTGGCCCGGTGACCATTCTGACGACAACGGTGGAAAGTGCCATTCAGACGGGAACCAACACGCCTCCCGAATACGGCACTCATTGGGATGGATACGGAAAGCGGTTAGCCTCGAAGTTCGGGACGAACGCTTTGAGTAATTCTGTAGAAGCGGGGCTCGGCGCCTTGTGGGGTGAGGATCCGCGTTACCACCGCCGTGGCGGAGGGCCGAAGCGTGAAAGGATCTGGAATGCAGTCAAGCTGAGCGTGATGGCAGAGAATGCTGCGGGCGAAACGGTGCCTGCATATGCTCGTTACATCGCCGTTCCAGCGACGCGAGTAATCTCCAATGAATGGCGTCCGCCCAGTCAAACGACGGCGCAAGCCACGCTGGACCGGATTGCACTCGCATTCGTTCGGAAGGCCGCGGGCAACGCTTTTAGCGAGTTCTGGCCAGACATCCGCAAACACATTCCGCTCTTAAAGAAATGATGGATCCGGCTCTGAAGTCTTCAAAGGGACCAACGTCGTATCTAACAGCCGTTCTCCGTCCGCATTCGGGGATCCTGACATGGGCATTTCTTGCATCCGTCGGAGAAGCAGCGGCAAACCTGGCGGAGCCGTGGCCGATAAAAATCGTCCTTGATAATGTTCTTCAAAAGAAGCCGGCTAAAGGATGGCTGGCGATCTGGGCTTCCCACATTTACAGTTCCCGCGCGGACAGTTTTCTGTTGGTCGCCATTACTGCCGTAATCGTGATCGCAATCGCGGGCGCGGCGTTCTCCTACATTGAAAAATTAATCACGACCAAAGTCGGGCAAATGGTAATGCACGAATTGAGGAGCCGGCTGTACTCCCGCATGCAGAGCCTTTCGCTCTCCTACCACGATCATGCACAAACCGGCGACCTTATCAGCCGCGTAACCAGCGACGTCGACGCCGTCCAAAGCTTCGTCGCAAGCGGCCTGCTGAGCACTCTGGTGAACGTGCTGACGCTCCTGGGGATGGTCGGTGTAATGTTCTACATCGATTGGAGGTTCACTTGTATCGCGCTATCCGTCGTTCCTATCCTGGCTGCTTTGGTCTATACGTATACACGCAGAATTAAGAAGGCGTCGCGCGAGGTCCGCAAGAAAGAAGGACAACTTGTCGCCGTAGTTCAGGAGGTCCTGTCTTCGATACGCGTGGTCAAAGCATTTTCGCGCGAGCAATATGAAGATCAGCGCATGGCGGCGCAGAGCCTGGAGAGCGTTGAAATGGCCCTGCGCGCTCGTGCTCTTAAGGCCCGGCTTTCTCCACTGGTGGACGTTCTTGTGGCGGTGGGCACCGCTCTGGTCTTATGGTTTGGATCGTGGAGAGTGCTGTCAGGCGAATTGTCATCCGGCTCGCTGGTTATCTTCATCTTGTATCTGGGAAAGATGTATAAGCCGATTCAGGACCTTTCCAAGATGACTGACCAATGGTCGAAAGCGACGGTTGGGTACGAGCGGATTCTGGAAGTTCTGGACGCGCGAAGCGACGTCCGAGACAACCCCGGTGCAAAGCGAGCCCCCAAGTTCCGTGGGGAGATCGAATTCAAAAATGTGGATTTTGAGTATGAGCCAGGGCAGCGCGTGCTGGAGCATTTCAACTTGAAGGTGGGCGTGGGGCAGATCGCTGCTTTTGTCGGTCCGACCGGAGCGGGAAAGAGTTCGATCGCGGGACTGATCGCGCGCTTCTATGACCCTACGGCAGGCAACGTCTTGATTGATGGAGTCGATGTACGAAGTTTTACGCAAAAATCACTGCGCGACCAGATCAGTTTTGTTCTGCAAGACACAGTGTTGTTTCACGGAACGATCTGGGAAAACATCGCCTATGGGAAACCGCATGCTACAAGGCAGGAGATTGAACGCGCCGCCCAGTTAGCGAACGCGGTGGAGTTCATTTCGAAGATGCCCGACGGTTACGACACGCTTGTGGGTGAGCGCGGCGTCACGCTATCGGGTGGACAGCGTCAGCGCATCGCGATCGCTCGCGCGATCATTCGCAATTCTCCCATCCTGATCCTGGATGAGCCTACATCCGGCTTGGACGCGCTATCGGAGAAGCTCGTAGTGGAAGCGCTCGAAGGGCTGATGCAGGGACGCACCACGATTATGATTGCGCACCGCCTCTCGACGATCCGCAATGCGAATATTATCTCCGTCATTCAGGATGGCAAAGTGGTGGAGCAAGGTTCGCACCAGGAATTGCTCGACCGCAACGCCATTTATGCCGAGCTCATCCGGGTTCAATTCGAGCCCGCCTGAATCTACAAGGCGTTCAGTTCGGCGATCCTTTGCTCAACGACTCGGGCGAAGCTCTCCACGTCCTGCGGCGAATAGCCCCCTGCGCGAAATGCATCCCGGATCTGCTCGGGGGAAAGCCGCGCGAGAAGCTCGCCCATCCATTTAGCGTCTTCGCGCGGAATGTTGTGGCCGATCCATTCAAATCGCACCCGGCTGAAGTACGCGTGCGGGTTGAATAGTAAAACGAGCGTGGGTCGTCCCGGCGCGGCGAAGCTGACATGCTCTGCCGTCTTTTTCGTGATGAACCGCGAATGTTCATACGAGCCGACATTGCCACGCGATTTTTCGTGCCCCAAGACGTAATTCGGTGTTCCAAAAGAGGCTCCCAAATCGCTGACCACATAAACACTCTCCTGGGAATCCTTGATCAGGTAAATGGAATTGTTTTGATTCTTAAGATCCCAGTTGTTCAAGAGCGCCATAAGAGTTCGCAACCCGTTCCATTCGCGAGTGCCGGAGAAATCTCCTCTCTTCCAGGACCACTCGCCTTGCTTTTTCACGTCCTTCGCTTCGAGCTCATAGCGAGCATCGCGTATAGTGCCGTCCGCAGCGATCAGATGCTTCACGCGCTTAAGCTTTGGCGGCACTTCTGTGAGGCGTGAATCCGCGACGTAATAGTCTTCGTCAGTCGTATATCCGACCGCCCAGACAAGGCGCGTCGCTACCGTCTCCGATTTCGCTTCCGCGCCGAGCTTGATTTTCCACTTCACACCGTTCGCATCCCGCACCGTCATCTTGGGGTTGCTGCCACTCAAATCCTCCTTGATAAACTGAAAGGACCCACGCGGCGGTGCGTCAGTTTTTCCGCCTTCCCCGTAAAAAAGATCGCGGGACTCAAGATCCTTGGGCTCCGTCCAGAGTACTTTTGCACGGTCTGAGACCGGCTCTGTAGCAAGTGGCTCCGCTGCTTGGATCAGGGGCACGGCTAACGTGGCAGCTAAGAACGCCTGCGCTGTCAGTAACATCGGGGCGATCGGCCTGGTGTATTTAGCTAGAGTCCTGCGAGTGGTCATGCGGTTGCTCTTGCAAGTGCGCTGCCATGAGTGTGCAAACGACATTAATTGTTCAACCGGAGGACGGTATCGCTCCTTTGATCCAAGCGATCGACGGAGCGAAGACGTCGCTGGATATTCTTATTTTTCGGTTTGACCGAAAGGAACTAGAGCACTCGGTAGTGTCCGCGGTGGGCCGAGGAGTTCGGATCCGCGCGCTGATCGCCCATATGAATCGCGGCGGCGAGAAGTCTTTGCGGGCGTTAGAATCGCGGTTGTTGAAGGCCGGTGTCACTGTGAGCCGGACCAGCGGCGATTTCGTACGCTATCACGGCAAGATGCTGATCGTGGACGAAAAAGAACTCTACGTACTCGGTTTCAATTTCACATATCTCGATATCGATCGGAGCCGCAGTTTCGGCATCGCTACTAAGGACCGGAAACTAGTGGCAGAGGCGCTGAGGCTCTTTGAAGCCGATTGTAACCGCCAGCCATTCGAATCAAGCGAGAAGGATTTCCTCGTCAGTCCCGTTAACGCGCGGAAGGGACTGGCGGCATTTCTGAACGGTGCTCGCAAGGAGCTTTTGATCTACGATCCCAATCTTGGGGACACCGCGATAGTGGGCGTACTGCGCGAACGAGCGGAAGCCGGAGTGACAGTCCGCGTTTTAGGCTGCAGCACGCGAGTTCCTTACCGCCGGCTTAAGGCCAGGCTGCATGTGCGGATGATTATTCGCGACGGGGAGTCATTCTTTCTCGGCAGCCAAAGCTTGCGAGCAGCGGAGCTAGATAAGCGAAGAGAGATCGGCATCCTAATCGACGATCCCAAAATATCCGCGCAGCTTAAGGAAACGTTTGAAGCCGACTGGGCGTCTGCGGAAGCACACGCGGAAGGCGACCCAGTCGTGGCGCCGTCCCGCATTGCCAAAAAAGTCGCGAAGGCAGTCACGAAAGAAATACCTCCGTTGATGCCAATAGTCACCGATGCGATCAAGGAGGCGGGAGGAGATGAGTTGCACCTGTCTGTAGGTGCCGACGTCCTGCAAGCCGACGTTTCCGAAGCAGTGAAGCAAGCTGTCAAGAACGTTGTACGGGACGCGGTGGAAGGCAATGCTGAATAGAACCGCTGTCGCTGCCGGATTCATGTTTGCCCTAGTGGCTGGCTTGGCCCAGAAAACTGTTATCGCCGATTATGAAGAGCGCCTGACCGCTTACATGAAGATCCACGCCGATGCGGAGTCGCGAATTACCGTGAAAAAACCGACGGAAAAGGGAACTGCTCTGGCGGAAGCAATTCGCGCACGTCGGCCGAACGCGGTTCAAGGCGACATCTTTACTCCCGCAATTGCAACCGAATTTCGCCGGCTAGCCGCCGTGAGCCTGAAAAAACGCCCGGCCGAAATTCACACAAGCATCCGAAGTGGAGAGGTGGTCCCTCCCGCCGTGCATATCAACGGCTCCTATCCGACGGGACTACCAGTGGAGACCACGCCACCCTCATTGCTTACGGCGCTTCCTAGACTTCCGGAGCCTTTGCGATACAGACTTATGAGTCGTACGCTCGTCTTGCTTGATGCGGAAGATAAGCTCGTCGTCGATTTCATTCCAGACTTCCTTCCGGAGCCCTAAATCGAGATGACGAGAAGCGCGCACGTGACCCTTGGTCTTGTCACAGCAATCGTGCTCTTTGCCATTTCCCGGCCGCAATTAACCAGCACCTCCGCGCAGACTCCCACTCCCTCGGTCCCGGTGGAAGTTCACCTGCCCCTGGCCGACAAATCCACCCGTTTTGCCATCATCGGGGACAACGGGACCGGGGCCCGTCCGGAATACGAGATCGGGGCGTTAATGGAACGTTATCGCGAGGTGGTACATTTCGATTTCGTGTTGATGCTGGGGGACAATCTTTACGGCGGCAAGTCAGCTTCCGATTATCGGAACAAGTTCGAACTTCCCTACAAGGCCCTCCTCGACAATGGTGTTCATTTTTTCGCTTCACTCGGAAACCACGATGCTCCCAGCGAGACGGCGTACAAGCCCTTCAACATGGACGGCCATCGTTATTACAGTTTCAAGCGAGGCGATGCTACTTTCTTTGCGCTCGATAGCACGTATATGGATACGGCGCAGCTAAACTGGCTATCTCAGGAATTGGAAAAGTCGCGGAGCATCTGGAAGATTTGCTATTTTCATCACCCGCTGTATTCCAACGCGCGACATGGTCCGGACCTCGATCTGCGAGAAAAACTTGAACCGCTATTTGAGCGGTACCACGTCAGTGTTGTGTTGTCCGGGCACGAGCATGTCTATGAACGGCTAACACCGCAACATGGCATCCAATATTTCGTGCTCGGGGATTCAGGCGAGCTGCGCTACCACGACCTACGCCCTTCATCGATCATGGCGAAGGGATTCGACACGGACCGAGCCTTCGGCCTGTTTGAGTTAAATGCGACCGAGCTTGCTTTTCAAGTGATTTCGCGCACCGGTAGCACGATCGACGCCGGCACCATCGCGGCCCCCATTGTCCGACCGTGATTAATGATCCAGTTCGCGCTGAAGTACGCTTTCTAACACGCTTTGAGCCGGATAAGAATTGGATACGCGCGACCTGGATCGTATAAGTTCCCATTGGGATCATTCCGAATGATGCTGCACGTCGGGCGAATTCGGCCGATTCCGCAACGCGTGCCGCGTAAGCATGCCGATTCAACTCCCCAACGCATCCAGCGCCCACCGGCGCTCCGCCAGATGTTGAATGTGATCCAGGACAGGCACTGGTCTCGATGGCGGCTGCCTCACGGTTACGAATAATTCCTTCCAATTCGCTCTGTCGCGCGGTCAACGTTTCTTTGAACTTCTCCACCTCTATCGTTGTCAACGTCGGTCGCCTCCTCACTTCTTTATCCGGCAATACCTTCGGCGGTTGCGGTTGCAACGCCAAGGCAGAACATCAGCAGCAGAGCCAACAGGATACAAAAGACCGCGACAATCGACAGCGGTGAAACAAAAAGAAAGAATCCGGTGATACTGCCTAGCAGCAGAACACTGGACGATGCCAAGAGGAATCGCTTCATGATCACGCCCGAGTTGCGAGTAACTGAATCACGAGAATGGCGCAGTTCAAAGTATGGGCCGCCTTCCTTGAATCACGCGGATGAGGACAACTACGACCGCGAGCATCAACAGGATGTGAATGAATCCGCCCACGGTGTAGGCGGTGGCGAGTCCCAGGGCCCACAGGACAAATAAAATAACCGCAATCGCGCGTCACATCCTCAACCAACATCGCAACCAAATTCGGATATTCAGTGACGACTTGCAGGCGACGGGCGCCATCGCTCTAGCAGCAGCGATCTCAGCCATGCGGGTCTGCGGAACTCCTGTGCGGAATCGACGTGTGGTGATTTTTGGCGCTGGCACCGCGGGTATCGGTATTACCGACTTGATCCGCGACGTTATGGTCACCGAAGGTTTGTCGATCGAAGCCGCTAGTCGGCGGTTTTGGTGTGTGGACACCGACGGACTTCTCACCGACGACATGGGCGATCGGCCCGACCACTTATGCCCGTCCTGCGGCGGAGGTCAAGACTTGGCGACGGGATGGCATCGCGAAAACAACGAGCCGGGATGCTTCCCGCCGCGGGCAAACGCCGCAGGGCTGAAAAACGGACGCCATCAGTCTGGCGGAGGTGGTGCGCTAAGTGCGGCCCACGATGCTGATCGGGGCGTCCGGCTGCGCGGGCGCGTTTACCGAAGTGATGATTCGGGAAATGGCGTGGCACACCGACCGGCCGATCATCTTTCCTCTTTCCAGTTCTGCCCCATTGGCCGAAGCGGCACCCGCCGATGATTGCCTGGACCGAGGGGCGCGTTGATCGCCACCGGTGGCGCGTTCACGCCGGTCACTCACAAAGGCATTACCCACGTGATCGGTCAGTTGAATAGGGCCATGTTGTATCCCGGCGTCGGGCTCGACGCCATTGATTTGCGCACCGTAACGGTGACCGTCGCCATTGCCGTTGCGGAAGGGCCCACCGGTTCCGACTACCGGCGAATTGGTGGGGCGCATCGAGATTCCGCGCCTCGGGCTCTCGGAAATTGTGGCCGAAGGAACCGGTGATGCCACACTGCGTCGAGCAGCGGGACACCTCGAAGGCACGGCTTTGCCGGGAAGATCGGGCAACCTGGGATCGCCGGACATCGCGATACGCTGTTTCGCCCTTTGCAAAATGTCCGGCAGGATGACGTGATCACGGTCGCCACGCTACAAGGCTTTTACCGTTATCGCGTCGTGTCGACGAAGTCGTGAGCCCGTACGACGTAACGGTCCTGAATCCCAACGGAAGTGAAATCCTGACCTTGGTGACGTGCTACCCCCTTCTATTTCGTCGGCCCTGCTGCGGATCGGTTCATCGTCCGGGCCGCACGGGTTCTCTGATAAAGACAGGGCAATCGTCATGCCAGCCATTGACGCTGGAGACAAAGATAATCACCGCCGAGCGGGCGACTCCACTTGGTCAGCATGACCGAATATGGTCATGGCCTGGCGCCCACGGCCATTCTGGAGCTTTTAGATTCTTACATCGGGTTTGGTCGAAGGGGTCTTGTAAAGGGCACATGAGATGCCAGCCTGACGAACATCACTCAGATCAGCCACACAATCCAGGGTCATCGCGACGGCGTCCCCGGATTCAGTCGGCGGAGCAATCCGCGAGATTCGGTCGGTCTTAACGATATGTCCACTCTACATTTCCGCCCTCTTCCAGGGGAAGAATCGGGCCACGCTGTGGACGTCGTCACGGAGATCCGCCGCGAAGCCGCTTTGCTGAAGACGGGAGCGCTATCCTGAACAGCGCCAATTTCTCCAGCATCGCGACGGATGAAAAGGGCGTCATTCAGTAATTCAACGTGGGCGCCGAATGCATGCTCGGCTGTACGGCGGCGGAGGTCGTCGACAAAATCACCCCGGCCGACATTTCCGATTCGCAGGAAGTGATCGCGCGCGCCAAAGCTTTGAGCCTGGAACTCGCAACCCCGATTACGCCGGGGTTTGAGGCGCTGGTCTTTAAAGCGTCGCGCGGCATCGAAGATATTTACGAATTGACCTACATCCGTAAGGACGGCAGCCGTTTCCCGGCAGTCGTGTCGGTTACGGCGTTGCGTGACGATCCCGGCGGGATTATTGGTTATCTATTGATCGGCACCGACAATACGGCGCGCAAACAGGTGGAAGCGGAACAGAAACTGCTCGATCAGCGATTGCGCGACCAGCAGTTTTACACTCGCTCTCTCGTTGAATCCAGTATCGACGCCTTAATGACTACCGATCCGGCAGCGCATCACCGACGTAAACAAGCAGACGGAGGCCCTCACCGGCTGCACGCGAGACGAACTGATCGGAGCGCCATTCAAAGACTATTTCATGGATCCGGAACGCGCTGAGGCCGGTATCAGGCGCGTTCTGGGCGGAAACAAGGCAACCGACTACGAACTGACCGCGCGCGCCCGGGACGGCAAGCAAACGGTCGTGTCCTACAACCCGACCACATTCCACAATCGGGATCGAAAACTGCAGGGAGTGTTCGCCGCCGTTCGTGACGTTTGCCATCCGGTAGCTTTCATCCGGGCAGTCAGCGTTACGCGGCCCGCTGCTTGAACAGAATCTTCGCAGCTTTACTTACGTTCGCGGGAACCTTCGGCTGTTTTAGCCGCGTTGAGTTTCTTGGCAGGACTGCCCTTCTTACCCGACTTGCCCTTCTTTCGCGCAACGTGAGCGCGCCCCGTGCTTCGGCCCTCGACTTGCTGTGGCTCTATTGCGTGTGGATAGCCAGACGGCGCGTTTAGCGAATGCTGGGAGGCGTTCCTACCATGAACCTCGTGCTTCTTCTCAT
This sequence comes from Terriglobia bacterium, assembly GCA_963699945.1. Classification (GTDB taxonomy): domain Bacteria; phylum Acidobacteriota; class Terriglobia; order Bryobacterales; family Bryobacteraceae; genus Palsa-187. The sequence goes on from CAVOVW010000014.1 coordinate 49,256, forward strand.
CCTGCTCATACTTATCTTTGGCGGAGGAGGCTTCTATTACGGTGGCCCCATGATCGGTGGCGGCATCGGCGGCGTTTTGCTGATTGTGCTGATCGTGTACTTGGTGATGGGAAGGCGGGGTTGATCGCGTAAGTGGACGTGCGGAAAAGTTCGAAGGGCTGATTTCCCTTGCGGAGCGCGCAATAGGACCTGACCTCCTGCCGCGGCGGAAACCGCCCGTTTTCGCCTGGAATTTGCGTCAGGTTGAGCGCCGTGTGCGGCCTCGTGCAGCGCTCTGCAAGGTTTCGCCACACGGGGGCGGCGAGGTAGCATTTAAAAGTCCTGCAATTCAGCCGGATTCGACGTCACGTTCGGCAGCTTTCATCAAATAATGGCCCGTGCAGAGTCGATTCATACCCGCTGAGAATACCTACTCGTAAGAGCAACGCCTCGTTCACTGCTGACAACCGATGTCCGGGCCTGTGACAGCCTCCTCATCCCCGACAATTAACAGCCACTCGCCTTATCGAGGATTGCAGTCCTCGAACTTCTGGCCGCAATGAGACCGGCCGCGAGGGGGAAACACTTTTGTGAACGCACATTATTTTGGCCACGAAAATGCTGGTTTTCTGCGCATGTGGCCGTCGGCCCAACTCGGAGGAAGTGACATGAACATACAGAAGGTGAAGCAGGTTCTTCTAAACAAGGCAAAGGAATTGGCTTCGCAGACGGTTTCCAAAGATGAAATTGCGATAGAGCCGTCAGCGGAAATGATGGATGGTCTTCAGAATGCGACGGATCGTGTGCTTGCGCTGGATATTCTTTCGCGCAACTGGCATACGAAACTTCTCGTGGAGGAAGCGCTGCAGCGCGTCGGCGCCGGCACGTTCGGAACTTGCGAGAGTTGCGAAGAGTCCATACCGGAGCGCCGGCTGGAAGCAATTCCGTGGGCTAAATTCTGCATTCGGTGTCAGGAAGCCGCAGATAATTCGCGAGAAGGCGACTCCGAACTCCAGATGGCAGCCTAGGGATGGCGACTTTTCGTGGGACAAATACGTCCGCGCTCGCATTTCGGAAGTAGCCGGGAGGACGGGCGTGTTGCGTCGTTAACAAGAAAGGATTCGGAGAGAAAACATGTCAGACAAGAATTCAGTGATGGACCTTCTCGCGGACGAGATCAAAGATCTCTATTCCGCGGAGAAACAGTTGACCAAGGCCATTCCGAAAATGGCGAAGGGTTCGAGCGACACCGCTCTTAAGGAGGCATTCACGGCTCACCTCAAAGAGACCGAAGATCAGGTCGCCCGACTTGAACAAGTCGCGGAAATGCTCGAGATAAAGCCCACGGGCAAGAAATGCGTCGGCATGGAAGGCTGTATCAGTGAAGGAGCAGAGGCGCTGGATGAAGAGGGCGAGGAGAGTGTGCTCGACCTTGGAATCATCGGAGCCGGGACTCGCGTCGAACATTATGAGATGGCTGGCTATATGACGGCGATCAGCCTTGCTCAGAGACTGGGCAAGAACGACGCAGTCGAGCTTTTGAAAACGTCCCTCGGCGAAGAACAGGCGGCTGAGCAAAAGCTGCGGTCGATCGCAACTACGCTGTTGAAGAACGCGACAGCGCAGTCGGCGGCCGAAGCATAGTAGTGGAAATAACTGGCGAGCTTTTGAAAGGAGAAGAATATGCGATCTCACACGAAGTCCTTATTTACGATTGCAGGCATCGTCCTAGGATGTGCGGTAGCCGCGCAGGCGCAAAGCTTAAGTGCAAATGACCGGCAGTTCATTGAGAATGCTGCCAATGGCGGGATGAAAGAGGTTCACATGGGAAACCTCGGCGTGGAGCGCGGCCAGAGCCAAGCGGTGAAGAGCTTTGCTCAAAGGATTGTGACAGATCACACCAAAGCAAATCAGAAATTGAAAGCTCTGGCGAACCGTAAGGGAGTCACGCTTGCGGCGGACGACGCGAAGATGGTGAACTCCATGCCGATCGCGTCGAAACGCGGTGCCGAATTCGATCGTGAATATGCGAGGATGATGGTCGAAGACCATCAGAAAGACATCGCGGCGTTCGAAGAAGAGGCTAAAGACGGAAGCGATCCTGACGTGAAAGCCTTCGCCAGGGATACGTTACCCACTCTTCGTGCACACTTGCAGGCTGCTGAGGCGCTCCCGAAGAATTAGTGGAGTTCGCCGGGATTACGCGTGCGAATTGCGGCGATGGCAGGCTGCGTATTTCTGCTTTCGCCGCGGCCCGAGCCGTAAAGCTCAGGCGATAGCTGGACCTTATCTTCTGCCCGGAGCGGTCGGCGGAGCAGGCATGTTTCGCCGACCGTTGACTATCGCGGGGAGGCCTTTCACTTCGTAATAGGTCTCGGTGATATAGCGCCTGATGCTGTTCGGGTCATCGCCCGCCGTGTTGGCGTCATAAGGCGCTGTCAGGTTGGCGGCCAACACGTCGTCGAGTGTCTTGCCCTGATCCATCAGGTTTTTTACCTTGCCCAGGATGTCGATCAACATCGCGCGATAGGGCAGGAGATCTTTTTTGTGGATCAAGGTGCCGTGGCCCGGAACCAGCACGGTATTGTCGTCCGACAGCGATTCCATCATGTCGACCGCTTCAACCATGCCATTTATTGAGCCACCGTTGGCCTGGTCGGCAAACGGATACCCGAAGTTACGATAGAAATCCTCGATGTAGATGACGTTCGCTTTTTCAAATTTAACGATAGTATCGGCGCCAAGATGCGACGGCATCATCGGAATAAACTCCACCGTTTCGCCATTCATCTGAACCTTGACGGCGGGCTTGCCCTTATTGGCCGGATCGTACTTGTAGGTGACCATCGGCAGCGCCATGGGGCCGGAGATCAACCCACTTGGGCTGCCCACCGGCATCATTTCCCGACGCAGATCTTCCTGGCCGAACAGCACTGCGCCCTGCTTCTGGACCTGAGCCATGCCGCCGCTATGGTCGGGGTGGGCGTGGCTGGTGACTAAAATCCTGATCGGCTCCTTTGACAATGTGCGAATGGTATCAATCGTCTTCTGCGTCAGTTCTTCGTCCTGAGAATCGACCATAAGGACGCCGTCCGGGCCGTACAGCGCCATGACGCGGCCCCCGGCGGCATCGGGGTGAGTGGTGTCCAATCCGGATGAGCCATGCAGGATGGCGAGACTGTTGCCATATTTGGTTTCAACCGTGATCTGGATCTTGTCCCATTGCGCGAAGGTGCGCGGGGCTTGCCCGAATGCGATCGCGGTTATCAGCGTCACTGCGGCGATCGCGACAATCGACAGTGACCTAACCTTCATCTCTCTCTTTTTGTTTTTAACCATGATCCTGTTGAACCTCATGTCCTGAGTTTTTCGCTGGCGATATGCAGGACCGATTCTATCGAACCCTGCGGCTCGATAGCGGATGACGGTAACACGAAAACTATTGGTGGACTTGTGGTCGCAATCTCGGTCAACTGAAGCCCGCATCGCTAAGGCAACGCCAGATCCGCTGTTTGTTCTCGCATTTTTTGGCGTTCTGCGATTTCGTCCTCCGACAGATGAGCATCATAGATCGATCGAGGCTCGATTGTGCGTGCGACCAGCGTAGCGGTTCCCACTGCTAGAAGGAGCGGCAGGACGAACGATCGGTCCCTGCCGGTCAATTCCATGATCAATACAACAGTCGACAGCGGACCTTGGGTGGTAGCGGCGAGAACCGCCCCGGCACCTAACAGAGCGAAGATTCCAGGAGGCACTCCTGGCCAAGCCCATGACCAAAAATGGCCGAGCAATGCCCCGAGCAGCGCACCAACCGTTAGCGAAGGCGTGAACAAACCGCCGGGTGCGCCGCTTCCAACGCACAAGGCCGTCGCTACCGGTTTCAGCACGAGAAGCGCTGCCAGCAGCGCAGGGGCAACGGCAACGGTAAAGAGCGTTTGTGAGATGTCTTTGCCGTTTCCGAGCAACTCCGGGAACCAGTTCGCCATCATTCCCAAGACGCCCAAGCCGACCAGGGGCGCGATCAACCGCTTCCAGCCCTCCGGCTTTTCGCGATCGGCCCACGCGATTAGCCGGACGTATCCCACAGACAGAACGCCGGCAATGGGACCGGCGAGAACTGCGAACACCACAACAGAACCGGAACTTCTGTAAGCGGGAATCAGGTAGGTGGGAGAATCGGGAAGCACCAGCCAGGAAACAGCCGTCGCGATCACGGAAGCGAAAAGGGCGGGTAATACGTATCGGAGCGCCAGCACGCCTCGAATTACTTCGAGTGAAAACAACGCGCCTCCGAGAGGCACTCCGTAGGCCGCACCCATCCCTGCCCCGGCGCCGCACGCCACTAAGAGTCGTCTCTGTTCGTCAGAGAGACCAATTCGATCCGAGAAGAAGTTTGCGAAAACGGCCCCGGCTTGCTTGGGTGCTCCTTCTCGTCCTAGTGACGCACCCATGCCCACGATGATCACCGAGAGGATGGCGCTGCCCAAAGTGCGGAGTGCCGGCAACCGCCCGGCATGAAACCAGATGGCGGCTGTCGTATCGATTCCGTTCCCACTGGATAGTTTTCTCAGGACCAACTGTCCTGCTGCCGTTACAAAACCCGCGCCGAGCAATATAAGAAAGCGCTGCTGGCCGCTGGTGTTCTTTACGGCAATCAGAAGATCCGTGCCTGTTCCTCCCCACAAAAAGTGCTGCACAGCCTCCAAAAGACGAGTGAGCAGGATCGCGCCGATACCGGTGGCAACGCCGGTGAGAACCACCGCGAACCAAAATTGTATTGCTCCAGGATGCCGAAGCGTTGAAGGAATGCGTTCGGGGTTTGGTGCCATCGGCGTGATTCCTGCGCGCAACCACTACGGTCCCACGACTCACCAGCCAAAAGAAACCAGCATCACCGCGCCTTATTACGACGAGAGCCGCAGCATCAGGAAGCACTGGGCTCATTAACGCCCGTGACCAATCAAGTCAGGACCACCCTCATCCCTGAATACCTCGACCGCCTCCTGATGCAGCGCCTGCGCTTTGTGCAGGATCCGTTTGAACTCGGCATCGCCGCGAATCGGATCGAGCCACGGATCGGAAGCCATTTGCGGGTAACAGAAGTAGCCTCCATCGACGGCGCTCTTCAGCACGTAGTTGGCGCGACCGGCGTCGCTGAGATAGGCGAGCTGCCGCGCCGAGATAATAATGCGCCCTCCGGGTCCTGGAAGCCGTTGCGAATCAGCTCATCGCTCGCCTGCAAGGCTCGCTTCCCGATTTCCTTCCAGCAGCGCGCGCAGAGAACTCATGAACACCCGGCCGCTTCGCTGCTCCGGTACGATAAGTTCCTTCTCCTTCAGCATCGCGATCGCCTCCTCCACTCGCCCGAGCATCGCGAGCCGCATGCGGCATGAAATAGCCAAAGTCCTCGCCGAGCCGACTCCAAAGCGCGCTGGTAGTCGCCCATCGCGAAGTAGGTATGGGTCACGGTGGTGTGAATGTTCGGATCGAGCCGCCGGGCCTGGCGATCCGCCTCAAGCGACGCCTGGAGCAAACCGCAGTAGCGGCTCGCATGGGTGAGGCCCGCAAACAACTCCGGATCGGTCTTCGAACTGCGCAGCCGCTTGAGCAGGCGCTTCATCGCATCCATAGCGTGGCCCTGGTCCACCTGGATATTGGTGTACAGATTGTGCGCCAGCGGAAGATCGGGATTGAGCTCCAGCGCCCGCTCGATCGCGCTGCGCCCCTCCGCCAATTTCTCCGCCGCTCCTTCGGAAAACTTGCCCATCAGCCAGCGCGCCCGCCCCAAACGAGCCCACGCGGGCGCGTATCCGGGATCCAGCGCGACGCACTGCTCATACAAACCGATCGCTTCCGAAAGCCCGCTGAATACTTTGCCCGCTTCATTCGCGCGCAGGTACAGATCGTAGGCAGTCGCATTGGCCGGCGCATCGTGCGCGAGTTGCTGCCGCTCGCCCGCGGTCAAGCGGCAGCGCGAGCGACTCGACGACGCCGCTGACCAGCGTGTCCTGCAGTTGAAAAATGTCGCGCAGCTCCACCTGCGACGCCTTCGACCAGATCAGCGTGCCGCTCGGAGCCTCCACCAATTGAGTGGTGAGACGCAACTGCGTGCCGGCGCGGAGAAGAGTTCCGGTGAGCACCGTATCCACGTCAACCTCTTTCGCGATCTCTCTCAAATCCAGGACCGCTCCAGCGAAGCGAGCCGCCGCAAGGCTCGACCGCACCACGAGCGAGCTCAAGCCGGCCAGCGATGCCGCGATCGCGTCCGGCAGACTGAACGCCAGAAAATCAGTCTCCGGATCAGAACGGAGCACGCGAAACGGAAGCACGATCAGCCGCTTCACGGCTCTGGTCTCTACCTGCGTGCCCGAATCGTCCAGACGCATCACCGCCCGCAGCTCCGCCGCCATTTCATCCGCCGAAGCAAAGCGGTTCGCCGGATTCTTGTCCATGGCCCGCCGCACGATGCGATCGACCGCCGAAATGGCCTGCGATCCGCTGAGCGCCGGCGGCGTTTCATACAGCACGGAGTGGAAAATTTCCATCGCCGAGTTCCCCGCGAAGGCCGGTTTACCCGCTAACGCCTCGAAAAGAATCGCGGCAGCCGCGAACAGATCCGATCGTGCGTCCACCGGCTTTCCGGTCACTTGCTCCGGCGACGAGTATCGCGGCGTTCCGGCGATCACTCCATGCCCGGTCAGCTCGGTCTGCGTCCGTCCGTCGTCGGAGAAAGGCGAAACCGGTTTGGCGAGCCCGAAATCCAGCAGCTTCACGCCATGCGTCGACAGAAACACGTTCGACGGCTTCAGATCCCGATGCACGATCGACGACCGATGCAGCGCCGCCAGCGCCGACAGGACGCTCAGCATGACCGTGCAGCGCTTCGGCCAGGGGCATCGGTCCGCGCCTCAGGCGCTCGGACATCGACTCCCCTTCGAGCAGTTCCATCACCAGGAACGGCCGGCCGTCCACCTCGCCGATGTCGTATATGCGGCAGATATTGGGGTGGGTGACTCGCGCCGCCGCCTGCGCTTCGCGCAGAAAACGCTTCCGGCTGTCCTCGTCATCGCCCGAATCGAGGATCATTTTGAGCGCAACAGGCCGGTTCAGCCGGGTGTCGTTGGCGCTGTAAACAATGCCCATTCCTCCTTCTCCCAGTTTCCCGGTGATTGTAGTAAGGGCCGATCCGTTCCGGAAGAGCAGACATCTTTTCAAGTATAGTCGCGCCACTCAACTTCTTCGCGCACGCCGGTGCGTCAACAGCACGTCGCGAAGATTTCAGCGCGTTCTAACGAAATGCGGATGTGAAATGAGGATGTCGTGCCGCGGCGAGTTCAGATGGTACCGCGATGCGTTTTGACGGAGCGCGTGGGACATCAGCGAATGATGCCCCACTCAGTTTCCGGTGAGCGGTCTTCCACTCCGACAGAACGTCAGACCAAAGTTTTCAGCCGCGGGAATAGCCGGATAGCATTGTCACGATAAATCGCATCCAGTTGCTGCTTCGAAAGGCCCAGGCTGGGAATCTCGTCTGTTGTGGAAGCAATCGCCTGGGCGGGATAGTCCGTGCCGAACAGGATCTGTGAATTCGGGACAAGCTTGCTGAGCGCCGCAAACGGGAATGGGAAGGAGGCGTGGCCGATCTCGTAGTATTGCTTTCTGAAAAGGTCGTACACCATCGGTCTCAGTTCCGGCCGTTTGGACGCCGCTACGCGGTCCTTCATACGTCCGATCAGCATGGGAACCGCCCCACCGGAGTGCGGCAGGATGAACTTGATGTCAGGACATTTCTCTAAGGTACCGTGCACCAGCAGACTGGCCGCCGCGCGCGTGACATCGAAATCGAACTCGACCATGGCGTCCGATACTGGAGGATCAAGCGACCTGCAGCACACCGGCGCACCGCCGGGATGCAGGTAAACCACGAGCTTGCGGCGGTTGACTTCATCCCATATGGGCTTGTACATGTCCATGCCCGGATATTTGCTGTCGGCTGTGCTGGTCCACAAGGCGAGGCCGTCTGCCTTGAGTGTGTCCATGGCGTATTCGATTTCTTTGAGGCTCGCATCGACATGATCGATCGGAAAATTCGCGAAAAAGCCAAAGCGTTGGGGATGATCGTGGACCAATTTAGCGTGGTATTCATTGCTGGTCCGGACAGCGCCGATAGCGTCCGTGCCAGGTGTATAAAACCTGTCCCGGCTCGCATTGATCGCGGATAGAACCGAAACGGCAATGCCATATTTGTCCATTTGCTCAAGCGTTTGCTCGGGCGTCCAGGTGTTGGTTCCTCGCTGTCCTGGGAACATTTCTCGTGTGTGTTGATGCACATCAATCTTGCCGGTACCGTGCTTGGGCGCCTGAGCGATCAAGGACTCCCAGGGCAGGAGAGCTCCCGCTCCGACAGCGGCCGTGGTCTTTAATAGCTCACGCCGCGTGGCCCCAACATTCAAATCAAGTCGTCGCATTAATAATATTCCTCCTGTGGGATTCGATTGATTGTACACGAAAATTAAAGACAGCAGAGGATCGCCCCAGCCGGCCACTATTTCGCAAATTTCTTAGCTTCGTGCAAAGAGCACGTATTACTGGTAGGCTCCCGCGCTTAGTGTCTTACCGAGCCGCCGTTCGCGTGCCCCAATTGCGACTTAGCGAAACCCGCCGACATTCGTGCGGATCCGATACAGACCCGTCCGTGCCGTGATGTAGAGTGTTTTGCCGTCAGCGTCGCCCCAGGCGCAATTCGAAGCGACTTCGGGAGTGGCGATGGAACCCAGGCGCTTCCCGTCCGGCGAGAAAATCAGAATTCCGGTAAGAGCCGTCGCGTACACATTACCGCGACGGTCAACTTTCATTCCGTCGGGCGATCCGGTGCCCGGCTCGTTGGTCACATCGGCGAACTTTCGGCCATTCGCGATTCCACCATCGGCCTTTATGTCGTACACCATCCAATATTTCTCGGGACGCGAATTGCCAACGTACAGCTTCTTATCGTCGGGCGATAACGCGATGCCGTTGGGGAACGGTATATCTTTCGTCAGCAGCTGAAGCTTCCCGGCGGTGGAAATTCTGTAAACGCCATTGAAGTCGAGGTCCACCGTCGGCTTGTCCGGAAGACCTTCCGGATAACTTCTAAGATAACCGGGAGGGTCCGTGAAATAAACATCCCCGTTGTTCGTGATCACGATGTCATTGGGGCTGTTCAGGCGTTTGCCCTCATACCGGTCAGCGAGAACCACGATTGTCCCGTTCTTCTCCCGGCGCGTCACACGGCGAGCGGCGTGCTCGTCCGCCACCAATCGTCCCTGCGGGTCTATCGCCAGTCCGTTCGAACCTACTTGTGCGCCCTTCTGAAAGGGGCCTTCAAAAACGGGCTTTCGAAACGGCTCCGCCGCCGTTCCTCCGGGCGTAAATTTCATCACCGCATTATTGGGAACATCGCTGAACAACAGGAAGCCGCCTGCGCGGTCCCATACCGGACCTTCCGTGAAACCGAGACCGCCCAACACTTTTTCTAATTTCGCGACCTTGGGAATAAGCTTGTCGAAAGCCGGATCGAGCCGGAGAATTCCATCGGCCGGGACCTGTGCGAGCAGCGATATCGAAGCGCCCGTAAGGAGAATCGGAACCGCCATCGTCCGAAATCGGACCATCGCGAGTCGTTTCTGATTCACTTTTTACCGCTCTTGGATTCCTGGTCGCGCCAGTATTTTTCCAAAACCGGCAGGTCCTTGTTGTTTTCGCAGAAGTGCTCCAGCAGTTCGGTGTCAGGCTTCAGGGTGAAGTGCATCGTAGCCGCGTTCCACGGCCGTGTGTATACTTTCGGATCGTCGATGGTGACGTCGACATTCATGTGTCCGAAGTTGAGGCGGTGGAAGCGTTCGGTAGTGCGCAGCGCATCGCTATGCGGATGGCCGCTGTTATCCAGCCAGCTGCCTTCCCGGAAGCCCGCGGTCTCGGCGACCAGAGTCTCACCTTCCCAATGGCCGATCGAGTAGCCATACCACGCCGGCTCGGGATCCACCGGCAGCTTCCGCCCATCGGTGTGAATCTGCCGGTACTTGTGGAATTCCTCAAACAGAATCGCCGTCTCGCCCGCCGTCTGCAGCATCTTGAACGGAAGCCCCGGAACGGTATACGCATCCGGCGTCCCATGCGGCATGCAGTACGTCTCAGGGCGATCCCAGCCGAACGTCTCCACGCGATGTTTGTAGAGCGCCGCCGCTGCCGGCAGCATCGGCGCCTCGACGCCTTCCGGGGTCAGGTCCTCGTTCGGACGCGCGCTATCGGCGCCCCAGATACCGGTCAGATCCGGTTTGCCGTCGGCCGCATGCGGCGTCGCCGCGTTCAGGTTCGGCTTGCCGTCCGAGGTCCGCGGCGTTCCGGGAATCGGGACTGACAGCCACTGTCCGGCCGCCACCGTGGCCAGCATAAGAATAAAGATTGCAGTCCAAGATATGGTTCTCATGTTGATCGACCAAAGCCCGAGGCCTGGTTCATTTGGATACTTCTTGCCCCGGTACGTGCATGGTCATGAGGACAAGCGCGCCGTTGGGTTTGAACTGATGCGGCGTGCCGGCGGGAACAAGAGTGACGTCCCCTTTGTTGAACGCGCGGGATGTTCCGCCCTCAATCGCCGTGCCCACAAGATTTGTCGCGTTGGTGCGCTTCTCGCCCACGACGGTGCCGCTCGTAATCAGCGTCCCTTCCCCGTCGAGTACATAGATCAACTCCGCTTCCTTCTCATGTATCGACGCGGGCCCGTCGATGGCTCGATATTCCAGGTTGACGTTATACGATCCCAGGGTAAGAATGTGTCCTCCGACCGACGCCTGCCCCTCCTTGCGCCCGGCTTTGGATTTCGCCATCAGCGCTTGTATGTCAGCGGACGAGGCAAATGTTTTGATCGCCGCAGCCTCGCTCGGGGCCTCCTGAGAGCGACCCGGCACCGCTGTGATCGCCGCCACTGCAGCCAATACAAGACTCGTTCGAAGCGTGCGCATGCTATTTCCTTTGCGAGACGGCTCAATTTGGCTTGGGCAAATTCGATTCGTGGAAGACGGCGATTTCCCAGTGACCGCCTTGCCTCGTCATCACGAAGACAAAGAACGTCGACGTGAGAGGATTCGGCGTGCCGTCGGCCGCCTTCGTCCCTGTCTGGTCTGACATGGCATATATGGAAACGATGCCGGGACTGACCGCCTGCGCGCTCTTCACGGTCAGCGTACGGTGGGCGGTACTTAAATTGGCGCTGAACGACTTCGAAAAATATTGTTCAATCGCCGCGCGGCCATGGATGCTGACGCCGCGCCCCGTGACGAAGTCGCCGTTCTCCGCAAAGACCATCGCGAAAGCGTGTGGGTCGTGGTTGTTGAAGGCGTCGACATAAGCGTTCGCCACTTTTACGGCTTCCGTGGCATCGGCATCCAGGGCATCCGCATAGGCAACGGGGATCGTGCTCACAACCAAAAGTGCCGCCGCTGCGGCCCAACCGAATTGTCTCATCGTGGCCTCCTTAGTAAGCAAAGCATTTTTGCGACTAGAACGTGAACCGGGCTCCCAACTGAAGCTGGCGCGAGATCGGCAGGGAGACACCATTGTTCAGGTATCCAGTCGGCTTCTCAAACGTTGTACTGGTGGTCGAAAAGGTGCCGCCGTAGTTGTTGCCGAAATTCACCCTATTCGTAATGTTGTACAACTCCACGAACGCCGCGAGCCTCATTCGCTCTCTGAAAGTGAAGACCTTCGAAAACCGCGCATCCAGGTTGTAAGTGGCAGTGCCGCGCAGTGCATTCACGCCCAGCGACGTGTACCCAGCCGGTAATCCGGTGGTCCCCGCCGGTATCGCGGGCGGAGCAACGATCGTGCCGGATGAGTTGACAACGCAGCGGGCGTCTCCGCCGCCGGAGCCCGTCCAGTCTGTGGAGTTCAGGCAATTGTACGGGCGAGGCGAACCATATTGGAAGATGGGCGAGGCTTCGATGCCCCACTTCAGTCTGAACACGCCCGAAACCACCACACGATGCCGCTCATCGGTCAACGACGGGCCCCATTCGGTTTTCGCGAACCACTGCAGCGGAATCTCCGCGCCCAGCGGACCGCCGCCGGTGGCCGTGGAACCGACGGCCCCACCGAAGGCGTAGGCGGCCGACAGGATATAGTTGGCCTGCAGGTCCACGTAGCGGCTGCGCTTCTGGAAGTGGAAAATCGCCTCATTGTATTGCGAGCGATTCGTGGCGCTGTTAATTTGCACCACGCCCACGGTGTTCGGCGCCAACCCTGCAGCGCGGAATGCGCACTCCAGGCGACGGTACGATCCTGTGATCCCGCAGGTGTTGTAGGTGGCTGCATTCGGATCCCAAGCCGTACTTTCCGTCGGATTGACCAGAGCGGCGTGCCATTCGTGCAATCCCAGCATGTGGGTGTAATCCAGCGAAAATATCATCGTGGGACTGATCTGGCGCGTGTAGCCGGCATGAGTTTGCTGGCTGGATGGATCTACCGTCCCGGGTTCCAGCCATGTGATCGTCGTGTTGCCGCCCGGCAGGAAAGTCGCGAGACCGGGCTGAAGATTTGCTGGGAACGCCCCTCCATAGACTAGTACGTGGGCGCTGCACCAACGCCGACGGCAGTGTTGGTGTAAGTAGACCCGACGTTTTCGAGCAGCGGCTGGTTCAACGGATCGATCGCCGTCATGTTGGGCGAGAGCGATTCGTCGTAGAAGATCCCAAAGCTGGCGCGAAAGACATTCTTGCCTTTGCCCGTTATGTCCCATGCCAACCCGACGCGCGGGGAGAAGGCCTTGTTGAAAGTCTTCGGTATGCCGGCGCCCCACGGACTGCCGACGGCTTTCAGCAGCAGGTAGGCGCGATTGTTTACGTCGCCTTCCTGATCGTAGAAGTTGCTGAACCGATCCCAATGTAGGCCCAGATTCAGGGTCAAACCCGGCCGTATCTTCCAGTCATCCTGGACGAACAGGCTGAATTCCTTCCCATCTTCCACGGCACTTTTAGCAGCGGAGCCGCCAAAATCCTTCGACATCAGCAGGAGCGTTTTCATCGCCCCCGGCGTCAGAAAGCCCTGCGGATATTTGCCGTTAGTGTTGTTGATAATCACGGTGGGGTCGTCGAAGAAAGCCACGTCGCCGCTGATGTTTCGCAGGTAGCCCAGTTGCAGGTAATCGATGAAATCGCCGCCAAACTTCAGCGCATGGCTTCCCGCCTGGTGCGAAAACGTTTCTTTTACCTGGATGTCATTCTGGTTGTTCTCACTGCCGGCGGCGGGCACAGGCGCGCCCACCTGAAGGTCCGGAAATATCATGTCGGCATACGTCTGGGCGGCGCCGGTCAGGCTGCACTTACAATATTGAAATTCGTAAAAATGCGTGCCCGCAACGGCGAGAGTGTTCACAGACTTACTTCCGATGATGGAGGTCCACGAGATTACCGCATTGTCACCGTGGACGGGATCGTAGACATTGGAGCCGTTCGGATTTATATCCGGATGCGGAACTCCGCCCAGCGTCTGAAGAATATCGTCGAACGCGAGGCTGTGCTGGCGCACGTAGCGGCCGAATAAGGAATTATGGTCGTTGATCTGATAGTCCATTCTCACGTTGGACTCCCAATCCCGAATGGTTTCGGGTAGGTTTGAGGAAGGCTGCATGGCATTGCCGACTTGCACGCATATCGGGCAACTTGCGAGAGACGAAAGATTGTCCTTCAAAGCCACGGCCTGGGTGTATGCCAGCGACGGGATCACCAGCGCCTGATTCAGCCGGAGGTTTTCGACGGCTCCAAAAAAGAACAGCTTGTCTTTGATGATGTGCCCGCCCAGCGAACCGCCATATTCTTCGCGATCGTACGCCGGCTTGCCGAGCCCTCCATTGGCTGGCTTAGAGAAGTAGTCGATCCCGGTCATGGCCGCGTTCCGGCCATAGCCGAACAGGGAGCCGTGAAATTGGTTGCCGCCCGATTTCGTGGTCAGCAGCACGATTCCGCCGGAAGTCAGCCCATACTGCGCGGGGTAATCGTGCGCGATCACGTTGAATTCCTGCACGCCTTCGAGCGTGACATTAAATAAAGGTCCGCCGTTCACGTCGTCCCGGAGCGCAACACCGTCGATCTCGACCGCTCCGTTGCGGCCCGCGCCTCCGCTAAATCCAATGCCGCCGCCCAGCGATATTTTGTTATTGGCGGGCGTCGCAGTGGGCCGTGCGCTGGGAACCAACGCCACCAGGCCGGAAAAGTTTCGGTTCAGGATGGGCAGGCTCTGCACTTCCGCCGTCTGCAGCGTTTGGGAATCGAAGGACTGTGTGGTATCCACCAGTGGCGCTTCCGCCGTCACTTCCGCCTTCTGCGTCGTAGTGGCCACTCCCAGTTCGAAGTTGACCGTCAGCGTGGTGGCAGTTATCAGCGTCTCATTTTGTTTGGTGGTCTTCTCAAGTCCGGTGGCCGCGGCCTGGACGTCGTAGGTGCCCGCCAGCAACCCGGCGAAGTTAAAGAGGCCGTCGCTGGCTGTTGTGATCGTGCGGGCAATTCCCGTCGCGCTGTTGGTCGCGGTAACGGTGGCATTCGGCACGGCCGCGCCGCTGCTATCCGTTACCCGGCCGTTAATTGTTCCGGTTGACTGAGCGAACAGTCCGACGCCAGACGCAACCAGCGCCAATAGAATGCGCGAAATCTTCCCCATCTGATATGACCCCCTATGTCTTTCCCCGAAACGCTAAGCCCAACAAATGCCCAACCCCAAAAACGCCCGAGACCCGCCGCGGACAATTCCTTGTTACGGCGTCGCAGCAGCGGGCATGGCAAACACGGACAGACGCCCGCTAAGTCCTGCCTTCAAAGCCCCTGGAGCATATCACGCGAAGCCGCGCATTCAAGTTAATAACGGTTATAGACGCTCTGATTCCGGGCCTGGCGATGTTAATAACAGTCAAACGGCCGGCTCGAAAGCCGCCAATCCGGCTGCCGGCGCTGAGCGAAACACTATTTGCCGGATTCTTTGTTCGGTTCGTCGATGGGAGAACCCGCGCCCAGCTTGCGCCCATCGGCCATGGTGATGGCGGCCGCGTTGCCCAAATTAGAACCGTCCTTGGCGCGGTACCCTTCCACTTTCACGGTATCGCCCGGTTTAATGGAAGTCCGCGTCCAGCCGCTTCGAATCAGCCCGTTCGGGGCACCGAGCTCGAATTCCCAACTGGTCACCTTCCCGTCGCCGTCTTTTACGTCGAGATAAATCCGGGCATGTGGGTTCAGCCATTCGACTTTGGTGACAGTGCCCGTCATGTTCGCGGGCTTCTTCTGGTCGTATTCAGCGGCGAACGAATGGTGGGCGAGCGCTGGCATGGCCAGCATAGACAAGCCCATCGCAAAACTTGCAAGCGTCTTCATATTTCTCCTGTGTGCGGACCTGTTGTCTGGAATACCGAGCGCCCTCGATTGCGCCTTATTTATCCGGGTCACGGCCGATCAGCTTGCGCCCATCGGCCAACGTGATGGCGGATGCGTTTCCGATGTTCGAGCCGTCCTTGGCGCGGTAGCCATCGACTGTGACCATGTCGCCCGGCTTGATGGAGGTGCGCGTCCAACCGCTGCGAATCAGCCCGTTCGGCGCCTGGAGCTCAAATTCCCAGTTCGCCACTTTGCCCGTGTCGTCTTTTACATCCATATATAGACGGGCATGCGGATTCAGCCATTCGACCTTGGTTACCGTCCCGGAGACGGTCAGCGTCTTCTTGATGTCATACTCGGCGGCGAACGAGTGGTGGGCCACGGCGGGCATCGCTATCAGAGCAAAGCCAATCCCAAGCATGACGCCAACCGGTAAGAACGACCTACTCATAACTCTCCCTTGGACGAGCAGCTACTTACCCACCATGTGTTCCACGTTGCGTGAGTTTTCGCAAACCGTCTCCATGATTTCCGTGTCCGGCACCAGATGAATGGCGAGCTTGGCGTCCCAGGGCTTGGTATAGGCCCCGGGATCGTCGATCGTGACACCGATCTCCATCTTGCCGACGCTCAGACGCCGGAAGCGCTCCGTGACGTGCAGCTTTTCCGTCTCCGGATGCGCCTTGTACGTATCCAGCCAGGACTTATCGTTGAAACCGGTGCTGTCCACCACCAGGGTGTCGCCGACCCATTTACCAACCGAGTAGCCTTTCCAGGCCGGCTGTGTGATTTCCGGCAACGGGCGCCCGTCCGTGAAGATTTCGCGAAAAACATCGTTGCTGGACGTTTCGTACATGATCACGACCTCGTGCGGCGTCTGGACGATCTTGAACATGTGGCCGCCGTGGGTATTCACGCGCGGCACCCCCGGGGGCATGCACTGCGCCAGGGGATCGGCTTTGTGATTCTCTTCGTCCTTCTCCTTGGAAAACTTCGCCGCCCATGGCTGCATCGGAGCGCCGCCAGGTACATCCGCGGCAAGGTCGCGATAGTACTTCCCGCTGTCCGACAGCCAAACGCCGGTAAGATCCGGCTTTCCGTCCGCCGCTTTCGGAGTAGGAGCCGCGAGGTTGGGCTTGCCGTCGGCCATCCGCGGAAGGCCGGGCGAGGGGTAACTCAACCATTGCGCGGAAACTCCTGTGGCAAACAGGGCTAGGAGGCAGCACATGCGGGAGGTTGAGAGCATAAGCCACCCGAACATATCACGTCGCTCGGCGCATTCAAGTTAATAACGGTTATAGACACACGGATGCCTGTGTCAGCGATGTTAATAACGTTAAAAAGGCCAATTTCGCTGGCAACAAGGCGACGCGTGTCGCGATTTCCGGATGGCTGGCTACATCGGTCGGTTTCCAGCCAAATTCGTGGATTGTGACAAGCACCATCAGCGACCACACACGCCTCCGGCGGTTCTCCAGCCGTTGCGAACCCCTAAAAAGCTAATTCGCCTTCGAGACACTGTGATAGAATACGGACCGCGGAGTAGTGACGATGGCAGGCCGGGGCATCTACGCGCAGCACCGGAACGAATCGGACGTATCCTTCTACCCAGAAGCTGAGGCCGTACGCGAACAAGTAGAGCGCATCGTCTCCGACCCTCTCTTCTGTAATAGCAAACGCTATAGCAATTTACTGAGGTTCATCGCCGAACGGAGCTTGGATGGACGTACAGCGGATCTGAAGGAACGCATTATCGGGATCGAGGTATTCGGACGGAATCCTGAATATGACACCAGCCTGGACGCTACGGTCCGTGTCGCAGCCGCGGAAGTCCGGAAACGGCTGGCCCTGTATTACAAGCAGACGGGTCACGAACAGGAACTCCGGATTGACGTGCCCAACGGCTCCTATCTGGCAGAGTTCCGGCTGCCCGAGCAGACTGCCCCAGATCCGCACCCGCAATTGCCGTCGAAGAGGCGAAAGTTGCTTTGGTATCTGGGCGCGGCCGCTGCTGTCGTAGTTTTAGCAGTAGCTGTCCGGAGCCTGCCGCGGGCCCTGGCTTCGAGGTCTGC
The DNA here is from genome assembly GCA_963699945.1 of Terriglobia bacterium. Classification (GTDB taxonomy): domain Bacteria; phylum Acidobacteriota; class Terriglobia; order Bryobacterales; family Bryobacteraceae; genus Palsa-187. Next base: position 66,702 of record CAVOVW010000014.1, read on the forward strand.
TGTTGACCAGTTCTGGGCTCCTTTGCTGACCGGTTCGTCTCCGGTCGCGTTCTACACACCATTAAAGCCTGCTTCCGGTTACGAGGAGCTATCCACTCCCTCTGCGGCGGTAAATCCAGAGGAGCGGTTTTCGGATTTCCTGGTGAATCGTGGTCAGGTGCCAGTAAACGATGTGAATGCAACTTCTGCGCTGACGTCGTATCTCCAGAAGAAGGGGAAAGAGTCTAGCGTTCGCTCGGCACGTGGAGCCAATTTATCCGCGTTGCGATCAGATCCCGCTGTCTTACTCGGCAGCTTCAACAACGACTGGGTCATCAGACTGAGCGAGAATCTGCGCTTCCGATTCCGTAGAGAATCGATATCGGGCGTCCGATGGATCGAAGACACCAGCAATCCCCAAAACAGGACGTGGGGGCTGGATTACTCGGCACCGTACGGACGGGTCACCGAAGATTACGCGGTAATATCCCGGGTTCTGGATCCGAATACCGGCCAATGGTTTATAGCGATCGGCGGACTAACGGGCCTCGCGACAACAGCGGCATGTGAATTCGTGACCGATCAAAATGCGATGGCCTCGCTGGGCACCCGTCTTCCCAAAAACTGGGCAGGCAAGAACCTGCAATTCGTACTTGCCGTCAAATTGATCCAAGGCAGTCCCGGCGCCTCGCGAGTAGTGGCCACGTATTCCTGGTAGCGTCCGGCTCCCGCTCGAAAGCCGAAGTCCAAATAGGCCACGTCGTCGGTATCGGCCCGTCTTCGGCCGTCGTCAAACTGTCGCATGGCGTGCTCCCCGGCGAGCTTTCCCCGTCGCCGCTATCATGAGAGAGCGAAGGCGCCGTAAGACCCGCGATCATCCGTGCTGAGCCTTATGCTTCAAAATGCGAATCGTGGCCGCGGCTTTCTGGCGATGTTCCGGCACCTGGGTGCCTTGGGACTGTTTTTTCTAGCGATTCTTGACAGTTCCCCGCTGCCCACGTTCGGCGGTCCCGACATTCTCCTAGCCATTCTCGTTGCCACCCGCCGCGACCCATGGTACGAGTATGCGGCTGTCGCCACGGTAGGTTCCACGATCGGGGCCTATATTACATTCAGACTCGCGCGCAAGGCTGGCGAGGCTTATCTGGAGAGTAAGTTTGGGCTAAACAGAGCGGCCTCATTTCTGAGTCTTTACAAGAAGTGGGGAACCGGGACTTTGGTCGCCTCCACCGCCATTCCTTTCCCTTTCCCCACAAGCATGGTTTTCGCCGTAGCGGGCGCGTCCGACTCGCGTCCGGCCACGTTTCTCGCGATCGTCGCCGTTAGCCGCGGCGTCCGATATAGCGTCATCGGGCTGGTTGCAGATCGCTACGGGCGTAGCGTGATTGGCGTTCTCCGGCACCCCACGCAATACTGGGGCTGGCTTCTGCTATTCACTGCCGTCATTCTCGTCTTAATCGTCGCAGGGATTCTGTTCAACAAGCGACTGGCTGCTGCACCGGGGCATTGAACGCTGCGGCGCCGGCCACTGTGGTAACTAAGGAATATGGCATTAAACCATTACGTTTCTCTTGGCCGTTCCGGCCTTCGGGTAAGCCCCCTGTGCTTAGGCACCATGACCTTTGGTGAAGATTGGGGCTGGGGCTCCAACGTGGCGGATTCGCAGCGCATTCTGGACCGATTCATCGATCTCGGCGGCAACTTCCTCGACACCGCCAACGGCTATACCAAGGGCCATTCGGAAAAAATCATCGGCGACCACGTGGGCCGGCATCCCGCTCGCCGGGACCGACTGGTGATCGCTACGAAATTTTTCACCAACATGTATCGCGGAGATCCCAACGCGGGCGGAGCCAGTCGCAAATCGGTCGTGTCGGCCTGTGAGCAATCCCTGCGGCGGCTGCAGACCGACTACATCGATCTCTACTGGATGCACTGTTGGGACCGTTTCACGCCGATCGAAGAGACCATGCGCGCGTTAGACGATCTGGTGAGAGCGGGGAAGGTCCGCTATATCGGATTTTCAGATACTCCGGCCTGGAAAGTGGCGCAGGCGCATGTCATTGCGGAACTGCGAGGATGGACGCCGCTGATCGCGCTGCAACTGGAATATTCCTTGTTGGAAAGAACGATCGAGGGTGAACTGATTCCCGCTGCGTTGGAATTCGGCCTCGGCGTGACGCCGTGGTCTCCCTTGAAGTCCGGCATGCTCACCGGAAAGTACAAACGTGAATCTGCAGGTTCCGCAACGCCGGCACGGGGCAATTTCGTAACGAGAGCCTTCAGCGACGAGGCTTTCAGAGTGGTTGACGTTCTCAGGACAGTTGCCAACGAAGCGGCCAGCACGCCCGCCCGAGTTGCTCTGGCTTGGGTGATGCAGCGTCCCGCTGTCGCTTCGACAATCATTGGCGCGCGCACCATGGAACAACTGGATGACAACCTCGGAGCGCTCGAAACGAAATTGACTCCGGAGCAGACTAAGACGCTCGACGAAGCCTCTCAGCCAAAGCTCAACTTCCCCTATGACTTTATCCGCAACATCGGAGGCTTCGGATACAACGGATCTACGATCAACGGTGTCACGGCGCCGGCGAATCCGCTTGCTCCTCAGAATGACGAGGAACGTTACTGAGACAGGGCCATCGCTTATAGGGCGGACTCTCCTCTTTCGTCATTTCGAATTCTAATTGCTTCTCCGACGTCGGACACGAATATTTTTCCGTCGCCGATTGAACCACTACGAGCGGCGGCGGCTAATACGCGTGTGACATCGTCTACGCGGGACGCGGGCACAACCATCTCCAATTTGATTTTTGGAATGAGGTCGACGTGATACTCCTGACCTCGGAACACCTCCGTGTGCCCTTTTTGACGACCATGTCCGCGCACTTCCCAGACCGACAGGCCGTCGATGCCAATCGTCTTTAGCGCCTCTTTCACGTCCTCAAGCTTGTGCGGCTTAATAATCGCTTCAATTTTTTTCATATTTATTCTCCACAAACATATGGTTTGGGAACCGGACTCCGCTCACCGTCGAAGTCCGGATACCATTGACTCACTTCTCTATCAATCGCCCGCGTCCATATGGACAGCCAACGACGTGTGAGATGCGTGTCCTGGCGATGACGCGGAGAGAGCGTATTCAGGATAGGCGGAGATTCCATGCTGATCGATATCGAGACCGATCAACTCCCCTTCCTTAGACACGCGAAGGATACCGAACGCGTTGAGAGCGGCAAACATAGCCATGGCGCTCACAAAGGTAGCGGTACAAACAATCAGGCTGCCGATGAACTGCGCTTCCAGCACTTTCATGCCGCCGCCGTAAAATAAGCCTGTCAAAGCGTCCGGTGAGTTACGGACAATATTGGGTACTCCGAACGGGCTTGAGCCGCCCGCGGAATATTGGCCGGATGCGAATAGACCGAGCGAGAGTGTTCCCCATATGCCGCACGCACCATGTACCGGCCATGCGCCTACCGGATCGTCGATGCGGAGATGTTCAAGCAGTTCCATCGCTAAGATGACGATCACACCCGCGACAGCGCCGATGAAGCACGCGCCAACATCCGTGACCCAATAGCAGGGACAAGTGATGGCCACCAGTCCTGCGAGAAAGCCGTTGATGATGCCGGTCGTATCCCACTTCTTGGTCTGCCAGTACATCACGAAAATCGCCGCGATGCCGCCCGTGCAGGCCGCGAGCGTAGTGTTCATCGCGACACGGCCGACGCCGACGTTGTCCATCATCGAAAGCGTGGAGCAGGGATTGAATCCGTACCAGCCAAACCAAAGAATCAAGCCGCCGATGACCGCAATCGTCAGATCATGGGGAACCATGGGCCCACCACCGTCCCGCTTGAACTTGCGGCCCAGCCTTGGTCCAAGCATGATGGCGCCCGCAATCGCGACCCAGCCGCCGATCGAATGCACTACCGTCGAGCCGGCGAAATCATGGAAGTTCATTCCCAAGCCAGGCAGGAAACCGCCGGGCGAACCCATCGTCGCGAGGAACCCGTCCGGTCCCCAGCACCAGTGGCCGAAGATCGGGTAAATGACGCCGGAGACGCCGATCGAGTAAAGAACATCGCCCAGGAACAGAGTTCGTCCGACCATGGCTCCAGAACAAATCGTGGAAGCGCAGTCAGCAAAGGCGAATTGGAAGAGATAGTGAGCAAAGATGGGAACTCCGGAGGCCGCATACGTCGACATGATGCCGACGTCTTTCATGAAGAGCAGGCTCTTCGTCGGATCTCCCGGCATGTGCCAGCCGACGAACGCATTGCCTCCTCCGAACATCAGAGCAAAGCCCCAGCCCCAGTGAAGGAGTCCGCAAACACATGTATCGAACATGCACTCTACCAGCACGTTCACTGTTTCACGGTTTCGGCAGAAACCGGCCTCCAGCATCGTGAACCCTGCCTGCATGCCGAATACGAGGAATGCTCCCAAAAGAACCCAAGCGGTGTTCAGAGGGTTGATGATGTCGCCACCCACTGCCGTTTTGTAAGGATCGGGTGCCGGAGCAGGTGTCGCCACGGCGGCACTTCCTGGCGCGGGCAGCTGTTCGGTCTGTGCATGTGCAACCGTGTTGCCCCAATCCCACGCCGAGCGCACCAGCGGCGTGCCAAGTGCGATCAAGCCGAAGAGCAGCACGACGCCCATCGTGTTGCCTGCCAGCACCAGCAGTCCGTAACGCCGCCACTCCCGAGTCTGCATTCGCTCACGCAGTCGCGGCAATTTTTCGCGGAAGGTTAATCTTTCAGCGTCGGACGAGGAGTGTATCTGCCCGCTCCTGATACGGCGCTTAAATGAAAAAATCCCGAAACTCGATATCGCAACCAACGCGACTCCGGAGATGCCGATTCCCAGGCCTCCCCAGAAGGATCCGATCAAAATCATCGCGAGGCCAAAAACAAAAATCGTAACCGCTATGCGTAGTTTGGAGCTGGCTCCCATTCAAATGCCTCCATTTGTAGATTTGGCATGAGGGGCTTGCGCCAGCCCGCGTCACGAGCGGCGTGTCTGCCGCTGTTTCTCGCACGACGCGGTGTGAGGAAAGAAGACTCAGTCTACGAGAGATCAACCATGTTGATCCAATTCATTCTTTTGATAAAGCGCAAGGTTAGCGCTGAAACAAACTTTGGATAGTAAGCTCGACGTGGACCATACTCCGACGGAACATGAACTGGATGAATACAACGAGGGATCGAGCATCGGAGACGAACCTATACCGGCATATCGATGCTTTCTTTCGATAGCAAACGATGAGCCAGCTCCAGCATATTGCGGGAGTATTGCAACACCCTGGCGCCCGCTTGGGTAAGAATCACCCGCCGGGAGAAGCGCTTCCTATCGAATAGCTCCTCGCCGAGGGTTTCTTCAAGCGTTTTGATTTGATAGGTAACGTTAGATTGGGAATAGCCCAGCGCCTGAGCGGCTCGCGTGAAGCTGCCAGTCGCGGCGATCATCTGAAACGTTTGCAACTGCTGCAAGTCGAGCGAAATTCCTCTTTTTTTGTCGAGATAGTTAGGCATATGAGTGAGTGTTCGATCTTTCTGCCGGCGCAAAAAGCGATCGAATGCAAAGTCAGTTTATCGATTCGTCTTCGCACGCGCCAATCGATTTTTTGACTAAGGCCGAAAGAAAGGCAGCGTCGACAAATTCGATAGCGTGCGATTAAGGCGGGACTCGTAGAAGGCCGAAAGCTGTTGCAGTGAATGTAGGCACGCCTTATCTTTGAAGCAGTGATAAACCGATTGCTGAAAGCCAGAAAGTCAGTGATCCTGTTGGCGACGGCTGCCCTTGTGATCGTGGCGACGTTCGCCGATTGGATCACGGGTCACGACATCTCACTGGCTGCGGTCTATATTCTCCCGATGATGCTGGGAGCCGTGGTGTTTAAACCCTGGGAGATCGCGCTGTTCGCCGTAATGTGTTCTTATTTGCGTTCGTGGTTCGACGTTCCGGGGACCCCAGCCGATTTGGTGTTGCGCTTCATTTTCGTAGCGCTGGCGTACCTTATATCAGGGCTATTTGTGAAAGCGTTGGTGCAAAAACATGAGCAGACGTCGCAACATTTGACCGAGCTTCAGACCGAAAAAATACGCCGGAGCGAAGCGGAAGAATATTTGCGAGTTCTGGCCGAAAGCAGTCCCGCAGCCATCTTCACGGTCGATGGCGGAGGCCGCGTCCTGGCAGGCAACGCATCGGCCAACCGGCTGCTGTTTCTGAACAATGGTCAGCAACTACAAGGCCGGGCGATCGGCACATATCTTCCCTTCCTTGACGATGCGCTGCGGAAGCACAACGAATCGGTTGGCCTATGTACCGAGACACAATGTCAGGGCTATCGAGACAACGGCGAAATTTTCCTGGCTCACATCTGGTTTTCCGCTTACTCAACGCTCGAAGGGAAACGGCTCGCTGCAATTGTGGTCGATTCTTCGGACGAAATGCGCGATCGGGAGGAGCGCGGCCTCGATCAGCTTTTGAGTGGAAATGAACTCATCGTGGCAGCGATGGCGCATGAGGTGCGTAACACGTGCGAAGCCATGTCCATGCTGTGCGACGATCTGGACTCGCGCCACCGCCTGGCGGAAGACAAAGCCTTTCGAGGTCTCGGCAATCTTGTCGCGGGCCTGGAGATTATTGCGTCCCATGAATTGAAATCGGAGACGGCAGACTTACTCGAAGAGATCCCGCTGCGGGAAGTGCTGGATAACTTGCGGATCGTCGTGGAGCCCGCCTGGCGTGAGATTGAGGGAAATGTTCGATGGAATGTGCCGGAAGAGATGCCGGTTGTGCTGGCGGAGCCTCACGGATTACTCCAGGCGTTCCTGAATCTGGCGCAGAACAGTCACCGCGCCGTGCAGAAAGAAGACGTTCGCGAGCTGAGCATCACGGTCTTGTCGAAGGAGCAAAAAGTCTTGATCAAATTCGAGGATACAGGTTCCGGCATCCAACATCCGGAAGGCCTTTTCCAGCCTTTTCAGCGAGGCGCCGCCGGCAACGGCCTCGGCCTTTACGTATCGCGCCTCATCCTGCGAAGCTATAACGGCGAGTTGACCTGCGAGCGGCGTTCTCAGGGATCATGCTTTGTGGTGGAATTAGAACGAGCTCCTTATGACAGAACTTCAAAGTCCTAGTGTTCCGTTGCGCCTTATTTTGGTTGAGGACCACGAGATGGTTCGCGAAGGGCTCGCGCGCTCGATTGAAAAAGAATCGGACCTTCGCGTAGTGGGCCAATGCTCCTCGTCCGCTGAGGCACTCGTATTAGTTCAAGGCCCCGTGGATATGGTGTTACTGGATGTCGATCTGGGTGAAGAACGCGCCCTGGGCTTCGTCGAGGCTGCTCGAAAATCTAATTTCGAAGGCAAAATTCTAGTAGTCACCGCTGGCATTAGTGGAGCGGAAGCGGTTCGTCTTCTTCAGGCAGGCGTTTCGGGCATCGTGCACAAACGCCATTCAGGAAATTATTTGTGTGACGCGATTCGCAAAGTTGCCGCCGGCGAGCCCTATCTGGAGGAGAACTATCTTCCTTCACTCCTCCGTTCGATTGACCGTTCCAGGCCCCCCAGCGTTCCGAAACTGACGGACCGCGATCGGTCGATGCTTCGTTTTATTCTTGCCGGGCTGACCAATCGGGAGATCGGCACGGAGCTGAAAATCTCCGAAGGGGCCGTTAAAGCGTCTCTGCGTCTTCTCTTTGAGAAGGTCAACGTAAAATCACGAAGCCAGCTCGTGAGGGTTGCGTTGGAGCAGTATCAGGATCAACTTTAAAAGGTCTCGCCAGTCTTCGCGGCTCTAAACTGTTTTGCCGGATCGTGCCTGCTGAACCATCTCGACCAATACGGTTCGTGTGTCGTCAGTATTTCTTACTTCTCGCAAGAAGGCGATCCGTCGGCCGTGAATTCTGTCACCAGTTTTAAGTCGTAGTTGAAAGCCCAGCCGATCGACGGCAGTCATGGCCGCCTCTTCCGCCGACTCGCCCCCAAAGCAGCGAGCGATCAGAAGGAGCCCGTCGGCATGATCCGCATTCATGTGCTTTATGATTCCCGGCGCGGCCTCCGCGAGCGGGTCGGGTAGTGCGCATTGGTAGTCGTCGGCGGCAACCCATCCCATCACACCAAAGCCGCCGATAAAATAGACGCCCGAGATCCCTAGCCGGTAATACGCAAAGTCGGTGTAATCTTGCCAGTATTTCGCGTTCTCATAGCGCGAGAGATACAGATCTCGAACCTCTTCCCTCGGCACTTCCGCAACACTCCCTAAAAGAGTCACGCGAGCCGAGCCGAGCGGATCGCCGGCAACGTCCGGCGGCGTGATCAGTAAGCTGGCGCGCGAATCCTGCCCGAGGTTCTGCGTATGCATCGCCATGCTGCTGATGAAGAAAACCGGCTGGCCGAGATTGTCCGCAGCGTAAGGCATGATGGAGCCGAACGGGAATCCTGGAAGTTTCCGCGAATGGGTGGACAGGCTGCCGATCCTGCCAATGGAAACTAGTGTCCTCGCGCGTTCGGCGAGCGAAGGCTCAGGAACACTTTCAGCTGTCGATCCGGATCCAGCGTGTTGGCTGTTAGACACGTTTCTATCGTAACGGATTCGGTCCGGAGCAACTGACTCAGCCGCCGTCTAACCGTCTTGCAGGACCGTCACCGTGCGCCGTACGGGTTAAGCGATTTCCGAAAGACATACGAGTCGTAGGTAGGTGTGTTTTCTTTCGACGAATCCGCATTAGGAAGCGCTTTTCGCCTACATGCGCGGCGCGCGTCCGACGATCCAATCGAGCAATGGGCTAGCGCTTCATCCACAGAGGCTGCGCCATTTCGGAGGATCGAAAGATCGTGAACCAAAGTGTAAAACAGAACATCAATCGAAGGGGCGGAGGCGCTGTCCTCTTGCCATGCGTGGCGGCACTCTTCGTGGCGTCCGCCGCCATGGCCGCCCCTAAAATCACGATCAGTCCGAGTTACACGACGGTGGGCGTGAACGGAGCCGTTCCGTATTCCGCGACAGTGACCGGGCTCACGAATGCCGCAGTGACGTGGAAGGTGAACAGCGTCACGGGCGGCAATTCGACGATACGGCACCATCACGACGGGTGGCCTGTATACCGCCCCCGCCACGATTCCAAGCGGTGGGATTACCGTTACCGCGCTGGGCTCCGACAATAAAACATCGGCGACCGTTTACGTGGCGGTCGAACCGGCGGGCCCGTCGATTTCGGCGATCAGTCCGAACCCAATTCCTGTCGGCAGCTACACCGTGACGATCACAGGCAGCGGATTCGTGAGCGGCGCCGTTGCCAGAGTCCCCGGTGTAAACCTCTCGACGACTTTCGTGAACGCTGACGACGCTGACCGCCTCCGGGTATCAGGGCAGCGCGGGGTCGATCGCGTTTCAAGTGATGAATCCGTCGACGCTGTGGGGCGCTCCGTTCACCGCAGCATTTGTGAAGAGCGGGCCGCCTCCGCCGCAAATCATTTCTCCGACTTCGGCGACAGTGACGCTGGGCACGACGCAGCAGTTCACGTCGGCAGGCGCGACCGCGTGGACGGCGACCGCGGGATCAGTCAGTTCCACGGGCCAGTACACGGCTCCAGCAACCATGCCGTCATCGAACAAAGTGACAGTCACCGCGACCGGCCCCGGCGGATCGGCATCCGCCACGGTCACGTTGCAATCGGCCACTCCGCAGATCATTTCGCCGACGAGCGTTTCATTGAACCTGGGTGCGACGCAACAGTTCACGTCGGCGGGCGCGACATCATGGAGCGCGGCCGCTGGCACTGTCACATCGACAGGCTTCTATACGGCGCCCGCGGCGCTGCCGTCGTCGGGCACGGACACGGTTTCCGCCACGGGACCGAACGGCACCGCGACGGCGACCGTCACGCTGATTCCTCCCACGCCCATGATCACGGGCGTTAGCAACGGCGGGCAACTATCGCTCGGACTCTTCTCCACCACGATCACGGGGACCGGCTTTGCAGCAACGTCGGTGGCATCGTTGAACGGCACGGCGCTCGCTACCGTCTTCTCGAACGGCTCTCTCACCGTTACGGGATACGCGAGCGCCTCAGGTGCCGGCAGCGTCACAGTCAAAAACGGCGCAGCCGTGTCACAGCCGTTCCCGGTGACGGTGGGCATCGCGAACGCGCTCGTTTCGGCCGCGGCGGCGCGGCACTTTTTACAGCAAGCCGCGTTCGGGCCGACGGCGGCAGAGGCCAACAACGTTCAGACGCTCGGATTCCAGGGCTGGCTGAATCAACAAATCGCCGCGCCGAAGGTTTCGAATTACGCGGGCCTCGGGAGCCAGGGTAGTTTCAGTCCGACGTTTTTGGCGAACGCCGTCACCAATCCAGACCAGTTGAGGCAGCGCGTGGCGTTCGCGCTGAGCCAGATTATGGTGACGTCGATCGAGAAGAATATTTGGACTTCCACTACGGCGCCCTTTGAAGAAATGCTGATGACGGACGCGTTTTCCAATTTCCGGCAAATTCTCAACGACGTGACGCTGGCGCCCGCGATGGGTCAGTTCCTCGACATGGCCAACAACGCAAAGGCCAACGCGGCGGGCAGCACATTGCCGAACGAAAATTACGCGCGCGAGGTGATGCAGTTATTCACCATCGGCACGGCCATGCTGAACATCGACGGCTCGAAGCAGCTGGACGGAAGCGGCAACGCGATCCCAACCTACGATCAGACCACCGTTGCAAACTTCGCGAAAGTGTTCACGGGCTGGACGTACGCTCCGACGAGCGGCGGCGTGTCATGGGGCGCGTACATCAACGAGACCGCGCCGATGGTGCCTTACGATCTGATGCACGACAACACCGCAAAGACTTTGCTGCAATACTCCGCGCCCTCGGGGGTCCTGACTTCCCTGCCCGCGGGCCAGAACGCGCAAACCGATTTGACGGAAGGACTGGACAACATTTTCAATCACCCGAACGTGGGACCGTTCATCTCGCGGCAGTTGATCCAGCATCTGGTGAAAAGCAATCCGACGCCCGCATACGTACAGCGCGTGGCGACCGTGTTCAACAACAACGGCAGCGGCGTGCGCGGCGATATGCAGGCCGTGATCATGGCGATTCTCCTGGATCCGGAAGCGCGACAGAACGACGTGCCCGGCATGACGCAGGCGAGGGACGGCCACCTGCAGGAGCCCATCCTATTTATGGCCGCGTTCCTGCGGGCGGTGGGCGCGACCATCAACTCGCAGAATTATTCGGCGTGGGATCTGGGCAATTTGAACGAAGACATTTACAACGCGCCCAGCGTGTTCAATTATTTTTCACCCGGCTATCAGGTACCGACGTTCGGACTCGGCGGGCCGGAGTTTCAGCTTTATACGCCGTATAGCTCCGTGTACCGCGACAATCTGGTCTCCGACCTGTTCGGCGCCTATTCCAACAACGTCACCAACTATGGGCCGGGAAATAATATCGACATCACGCCGTTCGTCAACATCGCCGGGAATCCGCAGATGCTGGTGGACGCGCTGGACCTGACGTTCACGAATGGCCTGGCTCCGGCGGGGCTGAAGAATATCTTGCTGAACGCGATCACGGCGGAGACCGGAGGCAATCTGCGCCGTGCGCAAACGGGAATCTATCTGCTGCTGGCTTCCAGCTATTACAACGTGTGGAACTAGGCTCCTTTCAAAAAAAGAAAGAAAACAATGATCATAAAAACGAGAAGAGAATTCCTGCGCATCGGAGTGAAGACGCTGACGGCGGCGACCGCTGTGGGCGCGATTGGGAAATTCAGCGCGATTAACGCATATGCTGCGACCGGCCCTTACCAGGCGCTGGTGTGCGTTTACCTGGCCGGAGGCAACGACGCGCACAACATGGTGATCCCGCTGACGACGGCGCAGCAGAATTATTCGACGTACGCGGCGTCGCGCGGCGCGTTGGCGATCGCACAAGGATCGCTGCTGCCGGTGACGGCGAAAAACGGCGATACGTATGGATTGCATCCACTGATGCCGGAAATTCAGTCGCTCTTCATGCAAGGGCACGGCGCGGTACTCGCGAACGTCGGCGTGCTGGTGCTGCCGATCGCGAATGCCGCCGTCTACAATCAAATTCCCGCTGGATCGCCAAGCGTGCCGGTGAATCTGTTTTCGCATTCCGATCAGACCACGCAATGGCAGACGGCGCAGCCCAACGGAGTGGCGGGCACGGGCTGGGGCGGACGCATGGCCGACGTGCTGCAAGGGGCATACAATGACTCCGGCCAATATCCGGCCGTGGTGAACGACGGCGGCTGCGGATTGTTCTGCACAGGCGCGCAAACGCTGCCGGGCGTGGTGCCCGCGAATGGGCCCGCGGGGCTGACGGGCGTGGGAAGCAACGTGGCTAGGCAGACGGCGATGCAGCAGTTGCTGACGTTCGATAACGGATTGCAATTGGTGCAGGCGGCGAACAGCATTCAGAATCGCGGCATCTCGCAAAGCGCTCTACTGAATAATCTGCTGGCGTCGGAGCCCGCGCTACAGACGGTATTTCCTTCGGCGAATCCACTGGCCGATCAGTTAAAAATGGCCGCGCGCATCATCGGCGTGCATTCGCAACTCGGCCTTGGGCGGCAGATTTTCTTCTGCAATCTGGGAGGCTTCGACACGCATAGCGATCAGTTCAACGCATACACGGGGCAGACGCCGCTGTTGCAGCAACTGAGCCAGGCGCTGAGCGCATTCTACAGCGCCACCGTCGAGCTGGGCGTGGCGCAAAACGTGACGGCGTTTACAGCGTCAGAATTCGGGCGCACGGTGATGCCCAACGGGAACACCGGCACGGATCATGCGTGGGGCAGTCATCATCTGATTGTGGGCGGCGGTGTCGTGGGCAGCGATATTTACGGCTCGTATCCGATGCTGACGCTGGGCGCGGCGAATCCGCTGGATGTGACGGGACGCGGGTCGCTGGTACCGACGACGGCGCTGGATCAATACGCGGCAACACTGGCGCAGTGGTTTGGAGTGCCGGCGGCGAGCTTGCCCTCGGTCCTGCCGAATATCGGCAACTTCGGATCGAATAATCTGGGCTTCCTGGGCTAAACTTCCTAAACTAAACAAAGCCCTCCTAAGCGCATAAGCGCGTGGCATAATCGGATGCAGGTCGAGCCGGAAGGCGCGATCGTCAAAAGAGCCCGATTTGAATTTCCACGCCTCACTCAAGGAATTGCTCGCCGCCGCGCGGCGCCGCGTGTTCAACCATGTTTTAGTGCGCGAGCTGCTGCTGGCACTCGCGGCCGGGTTGGGCATGGCGGCGGTGGTGTTACTCGCCGGCAGCGGAAACATCGGCTGGATGTGGGTGCCGGTTGCGGCGATCGCAACACTCGCCGTGCGGTTGATTCTTGAAAATCGCAAGCGGCCCTCCGAGTACGCAATCGCGCAGGAGGTGGACGACCGGCTGAAACTGGCCGACACGCTCTCCACTGCCGCGTACTTCACGAGTCCTGACGCGAAGGGCGATATCGATCCCGCGCTGCGCGATATGCAAAGGGCGCGCGCGGAGGAAGCAGCCCGCGCGGTCGACTTGAAACAGGCGCTGCCGATGCGCAGGCCTGTGACCTTGGTGCCCACGGCGATTGTGGCTTTGGTGGTGGCGGGTGTGTTCCTGCTGCGGTTCGCGACAACAGGATCGTTCGATACAAAAGCGTCGCTGGTGGAAGGTCCTTTGAAGGCGCTGCTGCAGCCCGCCGAAAAGCAGGCGCGCGCAGAGAAGAAACCAGGCGAAGGCGTGGAGCCGGGCGACGGCAAAGATACCAATAAAGAGCTAGATAAGAATCGCGACTACGCGGGCGAACCCGAGGCGCAGCAGGAAGAGACAGCCGAGAATCCCGAGGTGCCCGACTCCCAAAAAAGCGAGCAGCAAAAGGGAGAGGCCAAGGGCGAGCAGACCAGCAAACAGGCTGCCGATCAACAGCAGCAGCAGAATTCGCAGAACGCGCAGGATCCCGAGCAGCAGGGGAATCAGGATGGGCAGCAGCAGGAATCGCTGATGGACAAGCTGAAGGATGCGATCTCCGACCTGATGAACAAAGCGAAGCCGTCAAGCAATAAACAGAACGCCAGCAAGAACGGCAAAAAAGGCGACAAGCAGCCAGGCGAAAAACAGGACCAATCCCCCGATAACGACGAAAAAAATCCCGGCGACAACGCCGATTCCGAAAATCACAACCGCGGAAATGAAATGGACGCGAGCGGAGTGAGCGCCGAAGGTCAAAAGGACGACAACGAACACAGCGGAGTCGGCTCGGAGGAAGGCGACAAATCGACGCGGCAGGCGGAAGCGCTGAAGGCCATGGGCAAGATCAGCGAACTGTTCGGAAAGCGCGCCGAAAACGTCCAGGGAGCCGTGATGATCGAAGTGGGTTCCACGCGCCAGCAGCTAAAAACACCTCTTTCGCAACGCAACGCGACCCACGCTGAATCCGGCAGCGAGATTCATCGCGACGAGGTACCTCTGGAATATCAGCCTTTTGTACAGCAATACTTCGATCAGGTGCGCCGCACCCCGCCCCCTGCTGCGTCAACTCCTTCTAAGTAATTAATTCTACGTCAGTTAGATGTAAGAGCTTGCCCTTTCGGCCGGTTCCCTGTCTTCCTTCAAGACTACAGACTACTGCCTGGCGGTCATAGGCGGGGCCTCATAAGCCGGTGTAATTTCAAGCACTTCCATCCGTCAGAAATATCCTGCCTCGGTCGGGAATTTAGGTTTCGCACATACAGTCGATGAGAGTTTCTTACGAAATAGTTATCAGACGATTTCTTTGCGAGGCATGGCACTATGACGCTCAAATCCCTTTTGCGCTTGATTGTATTCGCTGCGGGAGCACTGCTGTGCTCCGGACAATCCGTGGATGGCACCCTCACCGGCTCGGTGGAAGATCCGAGCGGAGCCACGGTCCCCAGCGCGAAGGTGATCGCCACGAACGAGGCAACGGGCGTGCCTTATGTAGCGACAACCACCGCGGAGGGCGAGTACCGCCTGGACCACATCCCCGTGGGCACATATGAGGTGAGGGCCGAAAAGGACGGCTTCTCCCCGATTACGATTTCGAAAGTGGCGGTGGATTTGAGTCGCGTGACGACCTTGCCACTCGGATTAGCGTTGGCCAGCGCGACGACCTCAAGCGTCACGGTGGAGGCGAGCGTGGGATTGGATGAGTCGACGGCGCAGGTGCAAACCGCGTTTGATATAAGCGGCATCACAGGGTATCCGACTGCAGCAACAGGCAGTGGAGTCATCAATTTAAGCCTGTTAACCGCAGGTGTTGCTTCACCCGGCGGACTGGGCGTCGGCATAGGGCCCAGCGTTGGTGGACAAAGGCCGCAAGGGAACCGATTTTACCTGGAAGGCGCCGACAACAACAGCTATTTCAGTCCGGGGCCCCTGGGAACCATTTCCAACGAGGCGGTGGCTGAGTTTACGCTGCTCCAAAATCATTTCAGCCCGGAGTTCGGAGGCGCATCGGGAGGAGTGTTCAACGCGGTTGTGCGAACCGGCGGCAATCAGTTCACGGGTCGCTGTACGAATACAATCAGAATCGCGATTTCGATGCGCTGGATGCTCAATTTTCGCGCCAGAAACTGACTTCTCCGCCCCGCAACGATAACAACCGTCTGGGTGGAACGATCGGTGGGCCGATCGTCAAGAACAAGATTTTTTACTTCGCGAGTTTTGAGTACAATCCCATGGGACAGGCGTATGCGGCAGGGCAGACGCTGCTTTCTCCCACGGCGTCGGGCTATCAGATGTTGAACGCGATACCCGGCCTGAGCAAAACGAATCTACAAGTGTTTCAGCAATATGTCCCGGCGGCGGCCACGGCATCGAGCACCATAACGGTTGCGAACATGTCGATTCCGATTGGCTCGTTCCCGGTGGTCTCGCCCGTGTACAACAATGCGTATCGCAGCGTCGGCAGCCTGGATTGGGATGTGAACACAACGGACCGCGTGCGCGGACGCTATTTGTACAGCGGCTTATCGGGCATCGACACCAGCGCAGTGCTGCCGACATTCTTCGTGACGCGGCCCGCCAACGCAAACTTCATTTCGCTTTCGGAATACCACACGTTCACGGCCTCCATGTTGAATGAACTGCGCGTAGGTTATAGCCGAAGCGACCAGCGCGAGACGGCATCGAACTTCAATTTTCCCGGCCTGAATGCGTTTCCCACGCTGTTTATCGATGAATTGAATCTGCAGGTGGGCCCTAGTCCAACGGTGCCTTCGGGAACGCTGCAGGGCGATTTGCAGGGTTCCGATATGTTGACATATGTCGTCGGGCGGCACGCGTTAAAGGTGGGCTACCAGTTCAGCGACCTGATCATGACGACTTCGTTCGTTTCGTACGCGCGAGGAATGTACGACTATTCAACGCTGGACACATATTTACAGGACTTGAGCCCGGACACGGCGGCGGCGCGCTACCTGGGAACTACGGGAATCAACAACACCGGCTGGCCGACCGGATTCCTGCAAAACGCCGCCTATTTCAACGACGATTTCCGCGTGCTGCCAAACCTGACGTTGAACCTGGGCGTGCGCTATGAATACGT
The DNA here is from genome assembly GCA_963699945.1 of Terriglobia bacterium. GTDB lineage: Bacteria > Acidobacteriota > Terriglobia > Bryobacterales > Bryobacteraceae > Palsa-187. The sequence goes on from CAVOVW010000014.1 coordinate 83,268, forward strand.
CACGGTACCTGTGATGTCTCGCGCGCAAGACTTGAGCGCCATCGCTAATGTTCCAGGCGTAATCACGTTCAACGAGCCGCAACCTTCGAAGACAGACTGGTCGCCGCGCCTGGGCTTTGCGTGGTCGCCGGGAACGAACAGTCCATGGTCCGTACGCGGAGGCTTTAGCCGCGCGTTCGATATGCCGTTCACCAATATTTCCGCCAACACGCAACCGGCTTTTTACGGATCGCAGGTCACGAATCCCATTGTGCCGCCCACCGATTTTTTGGCGAATGGCGGCATCACGGGATCGTCGGGGATTCTTTCCTCCGTAGCAGCCGCGCGCGCGAACACAACGGGCTACACCCCGGATCAAAATCGCCCTTACGCGATCAACTACACGCTTGCCGTGGAACGGCGGATCGGGAAGGACTATCTGCTGGAGGCGCGCTATTTGGGCTCCCGCGGAGATCATTTGCTGATTCAGACTGAGCTCAACGCGGTGGCCCCAGTGACGCCGACGCAATATCTGCCGACGTTTTTGACGCAGCCCACGGCGGCCCAACTCGCTCCCCTCACGCTGAACCTGCAGACCCTGAAGAACATCGCTATCAACCCGCTGTTGCCGTATGGTTTCACGAAGACGATCACGGCCTATGAGCCGATCGGCAATTCGCAATACCATGCACTGGCACTACAGGCCACGCGCCGCTATTCGCGCAATCTGTCGTTCATCGCTGCCTATACATGGAGTCATCTGATGGACGATTCCACAGCGACCGTCAACAGCACATTGCTGACGCCGCGACGGCCGCAGGACTTCGGCGACATCCGGGCGGATTGGTCAAATTCGATGCTGGACCGGCGGCAGCGCTTCACGTTTTCGCCGGTGATCGATATTGCTCCGTTCGGGAACGGGTCGCGGTGGTTGCGCGAAGGCGTGGGCAATTGGAACGTCTCGTTCACGTATACATATGAATCGCCCGCGTATGTCACCGTGCAGAGCGGCGTGGATTCGAATCTCAATGGCGATTCCGCGGCGGACCGCGCCATCGTGAACCCGGCGGGGAATCCTTTGATCGGCAGCGGGGTGAATGGCATCGACGCAAACGGTAACGTGACCACCGTTGCCAGCGCGACCGTGGCCTATGTGGCGAAGAATTCCAACGCAGGCTACATTGTGGCGGGCGCGGGCGCTCTGGCCAATGGCGGCCGGAACACGTTTCCACTGGACCCCATCAACAATTTCGACGTCTCCATCAAGAAGCGCTTTGCCGTGGGCGAGCGGGTTAAAGTGGAGGTTGGATTTCAGGTATTTAACCTGCTGAACCATCCGCAGTTTACGTCCGGTTATACGGACGACGTCGCACAGACGAAGAATTCGAATCGCAATTTCCTGATTCCGAGCAACGCGGCCTTCGGGCAATATGGCGGCTTCGCTCCGGGACAGGGTTTCTTCCCGAGCAACTCGCGATACGGCCAGGTCATGGCGAAGGTCACGTTTTAGGGATCTGTTCGTTCAGCGACCCGTGGGCTCCGCCTGAAGATGTTTGCGCTGAACGGCTCACGGTGGCCCGCTCATTGACATTCGCGGTTCTGTTTTGGTTGCGTCCGCTCCCTTGTCGTCGCGCGCGCGTGACAAGGCTCGAGATGAAAGCGCGGTGCGAGATCCCTCGACTTTCGCTCGGAATGACAAATGGTAAAACGTTGCCGTAGAGTACTCGCTCATTTACATTCGCGGTTCTGATTGTGATTTAGGGGGCGCCCCTTAGCCGCTTTGACTCTCCGGCAGAGAAGCGGTTGTTTTAGGTGAACCGCGCACCGCCAGTATGCTCGTCTGGCGCGAGGCCTTTTATTACCCGTTGGGCTCGGGATCGTTTTTTGCCGCGAACGATGGCGCTGTCCGGTATTAACGCAGTCCGGCCGCGGACCATTTTAGATCGGTCGATCTCCACCATACGCAAACCCGCTGCAATTTATCTAGAAAAAAGCTCTTGGTTGATCCGGCCCTCTGGTGGAGGAACGCTCGGACTCCTTGGCTAAAACATAAGGCGACTGTCGTGGGATGTGCGGTTGGGGAAAGCGCGAAGTGATTGAGCGCGGACGAAATCGATGTGGCGATGACGTGGTTATCGGCGAAAAAGCGGGTCCTTCACCCGGTTACGGCTGACCAGAGTGCGTAAAAATTTAATGCAGATCGCTCCGGCCAGCCCCAGTCGTGAGATTCGGAATTCAAATTCCATGAGGAATTGTAATCCCTAGTTTGACAGGTGAGGTTGGCCATACACTTTCGTTTCGTTTGGCGCTGCTTCTCTCGTAGTCTCGTGAGATGGGGGTTCAAATTCCATAAGGAATTTTGGTCCCCACCTTGACAGGTGGGGTTGGGCGGATGCTTCGTTTCGTTTGCCGCACGCCGCGCGTGCTCCGCCGCTAATGGAAATTTGTGGTCTCCTCATTTCTAACGCCTTCACTGTATCCGGAAGTCTCAGCTCTGGATCGATTGGGCGGGCATCCGGCTCAACACGCATGAGTTGACAACCATCTATTTGTCCGGTATAGTTCTGAAATACTTGAGCTTTCCTTAATTTGTCGAGGATTCGACAGTGGCCACGGCAAACGATAAAGACCCCGGGTTCCCCTCCCCACCCGACGTTGAGGATTACGAGCACCTGCTTGAGGACTACGGGCATCTGGCCCCCCCTTCTGAGGGTGAAGTCCTCCACGGCCATGTAGTTAAGGTCACTCCCCACGAAGCGATCGTCGATGTCGGACTGAAGCTGGAAGGCTTGGTGCCGATTGAGCAGCTGCGGCAGCCCGATGGAAGCATCTCTGTAAAAGCCGGCGATACGATCGACGTTGTGGTCGAAAGGCACGGGCAACAGCCGGAAGGCTACGTGCTGCTTTCGTTCTCTCGCGCCAGCCGCTTGCGCATCTGGGACACGCTGGATCAGGCGATGCGCGATCAACTGCTTGTGTCCGGCCGCGTGCTGGAACGGACCAAGGGCGGATTGACGGTGGACGTGGGCGTGGTGGCGTTCATGCCCGGGTCGCAAGTGGATGTGCGGCCGATTCACGATCTGGACCAATTCGTCGGGCAGGATATTCCCGTCAAGATCATCAAGCTGAATCGGCGCCGCGGCAACGTGGTTGTTTCGCGCAAGCTGGCGGTGGAAGACGAAGTGAAATCGCGACGCGGCGTGGCGCTGGATACGCTGTCGGAGGGCGCGGTGGTCACCGGCGTGGTGAAGAACCTGACGGAATACGGCGCGTTCGTCGATCTGGGCGGCATTGACGGACTGCTGCACATCAGCGATATTTCGCACGGGCGGATTTCGCATCCTTCGGAAGTACTGCACGCGGGCGATGAGATCTCCGTAAAGGTATTGAAGTTCGACCGCGAAAAAGAGCGCATTTCGCTGGGCATGCGGCAGCTGAATCCCGATCCGTGGGAGTCCCTGTCAGAGCGCTATCCCCCGCAGAGCCGCGTGGTGGGCCGCGTGATGAGCATCGCGGATTACGGCGCTTTTGTCGAGATCGAGCCCGGCGTTGAGGGTCTGATCCACATTTCCGAGATGACCTGGAGCCGCCGGATGAAGCATCCGAGCAAGGTAGTAAAGGTCGGCGACCAGGTGGAAGCCGTCGTGCTGGAGGTAAAGCCACGCGAGCGGCGCGTGTCGCTGGGAATGAAGCAGCTGGAAGCGGACCCGTGGACCACGGTGGCGGAGCGCTATAGCATCGGCAGCGTGGTGGAGGGGCGCGTGCGCAAGCTTTCGGATTTCGGCGCGTTCCTGGAAATCGAGGAAGGCGTGGACGGATTGGTGCACGTTTCCGATCTTTCGTGGACCAAGCACGTGAAGCATCCGTCGGAGGCGCTGAAGAAGGGGCAGGTGCTGCAGGCGGTGATCCTGAACATCGACGCTCCCAACCGGAGGCTTTCGCTGGGCATTAAGCAATTGCAGCCGGATGCATGGGAGAGCTTCTTCCGGGCGCACGAAGTCAACGATCTGGTGCGCGGGCGGGTATGCCGGGCGGCTCCGTTCGGGGTGTTCGTGGAGATTGCGCCGGGCGTGGAAGGGTTGTGCCACAAGTCGGAAATTCCGCCGATGCCGGAACATGCGGGGGACGCTCCCCTGCCCATGGGCGACGAATACGACTTTAAAATCATTAAAATGAATGAAGGCGAGAAGAAAATTGGGCTCAGTCTGAGGGCCGTCGCCGACGACGAGGAACGGACCCGCCTGGAAGATTACCAGAGACAAGCCGCCGCGGCTGGGGTAACAATAGAGGAAGCTATGAACATACGCGGAAAAGGAGACGACCGGTAAATGACCAAAGCCGAACTGATTGAGGAAGTTTCGCGCGTCGTGGAAATGACCCGGAAGGACTCCGAGGTAATCGTAGAAGCGATTTTCGATAGTGTGGTGAAATCTTTGCGCGGCGGGGACAAAATCGAAATCCGCGGCTTTGGCAGTTTCCGCACGCGTAAACGCCAGCCTCGCGTCGGACGGAATCCGAAGACCGGCGCGCGGGTGGATGTACCGGCCAAACGCATCCCCTACTTCAAACCGAGCAAGGAATTGAAGGACCTGGTGAACCGCGACGGCGAGGCCACGCCTCCGCCGCCCAGCGCCTAAGCGGTTTCTCAGCGGCGTTTTCTTCCCATCGCGATTTTCAGGCAGCAGCAAAGCAGCGATCAACCATAGCGAAGCGTCAGGCTAAAAATGGATTATCTGTGGAGTCCCTGGCGGTATCGATATGTGACGTCGGGGGCAGAGGTTCCCGAAAGCGGCGATCCGTGCCTGTTCTGCCGCGTGGCAGCCCAAAACGATGATCCAGGCAACTACATCGTGCTGCGCGCGGAGCGAAATTTCGTAATGCTGAACCGGTTTCCGTACACGACCGGCCATCTGCTGATCGCGCCGTATGAGCATGTGTCGACCTTGGAGGAAGCTCATACCGCGACGATGGAGGAATTGATCCGGCTGGCGCAGCGCACGGAAGGCGCGCTGCGGCGGATTTATCACGCGGGCGGATTCAACCTGGGATTTAATATCGGCCAAGCCGCGGGCGCGGGGATCGCCGGCCACATCCATATGCACGTTATGCCGCGTTGGCACGGTGACACGAGCTTCGTTACGACGATAGGTGAAACACGCGTGCTGCCGGAGGCGCTGGAGACGACGTACCAGCGGGTGGTCCGAGGCGCTGCGGGAGAAAGCCCGGTGATCACGGGAAGTTACGGTAATCCCTACGCGCATACCACGCGGCCATGCAAAGAATGCCAATGTACAAACAAGCTGGTTCCGAACCTAGGCCTCGTTTTCCACACTTGAGCGAGTGCGCAGGAGAATTGCTGCTGCCCATCCGGCGTTCACGAACAGCACGTGCGGGTGCAGCGCCATATCAGAGCCAGGTCGCCAATCTGAAATGAATGGTGCGTCGAGACTCCGATTGCGAGAAATACGTAGGTTCGCGGAACCCTTGGCGCTCCCGAAATAGGCCGGGGCACTCTAGCAGAAATGCAAAGCGGGCGCTACCGGTGCCAGAGCTTGCAGTCCCCAGGTTGATAAGAGCAAGCGGGCACGGCACGACGCAGCGTCCCTGGACAAAATATTGCGCAGCCCTCGACCCGTACAAGCGGCGTCGTAGCGATTGCAACTAGATTTCAGGCACGGATATAATTCACAGCTCAGCTCCTTAGCCTCCTAACCAAGCCTTGCACGAAAAAGACGTTATCGCTTACTTCTGTCTTTCATCTTCTCCGTAATCCAATCCGCGATCAGCGCGGCGATTTGCGTGTTGTTTTTCTCGAGCATCATCATGTGACCATTGCCATGAATTCCTTTTGATGCGAGAGGGACGAAATCGTTGGCCACGCCGGCCTGGGTGAGGAAACGCGAGGTGCAGTGGTCGTAAGCTGCGTGATACGAGGCTTCGCCCGTGACGATCAGAATCGGAATGCCGGCGAGGCGTGGCAGCTTGTGAGGAGTCGCCGGAAGCCAGCAGGCGACGAGATCCGGCGATTGCGGTGCGGCTTCGTGTTTCGGGGCGAGATCGGCGGTGGAAAGAAACCGGTGGATCATACGTCAGTTTGTCGAGCGTGATTCCGAACTGACGCGTGACCACCGGAGGGTTAGTCGCCGTGGGAGCTTCGTTGTAGAACGGCGGGCCGGCCGGTTCAACGGCGACGATCGCGCGCACCAGGTTGGGCACGTCGTCCGCGATCTCCCATCCGAACGTGCCGGAACGCGAATGGGTGAGCACGATCGCCGGACCGATCTTCTGAAGCAATGCAACGGCAGCGGCACGATTGATTTGATCCATGCGGGGCGAATCGGTCGGGAGCGATGCACTTTGCGAGGCACGGAATTGTTCGAACACGGGATCGCCACGAAGCCCCATTCCGGGCCATTGCGTGTGCAAATGCGCCTGGGGCCATAGGTTGAATTTCTCGATGCCAGTGAATTGACGCTCCAGCGTATCGACGGTGGCGATGGTTAGAGGTCCGTCGACGGACGCGCTCCATGGCGAGCGCGCTCGAGCCACCTGATCGACGACATAGACGGCGAATCCGCGGCTGAGAAAATAATCGGCCCAGCCGGCGCGGTCGTCCGGTGTACCTAGAAAATTGCTGCCGTTCTGATATTGACCGTGAATCATGACGACAGGCCACGGAGCAGTCCGATTCGAAGGGACCTGATACTGGACGAACATCGCGTCCACGCCGTCGTGCCCACCTGCGTAGAAGAAGCCTTGCTTGGCGATAGAGAGCGGCGCGGCGTGCGACGAGGCCGGCACTCACCAGCGCACAGGAAAGAAAGCACCGAGCGGTCAACATGAGTTCGAGCGTACCATTCCACCGGCTACCGCGCAGTAGGGGGGCGCCGCTTTTCCGCGCAGGCATGGCGGCACGAGCTTCGTCACGACGATCGGTGAGACGCGCGTGCTGCCGGAGGCGTTGGAGACTACCTACGAGCGGGTCGCCGAGGCGCTGCGAGGCCAGTAGCCCGCTTTCAAGAACTGAGAAATTTCCGCCATGAGGTTTTCCGCTTGTTGAAAAGGACCCGAGAGGCACATGGTAATATCGGCGGAGATGCCGTTGAAGCGCTTTTATGCATCGGGAATGCTGTTACTTTGTGGGGCGCTGCTTGTATTTCAGTTGTTTGTGCCGCCAACTCTCGGGGTGGCCGACAACAACGATTTCCCGAAACTGATGGGCCAGTTCTGCCTTGGGCAGGAGCATCATCCGCTTTTCGATTACGTCAGCTTTCGATTTCACACGAACCCGAAATATTGCTGGGACAGCCACTTGCTATCGTCAGCGGCGCTGCCCGTACAGGCGGCCGTGTGGCTTGGCCGGTTAGTCCTGCCGGCGGGTGATTTCGATCTGCGGATTCTGGGCGCAATCTATGCGGCACTGTTCCTGCTATTCTTCCACTTTCTCCAGGTCTCCACGCGCGAGCTGAGTCCGGCCACGCGCGTTCTGTTACCTGCGCTGGTGCTTTTGTTCTTTGATACGGCAACTTATGTGCCGACTTTCAGCACTTTTTACAGCGACACAGCATCCTTCATCAGCCTTCTTTTTTGTGCGGTTTTCATTTGCCGGCTGGTGCTGCGAAATGCGGTATCCACCGCGGAATATCTGGTCGCGGCAGTCTGTGTAATTCTGCTGGTGACTTCGAAAGCACAACATGCCGTGCTTGGCCTCCTCATGGCCCCGGCCTTCCTACCGGCATTTGGGCGTGCGCGATTTCCGGCCGTCGGGGTCCGGATTGTCGCGGTATCGGCTATCGCGGTCGCGTCGGTCGCGATGTTCGTATCGGTTCCACGATGGTATTGCCGAACCAATTATTACAATGCGCTCTTTTATCAGAGCCTGCCGCGATCCCGTACGCCTGCGGCGGATCTTGCGAATCTCGGAATCAAGCCCGGGATGATTCGCTACGTCGGCCAACATGCCTTTTTACCGGACTCGCCGATGCAAGATTCACGCCAGGCTGACGACTTCGGCCAAACGGTCTCGGCCATGAAATTGGTTCGTTATTATGGCAGCCATCTGGCGGTGATGATGCAGGTATTGGATCACGCTCTCGACGAAGGCGGCTTGCAGCGCGTCAGAATGGAGATTGGGAACCGGGAGTATCGACTGGGCAATTACGAAATCGGCGCGGGGCACGAGCCTGCGTCGCAAAGCCAGTTCATGGATTTCTGGAGCATATTCAAGGCATTGCTTTTCGGAAACAGGGGCTGGCTCTATGGGTTGTATGTGCCGGGGCTTTCGATAGCCGCATGGACCCTCGCTCGCAAGACACGTCCCGACCGACGCGCGCGCGCTTACTTGCTCGCCGGAATAATGACTTCCATGATCGTTACGGCGGTGGGGGTGGTGATGTTCGACGGCATTGACACAGGCCGGCACCTTTTTCTACTTAACGCGCTTCTTGATTTGAGTTTTTGCACGCTGGCTGGCTTTGCCGTCGGCCGGCGTCAAGGGGATCACTCGGATGGAGACTTGTCGGGAAAAACCGCGATAGACGAACAACGCGCATATTCCTCGAGGCTCGCGGCAGGAAGAATAACAAGTGTCGTTGGCTAAGTTCGCGGCGCTGCCGCCTGAGAACGCGGCCGGATCTAGAATCCCAGCTTTGCCGTCTGGATTCCCACGTGGAATCCTCCGTGGACCGCGGTGCAGTGCCGGACCTTGCCGTTGATGACCTCATGGAACATCGTGAGTTGCACGAGGGAGTTGGGGAGGTAGGGGCGCGTAACAAACATTTTCAAACCATGGCGCGAGACCTCGACGACCTGCACCACGGTCGACGGGCCGATGGATGTCACCGGGTCTAAACTCTTGAGCCTTGCGCGGATGTTTGCCCCATCGCGAGGCTCCCTGCGCCGGTCCACATGTCCAACCAGAAGCTCCGAGTTGCTTGCGCTCAAAGTATCCATAGGCCAACACTACACCGCCAGATGATGTAGTTCAATCGTACTTAGGTTCTAAGGTTGAAGCGAAATCCTGCGCGATTTGTTTTCAGCGCTGGGGGGAAGCGGCGAAAACGCCGGGCGGAAGTCCCGGCTAACGGGCATATTTTTTGACGGCTTTTCCGATCGCAGGCCCGGCCTTTTGCAAATCCGCCGCGACCATGGCGGGCGTGATTTCGATGCTGGCGTTCAGCCCCAGGAAAAAAGGCTCGGCGATGGCGGGTATCTGCGATGCGTCATCCATGTTCACAATGATGATGCCGGTGCGCTTGCCGCCGTCCGCGATGAAGTAGGCCGCTTCGGGTTTCAACTCCGCGAGAATTTTCGAGAGCACATCAAAACCGCCCTTGGCCACGGCATTGCCGGCTTCGACGGGCATGGAAACTTTCATCAGAAATCGCATGGTGTTTATTCTCCTGTAATCGTGCGCTTGAGCGGCGCGGTATGGAAAGAGTATCACACCGGTTCCGGAATCGCGGCTTATTTATGCGGCTTGGTTTTGGTTATGGGCTCGGGTTTCACTTTGGCCTTGGCTTTGGCTTTGTCCGCGCCGAGGTTGAAAGCGACGGCGGCGCGAATGAGATTCTTTAAGGCTCGCTTCATTGATCTTTTCACCCTCATGAATGTCGATGGCGCGCCGGACGTTGCCGTCCAGGCTGGAGTTGAAGAGATGCGCGGGATCCGGCAACGAGGCTCCCTTGGCGAAAGTCAGCTTAACGACGGTTTTGTAACTCTCACCGGTGCATACGATGCCGCCGTGCGAGAAGACGGGCGTCCCCATCCATTTCCACTCTTCGACAATCTCAGGGTCTGCCGCGTGGATGAGCGCGCGCACGTTTGCGAGCGTCTTGCCGCGCCAGTCGTCCAGTTCGCGAATTCTCTCGTCGATCAATGCGGAGGCAGGTTCCACGGCGGCGGATTTTTTCATGTGCGGGTCTTTCTTTAACGCAGGCTCTAATGCAGGCGGTTCGGGCCAGTCCGGCCGTAAGACCGGGGATTCAAATTCAATGAATTGTAATCCTCATCCTGACGGATGGGGCTAGCCCCGGTCGGGATGCAGCACTATTTTACCGGCCAGCTGGGGGCTTCGACGCCGAACTGTTGGGCGTATTCCGCGTTCAACCGCTGCCAGCCGCCGAACTTCATCGCGTCACCGGCGACGATGCGACCGATGGGCGTTCCATTGAGCAGGCGATCCAGCACGTCGAAACAAATGTGCCAGCCGGCTGCGCCCATGGAGATGAAGCGGCGATCGATGTTGTGCCACAGAGTCAGGCGTGTGCCGCTGCCCTGGGCTTCCAGTTGCCACCGGATATCCTGACCGCCCCATTTATATTCCAGCAGCTTGGGAGCATCGGCCCGCGTCACGGTGGTTTCTGTGACGTGCGCCGCAGGCGCTCCCACCGTAGTCAGCTTCACTTTGGTTCCTGCTACGCCCAGGCTGTGATCCGCGTCGAAGGGCGCCCATTCGACGAGCTCCGCCGGGTCCGTAAGCGCCTGCCACACCTTTTCCGGGGAATGGCGGAGATCTCTCACCAGAACCAGCGTCCAGTTCTCGCCATCCTTTTGCACTTGCGCGCCGCTGGCAGGGCCGGGCATGTATTGCTCGCGATCGTTCATTTTTTTCTCCACGTTTTCGTTTTCGTTCCGCGACGAAGGTCTCTATGCGGAAGCCCCGCACGATCCATGCGGTCCAGATGGCGCTCCAGCGCGTCCAGGTGGGCCGACCAGAACCGGCGGAATGGAGCGAGCCAGGCATCCACTTCCCGGAACGGCTCCGGTTTCAGCCGGTAGAGACGGCGTTGCGCGTCGACCGTAGCTTCCACGAAACCGGCATCGCGCAGCACCCTGAGGTGCTTTGAGACGGCCGGCTGCGCCATGCGAAGTTGACGCTCCATATCCCCCACCGATTGCGGCGAGGAAACCAGAAGGCTCAGGATCGCGCGGCGGTTCGGCTCGGCTATGATTTCGAATACGGAATCCACTCTCTTTATATACTCCATTGTGTATATGCCTGTCAAGACATATACTAATTCGGCGGTCCGGGGGCGGTTGCTGCAGAAAGGCGTCCGTCGAAAGCGTTTTGATTTTGAAACGGCGGTTCGCGCCATGTAAAATGAAATCTAAGAGCGGGAGTAACTCAGTGGTAGAGTCACAGCCTTCCAAGCTGTTGGTCGCGGGTCCGATTCCCGTCTCCCGCTCCAGAAATTAGTCTCACCCTTTGATGCGAGTGCGCGAACTGTCAGTTGGCGCCCGCTTTCCCAAAATCATCGCGCACCTGCGCATCTTGTTCCAGGATCTGAAACCCGGCCGCCAGCAGCGGCATAGCGGCACCCCGTCTTGAACGCCAACACGCTTTCGGGAGTACGCCTCTTTCGAGAGTACACTGATGGACAAAAGATACAAACTTCCGATCCGTCTTCCGCCCACGTCTAATCTATAACGGACGGTTTTGCGGCACGGCGTAAAAACTTACCGGCTGCAATGTGCAAGGCGGCGGCGCGGGCCTATCTCGGTTGGCGGCTGTGACGCGGCGTTGAAGGCGCACTACGGTGTCGTCTTTGAATGAGTGTTCACAAGTACTTGCATCAAGCACGGGCCGCTGATTCAAGAGAACGCGAGCTTGGTGATTGTGGGTTGGTCCTCCAGATGCTACAGCCCAGACAGGGGGATTTTCATGAAGAAAGTATTAGGTTTGTTGTTACTGGGTTGTACGTTGTCGTTCGGGCAGGTTGGTATCGGGATTCGGATTGGGCCGCCGCCACGGCCGCGTGTGGTACGTGTTCACCCGGTTGCGCCGGGCCCTGGTTACGAGTGGATAGACGGTTACTGGTATGCGAACGGAAGCCGCTATAAGTGGCACGACGGCTATTGGACGCGTCCGCCGTACGAGGGTGCGCACTGGGTGGCTCCGCATCACGACGGCCAGCGCTTTTTCGAAGGCTACTGGGAAGGCGACCACGGCCGCTTCGAGCACGACCATCGCTGGGACCGCGACCACGACCGCGATTTTAGGCACTAGATCACGGCGCTGCGCGCGAATCTACCAGGCCCGGTTTTCGCGTTTTTAGCACCCGCCGGGAAGCAATCAGAAGCTTTGTGAAAATCGAGGCTTCCGGTTGCTTCCCTTTTTTGTTTTTCCCCTACCTCTTGTTGCCCTCCCCGGGTAAATGAAAACGAGTATAGTAGAGCGACCGGGGATGTCAGCGTTCAGCCACACGACGGCCGGCGCAGTCGCAAGGCCACGCTGGTTCTGGCCGGCGGTGGCGGCACTCATCGCCGTGCTTGCCGTTGTGCAGGTGGCTTCCATCCGGCAGGAATCGCAAACGTGGGACGAAGCGATTGAGCTCGCCACCGGCTACCACTACCTGAAAACCGGCGACCTGCATTTTCACCTGGAGCATCCGCCGCTGGCGGAAATGCTGGCTGCGCTGCCGCTATTGGCGATGAACACCACTCTGCCGGATAATGCGCCCAACGATGAACTGGGGTTTGGGCAGAACTTTGTCTATAGCAATCGCGTGCCGGCGGATGCGCTGCTGTTCGCGGGGCGCCTGACCAGCATCGCGATCACGTGCGCCTTCGCATTGCTGCTGGCGTGGTGGACGCGGCGCAAGTTCGGCACGGTGGCTGCGATCATCGCTCTGGCGCTGTTCGTGTTCGATCCGACGATGATCGCCCATGGAAGATATATAAAGAGCGACGTGCTTTTCGCGCTGTTGAGTTTTTTATGCGTGATCGCGTGGGTGTCTTATGTGGAGCGGCCGCGCGCGACGGCCCTTGTGGCGACGGGCGTGGCGCTGGGACTGGCAACTGCCTGCAAATTCTCCGCCGTGTTCCTGTTCCCCACCCTGCTGCTGCTAGGTCTTCGCCTGCGCTGGCGCGGGGTGCGCGCATGGGCCGCATCGACGGCGATCGCGGCGGTTGTGGTGCTGTGCTTTTATGCTCCCGAGGCGCCGAAGCTGATTCCTATGAGCCACAATGGGCGCCTGGTACACGCCGATTGGCAGCCTTTACGAATGGTGATCCGGCGCGACACGTTCGCCGGCGACGCGTTGGCGTGGATAGGAAGCCGCCTGGGCTGGCGGGATCATTCCTTGTTTTTGGGATTGGCGCAGCTGGCGGCGGAGGACAAGAGCGGGCAGCCGGCGTTTCTGTTCGGGGAGCTTTCGCTAACCGGCTGGTGGTACTATTTTCCCGCGGCGTTCATCGTGAAAACGCCGACGGCCACGCTGGCGGCGATCGGACTGGCGCTGGTGCTGGGATTAATGAAGTGGCGGCGTCCGAATTTTCTCACGCTGGCGCTGCTGCTGCCGATGGCGATTTATATGGCGACCGCCATGACGTCGCACATCAACATCGGTCTCCGGCACCTGCTTCCGATTTACCCTTTCCTGTTCGTGCTGGTGGGCGCGACGCTCGCAGCATGGAACGGAAAACGTAAGGCGGTGGTGCTGGGTGTGCTGGGCGCGGCGCTGCTGGTGGAATCGCTCGCCATCTATCCGCACTACCTTGCGTTTTTCAACGTGCTTTCCGGTGGGCCGTCCAACGGACCCAGCCTTCTGGTGGATTCCAATCTGGATTGGGGACAGGACGTCAAGAAGTTGAAACGTTACATGGATCAGCACGCGATCCCCCGCGTGTGCATTGCCTATTTCGGCACCGCGGACCTCACGTACAATCGTGTGTCGTTCGACTGGTTGGCAAACGACAGAGCGGAGGCCGAGGCTATGTCGCGCCATTGCGTGCTGGCGGTGAGCGCCACGCTTCTGGAAGGCGTGTACCTTGCCGATGACTCATTCGCATGGCTGCGCGAACGGCAGCCCACGGCGCGCGTCGGCTATTCGATCTACGTTTATGATTTGCGAACCGCGAAGTGAGCGGTCATCGATTATAAAGACCTGGGCTATAAAGGGCTCGGCCAGTCGTAGACTATAAATGAATGGTTCCGACCACCGCCGTCATCAGCCTTGCATGGGCGCTGTTCGCGCAGGCGGGATTGCCGCCCGCAGGCGGTTCCGCCACCGTGAGCGCGGCCGCTTCCGGTGGCGACGAGATCGTAACCATCGAACGGCTGACGGTGAAAGGTTCGCGCCTGGCGGCGCCGTCGGTTCAGTATCTATCGGGACTGCGCCCCGGCATGAAGGTGAACGAAGCCGCCGTCCGGCGCGCGGCGCAACGCATTGCGGATTCGGGCTTGGTAAAGAACGTGGGCTATCAGTACGAGTCGCTGAGCAGCGCGCGTTCGGTGGAGCTGGAGTTCACTATCTCCGACGAGCTGCCTTTATTGGCCGCATCCATCCAGATTCCGGATGTGGATGCCGAAGACGTGTGGGCGTATCTGCACGGCATCGATCCGTTATATACACGCGAGCTGCCGCGCACGCAAAAAGCGATCGCGCTGTACACGCGCGCCATGGAACGGTATTTCGCGTCGCAAAAGCGGATGGTTCGCCTGGCGACGGTGATTACGGCGGACGATAAAGGCAATGCGAGCGGCATCGTGTTCGTACCGGCGTCGCTGTTGGGCACGCCGCAGTTGAAGGGCAGCGGCGACGGCGGCAAACCTTTGCCGAAAGAGTAAGACAAGGCTCCCGCTATTTCGCGGGCGGCGGTGCTGCCGGCTGGAGGGGCTGCTCCTGAGTCTGATCGGCAGGCAGCGCGTCCGGCACATCGAACGTGATGCTGCTCTCGGTTCCGTACTTGTTATAGTTGCGGAACTCGGTTTCGTTCTTCGTGAGGTAACGGCCATCCTTGGAATGCAGCTCAGACTTCAAGGGAAGCAGAAATTCCTGATCGGCGATCTTGATCATGTCGTAGTTCAAATCGAGATCCACTTCCTGTACCGGAAAATCCGGCGGGATATCGTCGGCGGACATCGTGATCCTCATCACCTGCTTGGTGTCACGATCGGCGTAAATCAGACCGTGGTATCCCACCACGATCTCGCGCTTCACGGTCTCGGCAATGATGTTGTATTTCGACGTTTCCTGAGGCACGCGGAAGGAATAGACATGCATGCGATGGCCGCGCAACGTGGCCCAGCGCTCCCATTCGAAGCTGGTGCGCGAGGAAGGCTCGAAGATCTCAAGCAGCATGCTGCCGAACTCGCCTGACGAACTCGCGCCACCCAGTTGGTCGTGTTTCATGCCGGTCGTTGGGATTCCGTCCTTGGAGATCACCTGGTAATTTTCTTTTTGCTCGAAGTATGTCAGCCGTTCGGCGATCGTATCGAGTAACCGAAAACTTCCCTGCGAGCCTTGATCCGCATAACGGCGCGTCACCTGAAGGCAAAGGAAGTTCGGCAGATTGCGGCTGTAATTGATGGCCTTTTCGGTGATCTCCTGCAGGATTTGCGCCTGCGCGATCGAATCCGGCGGCGGCGGCGGCACATAAATCGGCTTGGGAGGAGGCGGCGGGGCTTCGGCCAGCGAGGCCGATTCGGTCATCAGGCCTTTGAGGGCCGCGACCGTTCGCGGACCGGCGCCCAGCCCTTGCAGCGTCTCTACGGTCTTCGCGTCCAGCTTGTCAGATAGCCGGATCTTCTTGATGTATTCGGCAACCTTGATATCGTCGTGCTTCAGCTGGATGGACGACTTGATGAAGCTGACCAGTTGCTCGCTGGTCAATTTCGCCTGGGCTTGCAGAGCTCCGGCGAGCACGAATACTAAACATGACTGGCGGAATACACGTTTCATACGTCAGGCCGGGGCGCGGTGGCGGGCTATTCCGGCCACTTCCCTTTCCTCATTCAATTCTAATTCTAGACGCGAATGTGCGCTTTCTATAGTAGACGCGTATCAGCGCCCTTTGGGTTTCGTCCCATCGGAAATGGACTTGCCTACTTCCGCCGGCGGAGCAGCCGGGGCGACCGGCCTCTGCGCGCCGACCGCCTTCTGAATGGCGGCCGCGGCCAGTGGCGCCATCACCCGATAGCCCTTGGAATTCGGATGCAGGCCGTCGTCGCCCATATCGGCAGTCAGTTGTCCGTTCGTGTCCACCAGTCCCGAAAAGTAATCGACGTACGTGCAGTTCTGCTTGCCGCAATAGGATCGTAGCCAGTCATTGAGCTCGCGAATCTGCTGCGGAGGACGCCCGGGCATTCGCTCGTTTGCCGGATTCTGGTCCTTGTGATAATCGCTGACAGGCGTTACCGAGGCGAAGATCAACTTAATCCCCCGGGCGGACGCCAGCGTGGCTAGCGCGAGGTAATTGTTTTCGATAGCGGCGGGAGAAACGCCGCGAGCCAGATCGTTGGTGCCCGCCAGGATCAAAACCGCTTGCGGGCGCAGCGCCACCACGTCGGACATAAACCGCTGCAGCATCTGCCCGGTAGTTTGACCGGCGATGCCGCGATTGATGTAATCCTTGTTCGGAAAATACTCGTTGAGGCGCCAGAAATCGGTGATGGAATCGCCGAAAAATACCACGCGCGGATTAGCCGCGTTCGGTGCGGCGATCCTGCGATTCGCGTCGGCGTAGCGCTCGAGGTTGGCGGGATCGGGACTCACCAGGCGATCGTCCAGGGATGCAGCCAGCGCGCGAAAATGCGAATCCAGGCGCGCGGCGTCGTTGCGAAGCTCGGTTAGCTGGCGCTCGCCTGCCTCGGGAAATGGGAACGGCTTGGGCAAGGCGTCCACCAGCGCAAGGTAAGCCCGCAGATTCGCCACTAGCGAATACGTGTGCGACGCCCTGGCCGGCTGTAACTGCAGTTGCATGCAATTCTGGCGCACGGCTTCGGTCACGGGCGCGGCCGCCCGATCGAGGCCGGGAATCGCCACGCCTTCCGCTTCCATCAACTCGGCGAGCCGCCCGCACAGTTGCGACACGTCGCTGTTATTCATCAGCGCCGTCTTCGGCGGCGCTGTCTGCGCGGCTATAGGCAGGGCGACCAGGCACAACGGCGGCAACAATAAGCTGAGAGATAAAGCAATCGGGCGAAGACGCGTCACTTGCTTACCTCGGCGGAGCCCTGTGGTTTTTCGAGATCCAGCGTCACGGTGCCGATGGGGAAAGCCATCCTGAGTTTAATTTCGACGGGCATGCGGTCCGCATCGTCCGTGGCCCAGATGAACGCTCGGCCTTTGCGCGCATAGATGACGCCGTTCAAAATGTCGGCCTCATAGCGGATGGTCTTGAAAGTACCGGCGGGCGTGGTGATCTCTTCGCGCGCTTGCGCCTCCAGCTTGACGTTGCCCGTGCGGCGTCCGTCGCTTAGAACGATAACCGTCGATTGTCCGACGTCCAGGTGATTCCCGCGCAGCATGGTCAAACCGGCCAGCAGATCGTGCGGGCAATCGGGAATGTCCGTCTGGCCGCTGCGCATGACGGAATTGTTGACCAGGTCGCGCTGCACGTAGCTGGCGCGGTGCTGATCGCGGTCAAAGGTCACGACGGTCTCGCGATGATGTTTGCCTTCTACTGTGTCGAACGTGCTATTCGCGGCGCAGGAATTCGCGTCGTAGTGAATGGTGTATTTGTCTTCTACTTTGAAAAGCGCCGAGAGCAGCCCCGCCGATTCCAAATGAACGTGCCCTTCGGAAAGACCGGGCTCGATGGTCACGGTGCCGGAGCGGACCAGGCGCCACTCCACTGTGTAGATCAGCCTATCCCATCCGAAGAGCTCCGCCGCGGGGCTGGAAGGCATGGTGGCCAAAACTAAGGCCGCGGCGAGGACAGAGCGCACACGATCAGTTTACACTCTTATCGTGAACCGAATTCCTGGCCGGCACTTCGTGCGCAACCTTGTCGAGCGGCGCGCGCTGCTGGCGCAGCTGGTACAGCGCGACTTCCAGCAGCGCTATATCGGCTCCGCCGCCGGCTGGTTGTGGGGCGTGGTGCATCCGCTGGTGCTGCTGGCGAGCTACATCTTTGTGTTTCAGGTGTGCCTGAAAGTGAAACTGCCTCCCAACGCCGTGACGCAGAATTATACGATGTATCTTTTCTGCGGCGTGCTGCCGTGGCTGCTCTTCAGCGAAACGGTGACACGCTCCGCGGGGAGCATGGTGGAACATTCCAACCTCATCACCAAAACCGTGTTTCCGGCCGAAGTGGTCCCCGTGTCGATTTTTCTTTCGACGCTGATTCAACACTTGATCGCACTGGCGCTGTTGATCGGCGCCACGGCGTTCACTTTGAAGACAGTCAGCCCGATGGTGCTGATGCTGCCGCTTTACATGCTGTTCATAGGGCTACTGGGTGTGGGCGTCGGATGGATCGCCGCCAGCCTGAATGTTTACTTGCGCGACACGGCGCAAATCCTGGCCGTCGTGATGACGCTGTGGTTCTGGATCACGCCGATCATGATCAATGAGCAGCAGGTGCCCGCCCGCTTCCGCGCCGTGATTTTGTGGAACCCTATGTCGTGGATCGTGCGCGCGTATCGGGATCGGCTGTTCCTGACGACGTGGCCGGAGTGGCAGGAAATCGCTGTGCTGGCGGCCTATTCCATCGGCGTGTTCGTCGTCGGCGGGCTGTTTTTCCGACACTTGAAGCGTGGGTTCGCGGACGTGCTCTAAATCAGCCCGTGGCGCTGCGAGAATTCGAAGTAGCCCCACGCTGACGCATGGGGCTTTCCGGTTGTGTGAACGAAGGCGGCCGTGGAAGAATATTTTTCGTTTATCGCCGGTGATCATTGACGCGATCGAAATCGACAGACCGCACACGGCGGCCGCCAAAATCCACCGAGCATGAAAAGCGGTAAGCATCGACATCGCGACCACGGTGCACGTCGAAGAATCCGATGACCCAATCGTTGCGGCCCGGTCCGTCGTCGATCCTCGTGCCGCGAAACGTGAAGCCCCGCAGTTGATTGCGGCGAGCTGCCTGATCGATTACGGCGTCCTGGCAGGCGCGGATCGCGTCGTCAGCCCGGAAGGGCGGCGGAACACGATCACGCCTGTCTCCGTCGCGCCGATCTCCGCCGCGGCCGTTGAAGATGGGCGGAGGAGGCGGAGGCGGACCGGCAGCGCCGTTCCAAATAATGTCGAACGTGTAGCCCTCGGTTCCCGGCCGGGGATCGTCGATGTGAATAATCGCGGGCCGTCCCGCGCCGGCGGCCTGTCTCAGTTGCTGGCTGCCGCGGCCATCAATGCCTTCGAAGCGAAAATTAACAGGATTTTCGGGCAGAGGCACGTTACATTGAAACCGCCTCCACTGAGCCTGATAGCCGCCGGTCGTTCGCAGGACCGCGCGGTCGCCGCGAATTTCGACTTCAGCCGATAGATCTGCCACGATTTCGATCGTGCATTTGCCGGGACCGTTCGGGTTTCCGCCAGCCAACGCCGCGCGCCTTTCCTGCGGCGGAGCCTGCGCCAAGGCCGCAGTTGCGGCCAGAGTAGACACTACTACACACTTCCAGATGTTAACCATCCCCGTTCTCCTTGGGTATATGATGCCTCAAATCCCGGGTATTTTGGGCGACCAGTACTAAATTGACGGACTGGCTAGCTCTGGAGGCCCCGAGGTTGTCACAATAGAAAGAAGGCCTCATGCACACGGAACGAGCAGTTATACGGGTTTTAGTAGTGGACGACGAAGAGAGCCAGCGGACCGCACTCGCCAGCATGATACAGCTGTGGGGGTATTCCGTCGAAACCGCGGCGGACGGCCAGGAAGCGCTGGAGAAGCTGGTGTCGTTTCCCGCGCACGTGATCGTCACGGATTTGAACATGCCGCGCATGACGGGGCATGAGCTTTTGCGCAAGCTGAAGGACGACGGCAATCCCGTAGCGACGATTGTGCAAACAGCGTTCGGCAATCTGGAGACGGCCGTCGCGACGGTGCACGATCTGGGAGCATTCTGGTTTCTGGAAAAGCCCGTGCAATCGCAGGCTCTGCGCATGCTGATTGAGCGCGGGGCTTCTCAAAGCCGGCTAACGGAACAAACAGAGCTGCTGCATCGCGAACTTGTCTATCACGGCGTGCTGGGCGAGATGACAGGCACGTCGAAAAAAATGCAGGAAGTGTTCACGCTGATTCAGCAGGTGGCGCCCAGCCGCGCCGCCGTGTTGATCACGGGCGAGAGCGGAACAGGCAAGGAACTGGCGGCACGCGCGATTCATGCGCTGAGCCCGCGCGCCGCGAATCCGTTCGTGGCGATCAATTGCGCCGCCATGCCGGATACGCTGATGGAAAGCGAGCTGTTCGGCCACGAGAAAGGCGCCTTCACAGGAGCCGTGGAGCGCCGCGCCGGATGTTTCGAGCTGGCGCAGAACGGGACTGTGCTGCTGGACGAAATTGGCGACATGCCGGCGGCGACGCAGGCGAAGCTGCTGCGCGTTTTGGAGGACCAGCGCGTGCGGCGGCTGGGTGGGAAAGCAGAAATTCAGTTAGACGTGCGGGTGATTGCGTCTACCAACTCGCCACTGGAAGCCGCGATCCGCGACGGCCGTTTCCGGGAAGACCTGTTCTATCGCCTGAACGTATTTCCTATTCCGATGCCAGCGCTGCGAGATCGCAAGGAAGATATTCCGGTGCTGCTGGCCGCGCTGCTGGAATCCGTGAATCGCAAGCATGGAACGAAGGCTACCGACGCATCGCCCGAAACCGTCGCACGTCTGATGGCGCATAACTGGCCGGGGAATATTCGCGAGCTACGCAACGTCGTAGAGCGCGCGGCGATTCTGGCCGGCGAAGGAACCATTCGTCCGGAGCATTTGCCTTCGGCCGTAAGCGGCATCGCGTCGGCGGTACATTCGACTCCTGCGACAGGTGACGGATTGGAACTGAGGCTGGCCGTCGGCACCACAGTGGAGCAAGCCGAACGCGCCTTGATCGAGCTGACGCTGGAGCAGACCAAGAACAACAAAACGCGCGCCGCAGAGATCCTGGGCATCAGCCAGAAAACGCTGTTCAACAAGCTGAAGGATTACGACTCACAGGGAGGCCCAGCAGAATAGGGCGTTTCTATGTCGCTGCGGATTCGGCTGGTGATTTTGATCGTTCTGGTTGTCACCGTGGTGTCCTTCGCCCTTTCCGCGCTCTATCTCGATAGTCTGGTCAATTCGTTGTCCACGGAAGCAATCGAGCGCAGCTCGCAGGCCAGCCAGCAGTTGAACGCGTTCGTTCTGGATCGCCTGAATCGCCACTCGCCTGCCGTGCAGCCGCAGCCGCCGGATCCGGAAAGCGCGAAGGCCGAATGGACCGCCGTGGTGAGCAGCGATCCGGATATCACCTCCATGCTGGAGCGCACCATGGCGATTTCGCCCGCGCTGCTGGAGATTAACATCGTGGATTCGGGAGGGAAAATTTTGGCGTCGTCCAATCCGTCGCGAATTGGCTCCGACCTGAGCATCGCCCGCACGTTCGCCGAATGGCAGGCGCTGCCTTTTTACCGACGGCTGGTGGATTTAACCACGCGCAGCCGCGATTATCAGGTGGCCGTCCCGCTGGGGATTGAAGGACAAGCCGCGCCGCTATTCACGATCCAGGTGGTGGCCTCGACTGTGTTCCTGCGTCCGAGGGTGCTGGCCGAAATGGAGCGGCTGGCGGAAGTGTCCGCGCTGGCGCTGCTGCCCTGCCTGCTGATCACCACGATGCTGACCAACTGGACGGTGCTGCGTCCGCTGATGCGCATCGATGCCATGATCGATCGCATTTCACAGGGCACGTTTCGCAGCAGCGAAGCGAGGGCGCCTCAAGGTCCTCGCGAGTTCGCTGCCTTGGAAAGCAAATTAAATTTGCTGGGCCAGCAATACAGCGGCGCCAAGGAAATTATCAAGCAGCGACCCAGCGTGGAGGAAAAACTGGAGCGCGTAGCCAACGAACTGGACGTGGCTTCGCGCCTGGCTGCCATCAGCCAGATCATGGGTGGCGTGGCGCACGAAATCAAGAATCCTCTGAATGCGATCGTGCTGCGGCTGGATCTGCTGAAAGCGCGCGCCAGTTCCGGCGCTCCGGAAGAGGAATTGATTCCCGAGATCGATATTCTGTCGCGAGAGGTCCACCGTCTGGATCGCGTAGTGAAAACATTTCTGGATTTTTCACGGCCCGTGAAAGTGCACTTCGAAGAAATCGATCTGGCCGCGCTGGTGGGCGAAGTGGCGCAGCTGATGAAACCCCATGCGGAGCGCAACGGTGTAAACTTCACGTGCGAAGGCACGTTAGAGGCCGCGACCATGCGCGGCGACGCCGACATGCTGCAGCAGGCAGTGCTGAACCTGGTGACGAATGCGCTGGAGGCGATGAAGGGCGGCGGCCGCTTGCGGATCGCCGTGGAAAAAGAGGGCGAATTCGTTAGTCTGCTGATTGAAGACAACGGTCCCGGCATTCCGCCGGAGCTGCGTGACAAAGTTTTTCAGCTTTATTTCACGACCAAGGAGCGCGGCTCCGGAATCGGTCTCGCCATGACGTACCGCGCCGTACAGTTGCACAATGGTACTGTCGAGTTCGTGAGTGAAACTGGCCGCGGTACGACTTTCCGGCTGAAATTTCCCGCAACCGTGGTGCAGCATGTTTAGCGCGATTTCGAGATCGGCCGATTTCCATCCGGTTTATCCGGACGCGGAATGGCGCGCGCCTTCGGCCTTGCCGCCGTCCTCAACACCTGTGGGTGCACAAGCGCGAGCGCGTCTGAGCCTGATTCTACTGCTCGCAATATCATCGATGTTCGCCGCGTCATGCCATCGTCGTCAGCAGGCACGTGTGTTTGTGCCGCCGCCGGCACCGCCGAAACCTCCGTTCGTTCTGCCTCCGTGGCCGCAGGTGCCGGAAGCGCCCGATATCGACGCAGAGACAGCGGCTGAAGCGCCGCCAGAACTGGTGGCTGAAATTCCTGTGCTCCCGCCGCCGCCCGAACCGCCGAAGCGTCCCGTAGTGGTGGCTGCACCGAAACCGGCTCCGCCTCCGCCTGCCCCCGAGCCGCCGCCCACCAGCCCGCGGATTGGCCAAATGTTTACAGCCGATCAGTTACGTGACTACAATCGCGCACTGGAGGACAGCATGTCGCGCGCCCGCACAGTGCTGGCGGTGGCGGCGGGGCGCAGACTGAATGCTCAGCAATCTGAGATGGTGGAGCGCATCCGCATCTTCATGATGCAGGCGGAGCAGGCTCGGCAAAAGGATCTGGTAACGGCGGTGAATCTGGCGCGGCGGGCGGATTTACTGGCGCGGGATTTATCCGGAAGCTTTCCGTAGAAAAGCAGTTCTCCCAAAACAAACGGCCGGAAAGTGGACCCCGTACGAGAGCTTCGCGAAACGGGGTCACCCTTCCGGCCGGGTGATCGAACAAGACTAAGAGTTAGTTGCTGGCCGTGACGCTGTCTACTTCCGGCACCAGCAAGCGGACTTCAACCTTGCGGCTCTGCTTGCGCTCTTCGCGCGTCTTCTGGTCGCCGGTGGCAACGCCGGAGCCCAACAGGGTGATGTTGTGCAGCGGGACGTTGTGTTCGTTGGCCAAATAGCGGGCAACCGCCTCGGCGCGTTCCTGGCTGAGCGCTTCGTTCATGGCGCGGTCACCGGTCTTATCGGTGAAACCCTGCACTTCGATCACGAAGCGGCCCTTGCCGTCGGCGCCCTTATAGAAGTCGTCGATGGCACTCTTGGCGTCCGCGGTGAGCGTCTTTTGACCGAGGGCGAACAACACCACACCCGACCCGGCCATCTTATACTTCATCAAGCCGTCCACGTTGTGGCCCAGCGTGTCGACGTTGCCCTGCACCTTCATCGCGGAGCTCTGAGCGGTGTTGGCAGCCTGCTGCGCGCCGTCAGCCTTATGATCGGCCGCCGTGGCCGCATCGTTGGCGCGTTGCGCGGATTGGCCCGCGGCAACGGCCTTCGCATCGGTATCGGTCAGGCGCTCTTTCGTGCGCGACAGATCCCGATCGGTGGCCTCAATCTGGCCAGCCTGCGTCGTCAGCTTCTGGTCCTGTTCAGTGTTTTTGCTTTCCGTTCCGCTGACGCGCTGCTCCACCGGAGCAATCGTCTTCGCAACGTATTTATGTGTGGCCACGCAACCCGTCGTGAAAGTACTCAGGGCGATGGCGCCAGTAACAAACAGTGTCGATTTCATAATCCTCTTTTCCCCCTAAACGTTCGGCAGGCTTGCTTGGGCACGCCCGATGGGTCGCTTTAAGACATTAGATGCTTGTTTTGTTCCGAATACTGCGATTTTCACGGTTGCGGCCCGGTAAAAACTCTTTCCCGCTGTTCCAGCAAAATTTACCGGCGCTTCCGTGCAAATCGTTGATTCGAAACTAACCAATCGTCCCACGGGCGGTATAGATGCACTTGGGTAGCCAAAGCCGAGGGAATTAATAGCGGTTAACAGCCTTCCAGTTGTAGCTGTACTGCCCCGGCGAGGGCAACTTCTTTATAAGAAGAATCGGAAAGCCGGCGTCGCGCCACTCCCCCAGTCCGTCGCGGCGATATCCCTATGGCGGCTATCATGAGATCGTATGTCTTTCCCCGACCATCGCAAGCGTCGGCTGCGCGTCTCCGAATCGATGCGCCGCCTGGTGCGCGAAACCCATCTGGAGCCCTCGCAATTCGTCCTGCCGCTGTTCGTTTGTCCCGGCGAGGGCGTGCGCAAGCCGATCGGCTCCATGCCCGGGCAACTCCCAGCTTTCGGTCGACGAACTGGTCAAGGAATGCGAAGGCGCGCACGCGCTGGGCATCGGCGGCGTGATCTTGTTCGGGATTCCGGAGACGAAGGACGAACACGCGTCGGGCGCTTACGCCGACGACGGCATCATGCAGCGGGCCGTGCGCGCGGTGAAGCGCCGCGACGCCCGATCTGCTCGTCATGACCGACGTCTGCAATTGCGAGTACACCAGCCACGGCCATTGCGGCAAGTGATCGTGGGCAACGATGTCGATAACGATTCGACTCTCGAATGGCTGGCGAAGACCGCCGTATCGCACGCGCGCGCCGGGGCCGACATCGTCGCGCCTTCCGACATGATGGACGGCCGCGTGGCGGCGATCCGCCAGGCGCTCGACGCGAACGGGTTTCAGAACAGTCCGATTCTCGCCTATGCCGCGAAGTTCGCCTCGGTATTTTATGGACCGTTCCGCGAGGCCGCCGAATCGACGCCGCAGTTCGGCGACCGCCGCACGTATCAGATGGACCCCGCCAACGGCCGCGAGGCCATGCACGAAATGGAGCTCGATCTCGAAGAAGGCGCGGACATGCTGATGGTCAAGCCCGCCATGCCTTATCTGGATCTGATTCGCCAGGCGCGCGACCGCTTCCCGGTGCCGATCGGCGCGTACCAGGTGTCGGGCGAATTCAGCATGATCATGGCCGCGGTCGAGCGAACGGCTGGCTGGACTACGACCGCGCCATGATGGAATCGCTCACCTCCATCCGGCGCGCCGGCGCCGATTTCATCCTGACTTATTTTTCGAAGGACGCCGCCCTTGCGCTGGCCTGAGCGCGCCGCGACAAGTATTAGCCGGTTCTGCTGCCTGATCGCGGTGCGTGTTGCTGAACGGCAGGCCATATTTCACCGCGTTTTCCATACCCCCGCGCGGCATTCGCGATCCTCATGTGGCGCTGCAGATGGCACGCAGCGTGGCGGAGATCGACGCGATCCTGAGCGAAGCTCCCAGCCCCGACCGCGAAGCGATGCGCATCAAGCAGTACATCGATTTCGGCTTCATCGCTTCTTACGCCGCGCTGTTCGTCGTCGTGAGCATCGCGCTCGGGCGCCGGACGCGCTGGGCATGGGCGATCGCCGTGTTTGGCGTGATGGCGGCCATCTGCGATGTCGCTGGAAGACGTGGATATTTTGCGTATCGTCGATATGCCGTTGGATTCCGTCACCACGCAGATGATCCTGCACCTTCACTTGATCAGCGTCTTGAAATGGATGTTCGCGGCCATCGCCATTGGATTGCTGGGCGCGTTCACATTGCACTCGCGCCGATGGTACATGCGGTTGATCGCCGCTGTCGACTTCGTGGCTGCGGCGATGATCCTGTGGGGCCTGACTGACAATCCCTGGCTGGTATGGGCCGGAGCGCCGCTGGCCGCCGGGATGATCGCCAACGCTGCTACGCTGAGATTTCTGACTGCTGAGTCTGCCAAATCATGAATCCACTTCTGGAAGTTCAATTTCGAGTTCCTTTCGACAAAATCACCGCCGCCGACGTCGAGCCCGCCATCGACGAGCTGCTCGCCGATACTCGCGGCGTCTGGAAGAAGCCGTTGCCAGCGACGATCCGCTGCACGCGCTCGACACGATGACCGAAAGGCTGGATTACGCCATGAGCGTGGTGCGGCATCTGGAAAGCGTCGCCACCACGCCCGAATTGCGCGCGGCGTACAACGCCGTGCAGCCGAAGGTCAGCGCGTTCTATTCCAGCCTCCCTCTGAATGAAGGTCTGTGGAAGGCGATCAAGCGCTACGCGGCCACCGACGAGGCCGAGATCGCTCGACGGGCACGCTGCGCGTTTTCTAACCAAGACCATCGATTCGTTCAAGCGGCACGGCGCGGACCTCGATCCGGCGGGCAAGGCGCGGCTGAAGGAGATCGACGTCGCGCTGACCGAGGCCACCACGAAGTTCTCGGAAAACGTTCTGGATTCCACCAACGCCTGGGAGCTGGTGCTCACCGACGAAGCGCAGCTCCGGGCTTGCCGCCGGCGGCGGTCGCGGCGGCGCGCGCTTCGGCCGAATCGAAGGGCAAGGAGGGCTGGCGATTCACGCTGCAGGCGCCCAGCTACATCGCCGTGATGACGTATCTGGACGACGCGCGGTCCGCGAGCAGGTCTGGCGCGCCTACAACACGCGGGCGCTCGCGGCGCCGCACGACAATCGCGCCGCTGATCGCCAAGATTCTGGAACTGCGCAAGGAAAAGGCCAAGCTGCTGGGCTTCCGCGATTTCGCCGACCTGGTGCTGGACGATCGCATGGCGCACACCGGCGAGCGCGCGCAGAACTTTCTGGACGATCTGCGCGAGAAAACCGAGCCGCGTTTTCGCGAGGAGAATCAGGAGCTGGAAGCGTTCGCCGGGCAGAAGCTGGAGCCTTGGGATATCGGCTATTGGGCCGAGAAGCAGCGCGCCGCGCTTGTACGATTTCGACGAAGAAGCGCTGCGGCCGTACTTTCCGCTGGAGCGCGTGGTCGACGGGATGTTCGAGATCTTCGGCCGCATGCTCGGCATTCGCGTGGAGCGAGGAGAACGGCATGCCGGTGTGGGATCCGGCGGTGCGATGCTACGCGGTTCACGATGCGGCGAGCGGCGCAGCATCTCGGATCGTTCTACGCCGATTGGTATCCGCGCGAAAACAAGCGCGGCGGCGCGTGGATGGATTCGCTGATCACCGGCAATCCCGTGCACAAGGCACGTCCGCACCTCGGGCTTGATCTGCGGCAATCTGACGCCGCCGGTGGACGGCAAGCCCGCGCTGCTGACGCATCGCGAAGTCGAAACGATCTTCCACGAGTTCGGCCACCTGCTGCATCATCTGCTGAGCCGCGTGGAGGTGCGCAGTCTGGCGGGCACCAGCGTCGCCGTGGGATTTCGTCGAGCTGCCTTCGCAGATCATGGAGAACTGGTGCTGGGAGCGCGAGTCGCTGGATCTGTTCGCGCGGCATTGGGAAACCGGCGAGCGCCATTCCCGAGGATCTGTTCCAGAAAATGAAGCGCGCCAAAACATTCCGCGCGGCCAATAGCGCAGATGCGGCAGCTGGGCTTCGGCTTCGTGGATCTGGCGCTGCATCGCGAATGGGACGGCAAGGAACGACGTCAGTCGCATACGCGCGCCGAATGCTGCAGCCGTTCGCGGCCACTCCGCTGCCGGACGATTACGCCATGATCGCCGGCTTCACGCACCTGTTCGCGAGTCCGGTGGGCTACGGCGCCGGCTACTATTCCTACAAATGGGCCGAGGTGCTGGACGCCGACGCGTTCACGCGCTTCCGCAAAGAAGGCGTGTTCAAGCGGCGACAGGCCGCGATTATCGCGAAAAGATTCTGGCGCGCGGCGACAGCGAAGATCCCGCGGTGCTGTACCGCTCGTTCATGGGACGCGATCCGGACCCGAATGCGCTGCTGGTGCGAACAGGCTTGATTTAATCGCCGTCTCGCACCCTGGCCCGTCGCCGAAGTCCCTGCTAGGATCGAGGTATGTCTGCTACCCCATCCACCATGCTGGAACTGGGCACTCCGGCGCCCGATTTTTCCTTGCGCGACGTGACCACCGGCGCGAACATATCGCTCGCCACTTTCGCGGGCAAGGATGTTCTGCTCGTGATGTTCATTTGCCATCACTGCCCCTTTGTGGTTCACGTCAAGCAGGAGCTCGCGCGGTTGGGCCGCGATTATGCGGGAAAGAGCGTCGGCATCGTGGCGATTTCCGCGAACGATCCCACAGTCAACCCCGCCGATTCGCCCGAAGGATTGAAGCAGATGGCCGCCGACTGGGCCCTTCCCTACCCCGTCTGCTACGACGAATCGCAATCGGTGGCCAAGGCCTACATGGCCGCCTGCACGCCCGATCCTTTCGTCTTCGACAAAGCACGCAGGCTGGCCTATCGCGGGCAACTTGACGATAGCCGACCCAGCAACGGCAAACCCGTGACCGGCGCCGATCTTCGCGCCGCCATCGACGCTTTGCTCGCGGGGCGCTCCGTGAGTGTGGATCAAAAGGCCAGCATCGGCTGCAATATCAAATGGCGCAAAGGTAACGAGCCCTCGTATTTCGCTAAGAGCGCATAGGGACGTCAGGTCGAACGGGAAGACGGTGATCACCGCGAGTACGTTTTCCAATATCTACAGTCGCATCGCTCATCAGATCGTGGTTAATAAAGGCGTGCTGGACATTGCGAATTGGGCGCAAACGGCCGCGGCACCTTACTTTCAAGCCCTGGTAGCCAGGCAAAGGTACAATCAGTACTCGATAAGTTTCCGAGCGTGCCGCCCGATGCGGCCTCGATCGAGAATGTTGGAATAATGGCTTCACAGGACCACAGGAACGCGGTTTCGGCCGTAAATGCCGCGGCTCTCGTCTTCGGCCATCCATAACGGATTCGGTGGCAGACGATTTGCTGGAGATAGCCGCGCGCCGCCTGCCTGAACGCTGGCACGCTGACGACGAAGAGTTCAAAGTCACTCTTAGCGAACTTCGGAAGATGAGCGTTGAAGAGTACAGTCGTAGAGCCTTAGATCGGCTCGTCAGCGACAAAAAAGCAAGAGCCTGCCGAGCAAGGTGCAGTACCTGTTCACGCTATCGAGGTGCGGTCCCGCCGCGTTTGGTATCGATCTAGACACCGAACTCCTGGAGAACGCCGACCGGATTCGCCATGAAATTGTCCACGGCGGCAATTTTCGTGGCCCAAACGAAAAACTCTACGGGATGCTTGGGGCACTACTCTTGGCGGCGCACGCCTCATTGATTCGCGGTCGCCCACAGCTGTGGCTACTGTTTTAAAAGCGGTGTTTTAGGCACCGTCTTATCGCCAACTCTGGCAGAGGAATAATTTACGCCAGGCTCTGAGTCCGAATCGGCAGCGTCCGCAAACGCTTTCCCGTCGCGCGGAAGATCGCGTTCGCCACAGCCGCGCCGGCGCTCGGAGTGCTGGCCTCGCCCATGCCGCCAGGAGCTTCCGTGCTCTTCACGTTATAAACTTCGAACTCCGGCATCTCGTCCATGCGCAGCACGTCGTAATTATTGAAATTCGATTGCTGCACGCGGCCTTTGTCGATCGTGATCGCGCCCTTCATCGCCGCGGCCAGCCGTACACGGCGCCGCCGATGGCCTGCTCACGCAGAATCTGCGGATTCACAACATGCCCGCAATCCGTGGCGATCGCCATGCGGTTGATTTTCAGCTTTCCGCTGGTCACCGACACTTCCGCGATGCTCGCGGTGAAACTGCCGACGTTGTTGCTGATCGCGAAACCCTGTGCGCTGCCCTTCGGCATAGCCTTGCCCCAGTTCGCTTTTTCAGCCACCAGGTTCAGCACGCCCAACATGCGCGGCTGTTTCGCCAGCATCTTGCGGCGAAACTCCACCGGGTCCTGGTTGCTGGCGGCCGCCAGTTCGTCAATGAAGCTTTCGAAGAAGAATGCATTCTGCGACCACCCTACCGATCGCCAGAAGCTCACCGGCACATGCGTCTCCGCCCGATGCCAATCCACGTTGACGTTGGGAATGTCGTACACAAAATGCTCGAAGCATTCGACGGCTGTGGAGCAGACACCATTCTTACCGACATTCGGAAACGACGGGCAGGCGATATCGGCCGTGAAGCCGGTCGGCATTCCGTCGGCCCCGAGCGCCGCTGACATCTTCACGTACGATGCCGGGCGATAGAAGTCCTGCTGCATGTCGTCTTCGCGCGACCACACCGCCTTGATCGGAGTCCCCGGCATGGTCTTCGCGACTTCCACGGCATCCAACACATAATCCGTCCGGCCGCGCCGTCCGAATCCGCCGCCGATGAACGTCGTGTTCACTTTCACCTTTTCAGGAGGGAACCCCAAGGCCATCGCGGCGCCCGCGCGCGCGCCCGTCTGCATCTGCGTGGGAGCCCACACTTCGCAGCTATCGCCATTCACCACGGCCGTGCAATTCATCGGCTCCATCGGCGCATGGGCCAGGAACGGAGCCTCGTACACCGCGTCCACGCGCTTCCCGCCGGCCGCCAGTGCCGCCGCCGCATCGCCTTCCTTGCGAGCGTTCGCGCCCGGAACCTGCGTCTTCTCTTCGAACATCCGGCTGATGGTTGCCGAGCTCACGGCTCCATTGGCGCCTTCATCCCACGTTACCGAAAGCTGCTTGCGCGCTTGTAGGGCGTTCCACGTATTGTCGGCGATCACCGCCACGCCACCCGATACTTCCACGACGCCCTTCACGCCCGGCATCGCCTTCGCTTTCGATGCGTCCATCGACGCGACCTTGCTGCCGAATACCGGCGGACGCTCGATCACGGCGTACAGCATGCCAGGCAGACGCGTGTCCATACCAAAGCCGGCGCGTCCCGTCGATTTTCCGAACGTATCCAACCGCTTCATGTTCGTCCCGACGATGCGGAAATCTTTAGGATCTTTTACCTTGACCCCCGTCGGCACCGGCAGTTTCGCGGCGATCTCCGCCACGCTGCCGTAGCTGATGCGTTCGTTCGTCATCGTGTTGATGAGGAACCCGCTGTCCGTGCGAATCTGCGCCGCAGGTACGCCCCACTTCTGCGCTGCGGCGTCCATCAGCATCGCGCGGCCCGTCGCGCCGATCTGACGCATCGGCGTCCATAGCGTGCGAATGCTCTGGCTGCCCACCACGCTCTGATTCGCACCGTACACTGACGGATCCACCTGCGCCTGAACAGCGCTCACGTTTTTCCAGTCGCAATCCAGCTCTTCGGCCAGAATCATGGAAAGCGAGGTCAGCGGCCCCTGCCCCATCTCGCCCTTGATGATCGTGAACGTTATTTTGTCGTCGGGCGCGATGTGAATATACGCGTTCGGCTTGTTCGTCGCCGGGCCCGCTCCGCCGAACTGCGCTTCCGATTTCTGCGGCAGCGCGATGCCAAGGGCCAGGCCTGTGGCTCCGGCGATCATCGTCTGGAAGAATCCGCGGCGGCTTACGTTCGTGATCAGATTTTCGGTGGTCGTCGATTTGGACATCGTCTTCGCCTTGGGCGCGGGTCTTGTCATCGTGCTCATGCGCGGCCTCCCTTCGCCTTGATGTCGGCGGCCATGTGAATTGCCTTGCGAATGCTCTGATAGGTTCCGCAGCGGCAGATGTTGCCGCGCATCACCTCGTCGATATCGGCATCGCTCGGCTTCGAATTCTTTGCGAGCAAGGCCGACGCCGTCATGATCTGTCCCGACTGGCAGTAGCCGCACTGCGGGACGTCCAACTCGATCCAGGCCTGCTGCACGGGATGCGATCCATCCGTCGAAAGGCCTTCGATCGTGGTGACGTTCTTGTTCGCGACCCTGCTAATCTGCGTCTGGCAGGAGCGTGTGGCGTTGCCTTCAATGTGGACGGTGCAGGCGCCGCACAACCCCGCGCCGCAGCCGAACTTCGTGCCCGTCATGCCAAGCACGTCGCGCAGAACCCACAACAGCGGCATATCCGGCGATGCTTCCACCGTCTGCGATTTGCCGTTCAGATTGAACTTGATTGATGCCATTCGCAAACCTCCCAAGGGCCGTAAACGATACTATTAGCATACTCTTTCACCGAATCGATGAGAAGCCTCCCACCCTTATTTAATGGGTCAGTCTGACCTACTGCCCGGCTCGTCTTTCAACCAATACGATGTCTCGCATACGAGTCAAAAAGACGGAGCAGGACTGGTGTTATTCTCATCAAATCACGTGCATTCCGATGAACGAATCCCAATGGGAAGCCCATTTTCGATCCCTCGCCTCGGCCCGCCAACCCGCTGATCCTGACCCGCGCGTCAAGCATCTGGTCGAGCGGTACGCAGCGAAGGGCTCCGCCAAACGCGCGCTCGATCTAGCCTGCGGATCCGGTGCCAACGCTCTGTGGCTCGCGGATCAAGGCTGGAATGTTACCGTCGTGGACCGATCTCCAGCCGCTATCGATCTTGTGCGGAACGAAGCCGCCGCACGGGGCCTGGGAGTGACGACGCACGTGGCCGATCTGGAAGCGCGCCAGTTCAGCATCGAACCCGGCGCATGGGACCTGATCATAATGTGCCGCTACCTGCAAACCGATTTGTTTGATCCGGCGCGCCTCGGCCTGGCGCCCGGCGGCCTGCTGATCGTTATTGCCCTTCTGGCAGACGCGATGTGGCGGATTCTGAAAACGCCGCGCCGCAGCGATTTCGCGTCCGCGCCGGAGAGCTTGGGTCACACTTCCGCGATAAGCCAGGCCTCACGATCGTTCACGAACGCGACACCAGTGCATCCCGCGATGATTACGCGAACAGGCAGGCCTTCGCGGAAATCGCCGTTCAACGGAACCGCGAATGTAAATGAGCGGACGCCTTGCGCCGCGCGCTATGCCCGACGACGTCCCACTCGGATACGCAGCCGCAGTTTGAATCCGGATTCGCGCGTGCGCTTGTTGAACACCACGCCCACGAAACGCTCCGGAGGTATGCTGGCCAACGATTCCTGCACGGCGCAGAAGCCCGAGCTGTTTTCCGAAATCACCAGCAGCGTACCATCGGTCACGGACGTGAGCCACGGCGCATCGGGGCACACGGCAAACGCCGCGCCGTCCACAATGATCCAGTCGAAATGCGCGCGCAATGCCTCCAGCAAATCCGGCAGCCGCGCCAAGATTCAATTCGCGCCACGATCGCGAAGGCAGTGTCGGCTTCAGTTCGTGACTCGCTTTCTCTGTGCCGCGCGCCATCACGTACAACGACGTTCCTTTCACGCGATGCACGTCCTTCATCCACTCCGCGGGCGTGGCCAGCGCGTTCGGTAGACCGGCGTCCTCGGACAGCTTGAGCCCAATGGATGTGGGCTTGCTGCGGGGATCGGCGTCGATCAGCAACACTTTTTCGCCGTTGGCCGCCAGCACAGCCGCCAGATTCGACGCGGTGAAGCTTTTGCCTTCGCCCTTATGCGTGCTCATCACGCAGACAATTTGAAAGTCGCGCTCTTGCGGAAAACGGCTGCGATGCAGCATCAGCTGCGTGCGTAGTAAACGAAATTGCTCGCGATATTCGCGCGAGCAGTAAGGATCCAGCAGCGAAAACGGCCCTTCGCTCAGCGGCGGATCGCATTCCGCGGCGTGATCCAGCGTGACCTTCGCCGCCACCACGGGCGCGGACGCCGCAACGGCGCCGTTCGCCGCAGTCCCGTTCACCGTGGTCCCGTTCGATTTGGAGGGCACCTCCGGCGAACCTGGCGGGGGCGCTTTTATCGACACTTCCGGCGAACTTTCCGCCGGCGGTTTCGTGAGATTCTCGGAAAGCTGTGCCAGCTCTCCCAAAAACAGGCCCGGTGCAAAACGTTCCGCGTTAGTTGGAGGCATTGTCCCGCTCCATCGCGGCGCGAACACTGCGCAAGTCGCCGCGCTCAATCTGAGCAATCATGCCGCGCGTGCGCTTTTGCCGGCTGGCCGGCATATTCGCCGCCAGTTGTTCCAGCGTCGCCGCCGCGTTGCGCTTCATGCCCTTACAAACATATATATAGGCCAGCGTGTCGCCGATCTCGGGACTTTGTGGCAGCTCATGCCGGGCCTCTTCGGCCATCGTCAGCGCCCGATCCAGATCCTGCCCTCGGCGCGCCAGCAGGAACGCCAGGTTATTCAGCGCGTATGCATTCTTCGAATCGCGCTTCAACACTTCCTGGTAGGCCGCGCTCGCGGCCGGCGCGTTGCCCGCCGAGGACATCATGGCTCCATACAGCAGCCACGGCTGCGGATCCTTGCCGGATTTCTTCTGCACATATTGGAATTGCTCCTGCGCCTGCGCCGCGCGGCCTGACATCGCCAAGCTCGAGGCGTAGCCCAATCGGTATTGCAGATTCGTTTCGTCGCGCTTCAGCAGCTTTCCGAATTGCGCAAGCGCCGCTTCCGGTTGATTCGCCACCAGCGCCACCGAACCCAGCATGGAAGCGAATTCAGGCACGTCTCCGAAACGGCTTTGCGCGGCTTCCATGCTCGAGAGCGCCGCTTTCGGTTGGCCAAAGTCGACATCCAGGCGCGCCACCAACATCACCGGACGCGGGTCGCTCGGACGCAGCGACGCCGACCGGTTCAAAAGCTGAACCGCGGCCTCCATCTGTCCCAAAGCGATCTTCGCGCGGGCCAGCGCCATGGCGACCTCCGCGTTGTCCGGATCGGCCGCCAGCAGCGCGGTCAGCGCCTCGTCGGCCTCCGCCGGTTTGTTCTGTGCCAGGCTCGCCTGCGCCTCCAGCAATCGCGCCGGAGCATAGTTGGGAGCGCGGCGCAGCAATAATTTCAAACCTTCTTCCGCCTGCGCCGTGTTGCCGCTGCGCAACTGCACGTCCGCCAGCGCCAGCCACCCCGGCGCATAATTCGGATCCAGCGTCACCGCGCTGCGAAACAGCTCGCCCGCGCGCAACGCATCGCCGTTGAGCAAATACGCGCGGCCCAGATGCAGGCGCACGAACGGACTATCCGGCATCTTCGCCATCACGGATTCCAGCTCCGCCTGCATTTTGTGGCGTTCCACTTCAGACGGCGTGTCCAGCTTTAAGGCCGCTTGATACGCGCGCAGGAACAAATCCTTGGGATGCGCGGCCAGTTCCTCATCCACCAGCGATTGCGCGGCTTCCGGATTCTTCTCCGCCAGCAGCACCTCCGCCATCCGCCCCGCATACAGACCGCGCGAGTCTTTATACCGCGTCATGCCGTCCCGATACCAGCGCCGTGCGCGGTCATATTCGGCGCGATGCAGCCAGAAGT
Source organism: Terriglobia bacterium (assembly GCA_963699945.1). Lineage (GTDB taxonomy): Bacteria > Acidobacteriota > Terriglobia > Bryobacterales > Bryobacteraceae > Palsa-187. The sequence continues at coordinate 118,535 of CAVOVW010000014.1, forward strand.
CGCCGATCTTCGCGAAGGCTTCGCGATCGGCGGCAAAGTCGCGCCCGGATTTTTCGATCAGTTCCTCGGCCATCGGCCGGGAGCCGACCGCATCGTCGTGCGCCGCCAGCTGCAAAGCCGTATCTATGTTGTGATTGTGCTGTAACTTGCTATCCAGCACTTCGCGCGCCGCCGCGACCGCGCCGCGATCCATCAATTGCAGATACAGCAGATCGAACGCCGGCACATAGTGCGAGTTGAACTTCATCGCCCGGCGCAGTTGCTCTTCCGCCTTGGCTTTATCGCCGCTCTGGTAATAAACCGACGCCAGCTGGGTGCGCAAATCGCAGTCTTCCACGCGGCTCAGCGCGTTTTCCATCAACTCGATGGCTTCGGCGTTGCGATGCCGCTCCACCAGCACCAAACCTTCCAGGCGGTATCCCGGCGCGCGGCCAGGCCACGTCTTCATCAATTTGGTGGCGCGCACTTCCAACTCGCGCAGCCGCGTGACGGGGCGTCCTGGATCGGCAAAATAAATTTGATAGGTAAGGTCCGCTACATGCTCCGCGATATCGGCCCGCGATGGCAAAAGCTCTTCAGCGCGAATCAGCTGCTCGTAGGCGCGCATGGAATCGCCGGACGCCAGATATGCTTGCGAGAGGCCGACGTAGGCGTCCGCGTTGCGGGCGTCGATCGTGATCGCCTTGCGGAAACGGATTTCCGCCACGCGAAAATCGCGGGCTTTCAACGCGATGTTCCCGGCGGAAAGTTCGGTTTGCAGCCGATTCCCTCCCAGGCCGCACGCCGTCGTAGTAAGCACGGCCACGGCGGCGATCACCATCATCAATTTCGCGTACGACGTCACGCCGCGCTTCGCTCCCGGAAACAAAGGTGTGCGGCCAGGCAGGCTGGCAAGCACCGGATAATCTCCCAGCAGATCGATATGGCGGCGTGTTCTAACCTTCGGCGCCGAAAGGAAGCTGAGGAAGCTTAGACCATAGCCCATCAGCATCCCGAAAACCGTTCCGATACCCAGGATCACTACTTCGGTTGGCATTTCGGGACGCAGCGGCAGCGTCGGCGGCTCCACCAGCTCCGCCGTTTCTCCATGGCCGCGCCGCTCCATGTCGGAAGACATGTGCGATTCGTGCTGGCTGCGTGAAAGCTGGGCATACTGCGCCTTCGCGGCTTCATACTCCCGCATCAGTTGCAGTCGCGCGTTCTCCACTTCCGGGCCCACGGCGAACTGTTGGCGGATTTTGACGATCTCCGCGCCCAGGCGCGCCTGCTCCTTGCGTTCGTTCTGCGCGGTTTCGTCGAAGCCTGTTAGCTCCGTATGCGCCCGCGCCAGCGGTTCGCGGATCGCGGCCACTTCGCGCTCGTACTCCAGCTGCGCGTCCTGCTTGATCTGGTCGTTCAATTGGCCCTGCAGGTTGGCCACTAAAACCTGCGCCGTTCTCACGTCCGGCACCGTCGATTTGTAGCGTCGATGCAAATCTTCGTAATTGATCTGCGCCGTGTTCAACGCGGCGCGCAGGCGCTCGGTTTGTATTGTGTTCGTCGGATTATGCGTTGGTCCCCGCTCCACGCGACGCGCGAGCTGGCCTTCCAGATCGGCCACCGCCGTTTTGCGCAGGTTGCGCTCGCTCTCCTGAAGATCGGCATCGTGTTCGATCTCGGTCACGCGGCGCTCCAGCGAATACAGGTTCTCGGTTTTAATAATGTTGCGGTATTCCTTGTCCTCGCCGCCCGGTGTGGGCAGCCGCGCCAGCTGCTGCTCCAGTTGTCCGATGTGCTCTGTGACAGTCTTGATCTCCTGATCCAGGAAATCGGTAGTGCCCAGCGCCTCATCGGTGCGATAGCGCCGGTTCTCTTCGTAAACCAATTCCACGATCCGCTGCACCACGGCCTGCGCCTTGTTTGGATCGGCGTCGCTAAAGGAAATCAAAATCGATGGAATCGGTTTTTCGAGTCCCTGCGGCACAATCGTGGAAAATTTCAAGCGTTTCTGAAAATCTCCCACCAGGTCTGCCACCGGATACAGGCGACGCCGCTGCGGATACAATCCGTAGGCGTCAATCATCTGCGTGGCCGTCATGCGGCTGGTAGCGATCTGGCTTACCGCGAAAATGCGCTGCTCCACCTGCATCGCTAAATTCGTGGGGACGTAAGCGTCGGCAACCTGCGGCGGAATAAATCTTACTGTCGCCTTCGAGGTGTATTCCGGCGGGCTCCAGCGATTGTAGGCCGCGGCCAGCGCCACGCCCACCAGCGTGAAGAACGCGATGCGCTTCCAGTAGGCGCGCACCAGCCATCGCCCGTCCTCCCACATGCTTGTGGAAAGCCAGCCCTCGAAGTTGAAGTTGCGCCGATTTCCGAACCCAAGAATCACAGCTGTGGAACCCTTCGCGGGCGATCTATACTCTCAGTGTTTTTTTGCGGCCGAAGAAAATCAGCGCCGCCAGTCCCGTGCCCACCAGCGGCAGCGACGAAGTCTCCGGAACGGAGGAGCCCGCCGCGGTGCCGGAGAAGCCGAATGCGAGATCGTTCGCCGGCGTCGTGCCCAGCGCGACACCCGAAAACGTCAGGCTTCCCGTCAGCATCCAATTGCCGTTCGAGTCGCCTTGAAAGATGATGTCCTGGCCTTGCGTTACCGTCGAAGTCGGGCTGCCGACAATATTGCTCGCCATCAGCGTCGTCTGCTGCAGCGGCTGCAAAATGTTGATCCCCCCGGATACGCCCGCGAGCGCCAGATTCGAAATCGAAACGCTGGCCACTTGAACAGGACCGCCCTGCGCCGTAACGAAGAACGCGGATGCCGGCAGCGTCCAGGTAGCATTCGCCGCCAGTGAGCCTCCGCCCGTCGGATGATAATCGGTTTCGGTAAAGGCACCGCTTGCCGTCGCGCCCTGATACAGCTTCACGGAAATCGTATTGGTCGATTTGAGGTATTCGATCTGCAGCGCGTGAGCTTGGCCGCTCTGCCAGGTGGAACTGTTCGAGGCGCCGTTGGCCGAGGCATTATCGCCCGCTCCCACGGTAACGCTTCCGCCTGTGCTCGGTATGCCTCCTGTGAATCCAGCTTGCAGCAGGACGCCAAAACTAAAATTTGCCCCGAAGCCTGGAATCGCAAGCGCCATCAGCATCAATAGCGCAGAGACAAGGTGGCGGCGGAACATAACAGATCGGCCCATACTTTCTCGCATATGTCCAATAATTCGACGGACTAGACTGTTTCCTTTAGGCCTCGTATCCCTCCAAGCTATTCCAGATAAAGTACCTAATCGCTCGTTGGGAACTTATCGCAGAACCCTCGCGCCTCCTCGGTGATTCCCACCCTTATCGGGGGGTATAGTCTTTATCGCGCAAGGCCCGGTACGGGAGTCTAATGAGCTGCCCCACTTTTGCTGGCCATGGTTGGCCCACCGTGACGAGCGGCGTCGTTGTGTCTGCAATCAGGTGCGATCGATGGCTTCGACGTGCGGCGATCGTGTGTTGCTCGATCTGCGGACGCAATTTAGAAGGAACGTCTTTCCGCGCCGTCCCCGCCCGCCGACAATCAGCGCGGCCAGCCCAATGCCCATCAGCGAAAGAGACGATGTTTCTGGAACTGCGGAGGCCGTTCCCGAAAATCCCAAGGCTAGTTCGTTTCCGGAAGCGCCATTTCCGTTGACCCCGGTCAGCGTCAACAGTCCGGACAACATCCAGCTTCCGGTAGAATCTCCCTGGAACATGATGTCCCCGCCCTGGATCGTAGTCTGTCCGGGGGAAGCCGGACCGCCTGCCTTAGACGCTGTGAGCGAGGTTTGCGACATGGGGCTGATAATATTCAGAGCCCCGGATATGCCGGTGAGTGTGAGGTTCGAAAAGCTGATCGACGTCGGACGGTTTACTCCGGTGGTTGCCGACACGAAGAACGCGGCCGCCGGAATTGTCCACATCGCGTTCGCTGCCGGCGGCCCGCCTGCCGGGTTGTAATTGATCGAGGTATAGGCGCTTCCGTTCGTGGCGCCGTCGTAAAGACGAATCTGCAGCGTATTCGTGGGCTGCTGATACATGATCGCCACCCAGCGTCCTTGCCCGTCCTGAAAGCTTGCGGCATTGGCCGAAACCGTGGACGCCGAACCATCGTCGCCCGCCCCAATCGTGGCGCCATTGGTGGAACTGCTGGACAATGCCACTTGAATCAACGTTCCCAGACCAAACGTGGCGGCGTGGCCCGGTAGCGCCAGCGCCGTAAACAGCGCCGTTATCAACACTGTGTTCAGCGCCGTCTTCAGCAATGCAGGCTTACTTCCTCCGGCAACAGCGATGCAATCGTTGACACGTCTGAACATACTACTGGACGTTCGGCAGCATAGTCCCGAAGCTTTAGACGGAGTATTTCTCGAAATCACTCGCCAATCGAATGGGCCAATGGAGCTGCCGATGGAACGAATCACCCGCGCCGGATTTCCTCCGACCAGCGTGTTCGGGGGAACGTCCTTTGTGACCACCGAAGCCGCGGCCACCACCGAGTTCTTGCCTACCGTCACGCCGCCGATAATCGTCGCGCCGGCTGCGATCCAGACGTTCTTCTCAATCACAATAGGCTCTCCGATGGTGACGGCGCGGCGCTCGGAAGGCTCCAAAGGATGGCCCGTTGTGATGATGCTCACGTTCGGGCCGATCATCACATCGTCGGCGATGTCCAGCCCGCCAAGATCATAGAAAGTGCAATTCTGATTGACGAAGACATTGCGTCCCACGCAGATCTCGTCCCCGCCCGCGGTATAGAACGGCGGGATCAGCAGGAAGCTGTCGTCAACCTTTTTACCGATCAGGTCGCTGAACAAGGCCCGAACTTCGTCAGCATCGTTGAACGTCAAACGGTTTAGCGCGGCGGTGATTGCCATCGCCCGCTTGACGTTCGCCAACATCGCAGCCGATTCCGGTGTCCTACTGTAAATGATCCTGGTCTTATTCACATTCGTCCCATCCTCAGTCGACATTCATTATCTTCCTCGATCCACAGTCGGAGGCGGCTCGCTCAAACGGAACTTGAAACGGGTGTGGTTGGAATTCTCTCACTCGTGCGGGTAGGATAGAAGACAGGCCCCGATAGCTCAGTTGGTAGAGCGCCAGTTTTGTAAACTGGATGTCGCTGGTTCAATCCCGGCTCGGGGCTCCACAAAAAACACGACGAAGATTCCCGCCCCCGTTGTACGAACTTCTAACCGCGCAATTCCGCGTTGGTTCGCAGGTAACCCAGAATCCGGGCCCGCGAAAGCACGCCCTCCAAATGGCCGTTCGCTAGCACAGGGAGTTCCTCCAGATCGTCGCGGCCCAGCAGTTCCAACGCGCTCGCCAGGGGCGCTTCCGGCCCAATCGTCAGGACATTCTCGATCGGCCGCATTACGTCGCCGAGCGTCTTGTACGGCCACGTCGCGCGATCGGCGTGCCGGATTTCATAAGGCGTAATCAACCCGGCCATTTCCCCGCCCTCCATAACAATGAAGAAGCGCTGCCCGCTATGCAGGAGCTCATGTTCCACGAACTCCTGCACGTTCATCGTTCCTTCTACCTTGGGAAAATCCTTCGTCATTACATCTCCTACGCGCACGCCCGCCAGCGCGTGAGACAGGCCTACCTGCACGTAACTTTCGCGCGCGGCCTGCAACAGGAACCATCCCACGAACGAGATCCACAATCCTCCGACGCCCGCTCCCGCGAAAAATTGCACGATGCCGTAAGCGATAAAACAAAACGCCACGATTTGTCCCGCGCGCGCCGCCAGGCGAGTGGACTTGTCTGCGTCGCCCGTCTTCCACCAGATCAGCGCGCGCAGCACGCGCCCTCCATCCAGTGGATATCCCGGAACCAGGTTGAACGCGGCCAGCGTCAGATTGATATAGCCCAGCCAGTGCAGCATCGCGGAGCCAGGCGAGGGCGGAGTCTCACCCAGCAGCCTCGCGGCCAGCAAGCACGCACCGCCGATCGCCGCGCTGGTCAACGGTCCCACGAACGCCATCCAGAACTCGAGCTTCGCGCTGGTCGGATTTTTTTCGATTTGCGAGACGCCGCCCAGCGCGAACAGCGTGATCTCGCGCACCGGCAATCCATTCGACGTCGCCACAATCGAATGCGCCAGTTCGTGCAGCAGCAGCGATACGAAAAACAGCAGCGCCGTGGTCACTGCCAGCAGCAGAATCGTATCGTCGCCCCATTGCGCGTCGGTCGCCCGAAATTGCGCCGTCAGCGAAAACACGATCAGGATGGCGATCAGGAACCAGCTATAGTGCAGCCCGATTTCGATGCCAAAGATTCGCCCAAGCTTGATTTGAGAACGCAACCGGTCACCTCCTGCCTAACGGGCGTGATTCTCACACGCGTGACTCTCACACTATAGAACGATTGCAATCGAAGTACCGCCCTGCCGCGAGTGTAGTGTGCTTCTTGTAGTGCGTTAGATCGATTGCACATGATTCATCGCGAGTCGAACCCTCGCGGCGGCGGGCCGCCTCACCACGTTCCGCCGTCGGGCATACTGTGCGCGATTTTGATCCTCCTCCCGATTTAGCTCGTCATGTACTACCCCCTCGGTAGAAACCCTGCATGTGCTCCGGCGTCTAATTAGCAGAGGTTCCGCGCAGTTTAACAAACGGCGCGCTTCGTGCCGTGCGAACACTGCTGCGGGTACAGCGGAAAGGATTCTTATGAGCATTCCGATTCTTATGAATACTCCGGTGAAATTCATAGCCCGGCGCGGTGGAGTTGCCACGTGTCGGGCGCTCCCGTGGTCCGGAGCTCTTCTGTGGAGTGCAGCTCTCATACTTCTTGCCGCGCCCGCCGTCTGGGCCCAGGCGCCCGGTACCGCTGTTGGTCCCCCTGCTGGAGCAGCGTCCGGTCCCCCTGCTGGACCGCCCCCCGGTCCACCCCAGCTGGGCAGCATTAACTATCTGGAAGGTCAGGCCTCAATAGACGGGATGCCTCTCGCGCCGAACTCCGTGGGTTTCAGAACCCTCGGGAAAGATCAAACTCTCACCACGCAGGCCGGCAAGGTGGAGGTCCTGCTGACGCCCGGCGTCTTCCTGCGCGTCGCCGATAACAGTTCCGTCAAAATGATTTCGCCCGATCTGGCAAACACCCGCGTGCAACTGGAAAAAGGCCGCGCGATTGTCGAGGTGCTCGACATTCACAGCCAGAACGATATCCAAATCGAACAGAACGGCGCGACAACAAAGGTCCTCAAAAATGGCCTGTATGATTTTGACGCCGATCATGCGACGGTGCGCGTCTTCGACGGTAAAGCCGAGACGACGGTCGGCAATCAGAAAACTTCGATCGGCGGCAAACACGAACTGGCGCTGAACGCCAGCGGAAAGCTGAAATCGAAGGGTTTCGATCCGAACTCTTCGTCGCAGGATGACTTCTATCGCTGGAACAGCCTGCGTTCCGGCTATCTGTCGGAAGCCAGCGTCAGCGCCGCGCGCGCTTACATGGGTCCCGGGCCCGAGGCTTATGGACCCGGCTGGGGAGGCTATGGCTGGTATTGGGATCCCTACTTCAGCGTCTACACATTCCTTCCCGGAGGCGGAATTTTCTACGATCCCTTTGGCTTCGGCTTCTACTCGCCCTTCGCTGTCTATCGTTCGCCGTACTTCTACCATCCCGGCATTGTTCACGGATTTGGTCAATTCCACTATCCGTACGGACATGGCATCGGCAGAGTGGGCGGCTTCCGCGGCGGCGGTTTCCACGGTGGCGGCGTCCGCGGCGGCGGCAGGCGTTAGCCTGCGAAAAACAATCCAAACACGAATGCGGGGCTACATGTGATCCGGCTCCGCATTTATGGTTTATACAAACATTCTGAAGTGCGTTGAGACGCGATTTGACTGTCACGCCGGGCGGACGAGCTTTAGCTTGCACCTCCGCGAAGAAGCCGCGGCACGGAGGCGGTGGTGGTATACTCCTGGGTGCCGCGCCCGATGTTGACTCCGCTCGCGGTTTGTTGTTGAGTATCGAATTGCCCTTCCGCGCAGTACTTATTATTTTTATCGCGTTGTTTTCCGGCCGGCTCGCGCCAGCTTGGGAAGCCCCCAACCATCCTCTCGCAGCCGCAGAAATTCCGGGTCGCTCGAACGCCATTGTGATCGGATTCGTCGGCGGGCGCGTCGCGCGCACAGATAGCGTCCACGGCGAAGTCCAGATGGCGGCCCGTCTGCAGAACGATTATCCATCGGGCGTGCAGGTTATGATGTTCGAAAATCGCCATGGCGACGAGGCGCTGCAAACTGCCGTGCGATTCCTGGATACAAATTCGGACGGAGTCTTATCGGCCCTGGAAAAAAACAGCGCGCGAATCGCGATCTACGGGCATAGCTGGGGCGCCTCGGAAACCGTGACCCTGGCGCGGGCGCTTGGGAAAGAGGGCATCCCCGTACTGCTCACGGTCCAGGTGGACAGCGTGACAAAGCCCGGTGAAGATGACGGCGCGATCCCGTCGAACGTGCTCCAGGCCGTGAATTTTTATCAGAAGGATGGCCTGCTCCACGGCCGCTCCGAAATTCATGCCGACGATTCTTCGCGCACTAAAATCCTGGGCAGTTTCTTGACCAGCTACCGCGAGCACCCGGTCAATTGCGATAAATACCCATGGTTCGCGCGGACCTTCATGAGGTCGCACATCGAGATTGAATCGGACCCGAAGGTGTGGGGGCAGGTGGAGTCGCTGATCCGTTCGAAGTTACCACCGCCGCTCCTGGAAGAAAAAAAGTGACACAGTTGCCGGTCCCGCTCTCCTAAGAAGCGCCCGGCGCTTTGCAGCGGCTAGGATCCCTGTTCCGCGGCAGGAGGCTCCGGAGTGAGCCCATGCCGACGCATCACATCCGCCAGCTTCACGCGATCGGGTGGACCGCCCGCGGCGGCCAGCACCACTTTCTTCACTTCGCGGAAATATTCCGGACCGATGGCTGCGGGTGTGACCACGCATAGGAACTTGGAATCCTGCGCTCCATTATTGTCGAATCGATGTACGGCCCCGCGCGGAATACAAAGCGCCTTGCCCGGGTCGATGTCGATCGGCTGGCCGTTCACGGTGAAGGTGATCACTCCGCTGACGCCGTAGATCGTTTCCTCGTAGTGATCATGGCTATGTGCTGGACCCATCAATCGCTGCATCGCCGGCACTGTGACCTCGAAAACCGCGGCGCTGCCGGTAGAGTTGTCGCCCGTCACCAGAAAGCGGACGCCCAGCGGTCCAAGCTGGATCGTTTCCTCAGCCGGATTCACTTGAAGACTTGCAGTTCGTGGCGGCATGTCAGCTTCCTTTTGACTATCGTAAACGAAGTTTACTATATGCCCTTCCGAACTGGGAGGCCGGGAACTTCACCCGCAAAAACAAACGGGCTGAAGAGGAGTCTTGAGACTCATCCTCAGCCCGTCTTCACCACCCAGCTGGTATAAAAGTCAGTGAACGCTTACTTTCGGGAGTTACCGCCGGAAGCCGCCGCGGAATCCGACTCCAAAATGTCCGGCCGGGTGTCCCCAATAGCCGGCTGTGAACCGTCCGCCGACGAAGCGCGGTCCAACCCAATAAGCGCCCGCGAACGGCGGACGTCCCCAATAACCGGCGACGTAGCCGCGCGGGCCGCGATAGCCGTCAATCCAGACATAGCCAGGACCCGGCATCGCCGGCCGAGCCGCTACCACCACCCGTGAAGGACCCACATACCCGCGGGCCACAAACCCAGGCGCTACCGGCGCGCCAAAACCAACGCCCACCCCTACGCGAACCTGCGCCATCGCCGCACCAGCCATCAGCGCCATTCCCATCAGCGTCGCCAACAATGTCTTTTTCATTTTTTTGTCCTCCCGTTTCCTTCTCAGTTCTTTCGAACCATGCCCTCTAGAAAGCAACTCCCATGCCAAAGCTAATCGCTTGAAAATACGTGTGATGCACAACGCTTTGCTGGCCCAGCTCCACCGTGCGCGGTGGTATTCGGCCAGTGGTCCCCACTGACGGCGCTCGGCATGGTTCGCCCGCACTCGATGACTCTCGCGGCTTCCAAACGCGTCCATCTATCACTTGGTAGAGTGAGTATTGCTTTCTGGGAACCGCGTTTTAATGTTTATTGGGTCGCTAAAGCGGCCGACAGTTCGAGATCTCGCCCTGTTGGTTGTCGCCGCTTTTCCATTTTTATGGTCTGTCATTCGTGCGGCAATTCAATCCGTTACTATTGACGAAGCATTCACCTATAAGTACTTTGCCTCCAGGTCACTATCCACGGCCTGGCAGGCGAATTCCAACAATCATATTTTGAATACGCTACTGATGTGGATCTCCACGCGCGTATTCGGATCGTCCGAGTTTGCCCTACGACTACCGGCGCTGTTGGGGGCTGGGTTGTACATTTTCGTGTGCTACTTTATTTGCAAAAGCATCACGAATCGCTTGGGAATTCGCCTTCTGTTGCTGATCTGCCTTACATATAATCCCTTCATCCTGGATTTTATGGTGGCTGCTCGTGGCTATAGTCTTGCGAATGCGTTTTTGCTGGCCGCGCTCGCGATTCCGATACGGAATCACATCGAAGGTCGCCCTTCAATTTACACGTCGTGCGCATTAGCGTCCGCAGCGCTAGGCTTGTCATTTACCGCGAACTTCTCCTTTGCGTTTGTCGACCTCTCCGCCTTCATGGCGATATTGGTCTATGCGATGAAGAAGCGTAAAGGCCAATCCATAGCTGGAATCATAGGATGGTGCACGCTGCCCGGTCTTTCCATCGCGCTGCTGCTTGGTGGGTGGGCCATGACCCACATGACCAGGGATCAGTTGTGGTGGGGGGCGCACTCTTTATACGAAATGAGACGAAGCCTGGTCCAGTCTTCCTTGTACCAATTGCCTGCCGGCTTCGAGGGTACACGCTGGTATCGACTTATGGATTTCTTCAGGCCACGCTTGGCTCGATTCCTTCTGTTGGTCTGTGGCGCACAGATTCTTACGACTTGCCTGGACGGCACTTGGCGCCAGAACTCCAGAATGCAGCACCTCTCGAAATTGATCGCGGCGGTAATTGCCATCGCAGCGGGATCGATTATCGCAAGCTGGTTGGCCTTCCTTTTCTTTGATCTGCCTTTGCCATCGGGACGGACGGGAATCTATTTGCTGCCGCTATGCACTCTCGCTGCCGGAATGATGGCCGCAGCCCCGGGCGCCTCCTGGCTCTCTAAAACGTTGCGCGCTGGCATCATTGGCAGCTACATTTGCCTGGCCTGTTACTTCATGTTGTGCTTACGGCTGCACTACTTCAAGGAATACCAGCCAAACGCCGACGTCAAGGAGATCTATTCTGTGCTGGCGGGGTTAAACCATACTTACGGTGTCACGAATCCGAATGTGGCCGGATTGTACGGGGGCGCCCTAAACTACTATCGGGAGCGCTCAGGCAAGGAGTCGTTTCCCGAATTTCAGTTAGAGAATCCCGAACTTTCGACCGGCCGGTCTGTCTACGTCCTCGATGGAGAGTTCTGGCGAGAGTTCATTGAGAAAGAGAAGTTGTTCGTAATTTATCGAGGCAAGTTTTCGAATGCCGTCGTGGCCATAAGGCCGGACGCGCGATTTCGTCCGTCCCTGTTAAATATGCGCGGGAACGGGGAGACAGGCCGCATGTTCCCGTGAGAATTTAATTGACCACGAGATTAAGCGCTGTGCCGAATGGCGCGTGCCGGAAAAACCGGGACAGATATTTCTCACAAGCCGGTCTCCTACGCCTCGGCCGCAAAACACAAAAAAGCGGGCTGAGTTTGAGCCCTAGGGACCCATCCTCAGCCCGCCAACCGACCCGGTTCCTGCCCGGGTTAGCTTTCTCCCCAACTAACGGTGTCCGCCGCCGTGTCCTCCACCGCCGCTGTGTCCGCCGCCACCACTGTGTCCGCCGCTGAAGCCACCGTGCGACGCGCCTCCACCGAAGCTGCCTCCGCTACGAGAGGCGCCGAAGCTGTGTCCCGCTCCGCCCGAAGGAGCTCGGAAGCTGGGAGCCGCGCTGCGCGAGGCAGAGCCGCTAAAGTTGCGCGCCCCACCGAAGCCAGGCGTCACTCCACGAACGGCAGGCGCGGTGTTACGGAATCCAGGTGCCGTGCCGCGGAAACCTTGCGAGCCGCCGCGGAAACCATTGCTGTATCCGCCAGGAATTTGCGTATCCGCCACGGAATCCATTGCTATAACCGCCGCGGAATCCAGCGGCACCGTAGCCGCGCCATCCCGGAGCATGACCCAGATAGCCGCCGTGTCCCCAGTATCCAGCAAAGAAGCGTCCGCCGTACCAATACGGGGAGATCCAATACGCATCCGAATACGGCAGCACCGCGCAGTAGCCGTTCACCGGGTACCCGCTCGCATCATAGTAACCGTCCACCCACACAGAACCAGGACCGCACACCGGAGGCGCATACCCTGGCGCGGCATAAGCCTGCGCTGGATAGCCGCCTTGCACAGGATACTGCGCCGCGTTCGGATCCCCGTAAGCCCCTTGATCCGGATACGCCCCCTGATTTGGATAAGCCCCCGGCTGGCCCGGCTGACCATAAGCGCCCGCATTCGGGTCGTACCCCGGCGCGCCACTCGGATACGGCTGTTGTGCGAAAGCCGTCCCCGTCGCCACCAGCGCCAGCGCCATGAAGTTGGTCGCGATCAGTCTGTTTTTCATTTGCTTGCCTCCTTCACCCACGCCCCTAAATATGCACGCAGAGCGCCAAAGCTAAGCAATTGAAAACAGGCACGATGTATCTTCATTAATGGCTGCGCTCAACCGCGCGTGGTGCTATTGGGCCAGCCGATCGGGCCTCAGGTTCGATATCTTCACCTTCGCGATCCTATTGCGATCCATGCGATCCACAATAAACGTGCGACCTTCGAACGTGACGGATTCCCCAGGCGTTGGAATATAGCCAAGCCGCTGCAGCATGAATCCGGCCAGCGTCTCGAAGCCCGCGTCGCCCGGGAGCTCAACGCCGTACTGCGACGCCAGATCGCGGATGTTGGTCGAGCCATCCAGTTCGATCACGGCGGCGCTGGCCGAAGGAACGGGACGGTTCACGTCGTGCTCATCGGCAATATCGCCGAAGATCTGTTCGAGCACGTCTTCCAGCGTAACCAGCCCGGTGAAAGTGCCGAACTCATCCACCACCATCGCCAGATGCGAATGCTTCTGCCGGAACTCGTCGATCAACTGATTGAGTGGCTTCGTTTCAGGCACCACCAGCGGCGGCCGCAAATAAGGGCGCAAGCGAAACGCATGCTGCGGCAAGCGTCGATCCGTCGCCGCTTTGCGCTCCTGCCACGCGCGCATCAGATCCTTATAATGCAGGACGCCGATGATATGCTCCGGCGAATTCTCATACACAGGCAGGCGCGAATATTTGTGCTGCATCGTGATGCGCAGCAGCTCGTCGAGCCCCGCGTCCACCGACACCGAAACGATGCCCATGCGCGGCGTCATGATTTCGCGCGCGTACACATTTTGAAGCTCAAGCAGCTTGTTAATGGCTGCCTCCTCGAATTTTTGCAGATGTCCTTCGCGGCGGCTGGACGCGATGACGAACTTCAGTTCCTCCGTCGAATGTCCGCCGGTGCCGTGCACGCCCTTCAGTCCCAGCGCATGCGAAACCACCTGCGTCGCTTTTTCGATCACGAACACGAACGGAGCGGAGATGCGGCGGAACGCCAGCAGCGGCGGAGCCACCAGCAGCGCCAGCTGATCGGTTTTCTCCAGCGCAAGATTCTTCGGCACAACTTCGCCAATCACAACGTGCACCAGGCTGATGGAGAGGAACGCGATGGCGAAGCTTGCGCCGTGCAGCCACGCGGCCTGCGCAGGAGCCAGGGTATGCAAGGCCGTGGGAAAGACCGCGCCCACGGCCGAAAGAATCAGGTTATAAACGGTATCTTCGCCCGCCCAACCCAGGCCCAGGCTCGCCGCCGTGACGCCCACCTGCGTCGCGCTCAGCAAATGGCTGGGATTGGCCAACAGCCCCATGGCCGCGCGTGCGGACGCATTTCCCTGCCCCGCCAATTCCTTCAGTCGCGAGGGCCTGACGGAAACCAGCGCCACTTCGGCGGCAGCGAAGAATCCGTTCAACGCGACAATCGCCGCCAGCATAACCAATCGTAAGAGCATGGAAAATCGATCCCGATGTTGCGAACTCCGGCCGCAAAAACCGGCCCGTGCCAGCGGCTCACCGCGCCGCGTAGTCAAGGAGATTCGCTACACTCGAAACAGTGTTCAACACCCCACTGCTCCGAGCTATAAATCTGAGCATAGCCCTTTTATTGATCGCGATTTGCGGCGCCGTCTATTGGTACGGCTGGCGGCCTCTGGGGGAAACGTCAGGCACCATTACCGCGGGCGTCTCCGCCCCGGCGACAATTTCGCGCGACGCCCTGGGGGTCCCGCATATTCGCGCCGCAAGCGTGGAGGATGCCCTGTTCCTGGAAGGCTACGCCATGGCGCAGGATCGCCTGTGGCAGATGGACGGCATGCGCCGCGTCGCCGCCGGCGAGCTCGCGGAAATCGCGGGGCCTGCCGCGCTGGAGAACGATCGCCAGGCGCGTCGCCTGCGCATGCGCCGCATCGCGGAGCAGCAGCAGCAAACGCTCACGCCCGCCGAACGCGCCGAGATCGCGGCTTTCTCGCGCGGCGTCAACGAATACATCAACACGCACCGCACCAGCCTGCCGCTGGAATTCACGCTGCTGGCCTACGACCCGCGCCCGTGGGTCATCTCGGATACCATCCTCGCTGGTTTGGAGATGCACAGGCAGCTCACCTCCAGTTGGCGCGCCGAAATCGAAAAGCTGCAAATGCTGGAAGGCGGCGATCGCGCTAAGGTCGAGTTCCTGATGCCTACCGCCGCGGCCACCGCTCCGCAGCCCGGCTCGAACGCGTGGGCGATTTCCGGCGCGCACTCCGCTACTGGCAAACCCATCCTGGCAAACGATCCGCATTTGGAATTCTCGCTGCCCTCGCCCTGGTATCTGGTGCATCTGGAAGCGCCGGGCCTGAACGTCACGGGCGCGACCATCATAGGCATCCCGGGCGTGGTCACCGGGCACAACGACCGCATCGCGTGGGGCATCACGAATCTGGAATTCGATGTCCAGGATTTATACCGCGAACAGATCGATCTACAAACCGGCCGCTATATGTTTCAGGGCCGCCAGGAACAAGCCCGGCTGGAGCGCGACGTCATCGTCGTGAAAGGCGCGCAACCGGTTCCGCTCGCCAGTTGGGTCACGCGCCACGGTCCTGTTTTCATCGACGAAGGCGGACAGGAATACGCGTTGCGTTGGACCGCCGCCGAGCCCGGAGGCCTCACGTTTCCTTTCGTCGATATTGACCGCGCGCGCAACTGGCCCGAGTTCGTGGCCGCCATCGGACGCTTCGCCGGTCCCGGCCAAAACTTCGTCTACGCCGATGCCGACGGCAACATCGGTTATCACGCCACCGGCCGCCTTCCGGAGCGCACCAAGTGCGCAGGCGACATTCCTGCCGACGGTGCCAGCGGCGATTGCGAATGGGCCGGCTACATCCCTTTCGATCAACTGCCGCAGACATTCAATCCTCCCTCGGGAATCATCGCCACGGCCAATCAGAATCCCTTCGCCTCCCCACCAGCGGATAAGAAAGAGTCGGATAAGAAATCGCCCGCGCCCCCCTTTCTCGTGAACGGAAATTTCGCCCCGCCGTATCGCGTCCGTCAGATCCGCGCGCTGCTGGAATCTCGGCCGAAGTGGCAGCCCGATGAGATGCTGCGCATCGAAACGGACGTCTACTCGGCCTTCCACCAATTTCTCGCGAAGCAAATTCTCGCGGCGTGGGATCGAAAGAAAAGCAATTCTCCATCTGCGAGTGCCGAGTCCACCGCCGCCATCGTCGAGCTTCGCAAATGGGACGGGCAAATGAAAAAGGACGCCGCTGCGCCGCTCATCGTCTGGCTGACATACGAAGAACTGCGCAAAACAATCGCCCAAAAAGCCGCGCCCAAAATGGGCGACATCTACACACGCGCCATGGCCACTGCTTCCGTCGAACGCCTGTTGACGGAGCGCCCACCAGACTGGTTCGCCGATTACGACGCCATGATCCTCGCGTCTTTCAACGCGGCCGTAAATACCGGAGTGAAGAGGGAAGGCTCGAAAATCTCGCGCTGGGAATACGGGCTCTATCAGCCGTTGCGAATCGTCAATGCCGTGGACGGCCGCTTGCCGCTGATTGGAAAATATTTCAACATCGGCCCGGTTTCCTTCGGCGGTTCGCCCGTGAGCGTGCAGCAATACACCGGGCGCCTCGGCCCTTCGCTGCGCATCGTCAACAACCTCGGCGATCTGGACCATTCCTTAGCAAATCTCGTCACCGGCGAATCCGAGCAGCGCCTCTCAGGTCACTACAAAGACCAATGGGACGCCTACTACGCGGGCCGCAGTCTCCCCATGCAGTTCGGCAAAGTCGATGCCAAGAATGTGCTGAACGTGCAGCCCCGTTAACGAGCTTGTGGTCGCGTCTCGACAAGCTATTGCTTCAAATCAACGCCGACGAGGAGCCGCGACCACAGGGAGCGGTCAACGCCGTTTTCACAAAGACTCTAACCAACCGAGCCGCGAGAGTCATCGAGCGGAGCATCGCAACGCCCGGCCCGCTAAAATAGAACTAGCCCTCCCCAATGATCCAACTGCAAGGCGCCGGGAAACGTTTCGGCCACAAGCTCCTGTTCGAACACTGCGACTGGCTGATCACGCCGCGCGAGCGCACCGGCCTAGTCGGCGGCAACGGCACAGGCAAATCCACGCTGCTGAAAATTCTGTGCGGCAAGGAATCGCTGGATTACGGAGCCATTTCCTTCACCAAGGGCATGACCCTCGGCTATCTGCCGCAAGATGGCCTCGCGCTCTCCGGCCGCACCGTCTTTCAGGAAGCGATGTCCGTCTTCGACGGCCTCCGCGCCATGGAGAAGGAGCTCGAAGGGCTGCACCACAAAATGGCGGATCTCGATCCCGCCGATCCCGAATGGGCCGCCGCCGCCGATCGCGCGCATCACATCGATAGCGAATTTCGCAATCGCGACGGGTACGCGATCGAAGCGCAGGTCGGCACCGTGCTCGATGGCCTGGGCTTTCGTAAAGAAGACTGGCCGCGTCGCACCGAGGAGTTTTCCGGCGGCTGGCAGATGCGCCTCGCGCTGGCGAAGCTGCTGTTAGAGAAACCCAGCTTATTACTGCTCGACGAGCCGACGAACCATCTTGATCTCGAAGCCCGCAACTGGCTCGAAACATATCTCGACAACTATCCGGGTGCGTATATTCTGATCTCTCACGACCGATACTTCCTGGACGTCACGGTCAAGAAGACAGTAGAAGTCTGGAACAAGCACGTCCACTTCTACACCGGCAATTACGACAAATACCTCGCGCAGAAAACCGAGCGGCGCGATCAGCTCATGGCCGCTTACCGCAATCAGCGCGAGCGCGTCGAACAACTGGAAGCGTTCATCAATCGCTTCCGCGCGCAGGCGACGAAAGCGAAACAGGTTCAATCGCGCATCAAAGAGTTGGACAAAATCGAACGCATCGAAGTTCCGCCCGACGAGCAGACCATCCACTTCAAATTCCCGCAGCCCAAGCCCAGCGGCAGGATCGTCGCCGAATTCAAGGACGTCAGCAAAAGTTACGGCCCGAAATTCGTCTTCGGCGACGCGAACTTCGTCATCGAACGCGGCGACCGTGTCGCGCTCGTAGGCGTCAACGGCGCGGGCAAATCTACGCTGATCAAATTGCTTTCGGGCACGGAGCCGCTCATCCACCGGCTCCTACACACTGGGCCACAACGCCCTGCCGGATTATTTCGCGCAGGATCAATACAAGGAACTCGATCCCGATTCGCGCATGCTCGACGACCTCGCCAGCGCCGCTCCGCGCTCCACGCAGACTGAACTGCGCAGCCTGCTCGGATGCTTCCTGTTCAGCGAAGACGACGTCTTCAAAAAGATCGGCGTGCTCTCCGGCGGCGAACGCAATCGCTACGCGCTGGCGAAGATGCTGCTCGCTCCCTCGAACTTCCTGCTGCTGGACGAACCCACCAACCACCTCGACATGCGCGCCAAGGACGTCCTGCTGGACGCGCTGAAGGAATACAACGGCACCGTCGTCTTCGTCTCGCACGATCGCTACTTCATCGACAACCTCGCCCAGCGCATCTTCGAAATCGAAGAAGGCCACGTGCACGTCTATCCGGGCAATTACGAGGACTACCTATGGCGCAAAGCCGGTGGTCCCGAGGCGATGGCCGCCGCCCAACACGCGCCGCTTAAGGTCGTAGAGCCCGAACCCGCCGCCGCGCCCGAACCCAAGCGCGACAAGCCCCGAGTAAATCCAATGAAGGCGCAGAAAATGCGAGACCGCGTGAAAGAACTGGAAGAGGCCATCGCCTCGCTGGAATCGGAGATCCAGCAGTATGAAGCCGAGCTGGCCGAATATAAGAGCGCCGAAGAGACCACGCGCGTAAGCGTGCTGCTCGATCAGCGCCGCAAGGATTTGGAAGCGCGCGTCGCCGAGTGGGAAGAGCTCACGTCGGAGTTGGAAGCCAGCGCATAGCCTGCGTCGCGAGTAGCACCCGCGTGCGGAGCGCCGAAATATCCCGCCGCTTCCAGGTTCTTATATACGTTCCCCGCCACGCCGGATGCCGCGGGACCACTCACGGCTTTCGCGCCCGTCAGCAATACCACAACCGCAATCTTGCCGCTCGGCGAATCCGTAAAGGATGCAAACCAGCCAAGATGCGTTGGCGTGCGCGCGTCCGTGCACGTGCCGGTCTTGCCGTAAATCGTTTCGTCCGAAGCCGCGCCCGCGCGCCGCGCTGTGCCGAACTCCACCGCTCCCGCCAGGCCGGGCTTGATTTCCGGAATGATCGCGTCAATATCCAGCCGCCGTTTCATGCGCGGCTCGATGGACGCGGCTTCCTCCAGCGTCCGCGGATATTGCAGATAATAGAGGCTGCCGCCATTGGCCACCGCGCCGATCAACGCGGCCAGTTCCAGCGGAGTGACCGTGATCCCGTCTCCGAAGCTGGTCATCATGCCGATGCCGTTGTGCGGAGTGCTGCGCGGCAGCAAACCCGCCTCCTCGCCCTCGATATTGAAGCCCGCTTTCTCGCCCAGGCCGAACAGCTTCGCGTAATAACTGACGCGCTCGAATCCCAGCTTCTGTCCCAGCGTCGCGAAGTATTGATTATTGGATTTCGCCAGCGCCTCAGTCAGCCCGATCGACGTGCGCCCATACAAATGGATTAAGGTGTTGCGTTCCACCACCGATTCGCTCAACGCCGCCAGCGCCACCGGCACCTTCACGGTTGAGCACGGCTGAAATCCGTCCTTGAATGCGAGCTGCTGATTCACGATGGTCAGCACCAGCCCCGTATCGGGATGCGTCACCACCACGGACCCATTCATTCCGGCCAACGCCTCGATCGCCGCGTGCCGAACAACAATGTCTTCGCCTTCGAAGCGATCGCCGATAGTGGAATCCGCGTACGTCGGAACGCGCCACGGCCCACGCAGTATACGTATGATGCCCTTGCGCTTCACAACGGGTTTTGGATTGGCCGGCGCCTTCACCGCTGCCACCTTAACGATCGGTGTTTTTCGCGTCGCGGTTTTTTTGATCCGTTCTTTTCTCGGCGTCTCGGCGGTCAGGGGAGAAACGGCCATGGCGGCCGTCACGGCAATCACGCAGAAGTTTCGGAAATGCAAAGACGAAAAACCTCCTCGGCTCCTGCGCGTCGAAAAAGCGCAAGCAATATAAAACATTGTCGGCGAGAAATGGTTTCAAGGTCAAGCCCTAACCACATCCCGTCGTCGCATGACCCCACGGTCCAAAGCATCCCGTCGGCGCGTCCGGTACAACGGCAATGATAACCTAAAATCCTGGTGTCAAATCCGCAGATCGCAACAAAAATTCCTACCCAACTGATCGTCCGGGATAGCGACGGCAAGAATGTTCTGGTCCCGCTCGACCGCGACCGGATTACGCTCGGCCGCTCCAGCGCCTGTGAGCTCGCCTATCCCGACGATTCCGGCCTGTCGCGCCAGCACATGGCCTTCATCCGCGACGGCGGCACATGGGAGGTGCAGGACCTCGGCAGCAAGAACGGCACGCTGCTCAACGGCAAGCGCCTGGACCAGCGCACCCCCTTTCACATGGGCGACCGCGTCATGGCCGGCCACCTCACCATCGAATTCGCCGGCTCCGATCCCGCCGCGCGCCCCGTGTCCGACAAGGTCGTCTTCGTCGAGACGCCGGAGGCGAACAAGTCCACCACCACCGTCGCCGCCAATCTCGAATCCCTCATCGCGCCCTCCGGCGTCGACGAGATCAGCCAGGGCACCATCATCCAGGCGAACCCGCAGATGCAGGCTCTCATCCGCGCCGGACGCGAACTGGTGGGCTACCGCCCGCTGAACGAACTGTTCGAAGTGATCATGGATCTCGCCATGCAAGCCGTGATGGCGGCGCGCGGCGTGCTCATGACGCTGGAGGATGGCGAGCTTGTCGTACGCGCCTCCCGCGGCGCAGGCTTCAAAATCTCCACCACCGTGCGCGACCGCGTGCTGAAGGAAAGAACCTCGTTACTGGTGCGCGATACCCAGCTCGATCAGGCCCTGCGCGAACAAAAAAGCATCGTGCAAAACAAAGTGCGCGGCATGATCGCCGTGCCTTTGCAAACCAACGATCGCGTCATCGGCCTCATCTATGTTGATACGCCGGACCTCATCCGCGAATTCACGCGCGAGGATCTCGGCCTGCTCACCGTCATGGCCAACATCGCGGCCACGCGCATCGACCACGCCCGCTTGAGCGAAATCGAGGCGACGGAGCGCGCCATGGCACAGGAGCTGGAACAGGCCGCGCACATCCAGATGGGCCTGCTGCCCACCAAATCGCCCGACGTTCCCGGCATGGATATCGCGGGCAGCACACTTCCCTGCCGCACTGTCGGCGGCGATTACTACGATTACCTGACGTTCCCCGACGGGCGCGCCGCCGTGCTGATCGGCGACGTGGCCGGCAAAGGCATGCCCGCGTCGCTGCTTGTTTCCAGCCTGCAAGCCCGCGTCAAAGTTTTATTCGAAGATGGCGACGACCTCGCGCAGAAAATCATGCGCCTCAACAAACACACCGCCGCCAACTGCCCCGGCAATCGCTTCATCACGTTCTTCATGACCGTCGTGAATCCCTCCACAGGCGAGCTTGTGTACACCAACGCAGGTCACAACCCGCCGCTCATGATTCGCGCCGACGGCACGGTCGAGGATTTAAAAGGCGGTGGCATCATCCTCGGCATCCTGCCCATCGCGAAGTACGAAGACGTACACGCGACCATGAACCCGGGCGACATGCTGGTGCTCTATTCCGACGGCGTCACCGAAGCCGCCACTGCCTCCGATGACGATTTCGGCGAAGCCCGCCTGGGCCAGCTCGCCGCATCGCTGCGCACGCGCCCCGCGCATGAGATCGTCGCCGCCGTGCAAAGCGAAGTCGCGAAGTTCGCGGCGGGAACCCCGCAAGCCGACGACATCACCGTCGTAGTGATGCGCAGGCTCTAGAGCTGATACAACCCCAGGCGTCAGAGTCTGCGTGAAAGGCCCGTTGGTTAGCCCCGGTCGTGAGACCGGGGATTCAAATTCCACAAGGTATTCCGATCCCCACCTTGACAGGTGGGGCTGGCCAATATACTTTCTCGTTTGCCGCTTTTAGCCCGCGTTCAAAGAGGCCGCGCGATCAAATAAAGGCCGCTGCCAACGCGATCAGCGGCAATAATGTCAGCACCCCAAGCACAACCCACGACAAGCGATTCGCGAAGTTGAAGGTATATCCCAACCCGAATCGCCGCTCCACCAAAAACGCAGGGTCCTGCGGATTGTAGTAGATTTGCCCCCATTTCCAGCATTCATCCGGAGTGATGTCGCGCACATCCTGCGCGCGCCGGATTTCGCGGATCGCCCACAGAACAATCGCAGCCGCGGCCGCCAGCATCGCGAAAGGAAAAACACGCGGCCCCAGTTGCTCCGGCAGTCGTGTAAATCGCGATCAGCGCGGAAATTCCAGTCGCGGCGCTGGTGGTCCACAAAAACGCAACCAGAACCAGCAGGTTCACGCGGCGAATCCGGCCCGCGCGCCGTGAGCCATATAAAATTCCGAGCGCGAAGCCGAGAAGCAGCAGATCCACGACTACGCCGCGACTCAAATCTCCCAACACCCGCACAGGATCCTGCACGCGACCCCAAACAATCCCCACATCCATTCCCGCCGCGCCCAGCAGTAGAAAAGGACCGGCGATATTAATCCATCCGCCGGGTAAACCTTCGTGTTCCTCGGCGAGAGACGCGATACGTTCGCCCACTTGAGCGCAAGCATAAGGCTTGGCTGCATTCCTTCCCAGCACATAGGCGAAACTGTTGCCCGCCACCACCACAACCACGCTCGCGATGAGCGTCCACGGCGAATCGAAGACGGCGCTCGCTACGGTCAAGCCCTCGGCTAGCAGCGTCCACAACAAGACCTGCCTGCGATAGTTCCGCATTATGAGGTGTCCCTCAGCGGAATCCGGGAAATTTTCCGGCACACTCACGGAAAAGAAATTCCCGCGTCGAGTCCGGCCGCCCATGTACGCCTGGGAGACACCGATGAGCAGGATGGCAAAAAAGCGAAACACCACGCCCGAAATATTATTCATTTGAGTCCCTCCGCAATCGCGCGAAGCTCGCGGCTGATCCGCGCCGGCGAAAGTCCGTTCGCGCGCATCTCGGCGATCAACTGACGCAGCCGCGTGCGCAGGTCGTCTACCGTGTGCTGATCCGGTTTGGAAGGTGCATCGCGTTCGGCGATGACGGCCGCCCGGCCGTGCGCCACGTGAATCCAGCCTTCCTCAGCCAGTGTCCTATAAGCTTCCGCAACGGTGTTGAAATGTATTCCCAGATCGATGGCCAACCGCCGCACCGACGGCAGAGAAGCACCGGGGACCAGGCCTTTTTCAACGATCAGCGTGCGAATCTGAACCGCAATTTGGCGGTAGGCCGGAATCGGGGAGTTCAGATCCACGCGGATAAGAGGTGCGTGCGGCATGGCCGTGTACACTGTACGTATACACTATACACGACCGCCGGGCCCACATCAACCGGCATGTTTCGCGGGTTCCGGGGAGGCAGCTACTCTCCCGAACTCTTGATCCCGTCCAGCTTCCTCTTGATGGGCAGCAGCGCCCGCAACGTGAAAAGATTCAGTAGCGTCAGCGTAATCGCGATACCGTAATGCTGCATCGCCACCGCCGCGCCGATCACGCCCGCGTTCCAGATGCTGGCCGCCGTAGCCGTGCCCTTCACCGTCGCGCCTTCTTTCAAAATCGCTCCACCGCCAACGAATCCAATGCCCGTGATCAACCCTTGCAGCACTCGCGATTGATCCCCGGTGTTCGGAGTCGCGCCCAAAATCAGAAGGTAGCCGCAGCTCGCGATCCCCACGATAGGAAACGTACGCACGCCCGTCGAGTGTTCTTCCGATTCCCTCTGCCAGCCGATGATCGCCGTCAGCACATACGTCAGCCCGATCTTTAAAGCGTTTGACCAAGTGAACTGCCAATCGTTCGCCAGCCAGCTCAACATGCGAGGCTCCTATATATAAGGTGAACCTCAATCGTAATCGATCGCCCACTTCTGGTGGAGCGGGCTTTTTTTGTGGAGTGGGCTTCAGCCTGCAACGGGAGCTTCAGCTTCCTTAGGACAAGCACCCGCCTCTCGAAAACTTAGCATCACCATCCTGGCAACGATCCCCCCACTTGTGATATCTTCGATTGTGCCGCACCGAATCCTTGGGGTGATTCCCGCCCGGTACGCGTCCTCCCGATTTCCAGGCAAAGCCCTCGTCTCTATCGCCGGAAAACCCATGCTGCAACATGTGTGGGAGCGTGCCTCGCAGGCCCGTTATCTCACCGACCTGGTCATCGCCACCGATGACGACCGCATCCGCAGCGCCGCCGAGGATTTCGGCGCCAAAGTAATCCTCACGCGCGCCGATCACGCCTCCGGCACAGATCGCGTGGCCGAAGCGGCGTCGGCATCGAACGCCACCATCATCGTCAACATCCAGGGCGACGAGCCCATGATCGACCCCTTCGCCATCGACGCCGCCGTGCTCGGCATGCTGCACGACGAAAATATCCCAATGGGCACGCTCAAAAAACGAATCGAGACGCACGCCGAAATCACCGACCCCGACGTCGTCAAAGTCGTGACCGATCAAATAGGCAACGCGCTCTATTTCTCGCGCTCGCCGATCCCGTATCATGCGCGATGCCGCACAACAGAACCGCGAATGTAAATGAGCGGGCCTCCGATCTCGATTCCACCTATTTCAAACACATCGGCCTCTACGTCTACCGCCGCGAGTTCCTGCTCGCCTATTCCGATCTTCCCGTCGGCCCCCTGGAACAGGCAGAGCGCCTGGAACAACTGCGCGCGCTCGAAAACGGCTTCCGCATTCGCGTCGTAGAAACGGAATATGAATCGCTCGGCGTCGATACGCCGGCGGACTGGCAACTGGTTTCGGAGCTTTACGAGCGCACCTTCTCCGATCTTGCTCCTACGGATATCGCGCTCACCGGAAAAACAAAAACATAATGATGGTGCACCACTAATGGCAAAGTACATATTCGTAACCGGAGGCGTGGTTTCCTCTCTGGGCAAAGGCATCGCGGCGGCCAGCATCGGCTGCCTGCTCGAAAGCCGCGGCCTCAAAGTCACGCATGCAGAAGTTCGATCCGTATCTCAACGTCGACCCCGGCACCATGAGCCCCTTCCAGCACGGCGAAGTCTTCGTCACCGACGACGGCGCGGAGACCGATCTCGACCTGGGCCACTACGAACGCTTCACCCACTCGCCTCTCAGCCAGGCCAACAATCTCACCAGCGGCCGCATCTACGAACAGATCATTTCGCGCGAGCGCCGCGGCGATTACCTCGGCAAAACCGTGCAGGTGATTCCGCACGTCACCAACGAAATCAAGGCAGCCGCCCGCCGCGTCGCCACTGCGCCCGACGGCACCGTGGCCGACGTCGTGATCGTCGAAATCGGAGGCACCGTCGGCGATATCGAATCGCTTCCCTTCCTCGAAGCCATCCGCCAGTTGCGCCATGAGACTGGGCCGCGACAATTCGATCTTCGTTCACGTGACGCTGGTCCCCTGGATCGCCGCCGCGCAGGAGCTCAAGACCAAGCCCACGCAGCACAGCGTAAAGGAACTGCGCGCCATCGGTATTCAGCCCGATATCCTGATGTGCCGCAGCGAACGCGAGCTCCCGAACGACATGAAGGAAAAGATCGCGCTCTTTTGCGACGTCGATCCGCAAGCCGTCATCACCGCGAAGGACGTCGACAGCGTCTACGAATGCCCCCTGGTATTCGCCGAGCAAGGGCTGGACGAAATCGTATTGAGGCTGCTGGCCATCGACGCGCCACAGCGCGAAATGTCCGGCTGGCGTGACATGGTCGCGAAGATGAAGCATCCTCAGCGCCAGGTATCCATCGGCCTGGTCGGCAAGTACGTCGAATACGAAGATTCATACAAGAGCCTGAAAGAAGCCCTGCTCCACGGCGGCCTGGCGCACGATGCGCGCGTGAACATCACCTGGATCGAAGCCGAGCGCCTGGAATGGCCGCAGGCCGCGGCCGAGCTCGAAACCTTCGACGGCATTCTGGTTCCCGGCGGCTTCGGCAAGCGCGGCATCGAAGGAATGCTCGTGGCGATTCGCTACGCGCGCGAAGCCAAGGTCCCATACTTCGGCATCTGCCTCGGCATGCAGACGCTGGTGATCGAATTCGCGCGCAACGTTTGCGGACTCGCGCACGCCAACTCCACCGAATTCGATCAGGCCGCCGAGGAGCGCGTCATCTACAAACTCCGCGAACTCAAAGGCGTCGACGAACTCGGCGGCACCATGCGCCTGGGTGCCTATCCCTGCAAGCTTGCCGAAGGCAGCCTCGCGCGCGCGGCCTACGGAGAAGCCGAGATCAGCGAGCGCCATCGCCACCGCTACGAATTCAATCGCGAATTCGAAGCCACCTTAAAGGAGCACGGCCTGCGCCTCGCCGGAGAAACGCCCGACGGCGTCTACGTCGAAATCTGCGAGCTGGCCGGTCACCCCTGGTATCTCGGCTGCCAGTTCCACCCCGAATTCAAATCGCGGCCCCTCGAACCGCATCCGCTCTTCCGCGCCTTCGTCGGCGCGGCACTGGAACATCGCAAACAAAAAATGGAAATGCCGCGCGACGTCCGCGATGCGTCAATGCTCTCACAATCGATGGCCTCAAAGTCTTAGCGGAACCGCGAATGTCAATGAGCGGGCATCAAGCAACAGAACCGCGAATGTCAATGAGCGGCCAGCAACAGAACCGCGAATGTCAATGAGGGCCAAGCAACAGAACCGCGAATGTCAATGAGCGGGCTACTTGTTGAGCGCGAAGCGGCGGAACCGCGAGTGTCAACGAGCGGGCCGTCGCTCTCTACACTAAATGTTTGTCATCCTGAGCGCAGCGAAGGATCTGCTTTTCCCCGCCCATGATCCAAGTCACTCACGAAATCACCATCGGCTCCAGCCAACCTCTCGCGCTCATCGCGGGCCCCTGCGTCATCGAATCCGAGCAGCACGTCCAATTCCTCGCCCGCGAAATCGGCAAAATCGCCGGACGCTACATCTTTAAAGCATCGTTCGACAAAGCCAACCGCTCCAGCGTCAACTCCTACCGAGGCCCCGGCCTAACCGAAGGCCTCCGCATCTTGAAAACCGTGCGCGACGCCGGCATCCCCGTGCTCACCGACATTCACGACGTCTCGCAAGCCGCGCCCGTCGCCGAAGTAGCCGACATCCTGCAGATCCCGGCTTTCCTGTGCCGCCAAACGGACCTATTAGTCGAGGCCGGCCGCACCGGCCGCATCGTCAATATCAAAAAAGGGCAGTTCGTCGCACCGCACGACATCCGCAACGCGGTGGAGAAGGTTGCCTCCACCGGCAACAACAAAATCCTGATCACGGAGCGAGGCTCCACGTTCGGCTACAACAATCTCGTCGTCGACATGCGCGGCATCGCGATCATGCGCAACACGGGCTTCCCCGTGGTCTTCGATGCTACGCACAGCGTGCAACTTCCGGGCGCAAGCGGCACGGCATCGGGAGGCCAACCCGAATTCATCGAGCCGCTCTCCTGCGCCGCCGTTGCGGCCGGGGCCGACGCCGTGTTCGTCGAAGTGCACGAGAATCCCGCGAAGGCATTATCGGACGGCACAAACGCCTTGCGCCTCGATCTGCTCGGGCCGCTATGGCGCAAGCTGCAACGCATTCGCGAAGCCGCCGGCGCTTAGTATTCCGGACGTCGCCTTGTGCCCCGCCCGAAGTAACAGTAGACTGGCGGCAGGACGAATTCTCGTGCGACTTCTGCAAGCAACATTCGCGATCGCTGCCTGTGGCTGCATGGCATGCGCCCAGTCGCTGTTCATCGTTCCGGTTTCGGGCCATCCCTTCTCCGCAGACGAGGTGACCGCGGAAAAGAACGCTTCGAACGTCAGAGGCACGCCCGCGTGGAACGGAACGGTTCGCGTCTATCGCGATTCGGCGGGACGCACACGCTCGGAAATACCGATTCCCGATAGTACATATAACAGTCCGCCTATCGTGATCCACGATCCCATCGCCGGCGTGGACTATACGCTCGACGAGAAGAAGAAGATCGCTTATCGGCTCACGTTCCCGGAGCCGAGATCGGAAATAAGATCGTCACCCGTTGCGATGTATTACAGCGGAATTCCAATCGGCACTCCGTCCACTCCGCCACCGCAATTTTCTGGCGAACCGGTTCCGTTTACCCCAAGCTCAAACTTTTACGGCAACGGCAAAGCAGCGCCTCCGATTCCGATTACCTCCCTGGGCGAAGGAACCATCGAGGGCCTTCGCGCCACCGGCAGCCGCCGCGGCAGAACCGATTCGCCCAAAGCGGATTGTGAATTCCCTTATCAATATGAGCTCTGGTATTCCCCTGATCTGGAAGCGCCTCTCGTCGAATCGTGGTCGTTTTGCCTGGGATCAAGGATCTCGCGCCTCGTGAACATCGTCCGTGCCGAGCCCGACCCGTCTTTATTCGGGCCGCCGCGCGATTACAAAATCGTCGAACGCGAGTGGTCTCATGGAGCATCCGCGACCGGGCCGCCCTTGCCGCCCGTGTCTGGCTTCGAGTTTCCTCACCTGCCGCCCCCGCCATCGAAGTAAAGGCCCCCGCGAAGTGGCAGGCGATATCCTGACTGGCACTTTTGCATGCACGCTTTCGCCATCCCGGACGTCTAAAATATAGTCATGCGCAACTATTGGAAACACGACGACCGGCGCCGGCGCGGCTTCTCGCTGATCGAGCTTCTGATCGTTATCTCCATCATCCTCATCATCGCGGCCATCGCCATCCCCAAGATGAACGTTCAGCTTATGGCGGCGCATGAAATGGCGGCCATCCGCCAGGTGGGCACCATCCACCAGGCGGAGACGCAATATTATTCGCAGTTTGGAAAGTACGCCGAATCCCTGGCAGCCCTCGGACCTCCCGCCAGCGGCGCCGCCGGGCCCGCCGCGGCCGATCTCATCCCGAAAGTCCTGGCCGAGGGCAAGAACAGCGGCTACATTTTCAGCGTCACGCCCAGCTCGACCGGCTATTCGGTTACGGCCATCCCGGAAGCCTTTAACAGCTCGGGGCGCCGCACCTTCTTTTCCGACCAGACCCTGGTGATCCACAACAACTGGACCCAGGACCCCGCCACCGCCGAAAGCCCCGAAATTAAATAGCAGCGGCTTCCGATGCAACCCCGGGCGCGAACGGCCCGGCATGCTAATCGTTCAAAGTAATGCCGCCGCCGAGCCGTGACCAAAGGGAGCGGTCCAACGGCGTGTTCACACAATCGCGTGAACCCGGACAGTCTTCACGCTGACCAGCCATGCGAAAGGGCGCAGGATGCAAAACAAAACAGGCACATCCAACCCACCCGTTGCATCCAGCCCCACCTGTTAGGCGGGGATTACAATTCCTCATGAAATTTGGATCCCCGATCTTACGACTGGGGCTGGCCCACGCGACCTGCGCTAACTTTTGACATCGGCTCTGTGGGCCTCTCGCTAACGCAGCGCCTTCGCGATGCACAACCTTCGCGACTTTCACTGCTTCTCAAAACCCTAACTTACCGCCCTCACTCGAAATATACTTTCCATCTCCGCGTGACCGCAAAAACACGCCAACGTGCCAAATCAATCACGCCTGCGCCAACAAACTCATCCCCATCAACCACATGAAGATTTGAAAAAAAACACGCGTTTGCGCGCGTTTTAAGCCACTTTCCGGCCCTCGGTGGACCCGCGGCATACCCTTTTTTAAAATCGATTCTAAGGCCCCTGGCAGGCTCGTGGCGCGATCGCGCGATTTTTGTTCCCACGCAGAACCGCGAATGTCAATGAGCGGGCATATCAATGAGGAACCGCGAAGCCGCGCCGTCCCGTTCGACGCCTCTCGCAGTTCTGTTTGAACCCTAATTCGTCGCCGGGAGCGATACCCGCAGCGCGGACGAACGCCGCGCCGGCTGAATTTCCTCTTCGGGCGCGAACTCTGCCAGTTCCGGTTCCACTTTTTCGAGTCCCGCCGCCATCTCCGCGTCCAGTTGCTGCCTGACCGTGTCCAGCTTCTCGCCGAGATAATCCGCTTCGCCCTTGCGCCGCAGCGCCAGCAGCAGTTCGATGCGCCGTTCCATGTTATGGATCAGCTCCGGCGTGCGTTCCGGCCGCATGCCTTCCCAAACCTTGCCCGCCAGCGTGAGCTGTTTCACGGCGTCGCCATAGCGGCCCGAACATTCCTCCACGTGCGCCAGTGTTTCGTAAGTGACGGCCATCCGCACGCCGCCCTTGCGCGCGAAAACGCCGGCGGCTTCCATCAGCAGCTCGCGTGACCGCGAAAGATTCGACCACTCCAGATGCAGATTCGCCAGCCCGAATTGCAGCTCCGCCAGATCCTCCATATTGCTGCCGATGATGCGCTGTTTATAGGTGAGCGCCGTTTCGTATTGCTCCGCCGCTCCGTCCAGATTGCCGCAGTCTTCCAGCGACCCGGCCAAATGATGCAGCGCCTGAATCGCGTCCTTCGAATCGTAGCCGCCTGCCTTGCGGTGAATCTGCATCGCGCGCCGCAGCGCGTCCTGCGCTTCGGCGTGGCGCCCGTCGGCGCGGTACGCCGCGCCCAGTTCCGTCAACTGATGCCCGGTCTCCGAATGATCGGCGCCGAAGGCAGTCTCGTGCAGCTTCACGGCTTTTTCCAGCACGGGTATCGCGTCCTGCGTGCGCCCCATCCGATGCCGCGCCACACCCAGGCGAAACACCCGCCGAGCCATTCGAATAGGATCGGGACGCTCCTGCGCGGCCTCGAACCGTATGGATTCCTGCACCGCTTTTTCAACCGCGTCGAACTTTTGCTCGTCGGCGAAAATATCGGCCAGCGTGTCCAGGCACTGGATGTACAAGCTGCGATCGGAGCCTTTGGCAGCGGCTTGAATCGCGTATCGCGCCGTCTGCTCCGCCACCGCCAGCTTCGCGGCGTCAGGTTCGCCGCCTTCAACCTTCGCATCCTGGCGTTGGGCTTCCGCCAGCAGCAGCCGCAGATGCGTGCGTTTCGCAATCGAATGGCCGCGCGCTTCGGCCTCGGCAATGGCCTTCGCCAAATGCTTCTCCGCCCCCGCGTAATTTTTCGCTTTGAGAAGACGTTCGCCTTCCGCCCGGTCCCAGTTCCGATCCAGGATCCACGCGTGCTTCGGAGCCGACGACGCTTTCGCGGATCCGGTCGACCATTTGAAGAGGCGAATGTTTCCGAACATGACTACTCTTAGTCATATCGGCATGTTCCCCTGAGAGACTTTAGTCCCTCTAAGGTCTCTGGACCGGAACGGAGGGTCTTTGCCTGACCGAAAATCGTCCTGGGTTTGCCTGACTAGTGTTCGCCCGACTAGCTGGCCGCCGCCCATCCCGCGGCGCGATCCAGCGCGGCTAAACGCTGGCGGACATATGCCGCGTCTTCGCTCTGGCGAAGGGCCTCATACACCTGAGCCTGATAACCCAGATTGCGGCACAGCTCGCGCGTATATTCCACGGGCAGTTGCTCCCACACATGACAGGCGTTGAGCAGTTCCTGCAACGCGCCGCGCAGGTGTCCTTCCTGTTGTTCGATATCCGCCAGCGCCTCGTGAGCCATCGCCAGCCGGACAGTGCGGCTGCGTTTGAACGTGCCGACCACTTCCATCAGCAGCTCCCGCGCACGCGGCAGATTGCCCCAGCGAACGTATAGCTGCGCCATATGGAACTGCGTTTCCGCGATGCCTTCCATGTTGGTGCCCACGCCGCGCTGCTTTAAGGTCAGGACGCGTTCGTGCTCCGCCGCCGCCAGCTTCTGATGGCCCGTCGCTTCATAGGAGCCCGTCAGCAAATTCAAATCGTGCGCCGCCTCCGCCGACCACAAGCCGCCTTCGCGCTCGTGGATATCCAGCGCACGTTTCAAATGCTTTTGCGCCTGTTCGTGCTGCCCTAAATATCGATACACATCGCCGAGCTCGGTCAGCAGCTCCGCTGTTTCCAGATGCGCCGCGCCGCGGTGACGCTCCCTCGCGCTGAGCGCCTGCTCCAAAGCCGGCACTGCTAAAATCACGCGCCCGCATTCGCGCCGCAGGGTCGCCAGCCGGTGAAAACGTTTCGCGATCACCGCCGCGTCGGCTGGTGGGCCGAACTGTTCCGCCTGCACAGCCTCGGATGTCAGCGCCTCCACCATATCCAGATCGCCGCGCTCGGCGACGGTCTCGGAAAGCGCGTCCAGACACTGCACCATCACCGCGCGGTCGCTTACTTTGCGAGCCAGATCGAGCGCCGCGCGGCAGTTATCCTCCGCCGCCTGCAGTTTGTGCGGCTGCACGGTTCCGTCGTCACACTGGAACTGCCGCCGCTGCGCTTCCGCCAGCTCCAGATAGATTCCGATCCGCCCGATGGAAAACAACTGGCGCTTGGCGCCATCCACCAGGGCCTTCGCCAGCGCCTGCTCCGCGCCGGCCCAATCGCCCTGATCCAGCAATCGCTCGCCTTCCACCTGATCCGGCGAGCGGCTCGACGCCAGGTTCTGGAATCCCCTCTTCAACGAATCGATTTTGATTTTGTTAAGTCCGAGCATAGTAGTGCCACTGTGGTGACCGGGCTATTCATCGGAGGGCTACGCGAATTACTTTAGTCCCGGCCCGCCAGGGGTACTAGCGCGAAGGCCAGACGCAATCCCGATCTCACGAGTCTGCGTGAAAAGCACGCTGCATAGTTTCACAAGACTGTGTGAAACTGAACCACTCCTTTTTCGTCGCGGCTCGGCATGCTATTGATTCGAAAATAACGCCGCCGCCGAGCCGCGACCGCAGGGAGCGGTCAAACGCTGCCCTCCGCACCAGTGTGTGAAAAGCACGCGAGTCACGGAGCCGCGACAGTAATGGAGCGGGGCGTATTACCTCAACGGACCCACACCTTTCGCCACCCGCCCATTCCTTAGTAGAATTAACATTGGGATTGCTGTATAAAGGATTGCCGTGGAAATGGTTCCCCGCAAGCGCGAGCTCTTACACGAAATCGTCGAAGCCTTCATCGAGACCGGCGAGCCGGTGGCTTCGCGGACTCCTCGCGCGGCGTCACAGCGAAGGCCTCAGCGCCCCCTCCATCCGCAACATCATGGCGGACCTGGATGAGGAAGGCTTCCTCTGCCAGCCGCACACCTCCGCCGGCCGCATTCCCACCGAAAAAGCGTTTCGCAGTTACGTGCAGTCGCTGACGCTGCGCCGCATGGCCGTCGCGGAGCTCGATCGCCTGCGCGCCGAAATCGCACGGCTCGACACGATCGAGCAGCGTATCGAATTTACCTCGCGCACGCTGATGGGCATGACGCGCGGCGTAGGCATCGCCGCCGCGATTCCCGAAGCCAGCCCCGCGCTGGAACATATTGAACTGGTGGCGCTGCCGGACCGCCGCGTGCTGATGGTGGTGGTGACGCGCAATCAGGAAGTGCGCAACCGCGTGGTGACGTTGGATGAGCTGATCTCGCCCGACGATCTCGCCTCGATCCGCAATTACGTCAATCGCAATTTCGAGGGATGGACGCTGGAGGACGTGCGGCGCGAACTATCCGCGCGCCTGGAAAAGGCCAGCGCGACCTACGACGAGATTTTACGCAAGCTGACGCTGCTCTATTCCAAAGGCCTGCTGGACGTGGATTCCGAGCCCGAAGTGCACACCGAAGGCGCCAGCAATCTGGTAGGGCTCGACCTGCATCTCACCAAAGAAAAAATGCGTGAGCTGTTCCGCGCGCTGGAAGAAAAGAAGCGCGTGCTGGAACTGGTGGACCGCTTCCTGGAACAGCCCACCAGCGAGCTGGCCGTGCACGTAGGCCTGAGCGAAATGCATCCCTCGATGAGCGAGCTTTCTCTCATCGGGCTGCCCTTCCGGCTGGAAAACGGCCTATCCGGCGTGGTCGCCGTCCTGGGACCCATGCGCATGAACTACCTGCGCGTGATGAGCGCCGTGCAGCAAATGGGCGAAGCGTTTTTAAAGGCATAAAGCTAACATCCTACCGTGGTATGATAGTTTGATGCCACGCGGTAAACCCTCTCCGAAAGTTGCCATCACGATCGATCCCGATGTTCATGAAAACATCCGCGCAGCAGCGGCGCGGGACAAGCTGAGCATCTCCGCCTGGATGACACGTGCAGCGCGAGAGGCGCTTCAGCGGCGCGCCGGCTTGCACGCTGTTGCCGCCTGGGAAAGGCAGCACGGCTCGTTCACCGATGAAGAAATGGACAAAGCGCGCAGAAGTGTACGCGCACAACTCCGAACGGCACCCAAGGTTCGGCGTCCCGCGTGAGCGGCTTCGTTTACGACGCTGCTGTGCTTGTGGCTGCGGAGAGAAACGACCGGCGAGCGTGGATTGAGCACAGGGTTCGTTTGGAGATGGGTTTCATTCCTCTTGTTCCAGCGCCGGTTGTGGCCCAGGTTAGCCGGTCATCGCAACAGGTTCAGCTTCGGCGTTTACTTGCCGGCTGCGTAGTTGCGCCTCTGGACGACGCCGATGCGCACGAGGCG
The DNA here is from genome assembly GCA_963699945.1 of Terriglobia bacterium. Classification (GTDB taxonomy): domain Bacteria; phylum Acidobacteriota; class Terriglobia; order Bryobacterales; family Bryobacteraceae; genus Palsa-187. The sequence goes on from CAVOVW010000014.1 coordinate 152,765, forward strand.
GGGCGCCTATTGGGCAAGGCGAAGATGTCCGATGTAGTGGATGCTGCCGTCGTGGTGCTGGCACTGCGTGCCAAAGCAGTGATCCTCACAGGAGATCCTAAAGATATCGCGAGACTTGTGAGTGTCTCCGGTCGTGAAGTGGCCGTTCTGCAAATCTGATTCCATGCGCAGCAAGCGCGCGCATGTGAGGAGCCGCCGTGCACCCGATTCCGGACCCGGCTCACTTTCTGTAATAGATGACGGTCTGGTTCCGATCGTCGGTGATCTCCAGCTTCTGCGTGGTCACGTTCACCTTTTGCCTGGTTGACAGGCCGTTCATGGTCCAATCCATTTCGTTATCGGCATTCAATTTGTAGTTGCCGTGAAGTGTCTGGCCCATCATCACTAGGTCCGCCGTGCCGTCCCGGTGGAACTCGACGTCCATTCGCGTGGGGCCGCTTTGGAGCTCCCACTTGCCGACAATAAGGCCCTGCTCGGCCGTGCCGCATCCCGCCAGCGAGCCGATTGCCACGGAGCCGATTAATATGATGCCGAGTGACGATTTTTTGGGATGTTTCAATGGGCCCTCCCGTGGTTCCTCAAAAGTGTTGCGCTCCCCTGTGAATCGACCGGAACCGCGCCGGACTTAAGTGCAGGCAGCATCCTGCCGGCAGGGTAGCCCGCCGCCACTTTTCGCAATATTTTGACAGCAATGTTAACCTGAAATTGTGAGTGGCAAGAAGAACCAGGAGCACGGACATCATCATGCAGGTGCTGAGGCTGACGCGCCGCAGGACGAGACCGTGAACAATCCTACAGATCAGCAGGGCAGCGTTACCGCGGAGCGCGATCAACTGGCCGCCGAAAAGGCCGAGTTGCAGGACCGCTTCCTGCGCTGCAGGCCGAATTTCAGAACTCCCGCAAGCGCTCCGAAAAAGACCGCGTCGAATTCATCGAATACGCCAGCACCGAAGCCGTGCGCGCGCTGCTCCCGATCCTGGACGATTTCGAGCGCGCGTTAAAGACCGAAACGGCCGATCAGGAATACGCCAAAGGGATGGAGCTGATTTACCAGCGCCTGTTCGACTCCCTCAAGAAACTGGGCCTGGAGCCGGTTGTATCCGCCGGCCAGCCGTTCGATCCGCACGTCCATCACGCCGTGGAGATGGTGGAGACCGAGGAGCTGCCCGACCATACCGTGCTTGACGAATATCCAGCGCGGCTACAATTTCAAGGGCCGCCTGCTGCGTCCGGCCATGGTAAGAGTCGCCGTCGAGCCCGGCTCCAAAAAAACATAGAAACAGCCGATAGAAATTTGAAAGCGGATGCTGTCAGGATAGTGGCAGACCGCGGGTGAGAAATCCGTGAGCGTGACGAAACGCGATTATTACGAAATTCTCGGCGTGGCTCGCGACTGCGACGAGCCGGCGCTGAAGAGCGCCTACCGCAAGCTCGCGCTGCAGCATCATCCCGACCGCAATCCCGGCAATCACGACGCGGAAGAAAAATTCAAGGAAGCCGCCGAAGCCTATAGCGTCCTGAGCGATCCGCAGAAGCGCGCCGCCTACGACCGCTTCGGCCATCAGGGCGTGGCGTCGGCCGCGGGCAAGGCGGCTTCGATCCTCGGCCGGATTCCCCGACCTGAGCGACATCCTGAGCGACGTGTTCGGATTCGGCGACGTGTTCGGCGGCGGAGCGCCAGCAGCGCCGCAGCGCGCCCGCAGCGCGGCGAAGATGTCCGCTACGACCTGGAAATCGGCTTCGAAGATTCGATGCGCGGCCTGGCCATCGACATTCAGGTTCCGCGCATGGAAGAATGCGGCCGCTGCAAAGGCAAAGGCGCCGAGCCCGAGGACGGGCTCACCACCTGCCCCATCTGCCGCGGCCGCGGCGAAGTGATTTATCAGCAGGCGTTTCTTTCCGTGCGCCGCACCTGCTCCCAGTGCGGCGGACGCGGCCAGATCATCCGCCGTCCGTGCAAGGAATGCAAGGGCGAAGGCTATCAGCGCCGCGAAACGAAACTGAAGGTGAACATTCCGGCGGGCGTCGACAACGGCACGCAGCTGCGGCTCGTCGCAAGGAAGGCCAGCCCGGCGCAAACGGCGGGCCCCCGGGCGATCTGTACGTGGTGCTGAAAGTCGCAGAGCACCCGATCTTCGAGCGCCATGAGGACGACCTGCACTGCACCGTGCCCGTGAATATCGCGCAGGCCGCGCTGGGCGCGTCGGTGGATGTTCTGACGTTCGACGGATTGCAGACCGTGAAGATTCCCGAAGGCTCGCAAGCCGGCCAGCCGCATGCGGCTGAAGGGGCTGGGCGTCCCGCACGTGAACGCCAGCGGCCGCGGCGACCTGTACGTTCACCTGGACGTGCGGGTCCCGCACAAGCTGACGCGCGAGCAGCGCAAGCTGTTCGAACAGCTGCGGGAAATGCTGCCGGCCGAAAACGAGCCCGCCGAAAGAGGCATGATGGACAAAGTCAAAGGCATTTTCTCGTAGACTCCGCGCGTCGTTATCAATACGCTATTTAATACGCCACTTGCGCTTCGTTATTTATACGCCGCGCACACCACTCGTTTCCCGCGTGCGAGCTGTTCATAGGCGCCGGGCGCGGGCTGAATCATTTCTACTCGCCGGAAGCCCGCGTGGGTTAACATCGTGCGCAGAGCCACTGGTGAGGGGCACATGCACCAGCGGAGTGGCGCCTGCTTCGCGATTGTCGGCGTGGAATTCGTCGGACTCATCGATCACCGCCAGGACGCCCTGGTACGGTCGTGTCCAGGACTGCGCGCCCCATTCGACGGAACCTTCCACCTCATCCATTACTTGTGTTTCTACGATGCAAAGCTCTTTGGTAATGGCGCTTATATTCCGCAAAGCACGCATGGGATTTTCGAGATGATACAGGACCCCCAGGAAGAGCGTCAGGTCAAATTGCCCCAGCCGGTCCGGCTGCATCTCCTCGCAATTTTGCTGTTCGAAGGCCACGTTGCGCAGGCCGAGTATATTGCAGACGAACCTTGCCTTCTCCAGGCTGACGTCGCGCACATCCATGCCACGAACTTCCCGCATCCCTTTGCGCGCCATCGCGACGGAGTAATACCCTTCGTGGCAGCCGACGTCCGCGCAGCGGATCTGCGATAGACGATCGCCAAAATATCCGTCGACCGTCCGATTCACCATCTCCAGACGGGTTTCATGAATGGGGAGGATATGGGGAGGCAACACGGACGCGGTTCGCCCATAGCTTCCCAGGTCAAATTCATAAAACCACGGCGCAAGCGCTTCTATTTGTTGCCGAACGGCATCCGCGGCCGGCGTGGTCAAAATCGTTCCTTCACTTCGGAATTATAGCTCAGGAGCCTCGGGCCGCTTCGTGGTAAACCGCCACGCCGGGATAAACGCACGCCGAAAAAATCCACACCAGCTAGCGCAACCTTATGGAGCGGACCGGGTTGAAACTTATTTGAAGTACCCACTTCGATGTTAGACTTGCTCACATGTCGGCGGGGTGCCGAGTGGCGGCAGGCTCTGTTGGAGGAACTATGCGGATAAGAGCGGAACGTCTGGCCCTGTTCGCGGCGCTTGGCCTTGGATCGGTTTACGCGCAGAGCGTCACGGTTTCACCCGCTTCCATCAGCGTGCCGATCGGTGCGTATCAGCGCTTCACGGACGTAGTCACCGGTATCACGCCCACCACAGTGGGCTGGTCGGTTGCGTTGCCCAGCGGCGATACCGGCTCGCCCGGAACGGTTGATACCGGCGGGCTCTTCGTTCCTCCCGCAGCCATGCCGAGTGGCGGCACGATCCTGGTGACGGTCACCAGCAATATCAATCCGGCGATCTCCTCTACGTCCACCGTTACCATTCTGAACCCGCATCCCACAGTGGCTTCCGTGAGCCCGGCGCATATTCCGCTCGGCCCGTTCACGCTGACGGTCAACGGCAGCGCCTTCGTGCAGGGAGCCGTCGTCATGCTGGGCAGCACCGCCATGCCGACCACATATGTCTAACCGCCACGCGGCTGACTGCAACCGGGACCGCGACGCTCGCGCAAATGGGTACCAGCATGGCGCTCACGGTGGTGAATCCGAATCCTGGTTCGGCGACTTCGCTGGATGCCATCAGCGTGATGTATGGAAATGCCGACGGTCCGCCGACGATTCCTTATGCCGCAGCCGCGCGATTCCTGGATCAGGCGGCGTGGGGCGGCGACGCCGCGAGCATCGCGCACGTGCAAAGCATCGGATTCGCCAACTATTTGAAAGAACAATTCAGCGCGCCCATGTCTCCTTATCCGGACCCGACCGACACAGCCTATTATCTGGGTGGTGTGCAGGCGCGATTCTTTTCGAACGCCGTGCACGGGCAGGATCAGTTGCGCCAGCGCGTGGCGTTCGCGCTGCAAAACATTTTCGTAGTATCGGCGATCACGGATAACACGGCGCCGCAGATGGTGCCGTTCCTGCAGATCCTGCAGAAGGACGCGTTCGGAAATTTCCGTCAGCTGATGGAAGACGTGTCGCTGAGCCCCACCATGGGCCTGTACCTGAACATGGTGAACAACGATAAGGCGAATGCGACGACGGGCACGGCGGCGAACGAAAATTATGCGCGCGAGCTGATGCAATTGTTCACCATCGGGCTTGACCTGCTGAACAAGGACGGCACGCCGCAGTTGGATTCATCGGGCAATCTGATTCCCACCTATCAGCAGGCCACGATATCTCAGTTCGCGAAAATCTACACGGGCTGGACGTATCCCACACAGCCGGGCGCGACGCTCAAGATCCATAATCCGCAGTATTACGTGGGCCCGATGGTTGTCTTCGCTTCCAATCACGATACCACCAGCAAGACGCTGTTGAATGGCGTGGTCACGCCTGCGGGGCAGACGGCGCAACAGGATTTGAAGGCCGCGCTCGACAACATCTTCGCCCATCAGAATGTCGCGCCGTTCATCAGTAAGCAGCTGATTCAGCATCTGGTGACCAGCAACCCGTCGCCGGCCTATGTGTCGCGCATCAGCGCCGTGTTTAGCGACGACGGCACAGGTACGAAAGGCGACCTCGGGGCGGTAGTCACGGCGATCCTGATGGATCCCGAAGCGCGCGCGGGCGACAACGGCGCGACGGCCGAACCGGCCACCGGCGGCAAACTGCGCGAGCCCGTGCTGTTCGTCGCGTCGATGCTACGCGGATTGGGCGCCGCGGTGAACGATTCAAATAATCTGACCAGTTACGGCACGAACCTGGGCCAACAACTTCTCTATCCGGCATCGGTGTTCAACTACTTCTCGCCACTGTTCGTGATTTCGCCGACGCTCACGGGCGGACCACGCCTCGGCGGTCCCGAGTTCCAGTTGGAATCGCCATCGAATGCCGTGGGCCGGGCGAACACGGTGAACTCATTCATCTATGGAAACCTGGGCGCGGGTGCGGTGATCGATCTTACGCCGTTCTCCAGTCTGGGCAACAATCCCACGGCGTTGTTCAACGCGATTTCCAACGCGTTCTTCTACGGCCAGATGCCCGCCGCGCTGCAGAGCGCGATGCAAACGGCGACCTCGGCCATCACGGGCACGACGGCGGCTGCGGCGAAATCGCGCGCGCAGGCCGCTTTGTATCTGGCGCTGGCTTCGAATTACTACAACGTGGAGCACTGACATGATGCTGATGAATTCCCGAAGAGATTTTCTGAGGATCGGCCTGCGGTGCTTCCCCGCCCTGGGAGCGGCCAGCGTGATGGGCAAGCTGAGCCAGGTGAACGCGCTGGCACAAAGCTCCTGCCCCGGCGACTACAAAGCGCTGGTGTGCGTGTTTCTCTTTGGAGGCCTGGATACGAACAACGTGGTGATACCGGTCAGCACGCCGAAATCGAACGCGAACAATTCCTACGCCAATTACTCGAAGATTCGCGGTGGGTTAGCCCTGGCGCAGGATACGCTGCATCAGATCAACACGTCGCAGGGCGATTCGTACGCGCTGCATCCGTCGCTAACCGAAATCGCGAGTCTGTATAACACGGGCAGCGCGGGCACTGGCAAGGTGGCGATCGTGGCGAACGTCGGGACGCTGGTGAGTCCGCTCACGCAGCAGCAATATACGGGTCAGCAGGCACCGATTCCGCTGAATTTGTTCTCGCACAGCGATCAGCAGACGGCCATGCAATCGGGCATCGCGCAGGGCTTCGCGTCGTCAGGATGGGCGGGCCGCGTGGCGGACGCCATGCAGGGCTGCAATTCGTCGGCACTGCCGATGATCATTTCTTTGGATGGCTCGGTGCTGTTCGCGAACGGGACGCAGACCACGCCCGCGACGGTAACGGCCGGCCAGACGCTGGGGCTGACGGGATTCACCACCAGCGCGGCGAACACGGCGCGCTTGAACGCGTTGGGCAATTTGCTGAACTTCGACAACAATCTTTCCATGGTGCGCGTGGCCAACCAGATCAGCGGCAACGGCATCAATCAGGCGGGATTGTTGAATCAGGCGCTGAACGGAAGCGCCGCTCTGCAGACGACGTTCCCGAATACGTCGCTGGGCAACCAACTGTCGCAGATCGCCAAGATCATTAACGTGCGGAGCCAACTGGGCGTCACGCGCCAGATTTTCTTCGCGTACCTGGGCGGCTTCGACACGCACGACGCGGAACTGAACACGCACAACACGCTGCTGCCGCAAGTGAGTCAGGCGTTGAATGCGTTCTACAACGCAACCGAGGAGATCGGCGTCGCGGACAACGTGGTGACGTTCACCGAGTCCGACTTCAGCCGCACGTTCCAGCCGAGCGGCGGCGCGACGCTGGGCACGGATCATGCCTGGGGCAGCCACCTGATGGTGATGGGCGGCTCGGTCAAGGGCGGCGATGTATACGGCCAGTTCCCGACGCAGGGCCTAGGGTCCGCGAATAGTCCGAACGACGCGAATAGCCGCGGCGTGTGGATCCCGACCACGTCGCTGGATCAGTATGGCGCGACGCTGGCGACATGGTTCGGTTTGAATTCCACGCAGTTGGCCACTGTGTTCCCGAACTTGAAAAATTTCACGACGCCGCTGCCGACGTTTTTATAATAGGCGCGCGTGTGAAAAGTTTGAGCAGGCGGTTTGGTCAGCCCTGGTCGTGAGACCGGGGATTCAAATTCCATAAGGAATTGTAGTCCCCACCTTGACAGGTGGGGCTGGCCAAATAGCGGCCCGCTCATTGACATTCGCGGTTCTGTTGGCGGAATTACGATTTTCGCGGGGCGCGGCCGCTGGCTTCCACCAGGTCACGAAAGCGCTTTGCCAGCGGGGCCATTTCTTCCACCGCCCCGCTCCATTTTCTGCGCCAGTTGGGATGCTGCCAGGTGCTGCCTGGCAGATTCTGCTGCTCAGTCTCGCCCGATAGATCTTCGTAGTTGATCATGGCGAGCAGGCACGGCGTGGCGAGAATGAATCCCAGCGGATTGCCCGCGAAGCCGGCGCGCTCCAGCGATTGTTGCAGCCGGCGTACTTCATCTTCGCGCGCGTGCTTCTGCGACCAGTAGCCCGCATCGTCCAGAAGATTCGCAGCCTTGCGCGCTTCAATGTCGCGCCCCAGCATGTATCCCGCGAGCGTCGCGAGATCGTGCGTGGTGATCGAGGCCAGCGCCTGCGGCGTGTATTGATCCGGCGGCTTGAAATTGCCCTGCCCATCTTTTTCGAACCATAGCAGGCGATAGCCCAGAACGCCCGCCGCCCCGAGGACCTGGCGCGCTTCATCCGTAACGGTGCCGAGATCCTCGCCCACCACGGCGAAATCGCCGCGCGCGCTTTCGAGCGCGAGAATACCCAACAAATCGCTGGCGTAGTCGCGCACATAGGTCCCGGCGGTGGCGGAAAATGCCTCGGGAATCCAGTACAGGCGCAGGAAGCGCATCACATGATCGATGCGCAGTGCGCCGCCGGCGTGCGCGGCCTGCCGGATGGATTGCGCGAACAAATGATAACCATCGCGGCGATGGGCGTCGCGATTGGGCGGAGGAAAGCCCCAGTCCTGGCCCTGCGGACCTAATTCATCGGGAGGCGCGCCGACGCGACAGCCGACGGAATAGAAAGGGCGGTGGGCCCACAGATCGCAGCCGTAACGATCTGTGGCCAGTGCCAGATCGTGATAGAGCCCGATCGCCATGCCCGCGGCCTTCGCGTGCGCGTGCGCCTCGGCCGCCTGCACACTGAGCTGCCATTGCAGAAACTGGAAGAATCGTACGCGTTCTTGATGCTCGCGCGCGAACGCGGCGACGGCCGGGGAGCGCGGGTCGCGAAACTCCTCCGGCCAATCGGTCCACAGCCATTTATCGGGATAGCGGCGGCGCATCTCTTCGTACAGCGCGCAATATGTCGCGTAGTCGGCGAGCGGCAGGCCTTGCTCGGCGATGAAGCGCTCGAAATCTTCCGACGGCGGAAGATGCTGGAAGATTTCGCTCAGCACTGCGAGCTTTAGCCGCGCGATGCGTTCATATTCGACGAATTCGGTGGCGCGCAGCGCGGCAATCTCGGCACGCATCTGGTCGGTGTAGGCGATTTTGTACGATGCCGTTACGCTGACGCGGTCCACATCCAGATAAATAAAGTTGCGATACAGCGCGCACTCAGGCAAATAAGGACTGGTGTTATAAGGCTGGCGATTGGCGATGGCGTGCAGCGGATTCAGGCCGATAAACGCGGCTCCGGCGGGGGCGAGCCGATCGATGACGGCTTCGAGATCCGTGAAATCGCCGCAGCCCCAATTGCGCGTGGAGCGGACTCCATAGAGGCTCAGGCCGAAACCGGCGTAGCGGCGATCGACGGTCTTTGTGCGCGGAGGGCACACAATAAAACGTGCGCTGGCGAGCGTGACAAGACCGCCGTCCTGCGTTTGGAGGACGCGCAGATTGTGATATCCCAAGCGGAGCTTCGGCAGCGGCAGCCGCTTGGAGAGCTTGTCGCCGTCATCGCTGTGCGAAGGGTCCCACGCGGGAAGTTCCGGAAGCCAATACCAGTGATGCTCGAGTTCCCCGCCCTCCCATTCGAGCTCAAGCTTGACGGTGGCGCCGCTCATGGATTTCGGAATGCGCAGCTCGATTGCCTGATGATCGTCACGCACCACCATCACCGGATCGATGATCAGCGATTCACGGGCGGCACATTCGGCGGCCAGGGCGCGTTCAAGATCCGCGTCGGTGGCGGCGGAAACGCCCAGCACGGCGAGCAGCGCGCGCTTCACGTCGTCGCTAGCGCGATGGATGTTGCCGAAGACGTCGGCGTATTCCAGCTCGATGCCATGCGTGATCGCGGCGCGGTCCAGAAGCGTTTCGTCACTACCCATCTGCCCAGTTTACCGGGCTGGTCGGTTTACCGGCGGGCTAGTTTGCCGCTGGCACGTCACCGACCGCCGCTGTGAACTCGTGCGTGCGCAGCACGGAGAATGTAAGGCCCAGCAGGATCGCCATTAGAGGATCGGTGATCTCCGGCACGTGGCCGGCCGACATCCGCGTCTGCAGCGATTTCGACAGCGGCCAAAACAATGACTGGCGACAACACCGTGGCGCTTGAGCAGTCCAAAGTGACGAGCGGCCGAGCAGCCAAAGGGAGGCTCCATACTGGAACACCTTCCCGAGAAGAATGGAAACCGACGTCTGCCACGAGTTCAGCAGAAAGCCGCTGAAGGGGATCCACGAAAAAGGTTGCGGGAAGGGCGCGAAATGAAAAGGTGTAAGCGCACGCACGGCCGTGGCGGCCAGCAGCATAGTTCCGGCCGCGCAATCGGCCCGGCGGGCGCGCGAGCACAACAGAAACGCCAGTATGGCGATGAGCGGCGCTTCAAAATCGGTGGGCGTCGGGCTGTGATTCACAATCATAAACTGCGCGGGAACCAGCACGAATAGGCCCAGCATCCACAGCGGCGTGGGTTTGGCTCCCGCGGCAGCCAGCAATCGGCCGACGGCAAACCATTCGGCGACGCCTACGAATAGCGGGATGGGGGCAAAGATCCGGCTATGAATGAAAATGGCTATTTCATTTCGCAATCCTGGTATGGAGAGCGAAGGCATGAGCGGGAACAACAGAAATCCAACCCAGCAAAAGAGCAGAACCACGGCGTTGCGATCGCGAACGCGCAAATCGGGCGTGGTGGGAAGCCCGGTGATCGCGACGAAGGCGATGCCTGCGGCGACGCCCAACGCGGTGCCCAAAATATTGTTCGCGAGATCCAGCGTGCTGCAATGACGGCCGGGCACGTAGAGCTGGATCATCTCGATCGACGCGGACAATAGCGCTCCTAATACGACTGGCCCCGCCAGAGCCACGAGTCGCGACCGAGCGCGCCGGAACGCGAGATATGCGGACATGCCCAAGGGAATGTAGATCCCGATGTTCACGGGGATGTCCGCCCAGTAACGGCGGCTTTCGGGATCGTATTCCCAGGTGTGCAGCAACAGATATAAAGGGCTGGCGAAGAGCGGGTGAGCGACGAAGGTCCACGGATAAAGGGAACCGTAGACGATTAAGAGGATCACGCCGATGAGGATGGCGAACAGAAATCCCATGGTAGCGCGTGAGATAATAGAGTCGTGGAAGCGAACCTAAATTTCAGTTCAGCCAGCCGCCGGAGCTGTTCGCGCGCGTCGACGAGGAACCCGAAGCCTGGACGAGTTCGGCGAGAATCGATCCTGACGACGACGCTCGACAAGGTCGATCAACTGGGCCCGCAAGAACGCCATCTGGCCGATGAGCTTCGGCCTGGCCTGCTGCGCCATCGAGATGATGTCGATGATCGCCTCGCGCTACGACATTTCGCGCTTCGGCGCCGAGGTGATGCGCGGTTCGCCGCGGCAGACCGACCTGATGATCATCGCCGGCCGCGTTTCGAACAAGATGGCCCCGGTGATCCGCCGCCTGTACGAGCAGATGCCGGAGCCGAAGTGGGTGATCTCGATGGGCGCCTGCGCCACCTCCACCGGCGTGTTCTCGAACTACGCGCTGGTGCCGGTGAATCAGGTGATTCCGGTGGACGTGTACGTCCCCGGCTGCCCGCCGCGGCCGGAGCAGTTGATCTACGCCGATCATGCTGCTGCAAAAGAAGATCGAGCAGGATACGCACGTCGGTCGCGAAGGTCCTGAATATCGACTAGCGAATACGATAAACGTAGGCTTCTTCAAGGAAGCGGCCACCAATAGTCTGGCCACCCAGGCGCATTCCTTCCACGCTCGCGGCCTTTGCGAACATCCCCCGAAGATCCTTTATAAAGGGGTCTGTCACAGAGCGAATGACGATCGGCGGCGTTTGCTCCACGGTTATACCCTTTGCCAGAAGAGAGTCGTTTATAGTTCTGTATGCGGCCCTCAGATCAAACGAATCCAGTTTTCGGGAGGCGATGATAAGGCGCCAGTCTTCATACTCAGGCAAATAGGCCCAAAGCGCGACGCTCGGCTTTAGGTCCGCGTCGTCAAGCGCGCGGATAATTTGCGAGCCTCGCTCGATGTCAAGTCCTACCAGTGCAGTCTTATCCATGAAATAACTCCGTGGCGAGGATCTGCCACCGCGTCAAACAGGGCCTGCGCCGCCTCGATATTGCGTCTCTCATAGCGGCTTTCCTCTGTCCACAATTGAACCACATTCCAGTTTGCCCGAAACGCAGGATCTGTGCGGGCGTGATCCAGTCGCGCCGTTTCCAAACCAGCGACTCCGATCAGGTCCTTCAGTTTGTGCGTGTAGCTGGCGGTTACTTTGTTCTTATCGGGGAACTCATGCCTGGCCGTGCTTTTGGCTATGCACGCCTTTAGCGCGCATTCAATGGCATAGCCGGCAAGGTAATAAGCTCCATCGCATAAACCATGCTGAAGCAGGACTTTCGATTCTTTCAATCTAAGCCTGGAGAGCTTCTGAAGATCTTTTCGATCCACGAGTCTTCATAGTGTACCAGGAGGGTCGTTCTGCTTTCACTGTGGCGATGCCTCATACTTTCCCCGCCCTTGCCGATACGTCCCGTGAGCGGAAGCCTCGTCTTCCCCTCAGGTGACGATATGGCTATTTCGTCGATCAACAATCTAACCTCGGCTGTTGCCGCGCCTGCCAGTCAGGCGTTGCCCAACCCGTCAGCGCGGATCAGCGCGCCCTGATCCAGGCGGTGAAGGTCCGTGAATACGGCGCAGCTTTTTGGGCAGGACAAGGAACTCACGTTCATCAAGGACCGGGTGACGCAGAAGCCGGCGGTCCGCATCGTCAGCAAGGAAACGGGCGAGGTGGTGGCGCAAATTCCGGCTGAAAATGTTCTGCTGATGGCCGAAGAGGTGAATGGAAGCTGATCCGCACTCCTCTTACATGGCCAACTCTATCCACGTCCACTACCGCGAAAGCGAGATTCTGACCGCCGATCCGCTGAAGCTGGTGCAGATGATGTACCGCGCCGCGATTGATTCGATAGCCGCCGCGCGGCGTCACGTACGCGCCCACGAGATCGGCGAGCGAAACTTCGCGATCATGCGAGCCTGGAACATCGTCAATGAATTGATGCAGTCGCTGGATCACGCTGCGGGCAGCGACATCAGCCGCAACCTCGGCGGCCTGTACGCCTACATCCAATCGCGGCTGCTGGAGGCGAACGCGCAGCAAATCGAGCCGCCGCTGGAAGAGGTGGAAAAGCTTCTGACGACGCTGCTGGAAGGATGGAATAGCGTGGTGATGCAAGGCCCCGCTACGGGTGCAGTTGCGCATGCGTCTGCGGCGCACGAAGCCGAGGAATACGTTCCGGTCAACATTTCTTATTAACGGGTTTATTCGCGCAGCGTGTTGAGTGCTGAGCGATACGCCGCTATTTATTCCACCTAACGCATCCGGCAGGTGAACTTAGGCGGGGATTAGTGCGAATTTCCTGAGATTCTCAGGCGGGTGTTAGCGTCGTTTGCCCTTAGTATTAGGAGGAGGCCCATGACGGTACCGGCTGCGATCGAACTCCAGGACTTGCGTAAGATTTACGGCGGCAAAGCGGCGGTGGACGGCTTGACGTTAAGCGTCCCGCAAGGATGCTTTTTCGGGTTCCTGGGACCCAACGGCGCCGGCAAAACCACCACCATCAAGATGCTGATGGGGCTGGCGCGGCCGTCCTCCGGGCACATCCGGCTGCTGGGCGAGAACATGCCCGAGTGCGCGCTGGAGGTCAAACGGCAAATCGGACTGGTTCCCGACGAATCGCTGCTGTTCGATCACCTGACCGGCGGCGAATACCTGGAGTTCATCGGCCGCATCTATGGACTGGACCGCGCCACGGCGCGCACGCGCGTCGCCGAACTGCTGGCCTTGTTCGAGCTGAGCGACGCGCCGCGCAAGCTGATCGCCGAATATTCCAAAGGGATGCGCAAACGCGTGGCGATGGCCGCGGCGCTGATTCATCGTCCTAAGCTGTTTTTGCTGGATGAACCTTTCGAAGGCGTGGACGCCGTTGGCGCGCGTCTGATGAAAGATATTCTGCTGGAACAAGTCCAGCGCGGAGCCACCATCTTTCTGACGTCGCACGTGCTGGAAGTGGTGGAACGGCTGTGCGATCGTGTCGCCATCATTCACGCGGGCCGATTGGTTACCGAGAGCAGCATGGAAGAGTTGCGGCACGGCGACGAATCGCTGGAAGACGCATTCGTGCGCGCCGTGGGTGCGGAGCGCGGAGAATCGCTGGCATGGATGTGAGAAGTGCTAGTCATCGCATGACCAGTCGGCGCATGACGAAGCATCGCATAACGAATCAGCGCGTGACGATTCAGGGCATGAGGATCGATCGCAGCTAACCCATGCCCGCCATCTTCGCCATCCTCATCGCGCAATGGAAGACCCTTGTCAATCGCCGCGGCAAGCGTCGCGGACGGCTGTGGACCGCCGCGGTGAACACGGTGTGGTACGGATCGTGGATCGCGGTGGCGCTGGCGCTGGCCCGCATCATGAGCGAGGCCGAAAACACCAAGCTGCTGTACAACGTTCTTCCTCCCGGGCTCCTGCTGGTGATGCTGTACTGGCAAATCGTCCCGTTGATGATGGCCACCACCGGCGCGTCGCTCGAAATGCGCAAGCTGCGGGCGTATCCCATACCGGACGCGCACCTGTTCTGGATTGAAGCGCTGCTGCGCGTCACGTCGGGCGTGGAAATGATTCTGGCGCTGACCGGGATCGCCATAGGGGCCTTGTTTAATCCGGCGCTGCCGAAGTGGTCGCCACTGGCGATCGCGGGTTTTATTTTGCTGAATCTGTTGTGCGCCATCGGCATGCGGGATCTGCTGGGCCGCGCGCTGGCCAGCAAACGCCTGAAGGAAGCAGGTTTCCTGCTGTTCGCCTTCTTCGCGACGCTGCCGCATCTGGCGCTGACGCATCGCTTCCCCGGTGCGTCGAACCTCGTACACGCGTTCACCGGTGAGCCGTGGTGGATCTGGCCGTGGACCGCGGCGGCGCGGCTCGCGCTGGGCGACGCATCGACGCGGAACGTCCTGGTGATGCTGGCGTGGATCGTGGGAACGGCGCTGCTGAGCCGCTGGCAGTTCTCGCACGCGCTGCTGTATGAGGCGCGAACCGTGGCGGCTCGCTCGGCATCGTCGCCCGCGGGCCTGGTGGAACGCTTTTACCGAATGCCTGCCGCTGTACTGCCGGACCCGTTGGGAATTTTGGTGGAGAAAGAATTTCGTTTCCTCACGCGCTCCTCGCGCTTCCGCCTGGTGTTCCTGATGGGCTTCACGTTCGGCCTGCTGGTGTGGCTGCCGATCGCGATGGGGAACATGGGAAAAAGGCCCCCACGTACCGCGAGCGTTTCGCCGATGGCGACAGGCGCCACGCAGGCGAGCACTGGCATTACTCCGGCGAACGCGAGGCCTGGCGTGACGACGGGTGCTGGTGGACCGTCTGGCACAGTGCAGGCGGCGACGAACTTGGCTTCGGCGAACGTGGCTTCCGCGAATATGCCTCGGGCAGGCGCGCGAAGGACTCCCTTCTTTTCGCGCAATTATCTGAGCGTGATCAGCCTGTATTCGCTGCTGCTCTTGAGCGAGTGCTGTTTTTGGAACATCTTTGGATTCGATCGCTCCGCCGCGCAGTTTTATTTTCTGGCTCCCATTTCGTTCCGGCGCGTCCTGATCGCCAAAAACTTGACGTCAATGTTCTTCGTCACCGCGGAAATTTCCGCCATCACGTTGGTGTGCGCGGCGCTGGGATTGCCCATGGGCGTGGAGCGGTTGTCGGAATCTATCGCGGTGGCGGCCGTTGTCAGCCTGTTCCTGCTGAGTGCCGGAAATCTGCAATCCATCCACAACGCGCGCGCGGTGAATCCGGCGAACTCCTTCCGGTCGAGCGCGGCGGGACGCGCGCAGATCATGCTGTTCCTGGTGTATCCGGTGATCTTTTCGCCGGTGGCGCTGGCGTATTGGGCGCGCGGAAGATTCGGTACGGAAGCCGCGTTCTTCGCCGTGCTCGCGATCGAGGGGATTCTCGCCGCAGCGGCGTATGCGATCGTGCTGAAGTCCGCCGCGGCATCCGCCGAATCCACCAAGGAAGAAATGCTTGTCGCTTTGTCGGCAGCCGATGGTCCTATCGCGGCGTAACCTTTCGCGCACGAGGCTTTGTGAAAAGTTAGCGCAAGCCACTTGGTCAGCCCGGTCGTGAGACTGCGGATCCAAATTTTATAAGGAATTGGAATCCCCACCCTGACGGGTGGGGCTCGCCATACGCTGTCGTTCGTTTGCCGGATGCTTTCACACGGTCGTACCGCGCGAATTCAGCAAACGGGTTTAAAGGACGTGGACGGGATTGCTATGCGTGCGCCTGGCGGGCGTTGCTCTTCGTTTCGAGATCAAGGAGTGCCTGCTTGGTGGACAATCCTCCGCCGAAGCCGCCGAGCTTTCCGCCGGCGGCGATCACTCGATGACACGGGACAACAATCGGAATAGGATTTTTTCCATTCGCGCTGCCCACCGCGCGCGGCGCCTTAGGATTGCCGACGCGCTTGGCCAGTTCGCCATAGGAGATCGTCTCGCCGTAAGGAATCTCCTGCAACTGGCGCCATACCGATTTCTGAAACTTCGTGCCTTCGAAGGCGAGCGGCAGAGCGAAATCGCGGCGGCGTCCTGAAAAGTATTCGTGTAGTTGGCGAATAGCCTGACCGACGGGTCCTCGGCCCGATTCCAACCAGCCCGGCCCGGGTTTCGCCGGCTTGCCGTTTTTGGGAAACGCGATCTTTGTGATGGCGTCGGCGTCGCCCGCAATGAGCAACGGTCCGATGGGCGAATCGTAGTACGTGTAATTCATTTGCCAATAGAATAGCGAATCGGCGGGCGCGGCAAAAGCAGGTCCTCACGGGATGGGGCGGCGACTGAAGTCGCCGTTGTAGGCTGAAGCCCGCTCCACCCGACGCTGCTACTGCAACGTGAACGCGTTCAAGCCGGAACTCACGATCACGACGTATTGCTTTCCGTTCTTGCCCAGGTAGGTCATGGGATTCGTGTGACCTTCGGTATCGAGCCTGGTCTCCCACAGGAGCTTGCCGGTCTTGGTTTCGAAGGCGCGGAAGCGCGCATCGTTCGTGCCCGCGATGAACGTCAGACCGCCGCCCGTGGTGATGGGGCCGCCCTGGCCGAATGCGCCGGTATTGTGGATGCCTGCCGCTTCCATCGCGTCGCTGGTACCGAGCGGAATGCGCCAGGCGATGTCGCCCGTGTTCGCGTTTACCGCCATCAGTTCCGCCCACGGAGGCTGCTGGCACGGAAGCTGATTGGAGGGATCCCAAAAGCGCGCGTTCGTCGTGCCGCCGCCCAGCGGACTGAAGCGGCGATAGGCGACGGGATCGTCCGCCGGGCGCTTGTCCAGCCTGCCCATGCCCGCGACGTTGCGCGCGTTCACAATCACGTAGCCCAGGCGCGGATCTACCGAAACGCCGCCATAGTTCGGACCGCCCTGCTGCCCCGGAAAAATTTCGCGGAATTCCTTGGTGCTATACGGCGTGTAGGAACCGTAGCTGTGAACGCCGCCGATTTTCTCCACCAGATCGCGGCAGAATTTTTCGTGCTCTGGCTCTCCCTTGAACACTTCGTCGGCGGTCATGCCCTGACGCGTGAGCGGCGGCGGTTTTAAAGGGAACGGCTGCGTGGGCCACGTCTCTTCGCCGGGAATATCGGTTTGCGGAACCGGACGCTCCTCCATTCCATAAATGGATTCGCCGGTTTCGCGATTGAGGAAAAACATCAGCCCGGGCTTCGATACGGCGACGACGACGGGAATCTTCTTTCCATCGCGCGTGATGTCCATCAAGCGTGGGCGCGGCTTCGGCGTCGTAATCCCACACGTCGTGATGCGTAAGTTGGAAAGACCAGCGCACCTTGCCCGTGTTCACGTCGAGCGCGACGATCGACGACGAATATAAGTTCGTGCCGTGGCGCGCGCCTCCATAATATTGCGCGGCGGGCTGGCCGATGGGCAGGAATATCAGGCCGCGCTGCTGGTCAAGAGTGCCGGCGCCCCAGTTGGCGGGCGATCCCGCGGTCATCCAGTAGTCTTTGGGCCAGGTTTCGGCGCCCGCTTCGCCGGGATGAGGAATCGTGTGAAACGTCCAGTTCAATTTGCCACTGCGCAGATCCCAGGAGCGGACGTCCATGTCGGGGCCACCGGGTTCGTCCTCCTTGCCCTGCGCGCCCGTGACGATCGAGTCGCGGTAAATCGTGCCAGGCGACGACATATGATACGGCGCGTCGGGATAGCGGGCGGAGACGCCATCCTTCAGATTGACGACACCTTCGTTGCCGAAGCCGGGCACCAGCTTGCCGGTCTTGGCATTGATCTCGATCAGTTTGCCGTCGCTGGTTCCGGCGAGGATTGACGCGGGATGATCCTTGTCGCCGACCCAATAGGACACACCTCGCAAGGGGGCGCCGGCGCTGCCGAGGGCATAGTTCCAAAGCTCCTTGCCGGTTTCCGGATCCAGCGCGGCGATCGTGTGCTCGCGCGTGGGCGAATAGAGAATGCCGCCGACCATGATCGGCACGGCCTCACTGGTAAACAGCGCTCCAGGCTTGGCGTTGGGATCGAGGCCGTATTGCCACGCGGGCTTCAGGCGCGCGACGTTCGATGTGTTGATTTTGGAAAGCGGCGAATAGCGCTGTCCCGTGGCATCGCGTCCGTAGCCGGGCCAATCGGATTGGGCGAGAAGGAGGGCGGGCAGGGAGAGAAGGATGAATGGGCGCATGATGAGTCTCCTGGGCAAGAAACCAATGTACTCCGAATGAGGCCAAAGAATGTGATCTCAAGTGCGGGGAGAGAGCCGAGGCTAAAGCTTCGGTTGCAGGCTGAAGCCTGCTCCACCGGATTTCAGATAAACTTGTATTATTCCTGGCCGATACGATTTGTAGCACCATCCATGCTCTGTTCCCGCTCCGCCGAATACGCCATCCGCGCGCTGATTCCTATGGCGGATCTGCCTGCGGGCGAGTTTGCCTTGGTGAAAACGCTGGCGGCGGATACCGGGCTTCCTTCGCATTTCCTGGCGAAATTACTGCAGGACCTGGCGCGCATCGGCGTGCTGAAATCCACCAAAGGGCCGCACGGCGGATTCCGCCTGAACCTGCCGGCAAAAGACATATCGATGCTGCGGCTGGTGGAGGCGATCGACGGCCCGGGGCGGTTCGACCGGTGCCTGGGCGGCAGTGAGGAGTGCAACGAAAGGGTCGCGTGCGGAATGCATGACACATGGATGGTCCTCCGGTCGCGTATCATTGATTATTTGGGGGGGACTTCGATCGCCGATCTGGCGAAAGCCCAGGAAGAGAAGCGCCGCTTCCTTACCCGTTCGCGCCGGCGGGGGTCGCTAAAAGCGTCTCGCGACTGACAAACGACGGGCGTATATGAAGTGTGGTGAACCGGCTGCCGAGTAAATGAGTGGCCGGTAATTAAGGAGACAGTTGCAAATGCAGAATTCCGTTCTGGTGCCAATGGTGGTCGAGCAGACTTCGCGCGGGGAACGCGCCTTCGATATCTATTCGCGCCTATTGAAGGAAAATATCATTTTCCTGGGAACACCGATCGACGATAACGTGGCGAACCTGGTCATCGCGCAAATGCTGTTCCTGGCCGCGGAAGATCCGGAGAAAGACATTTCGCTGTACATCAACTCGCCCGGCGGATCGATCACGGCGGGGTTGGCCATTCTGGATACGATGCGCCTGGTGGAACCGGACATCGTAACGTATTGCGTGGGACAGGCCGCGTCGATGGGCGCTGTGCTGCTGGCGTGTGGGACAAAGGGCAAGCGTTATAGCCTGCCGCATTCGCGCATCCTGATCCACCAGCCTTCGATGAGCGGCTTGGCCGGTCAGGCCACCGATATCGATATCTATGCGAAAGAAATCCTGCGCATGCGCGAGACGCTGAACCAGATCCTGGCCGATGCAGCGGGTCAGCCCGTGGAAAAAATCGCTCGCGACGTGGATCGCGACTACATCCTGGAGCCGCAGCAGGCCGCCGACTACGGCCTGATCGATCACATCATTTCCAGCCGTGCCTTGCAGCCTGTCGTGAAGTAAATAAGGTGAAGTAAGTAAGGCCAAATAGCGAGGCACATAGCTTTCCTGTTTTTTGTGGCGCCGGGAACATTCCCGGCGCTGTGCGTTTCCTTCCCACTTTCCCACCGATAATAAAACTAGAACTGTGCCCGAAAAAGCTTCTTCAGGGCGTTGCAGCCCCGGTCTGTTCCTCTTTTGTTCCGCACTGCTCGGCGCAGGGCTGCTGATCTATTCGCAGACCGGAGCATTCGCGTGGGACGAAGGCTTTCACCTGTTGGCCGCGAAGCTGGTGAAGATCGGCCGGAGGCCGTATCTGGATTTCGCCCACGCGCAGGCTCCGCTGAACGCATATTGGAATGCTATGCTGATGCGCCTGTTCGGCGAGAGCTGGCGCCCCATCCACGCGATCGATGCGTTGCTCGCCACCGCGGCGATCGCGATTGCGGCCGCGTTTGTTCGCTCGCGCTTTCTTCCGGTCGGAATGGGAAGTTCCCACGAGGTGGTCGCATTGGATGATCCGAGCTTGCGGGGCTGGGGCGCGGCGCTCGTGATCGCCGTGTTCGTTTTGGCAGGGTTGAACGTCGACTATGTCACGTTCGGGCCGATTGCGCAGGCATACCCGTTGGCGCTGTTCATGATTCTGAGCGCGTTCTTTCTCACGGTGCGATCCGTGGCGGAGGAAAGCACGTGGCTCGCGGCGCTGGCCGGTTTACTGAGTGGCTTCGCGGCTGAATCGACGCTGTTAGTAGCGATCGTCGCACCCGTGTTGTTGATCTGGATCGTGGTCTACACCGCGCGGGAACGTAGGATCGTACGCGCAGCAGCGTTTATCGGCGGAGTCGTGATCGCCTTCATTCCCCTGTTGGTGCTATTCGCGCAATCGCCCCGGCAAGTCGTCTTCGGGGTGCTGCAGTATCACATGTTCTACAGGCGCTCAGAATGGGCAGGCGCGACGCAGCATGATCTGGAACTGCTGACGTCGTGGATCGGCTCGCCGCAGGCGCTGATCCTCGCAAGCCTCGCGATCGCGGGCGTGTGGTTCGTGGCGAAGAAAAGCGGATGGGATCGCACGCGGCGCGGCGAATTTTATTTAGCGGGCTGGATCGCGCTGGCGCTGTGTCTTTATCTGTCGACGCCGCATCCGACGTTTGTCCAATACTTCATCTTGCCGGTGCCGTTCCTGGCGATCCTGGCATCGCTAGGACTATTCGGGATCGCACAACAATGGTCAGCAGGTTGGCCGGTTTGCCGGAGGATTCCCTTGTGGCCCGTCGCCGTCGTGTGCGCGATCGTCGTCCTGGGGCTCGCGCGCGAACTGTACGAGAATCGCGACGACTTCTCCTGGCCCCGGATGGAAGAGGTGGCGCGCAAAGTGAATCAGGTGACGCCCGCGGGCGCGCCGGTTTATTTGGACGAGATGACGTACTTCCTGACGGGCCGCGTTCCTCCGCCGGGCAATGAGTATGAATCGTCGCACAAGCTGGCGCTGGCGCCCGAGTTCGCGCGCTACGTGCACATCATCCCGCAGGACGAATTCGACCGAAGGATTGCAAGCGGCGAATTCGCCACCATCGAAAGCTGCGACGAAGAAGACTGGTACAAAGACCGAATGCTCGATCAGCTTTACCGGCAGAAGGCCGAGATTAACGATTGCTACGTGTTTTGGGATCGCGCGCGGGTGCCGTAAAAAAGCAGATCCTTCCTCGCTTCGCTCCTCAGGATGACCTGCGTGTAGTTGCTAACACTCGCGCGTCAACACTCCCTTGTCATCGCGGCCCAAAAGATCCACATGACGGAGCAGATGCAGATCGCGGCGAAGGGGTAGAAGGGCGCAATAACTGTGGCCAGGACGTAGACTGGCGGGCCGATCCAATAGCTTCCGCGAAGCCGGCGAAGCGTTGCTTCCGAGGCCGAGGGAATCATTACGGCCGGGCGGAACGCAGCCATCCGCAGGAGCTGGAAGCAAATGCTGATGCCCAAGAAGAATCCGGCGTAGAGCGTGCACGCCGCAGGCGCGGCAGGCGTTCCCAGATATTCGGCGACGACAGCGGTGGGGAACGGAACCACGCTGATGAAAAACAAGAGC
The DNA here is from genome assembly GCA_963699945.1 of Terriglobia bacterium. Classification (GTDB taxonomy): domain Bacteria; phylum Acidobacteriota; class Terriglobia; order Bryobacterales; family Bryobacteraceae; genus Palsa-187. Next base: position 174,346 of record CAVOVW010000014.1, read on the forward strand.
AGGCCGTTCACGAACAGCAGCCGCACGTCCGCGCAGCGCACCAGTCGAAACACAATGTGGTGATGCACCCACATGATCAGCACTGTGAAAAAGCTTGTGATCAGCGCCAGATAGCTGGGCCACTGGCGCAGCAAAGCGCCCGTCAACGCCGAAGAAGTCGACGCGTTATCGAAGTGCGGAACTTTCACTTCCAGCACAAGCAGCGTGATGGCGATGGCGAAGACGCCGTCGCTGAAGGCCTCCAGGCGGCTGGTTTCGCGCTCGGCCGACGTTTCCTTGTGCGGCGTCTCCTGCTGCCCTGCCGGATGCATAGATCCTATGATGGCAGACGTGTGGCGACAGAAACGCAGGGACAGCGGAGCGCCTGCTCCGCATCGAGGCTCCTGCCTCGGCGGTTGCCATCACTCAAGACCCCTAGTCACTTTACAGGCCGCAGGCGCTTTACAGGCCGCAGGCGCTTTACAGGCCGCAGGCGCTTTACAGGCCGCGGGCGCTATACAGGCCGTAGGCGCGAATATATTCGGCCACTGCGGGCGGCAGTTCCTGCGGCGTGTCGCCGTGCGCCAGTTCCCGACGGATTTCCGAGGACGAAACCGGCAGCGCCACGTCATCCAATCGATGAATGATCGCGCCCGGCGGCGGCTCGATCTTGTGCCCGGGGCGCGTTACGACGATAAACTCGACCGCGGCCACCACGTCCTGCCAGCGGTACCACGTTTGAATATCGGCGAACGCATCGGAACCGATGATGAAATACAGCGTGCCGTTTTCTTCCGCCTTCACTCGCTCGATGGTGTGTATGGAATAGCTTTTTTCGTTGCCCTCTTCGAGGCGCGACGCCACGAAACGCGGATCGGCCGCGCATGCCAGTTCCACCATCCGGTAGCGATCCTCGTAAGGCGTGGCGGCTTCCTTGTGCGGAGGACGGCCCGCGGGAATAAACAGCACGCGGTCCAGCGCCAGCCGGTCTGCCGCCATGCGTGCCATGGTCAAATGCGCCGAATGAATGGGATTGAAGGTCCCGCCAAAAATAGCCGTCTTCATCCGATGAGCCGCAGCAACTTTTCTTCGTTCTCGATCTCGATCCCGATCTTGAGCCAGTACAATCGCAGCGGCGCGATCAATTGCGCCGCACCCTCGAACAAATTGAAGACGTCTTTCTCGGTCGTGATTAGAGCCTCCGCGCCCGCCGCCATTGCCTGCTCGGCCAATCTTTTCACCTCGTCGGGACGGTACGAATGATGATCGCCGAACGTCCAGTGAAACGCCACATCCAATCCCGAGCCCTCCAGCGTTTTCCAAAACGATCGCGGATTTCCCAGCGCGCAAAAGGCCGCCACCTTTCGTACGCCTAACTGATCGGCGGGCCGAGTCTCACCGGTCGCCACGTCCACCCATTCCAGCGCGCGCGTCCACGAGCGAAAAATGGGCGCCTCTATGTTGTACGGTCGTAGTAACATTTCCAGACCTGCAATCGAAACACAAGGCTCCGACCGCGTGACGATGATGATGGATGCGCGCCGCAGCGCCTCCGGCCGCTCGCGGCACCGCCCCAATGGAAACACTCCGCCCCCCAGAGGATTCAGTGCGTCGATCAATACGATGTCGTGTTTCCGCCCCAGTTTCTGATGCTGAAATCCATCATCCAGCAGAAACACGTCCGGCAGCAACTGCCGCTCCATCACTTTTCCCACCGCGTAGCGATCTTTGCCTACACCCACGTGAGCATCGCCCGCGCGGATGAAGATCTGCGCCTCGTCGCCCGTCAGGCTCGGCGGCGCCGTGTGTCCGCGCTCCACCACGATCACCGATTCCTCGGCGCTGCGATGATATCCGCGCGTCAGAATCGCCGGATTGAGCCCGCGCTCGCGCAGGCGCTTCGCCAGGTGGGCCACCATCGGCGACTTCCCGACGCCTCCCATCGTCAACCCGCCCACGCTAATCACCGGCGCGTCAAGAAATCGCCGCATCGCGCGAGATTTGGCCGCGTCCATCGCAGTCCCTGCTCTCCACAGCAGCGTCAATGGACCCAGAGTCGCGGTCGCCACGGTTTGATGCAGCGGCGTCACCACGCCCAACGCATACGCGGCCCATACCTCACGCGCGATGTTCTCCGTGATGCCGCGCTTGGAGCGCACCAGTTCCCGCGCGCGCCCTCCAATCGCATCGCGCATCAGCGCGTCGTCCAGAAGCTGCATGACGGAGGTTTCCAACTGCGTCGCATCCGGGATTTTTCGCAGCGCTCCGCCCGATTCGAACTCCCATGCGATCTCCGCGAAGTTTTCCATGTGCGGACCCACGATCACCGGCTTGCCGAAATACGCAGGCTCCAGAATGTTGTGGCCGCCGCGCGCCGCGAGCGTCCCGCCCATGAAAACCAGGTCCGCGCGATCGTACAACGCCGCCAGTTCACCGATCGAATCCAGCAGCAGCACGCCCGGCAGCGGGATCACCTTCATCGCCGACCGCCGCGCGAACGGAATCGTCGCGTGTTCCAGCTTGGCCGCCACCGCGTCGAATCTCTCGGGCTTGCGCGGCACCAGGATCAGCAGCAGCCCCGGCCGCTCGGCTTTGCGGAACGTTGAGATCACCGCATCGTCTTCATCGACATCGTCTGCGGATGTGGGAGCCATTGTGCTGGCCGCGATCCACACCAGCGCCGGCTTCACGCTATCGAGAAACCCCGCAAGCTCCGGATGGATTCCCGATGCCGGCGGCACGAAGTCATATTTCAGATTTCCTATGTCGCGCACCTTCTGCGGCGCGGCGCCCGCCAGCGCGTATCGCCGCATGTCTTCTTTGGATTGCGCCAGAATCACATCCGGCCATCGCAATACGTGCCGGAAAAACCATCGCCACGATTCGTAGTGTGTCAGCGCGCGATCGGAAATGCGGCCGTTCACCACCATCAACCCCGCGCCGGCCCGTTTGGATTCGCGATACATGTTGGGCCATATCTCTGTTTCCAGTACGATCACCAACGCGGGACGCAGCGTGCGCAACACGCGCCGCACGACGGATCGATAATCGAGCGGTGCGAAGAACACGCCGTCCACAATTCCCGCCAGCTTCTGCTCCCCCGTCTCGCGCCCCGCCAGCGTCGCCGTCGATACGAAAATGGGAATGGAAGGATGCTGCGCTTTCAGCAGCTTGATCAGTGGAACGGACGACATGATCTCGCCCACAGAGACCGCGTGTAACCAGATGGAGCCGCCCGGCGTCGACTCAAAAGAGGACGGAAGAAAGCCGAGCCGTTCCCCCACGTGGTGGAAATACCTGCGGTTCCGGATTCCCCTGTAAAGTATATAGAGGAAGACCAGCGGCGAAAGAACGATTTCCAGCAGCTGGTATAGAAGGTAGATGAGCCGCGTAGCTTTAATTCTATTGAGTATAGCGATGGCCGTGGCTGCCGACAAGGACAAGCCCGTACGTTTCGCTCCCGGACGTGCGGAAACTTTCGCCGGACATCAGACGCTGGACAAGATTACGATCGCCGCCGTCCCTTACGTTACCGAAGAACAAACACGTTCCGCGTTCGACAAACTCAATCCCAACAAGTACGGCGTGCTGCCGATTCTGGTCGTGATGGACAACGGCACCGGCAAGGCGCTGCGGCTCGATCTGAAAGCTGAGTTCGTTACGGCTGACGGGCATCACCTGGAGGCAACACCGGCCGACGACGTCGTTTACATCGACGGCGCGAGGAAGCCGCCGAAGATTTTCGATCCGAACCCGATCGCGGTCGTTCTTCCCAAGCGCGAGAAGAAAGGTCCTTTGAATACGTGGGAGATTACCGGCCACGCGTTCAGCGCGAAGCTCCTTCCTCCCAACGATTCTGTCTCGGGTTTCTTTTACTTCCAGACGGCTCCCGAGCCCGGCGCGCATATTTATCTGACAGGCGTGAAGGACGCGGCTACGGGCCAGGATTATTTCTACTACGAAGTGCCGCTGGAAAAATAACTCTGCCCGGTGGAGCAGGCCTCAGCCTGCCATCGCGGCTTCAGCCGCGAGCATCCACATCCGGCAGAACCGCGAATGTAAATGAGCGGAATCTTCGCGAAACCACGCCATAGGTCAACCCACTAGAAGGGCTACTGGTAGTTGACGATCGACGCGAACGACGCCGGCACCAAACTCGCGCCGCCCACCAGCGCGCCATCGATGTCCGGCTGCGCCATCAACGCCTTCACATTGTCCGGCTTCACGCTGCCGCCATAAAGAATGCGGCATACCTCGGCGGCGGATTTTCCATAGTGAGCATCCATGCGCGATCTTATAAACGCGTGCGCGGCTTGGGCGATCTCCGGCGTGGCCGTTTTTCCGGTGCCGATAGCCCACACAGGTTCGTACGCGATCACAATGCGCGCGAACTGCTGCGCGTCCAGCCCTTGGATGCCTCCGTGACACTGGCGTCCCAGAACCGACTCCGTGTCACCCGCTTCGCGTTCTTCCAGGCGCTCGCCCACGCACACAATCGGCGTCAGTCCTTCTTCCAGCGCGGCCACCGTCTTCTTCAACACCGTCTCTTCCGTTTCGCCGAAGTATTGCCGCCGTTCACTGTGCCCGATGATCACCCATTTGCACCCGATCGCCGCCAGCATCGGCGCTGAAACTTCACCTGTATAGGCGCCTTCCTTCAGCCAGAAAACGTCCTGCGCTCCGATGCCGATGGACGTGCCCTCCGCCGCTGCCACTGCGGCCGGAAGATCCACGAACGGCGCGCAGATCACGATTTCGCAATGCTTCGATTCCGCTACCGCGGGTGCAAATTGTGAGAAGAATTCGGAGGTTTGAGTGGCCGTCTTGTACATCTTCCAATTGCCGGCCATCACGGGTATGCGCATACTTCAGCTTATCAATCTGTTTCGGTATTAGACATGCTTCGGGTTCGACGATTTCCCAAGGATCACGCGGCGGCAGCAAATAAAAAATCCCGTGAACGCCAGAATCGCGGGCACAAGGCCCAGTAGCGCCCAAATCGTTTCCGTAAACCAGCCGAACCTTCCGAAATGCAGTGCGCTCAGCCAATATAGGCCTGCGTCCGTAAATCGGTCCTTGCGATCGAAAAACAGCAGGACGTTGAACAGTTGCGGAAATATCAAATAGATGCCCGACAATCCCCATAGAGACACAAAGAGGAAACACCAGAATCCGAGTGCGCTGTGCAGGTCCCAGTTAATGCGCGGAAAATTCAAGTTCCAACTCACGGTAAGGCTGCGGCGCCAGTGCTGATATCCGGGCCACCATATCACCGCGCCCGTGACGCACAGCAGCGTTAAACAAATCGCGCCGACGCCATTCATCAGGCGTCCGGTCGATCCCAAGAATAAATTCTCATGAAGGTCCGCCAGCCACGCCAGAGAGTATCGCCTGGAAATCTGATTGCGGAAAACCATCATGCTTCCCGTGATGCTCATCAGAAAGATGTAGGCGCCGGCCACTGTTCCCATCCAGTAGTGAATCTGGAAGAGAACCTCGCGCGCCCGCGACTTCTCCAGGTTGTCCAACCATCTCTGCCAAGCGCTCACAAGGTCTCCACCCCTCGCAGTATAGCCAGTTGACGCGAGTGCGAAAGATGGAATTACTGTGGCGCCTGCGCTTCGATACGGCTGCTAATCCTGACGCTCAGAAGCCGTGGATCGAATCGAGCCTGTGACCTTCGTACTTGCGGATTCCCTGCGTTTGAAACGGTACAGTACCGTGAGGCACAAGTCCGCGTGCGTAGCCCATCACCGTTTGCTGGCCGAACGTATCGTCACCAAACAAATTAAAAATGACGGTCACGTTCGAAAAGCTCCGGTCGCAATCGTTACGCACGGTGCCCGTGATGTAAGTCACGCCGTTCTCTACGGTGGTCGTATTGCCTTCCAACATCAGGCATTGCGACGTGTCCGTCGTGGCTGCGCTCATCACGCGGCTATAGACGAATCGCAATCCTCCCGCAATAAGGATCACCGCGATCAGCCCGCCGAACATGCCCTTCATAGACTCACGCCAGCCGCAATTCCGAATACTCCTTGATCAGTTGGAAATCGGTGCGCAGCGGCGCGATTCTTTCCCCGCGCTGTTCGATCCGCGATTCCTCGATCACGCCGTACCGGTCCGCCGCCGTCTGCAAATACCCCACCTTCAACGGATCGATGCCCATGATGCGGCAGCAAGTCGCATCCACCGCCGGCAGGTTCGAGCCCATCACCATCACGCCCGCTTTCTTCGGCGTGCCCTGAATCGGCCCGTTGCCTTCCATGCCGACAATGCCGTCGACGATCGCGAAGCTCTTCGGCCCGAAGACGCGCGTCAGTTCCACGATCGACGTCGGAATTCCGATATAGTGCAGCTCGTTCTTCGGCCAGCCGTAGATCGATCCTGGCACCAGTCCGAAGTAATTTTTCATCGAGAGCGTCGCCCCCGCCCAGTGATGCGTTTTCATCTTCGCCAGCGACACGATCAAATCCGCACGCATCACGCTATTCGGAAAGAAAAACTCAGGACGATCCGCGAATTGTTTAATGCTGCTCACGTCGTCGCGGTTGAGATCCGTGAACACCGCATCGAACTTGGGAATTTCGGTGCGATAGCGCGTCAGCTCCGCCATCGCGTAGGTGTCGCGCCGGTGCCCGGGACCTTCGCCGATCCTGACATCCGCCGCGCCCAGCGATCGGAACACTTCCAGCGCCGTGGCCACCACCGCCACGTCCGTGTTGATGCAGGTCTTCGGATCGAACTCCACAAAGTTCGGCTTCAACAGGACCGTCTTGCCGCGCACATCCAGCCCGCATTCGCGGATGCCTTCGCGCATCCGATTCTCAAGGTCGTGCGAATACGAATCGGCCTTCACCACAGCCACCGGCACCGTCTTGCCTGCGTAGGGCAGCGATTCCGGCTTTACGCGATTCGCCGCGCCTCCGCGAAAACCGGCAACTCCCGCCACCGATGCGGCCGCCGCCATGGCCAGAAATTCTCTGCGATTTGCGTTCACCCTCTTGCTCCCGTCGGCCACGATTCCGCCGTCCGCATCAAGCTCCAGTTGCCTTCCGCTGCCGACAGCGCTTCCACGGCCGTGACCATCGCGTCGCCCTTGGCTTTGCCAAGCTCTTTGCCCAGGTCTTTACCAACTTCTTTGCCCGACTCTTTGATCACCGCATCCTCCGCGTCCGGCGGATTCATGCCGTGCAGCCGCATCGCGATTTTCAGCCATGCACGCGCCAGCGGCGAAGGCGTGTCGAGCATCATCTTCGATGCCAATTCGAATGCTCCGCCCAAGTCTTTCGTTTCCTGCAACCCCACCAGCGCCAGGGCAGTCGTTTCCGGATACGAAGGCAGGTCCACGCCGAGGGCCGCTGGACTCCCGTAATTCCATCCGCCGTCGCGCGATCGCACGTCCGCCAATTCCCCTTCGCCCATGCGAACTCTTTCGCTCAGGTCCGCGCCCGGCCACTTCACCGACGCCTTCTTCAGCGCCACCAGCGCATGCGCCGTCGGTTCCACCCAGCCGGAGTTCCCGGGCTTCCACGGCCAGGATTTCAACGCGACGTTGCGCCCCTTGATCAATCCGATCTTCGTCGCCACCACTTGGAACCACGCTGATTCCTCGCCCGACGATTGCACAAGCCACTCTACGCCCTTGCGCGTCGCGTCATTCCATTGATTGCGGCCGATGGCGATCGTCACGCACAGCGAGGTGCCCCAGCTCGGGATCGTCACCTTGCCGGACGTCTGCCAGCTGCCGTCTGCCAGTTGCCACGATGACAGCAGCTTCCATGCCCGTTCGCCTTCCGGCTCGCCCGCGAACGCCATGGCCGCATAGGCCGTCGGCTCCAGCCACGATTCTTTGCCTGGAAAATATCCCCACCCTCCATCCGCGTTCTGCGCGGCGCGCAGTGCGTCCAGACGAGTTTTCAGATAAGGAGACACGAAGGTACCATCGGCCGAAACCTTTGAAACCATGAGATCCGTGGAGTACTACTCAGCCAAAACTGGGGGGAACGTACTATTTACTCGCTAAGGCGTTACCATTAGAGTAGGTCAGGAAATACTTGAGCCAACGACCATGACCCAACTGCTTGTCCAGTTCTCCTACCTGCAAGTATTGGATTTCATGACCACGCTAGCCTTCCTCATGAACGGAATTCAGGAAGGCAATCCGCTCGTGCGCCTGGCGCTCAGATATGGACCTTCGCCCCTGGCCGGGCTCTTACTGGTGAAAATGGTGGCTCTCGCCCTGGGTATCTACTGCTGGCGATTCGGGCGCACCAGGCTGCTTACGCGCATCAACGTCCTGTTCGCCCTCATCGTCACCTGGAACCTGGCCGCCCTGATCCTGGAATCCGCCGGCCGCGCCTGATCCCGCGGCCTCACCGCACGGCGGCGAGCGGATAACGCAAAGTCTCCAGCAGCCACTCACGATTCTCCCGCACCGCATCCGTCAGCCGCCCGCACAGCTGCGTCCCTCTTTTCAAACAGCCTGTACCCATCCGCCGGACGCAGATAGCCCTTCGCCTTAGGCTCTTCCTCGATGAGCTTTTCCAGCCCGATCCGCTCCGCCCGTTCCTGATAGCGCTTCCGATTCTCAAGTAGTGCCTTAACTAAGAACGGCATCAAGGTTGAATAATCAGCCTGCATACTTTCTGTCGCCTGCTGATATGTGTCCTTGTCCACCTTGCCCCACGTCACGGCTTCCGCCGGCGGACACGACGAGAGCGACCCATCGGTCACCGGCGCTGTTACGATCTGAACGTCGAAGTTGTAACCCCTAACGTTCGGAATCCCCAGCACTTGCCCCAACGCAGGCTCGGGCTGCAAGTTGTAATTCTTGGGGACGCCGCCACCCAGGATCACGGTCCCCAGCGCGAAGGGCTCCTGGTCGAATAAACCCCAGCGATGGTATGCGCAAGCCTCGTAAACTTCTGCATGAAGATCAAGCTCAAATCGGTATGATTCTAAAAGCCCTGCCTGTTTCATTGCCCACAACTTCATCGAGTTGAGAAACACGCTGCCGTCGCCCGGAGCGCCCACAAAAATCGGAATCGCCAAGCGGTGGCACGTCGCCAGCAGCCCCGGCTTCACCTTGCTCGACTCGTTCCTGCGCGGCATAGAAAGCCCCCAGCAGGATAGCGCAGCTCGGTCCCGGTCATCGATCGTTGGAACTCCGCCGATTGCAGCACCGCCGTAAGGAACCGATCCTGATCCAGCAGCACATCCTCGTCGAAGGCCATGTCGGTGACGCGAATGGTCCGCTCGTCGCGCAGCGCCCCATCGTCTCCCCAGATGGGGACCTCAAATACGGGCCCGTGCCGATGCTCATTCAGGCTCCGGTGGCCGTCGTGATAGCAGACGGCGTCCGTCGTGCTGAGGTACGCGATCCAGCCGGCCTCCAGCAGCGGAATCAGCCACGCCTGATGCTGGCCCGACACGGTCACCGGGCCCGCCACCGCCAGCGTCAGCGGACAGCCTCGCCCGATCGCCTGGTCGAGGATCGTATAAATGCGGCGCAGGAATGCTCCGCCGAATGCCGGGAAGCAGTGTGTGATCAGGTCGTGCAGGGTGTCGCATTCATCGACGCGTTTCACTTCGACGCGCCGTCGCGCCTGACCACTTAGAGCCGGATTAGGGGAATGTTCGCGAAGAGCATCGTGCTGGTCGTGCTGGAAGTGTTCAGACATGGCAGGTATGTTCTTTGATTTTAGGCTGAGCGCGCCGAGGAAAGAAACGCCTTCATGGAAAATCGCATCGCTTCGGAGGCGTCGAACTTCCATCAGGTCGGTCATGCCATGCTCATGACACAATGAAACATGGTTCTCGTACTCTTCCGTTCCCGCCTTACGCGCGAAGCTGGGGCTGACTATCACGAGATGGGCGATGAAGTATTGGCCGCGGCACGCGAAATGCCCGGCTTTGTGGACTACAAGCGCTATGTCTCTGACGACGGCGAGCGCCTTTCGGTGGTGTGGTGGGAAAACCTGGAAACGATGAAAGCATGGCGCGAGCATCCGCGCCACAAGATCGCGCAGGCGGCTGGCCGCGATCGTTGGTATCAAAACTACGAGATCGAGATAGCGGAAGTCGTCCGCAGCTCCCGCTTCGAGCGCGGCTGATGCCTTCGAATTATTTTTTGTCTGGAGCCGCAGCCGCCGCCGGCGCCGCAGGAGCAGCAGCCGCGGGCGCTGCTTGACCAGGAGGCGCGGCCGCCGGAGCAGGAGCAGCCCCTGGAATGGGAACCGCCTGCAAATTCATCGGCTGATAATTCTGCGGAATCGGATCCCGGCGCGTCGTGGTATCCAGCACATCGAACAAAAGAAATAACCCCAGGAAAATAAATCCCGCGACGGCAATCAATCCATTGACCGGTTTGTCGTGCGCCAGGTGCATGAAGAACAGCGCGACCAGCGTCGCCTTCACCGTCGCAATCGCCAGCGCGATCACGATATTTCCCTGCCCGAAGTCGATATACGATGCTCCCACCGTAACCGCGGTGAGAATCAGCAGCGCGGTAAGAGTAAATACGTACCCGAGTGCTTCCTTTTTCGGGTCCGTTGCGTGTGCGTTTTGAGTGCTCATTTGATCAAGTAGTACAGCGGGAACAGATAAATCCAAATCATATCGACCAAGTGCCAGAACAGTCCCACCAGGTCGACAGGAGTGTAATAAACGCTGCTGAATTCTCCGCGCTTGGCCCGTATGGCCAGCCAGCCGATCAGCACCATGCCGATCAACACGTGCAAGCCGTGGAGGCCGGTCATCATGAAATAGAAACTGAAGAAAGTCGAGTAGCCGTGGCTGTTGGCAATCAAATCGCCCTTGTGATGATAGAAATATCCGGGGTCCAGACCCTCTTCGAACTTGTGGTTGTACTCATACGCCTTGATGCACAGGAAGACGAAAGCCAACCCCACGGTGATCCACAGATAACGCGCGCACTTCGCTCCCTGACCCGTCCTGGCCGCGAGGACTCCCATCACCATCGTGAAGCTGGAAATCAAAAGCACAACGGTGTTGGTCGAACCCGCCCAACGTTGCAGATGCTCGTGCGCTTCGATGAATTCCTGCGGATAGCGATTCTGCATCATGCCGAAGCCGACGAACAGGCCGCCGAAGGTCAGGACTTCGGTCGCCAGGAACAGCCACATACCAATCTTGCTGGTATCGAACTGCTGCTCCATCGTCGTGAAATGACTCTGATGGTGATGATCCCGATCATCGAGATGTTCGCCATGCAGCGGATCGCCCTGCGGATTGCCTTGCAGGTCTGCTGTGGATGTACTCATACGTGTGTCGCCTCGCGAGGCCGGTAATCGTAAGGCTCGTGCGTCAGCACCGGCTGATGGTGGAAATTATGCGTAATCGGCGGAGAGTCGGTCTCCCACTCCATTGTGGTGCCGCCCCACGGATTCGCCGGAGCCTTCGCGCCATATTTCAGCGACGCCAGCAGATTCACCGCGGTAATGAAAAACGCCACGGCCAGAATCCAGCTTCCGAACGTCGAATACATGTGCATCGGCGCGAACTGATCCAGATAGTTGAAGTAGCGGCGCGGCATTCCGCGGCCGCCCATGATGAACTGCGACATGAAAGTGACGTTGAAGCCGATGAACACCAGCACGGCTCCCACTTGTCCCCAGAATTCTTTATACATTTTGCCGGTGATCTTGGGCCACCAGTAATGCAGGCCTCCGAAGAAGGCGATCACAGTTCCGCCCATCATCACATAGTGGAAGTGCGCCACCACCCAATAGGTATCGGTGAGGTGAATGTCCGTCGCCAGCGTCGCAAAAAAGATGCCGGTCAGTCCGCCGATTGTGAACAGGATGATAAAACTCAACGCGTATAACATCGGCGTCTCAAAGGAAATATTGCCCTTGTACATCGTCGAAAGCCAGTTGAAGACTTTCACACCGCTGGGCAGCGCCACCAGGAACGTCAGGCCGGAGAAAACCACGTTGGCCAGATCCGATTCGCCGGCAACAAACATGTGGTGTCCCCACACCAGGAAGCTAAGCAGCGCCAGCACAATACTGGCGTAGGCAACCGCGCGGTATCCGAAAATCGTTTTGCGCGAGAACGTGGGAATCAGTTCGCTGATAATCGCCATGCCCGGCAGAATCATGATGTACACCGCCGGGTGCGAATAAAACCAGAAGAAATGCTGCATCAACACCGGATCGCCGCCGATGCGGGAATCGAAAATTCCGATCTGGAAATTTCGTTCGATCATCAGCAGCACCAGGGTAATTGCCAGGACCGGCGTCGCCAGCACTTGCAGAATCGCGGTGGAGTAAATGCCCCAAACGAATAGCGGCATGTCGAACCAACCCATGCCCGGCGCGCGCAACTTGTGGACCGTCGCGATGAAATTGAGACCTGTGAAGATCGACGAGAAGCCGAGTATGAAAGCCGCCAGCAGAATGAGGGTAACCGCCGTGCTACTTTGCGCGCTGTAAGGCGTGTAGAACGTCCAGCCCGTATCAACTCCGCCCGTCACGAGCGTGACGATAGCCAAGGTCGCGCCACCGACCCACAGATAAAAGCTCGCCAGATTCAGCCTTGGAAAAGCCACGTCCTTGGCGCCGATCATCAACGGCAATACGAAATTCGCCAGCGAACCGGGCACCGACGGAATGATGAACAGGAACACCATGATGATGCCGTGCATGGTGAAGAAGCGGTTGTACATCTCCTGATCCACCCAATGCTTGCCGAACAGCGTGTGCTGCGGATTCAGCAGCGCCAGCCGGACCAGCAGGGCGAACATGCCGCCTAATGCGAACGCGGAGGATACCGCAACGAGATACATTACCCCGATGCGCTTGTGATCGACCGTCGTCATCCAGCTCCAGATGCCGGTGGTCTCGTTCAGATAGTTCTTTTCCGAATGGCCGTGGCCATCGGCGGTCGTTCCATGTGTGAGTGACTGTTCCATTCCTCGCACCTTTATTTTAAAGACTTGATATAAGCTATCAAGCCTCTAATTTCATTTTCTCGCAGCAAACCCTGAAAGGTCGGCATAATCGGATCGAAACCGGCCACGATCTTGGCCTGCGGCTGCATCATCGATTCGCGCACGTACGCCTCGTCCACTAGCACCGACTGGCCATTGTTCAACTTCACCATCGTGCCCCAGATCCCTTTCCACGTAGGACCTTTACTCTGGCTGCCATCGGTCGTATGGCACGTGGAGCAGCCCTTGCGATCCCACTGAATCTTGCCCCAGGCCTCCGGCGTGTAATCCAGATACTCCGTGCCGCCCGTGGCCATCCATTTATCGAAATCGGCCGCCGTATCGACGAACACCTTGGCATGCATATCGGAGTGGCCTTTGCCGCAATACTCAGCGCAGGTGCCCACATGCTCGCCAATCGACTGGTCGTTCGCGCGGAACCATTCCTGCGTGTAGCGTCCCGGAACAATGTCGCGCTTGATGCGCATGTCCGGTATGTAGAAATCGTGCAGCACGTCTTCGCTCGACATCACCAGCCGGATGTTCTTATTCACGGGGACGTGCAGTTCATTGACGCTACGCGTTCCATCCGGAAACTCGAATGTCCACAGCCATTGCTTGCCCACCACCTGAATTTCCATCGCTTCGCCGGGCGCCACGGCGAATTTCATGTACCCGTTCACGCCCCAGAAGAAGATCGCGACCACGATGATTGTCGGGATCACCGTCCAGATCACCTCCAGCGCCGTGTTGTGCGTCTGGTGCGGCGTCACACGCCCGGCTTTATACCGGTAGCGCCACGCGAAGTAAACCGTCGCGAACGTGATGCCCACAAAGAAGAAGACGCTCAACCAGAACAGCGACATATAAATGAAGTCGCTTTCGCGCGCGAAATCAGATCCCTGATTTACCGGCAACATGAATGTACGAAGCCATTCCATCTAAGCCAAACCTTCCTTTATCCTAGCCGCCCGCTTCTTTTCCGTCTTCACCATCCACGTGATGTAGAACCCCAGCACCAGCACGGTCACAACGCCGCCTGCCCGCATGAGATTCATCGCGAACAGTGTGTAGGACCCCACCGTCGGATCGTAGTGGTAGCAGAACAGCAAAAGTTTTTCGACCGCCATCGTCGTGCGGCCTTCCGACGCCTCCGCCAGGGCGAAGCGAATGTCGCGCGGCGAATACCGCACGCCGTACAAATAGCGCGCCATGCGTCCTTCCGGCGTCAGGATCATGATCGCCGCCGGATGCGCGAACTGCTGGATGCGCTCGTCGTAGCGGTAGTGGTATCCCATCATTTCGGCCAGCTTCTTCGCGTTGCCGTCCTTATCCACCAGAAAATGCCAGCCCGCGGCGGGACGGTCGTAGCTGGCCAGATACTCTTTTTTCTTTTTGCGCGCCGTGTCGAAGTTGTCCTGCGGATCGATGCTGATCGTGACGATCTCGAATTCTTTGCCGGGCGTCCACGGGATCGCGCGCAGCGCTTCGGTTTCGCCGTTCAGCACCAAAGTGCACAACATCGGACACGTGAAATAAACCAGATTCAAAATGACGGGATGGCCCTTGTGAAAAAACTCGCTCAGGGCCACGGGATAGCCGTTCTCGGCGATGAACTGAAGGTTCAGGTCGATCGGGTTCCCCAGCTTCTCCTCGATGCCCACGCCATCCAGTTGCCGTGGACGGACGCCCGGCGGCAGCGTTCCCGGCTGCTGCAGCTTGTCGAACTTCTGGGCCTGAACACGCGGACCAATCAGTGCCACGCCTGCGATCGCAAGCAGCACGATTCCGAATTGGCGTAAAGTCACTTTCATACCTCTAGTAATACTTTGGCAGCGGCGCCGGCGGCGGCGAATACGGCTTCACGGCGGCCGGCTTCGCAGGATAAAAAGTCTTGCCCGCCTGGGCATCCTGCAAATTCAACTCCATCGCTTTATCAAGCGGAATCCGAACACGCCCGCTCTTCGGGTCGTGATCTCCGTACATGTAATGAGACAAGTTCCACGCGGTGCGGTTGCGTAGATCCTGCAGTTGTTCGCTCGGCGCCGAAAGAATTTTCTCGTATACGGCCTTGGCGTAAATGTCTTCGAAGTACTGCTGGATCGCAAAAATCATCAGCGCCAGCACCACCAGGCTGATACTCGTGAAGAGGAATATCTTCGCAACGGCAGGATCGCTGCGATCGAATCCCTCTTTGGGATCGTGCTTCCTAACCGGAGAAAACTCGGGATGTGCGTCGCTCATAAGTCTCTCTTACGCATTCTCGAAATGCAGGCTCTGCTCCAACCGCAGATCGCCCACCGGAACGATCTTGTGCTGCTTCAGTCGCATCCAGAAAACCAAACTGCAAACGCCCACTGTCGTGGCAAGCGTCGCCAGGTCCAGCCAATGCAACTGCGGCCCGTTCGGATAATAAACCGGCATCACGGTCCAGTAGAGATCGATGTACCCCACTACCAGGCTCCACACCGAGAAGAACGCGAGAAAGCCCAGGCTCCGCTTTGCCGGACGGCACAGCAGCGCGAAAAACGGAATCAGGAACCGCAGGAACGGCATCGCCAGACTCACGGCCAGCCATCCGCCCACCATCCGGTGCCGGTACCACTGTGTCTCTTCCGGCTGATTCGAATACCACTGCAGCAGGTATTGCGCAAAGGCCACGTAGGTATAAAAGGCGGTCATGCAAAGGAGCCATTTACCCAGATCGTGATAATGCTCTTTCGTAATCGAGTTTGCCAGAATCCCCACACGCCGGAACCCCAGGCACACCAGAATGACGATAGAGAAAAACGACAGCCCGCCGCTCGACAGCGTGATCAATCCGAAAATGGTTGAGAACCACGAAGGTTCCACCGACATCAGCCAGTCATAAGCTGCCAGCGTTCCCACCGCCACCGCCAGGAACAGGCCCGGCGCACTCCACCGCGAAGCGACATACATTTGCTGGACGGAGCGCTCCTTATCCTGCTTCGTCGATTGCCTGTAAATCGCGAACACCCAGATCGACCACAGCACGAAGTAAGCCACCGTGCGGAGCAGAAACGCGTTGGGCGCCAGGTATGCGGACTTCGCCTTCAGCGCGTGCTCTGCCGCCACCTTCGCGGCATCCATCCACGGATATGTGTAGCGCAAGCCAAACGCCACCGGCACAAACAGGATCAGACCGGCCGGCAGCGTCGCCATGATGTTTTCCATGATGCGGCGCATCGTCACGCTCCACGCCGATCCCGTCAGGAATTGGATCATCACGAAGAAGAACGCGGCGACTCCGATAAAGGTCGTGAAGCAGAACGCCACCAGGTACGACTGGAAGAACCGAGCCGGATCCGTCAGGTAGCCTGCGGCCGACGCCAGCACGCCCAGCAGCACCACGAACACCAGCACATTGCGGCCAGCCGTCCAGCGGCTGATATCGATCTGATAGCTGTCTACGGTCTCGGTATGACTATGAATGCTCATGATTGTGTCGCCCTTACTTCAGGGCCGCCCTCTCGCTGGCCGGCACATCTTCCATCGTGCCATGCGCCGCGCGCTGCAACGCCCGCACATAAGCGATCACCGCCCAGCGATCTTCCGGCAGCAGGAAATAGCTGTAGGCAGTCATCGTGTTCCGCCCATGCGAAATCACGTCGAAAATTTCGCCGTCCGAATACTGCACAATGCGGTCTTCCGTCAGGTTCGCCGGCTGCCATGCCGGAACCCTGGTCGGCACAATGCCCTTCCCCATGCCGGATCGATCGTGGCACGGAGCACAATAAATGTTGAACTTCGTCTCACCCTTCTTCAGCACGTCCATGGTCAACGGCACGGGATTTTTGCCCACGTACATACCGTTCTCCAGGCCCGTGTTTATCGGCGTGTCTTCCATAAGCGTTCCGCGCGCCACCGTGTCTTCCACCGGCCGCCGCGTCACGCGCCGGTAAGGCATCACGCTCGATTCGAACATCTCCGATTGCGCCTTGAACTTCGGCTGATGCTTCATGTCATCCCACACCTGCAGCGGAGGATCGCGCTGCACCACGGAGCATCCGCCCAGCACCACGCCCAACCCGACAATGGCAGCGATCGCCCAGCTTGGGGTCTTCATCCTTCCACCACCTCGACCACATGGGCACCCACGCTCTTCAGATGTTCCACTGTCCTTTGCGCGTCGAACTTCGGATCGTCCGCTTCGATGATCAGCAGGAAGCGGTCGTCGCTCGCGCGGTAGGCGCTCGAATATTTGAACGACGGATGATACAGCTTCGGCAGCCCGTTAAAACCGAACATCCCAAGGAACGCGCCGAACGCCGAGAACAGAACCGTAAGCTCGAACGTCACCGGAATCGAGTACGAAAAATCGTAGAGCGGCTTGCCGCCGATGACCAGGGGATAATTGATGGCGCCGATCCACCACATCAGTAATTGAGCTGTCAGGGCGCCCGCCGCTGAACACCAGATCACCATCCACCCCAGGCGCGACTCCGGAATCCCGATTGCGTCGTCGATGCCGTGCACCGGAAACGGCGTCATCGCATCCAGCTTCGTGTAGCCCATTTCGCGGATCTTGCGGCCGGCCTCCACCAGCTCTTCGGGTTCCGAAAACTCGCCCATCGCCGCGTAAATCTTATCCGGACCCAGGCCGAGCTGTTCTTTCAGTTCGTCTATGTTTTGCGGTGCGTTCATTTCGTCAGCACCTCCTGGTTCTTAAACGAGTGTTTTTCGACGGCCAGCACGCCCTTTACTTCCGAAATCGCGATCAACGGCAGGAACCGCGCGAACAGCAGGAACAAAGTGAGGAACAACCCGAACGTCCCGAGGAACGTGCACATATCGATCCACGTCGGATGGAACTCGCCCCACGAGGACGGCAGGAAGTCGCGCGTCAGGCTCGTCGCAATAATCACGAAGCGCTCGAACCACATACCGATGTTGGTTGTGATGCTGATCACGAACATCACCCACAGGTTCCGGCGCATGCTCTTGAACCAGTACAACTGCGGAATAAATACGTTGCACGTGTACATCGACCACGCCGCCCACCAATAAGGGCCGAAAGCGCGGTTCCAGAACGTGAAGGCCTCATACTGATTGCCGCTATACCAGGCGATAATGAACTCCGTCGCGTAGGAGTATCCCACCACCGATCCGGTCACCAGGATGATCTTGTTCATGTTCTCCAGGTGCTTCATCGTGATCAGGTTTTGCAGATTCAGAGTCCAGCGCGCAATCAACAACAGCGTCATCACCATCGCAAAGCCTGAGAAAATGGCGCCCGCGACGAAGTACGGGGGGAAGATCGTCGTGTGCCAGCCCGGAATGACCGACGTGGCGAAGTCGAAGGAGACGATGGAGTGGACGCTGAGCACCAGCGGCGCCGAAATGGCCGCCAGAATCAGGTACGCCTTTTCATAGTGGCGCCAGTGCCGGGCGGAGCCTCGCCAGCCCAGACTCAGTATGCCGAATACCCACTGCCGGACCTTCGTCGTTGCGCGGTCGCGCAGCGTCGCCAGATCCGGTACCAGCCCCGTGAACCAGAACAACAGCGATACGGTGAAGTAGGTCGACACCGCGAACACATCCCAGATCAGCGGGCTGCGAAAATTCTGCCAGATGTTGATATCGGTGTTCGGAATCGGAAACAGCCAGTACGCGCGCCACGGGCGCCCCGTGTGGAACAGCGGGAAGATGCCCGCGCACATCACGGCGAACAACGTCATCGCCTCCGCCGACCGGTTGATCGACGTTCTCCATTTTTGCCGGAACAGGAACAGAATCGCCGAAATCAGCGTGCCCGCGTGGCCGATACCGATCCAGAACACGAAGTTCGTGATGCCCCAGCCCCAGCCGACGGGCTTGGCGTTGCCCCACACGCCGATCCCGTTCGACGATCAGGAACGTCAGCATGGCGCCCAGCAGCGCCGTGATCGACGCCGTAATTCGCCAGCGTGATCCAGTACTTCATCGGCGTCTTGAGGACGTCGCCCTCGACGATGCTGCTGATTTGTTCCGTGACGTCGTGATGCGAATTCGCCCCCACCAAGGGCGGGTTTACTTCCATCAACGCCGGATTTTGCTCGACGACCATGCTCATGCAGTCAGCTCCGGATTAGGATTGCGCAGCTTCGCCAGATACGTCGTGCGCGGCTTGGTATCCAGCTCCGCCAGCATCGCGTAATTGCGCTCTTGCTTTTTCAGTTTCGACACTTTGCTATTGGGATCGTTGATATTCCCGAAAGCGATCGCGTCGGCCGGACAGGTCTGCTGGCAAGCCGTCTTGATCTCGCCGTCTTTGATGTCGCGCCGTCCGTCCACCTTTGCGTGGATGCGCACTTCTTCAATGCGCTGCACGCAGTACGTGCATTTTTCCATCACGCCGCGCATGCGAACCGTTACGTCGGGATTGTAAACCAGCCCCGTGATTTCCGGTTCGGCGAGCCTTATGCCCACCGTCAGATCGGTCGGCTCGTCGCCGCGCTTGTGGAAGTTCAGGAAATTGAAATGCCGCACCTTGTACGGGCAGTTGTTGGCGCAATACCGCGTGCCGACGCAGCGGTTGTACGCCATATCGTTCAGCCCTTCCGGACTGTGCGACGTCGCCTGCACCGGGCACACGTTTTCGCACGGCGCGTTCTCGCACTGCATGCAGGGAACCGGCTGCTCCACCATTCCGGGATCGTTTTCGTCGCCCGTATAGTAGCGATCGATCCGCAGCCAGTGCATCTCGCGTTCGCGCATCACCTGGTCCTTGCCCACAACCGGAATATTATTCTCCGCCGTGCACGCCACCACGCACGCGCTGCAACCCGTGCACGACGTCAAGTCGATCGCCATGCCCCACTGATAGCCTTTGTCGTACTTGATTTCCGGATAGATCGAATCGAAGCGCCGGGACTTCCGACATCTCCTCGATCGACTTCGGATTCTTTTTATACTCCGACGCCGCGATTTCCCTCACCAGCGGACGCCCGCCCTGCCGTTCGGCGCTGCCCACGCCCTCATTGATCGCGCCGTGCTGCTGCGTCGTCGCGTGCACGAACGTCTTGCCTGTCGACGCGATCGCGCACCCCGGCACGAACCAGAACGCGTCCGACGTGCGGATCAAATTCGCGTTGAAGCCCACGTCTTTGCCGCTTCGCCCGCATTTCTGACGCCCGTAGCCCAGCGCAATCGAAATCGCATCGTCCGCGTGTCCCGGCTGAACGTATACCGCGGCTTCCATCTTCACGTTGCCGCGCGAGATCGAAATAACGTCGCCGTCCTTTATATTCCGCGCCTTCGCGGTCGCGGGACTCATCATCGCCGCATTGCCCCACACCAGCTTCGTCACCGGATCCGGCAGTTCCTGCAACCAGCCGTTGTTCGCGAACCGTCCATCCCACGCGGCGGCGCTCGGATAGAACCCGACCTCGATCCCGCCCGCGGGCGCCAGCGCCTGTCGCTGTTGCCAGTGACGCCGCGAACTTCTTCGCGTCGGCGGTCACCTTCGACGCCTCAGCCGTCTTCATGCCGGCAACCACGCCGTCGTGCAGCGCCTTCTTCCACGCGTCGTCTTTGTTCTTCTCGGTGAACAGCGCCGTGTAATAACCCTTAACGATGTCGTGGGCCTTCGTCGGCTTGCCGTTGACCAACTGCGCCACAATCTCCGACGCCGTCCGCCCCTGATACAGCGGATCGATCATCGGCTGTTGAATCGAAGCTAAACCTTCGGACGTCGCCTGATCGCCCCAGCTCTCCAGGTAGTGCGCTTCGGGCACATGCCACTTCGCAGCCGCCGCCGTTTCGTCTTCATCCAGGCCCAGGTGAATCGAATTCGCCACCTTGGACATCGCCACCGCGAATTGCAAATCGGCCGGAGCCGCGTACGCGGGATTGCCGCCCAAAATTACCAGGGTCGAAACCTGGCCCGACGACATCTCGCCCGCCAGCGTCTTCAGCGCGTCCACGCCGGAGCCGCTCTTATCGATCACCGGCTTCGAGTACGTCATGCACGTCGAACCCAGCGATTGATTGATCAGCGACGCAATCGCCTGCACTGCCGCCGGCTGCCTGGGACCCGCCACCACCAGCGCCTTCGCGCCTGCGGCTTTCAAATCCTTCGCCACCGCCGCCACGAACTTCGCGCGCTTCGCATCGGTCGGAGCAGCACCCTGCAGTGCACCCGCAGCCGCCGCCACATCCATGGCGAACTGCTTCACGTCCCCGACCCTCATGCGCAGCCTGTGATCGGCGTTCGCGCCCGTGATCGAAAACTGACTCTCCACCATGTACAGGCGATTCAGCTTCTCGACATCTTCGTCGCTCTCGACTCTGCGGCCCTTCGTATACAGCTTCGTCATGAAGGGCGACGGCGAATCCAGTCCCAGGAAATCGAAGTCCAGCGCCAGAATCACGCTCGCCTGATCGAAGTGCGGATGCACGTACAACTGCTCGCCGTACGCCATCTGCGTCCCCGCGAGTTCGTTGTCGCGCGAAATCGCGTCGTACTCTACCCACTTCGCTTTCGGAAACTTCTTCAGCGCCTGCGTCCGCAGATCCGCCAGCGTCGGCGACGTCACGGCCTCGCTCAAAAACCGCAGCCCCGAGCCATCGCCTAATGACAATCCCGAAACCGCGCTATCGAAATCCGCCCACTTCGCTTCTTTGCCGCCCTGCAGCACTCTCGACGAACGGTCCGGATCGTACAGGCTCAACACCGTCGCCTGCTCGAACCCCGTCGCCGCGCCCAGGCTATGCGGATGATCCGGATTGCCTTCCACCTTCGTGGGACGCCCGTCATGCGTTTCCACAATCAGGCCCGTCACATGCCCGCCCATCGAATGGACCGTCGCGTAATAAAAAGGTTCGCCCGGCAGGTATTCCGCGGCCTCGCGCGGATAATTCACGATCGGCTCGATGTGCTCCACCGGCCGCCGGCACGCCGTCAGCCCCGCCAAACCGAACGATGCGGCCATCAGCTTCAGCACCGTGCGCCGTGAATTGCCATCGATCATTTCACTGGCGCTCGATGGAAACTCGCGCTCCACGAAGTCGCGGAATTTGGGAGTATCGGCCAGTTGATCCAAACTGCGCCAATACTTCTTGCCCGTCGGATTGGCAGTCTGAATCTGAACTAAACTCTCGCTCGGCATTAATCCCTTTGCTTCGCTCGCGCTCATCGATGGCACCCCGAGCAATTCAGCGGAGGTTCAATATGCTTCTCCGCAATAATCTCGCGTCCAATCTCAGCCGGGTCGCGATCCGGCACCCAGTCGAGCTTCGTCACCAGTTCCGCCGGCCGGATGTTCGGCGCCGGATTGCGATGGCAATCCAAACACCATGCCATGTTCAGCGGCTTTTCCTGCTTCACCTCGATCATCTGATCGATCCGTCCGTGGCAGCTTACGCAGCTCACGCCCGCCGAAAGATGCGCCTGGTGACTAAAATAAACAAAGTCGGGTAAACGATGAATCTGTACCCATGGAATCGGCTCGCCCGTATCGGCCGCCTTGCGCAGCAGCGCCAGCCGCGGGCTGTCTTTCTTCACCTGCATATGGCACTTCATGCACGTGGTCTGCGCCGGAACCGCCGCGAAATTCGCCTTATAAACGGTGGAGTGGCAGTAATAGCAATCGATCCCCATCTGCCCCGCGTGCAGCTTGTGACTATAAGGGATAGGTTGTTGCGGCTGGTATCCTGTGTCGATCACCGTGGGCCACGTGTAATAGGTATAGGCCGCCGTGGCGCCCACCGCGCCCAGTCCGATCACCAGACCGATGACCTTTATTACTATGTCGGTTGACTTCGGAAAGATGACTGCCATTTTCGGGTGTCGTTCTCCGGACCGCGGGCTCTCTATCTATCGGCTCGCCCGCTATATTCTGTTTATTGGACCAATATACTTTCTATCATAAGAGGACCCATTACGCAACCGGAGCAAAAATTCTTGTCTAGCAGGAAAAATCATCCCCTGGGCCTCAGCTTTGGCGATCTTAGAATTCGCACCAAGCTTATCGTCCTGCACAATCTTTTCTTCCTGGTACTTACCATCGGTGTCTACTTTTCGCTCATCCCCCTGTTCGAAAAGGTGGTCGCCGACGCCCGCGCCCGCGAAGTTTCCATGCTCCGCCCCGGCCGCACCCGGCTCGCCCAGCAATCCTATGACGACACCGTCTTCCGCGCCCGCGTCACCCTCTTCCTTATATTAGGAGCCGTCTACGGCCTCGCCGTCCTTTCACTCGAAGCCGCCCTCATCCCCCGCTACGTCTTTCGGCCCTTGAACCGCATGCTGGAAGCCGACGCCGCCACCCAAGCCGGCGACCGCGCCCACGAGATCATCCCCGCCGAGGAAATTACCAGCGACGAAATCGGCCAGATCATGCGCTCCCGCAACGCCGCCGTCTCCGCTCTCCGCCGCCGAGAGGACGAACTTGCCGCCGCCCTTCGCCGCCTCGAAGAGCAGGACCGCCTCGTCAGCCTCGGCCTTCTCTCCGCCTCCGTCGCCCACGAGCTAAACACGCCCCTCGCCGTCCTCGCCGGCTCCATCGAGAAGATGACCGAGACCACGCAAGACACCCAGTCCCTCGATCGCCTCCGCCGCATGCAGCGCGTCACCGAGCGCCTCCGCCGCATCAGCGAAAGCCTAGTCGATTTCTCCCGCGTCCGCCAGCGCAAAATGGAGCCCACCGCCCTCCGCCCCCTAGTAGAAGAAGCCTGGTCGCTCGTAGCGATCGACGAAAAGGCCGCGCACGTCCACTTCATCAACGCCGTGCCCCCCGAGCATCAAGTCGTCGGCAGCTCAGATCGACTCCTACAAGTCTTCGTAAATCTCCTGCGCAACGCGCTGAATGCGGTAGTTGCGAAGGAAAATGTTGCCAACGACAATGTTGCGAAGGAAAATGACGCAAACGGAAATGAAGCCGACGGCCGCATCGAAGTCCATTCGCGACCCCTAACCCCATCCGGCACGATGGCGCAAAATAGTCCGCCGACGCTCTCGATCACCGTGGAGGACAACGGCCCCGGCATCCCACCCGAAGTCCTCCCCGGCATCTTCGACGCTTTCGTAACCACCCGCCTCGACGCCAACGGCACCGGCCTCGGCCTGACAGTAACGGAAGGAATCGTCACCCAGCACGGCGGAACAATATCAGCCAGCAACCGCCCCCAAGGCGGAGCCTGTTTAGAACTCATCCTCCCCGCCGCATAACAACAGAACCGCGAATGTCAATGAGCGGGCTCCGTGTGGGGCAGGTTGATAACCTGCGGCGGGTTGCCAACCCGCCCAAAACCCCCGTGCATCAGCGCGGGGCTACCGCAAAAATATCCAATCGCCCATTCCGACCCGCGACAATCATGGAGCGGGGATCATCAAACACCCGCAATAACGCGTCATCCCGAGGAGTCCGCGACGAGAGACCTGCTGTCCGCCGCATCCGATATAACCCGAGCATCAGCCACGGATGCGGAAACAGAACCGCGAATGTCAATGAGCGGGCAAGCCAACATATCGCCGCACTTTGTCATCCCGAGGAGTCCGCGACGAGGGATCTGCTTTTAGCCGCGGAAACCATTTAGCCAAATAGAACCCAAGTCATCCTGAGCGCAGCGAAGGATCTGATGTCCGCCGGAACATCAATAACGACTCCGGTTCGCAAACCCGGCGACCACAAGGCCGAGTACCAAAGCACCGACGGCGGCCTCTGACCCGCATGCCATTTTCATCAGGCTCGTCATTGGCACGACATCCCCTCCAAGCGTCGTAAAAGTGACGACCGAAAGGTAGGCGCAGTCGAGCGCCGACACACTCGCCGGATGGTCCTTGTTGAGGAGGAAGTAGAAGGCGACGGAATATGTCACGAGCAGAACTAGCCCCGTAACGATAATCCTACTCGGACGCTCTCCGTAGCCCCAAACAAGAGCTTCGATGAGAGACATCAAGTAGCGAAATTTAAACTTAAGAGTTACGATCGCGTATTTCGGAATCAGCCACGATCGTGCGTGAAAGCCGAAGATCTGGAGCAGCCTCTGACCCGCAGCTCGGGTATCATAAGCTCCCAGCCGCCATCGTTTAATCACATCCCCCAAGGTATCGCCGGTACGCTTTGGCGGGAACATTCGTTCCCACTCCATTTCGAGATATGGGGCACCTAGCGCCTTCCGCTCCATACGTCGTTCTTGGAAATACGCTTCCGCTGCTTCGTGTCGCTTCCCACAACTCTGGTACGCGGTTCGTAGTTGCCGATACACCTCGCCGACCAAGCCGTACATTCGTGTTATTATCGGCGGTACGTAAACCACGTCGATCAGTTCGCAGTGGTCGAAATCGAAGGTCCAACCGCAACGCTCAAACCGAATCTTCTTCAACTTTGAGTCGGTGAAACATACCTCCAATTGATCGCAATCAACGAAAGTAGTCGCGTACAGCTTACTTCTCTCACAGGCGAAACCACTCATGACAGATTCCCGAAATTCGTAGAAAGCTAACTCAGTATCGGTGATCGTAAGATTTTTACACGAAGAGCATTGAACGTACGTCTGCCTGTTGGCGTTATACTCGCCGGTAATAATTAAGTGATCGAGGTCAGTAAAATCTAGATTCCGGCCGGATATCTCGAAGTCGACCTTCGTTGCTCCGAGTTTTAGCACGGCGAAGTCTCTGAATATTGACGCGCGGCTAAATTCAGGGACATTGGCCGCTGACCAAGAATTAAATACGATCCTTGAGATCTTCCCGTTGTCATTTGAGATAAAGTCTTTCTGTCCAAATCGTTTGGCGCCCCACAACAAATAGGGGACGACACGCTTTAGCGCAGGCACGGGACCGCCTCCGCGCCTCCACCTACGCTCGTATTCATCTGGTTCGATTTCGATAGGCAAGAAAGTGAGATACTGCTTACGCTCCGCGCGCGATTCAACGAGCGTAAGCACAGATTGTCCTAAAAGAAGTGTCGCTGTCGGAATGGTCCGTGAAAACGTCTCCTCGTTAACGCCAAATTGAGCCGCCCATTTGGCGAAATCAGGAAGACGGCGAAGAAAGTACCTGTAAAGGATCGGCAAATCCGTGTTGGCTCGCCACTCGTTGAACTCCTCAGATGACATGTTCCACAACGCAGCCACATCAAATGTCGGTACTGACATACACGCGCACCTGCCTATTTCAAAGATAAAGCAGAATCACTATCAAATGTTTCAACTCGATCAACAACGCGTGAACAGTCTCCAAAGCCTACTGCGCCGTCGGTTGGAGATGACAACATCTAACACCTCAATAACCGTACCGAAATCAATTACATCCCGCTTGCGACCGAAGTCCTTAACCGGCACGATGTCCCATCATTCGAGCCGAAAGCAGTCTTGCTGGCCAGCAAGTTTTCAAGTTGTGTCGTCGGGACGCAGAGCGATCCTGACGATTGTGTGGTCCTGATCTCGCGGAGGCCGTTAACGCCTTGCGTCAACACTCATGCAGATGTTGGCGACGGGAGACCTGAAACCGGTTTCAAATGCCGTGCGGAGACCCTGTTAAAGGGAAACCTTGTTAGGGATAGCAAGGACGAAGTGACTCATGTAGATTGCCTCCCGCATCGGTCGTCAGAGAACAGATCCTCAAGCAGTGCAATATTCGTTTCTTATCCACGAGCGGATAACCCTGCAAGAAACTGTTCGATTCCACCGGTGGCGGGATCGAGTGTGATCGCGAACAAAATCGCGGTCGCATTCATTCTCGCCGCCGCAACACTTACCCGTAATCTATGGCCGTAGTGTCTTTGAACGCCAGAACAACAACGCATGTCATCCTGTAGCGGAGCGACCGAAGGATCTGCTTTTCGCCGCAATCTCAGCGCGCCTGCTTCAACTCCACGCGAATCAGCTCCACCGGAGCCGCGCTCAAATTCTCTTCGCTATGCGCCCCGCTCGCATCGAAAAACACCACCTGCTTCGCCTTGTGCGATTCGGTGCTCGCCTTCCCCGCCCCATCCACAACCTTCAAATTCACATCCGTCAAATACGCAATCACCGATTTCGTATCCGGATGCTTCAGCATCGCGAGCTTTTCATGCGGCCCAATCTTCTCGCGAATCACGCGCACGTATTGGTTGTCCACTTCCACCTGGAAATGTTTCGGGTCCGTCACCACCGGATCTAGCTTTTCAGCCGGTGCCGGATTCGCCGCCGCGCCCGCCGGATGCCGAGGCTCAATCTGCAGCGCTTCAAAGTTGATGGCGTCCAGATTTTCGCTCTGATGTTTGCTCGCGTCGGACCACATCACGAAGCCCGCTTTATTCTGGAACTCTTTGAACGTGCCATCCGGCGCCGTCAGCCGGTTGTGGCGATCCGTCAGCATCACGATCACCGCACCGGGCATGGGATGTTGATGCATGATCATGGTGTCGCGCGCACCCATGTGCTCGCGAAACACGCGCGTCCACTGGTTCTCGATCTCCAGCGTATAGTGCGGCGGATCCACCGTCAGCGGGTCCATCGAGCCGGCCGCAAACATAGTGACCGCAGCAGTACTGACCAATCCAACTTTTAGGAGACTCATGATCTAATCCTTCTCGTCTTCCCAGCCCACGGGCTTCCGCCCGGCGATCTGTTCCAGACTGGCAGGCTTCGGCCGATACGGAACGCCGTAATGTTTATCGATTTCGTTGCGATAATTCATCTGCGGCCCCGGATAGCCGATCAACTGCCATCCCACTAAGCCGGCGTTTCCGCCGTGCATCGGATCGGCGAACATGCCTTCGATCGTATGCGTACGCAGCATTTGAAAGAACCGGCCTTTTTCCATTGCCGCGAGCTTCTCATCCTGCGCATCCGCCGAAAGTTGGGCGAAGTTGTCGCCCAGTTCGCGCAGCCCTTGTTTATAAAGGTCGCGCGGATTCGCCTGCGCCTGATACCCATGCTCGGGATAGGACTCGACCCACGGCCCTTTCGTGTACCTGTATTTGTCTTTCCCATACGGACCCGCAAGCTGGCGATCAATATAGATCACCACCGCCGCCTCGTTCGCGCCCGGGCCGCTGGCGTCGCTCGGAAAGATGCGTGCGCACGCCGCGGAAATCGCGCGGGCTTCCGTCTCGGTGAAAAATCGCAGCGGGACTTTTACATTTCCATTTCCCTGCGCTGCGAGCCTGATCGGTTCGCGTGCCAGCGTATAGAGCAGCAGTCCGCCAACGGCGCTGCGCGGAATCGTCAAGAACTCCCGTCTTTTCATGCGAGGCCTCCCGGATGTTTCAGATATCGATCGATCAGCGCATCAGCTGCCCACGTTGTTGTCGCGAGAATGGTCAACGTCGGATTGTGCGACGCGTTCTGCGGAATGCACGATGCGCCCAGCACCCATAGATTCTGCATGTCCCAATGCTGCTGATAACGATTCACCACGCTCGAGTCACGATCGAGGCCCATCACCGTGCCGCCTTGCATGTGCGTGCTCTGATAATTGATGACGTTGTAGCGAGCGCGGCCGCCCACGGGCTCGGCGCTGACGGCTCCCATGGCGGGTGCGATCTTCTGGGCGATTTCTTTGGCGTACTCCGATTGGCGAAGTTCGTGATCCGTCCAATCGAGCGTGAAGCGCAGCAGCGGATCGCCGAATTTATCGGTGTATGTAGGATCGAGATCCATAAAATTCTGGCGATAGGAAAGATGCTCGCCCGATAACGCGATTGTCGCGTTGCGGTCGCGCCATTTTAAAGCTGATGCTTTCCACTCCGATCCCCAATTCCGTTTCGCGGAGCCGCGCGGGGCGACGTCGAACGTCTGAATCGGCCGCGCACCGTTCGAAAGTACGCCGATCATTCCCATGCGCAGCAGGCCTTCATCGCCCTTCAATCCGTGGTCGCCATCGAAATCCGAAATGCGCATCGCGAGGCCTCCGGTTCCCATAAACGCATTCAGCGGCTTGTCGAAGAACAAGCGCGTTGTGCCTTCCACCTGGTGCGTGAGATTCTTGCCGAGCGTCCCTTTCCCTGTCGCCGCATCGTACGGCGTGCCGATCTTCGAAAGATACAGCAGCCGCGTGTTGTTCAGCGTGAATGTCGAAAGAACTACGAGGGACGCGGGCTGGAATACTTCGTTGCCCTTGGCGTCCATATATTCGACGCCGGTAGCTTTGCCGTCTTTGTGCACGATGCGGCGTACCCAGCAGCCGGTACGCATCTCGAAATTCTTGCGCTTTTGCAAGACCGGCATCAGTGTGTTGGAAGGCTGCGCCTTTGCGCCGATCATGCAGCCGAAGCGTTCGCAATAGCCGCAGTACGCGCAGCCCGGGCGCGTGATGCCGTCCGGGTTCTTATACGTCTCGCTGAGGTTCGCCGCGGGCGCGGGATGCGGATGATAGCCGAGCTTGCGCGCGCCTTCGTCGAACAGCGAGGCCAGATGCGAATCCTTCAGCGGCGGCAGCGGATATTCATTCTTCCGCGGGCCCTCGAACGGATTGCCGCCGTCGATGATCTTGCCGTTGATGTTGCCGGCCTTGCCGCCGACGCCGATCATCTGCTCGGCGCGCCAGTAGTAGGGTTCCAGATCCTCGTACGTAACGCCCCAATCCTGCACCGCGAGATCGGCGGGAAGTTTCGCCGCGCCCCATCTTTCCTTGAGATGCGTGCGCAGGGTGAACAGCGTGGGCAGGAAGCGCCAGGACGCGCCGTTCCAATGTTCGCCCGCGCCGCCGACGCCTGTGCCCGGTAAAAACGAGCCGTACTGGCGCATGGGCACAGCGTTGTCTCGCATGGAATGGCGGTGCGTGATGGTTTCCTCGGCGATGTTCTGCATCATGCGCAGGCGGACGGCGTAATCCAACTCGTCCATATCCAGCGCGTAATCCGCCGTCTTGCGCGCGATGCCGCGTTCCAGCACGGCGACGGTCAGGCCGGTGCGACCGGTGATTTCCTTTGCCATCGCGAGGCCGGTCCAGCCGCCGCCGATAATGGCGACGTCCACGGGTTTGAGATTTTCCATTAGGGGCTCTCCAAAATCCTTATCTAGAATAACGCCTTGCGGGATTGAGCCGGAGCTGAAGCTCCGGTTGCAAGCTGAAGCTCGCTCCACCGTTTGTGTGGTCGGGCGTGACGCGGGAAATGCGGTGACCGCTCCCTTTGGTCGCGGCTCGTGTTCGCGTTCGTGCGCGGGTGGGCAGTTGGGAAAGCCGCGGCGCGAGATCCCTCGACCGGTTGCGCTCGCTCGGGCAGAAAAAACACGGCAGCCATAACTTGTTCCCGCTCTGGTATTACTAACGTGGGGGGCCAAATGAGAACTATCGCACTCGAAGAACATTGCGCGCCGCCGGGATTTATCAATGGCTCGGGCCGCGCCTTCCTGGAAAAGGCGGGGGGGCCGCGCGAGCGCATGACCAAGTTGATCGAACAGTTGGCCGACGTCGGGGAAAAGCGCATCGCCGAAATGGATGCCGCGGGCGTCGACATGCAAGTGCTATCGCTCAACGCTCCGGGGGTGGAGCAGTTGAACGAAGCGGAGGCTATTCCGTTGGCGCGCGAGGCGAACGATTTTATCGCCGATGCCGCAAGACATTTTCCAACACGCTTCGCGGGTTTAGCCACGGTGCCTACGGCGGCTCCTGACAAAGCGGCCAAGGAGTTGGAGCGGGCCGTGCGCGAACAAGGAATGAAGGGGCTGCAGATTTGCGGTCATCATCAGGGCCGCTATTTGGACGACAAATTCTTCTGGCCGATTCTGGAACAGGCCGAGGCGCTGGGCGTGCCGATTTATCTGCATCCCACGCCGCCGCCTCAGGCCGTGATCGATGCCTACTACGGACGGTTCTCGCCGGAGCTGACATTCATTTTTTCGGCGCCGGGCTGGGGCTGGCACATCGAAACGGGCGTGCACGTGATGCGCATCGTGCTGGGCGGCGTATTCGACCGGTTTCCCAAATTGCAGTTTATCGTGGGCCACATGGGCGAGGCGCTGCCGTTCATGCAATCGCGCGCCGATATCATGCAACAGGCGATTACGAAGCTGCAGCGGCCTGTTAGCTCCTATCTAAAGGAGAACGTGCATTACACGTTCGCGGGCTTCAACTATACGCCGACGTTTCTCGATCTGTTTCTGCAGGTGGGTGTGGAGCGCATCATGTTTTCGGCGGATCATCCATATGGATCGATGGCGACCGCGCGAAAATTCCTGGATGAGTTGCCGGTGAGTGCGGCGGACAGGGAAAAGATTGCTCATTCGAATGCGGAGCGGCTGCTGGGTTTGTAGATTGTCAGGTGGCAGTTGAAGACGGCGTACGCTGGCGCTCGGTTTCCGGGGAAACCGCTCCCTTTGGTCGCGGCTCTTGTTCGCGTTATTTAAAGCAACGGCATCCCTTGCTGCGACCATTCAGGGAGCGGTTTCGCGGCAATAATTTTCATACAGGGCTGTCCGTTGAGCGCGGCGTTTAAATGGCCTATAGTTGCGCTATGAATCTTAAAGCAGGCCGGGTCCGCCGCGTGCTTTTCACGAGCGCTGTTTTTCTTGCGACCTCGATTGCGACGTTCGGTGGAATCAGGATGATAGGCGTGGGCAATCGCCGCTTATCTATCGATTGCGACGGTAAGGTAGGCTCGCGAACCGTGGTGCTGATCGCAGGTGGCGGGCGGACGGCCGCGGATTGGGCAAAGGTGCAACCGGCGGTGGCGAAGTTTGCGCGTGTGTGCAGCTATGATCGTGCAGGTTTTGGCGCGAGCGACAAGGCGTCCTCGCGAATTCAACCGGTTGATGAGGTGGTCAACGATCTGCACGAATTGCTCAAAGCGTCCGGCGAGAAGGGACCGTTCATTCTGGTTGGGCATTCGGTGGCGGGAATTTACGCCCGTAATTTCGTCACGAAATTTCCGGGAGAAGTGGCGGGCTTGGTATTCGTCGATTCGGCGCATGAAGAACAGGCGCTGCGCTTCCACGAGCTTGATCCGAACTGGCAGGCGCTGGACGAAGAGAGCGCGCGATGGGGTTTATTCGTGAAGCCGGGCCAACGCCTGGAGTGGCGGACAGATCTGCCGTTGATCGTGCTGGGTCACGGACAGGCGATTCAGGGACCGAAAAAAGTGAGTGAACAGGTAGCCGTCGCCCGGGAGCGTATCTGGAGAGAGCTTCAAGAGGACCTTGCGAAGCGCTCCACGCATGGAGAGTTTCGCGTGGCCGAACAGAGCGAACACAATATTCATTTGGAGCAGCCTGAGCTGGTGGTTCAGGCGATTCGCGACGTGTCCCGTTAGCGCAGGGCGGTTGGTTCAGTCGCGGTGGTGAGGGGATCGGAATTTCTTGAGGAATTGTAGTCCCCACCTTGACAGGTGGGGCTGGCCGGATACGTTTGCCGCATGCTTTTAGATCGACTCTCACGTACCGCGCTTTGCTAGTGTTCGGCCCGCTCATTTACATTCGCGGTTCTGTTGAGGGGGGATGCCAGATTTCACAAGGAATCGTGGTCCCTAGCTTGACAGATGAGGCTTGCCGGATGCTCTTCGCACAATCTCTGAATAGAACAGGCGAGGCCGCGTCAGAGTTCCTGGCCGAGGCGCGCGGCGATGTCTTGCGCGACACGTTTCGCATTCAGGACGCACTCTTGCGTGAAGGGAATCTCTTCCTCTTCCGTGACGATGGTGTAGACATCGAGCGGGTATTCGAAGCGGATCAGCGAGGGATAAAGAAACTTGCGGCGCTCCTTCGTGATCTCTACGACGTCGCACCACGGGATGCGCGTTTCGGCCACATCCCGCAGGCCTTTGGCGGAGCGATAGGCACCGTTCAGGCGAATTCTAATGCTATCCTCCGCCAGTTCGAGGATGTTGTTCTTCCATTCGCGCCGCCGCGCGGACAGGGTCCGGATCTGCAGCACCAAAGGCGTGGCCAGCAGCACAAGGACGACGGCTGAGATCATGCTTTCGGCTGTGCTGAGCCGGTTGTCCGCGTAGAACAGTACGACTCCGAGCGCGAATACCAACACGGAGAGCAGCAGCCACAGCAGCAGCGTCGTAACGGCGATCAGCAGAACCATTGGCGTAGAGAGGATTTTATCGCAGCTCTTGGATCATGCCCGGGATGTTGTTGGCGGGCGCCCAATTGAATTCCTTCATCAGCGTCTGAGCGATTTCTTCCTGGCTCTTCTTTTCGCGATTCAGCGAGCGCACGCGCTGCTGAATGGCGGCGAACCGATTGCGAGCCTCAGCCACCTGCCCCTTGTTGACCATGGGACCGTGCCCAGGGATGGCGATGTCGAAATCCATTTTGAGGACTTCGTCCATGGACTTGGTCCAATCTGTCCAGCTGCCTCCGTCGCCGTAGTTGACGATGGGCGGCATCAGCGGATTCGTGGTGAGCAGGTCGCCCAGCACCAGCACTTTCTGCGCGGGAAAGTAAACCGTGGTATCGCCGCGCGTGTGGCCGCGATATTGCGCGAGGTCCATTTCCGTGCCGCCCAGATTCAGGTGCGCCTGGCCGATGAAGCCGAAGGCGGGCACCCATTTCGAGTTGGCCGCGCGCGTCATGTTGGCGCGATCGTCGTCCGAGATGATCACCTGCGCGCCCATTGCTTCGAGGAGCGGCGCGCCTTCACTATGGTCGCCGTGGTTGTGCGTCAGGATGACGTACTTGATTGGCTTGTCGGTAAGCGATTTCACTTTCGCCACTACGTCGTCATGCGCGCGGGCGTACTTTGCGTCGACCAGCACGACGCCGTCGTTGGTCACCACCACGGTGATGTTGCCGCCCCAGTAGCGCAAGGCTTCGGGCGTGACGTCGGAATTTTCGATCAGGTAAATGTTATCGCGCACCTTTTCGAGCTTAGGCAAGGCGGGCGGTGGTCCTGCTGCGGCCTGCGCCCGGCAGGGAGTGGCCAGAGAGACCAGCGCGGCGAGGCCGGTTATGGCCAACAGAACGCGCAATTCGAATCGGGTGATCATAGGCGGTAAATTTAACACAATCCACGTCGGCGCGGGTGGCCGGGGACGCGCGCGCGAGAGCGGGCGGCTTCCGAATCACAGAACGGCGTGCGGATTATCGCGAGTGCCTGGAACAAGATGACGTTTGCGCGCGCGGGATGTTCGCGGGGCATCACTAGACTTCGGGCAGGAGAACCAATATGGCTGCTACCACATCCGGAACCAAGACTCTGACGCGCACGCTTGCGCCCCACCTGACCGCCGCCCTGCTGACGACGCTGCTGGCGACGCCGATTGAGAGTTTGACGATTGGACAGCTGCACCAGATCGTGGACGCGCTTAAAAGAAGTTCGTCCGGCGAAGACCTGACGCGCACGATCGGATCGTTGTTGGTCTAACGTTTCACGGAGTCGAGTGGAAAGAGCGGCGTTAGCGCGGGGTGCGGCCGCCGGCGGAGCGGTCGAACTTCAAGCCGTCGGAGGGACGCTCCAGCGTTTTCAGATGCATCCGGTGCTGCTTGCTATCGCGGCTGGGAGCGCCGGTCATCGTGATTTTATCGCCTGGCTTGAAAGTATCCGCATTCACTCCGATGCGCGATAGCCGCCCCGCGCTGTACCATTCGGCGATCCACTTGGTCGCGACGCCGTTCGCGTCCGTGCTCTCTATTTCGACGAAGGTATGCGGGTTGCGGTATAGAAACGCGGTGATCCGGCCATCGACCGTGATGTTTTGCGCTTCGTAATAGTCGGCGGCGAAGGAGTGATGTGCGAAGGCGGGAGGCGCGCCCAGGCCGGCGGCGGCTAAGGCGATTACGGCTAGTCCGGCATGTCTCATATATTTCACGGCGGTGATTCGCGGCGCTTCTTCCTTCTATTAGGGACGACTCCGGGTCCGGGAAGATTACGCGTGTCCTAGCGGTTCGCTAATTCGCCGGAGCAGGAGTCGGCCCCGTGTAGCCCTTGTTGCTGAGGCTGGCTGGATGCGGGTCGCCACGATGGCAGGTATAACAGCTGACTTCCTGCTTGCCTTCGGGATACGGGCCGGTTCCCGGGAACTTGGCGTTGAGCATCGTCGTCATGCGGATCATGTTGCGGGCGATATCTTTGCGAGGATTTAGGTCACCGGCGTTGCCGCCGGGGCCGCCGTGACAGAAGCCGCAATCGACATTCAAAGAGTCGCGAAATATTTCCATGATGGAGAACGCGCCGTGCACGGGCGTTTTGGGCGGCAGAGCTTTCATGTTCACGCCCAGGTCGGTTTCCGTGTTGACTCGGCCGACTTCGCGCGGGGCGATGAAATGAGCGACAGTCTTCGTCTCAGGAATGGTGCTTCCGCGGTGGCACGTTTGGCAATCCACTTCGTGATAGCCGGTGGGGTAAGGAGAACCGCCCGCGGGGAAAAACGGCTCGACATCGCGCACCAGTTGGATCATGGTGCGCGCGGTGCCCTTATGCGGGTTGGCGTCGCTGGCGAAGTCGCCGGCCACGTGGCAGAAAGTACACTGCACGCCGAGCGAAATGTTGAAGCCTCGCATCACGTCGATCAGCCCGGCGGGCGGCAGAATCTTCAGATTCGTGGGCGCGGCCACGACGGCGGCGGGTCCGGGAGCCTGGGCCGGCGATGAGGCGGCGGCCAGAATAAGCAATGCCGCGATGCTGCTCCATCGGACGATAGGGTGGGTCATCAACAATATATAGTAGCGCACGAAATTCGCGGCGGCGATCCTCCCAAAACGTAGCAGGGAATAAACGTTGCGGGGGCCGGTCCGCTATAATTTAGGTGCTTAGCCTTGGCGAAGCGCATGGCGGGCTTGTTTGGCGGGGATTGTTTGGCATTGATTTTTCGTAGCGTGACTTCCTGCGGCACGATTTCCCGCGATTGGCGCGGCCTGTGGCCTTCGCTGCGGCTTTTTCCGGCCATCTTTTTGACCGCCTTGGGCGGCCTCGCGGCTGGGACCGAGGCCGTCGATCGCGCGGGAGCGCTGTATCAAAAGACCGAGTACCACGCGTCCCTACAGTTACTGGAAAAAGATCCGGCTCCAAACGGCGCGGCCTATGAACTGATCGGCAAGAACTATTTCGCGCTGGAAGACTACGAGAGAGCAATACAGTTTTTCGACAAGGCGCGGGCGGCGGAGCCGAAGGTTTCCGATCGTTATTTATGGCTGGGCCGCGCGTGGGGACGCAGGGCCGAAACGGCGGGCATTTTCGGCGGTGTGGCGCGGGCGTCGAAGGCGCGCCAGAATTTCGAGATGGCCGTGATGCTGGATCCGAACAACGCCGAGGCCATGAACGATCTGTTCGACTTTTACATCAGCGCGCCGAGCTTTATCGGCGGCGGCGTGGATAAAGCCGAAGCCATCGCGCGACGCATTCAGCACGAACGTCCGGCCGAGTACGAACACGAAATGGCGATGTTGGCAGAGCATCGCAAGCAACACGACGCGGCGCTGGCGCATCTTCGTAAAGCGATGGAGCTGGCTCCGGATCAAGCGGGCCGCGTGCTGGACACGGCGCGATATCTGGAGAAGCTGGGGCGCACTGATGAGAGTGAAGCGATGTTTCGCGAGGCCGAGAAACAAATGGCCCGGCAGACCGGAAGTGGCTTTCGCGCTTGCCAAATTTTATGCGGACACGCACCGCGAGCCGCAGCGCGTACGCCAACTGCTGGAAGAGTATCTGAAGGCTGAGCTGACGCCGGATGATCCTCCTAAACAACAAGCGGAAAAGTTGCTGCGCCAGGTGACGAGCCGGTGACAGGCGCACCGGTGACAGTCCCGCGGCGCGCGCGTGCCCTGAAGACATTCGCCGTGCTGCTGCTGTTCATCGCGCTGAAGGCCGTGGGAAACCTTTCACTGGCGTGGGGGATGAAGCACCTGGGCGAGAACGCGTCGGCCAATCCTCTGTTTTACATTCGCGCGATGATCAATCCTTACGTTCTGACCGGAGTGATCGCCCTGGTCGTAGCGATCCTGGTGCGGCTGGTGTTGCTGAGCCTTTCCGATTTGAGCTTCGTGCTGCCGGTGACGGCCGTTGGATATGTGATCGCGACGTTCCTGGGAAAAACGGTGCTGCATGAAGAGGTTTCTTCCTCGCGCTGGGTGGGCACGGTGCTGATTGTGATCGGCGCGATGCTGACCAGTTCCACGGTGCACACGAAAAGCGGCGGGGTAGGTCCTTCACTATGAAATGGGTGTTAGTCGCGTTGATGGTTGTGGCCACGGCCATGAGCGACGTGCTGCAAAGTTACGAGATGAAACGCGCCGGCGAGCAATCGGCGCGAGCGCACGGGTTGATGAAGCTGGCGTTGATGATTGTGCAGCGGCGTTATTTGATTTTGTCGATCGCGTGCCTGGCGGTTTCGTTTTTCTCGTTCATGGCGCTGGTGCAGACGGGTCCGCTGAGCTTCGCGGTGCCCGCGTCGGGCGCCAGTTTCTTTTTGGAAACGCTGCTGGCGAAGGTGATGTTGAAGGAGCATGTGGGAACGCGGCGCGCGGCGGGCGCGCTGATTGTGTTGGCGGGCGTGGTGATGGTGGGCGGGTGAAATTCGACACCACCGCTTGATGACTCTCGCGGCTCGGATGCGGGCGCTATCGCCGCCAGTGGAATCGCCGATTTGATGACCCGTGCTAGCTGCGCTCTGCTGAAGATTCACGCCGTGAAGGCCGACGGGGGCGTCGGCCGCGGTCCAGGGGGACCGCCCCACATTTATTTTGTTATCTTTTCGCCGAGACCGGAACAAGTTGTCCGTCGCGAATGTAGTAGTCGGCTCCGCGCCAGCGCACGCTGCTTTGCGTGAAGCTCGCCAGCCAGATGACGAACGCGAGGGCGTCCCAGAGCGGTATCAAGGCGACTTCCTGAAGCGCGCCGCGCTGGTGCAAGCCGTGGACGCCGATGAGCCATAGAATCGCCGCGCGCAGCAGCATGTATCCGCCCAGATAAATGAGCGCCGTTGCGAGCGTCGTATGGGCGATCACGGCGAGCAGCGACCACGCGAGCCCGTGCGTGAAGATCAATCCGAAGTGGCCCCACGGGCGCATGTGCCGCATCACGACGATCCAGCGCAGGCGCTTGTGAAACAGATCCGGCAGCGAATGGAAATCGGAAACGGTCTGCACGGAATAGCGCAGCAGCCGCACTTCGTAGCCTTGTTCGGCGATCAGACGCCCGACGAGCAAATCGTCCGCCGGGCGATTCTCAATGGCGGCGTAACCGCCGAATGCCGCGAGGCGCGTGCGCGTGGTGGCGATGGACGGGCCGAGCGCGAACTTGATGCCGTCCAACTGCCAGGCGACGAGAATGCCCGCGTAGAAATCGGAAATCATGCCGGCGGTTTGCAGGCGGTCGATAAAGCTTTGATGCTCGGCGTGAACGTAGAAGCAGGTGGCGGCGCCGACGTTCGGGTCCTGCAGAGGCGCGGTCATGGCACGCAGATAATCGGGACCCACGCGCACGTCGCTATCGCTGATGACGACGATTTCGTGCTGCGCCTCCGCCACCAGGCGCGCGAGCTTCGCCACTTTATCGTTGGTGGCGACGCGGCCGGAACCGGGCAGAATGCGGATGGAGCGCTCGGGAAAATCGCGCTTTACTTGCTCCACCATGGAGCGGACTTTTTCGTCGTCGGGATCGATGCACAGGACCAGTTCATAGTCCGGATAATCCTGGCGGCAGAAACTGGCGAGGTTTTCGTAGGCCTCGGGGTCCAAGCCGCGAAAGGGTTTCAGGATGCTGACGGGAGGGTGGAAATTCGCGTCGCGAGGGGCGCTTGCCTGATGGAAATAGCGCCAGGAACTGACCAGGACGATCAGGTAATAAACAAAAGGAATCGCCGCTATCCCGAGGAAAATGGCCAAGGCCATCATTTGAGCGTAACGTATGAGATCGGGTGATTGGTGAGCAGGAGCTTTCCTCCGCTGGACAAAACGTGATGAGATCGTCCGCGGGGACGAGCGCCTTCAATCGTTCGAGGGCTGGCTGCTCGCCGACCAGATAATAGCGATCCGTTGA
The DNA here is from genome assembly GCA_963699945.1 of Terriglobia bacterium. Classification (GTDB taxonomy): domain Bacteria; phylum Acidobacteriota; class Terriglobia; order Bryobacterales; family Bryobacteraceae; genus Palsa-187. The sequence goes on from CAVOVW010000014.1 coordinate 213,129, forward strand.
AGTCCAGCGATCTTTCCATTGCCGGTCGTCGATAAAAATATCGGGCGCGTCCGGCGCGTAGGAGCCGTACACCAGGTTGTTAAACCGGCCGTTCAGCAATAAGTTTCGCGCTCCGGATAAACGGGATCGGCGTAAAAAATGACGGACGAGAACGTGTAGTAGTGATGATCGACAATCAGCTGGCCCTTGGGAGCTTGCAGCAGGGCCTCGGCCAAGGGGCGCGACGCCATGAACGGATCGAAGACGACCAGCGCCATGCGCGCGGCCTGGAAGAAGAGCACCATCATCACGGCTGCGGAGAGAAACGCGCGGTGCCCCACGCCTTGTCTAATCCAGAGCGCCGTGCCCGCGGCGCCGATCAGGCAGGCGAGGGCCGCGAGCAGGAGCGGGGCGCGCAGGTAGGCGAACGAGGCGATGGTCAGATCGCCCATGTGCCCGAGCGAAAGCGTGTACGCGCCGGGATGGTGCGAGAGGGCGATCGAAATGTCGCCGGGCGTGGAAAGATTGCGCACGGAAAACCACAGGCCGAAGCACACGAGCGCCGCGATGCCGAGGATGACCGAGAGCACGCGCGTGCCGCGCGTGATCCAGGCGCCGCCCTGCGTCCATCGCATAGCCGATCAGCAAAGCGAGGGCCGGATAGCACGGCATGGAGTAATACTCCTGCGTGGTGGAGAACGTGAAGAAGACCAGGATGAAACCGGTCCAGCAGAGCGCCAGCAGGCGCGTCTTCCCTGCGCGATCGTCGGGTCGGAAGGAGACTTCGACGGCTGCCGGGAGATAGACGCTCCAGGGAAAGAGCCACAGCAGGTGGAACAGCCAGAACCACACGCGCGGGACGGTGTCGTAATCGCGCGGATAGCGCAGGTTGAGGAAACGCAGCACCTGCTCGTTCATGAAATAGAACCACAGGAAGCCGTGATATTCGCCAGGGCCGCTGTGAAACGAGAAATCGAAATACGGCGGATTGCGCAGCGTGGCGAGGATGTGCCACGGCGCGGCGATCAGGAGCGCGATGGCGAGTCCGCTGAAGGGATGAATGCGGCGCCAGGTTTTCGCTTGTGTGAGCTGACGCGTCGCGGCCAGATAAATGATGCATGCGGCGAGGGGGAAGACGACGCCGATGAGGCTCTTCCAGCAGCAGGCTGATGCCGAGGCTCGCGGCGAACAGTAGCGCCCACAGGCGCGGGCGCGGCTCTTCGTCGTCGATGGCGCGCAGGAAGGCCCACATGGAAAGAGCGATGCACGCGGTGAGCATCACGTCGGGGATTTGGATGCGGGTGAAGAGAAACAGTCCGACGCAGGTGGAGATGCATAGGCCCGCGTAAAATCCGGCGCGGCGGTCCGAAGGCCCAGGTGCCGAAGGCGGCGGTGACCCAGGCCAGCAGCAGCGCGGCGAGCACGACCGGGATGCGCGCCACCCAATCGTGGACGCCGAAAAGCTTGTAGCAGATGGCGATCAGCCAATAGATCAGCGGAGCTTTCTCCAGATAGGCAACGCCGTCGAGGCGCGCGGTTACCCAATCGCCCGAGGTCAGCATGTTGCGCGCGATCTGCGCCTGCACGGCGTCCACGTCGTCCATCAGGGACGGAGGAGACAGCATGCAGCCGATGTAGATCGCCCCGGCAAAGAGCAGGAGCAGAATAGTGAGACGGGAACGCATTCAGGCGTGCGCCTGCGCCTTCTTCATTGAAAACCCTGTAGGAAAGCGCGCGGCCGTTCCTTATTATCGCGTCTTTTAAGTGGCGCTGGTAAGTCTAATTGCGCTCGTAAGTCGCGCCCGCGTTCACTCGCGCCGAGCTTGGCGATCGGCGGACGCGAGCACTGAGCTTTCGAGGTCGCTGATGTATTCGTTCGGCAACGGCCAGGGCAGCCGCCCCAGTGCGGAGCAGGCGCTCCGCCGCCTCCGGAACGTCTGATACAGACTGCTAGACCATCGCGGTGGCGGCGGAACGCACGCGGCGCTGGTTCTTCGAGTTCCGCCAGTTTACCTGCGGCAGGAACAGCGAGCGATCGATGCGGTCCTGATACTTCATGGCGATGTTCATCAGCGAATCCAGCAGCGAATCGGACAGGCGATGCGGCTGCAGGCCGAGGTCCGTGAGCTTCGAATGCTTCGCGTTGTAGTAATGCTCCTGCAATTCCACGCGCGGCGTTTCGAGATGTTCGATCTTCGTCGGCAGGCCCATTTGAGTGGCGGCGTCGCGCACCATTTCGGCCAGCTGCAGGACAGAGAACTGCTCCGTGAACTGGTTGTATACGCGGCATTCGCCGGGCTTGGCCGGATTCAGGCAGGCGATCTCGATGCAGCGCACCGTATCGCGAATATCGAGGAAGCCGCGCGTCTGCCGCCCTTGCCGTACACCGTCAGCGGATGTCCGGCGGCGGCCTGTACGCAGAAGCGGTTCAGCACCGTGCCGAACACTTCGTCATAATCGAAGCGATTGATCAACGCTTCGTCCATCGCCGATTCATCGGTGATGGTTCCGTAAACCACGCCCTGATTGAGATCCGTGGCGCGTAAGCCCCAGATCCGGCAGGCGAACATCATGTTGTGGCTGTCATGCACCTTCGACAGGTGATAGAACGAGCCCGGCTGCTTGGGGAACGGAAGAACGTCCGTGCGGCCGTTGTGCTCGATCTTGATGTAGCCTTCTTCAATATCGATGTTGGGCGTGCCGTATTCGCCCATCGTGCCGAGCTTCACCAGATGGCAGTCGGGAACATGCTCATGCAGGGCGAACAGCAGGTTCAGCGTCCCGACGACATTGTTGGTCTGGGTGAACACGGCGTGCTTGCGATCGATCATCGAATAGGGCGCGGACCGCTGCTCGGCGAAATGCACCACGGCGTCCGGCTGGAAGGATTCCATGACCGACGGCCAGGAAATCGTAGTCGCAGACGTCGCCGGTGAAAACCTCGATGGTCTCGCCGGTGAGATCCCGCCAGACTCTCAAACGGTCCGCCAGCGGCTGGATCGGCGTCAAAGTTTGGGCGCCAAGCTCGTAATCCCACTGACGGCGAATGAAATTGTCTACGATACTGACGGTGTGGCCCTTCTTTGAAAGGTAGAGCGCTGTGGCCCATCCGCAGTATCCATCTCCACCTAGTACGCATATTTTCATATTTTTATCGTGTAATGTTTCATGTAATAGTTCACCGAACGTGCGCGACGGTGAGTGAAATATTACACATAGGACTCACGGAATCTGACGGAAATTCCTGATTTGAGGTTACGCAAAAACGAACTTTGCACCCATACTGTCTGGACTGTATGCGTTAAACATTGCGCTGGTTGAGCCCAAGCGAGCATCGGAGTACAAGCGGTAACGGATAGGTTGCGATGAACGTCAAGAGACTGATGTGCGAGAGCTTAGCGCGAGAAGACGAGAGGCTGCCGGGAGTCCCGAGTCATTCCGGCCGCTCACTGGTTCATGCCATGGATGGTACCGATGACGCGGCGCGAGGCTTTGCGTTATGCGGGTGGCGCGGCGGGGATGGTTGCGGCAGCGTGGGCGTCCGCCATACCAGCCAGTGGCTATGCCGCAGAATTTTGGGATCAGAAACAGCCGAGCGATTGGACTGAAGACGAATTGAAGCGGCTGACCAGCAGGTCGCCGTGGGCCAAGCCGGCCTTAATCGATAATAAGGCCGCCGTGGGCCCGCTGACCACACGGACGCCGGCGACGCGTCGCTCGGCGGGCAATCCCAATGGGATCTCGCAGATCCCGGAGTTCACTGGCAAGTGGGACGCAACGGTGCGCTGGGATTCCGCGCTGCCGATCCGGCAGGCGCTGGGGACCAAGATGAGCGTGGACATTTCGGAAAATTACATCATCAATGTGTTCGGCGAAATTCCAAGCTCCGCGCCGAATAAGGACGATTCCCGCGACGAAATAAAAACCAAGTTCGACATTTTGCAGGAGCGCACGCGCATTGAACGCAAGGGCGATCCGCTGGAGCTGAAACGGGTGGAACTGGCTCCCAAGACGTGGTATTCCCCGCCCGGTACGCTGTTTTATTTTTCGCGCGTGTTCCCCATCACGCTGGAAGACAAGCAGGTGACGTTCGTAACCAAGGTGGGTCCGCTGGAAGTGAAGTGCCGCTTCACGCTGAAGGATATGATGTATCGCGGCAATTTGGAGTTGTAGCGGCACAGCCCCAGGCTCACGAGGCTGTGCGAAATGTGAACGCAGACGGCTGTGGCCAGCCCGGTGGAATTTATCCAAAGCGGAGGCAGCGGCTCCGCGCGGGCCGAGTGGCCCGCCGTCCGCGAGGCTTCGGCTCGCACAGAATTTAGGTGCAAGCGGCACGCACCGATAAAGAATCAGTTACCCCAAATATTCAACGTGAGCGTAGGTTCCCAGCCGCGTGTTGTAGGCGAGATACCAGCCTGGGTGGTCGGGATCGTCGTAGATCACAATCTCGTCCGTGTTCCAGTTCCAGCCGCTGACCAGATCTAATTCGAACGGCGCGACGCTCCAGAAGAAGTTGCCAAATCCGAAGCGGGAAGGTCCGCCGCCGTTGAGGCGCCAGACGTGGCCTTTGCCGATTCCGCCGGTGAAGCGGCCATGTTCATACGGCCGGTCCAGGTGGAAGCGCGCGTCGTTGGGGCCGGTATCGTGTCCCACCCATTTGTTGCCATCCACGTGGGGAGCGTTCGGGTGGCCGGGCTTATCCGCGTAATTGCGAGCGGCAGGAGCGTTGCGATTCTCCGGCTGCCCGGGGCGGTTGGGCACCGGCAAAGGCAGATTCGCCTGCGGACGGGCTTGCGGCTGAGGTTTTGCCGGCTGAGATTTCGCCGGCGCGGGTCCGTGCGACGGCACGTTCCCGCCATTCGTCGGCCGCTTCATAGATCCGACGCCGCCCTTTTTTTCTTCTTTGCCCTGCGCCGACGCGGGAATGATCGCGAACGAGAACAACGCGAACAACAGAACGATTTTTTTCAAACCAGCCTCCATATTCTTAAGTTAGAGTAGCAGCCGACTACTTGATAGACACTACCGGCTAGCTTGTAGTGGGTCAACCTGAGCCAAAGCACCGCTCCATCATTGTCGAGGGTAAAATCGGCATATTGCAGTGGTGTTTCAGAGCCGCGAGAGTCATCGAGCGGGGATAAATGACCCTTCGGCGAACTGACCCGCGCCCGCGTGGTTACGGTTTCGCGACAGGTGTCTGCACTGACGTTTGATAGCTCACAGTTTCCATCCAATTGCCGTCGCGTTTTACCCACACGCGCGTGACGTGCAGCGGACGGCCGCGATCGGGCAGGTGTTCCGAGATCATCAGCACCGCTTCGCCGAACGTGTACATGCGGCCTGCGCCGAAAGGCGTAGGCGCGACGCCGGCATTCTTCGAATGATCGAAGTCGTCCATGCGGCCGCGCTTGTCGTAAAGCTTGTTGCTGTTCGAACTGGCGGCAACGAATTCATCACCGACCATCGTAGAAAAGACAGCCGAGTTCTTCGCCATCGCCGCCGTTTCGAGTTTGGAATAAGCCGCTGCAACGGCACGCTCCGTATCGTTCGAGGGCTTGAACGGAATGCCTTTACACGGATTCTCGCAATCCTTGCCTGCTCCGGGTGCGAAGGTGGGTGCGGATTCCAGAGACTCCACTTCCTGGTACGCGATCAGCTTCCACGCGCCCGTGCGCCGTACCCAAACGCGCAAAAGGTGCCTGCGGCCAAAGTTCACTTGCACATCGCCCAACGCGCCGTATGTGAAGTTTTTCACTTCGGCGTCTTTGGGTTTGTCCACCGGCATCGACCTCTTAGTCTCAAGGAACTGGGTGCGCGTCAGCGCTTGCCCGTTGAAGTCGGTCCATGTGAAATCGGGATCGAGAAGTTTCTCGAGTGCCGCGCGATCGGACTTAGCGATTGCTTGCACGAACGCTTGGTCGGCAGCGATCATCATCGGATCCGCGCTTTGCGCATGGATGTTCGAAACCGATCCGGCAAGCAACAGGGCAACCGTGGTCAACAGGTTAGTTCGGCACATCTTTGTTCGGAACATCGAAGACTCCTTTGAAACACTATATGCGACATAACTATATACGAATGACAGGCGCAGGCACCTCTCCAGTCGTGCGGTCGGGCGCCCACGTGCGGCGTGCGCAGAAACTTCGCACTCTGCACAAGCTCGGCGCATCCGTCGACCCGTACGTATAGAGCGGACGGCGAGGCGCCGCCTAGATCCTTTCGCTTCAACTCGCCCAGCTCGGGACGTGCCGTAATTTCTCGGCTACGTTAACGGTCTTAAGCGTGCAACACACGCCGACATGTATCACCACATTAAACAACTGATGTATACGGTCAGGATCGGGCACCCCGATCCCCGTTTCGGCAACATGCTCCTGGAGCAATTCGGCGGAGCGAACGGGGAACTCGCCGCCGCTATGCAGTATTCCATTCAAGGGATTAATTGCGACGATCCGGAACGCAAGGATCTGCTGATGGACATTGGCACGGAAGAACTAAGTCATCTGGAGGTGGTGGGTACGCTGGCGCGCATGCACCTGAAGCCGCTGAAAAACAACCGAACCGCGGCACATGAAGATCCGCTGATCGCGATCGCGGGCGGAGGCGGCGTGGGCCTGTGCAATTCGATGGGTGACGCGTGGACCGCAGACTACCTTAAGATCACGGGCGAACTCGATGTGGATCTGCGAAGCAACATCGCTGCCGAAGCCCGCGCCAAGATCGTTTACGAACGGCTGATCAATTTCACGGACGATCAGGGAACGATCGACGCGCTTCAGTTCCTGATGACGCGCGAGATTACTCACATGAAAGCGTTCACAGCGGCGCTCGACAGCATGGGCAAGCCGGCTTTCTCGATCGGCCGCATTCCGCCTACTCCGGGCCTGGTCGATCAATATTTCAACGACTCTACGGGAACCGGCGACAGGGGCGAACCCGATGCCCACGGGCCGTGGAATCAAGGCGGAGACTGGCAGATGGTTGCCGCGCCCGCGTTCCAGGAATTTGCTTCGCCGGAAGCCGGCACACGCCAGCCGCGCGAAAACGGCGCTACTCCCAAACCGCAATAATCATTCGGAAAAACACGATCAGGAAAAGGAACTTACAATGCCACAACTCAAGGAATTACTAGTCGATCAGCTTCAGGATTTGCTGCACGCTGAAACGCAACTGACCAGCGCGCTGCCGAAGATGGCGGAGGCCGCTCATAACCCGAAGCTTAAAGAGGCTTTTGAGAAACATCTGGTCCAGACACAGGGGCACGTCGAACGGCTGCGGAACGCCTTCGGTCTGCTAAAAGAAAAGGCCGAGCCTAAACCTTGTAAGGCCATGATGGGGCTGGTGGAAGAAGGCAAGGAGACCATCGAGGAGGGCGGAGAGAAGGAACAGCTGGTGGCCGATCTTGCTTTGATTGCGGCCGCGCAGCGGGTGGAACATTATGAAATCTCCGCTTACGGGACCGCCCGGTGTCTTGCGCGCCAGCTCGGCGAGGTTGAATGCGCGCGCCTGTTATCTCACACACTGGGGGAGGAAGAGGCGGCAGACTTCCTTCTCGGCGCGATATCGGAGCCCATCATCCAACAGGCGTCGCTGGACGATGCCGGAGCGAATGTGAATCTTGAGACGGTCGGCGAGAATGGACACGCTCGGTCGGCCGGCAAGAGGAGCGCTGCAAAGCAGGGCAGGAACTAAACGACTTCGCCGCAAGCACGCCGAGCAATCGGCAGCGATATGGGAGACGAGAAACGTTCTTGACCAACGCGAGCACCGTCTGGAAGGGTCAGCTGGCCTTCGGGCTTATCTCGTTTCCCATTCGTTTGGTTCGGGCCGCGCGTAAGGACCGCATACCGCTTCGCTATGTGCGGAAAGTCGCACCGGCTGAAGACGAAGTCACGTCGGCACAGCCTATCCCTCCCGGCCTGAAAACCCACGAGGCGGAAGCCTTTCCACGATGCATAAAGTTGATACATCCATGGCGAGGCGATAACGCGCTAAGCCGAATTGAGTCAAGCCCTGACCCCGTGCAGGCCATTTTCGCCGCGATCAAGTGGGCGTATTCTGGTCGGAGGAGCTGCAGCATGGTTATGAGATCGGCCATCCTGTGCATTTCATTGGGCTCTTCAAGGATTCGGAGCGGAGCTAACTGGATCAAAAGACTTCGCCCGGAATGAAGCGATCTCTGAAGGCAAGGGTGAAATCATCGGCTATCGCGAAGCCAAATTCGACGAGTACCTGTTGCCGCTGGGAACGGCGGGGAAACCTATGGCCTGTCACTGGCGTTTCAGAAGAGCCAGGGCTACGAGGGGCTGGTGAGCCGCTACGCCTATCTGGCTCCGGTCGCCGCACGCCCGCCGTAAGTGATGCGTTACGGAGCTCGGGTCCATCCGGTCGGCTTGGTAACGATGTATGAACAAAAGTGCGAGGACCAGGACAGGTACGGCCGCCTTTAGCGGATCTCAAATCAGGACGATTTGGGTCAGATCCTGGCCTATAACGAAAGTCAGGAGCGTCTCCTGGTGGGCCGTTAAGGACGCGCAGCCGACCTATTACAGGTCTTCGTGACGTCGTACAAGGACGGCATCATTCCGCCGCGGCTGGCGAAGGCGGTAGCGAAGGATCGCACGCTGGCGGAGATCATCGTCATCGCGCCGCAGAAGCTGGTACAGAAGATGGTGTTCGTCAATGCGGATGAGATGAAGCGATCGATTGCGGACACGGGCAAGGTGGCGCTGTATGGGTTGTATTTCGATACGGACAAGGACATGATGCGGGCCGATTCGGCGCCGACTATGGATGAGATCGCCAAGTTGATGAAGGCGAATCCGCAGATGAAGCTCCGCGTGGTGGGTCAACCGATGATCAGGGCGCCGTGGCGTACAACCTCGATTTAGCAAGCGGCGTGCGGCCAGTGTGGCGCAGCAGTTGGTATCCAGGTACGGGATCGCGGCGGCGCGACTGGATTCGTTTGGCGCGGGTCTGTACGCCCCGGTGACGTCCAACCAAACCGGGATGGCCGGGCGAAGAACAGGCGCGTAGAACTGGTCGAGTGGTAGGTGCGCCCGGCGATGCCAAGTCTGTGGGAAACCTATAGCGAATCTCAAATGGGCGTTCGTCGCGATTGGTAGCCTGGTGGTGCTCAACCAGCGCGATTTGAAAGGAACGCTGGCATTTCGAATTTCGGCGGCTGAATTGCATGTGGCAAATCGAAGTTTGTATGACGCCTGCACGCAGTCAGGGAGCGGGCTCACTTCCGGATAAGGGCCCACTGTGGGTACAAGGGACCTGTCACAAGTGGCGGGATTTCTGTACTATAGCCTCAAACGCGGTGGAAGAATGGCGGCAGGACAAGGCCCAGCGGTTGGGGGCTTCTGTCGCGTTTTATGCTCTTGTTTCCATGGCGCCCCTGGCGGTGGTGACAGTCGCCGTGGCTACGTTTTTTCTAGGAAGAAAGGAGGCTGAGGGACAGCTCTTTCTGCAGACTCAGAACCTTTTGGGAACAGCCGGAGCGGAAACCGTTATTCGGATCGTCGACCAGTCGCGCCAGCCCTCCGCCGGAATCACAGCAACAATTCTGGGTGTTTTAACGTTGCTGTGGGGTTCTTCGTCTGTCATCGTGGAATTGCAGGACGCGCTGGACACGATCTGGCATATTTCCTCGAACCGGAGCCGAAGCATGCTCTCGAGTTTGGCGGCGCTCCTGCGGGATCGGCTGTATTCGGTACTGATCGTCTTCTTCGGGGGGATTGTGTTATTGGGTTCCGCTGCCCTCAGTGCGATACTTGCGTCGATCGGCAACTTTTTCAAACCGCTGTGGTCGGTTCCGGAGCCAGTGCTCCAGGCACTTGCCGGGTCCATCACATTTCTATTGGTCACATTTGTGTTCGCAGCGATTTACAAATTGCTGCCGACCATCCGGCTGCGATGGAGCGATGTTGTGATAGGAGCAGCCGTTACCGCCTTTTTGTTTACCATGGGACGAATTCTGATCGAGTTCTATTTGAAGAAGTTCGGCTTAGGGTCCGCTTACGGCGCTGCGGGATCGCTGGTTGTTATTGTTTTGTGGGTCTACTATTCGTCGCAATTGCTATTCCTGGGAGCGGAATTCACAAAAGTTTATGCACGGACAGTTGGCTCGCAAGGGACGCACCGAGACGCGCCGAAGGCTGCGTAGCAAAATGCGCGAGGAGATCCGTTCCACCTGTCAGACTTTTTTCAAGTCACTGCTTCTTCTTAAGTGGATATTGCCGATGTTCGCGTTGTGCGGCTTGGCAATCGCTCAGCCCGCAGCGCCGAACACTACATTTGAAGGTCGGAAAATCATCGCGATCGAATTCTCTTCGGCTCAGCCGTTAGCTCAAACGGACTTGGACAAGGCACAGCCCTTAAGGGTAGGACAGCCGTTACAGCGATCCGACATCGCCCACGCCATTGACGGCCTATTCGCTACAGGATACTTCGAGGACATCGCAGTTGAGATCGATCCATCTGCGAACGGGGTAACCGTGAAATTCCTGACGAAGAATGCCTGGTTTATCGGAGGTGTCTCCATCGAAGGAAGGCTGGGGGATCCGCCGAATCGCGGCGAAACAGCGCAAGCAACGCGACTGACTCTGGGGACGCCGTTTCATGAAGAGGACGTGAAACAAGCTGCTGAGAATATCAAACATTTGCTGGAATCGAACGGCCTGTATGAGGCGCAGGTGATGCCCGTGGAGCGGCAGGACCCGCACGCACAGGAAGTTTTCCTCACTTTCCAGATTAAAGACGGGAAGCGAGCGAAATACGATCAGCCGACGATCAAGACCGAGTCAGACGCGAAGCAGGAGCCGGACGGGCAGAAGGAACAGACTCCCCAGCCAAGTCAAAATAAGGGCGCTGCACTCTCCGATACCAGTATTCTTCGCATCACAGGTTGGAGGATTCCGATCATTCACTGGTGGCGCCACGTCACCGACGAGCGCACACAGAAAGGCGTGGTGAAGATTCGCAAGAAATATCAATCTCAGGATCGGTTAACAGCCCGAGTGGAATTGAACAGTCTCGACTACGACGCGGAGAAGCGCCGCGTGCATCCGAGTGTGACCCAGAATCCTGGACCTAAGGTTACGGTCCAGGCGTTGGAGTCCGGCGTGTCGAAACGAGTTCTCAAAAGATACGTTCCCGTGTTCCAGGAGTTGGCCGTCGACAACGATCTGCTCGTGGAAGGGGAAAGAAACCTGCGCGACTATCTGCAAAGCCAGGGCTATTACGACGTCGATGTCGATTTTCGAGTGGAACCGCTTCAGAACGACGTGATGACTATCAATTACGTGATCGCGCGAGGCCAGCGATACAAGTTAGTAAAACTGGACGTTGAGGGGAATCGCTATTTCAATAAGGAAACGATTCGGGAACGAATGTTCATGGAACCGGCTTCGTTCCGGCTGCGCCACGGCAGGTATAGCGAGGCATTTCAGCGGAAAGACGAGCAGACCATCGAAGACCTTTACCACAACAATGGATTTCGAAACGTGCAGGTGGCAACAGTGGTCAACCGGACTTACCAGGGTAAGCCCGGCGAGGTCGCGGCAACGGTCCAAGTAACCGAGGGCGACCAGTGGCTGGTGGATCATCTCTCGATCGAAGGCCTTGCGAGCATGCCGGACGTGAGGGCGCGGTTAACCGTCACGGAGGGTCAACCTTTCTCCGACGCAAACATGGCGTCCGATCGGAGCTACGTTCTGACAACCCTCTACAGCGAGGGATACCCGGATGCGAAGTTCGACGCCAAGTGGGCCGAATCCGGTACTCCTCATCACGTCAACGTGGTTTACACGATTGATGAAGGCAAGCGTCAGTTTGTGCGCGAGGTGATCACCTCCGGCCTGCGGACCACACGGCCAAGCCTGATTCAGCAGTACATCACTCTGAAGCCCGGCGATCCTCTCTCGCCGATCGCCCAGACGGCGACGCAGCAACGCTATTACGATCTTGGGGTTTTTGCGCGCGTGGACACAGCGGTTCAAAATGCAGAGGGTGATACGGAGCAGAAATATGTTCTCTACCATTTCGAGGAAGCGAACCGGTATACCTTCTCCGTCGGCGTGGGGGCACAGGTCGGACGTTTTGGAACTCCGAGCACGACGAGTTTATCGTCACCCGCGGGGGCTACAGGTTTCAGCCCGCAGGTATCGTTTACGGCCACACGAATGAACTTCCTGGGGCTGGGCCACACGGTGTCGCTGCGGACCGACTATTCAAATCTGCAAAAACGCGCCTCGCTAACATATCTTCAACCTCGGTTTAGGAACATCGATGGGCGCAATATCACCTATTCCGTGCTCTACGACAACACACTGGATGTACGAACATTCGCCGCGCACCGTGAAGAAGCGTCCGTGCAGATGTCCCAGAAGTTCACCAAAGCGTTGAATGGCTTGTTTCAAATCGCTTACCGGCGCGTCAGCGTGAGCGACGTGGTGATCCCGGTGTTGCTGATTCCTCAGCTGGTGCAGCCGGTGCGTATCGGAATGTTTTCCGCGAATTTCATTCACGACCGTCGCGACAATGCGCAGGATGCTCACCGCGGCATCTGGACCACGGCAAGTCTTTCCCTCGCTACCAAGGCGCTGGGATCGCAGCGCAGCTTCGCGCGCGTCCTTGTGCGAAACGCGAGTTACTACAGCTTGACGCGCAACATCGTTCTCGCGCGGCAGACTCAGTTCGGCGTCATCATTCCTTTCTCGCCCCCGGAGGGCCTGTCGGCAGAAGAATCGGTCCCGCTGCCGGAACGTTTTTTCGGGGGCGGAGCGGATTCACTCCGCGCATTTCCCTACAACCAGGCGGGGCCCCGAGATATCGGCACGCCCGTTGAGCCTGGCGGACCGGCGTCGTCGCCCACGGGATTTCCGTTGGGAGGCAACGCTCTGTTCTTTAACAATGTGGAGCTGCGATTCCCGCTGATCGGCAATAACATTCAAGGGGTCGTTTTCCACGACATGGGAAACGTCTACAGCTCGTTGAGCAACGTATCGTTCCGCTTCTCGCAAAAAGACAATCAGGACTTTGACTATGCAGTTCACGCCGTCGGATTTGGCGTGCGTTACAAGACACCGGTGGGCCCGGTGCGTTTCGATCTGGCCTACAGCATCAATCCGCCGGCATTCGTGGGGTTTAAAGGGACGCCCGATCAGCTGCTGCTATGCAATCCATCATTGCCGCCGTCATCGTTGCCGGGATACTGCCAGGGAGTGCCGCAAAGAGTGAGTCATATTCAATTTTTCTTTTCGATCGGCCAAACATTTTGAAACTCGACACTTTGAAACCTGCGCCGCTGCGTTCTTTCCTCGCGAACTTTGCATTTCTTTTCATATGCGGTGTGTGCCAGGCCGGTACGATCGTGGATCGCATCGCTGTTGTGGTTGGCCAGCATGTGATCAAACTCAGTGACATCGACCACGATTTGCGCGTCACGGCTTTTCTGAATAATCAACCGCTGCAGGTGACTTCCGATAGTAAACGCAAAGCCGCGGAGCGGCTGATCGATCAGCAACTTATTCACCAGGAGATTGTCACGAACGGCATGCGAGTTCCCAGCGATGACGACGCGCGCACGCTCGAAGAACAACTTCTGAAAGACCGTTTCGGCGGGTCGAAGGTGCGTTTACAAACTGCGCTCGAGCGTTACGGATTAAATGAGGGTCAGCTTCTCGCACAATTATCATGGCAGTTGGCCGTTTTGCGGTTCATCGACCAGCGATTTCGCGAAGGCGTGCTGGTTACCGATGAGGACGAACGCGCGTATTACGATCAACACCTGGCTGAGTTCCGCAAGGAATCCCCACAGAATAGTTCGTTCGACGCGCTGGAGCCTAAAATCCGCGAATCGCTTGAGGGACAGCGTGTGGACCAGAATTTCGACCAATGGCTGCGTGCGGCCCACCGGCGGGCAAAGATCGAATATAAGCAGGAGGCGTTTCAGTGACTAGGCGAATGAGACTTCTTCGGGGCATTGGAATCGGCCTGGGCGTGGCGATTGCGGTGATCGCGGTTGCTGGAATTATCCTGGTGCGATCGACTTGGTTCCGCGAGTTCGTGCGGGAAAAGATCATCACTGCCACGGCGAACGGCACGGGAGGCAGAGTAGAAGTCGGCTCTTTCCAGTTCGACTTGGCGCATTTTCAGGCGGACGTAAGCGATCTGGTGATTCATGGCAGCGAGCCTCCAGATGTGGCGCCTTATATTCAGGTCAAACACATTCGATTGAATGTGAGGCTGTTTACCAGCATTCATCATTTGCTCGATTTAGCTTATTTGAGTGTAGAGCGGCCCGAAGTGAACATCGTCGTATATCCGGATGGCACAACAAACGTGCCCCGTCCGAAGACTCCGTCGACATCGAACAAATCGGCTCTTGAAACGGTGGTCGATCTGGCGGTGGATCGATTCGACCTTAGCGACGGTGTCGTGACGTTCGCTTCCCGTAAGCAGCCACTCAACATTCGTGGAAGTAATTTGAAGGCGCAACTCACATATAGTGTGCTGGGGCAGAGTTATAGCGGCCAGCTCACATTCGATCCGATTTATATAGCTTCCGGGCGGAATACTCCTGTTAACGTTACTGTTGATCTCCCGGTTTCATTCGGGCGCGACCGTATCGAGTTCCATGCGGCACGGATCAGTACTGGTCGATCTGTGCTGAATTTCGACGGCTCACTGGAGGATCTCAAAAATCCAAAGATTACCGCGCATGTTAAGGGAGATGTGGCGCTGCTGGATCTCAAGAACGCTGGTAATTTGCCGTTCGAGATCACTTCAGGAGCTCCGTCCACAGTCTCGATTGATGCGAATGCCTCAACGGCCGGCGACGTCATTCAAGTGGCGAGTCTCTCACTCGCGCTGGGGCGTACGAGCCTGCATGCGTCCGGCACTCTCAAGGACCCGCGGAACCGCAGCACCTTGCGGTTTAACGGCCAGGTGGATCTGGCGGAAGCGAGCCGACTGACCAACACGATGACGCGCGCGGAGGGAACGCTTTTCCTCCATGGCAATGCTCAACTCGATCAGGACAACAAATACAAAGTTGCCGGCGATGTCCGGGGAACGAATGTAGCCGTTCGCCAGGGAACCAAACGTTATGGCACTTTTCAGTTTTCGTCGGCGATCTATGCAGATCCGCAAAAGATTGATTTGAGTTCACTCCACGTCGCCGCATTCGGTGGCGACTTAAATGGCAACGCCACGTTGGAGAACATGGCGCGCTACAACTTCAAAGGCGCGCTTCAGCGGTTCGACATTGAAACTCTTCTGGCAGCACTTGGTCAAAAGCCGCTGCCCTATACGGGAACGCTGGGAGGAAACGTCACGGTGGCAGGCAATTTGAAGAGTCCCGGAACGCGGGATTTGCAGGGGCGAATCAATCTGTCGATTGCCGCGGGCCGCGGGGGCATTCCTGTTTCAGGTCAAATCAACGCGAAGTATGACGGTGCGGCTGATGACATCCAGGTGATGAATTCATCGCTTGCGCTTCCCCATTCACAGTTGTCGCTTAACGGATCCGCAAAACAGCAGCTCAACTTGACATTGGTTTCTCGAGATCTCAACGACTTTCTGGCCGCGACTGGTTCGGCATCAAATCCTCACATTACTTTCCAAGGAGGGCAATTCGCATTTAACGGGACGCTCACCGGAAGCCTTTCCATGCCGCGATTGCAGGGCCATGTTGCCGCCGATCGCTTCACGGTAGAGGGCCGGGCGTTTCAATCGCTGCAACTTGACGCGACGGCCACGAGCAACTCGGCGGGGGTTCGGAACGGAAAGATTACCGGCCTGGGTCTGCAGGCAGATTTCTCCGCGGCAGCGGGCCTGCGAAATTGGCAGCCTCTTCCCGATCAGACGGTTGTAGCCGACGCTTCCATCACTAAAGGCGACCTTGCCGATATCATTGCACTCGCCGGGACGAATCCGACTGGTTATTCGGGGCAGCTCCTTGCGAATATGCATCTTCGCGGTACGATCGGCAATCCGCAGGGCGACGCAACCCTGCAAATCAACAATGGAGCCGTCGAAGGCGAGACTTTCGATCACCTGGAGGGGCAAGTGGCTCTGCGCGATCAGATCGTCACCGTGCAGAATACTTCCCTGCAAGCCGGCGTGGGACGTATAAATCTGGCAGCCGAGTTTCATCATCCTCGCGACAGCTTCAGCACGGGACAACTGCACGCCACTGTGCAAAGTACGGACGTAGATCTCGGCCGGCTTCACGCAGTCCAAAAACAGCGGCCGAACACCTCAGGCACGGCGAAACTAAATGCGGACGTTAATGGGAACCTGACGCAAACGCAAGGGAAGCACGAATTCATTTTGACGAGCGTTACGGCCGCTGCTAGCGTGCGAGGCTTCCGTTCCGAGGGTCAAAGCTACGGAGATCTAGATCTCAACGCGCGTACGACGAATCAGCAGGTGGACTACACACTGGTCTCCAATTTTGCCGGTGCCGATATCCGGATCAATGGCAACACACGACTGAGCGCGGAGTATCCGACAAGCGCCGATGCAAACGTGCGCAATCTGCCGGTGGAGCGGATTCTCGTTTTGGCACGTCGAACGGATCTGCCGATTCGCGGAACGCTCGCCATCAATGGGCATTTTGAAGGGACCAAGGCCAATCCTCAGGGCAATCTGGATCTGGATTTGACTCGGGCGGTCATGTATCAGGAGCCGATCGACCGGCTGCACGTTCGCGCGGCGTATTTGCCCGACCGCGTCGATATATCCGAGCTACGGGCTGAATCGGGGCCATCGCGTGTCGCGCTAACCGCGCGCTATGAGCATCCCGTGGGGAATCTTCAATCCGGAAAAGTGAATTTTCAAATCCAGGATGGACGCGTCGATGTGCAGCGAATTCGCAATGTTCAGATGCAACGGCCCGGCCTGAGAGGGATCGTCGAACTTACCGGAAACGGAACGGCTGAGATCCGAAATGCGCAACCGCGAATCCAGATACAAACTGTCGAGGCAAATCTGAAGGCCGACAATCTCGCACTGGGGAACCAGGAACTAGGAAATCTGGCGCTTGTCGCGAAGACGAACGCGGGGCGCGTGAATTTCACGCTCGACTCCACCCTTGCCGGCGCCATGCTACATGGCATGGGAAACGCGGGTCTTTCGGCAGGTTATCCGATCGATGCGCAACTCACGTTCCGGGATCTTACCTGGTCGCGGCTGCAGCCATTGGTAGGCTCAACGACGTCGGTACCGCAACAAGTCGAAGGTGTCATTGATGGACAGATTACAGCGCGAGGCCCGCTGATGAATCCGGATCAACTCACCGGCTCCGCGCAGATCACGCGTCTTCAAGTTTCCACACGGCCCCAAAAACCGGGAGCGTCCGCGATAACGTTGCTGCAAAATCAAGGACCACTGGTCATGGCAGTGGATCGCGGCGTCGCGCGGGTGCAAAGCTTTCATCTGAACGGTCCGAGCACAGATCTCCAAATGACCGGGAATGTCCCACTGCGAACGCAGGCTCGCGGTGATGCATTTTCTCTGAAACTGGGAGGAAAAGTAAATCTGGCAGTCTTCCAGCAATTCAGTCAGGATGTGCATTCGAGCGGTTCGCTCACACTCGATGCGGCCGTGGGCGGAACTCTGAACAAACCGTTGATGAGCGGAAAACTGGATCTTCAGAACGCGTCGGTGAACTACGCAGCGTGGCCGAACGGTATCAGCAACGCGAACGGTACCGTTCAGTTCACTGGCAACTCGGCGGTCCTCCGTAACGTCACGGGCGAATCGGGGGGCGGGAAAATCACGCTCAACGGCTTCGCGAACAGAGCCGGAGTCTTTCGTTTCGGCCTGCGCGCCAGTGCAGCGAAAGTGCGGGTACGAGTGCAACAAGGGGTGAGTGTCGTCGTGGATTCCCAAGTCAATTTGTCAGGCACAACAGACAATAGTATTCTTTCAGGATCGGCCACCATCACTCAGATCAACTATGCTCCGCAGACCGATTTTGCATCGATATTGACACGAGCGGCACCCCCGATTCAAACAACATCCACGCCTTCGCCGGTGCTGGATCACATGAAACTCGATGTGAGAGTTCAAACGACCAGCGCAACGCTTGTACAATCGGCTCTTGCAGAGAATTTTCAGATAAACACCGATATCACAGCTCGGGGAACCATGAGTCGACCGTCCGTTCTGGGCCGGGTAGACATCAACAGAGGCGAACTAGTATTTTTCGGGTCGAAGTATACAGTCCAATCCGGAAGTATCGGTTTTTACAATCCGGTCCGAATCGAGCCGATGCTGGACCTGAGTCTGAATACCCAGGCCAAAGGCGTTAACTTAACTTTGAGGGTTACCGGCCCGGTGGATAACATGAAGCTGAGCTATACGTCCGATCCGCCCTTGCGTTTTGAGGAAATCGTCGGCCTGCTGGCTACCGGAACAACGCCGACATCCGATCCGACGCTGCTGGCAAACCAGCCGTCTCAGCCTCAACAAAATTTCCAGCAGATGGGCGAGTCGGCGATCCTTAGTAAAGCTCTGGCTGACCCGGTGGCCAATAGACTCCAGAGAGTATTCGGCGTCAGTCAACTGAAAATCGATCCTTCATTCACAAATGGGTCACAGTTGCCGCAGGCGCAGTTCACCTTACAGCAGCAGATCGCCAGTAACTTGACCTTCACTTATGTAACGCAGTTGGACGATGCGAACTCGACCACGGTTCAGGCTGAATTGGTCCTGACGCCGCAATGGTCGGCGACAGCGCTGCGCGATCAGAACGGCCTTTTCAGCATCAATCTGTTGTATAAGAGGCAGGTTCGCTAAAATCTTCGCGAATATTTGTCCGCGACGTTGATCTGGTAGATATTGGGAGCCGACTGCAATTTAGTCTTTCCATGCTGAGGGCCGAATACTCGGGTCTAGCCGCGATTAAGCGGAGTTCGGGTTAGGGCTCACGGCTTAGTCGCGTTAGAAGCTTGCGGATAGACTCGCGCCGCTAAGGTTTCCGCAAGCCGGTTCAGAAACTCCACCTGTCCCTTGAGCAGCTTTTCATAGGCGAATGCGAGTGAAAACCAACCCGCCCGATCTATCTCGGGGAACTCTCGCATCGTGCCGGACCTGGGCGGCCATTCGAGTTTGAAGGTATTGCTTCGGATGAGCGTGGGATCCAGGTCGCCCTCTAGTGCCCATGCATGAACCACTTTGCCGGCGGTCTGTCTTATTTCCCCGAGCGGTGTAAAGCGTCCGTCGGGAACGACACCCGTTTCTTCTCTAAATTCCCGTCTGGCGGCAGCGAACGGATCCTCCCCCTCATTAATCTCGCCTTTCGGAATAGACCACGCGCCCAAATCTTTTTTTGCCCAGAACGGGCCGCCTGGATGAACAAGTAGCAGCTCTAGCGCAGGTTTCCATCGATAGAGCAGAATGCCGGCGCTCGCTTTTTTCATTCTGTAGACATTCAGGCGACGGAACGTCCGACGATTTCGATCCACGGAGCATGGGCGGCGCCGCGATGCTCCGTCGCGACGCGGGTCCGATCCCACTCGGTTTGCAGGCGCTTGTTCATCTCGGGGTACGGCGGCGTCAGTAGGCTCGCGGCGCGAGCCGTAACTATTTCAAAACCGGTAGACCCAAGCAGAGACTGCAATGCTTCAAGGCTATAGCCGTTTAGGTAGGGAAACCCGAGGAGATTGTTGTAGCCCAGCGCCTTTAACGAATGGCGGTGCCGATAGAAGTCGACATTCGGGACCTGAAGAACGATCAGTCCATGCGGAGACAGTAGCCTCCGACTCTGGATCATCGTGTCCCACGGATTGTCCAGCTGTTCAAAACAATTCCAGATAAATACCGCGTCAGGCCGACGGTGGGGGGAATAGTCACCGAGTGGCAACTGCCTGACGGTGCATCCCTGGCGACGCGCGAAGGCACTCGTCTCGCGACCGATATCCAGTCCAATAGGCCGCCAGCCCCATGTCTCCGCCACTTCCAGAAATGCTCCCAGATGGCTACCGACTTCGAGCACTTCAGCGCCGGGGGCTAGAAGCTGCTCAAGATGATTTCGCTTCTCGGCAAAGGCGTTTCGATATCGCGGATACAGGTACTGCATGAGCACCGGATCGTATTCATCCGATTCGTAGTCAGCCTGCTGGGCCTCCTTGCGCCGGACTGTTCCACACGCGGCACACGCCAGGATTTCTGCTGCAGTGCCATGCATAAACTGCGTGAGATCCATTCCTTCCAGGCCAGTTGGCGTATGACCCAGACGTTCCTGGACAAATCGAGCGCGCAGGGTCGCTTCCCATTTGACGTCGCGCGCTGACCGGACGACGTAAGCGTGGGAGGCGCCGCAAAACGCACAAGGCACGCGTGCTGTATTGCACGAAAAGGGCCAACGTCACACCGGCTGATTCAATCGTTTACGTTTTACTTCGCTGCTCAGGCCGCGCGGGCTGCGGAAGCCGGCGGGGGTGGATCATCATCCGGTCTACGCTTAGAAGGTACCTTCTTATTGGGCCGACGGGGGTGCTTTTTGTTGAAAGTGTCGATTGCGATTACCATGACGGCAATGCTATTTGCACGTCAATATCCATTACTCGATCGCGCGATCGCGTTATTGCGTCATCTTGAATGGATGGGCACCAGCGATTTACATCCCCACTTCGGAGACGCTTGGCGTGCTCCCCGGTCCCGCGTCTGCCACTGCCCGGAAGGGAGCCGTTCCATCACTTGCTATTTCGCCGATGGAGATTGAGCGTTAACAATCTTCGACGGCTTAACCGCCGGCAATTCAATCTTCTGCTGGGTGCCAGGATACTGAACCGGGTTCGCGTGGGGTAGGCGAACAGTACGGCCAGATCTTATAGACTCGAGAATTCCTTCGATCACGCGAATATCCGCGGTACCCTCCAAGCCTCCCGGCTCAGGCATTGTGTCGTCAAGAATACATTGGGAGAAATACTGGACTTCAGCGCCGAACTGGTCGCCTCGCTTGAACGTTTCAGTCCGCTCCTTCCCGGCGACGGTGCAGATGAGCTCCCTCTTGTCGTGATATCCATAGCCGGGGCTCACTCGCAACTCGCCTTTCGTGCCGACCACCGTATACGAATCGACGGATGCAGAGCCGAGACTCGACGTAAAAGACGCCAGTCGCTCACCAGGGAACCGGAGTATGGCGGACGCCATTTCATGAATTTTCTCGAAGCGCGGGTCGTCTTTGATCGTGGCTCCGAAAGCGACCACCTCTTCCGGTTCCGCGCGGAACAAATACCTCGCCGCGTTGATGCAGTAGACGCCGACGTCCATCAGCGGCCCGCCATCGAAGGATTTTTCAAGACGGATATTTCCTTCCGGAACCTGCTGCCCGAAAATGGAGCCGAAAAAGCGCGGCTCCCCAAGTTCGCCGCTATTAACGATTTCGATTGCCTTAAGATTGCCTGGCTCGAAGTGCAAACGATACGCGATCATGAGCTTAACTCCGTGCTCCTGACAAGCGTGCGTCATGCTTTCGCACTCACCGACGGACCGCGCCATCGGTTTCTCGCAAAGAACGTGGACGCTCGCTCGCGCGGCCCGGATGGTGAAGTCGGCGTGAAGGTTGTTGGGCAAAGCGATGTAGACAGCATCGATAGAGCCACTGCGTATCAGCTGGTCGTAGTGGTCGTAGGAAACGGTTGTCGTGACCTTATATTCCTCGCCAAGTTTGCGCGCCTTCTCTGGATCGTCGGTTACAAAGGCGGCAAGCTCAGAATTCTTAGAGGCGTTCTTGAAGCCGGGCAAAATGGATTCCTGGGCGATCCAGCCCAAGCCAACCACCGCATACCTGATCTTCCGGTCTCGAGATGATTTTGTGCTCACGCAGAATTCCTTGCATTTATACATCCGTTGGAAAACGCGAGCGGAACGTGGACGGCCTTTTCGGAATATATTTCGCGTCGGCCAACCCCGATCGCCCGTTCCGAAATGGTCAACGAATCATTGGGGACGACCTGCGCTCGGTCGCGTCATAGATCCGTCCACGCCGTGGCAGTGCGGACAGGCACCTTCCCGGCTGTTGATGGAGAATGCTTGACCGTGAAGTTCAGGCTGACCTGCATGATAAGACCCCGCGCACGAATACAAACATCTTCACAGAAACGAGTCCAGGAGCCAAAGGGTTGCTCCGCCTTCGATCTAAGTCGCTGTCGCGATCCAACATCGAAGAACCTCGGCGACGCTCCACGCTTGTGCGATACAGCCCCGGGGTGTGTGCGGCGCGTCGCCGTCAAAAATTTCGCTGATCGACCCGACGCAGGCTTCGTCCAGGTGGGCGATAAAACCATCGAGGAATTTCCGGGTTTCTCCCCGTCTATCTGGATGTATTTTTATCCACGCGTCAATATAGGGACCGATCAGCCACGCCCAAACGGACCCTTGATGATACGCGGCATCGCGCGCGCGAAGATCGCCATCGTAACGTGCTTTGTAATTCGGATCGCCAGGGCTGAGCGTCCGCAATCCGACGGGCGTCAACAGCTCGCGCGTCGCCACATCTAGAACGGCGGACCAGCGACTGCGATCCAGAACCGGATGCGGAAGAGAGATCGCGAATAACTGGTTCGGGCGGCAGGACGCGTCGTCGCCTGTTTCCCCGTCAACCACGTCGTAAAGATAGCCCTTCGCTTCGCACCAGAAACGCCGGTTGAACGAGTTCAGTACCCGCTCCGCAATTTGGGCGAACTTTTGGCTTTCTTCAGGCTGTTCGAGGAACTTTAACCACGCACTGAAACAACACAGCGCGTTATACCAGAGGGCGTTGATCTCCACCGCCTTCCCGCGACGCGGCGTCACCACCCAATCGCCGACCTTGGCGTCCATCCACGTGAGTTGATAGCCCGGCGCGCCCTGCACCAAAAGCCCATCCTCCGGATCCGCGTGGATGCCGAAGTCGGTTCCCTCAAGGTGCGCCTCCATGATTTGCCAAAGCTTGGGCATCAGCAAACGCAGAGTTGTATGATCCTCCGTGAAATCGAAAAAACGCTGCAGCGCGTGGAAGAACCACAGCGTCGCGTCCGCCGTGTGATAGAGGCCGCGTTCCTGGCCTTCGGGAAATAAATTGGGAATCAGCCCGTGCTGCACGTAGTGCGCGAAGGTTCGCAGAATCCAGCCTGCCTCGGTCCGGCGACCGGTCACCAGAGTCAGCCCTTCCAGACTGATCATCGTGTCCCGTCCCCAATCGCCGAACCAATGGTAGCCGGCGACCACTGACCTTACCTGGTCACCCGCGGCTCTGGCCCAGATTTCATCCTTTCGCCGATTCGGAGGGTGAAAAAGGAATTGATCGGCCGCGAGCACCAGCCTCGCGGGAACCCCGGCGCGCAGCGACGGCGAGCAGCGTTGCAGAAGCGCGCGGCGACGCTGCGCTGCTCGTTCATGGGCGTGCGACGGGGTGAGCGCGTCCATCACATCGGAGGTTTCCGTGGAAGCGGTGAAAGTAACCTCGTGACCTTCGGTAACCCGCACGACGAAGCAGCCGGGGCTATGGATGCTGCCCTCGAAAGCATAACCGCGGTTTCGTTCCATATCGAAGATCACGTTAGCGTTCTCGGCACTGGGGATGAATTCCGCAGGGTGATCGCACTGCATTCGAAGAATAAGATCGCCGATGCCGGTGGGAATTTCGCAGCGCGACCCGTCCAGCGTATCGAGTAACGCTCCTCCAGCGGGACGTTGACCTCATCATCGTGGCGGCGGAAATTGATGCCGGGCCGAAGAATTAATTTAGACTCAGCGGGGGCGCTGACAACTCTGTAACGGACCAGAACTGTGTTTTGATCGTGATTCAGCAGCAATCGCTTCTGAATCTTGAAACCTTCCCACTGATATAGCCATTCCGGCAATCCCTCGTTCAGAAAGAACTTTACGGGCGCGATAGTTTGGACGGCATGGCCAAACGTGTACTCGCCCAGAGAACGGGCAACCTGGTCCTGGTCTTCAATACAAACGTCCAGAGCGTTGAGCGCGACAAATCTGCCGGCCTTTGAACGCGGGGCAGCGACCAGGAGACTGTGATACCGCCGGGTCAATCTACCGGAAGCCGTGCCCGTGGCATAGCCGCCCAAGCCATTTGTGACAAGCCACTCGACATTCGGCGCGCTTAAATTCGTATCACTTGGATTCATGGATTTGTCATTCCGGATGTTCGAACTCGGACAATCGCGTTGGATAGGCTTGCGTGGAACATCCCGGCGGTTGCATGCGAAATTTTTTCCGTGAGCGCTGAAATTTGCACACCGGTTTCCTTCTTATTGATAACAAAAATTTTTCGGCGACCACATTTGCGGACAGTATAGCTTTGCAACTTGGTGGCCATTCGATTGCAAGGGCAATGAGCCAAAGGTATATTTTCGATGAAAATAAACTACAACGATGACCGTCAGAGTGAAATCAGAAACCGTGATCAACGTACCGAAGCCGAGGTTTCGACAGAGATGTCAGTCCAGCCGACCACGGAGCAAATCGCTAATTTAGCTTACGCGCTTTGGCAGGAACGAGGCTGCCGGACGGCAGTCCGGACGACGATTGGTACGACGCCGAAAACAGGCTTTCCAGCTCAAGAGTCGAAAACTAGAATGCCAACAACCCTGAAAGAGGGGCTTCCTTTTCCAATTGGCGCATTTTGGGATGGACAGGGCACAAACTTCGCCCTCTTCTCCGCCCATGCAACGAAGGTAGAGTTATGCCTTTTCGATGGCGACGGGGACCGCGAGGTGGAGCGGATCGCGCTGCCGGAATATACCAATCAAATTTGGCACGGCTATCTACTAGGCATTGGGCCAGGAACCCCGTATGGATATCGAGTCCATGGGCCGTACGAGCCATCGGCGGGTCATCGTTTCAATCCGAACAAATTGCTGCTGGACCCTTACGCCGGCGCACAAATCAAAGAACTCGTCTGGAATCCGGCGTTGTTCGGATATCAGATGGAAACAGGCGACGATTTAACTTTCGACGAGCGGGACAGCGCTCCGTACATGCCGCGCTGCACGGTCATCGACAGTCGTTTCGACTGGACCGGTTCGCGCGAGCGGGCTTCCGTTCCCTGGGATCAGACGAACTTCTACGAATTGCACGTGCGCGGTTTCACAAAACTGCATCCGAACGTGCCGGAGGAACTGCGCGGAACATATAAAGGGCTCGGATCTAAGGATGTTGTCGAGTACATCAAATCACTCGGCGTTACGAGCGTCGAACTATTACCCATTCACAAGTTTGTCAACGAAGGCCATCTGGTAGATATGGGTTTGACGAACTACTGGGGCTATAACAGCATCGGCTTCTTCGCGCCCCATCCTGGTTACGCGGCCAAGCCCGAGAGACAGCTTGCGCGAATTCAAAGAGATGGTGGCCCGGTTCCACGATGCGGGGCTGGAAGTGATTTTAGACGTCGTCTACAACCACACGGCCGAAGGCAACGAGCGCGGCCCCACGCTTTCCTTCAAAGGCATCGATAACGCCAGTTACTACCGCCTGCTTCCCGATGAGCCTCGCTACTACATCAATGACACGGGAACCGGGAACACTCTGAATATCAGCCATCCGCGTGTGCTTCAGATGGTGGCTGACAGCCTGCGCTATTGGGTGCAACAGACGCACATCGACGGTTTCCGCTTCGACCTGGGCACCATTCTGGCTCGCGAGCCGAACGGCTTCGACAACCAGAGCGGCTTTCTGAAAGCCGAGCCAGGATCCCGTGCTCCACGGTCAAGTTGATCGCCGAGCCGTGGGACCGCGGTCCCGGAGGCTATCAGGTCGGCGGATTCCCGCCCGGCTGGGCCGAATGGAACGACACGTTTCGTGACGACGTGCGCGATTATTGGCGCGGCCATTTATCGCGTTCGCGCCTGGCCGATAGAGTGAGCGGATCCGCAGGAATCTTTAATCACGAAGGCCGCCGTCCCTGGTCTTGCGTCAATTTCGTGACCGCGCACGATGGTTTTACATTGAACGACGTGGTGAGTTACAACGATCCGCACAACGAAGCCAACGGAGCCGTCGCCGGCGGTACGGATAACAATCATTCGTGGAATTGCGGCGCGGAGGGCCCCACCGACGATCCGGAAATCAATAAGCTCCGTCAGCGGCAAATGCGCAACCTCCTGACTATTTTGCTGACCAGTGACAAGGAACGCCGATGCTTCTGGCCGGGGATGAATTTGCACGCACGCAGCGCGGCAACAACAACGCTTATTGCCAGGACAATGAGATCAGCTGGGTAGATTGGTCGTTAGCGGAGCGCAATGCGTCTCTTGTTAGGTTTGTTCGCGGCCTGTGCGCCCTGCGCTACAAATATCGCGTGCTGCGCCGCAATTTGTTCCTCGACGGGGAGCATGTGGATGAGTTGGACGTCCGCGATGTCAGTTGGATTCATCCGAGCGGAAAACTGATGAAGCAGCAGCAATGGGACGAGCCGGATGCTCCTTGCTTAGGGATGTTGCTCGACGGACGCGCGCAGACCACTGGCCTAAGGCACCGCGGCGCCGAAGCCACGATTCTTATCATCTTTAACAGCTATCACGAACCCGTCTCGTTCAAGCTGCCACGCTTTTCGGGCTCGCGCTTCTGGACATTGCTCCTTGACACAAAATGCCAGGAGATCCCGGACTTTTCCAAGGCGCAACGCGTTCCCAGCGGAACCGTGTATCCGTTGGAAAGTCGCTCCGCAGTGTTGTTCGTGCTCGGCGCGGGTGAGCACGGGAAGCAACGGCCGTCGCAACACTCGGGATAGTAGTCGATTGATCCCACCATGATTCCTCGCGCCACTTATCGGCTGCAGTTTAATTCACAGTTTGGATTCCGCGACGCTGAACGGATCGCCCCTTATCTAAACCAACTCGGCGTCAGTCATGTTTACGCCTCCCCCTGGTTAAAGGCGCGAGCGGGAAGCACGCACGGATACGATGTGGCTGACTACCGCCAGGTCAATCATGAGCTCGGCACCCGAGCCGATTTTCTTGCGATGATCGACGCATTTCGCGCGAGCGGCCTGCGTACACTTTTGGATTTCGTCCCCAATCACGTCGGAATCGGAGGCGTCGATAATCCGCTGTGGCTGGACGTCCTGGAGTGGGGGCCGGAGTCAACCTACGCAGGATGGTTCGATATCGATTGGAGGCCGCCGAGTTCGGCCTGGGCGGACAAACTGCTGGTGCCGTTTTTGGCCGATCAGTATGGCGTCGAGCTGTATCGCGGTCAGCTTCAGTTACGCTTCGATCCGAAAGAAGGGTCGTTCGCGGTATGGGCCTACGACGTCCATAAGCTGCCGATTTGTCCGCAACACTATGGACGCATCCTGGGCGACGAGCTTCCGGAGCTTGAGCGTTTGGGCGACGCTTTTGCAAACCTTCAGGACTGGCGTCCCCAGATCGGGCAGCGTGCAGCAAAGTTAAAAGCACAGCTTGCCGAGCTCGCCGCGCAACGCGAAGACATTCGCGATGAAATTGCCAGAGCCATGGATCGCTTCGCGGGCGTCACCGACGAGGACGTCACGTGGAAAGCGCTGGACTGCTTAATTCGCGATCAATATTGGCGTCCCGCAAATTTTCGCGTCGCCGCCGACGATATCAATTACCGCCGTTTTTTTAATGTCAACGATTTAGCGGGCGTGCGCATGGAGCTCTCCGACGTCTTCGACTATGCGCATGAGCTTGTATTCTCCTGGATCCAAACGGCACCATCGATGGATTGCGCATCGACCACGTTGATGGCTTATTGAATCCACAACAATACTTCGAGCGTCTGCGATCCCATCCCTCCGTGGCAAACCAGACGGACCACTTCTACATCGTCGTCGAAAAAATCCTGGCCCCGCACGAAACCCTTCGCGAGAACTGGCCCATCGAAGGCACCACGGGGTATGAATTTGGCGCTCAGGTGACAGCACTCCTGATCGATCACGCGGGCGAAGAACCGCTCTCTCAGCTGTACGCGGAATGGGTTGAAGAGCCCGTCGCGTTCCGGGAGATTGTGCGCGACGCGAAGCTTCAGATTATCCGTAATGAGATGGCGAGCGAGCTCGGAGTGCTGGCACGCGAGGCCGCCGGAGTGGCACGGCAAAATCCGCGCACCGCGGACTTCACGCACAATGTTCTGCGGCGCGCCCTCCGGGAGATTATCGCGATGTTTCCGGTTGATCGCACCTATCTTGACGAAGACAATCCACCGACCGTCGAAGACCGGCGCTATTTGGATTGGGCTGTAACTCAAGCCCGGATGAACCAGATAGAGATGGACTCATCGGTATTCGATTTCGTGCACGCCCTGCTCTCCGGCGACCTTGTGGCTCAAGGACGGAGCGGCTTCAGTCATCACGCCGTGATGCGCTGCGCCATGAAGCTACAGCAGTTCAGTGGGCCCGTGATGGCGAAGGGGCTCGAAGATACAGCCTTCTATCGCTACAATCGCTTCATTGCGCTGAACGAAGTGGGTGCGGATCCGGATCAGTTCGGCCCGCCGATGTCGCACTTTCATCGCGCCAATACGCACCGCGCAAAGCAATGGCCGCATTGCATGTTGACCACATCCACGCACGATAC
Source organism: Terriglobia bacterium (assembly GCA_963699945.1). Lineage (GTDB taxonomy): Bacteria > Acidobacteriota > Terriglobia > Bryobacterales > Bryobacteraceae > Palsa-187. The sequence goes on from CAVOVW010000014.1 coordinate 241,667, forward strand.
CAAACGCGGCGAAGATGTTCGGGCCCGGCTCGCGATTCTGAGCGAGATCCCGCAGGACTGGTCCGCGCAAGTCAATAGCTGGAGCCGCATTCTGCGCGCCCGGCGTGGAGAAATCGGCACCGCCGCCCCTCCGGATCGAAACGATGAATATCTTTTCTTTCAACTCCTGCTGGGCACATGGCCTGCCGAGTTGACGGGCACGCGCGAAGGTCTCGACCCCGCAGTGCTGCGAACATATGTGGAACGGCTGAAGGCCGCAATGCTCAAGAGCGTGCGCGAGGCGAAGTTACATTCCACGTGGAAAGCTCCGAACACGGAGTATGAAAACGCTGTTCAGGCTTTTATCGACAGCGCGCTGGCAGTGGACTCCGATGCATTCTATTCGACGTTCCTACCTTTTCAGGAGAGGGTCGCGCGGCTTGGCGTCCAGAACAGCTTAGTGCAACTGACCCTGAAGTTAACTGCTCCCGGGGTGCCTGATATCTATCAAGGGTCCGAGAACTGGGATCTAAGCATGATGGATCCCGACAACCGGCGGAAGGTCGATTACGGCAATCGCCGCCAGCTTCTCGCAACCGTCAAAGATCGGCCGGCGAAAGAATTGATTCAGAACTGGCAGAATGGCGCGATCAAGATGCTGGTGGCTGCCCGGCTACTTTCACTCCGCAAGACCGAGCCGGATCTGTTCGCGACAGGGAAGTATGAGCCGATCACGGCCTCAGGATCGAAAGCAGACTGTATTTGCGCTTTCGAAAGGCAGTATGAGAGTAAGAGCGTGATGGTGGCAGTCGCTCGCTTTCCGGCTCGGCGCGAAGCCGAATGGGATTGGTGTGATACCGAGATTCCGCTGCCCACGAATCTTCAAGGACACGTGTTGCGAAACACTATAACCGGCACGACGATCTCCAGCAAGGGCACTAGCCTTGCGCCCGGCGAACTGTTCGACTCCATTCCGGTTGCTGTGCTCACGGCGGATTCCTGATGAAACACACTCGAACTACAGCGTCGCAACACTCACCGGCAGTCGCTCGACGTTATCCTGTGGGCGCCGAGTTCAACGCCGAAGGAACCAATTTCCGAGTTTGGGCGCCTCGGCACACTCAGGTCAAAGTGGTGTTGCGCGACGGCGATTCTTTTGCTCTCACCGCAGAGGAAAACGGTTATTTTTCGGGAACGACGGCCGTTGCGGCCGGTGAGCAGTATCGATTTCGATTGGGATCGACTTCAACTACTTCAACTGCGGATTTATTTCCCGATCCCGCGTCGCGCTTTCAACCCGAAGGTCCTTTCGGCTGGTCCGAGGTCGTCGATCCCACATTCCAGTGGACCGATACCGCCTGGCGAGGATATCGCCTCGCGGGACAAATCATCTATGAAATGCACGTGGGTACCTTCACGCAGGAGGGTACGTGGCAGGCGGCCGAAGCGCAGCTTCGCGAGTTAGCCGACTTAGGGATAACGGTCATCGAAGTTATGCCGGTGGCAGACTTCGCTGGATCATTCGGCTGGGGCTATGACGGCGTCAATCTCTTCGCACCGACACGGCTTTATGGCCGGCCGCAAGATTTTCGACACTTCGTCGATACGGCGCACAGCCTCAGGATGGGAGTGATTCTCGATGTGGTCTACAATCACGTCGGACCCGCCGGCAACTTCCTGCCGCAGTTCTCGGACAGTTACTTTACGCATCTGCACGAGACCGACTGGGGCGAGGCCATCAACTACTACGGCGAGAATTCCGCGCCGGTGCGTGAGTTTTTCCTCTCCAATGCCCGATACTGGACCGACGAATTTCATCTCGACGGGCTCCGCCTGGACGCAACACAAAATATTTACGACGAGAGCCCGGTACACATCCTCGAAGAAATCGGGATCGCAGTCCGCACAGGGGCTGGTGGGCGCGATACGATCGTCGTCGCCGAAAATGAGCCGCAGAACTGCCGCCTCATCCATCCTGCGTCGAAGGGAGGCTATGAGCTCGATGGACTTTGGAACGATGACTTTCACCACAGCGCTTCAGTAGCCCTCACTGGACACAGGGAGGCCTACTATAGCGATTACTCTGGTCGCGCGCAGGAATTTGTGGCGGCGGTGAAGCACGGTTTTCTTTT
>CAVOVW010000015.1:0-51226 GCA_963699945.1 Terriglobia bacterium
GGCTGGGGTCCGGCGACGCTTGCACTTCCCTGCGCGGCGGTATGATCTCTCTCGTGATGCACTACGGCCAGGTAAGCATCATGCCGCAGATCGCTGGTGCGGCGCTCCTCTGTACGGAGAGCCAGGTATTCGTCGATGTCGGATACGCCGGCGAAGTGCTGGTGTGTAAGCAGGAAGCATCGCATCGATGTTTGAGCGCGATCTACATACACGAGAGATTCCAGAAACATCCGCTCAAGACGGTTACATTCATCGCATTTCATTTTCAAAACCTCCTTTTCGTTCGGGGGCCGGTTGCTCCCATTTCTTTTTACGAACTCAAGGCCTGAGCGCCGATTCGATGCGCGACAGAAGCTCATCGAGCGGAAACGGCTTGGGGAGAAAATCGCAAGCGCCCGCCTCCATCGCCGTTTGCTTCAGATTCAGACGGTTTCCCGAGATCATGATAATCGGGACGCCGGAAGTACGCCGAAGAGCACGGCACGTAGCGATGCCGCTGAGCTCCGGCAGATGCCAGTCGAGCACGACCAAATCCGGCGCACGCTCGGCAAACGCATCCAGCGCCTCATGCCCATCGGCGGCTTCGCTGACTTCGTAGTGATGGGAGTTTAGTGCGAGACGAAGCGTTCTGCGGAATTGTGGATCGTCGTCAACGAGCAATATACGAGACACGAAATCGCGAACGGTCCGCGCCCACCGGCCGTACGCGCGCCAGCTTGATCGCGAACCGTCGAAAAAATACTATCACGCGTTCTTACGTAAGAACATAAGAATGGTATTACGATTTTCCTAATGCTTTGGCTTCAGGAGCGAAACGATAACCGGAGGAGGGCTCGGTGAGGATGTATTTGGGGTGAGCAGGGTCGGGCTCGATCTTCTTGCGCAGCTGATTGATGAACACGCGGAGATACTCCACCTCATTGCCGTAATCCGGTCCCCAGACCGCTTGCAGCAGGCGGCGATGCGAAACCACCCTGCCGGCATTCTGCAGGAAGTAATACAGCAGCCGGAACTCTTTCGCGGTCAGGTGAAGGATGCTGCCGCCTCGCCGGACTTCATGGCTTTCGAGATCGATCTCCACGGCTCCCAGATGGAGCGTGGAGGAATGCGACGCGAGCGAAGGCCGCCGCATCACCGCATGGATGCGGGCGACCAGTTCTTCGATCCCCGCGGGCTTGGTGATGTAATCGTCGGCGCCGTTTTCCAGAGCTTCCACCTTCTCCAATTCCAGTTTCTTCCCGGAAATGACAATGATCGGCACTTCCGAGCGTTCGCGGATTTCCCGACACGTTTGCAGGCCGCCGATTCCCGGCATTTTCAGATCCAGAAGAATTACGTCCGGCGCATCGTGCCGCAGGATCTCGAGCGCCTCCTCGCCATTGTGCGCGTCTGAGACTTCGAAACCATGCGAGATAAGAGCGGTGCGCAGGACGCGGCGCGCCTGCGGCTCATCGTCGACGATCAACACTTTCGAAACCGGCATCAGGCGGCCCCCACGGGACGGCTGGCGAGAGCCACAGGCAGCGCGATGTGAAAAGCGGCGCCGCCTTCCGCCGCGTTGGTTACCCAAATCCGCCCGCTGTGGGCCTCCACAATGCATCGGGCACTTGCCAATCCCAGCCCCGTGCCGCGGGAGTGGTTGCGTGCCGCGCGGCCCCGATAGTATTTCTCAAAAATTCGCTCGCGTTCGTCTTCGGCAATGCCGGGGCCCTGATCGCGCACGTCAACGACGACTTCGGCACCGGTGCACTCCGCCGAAAGCGAGAGAGGCGACCCAGCCGGCGAGTATTTGAGCGCATTCGTTAAAAGCTGTTTCAGAACTTGCAGGATCATGCGTCGATCGCATTCGGCCGCCGGTAGCCACCGCGGAACGTTCAACTGGACTTCACGCTGAGCGATCAGCGTGCCCATCTGCTCGATGGCAGCCAGAATCAGCCGGGGCAGGTCCTGAGGTTCCCTGTGAAGCGCCAGTTCAGCGGCCTCCATGCGCGCCAACAGTACGGCCTCGTCGATGAAGGCATCCATCCGATCGGCCTCCTCGTCAATGATGGATAGCATTTCGCGCCGGTCCGCGTCCGAAGCGAGACGTCCGGAAAGTAACGTTGTGGCGGCGATCTTCACCGAATTCAAGGGGCTCCGGATTTCGTGAGCCAAGGCGTCGAGAACCGCGGACTTCAATTCCTCGGACCGCCGGGCCACCTCTGCCTCGGTGGTTCGCTCGATCGCATATAACCGCGCAAGCCCCAGGCCGATACTTCCCGCAACTGTGTCAAGCATGGTTGGCGATAACGCCGCGCCCGCAAGCCCGATGCTTCCAGCCAACTCGCCGCAGTGGCGGATGGGAACTACGAACATCTTGGAATCGGGCTCTATGATTCGCCGGCCTAGCGCCGAAGCCTCCCGAAGCGCGGTGTCGGAGATGGCGCCGGACCGGGGGCCCGCGTGAACGATTTCGCGACCCTTGGCATAAAGCGCTACGCCGTTGGCCTGGAAGATCGCCGCGATCTTCGCCGCCAGATCCCCCAGGGAGACCTCGGCGATTTCGGAGTCTAACATGGCGCTCACCAAGTGGTATAAGCTCTCCACTTCTTCCTGTCGCCGCTCCGCGAAAACGCGCCGCTGCTTTGATCTGGCGGCCAACTGGCCGGTGAGGATCGCTGTCGCCAGAAATACCAGCATCGCCAGCCAATGGTCGGGAGAGTGAATGGATAGCCCGTGCGGTGGAAGGAAGAAGTAGTTGAGCCCGAGGCCGCCGGCGAAAGCCGTGACCAGGGCCTCGGCCGAGCCCCAGGCACTCGCGATGAGCACTACCGCCAGGACGAGCGCGAGAGAGACAGCCGCATGGTCAATATGCGGCAGGTGTAGGGCGCCAACGAGAATCGCCGCCGCGAAGAATATAGACGCGCTTATGCGGACGAGGAGTCGCCAGCCCGGCAGTCGCATAAGGCCTTTCGCTCGCACAAAACGCCGCCCGAGGAAATTATAGCGCTTGGGGCCTTCTAGTTTCTATACCCGCACCCCGCGATATTTCGCGGGATGCTCGCCATTTCCATAACAGGCACCGCAGGGGGCTCCAGATCTTCATTGCTGAGGCATTTACTTGGCCTTATCGCGGAATTTTATCGATGCTCGATCGACTGGACGGCTGCGATGGGAGGGATTACGCATGGGCAACGCGGCGGCCAGAGGCAGGGATTTGGGGAAAGGGCCGCCGCGGCCCACGCGGTCGGAGGGACCAACTTACCTACATCGGGTTTTTTGCTACCTCTTGAATCGGCACTTCCCGAGGCTTCTTCTTGCTTTCCGGAACGGGGATAGATACACGCAAAACGCCGTCCTTGAGTTCGGCCTTGATCTGCTCAGTCTTGGCGCCTTCGGGAAGCGAGATGGCACGGTAGAAGCGTCCGTAGCTGCGCTCGCGACGGTGGTAGCCCTCGTGATCATCTTTATGCTCGTACTTCCGCTCTCCTTCGATGATCAAAGTGTCGTCGGTCAGCTCGACCTTCACCTCGTCCCGTTTCAGCCCCGGCAGTTCGGCGGAAACGACCAGAGAGCCGCCACATTGCTGAACGTCGATGGCCGGCGCCCAGCCTTCCATGCTTCTGCCGCCGGCCGTTAGGCGGTCCATCTCATTGGTGAACTCGCGAATCATTGCAAATGGGCTCAGTGCAAACGGGCTCAGTCCGAACGAACCCAAGCCCAGCGATGACCGGCCCTCGCCGCTGCGCATGCCATCAGGTCCGCTGCTCCTGCCCCGGTTCACTTGTAGTTCCGACATAAAACAGCTCCTTTCTTTTTCTTTCTGTCAAACGATTCCTTGGCGTAAACCGAACTTTATTTCTTGCTCGCCTTCCAGTCCTGAGCGGCACACGTGTCGCATTCCGAACGAGAGTTGGAAATAACGTCAAGCGGTCAGCTGTGCTTACAGTGCCGGCACGGCGCGCTGGTCTTCGCGCTCGCGTTCCTCGTCTGCAACAGCAGCGCCGAGCGAGAGCACCTCTACTCGAATCCCTTCGCGCAGATTCTGCAGCAACGCCTGTTTGCCGTTGTAGAATTGCACGGCATCCCGGTAACTATTGACGTTGTGGCTGGTTTGAACGAAGAAGGCACTTTCCTCGTCCGCGATCTGCCAGTGCCGCTGCAAGTCCACCGGAATGTTTTTGAGTAATAGTTGCGCTCCCGGCGGAATGCACACGGCGGTAATCGGGTGTGACGGCGCATCGCCTTCGAGAAGGCGCTTAATCTGTTGCCAAAAAGTCTGCGGTCGAGATGATGGTGAAGGGCGCGCCGCTATGAGATCCAGCGGCGAAGCCAGTCCAATGGAGCCGGTTCGAAACCTGTAAGAGACCAGTTCCTCACCTTCGAGGGCGAGGCGATTCGGCAATCCGCACAAAGAATAATCACACATTTTCTGCCTCCTATGGCTAGCGGCCGGAATTGCCCCGGTCGAGGCGCCGTCATTGGGGAATACCCTCCCCCAGCCTAGACAAGGCGCGTAAAGTAAGGCTAAAAACGTCCTTATGATTTTTTTTATTCGTGCGTGCTTGCGCCGCGCAGAGTGGGGACCTGCGCCGAGGCGATCTGTCCATCTGCAAGGCGGGCCTGAACGATGAGCCGCTGGGGTGCGTTTCCCACGAAGTGGAACGGGTAGCAGGTTACCAGCGTGAGGATGGGCCGGCCGATATCGTCGAGAACATGAACGTCGGTGGGCATCACGACACGCGTGGAATCCACCTGGTAGAGACGGGTGCCCTGCGAAGTGGTGAGCAGTATGTCATCGCCGCGGCGAACGTGTTCCAATCCGCGAAAAAACGTGTCTCTGTGGGCGGCCAAAGCGACATTGCCCGCGCGGCCGGGAAGGGCCGTGCCGGGAATGTGCCCGACGCTGAGCGCGAGATACTGCGCCGCGGAGCCTTCGATAATGACGGACGACACGCCGACGCGAGGGATCGACACACTTCCGAGCAACGCCCCTTCGGGCGGTGCCACGAGGAGCGCCGGCCTTAGCGCAACCCGCATCACCTCGGTGTTCAAGTCCGCCTGGTGCTGCTGTTGATATCGATAGGTCCGCGCGAGCGAAATTCCGTACCAAGCCGCTAACCCGAGCCCCAGCCCGAGCGCCAATAGGATCACCGCTGTCCCGCTCGCTCTGACCATGCGCTGTCCGAACTGCAATTTCATGTGTTACCGCTTCCCTAAAGCAACATATCCCAAACGGGTGCGGCTGTCTAGCGTCCGAGACCGAGTGGAACCTGGCGCAGAGGGATAGGGCTCGTGAGTCCCGCGCGGGCGCTTATGCGAAAAAATCGTCCAGGATTTTGCAGCGAAGTACCGTGCCGATAGGAGTCGCGAAGCGGGTTCATGCAACGTCCAAATTAGTGGAGGTTAAGGTTATGAGACTCTCAATTCGAGCGATTGGACTAACAGTCGGTTTATTGTGGGGCGCGTCCATGCTGGTGGTTGGTGTGATCAACCTGTTCATGCCCGCCTATGGCGCGGACTTTCTCCGAATCATGAGTTCTGTGTATCCAGGTTTCCACGATACCCGCACCTGGCTTAGCGTTCTGATCGGAACTGTGTACGGCTTCGTCGATGGCGCGATCGGCGGGTGGATTTTCGCCTGGCTGTATGACTGGATCTCAAGCCCCAGCCATCCGATCGATCACGCAGCGTAGCGAAATCTGTGCGCGCACTCTCATAGAACCCGGCGCAGTCACTTCCACCAAGTCCCGCCCGGGAGCCAGCCGCGGCTGATATAGTCGCTCAGCGTGAATACCATCAGGATCGCCATCCAGAAGAAGCCTGCGCCGACGAAAAGCCGCGTAAGCGAACTGGAGCGGTTGACGTGCATGAAGAACCAGACGACCAGGCTGCCTTTGATCACGGCGATGGTCATGGCCGCGACAAAGTTGTACTCGCCCAGTTCAATCTTTGAGACGGCCACCGTAGTGGCCGTCAGGGTGATCAAGCCCAAAAATACGAAGACGTAGGTTTTTACGGGTACAACAGGGTGCATCATAATTGTGTTCTCCGTCGTGTCCTACGGGTGATGTCCTATCAAGTAAAGCAGCGGAAAAAGAAAGATCCAAACGATGTCCACAAAATGCCAGTACAAGCCGATGATCTCCACGGGCGTGTACCAGCCCTTGCTAAAACGGTTGCGTGCCGCCATCACGATCAGCGTCACGATCAATCCGGCGCCCACAATCATGTGCAGCGCGTGCATGCCGGTCATCGCGAAATATAAATAAAACAAGATCTGCGCCTGCTGGGAATAGCGCGGGTCATCGTAGTGGAAACCGGGACCGGGGATATGATGATCCACCCATTTTTGGTGGTATTCCACGTACTTGATTCCGAGGAACACGATTCCCAGCACCAGCGTGCAAATCAGAAGCGTGATCAACGCCCGTTTCTTTCCTATCTGCGCCGAGCGGACCGCCAGGGCCATGGTGAAGCTGCTGGTAATGAGCACCGCGGTGTTGATGCCCCCGAGCGTAACTTCCATGAAGCGGCTGGTGGAGGCAAACGCCTCCGGGTACATGTTGCGGTAGACCGTGTAGCCGCCGAACATTCCACCGAAGAACATGATCTCCGTGAGCAGAAAAACCCACATGCCGAGCGTGGATGATTCAAATTGTTGCTCGGGTGTGTCGAAATGATGGCGCAGACCCTCGGTATGGGTGCCCGCGGCGGTTTCGCTACTTGTCAAGCGTAGCCTCCTCTCCGGCATAGTTGTACGCTTCTTCGGTCACAATGGGTTGGTACTCGAAATTGTCCGTCGGCGGAGGCGTCGGCGATTGTTCCCATTCCAGGCCCTTAGCTCCCACGGATTCTGCGGCGCCTTCGGTCCTCGCATCCAGGCCCACGTCAGATAGACGAGCGGGATTATATAGCCGATGCCCAGAATGGACGCGCCCGCGCTCGACATCACGTTCAGGACCTGGAATTCCGGCGCATAGGTCGCATAGCGGCGCGGCGCGCCCAGATAGCCCAAAATGAATTGGGGAAAAAACGTAAGGTTGAAGCCGACGAAGACGATCAGCGCGGCAAACTTCGCCCAACCTTCCGGATACATGCGGCCCGTGATTTTGGGAAACCAAAAGTGAATTCCACCCAAATACGCCATGACCATGCCGCCGACCATTACGTAATGGAAATGAGCCACGACGAAGTACGTGTCGGTCAGATGCACGTCCACGGCCATGGTCGCCAGAAACAACCCCGTCAGCCCGCCGATCGTGAAAAGTCCGATAAAGCCGAAGGCGTATAACATGGGCGTTTCAAAGGTGATTGATCCTTTGTACATGGTGGCGGTCCAGTTGAACACCTTGATCGCCGAAGGCACGGCGACGACGAAACTGAGGAAGGAGAATACGGTTCCCAAATACAAGCTCTGGCCGGAAACGAAAAGATGATGTCCCCACACCAGAAAGCCCACGACGGCGATAGCCATGCTGGAGTACGCGACGAAGCTATAACCGAAGATGGCTTTGCGCGAGAAGCAGGGCACCAGTTCGCTGATAACTCCCATGCCGGGAAGAATCATGATGTAGACCGCCGGGTGAGAGTAGAACCAGAAGAGGTGCTGAAAAAGAATCGGATCTCCGCCATCGGCCGGATCGAAGATACCGGCGTGGAAAACCCGTTCGAGGCCCAGCAGCACCAGCGTAATGGCCACCACAGGCGTCCCCAGGACCTGGATGATCGCAGTTGCATAATGCGACCAAACGAACAACGGGAGGCGCGACCAGGTCATGCCGGGCGCGCGCATCTTGTGGATGGTGATGATGAAGTTGAGTCCCGTAAGAATCGACGAGAAGCCCGCGACAAAGACGCCGACGGCCGTGAGGATCACGTGGGTGTTGGAATAAGTTGTGCTGAACGGTGCGTAGAATGTCCAGCCCGTGTCGACGCCGCCCTGCACCACGGCTGTCACCGCCAGGATGCCGCCGACCATATACAGATACCAGCTCAGTAAATTGATGCGCGGAAACGCCAGGTCGCGCGCGCCGATCATGATCGGAATCAGGAAATTGCCCAGCACGGCGGGAATGGACGGGACGAGGAAAAAGAAAACCATGATGATCCCGTGCATGGTGAACAGCTTGTTATAGGTGTCCGCATTGAAAAGCAGACCGTCCGGCGATAGCAGGTTCAGCCTCATCATTACGGCAAAGGAGCCGCCCACGGCGAAAAACGCTGTGATGGAAAACAGATAGAGCAGAGCGATTCGCTTGTGATCGGTGGTGAACAGCCAGGATTTCCAGCCATAGTCGACGTTGAGATACGTGGGCCGTTCCCCGACCGCCGGTTGTTGATAAAGCGTACTCATGGCGTGACTCCTTTGGCTGCGGCCGAATTGGTCGCCGGCTGGCCACCGGTGGGCTGCGCTGCCGGATTCGAAAGGCTCTTGATGTAGACGATGAGTTGCAGCAGCTGTTCCTCGCTGATCTGCCCTTGGAAATTGGGCATCACGTCGCGTTGATAGCCGGCCACGACCTTCGCGTTGGGATTGAGGATGGATTCGCGAAGATAAGCCTCGTCGGCGATCACCGTACGGCCGTCGTCAAGCTCCACGGCGTGCCCGAAAACATTACGTAGCGACGGACAGCGTCCCTTTTGATCGAGGACGTGGCAAGTAACGCAGCCGTATTGTTCAAACAGCTTTTCACCTTGCTGGGCCATGCTGTCCCCGGTGGCGCCTCCCGAGAGCCAGGTCTCGTAGGCGGCTGGTTCCATCACGGTGACCCAGCCTCCCATCTTCGAATGCCCCGTTCCGCAGTATTCGGCGCAAAACAAGTGATAACGGCCGGGTAAGGTCGGCTGGAACCAGAAGGTTTCGAAGTGGCCCGGCACAACGTCGTGCTTAATGCGAAAAGCAGGAATAAAGAAGCTGTGGATCACATCCTCGCTGGCAAGCGTCAGTTTGACGGACTGTCCGGTAGGGACGTGGAGCTCATTGATTTCGCGCTGTCCGCCGGGGTATTGCACTTTCCACATCCACTGCTTCCCGGTAACGTAAATGTCCAATGTGTTGGCGGTAGGAGGAGTGTACTCGTTGTAGTACATTTTCGTGCCCCACGCGAACATGATGAGCATGAAGCCGAACGGAATCACGGTCCAAATGATCTCGAGTGGTATCGAGCTATGGATCGGTTTCGGCATTGGATCGTTCGGGCTGCGGCGCCGGTATTTTACGGCGAAGAAGAAAACGAGAAAGAAAATCAACGCGGTCATCGTCGCGCTGACCACCAACAGGAACGTATAGAGCGCGTCCAGCTCGCCGGCCATTGCCGACGCGCGCGGCGGAAATATGGAAAGGCCGCCCATGCGTTAACCTCGCCGGTGGTCGGGCACCAGCAGCAATCGTTTATCTTTGCGGAGCATCAAAAACACTGCGCCACCCAGCAGCACTAGCGTGACGATCCCGGCCAGCCGCAGGACGTTCATGATCACGAGCCCATATTTTCCGGTCGCCGGGATCGTAGTGAAAGCAGAACAACTGCACCTGGTCCGTAGGCGAGCCTATCTTGCCCCCCGTGGCATCCATCAGCCCGAGCTTGACGTCGCGCGCCGGATAGTTGATCCCATAGAAATAGCGGCTCACTCTCCCCTCCGGCGTGACGATCATGATGGCGGCGGGATGCGCGTACTGATTCGTGTTCGGATCGTAGCGGAAATGGAATCCGACGGCGTCAGCCAGCACTTTGCTGGCGCCTTCGGTGCCCGTCAGAAAATGAAAACCGTTAGCGGCACCGGGCCGTCCGTACGCTTTCACGTACGTTGCTTTCTTATCGCGTGCCAGGGCGAAGTTCTCGCGGGGATCGAAACTGACGGCGACCAGATCGAACTCGCGACCCGCGTCGAACTTAAGCCCGCGTATTCCGCCGACCGCGCCGTTCAGGACCAGGTCGCACAGCGAGGGGCAGCTGTAGTAAACCAGAGCGAGCACGAACGGCTTCCCGGTGTATTGGCGCAAAGTGACGGCGCGGCCCTGATCGTCGGTGAACGGTACGTCCAGCGGCAACTGCGCTCCCATCTTTTGATCGATGCCGATGTCACGCAGAATTGCGGGACGGCCGTAGCTGGCTTGCGCGTTGAGCGACGCGGCGGCTGACAGTAGGATTACGACGGCCGGGACAAGGTATTTCATTTTTCGGGAGTCTCCTTCCGCACGGGATATCCACGCTGGAGGAGCAGGTCGATCGCGCGGTCAATCGGGATGCGCGCGACGCCGGCTTTCCGGTCCATCCATCCATATGTGGAAAGCATCTGATCCTCCTGAGCCCGCAGTTGCTGATATTCGATGGCCGGCGCGACCTCGATTCGCGGCGCTGGAGGAAACGCGGGCGCCTGGCTCGCCATGGGATTGTAAGGCGTCACTACCGGGTGTCCCGAAAAAAAACGAAACACGCCCAGACTCAGTGCAAACGCCAACGCCATCACGAGCGCGATCGCCCCGCCCGCCAGTACGATGGGCTGAATGGGAGCGTCCGTCAGCTCATGCGCGGTGCCGGTTTGCGATATGTGTTCGTCGGCCATAAAGGTCTAAAGAGGATTTCTAAAAGGCAACTGTCTCCCGCGGAGCTCCCTGCAGCGGCGGTCATTCACCGGCACTAGCGGCCGCGTGCCCAACTGCCAGAAGAACAGCGCGAACCACAGACCTCCCACAGCAAGCGGCGCCGCCACGTCCGTCCAATAAACCTGGACGCGGTTGCCGTAAAATGCCGGTTCCACCACCCAATACACGTCCACGATGCGGATCACCAGCATGAGCATGCACACTTTTATGAGCAAAGAGGCGCGGCGCTTGATGTCGCGCTGCAAGCAAGAGCAAAAACGGCAAGGCAGAAATGAAAGATGACAATGGCGAGACGCAATCCAACCCCATCCGCCTCTTAAGCGGCGCACGTACCAGGGCACTTCATCCGGCAGATTCCCGGCCCAGATAATGAGGAACTGGGAGAACGACAAATAGGCCCACAGCACCGTGAATGTCAGCAGCATGTTACCGAGATCGTGAAGATGTTGGGCCGTGACGTATGCCCGAAGCGGCTCCCATTGGGAGAGGACGATAGCGAGTGCGATGACCAGCGCGAATGCTTCCAACATCTGGCCGACCACAAACATCGCGCCGTACATGGTCGAGTACCACTCGGGCTCCAGCGACATGATCCAATCCACAAACGCGAACGTCGCGGTGAAGGTGAAGACGACCAACCCCGGAGCGCTCACCGATCGCATTCGCGATGCCAGGCCCTGGTCTCCCGTGAGATCCTGCCGTTTCGACCACCAGCTGAGCAGGTAGGCGTAAAGGGTCCACACAGCGAAATAGAAAATTGTTCGCGCGATGAAGAACGGGACGTTCAGGTAAGACGCCTTTTCCTGGATCACGGCGTCGTGGACGGCCTCAGGACGAGCCCATATATAGAGGATACGGATGCCCAGGAACACGGGCACCAGGAAAATTGCCATGAACGGAATCGTTCTGGCTCCGGCCTCGCACAAGCGGCGGATCACCATGCCCCACTTGCCGCCCACAGTGTGGTGCATCAGCAGAATTCCCAGACATCCCAGTGCCATGCCGGTCCAAAACATATCGGCGAAAAGATACGAGCGCAGGAACTGGTCGCGGTCCAACAGAAAGCCGGCAGCACATAGCAACACACCCGCGCCTCCCGCGAGCATGGAATTGCGGCGCCAAAAGGCAATGCGTTCGGCTGCAACGGATGCGGCGGCAGGAACGTTCATCGCAAAGCCTCCAATTTGGCGCGCTCGGCGGCGGGGACATCGTCGATGGTCGCGTTCTCGCTCAATTGCAGGGCGCGAATGTAGGCGGCGATTCGCCAGCGGTCGTCCGGCTCGACGCGCGACGCATAGCTGGGCATCGCGCCAAAACCGTTGGTCATCACATCGAAGAAGTGCCCGACGGGCGCTTTGAGCAATTTCTCCGAGTGATAATCTCCCGCTTTGCGGAAGCCCCTGCGGACCACCATTCCATTACCGTCGCCCACGCGGCTATGGCATGGCGAGCAATAAATGTTGAAGCGCTCTTCGCCGCGCAAAACATCCGCGCGCGTGATGGCGAACGGGAAAGCGTCCACGTCATCGCCCTTCATCTTGCCGGTATAACGAGCTTCATCGATGCGAAGTTGGCCGCGCGCCACCGTTCCTTCCGGCAGCGGACGCGCCGAGAGTCCATCGCCGAAGAAGTCCGTGCCGGCTAGTGGCTTGTAGCGTGGCTGGTCCTGCATGTCCTGGCGGCACGCGGTGAGCAGCAACGCGCCCGCAGCGGCCAGAAGCACGCGAAGAAGACTTAAGGCGCAGACATCGTGCACCTTCTCCGGGGCAAGCTGTTCCAGAAATTGGCGAGTGGTCTCGGGATCGAACTGCGGATCGGCTGGCTTCGATGCACAAAAAGAATCGGTCGCGCGACGCGCGCTCGAATTCCGCCACGTTGAACACCGGATGATACGGCTGAGGCAATCCATTCAGCATCAGCATGGAGATCACGGCGGTGAAACACGCCACCAGCACCATGCACTCGAAGGTGATGGCGATGTATGCGGGCCAACTGTTCAGCGGCCGTCCGGCGACGATGTGCGGAAAGGCGATCACAGAGATCCACCACATCAGGCCGAATCCTCCACATGCACCCGTGAGGCCGCCCCAAAATACCCATTGCGAAACGGCCTTGCTGCGAAAACCGATGGCCTCCGCCAGTCCTTCAACGGGCATCGGCGTGTAGGCGTCCATGTTGCGATAGCCTGCGTCGCTTCGCCTTGCGACCCGCGTTGAGCAAAGCCTCTGGCGTCGTGAATTCCGCCATCAGCCCGTGGACCGCGATTTGACCGGCTACGCTAGTCTCCGTGAACATGCTCCGGCTCCAGATGATGTACCACTTCGCGCATCTCGAAAATCGAGATCGCGGGCAAGCCGCGAACGAACAGGAACATCAGGCCGAGGAACAGACCGACGGTCCCGAAAAAGGTTGCGAAATCCCATACGGTGGGGAAGTAGTTGTTCCAGGATGATGGCAGGAAGTCACGCTCCAGGCTGGTCACGATGATCACGAAGCGCTCCAGCCACATGCCCAGGTTGACCACCATCGCGAGCATCCAAACCGCCCCCACGTTTAGCCGTACTTTGCGGGACCACAGCAGCTGCGGAATAAGAATGTTGCACAGGATCAGCAGCGTGAACACCCACCAGTAGTGACCCAGCCACACGCGGTTTTTGTACATGTAGCGCTCGTATTGATTGCTGCTGTACCAGGACATGAACGCTTCCATGGCATAGCCGTAGGCGACGATCAGCCCCGTCCCGAGCATCATCTTGGCCATGCATTCGATGTGGCGCATGGTGATGAGATCTTCCAGGTGGTACCAGCGGCGCACCGGAATCGCCAGGGTAAGAACCATCGCGAAGCCCGAATAGATGGCGCCCGCGACGAAGTACGGCGGGAAAATCGTGGTGTGCCATCCAGGCAGAATACTGATGGAAAAATCGAAACTGACCACCGAATGGACGGACACAACCAGCGGCGTGGAAAGTCCTGCCAACAGCAAATACGCGTTCTGATAGCGCGCCCAATGTTTGGCGGACCCGCGCCAGCCCATGGCGAGGACGCCGAAAAGTCTCCGCGGCAGCACTTTCTTCGCTTTGTCCCGCATGGTGGCGAAGTCCGGAATCAGCCCGGTATACCAGAACAGGAAGGACACCGAAGCGTATGTAGACACCGCGAACACATCCCAAATGAGAGGGCTTCGCGGCTGCGGCCAAAGCCACATCGTGTTGGGATAGGGCAGCAGCCAGTACGCGAGCCAGGGCCTTCCCAGATGCAGAATCGGGAACATCCCCGCGCAAGCAACCGCGAATAAAGTCATGGCTTCCGAGAAACGATTGATCGACGTCCGCCAATCCTGTTTCAACAGCAGCAAAATCGCGGAGATGAGAGTGCCCGCGTGGCCGATTCCAATCCACCAGACAAAATTGACAATCGCGAAGCCCCACGCAATGGGAATGCGAATGCCCCAAATGCCGACGCCGCGGATGAAAAGCCACGTGACGGCGACGAGAAGTACGTTCATCAGCACGAAGGCGCAGGCGAAGCCAACGAACATCCTTTTTGGCGTTCGCAAAAACGGCTGATACACCACGCCGCTGATTTTGTCGGTAACCGAGCCGTAGTCGTGACCCGGTCCAAGGACCTTCTCCGGACCCGGGTCCAGGACCGCCGTTCCGCGTGTTTGGGTTTCGTCGGCCACGCCCTATCCTTTTTCCAACTCCGGATTCGGATTGCGCAGCCGTGCGAGGTAGGTTGTGCGCGGGCGTGTATCCAAATTTTCCAGTAAGAGGTAGTTCCTCCGCTGGGCCTTAAGGCGCGCAACGCGGCTCTTCGGATCGTTTATATCGCCGAAAACAATAGCCTCGGCGGGGCACACTTGCTGGCACGCGGTAACAATGTCGCCGTCCTTCACCGGTCGATTCGCTTCTTCGGCGTCGATCTTCGCGCGTTCAATGCGCTGCACGCAGTAGCTGCATTTTTCCATCACGCCGCGGCTGCGCACCGTCACGTCCGGATTGCGCAAGCCCCACAAGCTGGGCGTTTGCCAATCGGAAAATAGGAAAAAATTGAACCGGCGAACTTTGTAGGGGCAGTTGTTGGAGCAATAGCGCGTGCCCACGCACCGGTTGTAGATCATCTCGTTCAAGCCTTCCTTGCTATGCACTGTGGCCGCCACCGGGCACACCAATTCGCACAAGGCGTTTTCGCAATGCATGCAGGGTACGGGCTGGAAGTTCATTTCCGGATCGTCAAGGCTTCCCGAAAAATACCGGTCCACGCGAATCCAGTTCATGTGACGCCCCATGGCCACCTGCTCTTTGCCCACGATGGCGATATTGTTTTCGGCCTGGCACGCCGCCATGCAGGCGTTGCATCCTGTGCAGGCCGTCAGATCGATGGACATGCCCCACTTGTGATTCGGATAGGGCCACAGGGGAAACATCGTCATGCCGGGCGGAACATGCTCCTCTTCAGGAGTGGCGAAATCGGGATCCTTGTGATATTCCTCGAACGTTCCCATGCGGAACGGGTCGCGTTCCTCCATGGTTTGCGTGATCTGCGTGCTGGCGAATTCGTAGCCTTGCGCAACGCGTTTCATTGCGACACCGGCGCCGTGATCCAGCATCCGCGATGTTCGCAGCGCGTATGCGTTAAAGCCAACGCCATTGCCGACGCGTCCGGCAGCGGAGCGTCCGTATCCCAAGTGGACGGCGATCGATTCGTCGGCCTGGCCGGGTTGCACCCAGCACGGTCCCTGCGCGGAATGCCCTCCGACGCTCAGCGCCAATATGTCGCCGGTATTGATCCCCATCCTCTGCGCCGTCCGCGGCGAGATCCACACCGCGTTATCCCAGGTCATCTTATTGGGAGGCTTCGGTAATTCCTGAAGCCACGCGTTGTTTGCGAACGCCCCGTCGCCGATCGTCGGGTCGGGCCGGATCGTGATTTCAAGTCCCGTGTCCGTGTTCGTCGCGCGTTCGGGGATCTTCGGGGCGGGCGGATCTTTTTCGGAGAAGGCAGTGCCTGCCACCACTCCGTCATGCAGCGTGATCTGCCAGAAATCTTCGAAGTCCGTGCCTTTATGCTGGGTGCTCCAATATTGCTTCACCGTGTCGTGGCTGGAAGCGTCGGCCTTCTTATTCAGCACGTTCAAAATGTCGTGGTACGTGTGGGCGCCATACATCGGATCGATCAGCGGTTGGACAATCGATGCTGTGCCATCCCAGGCGCGCGCGTCGCTCCACGATTCCAGATAGTGAGCCTCGGGAATATGCCACTGGCACCACGCGGCCGTTTCATTCGTGTAAAGTCCGACGTGCGCCCGAAGCTTTACTTTTTTGAGCGCCTCCAGGAAGTTCAGATCGGCAGGTGCGTCGTAAACCGGGTTGCCGCCCAGGATCAGCAGCGTCTCCACCGCGCCCGACGTCATGTCGGACACCAACGTCTGTATCGAAGCAACCTCGTCGGTGGGCGTGGCCTCTACGCGATCCGTGTAGATCACCGTCTTACCCACGTTGCCCAGACGCCGGTTCAGAGCGTGCGCGATGGCGTGGACGCGCGCAGGTTGAAATTCTCCAGCGACCACAATACTTGCGCCGGGATGCTGCTCCAGATCTCTCGCGATGGCCTGTTCCCGCGGCGCGCCGCGAACCGTTCAAGAGGGCGTCCGCGAAAGCCTCCACTTCCGACGCGCGCATCCGGAAGCGATGCTCGGCCATGCCGCCGGTGATGGAGGGAGCGCTCTCCACGACGTACAGGCGCGGAGGTTCGGAGGAGGCGCTTGCGGCGGCCGCCCGGCGCCGCGCGGTGTAATCCCGCATATAGCGCAAATTTCCAGGAAAACCGGGAGCCAGGAAGTCAGCGTCCAGCGATACGATGCGGCTGGCGCGATCGAAATGGTAAACCGTGTTCCAATAGCTTCCGAACGCGGCCATCGATCCGGCGCGTTCGGCGTGACGCCCGCATGGTTCCCACTGGTGCCACTTTGCGTTCGGATACGCGGCGAGAAACTGTTCCAGTTGCGCGTGCAGCGTTGGCGAAGTCACGGTGCCCGTCAGGATCCGGAAGCCATCGCCCTTCTTCAGGTCCGCGACGTCGCGCGCGCCGGAGAGCGCCGTCAGAAAGCTGCCCCAGTTATTTATGAAGCCGTCGCGCATTACGGTCTGCGAGCGATCCGGATCATACAGCGTCAACACGCTGGCCTGCATAAATATGTCCGTGGCTCCCCGGCTGGCCGGATGATCGGGATTGCCTTCCACCTTGGTCGGGCGGCCCAGATGACTCTCCACCAGCAGGCCGGTAGCGACGCCCGCCGTGGACATCGCGGTTGCATAAAACAGGGGCTTTCCGGGCACCACTTCCTCCGGTTGGCGCACGTAAGGGACGATCACTTCCTTCGGCTGCTTGGTGCAGGACGACGCGCCGGCCAATGCCAGCGATGCTCCCATCAAAGTCAGGAAGCGGCGGCGCGAAGCCGCAGAGTTCCAGTCGGGAGTCCGGTGAGGGAATTCATCTTCGACGAAGGCGCGAAACTCCTCGGTTTCCGCCAACTCCTCCAGGCCGCGCCAGTATCGTGGGCCGGTCGCGCCGTCCAAGCGGTGGCGCAACTCGTCGAGATTTAGTTTCGAGCTCATGTTCAGCGGTGGCATGTGACGCAGTCTGTGAGGCTTTGAACCTTGTTTTCCGCCATCAAGCGGGTTCCCAGCTGCTTTTGGTTGGAAGGATATTGGTAAGCCATATTGAAGACCTGATTTCGCGGACGAATGTATTTCGCCGGATCGCGATGACACTCGATGCACCACTGCATGTACAGCGTGTTGGCCTTGTACGTCAGCGGCATCTGGTCCACGCGCCCGTGGCACGTCGAACAACCGACACCTTTATTCACGTGGATGCTGTGGTTGAAGTAGACGAAGTCCGGCAGATCGTAGATCCGGGTCCACTGCAGCGGCTGTCCCGTTCGCCAACTCGCGCGCACCGGTTCCAGAATTGCGGCGTTGGTCCAGATCTGCGAATGGCATGTCATGCAGATCTCGGTGGCAGGGCAGGCCGGCGAAAGCGGAGCTTTCCACCGAGGTGTGGCAATATCGGCAATCAATGCCGTCGTCGGTGACGTGATGTTTGTGCGAGAACGGCACCGGCTGGTCCTTCGCCACCGCGACGTCCGTGATGAACGACCCTTGGTCGATTCGATATGCGGCCCAAAGAATTCCACCCGCTGCGAGGAGCGCCCCGACGATACTGACCTTGGCCAGGCTGTTCGCGCTGCGGTGGAATATTTGCGCCATCGCTCAGGGTATTCGCTCGGGACCAGCATCCGAGAATGCCGAAGGCCGGTCTCGTCAACTCAATTAAGACGACCAAGCTTCGGCAAAGTCGCCTCAGCTCGAAGGCGCTCTTATTGCTGCGCTAGGTCGCGTCCGGTAGCCAAATGCATGAAAACTCGCCGGTACATGAACGTAGTCTAGGAACCGGATGTAAGAGTGCCGTAAAGAAAGTGTTAGGTTTTTATTTACGATGCGCACGCCGAGCTCTTTGGACATTTTTTATTCCTGCGCTCGGGATTCCGAAATGCGGCTGCTTCGCTGATTCGAGGGTAAAAGGGAGATTCGGAGGCTTCGATGGGGATGGCTGAGAAAACGATCGAAACATTCGAACTTCGCTCCGTACGATGCACGTCGAGCACGATTATCGGAACGGCTGACAAAAAAAAGCGCGGAGAGGTACGAACCTCCCCGCGTAAAAAAGTGATCGAACAAATCGATTCTATTTAGTTGCGGTTGAAAGATTCTCGATTTAACGCGTGTTTAAATCGTTCCGCCGCGGCTGGCGTTTTGAAATCGCCGGTTAGGATTTCGCGATTGGTCGCGTCGCGTCCATAAAGCTCCCGATTCGTTTCTCCGTCGGGACGAAGTGTAGCGCCGTCCAGGGCTATACCGGCAAACAACCCACGAGCCCGCGAGTAGGACAGCATTTCCGCGCTCAGCTTGGCATCCGTCTGGGCAGTTGCATTGCGGCCGATGGGACCTGCGGCTACAGTTCCCTCGGCGCCGACTGTAAATTTATCAGATAACAGGTGACGCATTCCGCCGTCGTTCATGACAAGCAGGATGATATCCGTTTCTGAACCACCGATCTGAAAACCGAAGCTGCCGCCTTCTACGCGGATACCGGCCGGAGCGCTCCAGCCGCGTCCATCGCTATGCCGGCACGCTGCGAAACCACGCCCGTATTTCGCGCCGACGATGAACCCGGCCTTCTTCATGCCCGGCACGACCACAACGCAGTGCGCCCTGTCGAGCAAGTCCTGGGGAATGCCCTTGTCGGAAGCATGCATCATATCCGCGATCGTATCGGCCGCAGCGTCTAAACGGTCGTCAACCTTGACTTCTCTGTCCGCCGCGAAAACCGGGATGCTTAGCAGGCCGGCAATCGCGAAAGACATTATAAATGGCTTGTTCATGCTGAAAACTCTCCTCTCGCCCGGACAAGTGCACGGAAGGTGCCAAAGTTCGGTTAATCGTCCGCGCCTCAAGTATCTCCGACTCTTGCGATTAATCGAATGTTCGCCGCCTACCGCCGCCGTGCTACTACGCAGATTTGGAACAGACGGCAAAATCGCTCTTACGCGGAAGTTTTTACTTGATCGGAATATTGCGTACCTGTCGAGTTGCCGGGCGTTTTCGAGAGTTGGCCCGGAAAGTGCAGCATCAAGGCCGGAGGTACATTTATGCGTACCGTGCGGAAATTGACACTTCTTTTGGGGGCGGCTGTTGTGGGTATTGGTCTTACGGCAACCGTCCCCGCGGCGAAAGCGGCGGACGTCGGGATCAACATCGGGGTCGCTCCCGCTTGCCCTTACGGCTACTACGATACGGCCCCCTATGGTTGCGCTCCTTATGGATATTACGGCCCCGAATGGTTTTCGGGCGGCGTTTTCATTGGCGCCGGCCCGTGGTTTCACGGCCCCGCCAACTTCCACGGCAAGGTAGATAACCGCTTTCATCCGGAACACGGTTATAAAGGCCCAGTTCCTGAACGTGGCGCAAAACCCGAGCCATCGAAGCGTCTCGATAAGATTGACCACTTCAAAGGCAATGAAGTTCGCGATGGACGCGGCCACGTAGGCAAGCATTAACGGAGACATGAATGGCTTGGCCGCGCGCGATCGAAAAGGCTTCCGCGCAAGCGATGTTTGCGGGCGAGCTTGATCCCAAGCCGCCACTGCCCGATCCGAGCCCGAAGGACCCGTATCGGCCCCCGCCCCCTACGGAGCCGGATGATCCGGATCCCGATGTGGTCGATCCACCGCTTGAGCCGCCGCTTGAGCCGCTGCCGGCGTGATTGTCATCGCCGGGGCCTCGAACGGCAATGAGGCTACCCGATGGACGTTAAGGACATCACCAATTCGCTGCTGGTGTGGTTCGGGGAATTGGGCCGGTTCATGGCCCACCTTGGCCACACCGCGTTCAGACGCCCGTTTGAAGGGCGTGAGCTCATACGTCAATTAGACGAGATTGGTTCCAAATCCTTCCCGTTGGTGGCGCTCGCGGGCGCCGCGACGGGCGTGGTCCTCGCGATGCAAACGCGCGATAGTCTAAGCCGCTTTGGAGCGAAGTCCCTACTTCCGGCGGTGATCATTTTTTCGCTCGTTAAAGAGACGGGGCCGGTGATTACGGGGTTGATCTTAAGCGGTCGCATCGGTGCGGGCATAGGCGCGGAACTGGGCTCGATGAAAGTGACCGAACAAATCGACGCGATGACAGCGTCAGCCGTCGACCCCTATAAATACCTGGCGGCGACCAGAATTCTAGCGTGCATTGTGGCGCTTCCTCTGCTGACGGTAACCGCGGATTTCTTCGGCATCATCAGTGGGTGGGTGGCCAGCACTCTTTCCGAGCCGATTTCGCTGCACCTATTTATAGAACGGGGCATGAAGAACGTAGGCTTCGATGATTTCCTGTTTCCGACGTTCAAGACAACGATCTTCGGACTGATTATCGGCGTGATCGGTTGTTTTCAGGGCATGCGCACAGAAGGCGGAACGGCGGGCGTCGGCCGGTCGGTCACGCGTGCTGTCGTCTTGTCTTCGTTATTCATTATTCTGGCGGACGTGCTGCTGGTGCGCGTCATGGTTATCTTTTTCTCGTGATCTATGCCAAGTCAAAGCGCTACGCCTCCGATTGTCGTAAGCAACCTATGCAAGTCTTTCGGCCAGAAGAAAGTCCTGAACGGCATCAGCTTGACGGTGGCACGCGGAGAGACGGTGGCTGTGTTAGGGCGAAGCGGCACCGGCAAGAGCGTCCTTTTAAAGCTGCTCATCGGCCTTCAACCGGCGGACTCGGGCGTCATCCGGATTCTGGGTCAGGAAATCGCAGGTCTCGACACACAGCGTCTGGATGAGATTCGCAAAAAGATCGGCTTCCTGTTTCAGCAAGGGGCCTTATATGATTCGCTGACGGTGGAGCAGAACGTGGAATTTCCTTTGGTGAGGCACGCCGCGCTCTCCGATTCGGATCGGAAAGAACAGGCGCGGGCGCTCCTGGAGAGCGTGGGGCTGGGCCAGGATGATTTCCAGAAGATGCCGTCCGAGATCTCCGGCGGCATGCAGAAACGCGTGGGCCTGGCGCGCGCCCTGGCGCTGAAGCCGGAGATCCTGTTGTGCGATGAGCCAACGTCGGGTCTGGATCCGATCACCGCCGGTGAAGTGGGGAAATTGATTTCGAAGCTGCAGAGGGAGCGCAAGATGACGTCGATCGTGGTTACACATGATATTCACGGAGCTCGCGCGTTTGCGGACCGGATGGTGGTGCTGCATGAGGGGAACATTCTGACCGAAGGAACGTTCGAGGATCTGCAGCGAAGCGACAATCAGTTCGTCACGCGCTTCTTGCGGGATGCGGCATAGGAGGCGTTTATGTCATCGACAGCTCGCCTGGGTCTGTTCATCATCGTGACGCTGCTGATTCTGGCCACCGGCGTATTTCTGATCGGCGACAAGGAATCGATGTTTTCTTCCACGTATCAAGTGAAATCCGATTTCCAGAACGTTGCAGGGTTGGATGCAGGAGCCGACGTGCGAGTGGGCGGCATTCGTACGGGAGTTGTGAACAAGATCGTTCTTCCCAAGGGGCCAAACGGCGGAGTCACGGTCGTGATGAATCTGGATGGCTCGACGCGGGGCATAGTTAAGAAAGATTCCATTGCTTCGATTCAATCCGAGGGACTTTTAGGCGACAAGTACGTCGAAGTGTCATTCGGAAGCGACGACGCGCCGCGGCTCAAAAGTGGAGACACCATTGGAAGCGTGCCGCCGTTCGAATTTTCACAGCTCACAAAAAAAGCCGACCACATTCTGGATACCACCGAACGAGCCATGGCGAGCATTCAGGACACCGCCAGCAATCTGAGCTCGATCAGCGGAAAAATCAATCGCGGCCAGGGAACGGTAGGAGCGCTGGTGAACGATAAGACCGTTTACAAACAGGCCGCGGCCGGCGCCACGGCACTGCACGAGGACGCGGAAGCATTGAAGCACAACTTCCTGCTTCGCGGCTTCTTCAAAGACCGCGGATATCAGGATGCGAGCGAATTGACGAAGAACGAGGTTTCCGCGTTGCCCGCGAGTCCTCCTTCGAAAGTTTTTGATTACAACCCAACGCAGCTCTTCGACAAACCCGACACAGCGAAGCTAAAGAATCAGAAGCTGCTCGACGAAGCCGCAAAGTTTCTCCAAAGCCAGAAGTTCTCTTTGGTGGTGATCGCCTGTTCGTCAGGCGCTAAGGGAGACACCGAAAAAGATCGCACGCTGACCCAGGCACGAAGCACGGTGATTCGCGACTACCTGATTAACAATTTCCGAATGGACGATACCAAGGTAAAGACGTTGGGCCTGGGCAAATCCGAAGACTCCGATTCTAAGGGAAGTGTCGAGATCGTGATCTATCCGCAGGCGACTCCGTAGCCGTCCGCGACTGCCACGATACGCGTTTTTATCAGTCGAATCCATATTTCGCGGGGAGTGTGGCATTTCGAATGCTCATAATTACGTAGTGACTTCCGCGGCTTTTCGGAGACCGGCGATCAAATGGGGAATTACCGCCGCGGCCGTTTTATTGGTTCTGGCCGCCGTGGCTTGGATCTCCAACGGAGCACTATCGCGCTGGGCGCGCGACCGTGCGATGCAAGGGCTGCAAAGTAAGTTTGCTAGCGACCTCGAATTCAAAGATCTCAACGTCCAGGTGTTCCCGCGCTTTCGCCTGACCGGTGATGAGTTTGTGCTGCACTACCGGGGCCGGAAAGACCTGCCTCCGTTGATTCACATTCGCAGGCTCTCAGCAGAGGCGGGCTTAACCAGCCTGCTTCGCGGACGCATCCGCCGCGTCCGGCTGGAAGGACTGGAAGTCACGGTGCCGCCGAAATCCGAACGCGCGCCGGCCGAGAAGAAATCCAATTCCCAGAGAATCGTGGGCTTCGTGATCGAAGAGATCATCGCTGACGGCACAGTGTTAAAAACGCTGCCGCAGGATCCGCAGAAAGAGCCTTTGGAGTGGGACATCCGACGCTTAACTCTGCATGATGCCGGTCCCTATTCGCCGATGTCGTTTCAGGCCACGCTAACGAACGCGAAACCGCCGGGCGATATCGAAAGCACGGGAAAATTCGGGCCCTGGTCCACTGGGGAGCCGGGCGACACTCCCGTACAAGGAACTTATATATTCCAGAACGCGGACCTGTCCGTGTTCAAAGGCATCTCAGGAATATTATCTTCACAGGGAAGCTACAACGGCGTACTGGAGCGCATTGAGGCCCAGGGCAAAACGGATACGCCGGATTTCACCGTCAAAGTCGCCGGCAATCCCGTTCACCTCACAACGCAATTTCACGCCATCATTGACGGCACCGATGGCAACACGCTGTTGCAACCCGTCACCGGTCAATTCGGCCACTCTTCGCTGATCGCTCGGGGCGGCGTTGTCGGAGTAAAAGGCGTCAAGGGTAAAACCGTTTCTCTCGATGTCACGGTAGAGGATGGGCGCCTGGAAGATATGCTTCTCTTGGGAGTAAAAGGACGCAACCCGACGATGACGGGTGCGATTGCCTTTCGCACTAAATTGGTCATTCCGCCCGGGGACGTTGACATGGCCGAGAAATTGAAACTCGATGGCGGGTTTAAAATCGCATCTGCTCATTTCTCAAAATTGGATCTTCAACAGAAGGTGAACCAGCTGAGTCATCGGGGAAAGGGGCAGCCCAAGGAGCCCGCCACAGACACCGTGGCGTCGGACTTCGCGGGCCAGTTCAAACTCGACAAAGGTACGATGACGTTTCAGGCCTTGTCCTTTCGAGTGCCCGGGGTGAAGGTGGCGCTGAATGGCACATACGAGCTTGAGGGCGGCGACCTGGACTTTCACGGTCAAGCGAGGCTGGAAGCAAAGCTATCGCATACGGTCACCGGCTTTAAATCGTTCCTGTTGAAGGCCGTCGATCCATTTTTTGCAAAGAAAGATGCAGGCGCGGTGCTACCCATCAAAATTACCGGCACGCGAGAGAAGCCTTCCTTCGGACTCGATCTGCGCGCCCAAAAATAGTTCATCGCGAGACGCGATCGCGGGGCAGAAACCCCGCGCGTCCACGATGAAAGCCCTGCCGCCCGTTTGGCTCTTAACCGTCAACCCATGCTGCTAAAATCAATTCGTCCGGAAGATTCGTGAGAGGGCGAAAAATGAGTCTAACAATAAAGGTAAATGGAACGTCGCATACGAGTCGATGCCGATCCGTCGACCCCGCTTCTCTATATCCTGCGCAATGATATCGGTTTGCAGGGTCCGCGCTTCGGCTGCGGGCTGGGACAATGCGGGGCCTGCACTGTGATCGTCAACGGCGCCGCGATGCGATCCTGCGTCATGCCCGCTTCTGCCGTTAAGAGCGAGGTCACTACGCTTGAAGGACTTAGCGAAAAACGGCAAGCTGCATCCGCTGCAGCAGACCTGGATCGACGAGCAGGTGCCGCAATGCGGCTTCTGCCAAAACGGACAGATCATGACCGCCAAGGCGCTGCTGGACAAAAACCCGAAGCCGTCGGACGCGCAGATTCGCGAAGCAATGAACCGTACGCTGTGCCGCTGCATGACGTACTACCGCGTGAAGCCGCCATCAAGCGCGCGGCTAAGCATGATCGCCGAAGAGCATTCGGCCTCCACGAAAGAGGTGCTGGCATGAGAAGCTTCACCGAAGATTCCGGAGCAAATCGAAAACGCGCTGGCGAAAGTCGGCGGCACGCCATCGCGTCGGACGCTGCTGAAGAGCGCCGGCCTGTTCGCCATCAGCGTCGCAGCAGTGGGTCCCGGCGCGCTGGTGCGTCAGGCGAAGGCGCAAGCTGCTCAGTCACCGCGGGGCCTTACCCCGATCAGATTTCAGGCAAGTGGATTCGTGGATCGTCATCCACGAGGACAACTCCGCCACGTTCTCGGTCGGCAAAACTGACTGCGGCCAAGGCACCGGAACATCTTTCCGGCAGATCATGTCTGACGAATTGGATGTCGCCTTTGAGAAGACCACGTGCATCATGGGCAGCACCGATGTCACCGTCGATCAGGGCGGTTCCGGCGGTTCGACGGCAATGGAGCGCGACAGTTGGCCCATGCGGCGGGTGGCGGCCGAAGGCCGTCGCGTGCTGCTCGAAATGGGAAGCGCGCGGCTCGGCGTGCCGGTGAATCAACTCGCCGTCAGCGACGGCGTCATCACCGTTAAGAGCGATCCGTCGAAGCGCGTAACTTATGGAGAGCTGATCGGCGGCAAGCGATTTAATGTCACGCTGACCGGGAATAATATCAACGCGACGACGGGCAAGGCACGCGTTAAGCCCTGCAGGAGTTCAAGAACGTCGGCCAGACTCCGCCGCGTTACGATATCCCCGCGAAGGTGGATGGATCGCTGAAATGGGCGGTGGATGTGAAGCTGCCGGGCATGGTTCACGCGCGCAACGTGAAGCCTCCCTTGGCGGGCGCGAAGCTGGTGAGCATCGACGAATCGTCGGTTCGCAATCTTCCGGGATTCGTCAAGGTGGTGAGCAAGGGCAACTACGTAGCGGTGGTGTGCGAGCGCGAAGAACAGGCCATCAACGCAGCGAAGAAGCTCGTAGGTCAATTGGGACAGGCCGGCCACGCCTCCCTTTCCTTCTTCGGAAGAACTTGTTCAACTACATGCGCGAGGTGACGCCGAAATCGAGTTCGAAGCCCGTCATCGTCGGGAACCCGGAAACTGCGTTTACGGCCGCCGCGATGGTGATTGAAGCCGACTACGACATTCCGTTCCAGGGGCACACCTCCTTCAGTCCGGCACATGCGACTGGCGGACCCATCGAATGGGCTCATGACCATCTATTCGAACGACATGAAGTCGTACGGAATGCGTCTCGGCGTGGCCGCGTTCCTCGGGATGCCCCGCGAGAAGGTACGTGTTGTGTGGATGGAAGGCCCGCAAGGTTTCGGCCGTACTGCGGCGGAGGATGCCGGAGCCGAGGCTGCTTATATGGCGAAGGAGATCGGCCGTCCGGTCCGGATGCAGTGGATGCGCAGCGAAGAGACCGCGTGGGACACGAAGGCGCCGGCATTCGCGGTCAAGCTGCGCGGAGCGTTGGACTCGGCCGGAAACCTTGTCGCTCTTGACTATGACGCTCGCTCCGCCGACTATAACCACGTTGGCTACAACGAGGCTGATACGGTTCTCATCGCGCAGCTGATGGGAATCCGGCGCGAGACACCAGCGGCTGGCAGTGCCTCGCTGCCCGGCGAAATGTACGCAATTCCGCACCGGCGCATGGGAATGCACGTCGTGAGTCTGCCGATGGTGTGGGAGACGCCGCTACGCACGGGGAATCTTCGTGATCCCAACGGCCCGCAATCCACGTTTGCCGCGGAATCTTTCATCGACGAAATGGCAGTGGCCGCCAAAGCTGATCCGTACGAATTCCGTATGAAGCTTCTGACATCCGGCACGGGTGACGATGCCAACTTTAAGCGCGCGCGTTCGATTGCCGCTTTGAAGTCCGCGGCGGAAACGTATGGATGGGATCGCCGCCCTTCGCCGAAGGGTCGTGGCACCGGCGAAATTCTGACAGGGCGCGGGATCGCATACGCGTTCCGCGGACAGACAATCGCTGCCGAAATCGCCGAAGTGGAAGTGAATCGCCGGACAGGACACGTTTGGGTGAAGCGCTTGGTCTGCGCGCATGACTGTGGACTGATGATTAATCCTCAATCATTACGCCATACCGTGGAATGCGCGATGCTCCACTCCGTGAGCCGCGCCTTGCACGAAGAAGTGCAGTTCGACACCGAGAAGGTCACGAGCGTGGATTGGAATTCGCATCCGACGCTGACGAACGCCGATACACCGGAACGGCTCGACGTTGTCTTGATCAATGGAGATCCGAATCCGAACCGGCCGGATTTGGCTCCGTACGGCGCGGGAGAGACGGCTTGCAAGCCGATGCTTGCGGCAATCGCCAACGCGATTCATGATGCCACCGGCGTTCGTCTGCGGCGAGTTCCATTCCGTGCGCCTCGCGTACTGGCAGCGCTGAAGGCCGCGCAGGTTTAGGGGCCTAGTGCCGCGCCGTAGGATGATGATCGAAGCATGAGGCTCGAGTGCCGCGTTTGTCTGCTCGTCGCCCTACTGCAGTTTGGGTCATCGTTGCATGCGCAGGACCGGAGGGCGCCGGAAGCGCTTGACGTCAGTACGACGCTCACCCTCGACGAAGTGGCGGCGCGCGTCGCCAGCACTCGTGTCGTCTTGATCGGCGAGACGCACGACCGCTACGATCATCACTTAAACCAGCTGGAGCTGATCAAGCGCCTTCACCGGACGAACCCGCAATTGGTGATTGGAGTGGAGTATTTTCAGCAACCCTTTCAACAGCCGGTAGACGAGTACATCGCCGGACGGATCGATGAAACCGAATTTCTCCGTGCTACCGAATACTTTCAGCGCTGGGGATACGACTATCGTCTGTATGCCCCCATCTTTCGGTATGCGCGCGAAGAGCACATTCCCGTGCGGGCGCTCAATGTGCCAGCGGCGCTGTCCTCATCGGTTTTCAAGGTTGGGATCAGCGCGCTCACCGAACAGCAGCGTGCCTATTTGCCAAAAGAAATCGTACCGGCTGACGAGGCGTATCGAGACCGTTTGCGCAAAGCCTTCGAAGCTCACGGGCCGTCCAAGCCCGGCGACTTTGACCGTTTTGTGGAAGCGCAGTTGGTGTGGGATGAGGGAATGGCGGAAGCGGCCTCGACATATTTGAACGGACATCCGGATGCCAGCATGGTGGTGCTCGCCGGTTCGGGACACGTGGAATTCGGTTCCGGCATTCCGCAGCGGGTTCAACGGCGTACTCATGCGACGATCGCGATCGTGATCAACAGTGCGGATGGGATTGCCGCTCCGCATATGGCGGATTATCTTCTTTTCAGTGAGAAAGAGGCGTTACCTCCCGCCGGCGTTCTGGGAGTAAAGCTCAGCGAGCGGAAGGGCGAATGTTTCATCCTTTCGGTGACTCGCGACAGCGCCGCAGCGAAGGCCGGGCTGAAGAAGAACGAGATCATCGCCGATATTGACGGTCACGCAGTGGGCAAAGTCGCCGACACTCGGTTGGCGTTGTGGAACAAAAAGCCGGGGGACCGGGTGCGGGTGAGCGTACGGCAGGAGAACAGCTCTGATTCTTCAAAACCTAAACAGTTTGAAATTGAGTTAGGGGCGCCCGCAAAAGAACAGCCGTAGGGAGTACGTTTAGTCGGCCGTAACGGAATGCGTTCTGCCGGAATTTCCTAGGCGCGCGCTACCGGCCCCACTCAGGCGCGTGCTACTCGTGCCGATGTGGATGTGCGCGGCCGTTGCCTTGCCGGGGATCGCGCGGCTGAACGCGAAGTAGGGGATCTGCCGTGCGCGCAGATAGCGTCGCAACCAGATTCCTGCGGATTCATTCGGGTCCACCGCGACGTCGATCTTGCCGCGGTGATCGAATCCCAGGGACCGATGCAGCTCCGTTTCTCCATCCGCGCTAATCGGCAAAGCATGAGCAAATTCGGTTTCGTAAGCCGCTGCGAGCGTCTTAAGATCCCGCTCTTCGTCAAAACTACCGGCTCCGTCGAAGTGCTCCATCCCATCGACGGAGAAGTCTTCGTAGTCCACGCGCGCCGCTTCCTGGGCGATCGCGATCGCATCTCGCCGTTTTGCCAACTCGTCCGATTGCTGGCGAAACTGAACACGGGATTGCGCCCAGTAAAGATCCAATTGCCGCTGACTCAGCTCCCCCTCTAACGAGGTGAGGTCGCGCGATGCCACCAGCCCGTCGGCAATCAATTTCTTCTGTTGTTCGATCCGCTCTTTTTCGCGGCTCACGCGACGCTCCGCGGCAGCGATCATATCATCGTCGCCCTGCGCATCCGCATGGACCGAGTCGGCGTACTGTACGCGATCCAGAAGGGCGCGATCCTGGGCGTCCGCCAAATCCTGTTCGGCCTGCGCGAGACGAATCGGCGCCTCCACGCCACTTTCCACCATCGGCTTTATTCTTTCAACTTCGCGCGTGGCCAATGCAATCCGCTGGGCAGAGGATTCTTCTCTGGACGACGCGGTAGTCTGGCAAAAGATCGCAGAGGGCATCGCCATGGCCATCAGGAACAAAGGCCAGCGAAGGAAAAATTTCATATTGGTAATTCGGGTCAGCAAAGCAGGGAATCGCGCCAGCAGCTTCTAACGCCTTAATTTTAGCATTACCACGGAGGCGCCACCAACCGGCCGATTGCGCCAGCGCTCTTACGGGGCGACCTGCCGCAACTGCCGACGGCCCTTACTCGTGCCGTCCCATAGCGGAAGAGCGCTGAGTATCGCGCATGGTTACGTAGACCAGCAGCGACGCGGCGATCACCGTTGTCAGATAGAAATAGAACCAGGTCTCGTGGCCTATCGATTTGAACCACAACGCGATCGACTCGGCAGTGCCACCAAAGATGGAAACCGTAATTGCATAGGGCAGACCCACGCCGGTCGCGCGAACGTTGGTGGGAAAGAGCTCGGCCTTCACCACGGCGTTGATGGACGTATAGCCCGCGACGATCATCCACGCGGCCGCGATAAGCAGAAACGCCATGAAGGCCGTTTTCGCGGCCTGCAGCGAATACAGCAATGGAATCGTGGCAAAAGTGCCCATCACTCCGAACCAGATCAATAGTGGCTTGCGGCCGATCTTATCGGAGAGAGCGCCATACAGCGGCTGTAGGAAAAGAGCGAAAACCAGCGAGCCGCCAGTGACCATCGTGGTTTGCAGATCGTTGAGTCCTACCGATAGCTTCAGGAACTTCTGCATGTACGTTGTGTAGGTGTAAAAGGCGGTGGTGCCGCCCATCGTGAGGCCTACCACAAGTAAAACCTCGCGCGGGTATTTCAGGAGCGCTTTGATGGAGCTTTCCCGTCGGGCGATCTTTTTTGCGGCGAGGAAATCGTCGGTCTCATGCATGCTGCTCTGCATCGCCAGGATGACCAGCGCCAGCAGACCCCCAATCGCGAACGGGATGCGCCAGCCCCATGCCTTCAATTGAACTGGTGTCAGCAGGAGCTGCTGCAGGACCAACAAGACCAGAATGGCGCACAATTGGCCACCAATCAGCGTCACGTATTGAAAGCTCGAATAAAAACCACGATGCTTTTCGTCGGCTACCTCGGATAGATAAACGGCACTCGCGCCGTATTCGCCGCCGAGGCTCAGACCTTGAATCACGCGCGCCAGGCCAAGCAACGCCGGCGCCGCGAGGCCGATCGACGCATAGGTCGGGGTCACCGCGATCATCAGCGATCCGAAGCACATGAGGAGCACGGCCAGCATCAGAGATTTGCGCCGCCCGTGGTGATCGGCGAGATGGCCGAACAGCCATCCGCCAACGGGACGCATGATGAACCCAATGGCGAACAGGACAGCCGCGTTCAGCTGCTGCACGACGGGATTTTTACCGGGAAAGAACGAGCCGGCGAAATACAGCGCGAAGGCCGAGTAGGTGTAAAGGTCGTACCACTCCACCAGGTTGCCGGCCGAACCAACCAGGATCGCCTTCACGCGGCGCCGCACGTCGGCGCGGCGAAGTTGTTCGTCGCCTCGGACGGTTGTTGACGATGCCATTGCAGTTCCTTTTACCACAAACCGCATAACCAGCGTCTGTGGGCCCTCATTTGATGGTAGCGGGCAGTTTCGTCGGGTGGGTGAGTCGCGACTCGAAAACCGACCCACGTAATTCAGACTACAAACAGTGACGGTTGAAGCAGTGAACTCTGTCAAATTCACTACTGTCAAAGCCGCTGCCCTTGCGCTCCAGGATCGCGGGTAGTAAGATTTCCGACCAGTTGTCGTAATGGATTCGCAAACAAGGGGATTTGTTTGTCGAATTCAAGGAGGGGATTCATGAAAGGCATAAGGACATCTGCGTCTTTACTAACCGCGATCGTGGGATTCTCCGCTTTCGCTTTTGCACAATTGCCAACGGGCACGATCCTGGGCGACGTGCGCGATCCGGCGGGAGCAGTAGTTCCCAACACCACTGTCACCATCAAGAACCTGGAAACGGGTGCGTCGCGAACAGCGACGTCTGGAACAGACGGTGGCTATCGGTTCGCCGCGCTTCCTGTTGGATCATACGAAATCCGTGCTTCTTCGTCGGGATTTCAGACGGAGGTCAGAACGGGACTGACCCTTGAAGTTGGTCAGGAAGCCGTAGTCAATTTCGCGTTGCGAGTAGGTGAGCTCACGCAAACGGTGGAGGTCACGGCAGAGGCACAGCTCGTGAACACGACCAGCTCATCGCTCGGCGGCGTCGTGACCGCGGCCGCTGTCGCGGATCTGCCACTCAACGGGCGGAACTACATAGACCTCACATTTCTCCAGGCTGGTGTTTCCCGAAGCGAGAACACAACCGCCGGAGGAACTTTCGTCGGCGCGTGGTATAGCAGCAACGGGGCGCCATTGCGCTCCAACAGTTACATGATCGACGGCGCAGTCATGGGCAACGTGCTGGGCGGGACGTCCAGTTCCATCGCCAACACCACACTTGGCCTCGAAGGGATTCGCGAGTGGAAGGTGGTCACCAATACGTTCAGCGCGGAATACGGCTTAACGATGGGCAGTCAGATGACGATCGTGACGAAAAATGGAACCAACGCATTTCACGGCTCGTTGTTTGAATATTTGCGCAATGATGCCGTGGACGCGCGCAACTTTTTCGATACTGTTGCAAAGCCGCCGCTCAGGAGGAATAACTTTGGCGGCGCATTGGGCGGTCCGTTCATCAAGGACAAGCTGTTCTTCCATGCCACGTATGAGGAGCTGCGGGAGCGCTTCGGGCAGACGAATCTCGCACCTACGATACCGGTGGCCTGCAGGACGGAACCGCTTCCCGCCGGATGCCGCACGGACAATGGCACGACGATCGATCCCAGAGTGAAGGCTTGGATCCCGCTGTTTCCGCTTCCCAACGTGGATGCGAATACCACCAGCTTTTCGTTTTCACGGCCAACCGATGAATACTACGGGCAGGCGCGTTTGGATTACGTTCTTTCCGATAAAGACACGATGTTCGGCCGGTACACGAAGGACTACACCACGCAAACATCGAGTCTCGCATACCCGGGGTTCGTCACGGATCGGTTCAGCGTAAGCGAGTTTGTGACGGTCTCCGAGTCACATATTTTTTCACCGACGCTGTTGAACTCAGGCCGATTCTCCTTTAGCAAAACGAAACTCAGGCTCCTTTCACCGTCGCCGGTCTCGGGTTCGCAATATGATTTCATCGCGGGCAAAGGCTTCGGAGACATTACGGGATTTACCGAGATAGGAACCCGCCCCAGCGCTCCCATACAGCAGTACCAAAATGTTTGGTCCTGGAGCGATGACATCAACTACACGCACGGCGCGCACTCGCTGAAATTCGGCTTTTTGCTGAACGACTATAAGCCTTTTTGGACGTCGGGTGCAGGGAGCACGGGCGGCATCACGTTCAATTCACTGGGCGATTTTCTCCAGGGCACTTCTGCCCGATTCTCCGGCAAGACCGCAGACTCTATTCTGGACGCCACGTATCGCCACGATTCTCTCGGTTTCTATGCTCAGGACGATTGGAAAGTAAATTCACGCCTGACGCTGAATATCGGTTTACGTTATGAATTCCTCATCGCGCCGCGCGAAATTACGGGCCGCGGCTCGGCCATCCGAAATCTGTTGGTCGACCGGTTGCCGACATGCGCCGATCCCCGCTGCCTTCAGACGACCGATGACCCGGGCCGCTTGTTCGTCAACCCGTCGTATCTCAATTTCAGTCCGCGGTTAGGCTTTGCCTGGGATATCTTCGGCAATGGAAAAACCGCGCTACGCGGCGGCGTGGCGAAACTCTTCGATGTGGCCTCCTATGGAAACGGCATCGCCGGCCTGGGATGGCCGTACTCAGTTACCGTGAACGGAAGTGGCGCGGCCGGGGTACCCGGCAACTTCACGCTTCCCCTTACGCTTCCGCAAACTACCGGGAGCATTTCGGCAGGCGGCGTCGACTACAATCTGCAACAACCGCATAGTTATCAGGGCAATCTATCAGTCGAGCAGCAATTGACCGCGAATACTGTACTCACGGTCACCTACGCGTTCAATCGAGGCGTCGATCTGTATCGCCGCACTGAGGGCAACCCCGCGCGTCCACTGGGCACACCTACCGTCGTTGGGGGAGTCAATACTTGCGTGAATACCGGTGCCACCACATTCGATCTTGTGAATCACTGCTGGCTGGGAACCGAAACGCGCGTGAATACCGCCTGGAGCACGGCCAATCGGATGGTGGCAGATTCGAACTCCTGGTACAACGGACTGCAAGTCGGAGTCAGAAGACGCCTGACGCACGGCTTCCAGATTGAAAGCAATTACACATGGTCGAAGGTCCTTGACGAGACGCAAGGAATCGTCGACGCCGAAAACACGGCGAGTCACTTCGGCGCATCCGATCCCTGGTATCGTGGACGCGATAAGTCGCCGAGTTCTTTCGATCTTCGTCAAAATTGGTCTTTGAACGGGCTATACGCGCTCCCGCAGTTCTCCCGCGGAGGAGCAATGGGAGTCCTCGCGAATGGCTGGAGGCTCAGTGGCATCGTACGTGTCCGCACGGGTTTCCCGTTCTCTCCCGTGCTCAACGGTAATCGCTCCCTATCGAAGGCTCTCGGCGGCAGCGGTACAAACGGGCTCGACCGGCCGGATTTTGCACCGGGCGTAACAGCCGATAGTTTGACCAGCGGAGTGTCCCGTGGTTGCGCACTGGCAGGCGGAGGCAGTATCGCGCCTGGAACCCCGGTCGGCACCGCGAATCTCTGGTATGACCCGTGCGGATTTATGCTTCCCTCGCTTGGGTTCCTTGGGAATGTCGGACGAAACTCGCTGCGTGGCGACGGTCTGTCGAACGTGGATTTTTCGATCGCGAAAGACACGCGTTTGAAATTCCTGGGCGAAGGCGGCCGCTTGGAGTTCCGTGCGGAAATCTTTAACCTCTTCAATCATGCCAATTTCGCTACGCCGGAAGTGGGAGTAGCGGACAGCCCGAACGCCGCCGTTGTTTTTGCAGGCAGTACGCTAGCGTCGGTCAAATCAGAATCGCCATTGACCAGTGCGGGGGCGCTTTTCAAAACCTCGACCTCGTCCCGGCAGATCCAGTTTGCTCTGAAACTTTTGTTCTAATTTTCAGACCAACAAAGCTAGCGAAAGGGTGGAGCAAGCTTGCAGGCTTGAAAGCTTGCTCCGTCCGGCTATCGATCATTTCCCGAACGCCGTTCGCGTCCCCCGGATCTTGTATGATTTGGATTGTCTGATCATGATCGACGACGCCCGCCATAGTTGACGCGGGCGTCGGCGAATCACTCAGAGCACGAATCCGGAGGGACTATGAACACTGGAGCAGACGCCGCAGCCACCCCCGCAGGCACGATGGATAACGCCGTTCCCCTGGAAGGCCAGAATAAAGTGCTGGAACTGATCGCGCGCGGCGCACCGCTCGCGAAAGTGCTCAGCCTGCTAGTGACCGTCATCCAGAAAGAGTGCGAAGGGATGCTGGGTTCAATCCTGCTGCTGGATCCCGACGGAAAGCACGTGCGGCACGGCGCGGCGCCCGATCTTCCGGAAGCCTACACCAGTCTCGTGGATGGTCAATTGATTGGGCCGAAGGCGGGCTCCTGTGGGACGGCACTGTTTCGCCGCTCTCCGGTTGCCGTCGAGGATATTGAGACCGATCCTTTATGGGAGGACTATCGCGCCGTCGCCAAAGAGCATGGCCTGAGATCCTGCTGGTCCTGGCCGATTTTTGACGGCCAACGGCAAGTGCTGGGGACGTTCGCTATGTACTTCCGGACTCCGGGACGCCCCCGGACCAGCCACCTGCGCCTGATAGACGTGGCATCGGCCATTGCCTCCATCGCCATCGTCAAACACCGGGCCGAGGAAGAAATGAAACGGCGGCAGGAGCAACTCAACGCCGCGCAGAGCGTCGCCGGCGTGGGCAGCTACGAGTGGAATCTGCGCACCGGCGAGGTTCAGCGGTCGGCGGAGTACTGCAGGATTTTCGGAGTGCGATCCGAGGACTTCGCACCAACGTTCGAGGCCTACCTGGAGCGGGTTCATTCCGACCAGCGCAGCATCTCGCAAGGCATCATCGAAAACGCGCGAAGCGAAGCGCGTCCTTTCGATTTCGAGGAGCGGATAGTGCGCCCCGATGGCGAGGTCCGCACGCTCGAAACCCGCGGCCGGTGGACGCTGGACGAAAGTCGCACGCCCATCCGATTGATGGCCACTTCCCAGGACATCAGCGAGCGTAAACAAGCCGAGCAACAAATGGAAGCGGCTAACCGGGCGCTGGTGGAAGAGAATCGCAGAATGCGTGCGCGCGCTCAAGGCACCGGCTCCGCGGAATAGTTTTCCGCATAGTCATGGTACGATCTGTAAAACATGAGCATTTTTCGTCGAATTCTGCCCCTCGCGGCGCTTTCGGCGGCGACGTTGTTCGCCGTTCCTGTAACCTGGACTTTATCCGGCGTCACCTTTGCGGACGGTGGAACTGCCAGCGGAACATTTGTCTATGATGCGGACACGGGCCACTATTCGTCGTTCAACATCACGACCACCACGGGCAGCGCGCGCACAGGCACCACGTATCATTTCGGCACCAACATCTACGCGCCCGAATACAGTCTGATGGTAGCGGTCGGATCGGGCGACCTGACAGGTACTCCCGCGCTGTATCTGGTTTTCAACTCGGTACTCACGAACGCGGGGGGAACCGTTCCACTGGTGCTGGGCGCCGATCCGGACACGACGTCGAGCGAAGCATCCTGTAACGACGCCACATGCGATTTGTCCGCGCCGGTAGTGCGGCAGGTATCGGCCGGTTCCATCACCACGAATCCGTTGACGCCCACGCCCGCGCCGCCCACGTGGATCCTTGGCTTAATCGGCCTCATGATCGTGGGCTTCATGATGTTGATGGGCAAGCCCCGCCGCCTTTCCGCCTGATCGCGGCATTTTTACGCCGAATTGAACGCGGAGCGCTGGTCCTGCCGCCGAGGTCCTCGCAGGAACCACCTTCTATCGCATTCAGTTTTCGCCCGGCGATTCGCTGGGTTTGATTAATGTGGGTTTGACGGAGGCGGGTTTGACTCGGACGGTGTCGCTTAAGGTGGCGTTGCTTAAATACGTCTCGACTTTCGCCTTCACCGTTCTTCGGTCCAAGCCCATCCTGCGAGCCGCTTCCTCATAACTTCCGCTCAGGCGATAAACACGAGCGGCATAAACGGCCAATAGCTGATCCGCCGTCAGGTCGCCCGCTTGAAAGCGCGCAAGGAAATCGTCCTCGGCCGTAATCCCAGGCTGATGGAGCGGCCGATACGATTGGCGGATGATCACGTTTCTAACGCACTGTTCCAGCTCGCGATAGTTACCGGGCCACGCGTAGCCCGAAGGTAGATGCGCGCGAATCCAGGCTTCCACCTCGGGCAGGCATCGTCGGCTTCTTTTCCGACGGTCCGCAGCGTCATATAGTGCAGCAGTTCGTGGAGCACGGCGGGCGTATCCTGAATCTGATCGGCCAGCGAAGGCGTCTGGATCAGATCGGCGCACATGCGGTAATACAGATCTTCGCGAAAGCGCCCGGCGCGGATTTCCTTTTCCAGGTCGCGATTCGTAGCCGCGATCAGCTTGCCTTTAAACTCGCGCTCCGCGGTATCGCCCACGGCGGAGAATTTTCGGGTTTCGATCACACGCAGCAGCTTCACCTGAATCGAGAGATCCATCTCGCCCAATTCATCCAGGAAGACGGAGCCGGTAGAAGGGCAGGCCTCCAGCCAGCCCTTGCGATCGCCAATGGCGCCGGTGAAGGATCCGCGCCGGTGGCCGAAAAGCTCGGACTCGATCAGCGTCGGCGAAAGCGCCGCGACGTTGATGGGCACGAAGCTTTCGCCTGGCGGATCGGCAAAGGTCATGCGCTCGGGATCGAAAGCGACGTAGCGCGAGCCCGCGATGGCGCGCGCGATCAGCTCCTTGCCCGTGCCGGATGGGCCGGTGATCAGCGTGGGGAACTCGCCCATCTTCGCGTAAAGCGTCCGGCGGTAGCGCCGCATGTCGTGCGTAAAAATGGACTGCCAAATGCTCGCCCGCAGCCGCGCCGCAGGCATGGAGTTGCCGATGATGTTGTCGTAAATGTGATGGAACGCGTGCTGGATCTGCCGGAAGCACGCGAAGACGTGCGCCGGCTGTAAGCCGCTGGCGAACGGCTTGCCCGGAATGTGGCAATACTTTCCCCAATCCGCGAGGAAAGAACGATAGAACGCCCACTTGCCGCGCGCGGCCACGAAGTCGCGGTGGTATCGCTGATAAAGAAGGTAGTGAACGCTCTCTTCGTAAATGCGGAGCTCGTCCTCGTGGCAATCTGCGGCGGCCGCGAGCCGCGCGCGGCAAATCATCGATCTGCTCGTTGAGCTTCTGATAAACCGACGTGATATTGGGCGGCGTCGCGTCCGGATCGGTCACGGAGGCGCTCCAGACCGGGCCGCCATCGACGAATTCTTTGCCCAGGGCGGCACGCTCGTGAGCGATTCGCTCCGGGAGGAAAGGATTGCCATAGCCCAAGCCCGCAACGGCTGTAAGGAAGCGGCGTTCGCGTTCGGAAAATACTGCCATTCATAAAGTGTACATAACTGATCAATAAATGAGCATGTCAAGTAATTTCTGGACGGCGTTAAATGCCTAACTATGTGAAAAATAGGCTAATTCCCAGGTAAACCTTTGGACGCCGAAATGCCGAATACAGGACATGGCACACGTATCCCAGGTTGAACATCCCGTTGGCACAACGAGTGGTTATGGAGCGCTTCTCCGTGACGGCGGCTTTCAAGGATTCCTATGGACGCAGTTTCTCGGGGCCTTCAACGACAACGTATATAAGATGATCGTCTCGGTGGGCGCGGTGGAGCTCGCGGCAGATCAGCTCCTCGGCTCGCGATACCTGGCGTTGGCCGGAGCCGTGTTCGTGATTCCGTTTCTGCTGTTCGCCGGATATGCCGGCCAACTAGCCGACCGGTTCAGCAAGACGCGAGTCCTCCAAGTGACCAAGGCGTTCGAAATCGCCATCATGACTGTGGGCATGGCGGCGCTGGCAACGCGCAGCCTGCCGCTGTTGCTGGTGGTGCTGTTCTTCCTAGCGCTGCAGGCGAACTTCTTCAGCCCGGCGAAATACGGAATCCTACCGGAGATGCTGGGCGAAACTCAACTCACGCGCGCCAACGGATTGCTGGAGCTTTCCACCTTCGCGGCCATCGTGCTCGGGACCAGCGCCGGATCGCTGTTGTTCGCGCGCTGGAAGGGCGAACCGTTTCTGCTGGGCGGCGTGCTGCTCGCGATTGCCGTCGTGGGATCGCTCACCAGCCTGCTGATTCCGCGCGTAGCGCCCTCAGGATCGCAAACGCCGTTCTGCTGGAACCCGTTCGCGGAAGTGTGGGCGGGCGCGAAACGCATCTTCGAAGATCGCCCGCTGTGGTTGACCGTCGTGGGCATCTCGTATTTCTGGTTCGTCGGCGCGTTGTTTCAAATGACGGTAATGTTGTTGGGCAGCGAAACACTGCATCTTTCCGAAACGCGCACCGGCCTGCTGGTGACGGCCCTCGCGATAGGCATTGGACTCGGGAGCATCGCGGCCGGATGGCTGTCGGGCAATCACGTGGAGATCGGGCTGGTGCCGTACGGCTCCGCTATGCTGGGAGCATCGGCGGTGGCACTGAGCTTCGCGCATTCGTTTGGCGCGACGGCGGCGTGCCTGCTATTGACCGGACTCGCGGGCGGGTTGTTCATCGTGCCGCTGAATGCGTTTTTGCAGGAGCAATCGGCACCCGGGGAGAAGGGACGCCTGCAGGCCACGAACAATTTCCTGAACATGATCGGCGTCGTGCTCGCGTCCGGCGCGCTGTATGTCGCGCACGACGTTCTACACGTTGCCCCTTCGACAATATTTCTCGGCCTTGGGGTCCTGACGCTTTTGGCAACCGTCTACATCGTCTGGCTGCTGCCGGAGGCGCTGGTAAGACTGGTGATCTGGACCGGCGCGCGCCTGCTGTTCCGCCTGCGTATCGTGGGTGCCGCGAACATTCCGACAAAAGGCGGCGCGCTGATCGTTTCGAATCACGTATCCTATGCCGACGCCATCCTGATCGGCTGCACCACGCCGCGTTTCATCCGATTCCTGATGTGGCAGCCGCTGTATGAGAACAAGTGGTTGAATCCCGTGTGCCGCCTGTTCAAAACGATTCCGTTAGCGCAGGGTTCTCCGAAAGAAGCCTTGCGCGCGCTGCGAAACGCCCGAACGGAATTGGAGCAGGGTCAGCTGGTCTGCGTTTTCCCGGAAGGCGAGTTGACCACGACGTCTCACGTAAAGCCGTTCGAACGCGGCGTCGAAATCATTCTGCGCGGACAGCAATCCACTCCGGTGGTCCCGGTTTATCTCGACGGCCTATGGGGACATCCCCTCAGCCGCAGGAGCGGCGGTTCGTGGCGAGCGTGGCTGAGAGCGCTGCGCAAACCCATAACCGTTTTTGTCGGAGAACCGATGATCAACATGCCGGGGGAGACCGGCAAGATCTCCGCTGAGCAGATGTATCAACGTGTGCTCGAACTGGGAACTGCCGCCGCGGAGCAAAGAAAAACCAAGGACACAACGCTAGGGCTGCAATTCATTCGCGCCGCGAAACGCAACTGGTCACGCGCGGCCATCGCTGATTCCACGGGCAAGCTCATGAGCTATGGCGAAACGCTGACGGCGGCACTCCTGCTGAAGCGACGCGTGGTTGCGGCGTGCGGCGGCTCCGCGAACGTGGGGCTGTTGTTTCCATCGTCGGTGGGCGGCGCGTTGGCGAACATCGCGATGACGCTGGCCGGGAAAACGGCTGTGAATCTGAATTTCACGGCAGGCGAAGAAGCCATGCGCCACGCGGTGTCGACGTGCGGCATCACGACCATCCTCAGCTCGCGAGCATTCCTCGAAAAGGCGAAGCTGCCCGAATTACCCGGCCTGCTGTTTCTGGAAGACGTGCTGCCGTCGTTCACGGCCGCGAATAAAGCGATAGCCTGGGCGTCGGCGCGATGGCTGCCCGCGCGGCGTCTGGCCGAATCCGCGTCGCCGGATGATATCGCCGCGATTATTTTTTCAAGCGGAAGCACGGGCACGCCCAAGGGCGTCATGCTTTCGCACTGGAATCTTATCTCGAACGCCCAGGCCACGGGCGACGTCTATTCGGTCGGCACCGACGACTGCATGCTCGGCGTGCTGCCGCTGTTTCATTCCTTCGGCTACACCTATGGCCTGTGGTTC
Source organism: Terriglobia bacterium (assembly GCA_963699945.1). Lineage (GTDB taxonomy): Bacteria > Acidobacteriota > Terriglobia > Bryobacterales > Bryobacteraceae > Palsa-187. The sequence goes on from CAVOVW010000015.1 coordinate 40,495, forward strand.
CCGCTGCTGCACGGATTCAAAGCGGTGTTTCACGCGAATCCCACGGATGCGAAGACCATCGGCGAACTGTCGGCCTCGCATCGTCCCACTCTGTTTCTCTCCACACCGACATTCTGCATGAGCTACCTGCGCAAATGCACGCGCGAGCAGTTCGCCAGCATCCGGCATCTGTTGGTGGGCGCGGAGCGCCTGCGCCCGAAGCTCGCGGCAGCGTTCCAGGAGCGGTTCGGCATCACGCTGGTGGAAGGATACGGCTGCACGGAGATGGGACCTGCGGTTTCGGTGAATGTGAACGACGATCGAAACACAGGATTCAAGGTGGGAAGCGTGGGCCGGCCGCTGCCCCACATTTCCTTGCGCATCGTCGACCCAGAGACGTTCGCTCCGCTGGCGGCCGGCGAAACAGGGCTGCTGCTGGTAAACGGACCAAGTCGCATGATTGGTTATCTGCACGACGCAGAGCGCACCGCGCAGGCGATGCACGACGGCTACTACGTCACGGGCGATCTGGCGTTTGTCGACGAGGACGGCTTTCTCCATATCGGCGACCGGTTGTCGCGCTTCAGCAAAATCGGCGGTGAGATGGTCCCGCACTTGAAGATCGAGGAAACCATCGAAGAAGTGCTGCATGGCTGCTCGCCGGTAGTGACAGGCATCCCGGATGAGCAGCGCGGAGAGAGGTTAGCCGTCCTTTATACGCAGGCCGATGTCAGTCCCGCCGATCTGTGGCGCCGTTTGAACGAAACGGCGTTGCCCAAGCTATGGATTCCCAAACAGGAGAACGTATATCGGGTCGAATCGATTCCGGTGCTGGGAACGGGTAAGCTCGATCTACGCGGCGTGAGGCGAATGGCGGAAGAACTGGCGGCAGCGGCGGCACGGACGACAAAAGAGGGGCCGGTCGCGGTGAATTGAGGCCATGATTCAAACGAATAAAAGCCGTTCGGTCGCTGCCCTGGGAATTCTCGTCTTACTGGGGATATTCACCGCTCTCTTTGTGCCTCCCCTCGCTCAGGATGAAAGCTATCATACTTTCGCCGACAGCCGTACGATTTTGGGAATCCCGAATTTCTGGAACGTGGTTTCGAATCTTTCATTCGCAATCGTCGGCGTCATCGGACTCTTGAAGACTCGTGGAATTGCGGCGCGGCTGCTGTTTGCCGGGGTCCTGCTGACCTGTTTCGGCTCCGCGTACTATCATCTGGCTCCCAATGACGCAAGACTGATTTGGGATCGTCTCCCTATGACGATTGTCTTCATGTCATTTCTCGCCTGCGTATTTGCCAACGAAGGCAATCAGCGGTTCAACATAAGGCTTCTCTCAGCGCTTTTGATCTGCGGCGTTGCGAGCGTGGCGTGGTGGCAAATCACCGGGGACCTGCGCCCTTATGCATTCGTGCAGTTTGGCCCGATGTTGATATTGCCGCTCGCCCCGGCAGCAAGGGGACGCGGGCGCTACTTCGCTCCCATATTCGCGTTCTACGCGCTGGCGAAAGGCGCCGAGCACTTCGACCGTTTGATCTACGCCCATCTGTCGATTAGCGGCCATACGTGCAAACATTTTCTTGCGGCAGTGGCTGTGTATTGGATCTTTCGGTTATGTGTGGACGCAAAAACTACTGCCATAGCTACGAGTGCCGATTCCAGATTAGACAACGCCAGCGCATTGGCGCTGAGCGCGAACTGAAGTCGCAGAAAGGAGGCAGACCATGGATATGCTTGTGTGGATCGCCGTCGCGGCGCTGGCGATTTTGGTTTTGCCGTACCTGGGTTGGGCCGCGCTTTCATCCCGCTTGCGGCGGATCGAATCGCATCTGCGAAATGAAGCCGGGAGCCACGCATCGAACAACGAACTGATCGCGGCTCTCACGCACCGCGTGTGGGAATTGGAAAGTGCTCTGCGGCGGGCTGCTCCACCTCAAGCATCAGATTCCGCGCCGCCGGTTGTCGAGCAAATAGTGCAGCAGGCCGCCCGCCCCGCGCCTTCCTCAAGCGGGATGGAGCAGGTGGAATCTGCGCCGCCCTTGCCGGCGGGAGATTCCCATCGCGCACCAATCGACGTTCGCCGAACCGGCGATGCCCCCACCAATTCCTCTCGCCGCAAGCGTCGCGGCGCCGGTGCCGCACGGGCAGCACCTCGAATCGCGCATGGGGCTGACGTGGGTGAATCGCATCGGCGTCATCACGCTGATCATCGGCGTGGGATTTTTCTTCAAGTACGCCATCGATAATGAGTGGATCGGCGAAACGGGGCGCGTGATTCTGGGCGTGCTGGCCGGCTTCGCGGCGGTAGCGGCAGGCGATGTTTTGTCGCGCCGCAATCAAAAGGTCTTCGCGCAGGGGATTTCCGGCTTAGGCATCGCGATTCTCTATCTGTCGTTCTACGCGTCGTTCGGTTTTTATCATCTGTTGCCGCCCGCAGCCGCGTTTCTGCTGATGGCGATGGTGACGGCGATGGCAGGCGCGCTCGCGCTGCGTTATGAAGCGATGGCGCTCGCCGCGCTGGGAATGCTGGGTGGATATGCAACACCGATCCTGCTGAGCACCGGGCAGGACGCACCGTGGATATTTTTCGGCTATTTATTCCTGTTGAACGTGGGCGCCGTCGCAATCGCGCGTCCGCGACGCTGGCGGATGCTCGACCTGATGGCGTTCCTCGCCACGGTGATTCTGTACGCTTCATGGTTTGACGAATGGTTCCGGCCGGGAAAACAGGGGGTAGCAACCCTCGCGGCGTTCGCGTTCTTCGCAACGTTCGCGTTTGCCGAATGGGAGTGGATCTTCCTCGCGGTGCAATTGCTAACGGCGCTCGGCCTCGCGGCGATCTGGCGCGACGCTCTGCCGTTCCTCACGCTGAACCTGTTGGCAGGCGCCGCCGGATTGATTCTCTGCGACCGCGCGCGCAAGCCCTTGGCGGCCGTATGCTCGTTCGGCGCATTCTGGGGAGCCTATGGACTCTGGCAAATATCGAACGGCAAACCGGCGGAAATCATCACGATCTTCGGGCTGCTGAACATCGCGTTCCTCATGTATCTGATGTGGGTGCCGTTCCAGTTACTGTTCCGCAGGGCAAAGCTACGGACACAGCATCTGACGATCCTGGCGGCGAATGGCGCGGCCTATTTCGCCAGCGCTTATTCACTGCTGGAGTCGCGATATCACGCATGGATGGGACTATTGGCCGCCGCCGTCGCGGGCGTGCATTTGCTGCTAGCTGCGGAACTCCGAAAGCACCCGCTCCAGGAGACGGCCGAAGGTGGCGATTCGCGCCCCATGCAACTGGCGATGGGCGTCGCGCTCGCATTCACGACGCTGGCCGTGCCCATTCAGTTCAACGGATTCAGCATCACACTTAGCTGGGCGCTGGAAGCAGCCGCGCTCGTGTGGATCGGCCGGCAGATCAACGGACGCCGGGTTTGGTTCAGCGCCGCGCTAGTTTATCTGTTGGTGTTCGTTCGCCTGTTCGTTTACGACATGGGCGTCGCCGTCGAGCAGCCACTGCTGAACGTGCGCTTCCTCACGTTCGCGGTTTCGGCGGTCAGCTTCTGGCTGGGCGCGTGGTGGCTAAAGGACGCTGAGCGGCCCGTGGCGGGCGCCGCGTACGTGACGGGTCATGTGCTGATGCTCGCGGCGTGCCTGATGGAATTCGGCGATTGGGCGGCCCTCTCTGTGAACCCAGGCGATCGCCATAGCGTGATGGCGATCGGCATCTCTATTTTGATGGCCCTATACGCTGTCCTTTTGATCGCCATCGGTGTGGCGCGGCGGTCCGCCTTGGATAGAATCCTCGGACTGGGGTTAATCGGCCTGGTGGTGCTGAAGCTCTATCTTTACGACGTATGGGAGGCGAGCCGCCTGTTCCGCACAGCGGCGTTTGTCGCGCTAGGATTGCTGCTGCTGCTGACATCATATTTGTATTCGCGCTTCCGCCCGAAGATCGAAAGTTGGTGGAAAGACGAAAAGGCTGCCTCGTAGACTATTGAATCTACTACTCCGAGGCCGGGTCTGGTTGCTTTCTGGTTAGGTGGTAGGCGAGAATAACCGTCGGGACAACCTATGAAATGCCCAGTTTGCGAATCCTTACATCGGGAACATAATCAGCTTTGCGAGGAGGAGGCCCGGTTGACGCTGGCCGAGCGGACCGCCAAGTCCGTTGCTGCCGAACCGGCTCCTTCGGCACCGCTGCGGGACCGAATTCTTTCGGCGCGCAAGCGCCAGTCGCGCGTCGCGTCGGACTTGCGGAATCATAAGGCGTTAGCGCACTCCGCATAATCTCCCACTTCGCTGAGCGATATTATCCGATACGGAGACGGTTAGCTTCGCGCTCACGCGCAAGCTTGTTCCTGAGCGTGTTCGGCCAGAGCGAATTCGGCAAGCCCATACGTCAGCTTGGAGCCAGTGGGAAATCGCGAAACATTTGGCCCCTTCCCTCTTGACGCGACCAAAATTCGTTTGCAATCAAGCTGAACCATTTCCAGCGCGCCTAGACTATTGACAAGCTCGCCGGCCAGGACCATAATTCGGACGGGAACGCATACGATGCAGATCCCGGCAAGCTGTGCCGGGGAGTCCACTTCAAGGAGGCGCCTTATCGAACCGGGCTACTCAGGGGGCGGCGAATATGAAACGGCTTTGCGGAGGGTGGAATCTCCGCGCCGCCGGAATTAAGCACGTGAACCCGTGTAGCGCATTCATGCGCACGTGATGGCGTACACGGAATCCCAAATAAGCCGTATCGGCTACGCCGCCCCTTTTAAAAATTTTCCAATTGCCGACACGGCCAAGCAGCTGCAGCCACTCCGCTGTGTCCATAGCTTTTCGCAAGGAGGTGGACGATGATCCATCAGGACGGCGAGATTCGAGACGTCCCTTTTTTGAGTAATGACATGAAAGATGAGTTGCCCACCACGGGCAAGCCGCTCGATCCGGCGGACGGCCCGGGGAAAGCCGACGCGGAGCTGTTTCAGGAAGAGTTCGACCGCGCCGTGGACCGTGGAAACTAGCCCGCGAGACCGGCTGAATGGGCGCGTACGTCCGTGGGTCCTTGAAATGACGCACGCGGCGTAACGATCTTTACCGGCGGATTCCGAACGACCTAAGTGCCCAGCGGATGTAAGCCTGCTGTCTCACATTTCTGCAGCGATGTTCTTGCAGAAAGCCTCCACATCCCCACCGACCGCCTGCCCCGCCATCCGGACCTCACTTCGGATAATCTAAGGGGACAGGTGGAAAACTCACCAATTGAATTGTTGATCGAGGTCGGTAGCGCGAAATCGATCCGGCTCCTGGACGCGCCGGGCTATCGTGTAGGCCGCGCCGTTTCCGCCGACCTTTGTTATCCCGACGTGCAGGGCCTGTCACGCGAGCATCTGGCGCTGGAACGCCAAGGCGAAAGCTGGGTGGCGCGCGACCTCGGCAGCACCAATGGGACGTTCATCAATGGGCAACGTATCTCCGAACCACACACTTTGCGCTCCGGCGACAAGATCACTGCCGGGCAACTTTCCCTGACTTATCGAGTGGCGACAGCTGCGCCTCCTACTTTGGTGTTCACCAACGACCCTTCCGTGACGCAGGATTCGGCGACCATGTCCGAAAGCATCCAGGGACTGGCCCAGGAAGAGGGCGAAGAAGCCAGCCGCCATATGCGAGCGGTGATCACCGCCGGTCGCGAACTGGCGACGCATCTGCCGCTCGACAAACTGTTCGATCTGATTTTGAATCTTTCCATCGAAGCGGTGGGCGCGGCGCGAGGCGTCCTGATGACGCTGGAAAACGGCGAATTGCAGGTGCGCTCCATGCGAGGCAAAGGCTTGCGCATGAGCTCGCACGTGCGCGACATGGTCATTCGCGAGAAGCGCTCGCTGCTGGTGCGCGACGCTATGGCGGACGCCGCGCTGGCCGCGCACGCCAGCATCGTGCAGAGCCAGATCCGCAGCATGATGGCCGTGCCGCTGCAGACCGAAGATGAAGTGATCGGGCTGATCTATCTGGATTCTTCGCATCTGGTGAAGGAGTTCACCAAGCACGATCTCAGCCTGCTGACGGTGATGGCCAGCATGGCCGCCGTGCGCATCGAAAACGTGCGGCTGGCCGAAGTGGAGCAGAACGAAAAGCTGCACGCACGCGAGCTGGAGCAGGCCGCCATGATCCAGCGCTCCATTCTGCCCAACGTCTTTCCTCCATTCCCGGGCCGCACCGATTTCGATCTGCACGCCGCGATGGTGCCGGCCAAGGAAGTAGGCGGCGATTTGTTCGACTTCTTCCTGCTGGATCTGGAGCGGCTGGCTTTCATCCTGGGCGACGTCAGCGGCAAAGGCGCTCCGGCGGCGCTATTCATGGCGATCGTGCGCACGCTGCTGCGCGCGTCCGCGCAACACGAAGCCGCGCCCGGCGTGTGCCTGACGTACGTGAACCGTTCGCTGCTGGAACAGCAGGCCTCGGGAATGTTCTGCACTCTTTTCTACGGCATCCTGAACACGCGCACCGGCGCCGTCGAATTCTGCAATGCCGGCCACTGCCATCCCTATATCGTTTCGCGCGACGGCCAGCTGCGCCCCGTGGATGCGCGCTGCGGTCCCATGCTGGGCCTGTTTGCGGGCTTTCAATATCCCACGCGCACCACCACGCTCGGGCCGGGCGAGGCGTTGGTAATGTATACCGACGGTGTTACGGAAGCCGCAAACATGGAAGGCACTTTCTTCGAAGACGCGCGGTTGGAGGAGCTCCTCTCCGCGAATGCGACGCAGCCGGTGGATCAATTGGTGCGCAACGTCCACGCGGCCGTGGAGAAGTTCGAGGCCGGAGCGCAACGTGCCGACGACATTACGGTCCTGGCGCTCCGCAGATCCGGCACCGTGAACGCCGCTTGACACTGCATTGGCTTGAAGTAGTGTCCTACTTTTAGGATGCTACGTGGCTTGACCATGCCCGCCCCGGTCTGATACGTTGGCGTCCACCAGGACTAAAACACAAGGAGACCGGGATGAAAAACACGTTCTTTATCGCGTTGTTGTTTGTGGCCATCGGCACGATGGCGCCACGAGCCCAAGCCCAAAATCCACCCGCCGCGCAACCGCCGAAGCCCAATGCCGATCCTTACGCGAATAATGCGGACGCCGGGAAGACGCAGTTTCCGCTGGCAGCTCCCGCGGGCCAAGACAGTGGCGCGATGAAGGCCGCGCTTCCCAATGCAGCCAACGTCGGAGCCTTCAACGCCGACGCCTGGAAATATGGACCCGCGTATAGCGCGCCCGCCAATTCGAAAATCTGGAATCCGGTGAAAGCCAAAATGATGCAGGGCGGCAAGGTCACCGGAGGCACCGTCTTCAGCGCTACCGATCCGGAAACCTATTGCGCCATGGCCAACGCCGGCTACGATTTCATCTGGACGGAGATGCAGCACAACACGCGCGACTGGGAAGCCGTGGCACGCATGTGGCGCTCCTGCCCCAACGCGAAGGCCGTTCCCGGCGTGCGCGTCGCCTATGCCGATGAGCGCGAGATCCAGCACGCCACCGACGCGGGCGCACTTGTCGTTGTTGTACCCACCATCGATACCGTAGAGGAAGCCACCGCCGCGCGTGATTGGACGTTCTTCCCTCCGCTCGGCAAACGCAGCCAGGGCGGCGGGCAGGCCTTCGACCCCAACATGTGGGGCGGCGTCCCCGGCGGCTATCGAAACACGGCCAACGATAATATCGTGCTGATCCTGATGATTGAAACGCTCGACGGCATCAAGAACGCCGCCGAAATCGCCAAGATTCCGGGCGTCACGGCGGTGTTCGCAGCCAGCGGAGATCTCGGAAATTTTTCCGGCTTCGCGCAGGGCTCGCCCGATTATGAGCGGCTGATCAACGCTGTTCACGACGCGACCATTGCAGCGGGAAAACGCTTGTGTGGACCTCTCGCCTGGCGTGATCGTCCTGATTTCACGTGCTTCCAGGCGGGCAGCGAAACCGCCGCCATCACGCGCGGCGTTGCCGCCGAGCTCGGGCCATTGGCGAATACGCAGGGCAAAGTTGATGTCGGACCCTTCGCGCAGCCGCAAAAGAAATAGTCTCGCGAAAGGAAAACCCATGCGAAAAATCATCTTAGGCGCGGCGCTCATGCTCGGCGTTCTCGCCGCCCAGCAAACGACTAAAACGAAACCCGCCATCTACATCACCGGTGACGATATTCAAGCGACGCTCAAGAAAGCGCCCGCCGACAGCGTCACCGACCAGGCGATTCGCACCATCTCTGTCGGAAATCTCAACGTGGGCGTCGGCGTGGTGCATCGCTCCGCGAAGGCGGCGCAAACTTCGATCATGCACGACGAACTCACCGAGATTTATCACATCTTGTCCGGCTCCGGCACGCTGGTCACCGGCGGCTCTCTCACCAAGCCGGAACGTTTCCCCGCCGGCAGCGCCACAGTAAAAGACCTCGCGGGGCCAAGCTGGCGCGGCGCCGTGCTCGAGGGCGGCGTGAGCCGCAAAGTAAAGGCCGGAGACGTCGTCATCATTCCCGCCGGTTCCGGCCACTGGTTCAGCCAGATCGACGGAGCCATCGATTATGAAGTAATGCGTGTCGATCCAGGCAAACTACTATCGCTGAAGTAGACGCCAGCTGCGATGGCAAATCCAGCGCGGAAGTGATACCTTTCCCTCAAGGAGCAAGATATGACCAAGAAAGAACCGGGTTCGCAAACCCGTCTCGACCGTCGCGATTTCGTAGCTTTTTCGGTTACAGGAAGTGTCGCCGCAACCGCGGTTTCGGCCAACGCCGCGGGACTCGAAGTTGTCGAGACCGACGTCGAAGTGAAGACTCCTGATGGAACGTGCGACGCCGCGTTCATCCATCCCAAATCAGGCGCGCATCCGGGCGTGCTGATCTGGCCAGACGCGTTTGGCCTGCGTCCCTCGTTCCGCGCCATGGCCCGGCGCCTCGCCGCGGAAGGCTACTCGGTGCTGGTGCCGAATCCGTTTTATCGCGTCACCAAGGCTCCCTTCACGGACGCGTCTACGTTCAACTTCGCCACGGATATGGGCAAGATCCAGCCGCTGATGGCCTCGGTCAACGCGCCGGGCGCCGCCGAAAAGGACGCCGTCGCCTACATCGCGTTTCTCGATGCCCAAAAGCCGGTGAACAAGAGGAAAAAGATCGGCACGCAGGGCTACTGCATGGGTGGGCCGCTGGTGGTGAAGACTGCTGCGACCGTTCCCGATCGCGTCGGCGCCGGCGGATCGTTCCACGGCGGCGGACTGGTGACAGACAAGCCGGACAGCCCGCATCTGCTCGCCCCGAAGATCAAGGGGCGAATGTATTTCGGCATCGCGGCCAACGACGACATGCGCCAGCCCGACGCCAAGGACAAAATCAAGGAAAGCTTCGCCGCCGCCAAGGTTCCCGCCGAGATCGAAGTCTATAAGAGCCTGCACGGCTGGTGCGTCTCGGACATGCCGAAGCAGGACAATGGCATGCCGATTTACAACATGGCGGACGCCGACCACGCCTGGGGCAAGCTCCTCGCGCTGTACAAGGCGGGCATCGCTTAAGAATTTCTGACTCGCCACGTTGCGGGTGGAATGGCGGAGCGCGGCTCCGCGCCGGGGCGCCTGCTTCGGCTGAAGACGATTCGAAGAGCGGAGGCGGAGTCTCCGCTTGCGCACTGTCCCGCATTGCACGGAATCATTTGCATGAGCACTCCCGCACCATCCTCCCGCGCCGGCTCCGCGACGGGCCACGGTCACCCGTTGATCAAGGTCGTGCTGAGTCTCGCCGTGCTGGGGTTGGCTCTCTACATCACAGATCAGCAGAGAAAGCCAAAGACTCTGCGTTTTGTCGATCCGTCCAGCCCCACGTTCCGGCGCAACGCTCCTCCGTCCGCCGGGGGGCCGTTTGGCTGGATTCCTATCTACCCCGGCGCGAAGATGGGCGACATTCGCCACGATGCCACGGCGAACGCTTTAAATTTCGGCTATGATTTTCAAACCACCGACACCATAGACGACGTGGCTGCGTTTTTTGATCGCGGCCTGCGCGAATCAGGCCTCAGCGTCATCACCGCGAATCCTACGTCCGACGTCAGGACGATGCACGGCGAAGGGCGCGAAGGCCGCTTCGTGATCGACATCGGCGTGGATAAGACTCCGTCGGGTTCCGAAGTGATCGTTTCGGCAAGCGAGCAGTAGTGAGGTGACCGGAATCTTATACCCATAGAATCGTCCGGTCGCGATCATTGCTGGCGCTGTAGACCGCGCGCTGAAACGTCGGCTCCCTTGTTAAAATCAGACTTGGCAAACAGGAGAAGGAATGAGCATCCCCCAGATTCTGGTTATTGAAGACAATTTTGCCGATGTGACCATGCTGCGTTTGGCGTTCGATGGCCTGGGAATTGATTGCAACCTGGAAGTCCTCCGCGACGGAGAAGAAGCGCTCCAGTATGTTGCGGATCGTCGAGCCGGCCGGCGCGAGCCCATGCCATGCGTGATACTGCTGGATCTATATTTGCCGAAATACAACGGCATGGAAGTCTTGAATGCGATCAGGCTAGACCCGATCCTGTCGGACGTGCATGTCATCATCTTCACCTCTCTCGCCCGGCCCGACGAGCGTAGTGAGATCAGTGATCTGGGAGCTCTTTTGCGGCAAAAGCCTTCCGACGTGAAAGGCTTTTGCGATCTGGCCGAAGAAATTATCGACCTCTGCCGAAATTCATCCAGGGTGGAAGCATCGCACGCCTAGGCGC
>CAVOVW010000016.1:0-94990 GCA_963699945.1 Terriglobia bacterium
TCCGCACTGCTCGTACCGGCGATGAATCACGCGGGTGTGAGACGGGTGGTTGCGATCAGCGCGGGCGGTGTGGCCAGAGCATCACGCAATGCTCGGTGTCATCCGGTGGATGGCAGGCGCTGGCAGCGTTGGCGCGGCCTATCGGGATCTCGCGGAGATGGAGCGTCAGCTCTCGGCCAGCCGGCTCGACTGGCTGGCGGTACGACCAGTGACGCTAATGAACGGGCCGCCTACCGGGTTTGCTGCCAGGGTGGATCGCTATGGGCTCTTTTCAATCGTTCGGCGCGCCGATGTGGCGGCGTGGATGCTGGGCGCGCTCGCGAAGCCGACTCCGTACGTGGAGCAGACCGTGTTGCTCGGGACACGTCTAGGGAATCGGCAGAAGGGGAACCGGCAAACGGGGGACCGGGACCAGTGACTCCTCAGGGAGACTCGGTTCCCGGTCCCCGCCCCCGGGGCGCGCGCCTACGGCGCGCTGCCGCATTACGCCCTCGCCCGCATTCTGCGGCGCTAGTTCGGTTCATGGCCTTCATAGACATACTTTGAGCACTCCGACAGTGAACGAGGCTCGCTACCGTCTCGCCATTGATGCGGCGCGTCTCGGAACGTGGACGTGGGACGTGGCGACCGATGCCGCCACGTTCGACGATCGGGTTCGTGAGCTCCTCGGGGTGACCGATGAGAACCCGGGATCGCGGGCGAGCATGATCCAGGCACGGATCGATCCCGACGACCGCGAACGACTGAACGCCGCGCTGATGCGCGCTGCCGACCCGTCCGGCGACGGCCGCTTTCAGGGTGAGTATCGAATCATGCGTCCCGACGGCAGCGAGCGATGGGTCCTCGCCTTCGCCCGGATGCATTTTTCCGCCGACGGGGGGCCGCGGCAGGCGGCACAACTGATCGGGACGGGCCTCGACATTACCGATCAGAAGCGCGCCGAGGCGCGCCAGCGGCTGCTTGCCAAGCTCGGTGCGGACCTGCTCGTCGCGACCGATGAGAGCACCGTCCTGCAGGAGCTTGCCGACGCCGCGGTTACCGATCTCGCCGATTGGGCGATTGTCGACGTGATCGACGCGGACGGCACGGCGAGGCGCGCGGCGATGGCACATGCGGACCCCGCGAAGCTCGACGTCATGCGGGAGCTAGCCGAGCGCTATCCGCCAGATCCGTCGCGGCCGACCCTTGGGCGTGAGGCGCTGGCGACAGGCAAGCCTCTCCCGCCTCTACGCGCAGATCGACGATGCGCTCCTGAACGCGATCGCACGCGACCCCGAGCAGGCGCGGCTCGCGCGGGCGATGGGGATGCAGTCGGCGATCGCGGTGCCTCTGCAAACGCGGACGGGACCGTTCGGGATCGCGGCGTTCGGCTCGGGTCGCCGGTCGTTCACGCCGGACGACGTGTCGGTAGCGGAGGAGATAGGACGACGCGCGTCGTTGGCGGTGGAAAACGCGCGACTCATGACCGAGGCGAAGCGAGCGCAGGACGGGGCGGAGCGAGCCGCCAGCAGGACAGCGCGGCTCCAGGCCCTGAGCGCAGCACTGGCATCGCTGACACCTAACGACGCGGTGACCGCGGCGGTTCGCGAGGGCATTGCCGCTGTCGGGGCGGACGCTGGTCTCCTCGTGCTCGTCGATCCGGGCGGGACGGCCCTGGAGGTCATGGACGCGCGGGGGTACGACTCGTCGAAGATCGAGCCATGGAGACGGTTCCCGCTCGACACGAAGGTCCCGATTGCCGACGCCGTGCGCTCGGGAGAGATCATTGTCGAGTTGGGCGACGAGCGCGAGCGACGCTATCCGGGCATTGACGCCGGGGCTCCGGTGACATACCCGGCGTCGATCTCTGTCCCCCTGATTTCGGAAGGCCGCAGCTTTGGCGCGTTAGGCCTGAGCTTCAACGGTCCTCTCCACGTGACGCCGGAAGACCGCGATCTCCTGCTCGCCGTCGCGCGCCAGTGTGCGCAAGCGGTGCGGCGCGCGGTGCTGTTCGACGCCGAAGGGCTGGCGCGGGCGTCCGCGGAGGAAGCGGGTTGGCGGCTCAAGTTTCTTGCCGACGCGAGCGCCGCACTCGCGTCGCTCGACTACGAGGTGACGCTTCGACGCGTGGCGCAGCTCGCCGTGCCGTCGTTCGCCGACTTCGTCATGATCGATCTCGTGAACGATGTCGGCGAGATCCAGCGGGTCGCGTGCGCCCATACCGATCCGTCGAAGACGCCGCTGCTGGAGCAGACCGCCCGCTACTACCCGGGTGCAAGTCATGACGGGCACCCCTCCCGCGAGCCCCTCGAGAAAGGGGAGCCGATCCTCGTCGCACGGGTGGATGACGCCTGGACTCGGCGGCTGGCGCGCGACCCGGAGCACCTGGCAATGGTTCAGGCGCTCCAGCCGATGTCGGTGATCATGGCGCCGTTGCTGGCGCGCGGGCACACGTTAGGCCTCATGACCTTCGCGACGTCAGCCTCGGGGCGTGCGTACACGGCCGCCGACGTGTCGCTCGCGGGCGAGGTCGCGCAGCGCGCGGCAGTGGCCGTGGACAACGCCCGGTTATATCGCCAGAGCGAGATCGCACGGCACGAGGCGGAGGCAGCGAGTTCAGCAAAGGGTCAGTTCCTTGCGGTCATGAGCCATGAGCTCAGAACGCCGCTCAACGCGATTCTCGGGTACAGCGAGCTGGTGGAGATGGGTGTGCACGGCCCGGTGTCGGACGCGCAGCGTGAGGCGATGAGTTGGATACGTCGCAGCGGCCAGCACCTGCTGGCGCTGGTGAACAACGTGTTGAACCTCGAGCGGTCGGAGACGCACAACCTCGATACGGAGTTCGCGACGTTGACGGTTGCGCAGCTGTTCGACGACGCAAGCACGCTGACGCGTCCACAGGCCGACGCGAAGGGAATCACGCTGTCGGTCCGGACACCGCCGCCGGAGCTGAGCGTGCTGGGCGAGCGGGAGAAGGCGGGTCAGGTGCTGGTGAACCTGCTGTCGAACGGCGTGAAGTTCACGCCGTCGGGTGGGCGGATCGACCTCGCGTACGAGATCGGCGACGACGCCGTGACGCTGCGCGTGTCCGATTCGGGCCCGGGAATACCGGCCGTCTCGCTGAACCGGATCTTCGAGCCGTTCGTTCAGCTGGACAGCGGCCTAACGCGGCGTGCGGAGGGAGCGGGGCTCGGGCTGGCGATCAGCCGGCGGCTGGCGCGTCTCATGGGAGGAGACCTCACGGTGGAGAGCGGGGTCGGCACAGGATCGACGTTCACCTTCACACTCGTTAGGGTATCCTAGCTGCTGGCTGCACGCAGCTGCTCGCTGTTTGCCGACGGCTGCGGGCTACTGCTGCGAGCTGCTGGGCTGCTGCTACTACCGCAATGAGCCAACCAGGACGCTTGGTTGCCAGTACTCAGTCGGCAGTGCCGAGTCCCTAGTCCCCCAGTCCCTCCTGCGGGTCCGGGTGAATGGGATCGACCCAGTACACCGCCTCCGGCACCTCGACGGCCGGAATGTCGAGGTTCACCACCACGGCTCCTGGCCGCTGCGCACGAGCACGCATTCCAGCGGCTCGTCCGGCCCGCGTTGATCTCCTGGTGCGGCACGTAGGGCGGCACGTAGATGAAGTCGCCGGGGCCGGCCTCGGCCACGAACTCCAGCCGGTCGCCCCAGCGCATCCGCGCCCGGCCGCGCACGACATAGATCACGCTCTCCAGCGCGCCGTGGTGATGCGCGCCCGTCTTCGCGTCGGGATGGATCGTCACCGTGCCCGCCCAGAGCTTCTCCGCGCCGGTCCGCGCGTGCGTGATCGCGGCCGCGCGCGTCATGCCCGGCGTCTGCGGCGTGTTCATGTCGAGCTCGTTTGCGCGAACGATCCGCACGCCGTGGTGCTTCCAATCGTGATGCGATTCGGTCTCCATAGCGCTCACTTCTGCTTGTAGACGACGCCGCCCTTCATCACGAAGCTCACGTGTCTCGAGCACGCTGAATGTCGGCGAGCGGGTCGCCGTCGACCGCGACGAGGTCGGCGAACCGGCCCGGCTGCACCGAGCCGACCTGGTCCGACCAGCCGAGCAGGTCGGCCGCGTCGGTCGGTCGCCGACTGGATCGCCTGCATCGGCGTCATGCCCCACTGGACCATCTTGGCGAACTGCTTGCCGTTCCAGCCGTGCGGGTAGACGCCGGCGTCGGTGCCGAAGGCGAGCTTCACGCCGGCCTGCACCGCCTTGCGGAAGTTCTCGCGCTGCGGTGCGGCCGACCTGTCGCTTCCTTCTCGAGAATCTTCTGCCGGATAACCCAGGCGCTTGTACTCGGCCAGGATGTAGTCGTCGTTGTAGATGTCCATCACGAGATAGGTGCCGTGCTGCCTTGGCGAGCCCGATGCCCTCGTCGTCGATGAGGCTGGCGTGCTCGACCGAGTCGACGCCCGCCCTGATGGCGCTCTTGATCGCCTCGGCGCCGTGCGCGTGCGCGGCGACCTTGCGGCCCCAGCATGCGCCTCCTCGACGACGGCGTTCATCTCCTCCTGCGAATACTGCGGCGCGCCGACGGATTCCTCCTCGCGAGAGCACGCCGGCGCTGGCGCATGATCTTGATCACGTCGGCGCCGTACTTGACCTCGTCGCGCACGAGCTTGCGGATCTCGTCGACGCCGTCGGCGACGCCCGAGCAGTTGTTGAACTTCAGGTACGGCGAGAAGCCGTTCAGGTCGCCGTGCCCGCCGGTCGCGCCGACGGCGAGCGTCGCCGCGCAGCATGCGCGGGCCTGGAATGGTGCCGTCGTCGATCGCGTTGCGCAGCGCGACGTCGATGAACTCGGCGGACGCCGACGTCGCGCACCGTGGTGAATCCCGCCTCGAGCGTGCGCTTTCGCGTAGACGTGCGCGATGATCGCGACGTCGATGGGACTTCGGCGGAAGATGTCGTCGTAGTAGTCGGCCGGCTGCGACGTGACGTGCGTGTGGCAGTCGAATGAATCCCGGCAGTACGCGTCGATCGACTGAGGTCGATGACCGCGCGTCCGCTGGAATCGTTAGGCCGGCGCCGACAGCGGTGATGCGATCGCCATCAATGAGGATGACGGCGTTCGAGAGCGGCGGTCCACCGCGGCCGTCGATGAGCTTGCCCGCACGAATCGCGATGTGCTTTGCTGAGCTGTCGGTCTGCGCCGCAGACACGTAGACAGGAACGCAGAGTGAAAGTGCGATGCCCGTGAGGAACCTGCGGACGTTATGGGCTAGCTGCGCTTTGGGGCTCATCGCGCCTCGCGAATATGACAGGATCTGACGACAGGACAGCAGGAATAGACAGGATGAAGAGCCGAATCGCAAGACTGTTCTTTTTCATCCTTCCATCCTGTCCATCCTGTCCATCCTGTCTGCTGTTGCTGTTCACCGCAATTCCCTAGTTAGGCGTGCAAGGATTCGGTGACGGGAGAGCCCGTCGTCGCCGAATGTGTCGCATGACTTCTTGTCTCGCTTTCCTCCCGCCGAGCAGATTATGGTCATGCCCGCGCGCGCACCGGACCGTCCGTGGACGGAAGAGGAGTTCTACGCGGCGCGAGACGCCGCGCCGTTCGGCGAACGGTGGGAGCTCGTCGACGGCGACGTGCTCGTGACGCCCTCGCCGAACTGGGTCCATCAGCGCATCGTGCTTCGGCTGACCATTCTCCTCAATGGGTACGTTCGAGCACCAGGCGATCGGGGAGGTGTTCGGCTCTCCGCTCGACGTCAAGTTGGAACCCGGGTGGTGTTTCAGCCGGACGTGCTGGTGGTACCGAACGGAGAGCTTCGTCGACGCTCGGACATCGTGCGCCGACTCCTTCTCGCAGCGGAGATCGTTTCGCCGAGCTCTGCGCGATACGACCGCGTCACGAAGCGCCCGCACTACCAGCGCAATCGCGTCTCCGAGTACTGGATCGTCAATGACGTATCGCAGACGGTCGAGCGGTGGACGCCGACGACGAACGTCCGGAGCTGCTTGCCGAGCGGCTGGTGTGGCATCCGGCCGGCGCCGCCGAACCGTTCGTGCTCGATCTCGTCCAGTTCTTCAAGGACGTCGAGGCCGAGGACTAACGCGGCCGTAGTCCCGAGGCGACAGGCGAGGGATCTTCATCATCCCGATAGAGAGCTCTCGGTCGGGACGATGAGGATTCCTCGCTACGCTCGGAATGACACAGAGCTCGGGACGACTGCGATTCCTCGGCTCCGCGCCTGCGGCGCTGGCCTCGGGATGACAAGGGCCATTGGACAGCGCCCGCAAACGTCCGTACAATCTCCGGATCGCCCTAATTGCCGGAGCCCAGAATGCCTCGCCTACGTCTCCCCGTCGCGCTGCTCGCGCTCATCCCCGCTACACTCAGCGCGCAGGAAAAGAAAGCCGACACGCTGCTCACGGTCGACCACTACCTCGACTGGGAGCAGGTCGCCGACCCGCAGCTCTCGCCCGACGGCGCGCAGATCGTCTACACCCGCACGCTGGGTGAACAAGCTGGAGGATCGATGGGAGTCGGCGCTGTGGATCATGAACGCCGACGGCTCCCGGAACCGCTTCCTCGCCAAGGGCTCGAGCGCCGCGCTGGTCGCCCGACGGCACGCGCATCGCGTATCTCGCCGACGGCGAGCCGAAGGGCGCGCAGATCTTCGTGCGCTGGATGGACGCCGAGGGCGCGACCTCGCAGATCACGCGCGCTGACCGAAGTCGCCCGGCGACCTGCGCTGGTCGCCCGACGGGAAGTGGCTCGGCGTTCGCGATGTTCGTGCGCCGACGCCGACGCCGTGGGCATCAGCATGCCGACGGCGCCGACGGGCGCGAAGTGGACCGCCGCGCCGCGCGTCGTGGACCGCATGCACTTCCGCCAGGACCGGCGCGGCTTCATGGAGGACGGCTACCTCCACCTGTTCCTGGTGCCGGCCGACGGCGGCACGCCGCGCCAGCTCACGAGCGGCGACTGGAACGTGGGCGCGCGGTTCGACGGGCTCGCGGGCGGCGTGGGCTGCGACTGGACGCCGGACGGCAAGACGATCGTCTTCGACGGCCTCAAGGATCCCGACGGCCGACCGCAACTACCGCGACTCGACCATCTACGTGGTCGACGTGGCGGCGCGGCGCGATCCGGCGCGCTCACGTCGCGACGCCGGCGTCTGGTCGATCCCCGTGGTCTCGCCCGACGGCCGCTCGGTGGCGTTCACCGGCTACGACTCGACCACGGCGAGCTACCACGCCGCCGATCTGTAGGTGATGGGGCTCGACGGCAGCGGCATGCGCAAGATCTCCGGCGACCTCGACCGCGATCCCGGTGAACATCACGCTGGGCGCCCGACGGCAGCGGGCTGTACTTCACGGCCGACGATCACGGGGCGCCGCAACGTCTAGTTCGCCGCGCTCGCGGGCGCGCCGCGGGCCGTGACGACGGGCGCGCACATGCTCAGCTGAGCTCGCTCGATGTCGCAAGGTCGGCACCGGCGCGGCGATCCGGAGCGACTACCAGCACCCCGCCGACGTCGTGCGCTTCAACCTGCAAGCACGGCCGGTCCGCGTGACGCAGCTGACCGACGTCAACGGCGACGTGCTGTCGGACGCATGCAGCTCGCGCCAGGTCGAGGAGGTGTCGTACACCTCGAGCGGCGGCGCGAAGGATCCAGGCTGGGTCGTCAAGCCGCCGGCGTTCGATCGCGTCGAAGAAGTATCCGCTGATCCTCGAGATCCACGGCGGCCCGCACGGCGATGTACAACGTCGGGTTCAGCTACATGTTCCAGAACTTCGCCGCCAACGGCTACGTGGTGCTGTACATCAACCCGCGCGGCAGCACCGGCTACGGCACGCGCGTTCGGCAACGCGATCATCCACGCGTACCCGGGCGTGGACTACGACGATCTCATGGCGGGCGTGGATACGGTCGTCGGCACGCGGCTACGTCGACACCACGCGCATGTACGTCTCGGGCTGCTCGCGGCGGCGGCGTGCTCTCGAGCTGGGTGATCGGCCACACGCACCGCTTCGCGGCGGCCGCGGTGCGCTGTCCGGTGATCGACTGGATCAGCATGGCGGGGCAGACCGACATTCCGCTCTTCACCTACAACTTCTTCGACGAAGCCGTTCTGGGAGAAGCCGGATCAGTGGCTGAAGCAGTCGTCGCTGATGTACGTGGGCAACGTGACGACGCCGACGCTGCTCATGACGGGCGAGCTCGACCTGCGGACGCCGATGCCGCAGACCGAGGAGTACTACGCCGCGCTGAAGATGCCGCGGCGTGCCGACCGTGCATGCTGCGGTTCGACGGGGAGTACCACGGCACCGGCTCGAAGCCGTCGAACTTCATGCGGACGCAGCTGTACATGATCCTTTTAAGTCGAGCGAAACGCGCGCCTGCTTCGCGTCCTGCAAATAGTTATGCACCAGGGCGGAAATCACCACTTCGTCGCCGCGCACAAAGAAGCGAGGCACCGCCAGGCGCACAATCACGTTTTTGCGAACGATCGTTTTCAGCGTCGCCGCTCCGACTTTTGTATCGGGCGTGATGCCGCGCGCCGTGGCACGCCAGGTGGTGAGCGAATCGGGAAACTCGACCTTCGCGTGCGCGCGTCCCGATGCGTCCGTCACGACATCGGCGGCCCAGAAAGTTGTATCGGGAAACGCTTTGCGAATCTTCGGCTGCACCAGCCGCTCCGGTTTCAATTGAGCGAGCCGCGATCGCGGCCGAAGGCTTGCGAGCTGCATGCGCCGTCTGCCGGCTTCGCCCGTGAAAAAGTATTCGAGGGAGCTATCGGTATTCACGCGGTTGTAGTCGCGATCGAAAAAGAAGGAGAGAATATCGGGCGTGGCGTCGCGGCGCACGCCGTAGATCGCTTCGTCCACTACGCCGAGACTGAATTCCGCACGCGATGCAGGAGCGCCATCGGCGCCCGTAGCTACGATGTCGTAATCCGCCGATTGGCCTGGCTGGTATTGCGACTTGTCCGTTGTGATCTTCACATTGAGTTGGTGATTCACAGGGGGCACGCGAATATATTTCGATCCGGAGTAAAGCATGCCGTTTCGCACGAACGAGGCGCTGATAGCGATGCCCGGCTCGTCCTTCTCCGTCACGGGGACCTCAAAAGGCACCGTTGCGTCCAGTGAATGGATCAATTTTTGTTGCTTGATGTCTCGGCCTTCGATGGTCACATACACGGAAGTATTCGCCTGCCCCGCGACGATCATGAGCTTGGCGGTCTCGCCCGCACGATACGTTTTTTTGTCGGCGACGATCTGTACATTGTCACCACGGCTGCTGTCGAAATCCCAGTTTCCGCCTGAGACCCATAGGTATGTGGAGTCCTCCACATCGCGGCCTTCGGGTGTGCGGGCCGTCGCACGCACCATAAACGAGCCGCCTTGCTGCGGAATCGCAAAGTCCACTTTCGCCGATCCGTTCACGACGTCGATATCTTTCGTGCTGATCGCTTTCGTGCTATTCCTTCGAGCGTTCCACTGGAGCAGCTCAACGTGGGCGCGCGTGCGGACGGGTTGGTTATCGTAATCGCGCGCTTCGACCGTTAACGTGGCCTGACCGCCGGGCGCATAGACATAGCGATCCGGCGTGACATTCACGGCGAAGCTTCCGTAGGTTGCCACCACCCAACCGGTGCCGCTGATTTCGCGATTCGCAGCGTCGGTCACGCCCGCTTCGATCTGATACAGGTAATCTTCTTTATGTTCGGAGACGGACGTCGGCACGTTGATCGTGAACTTACCGTCGGCATCGAGCTGCGCCGTCTGCTCGCTTACCTGGTCGCCGCCGCTGTCGGCGTCGGGCTCGGGTTGGGGCGAAAACGAATCGTCGTCGGCGTCGTGCCACAAGGGGAACCAATAGCGCGATCGATAAACGGAGTACTTCACTTTCGCACCGCTCACCGGTTCTCCGAAGAAGTATCGAGAATCGATGACGGCTTGCACCATTTCGCCTTCGAGCACGCGACTCTTCGAAGGCGTGACGTGAACTTCGTATTCGGGCTTCTTATAGTCCTCGACGCTGAAATTCCCGCTCATGAAACCTTCGTCGCCGCCGCCTTTGGCCTGGATAAAATAATTGCCCAGTGCCGCGCCGGGCGGGAGCATAAGATCGTCGTGCACGGTGCCATTCGCGCTTGCAACCAGCGTCTTTTGATAAACCGGTTTCTGGTCCGGGTCTTCGATGGTGATTGCGACCTTTTGACCAGCGGGTACGTGATAGCCGTCCGCCGAATGCAGCCGGAAGATTCCCTTGAAATGGACGATGTGTCCTGGTCGATAGACGGGCCGATCGGTGTAAATATAGCCAGACCATTCGCCGGCTGGGCCGTCGTAACGGGCTCGGATCGAGTTGACGGCCACCTGCCGATCATTGCGCGCGAAGATGATCAATTCATCTTGCTGGGCTCCTACGCCTAATGCCGTCGCGCTCAGTTCGGCGATGCCATCGCGGTCGGTCACCGCGTGTGCTTTTTCGCCCGATTTCGCGAGCGCACTCACGGTGACGTTTGGCACGGGCTGGCCCGTGGAGCGGTCCACAACCATATTCACAATCCGGCCGTTCGCGGACTTCGTGATCATGGTGAGATCGGAAATCATCATGACCGTGTACGCCCGCAACTGTTTGTTGACGGCCTCCACCAGATAGACACCCGGATCGCGCACCGGCACGCCGATGTCCTCGCGAGCCCAGCGAGAATTCCCGGAAACCCGCTGCACGAAAGACACCGCCAACTGATCCTGGTTCAGCACGGGAGTCTCGGGGAAATGCGTTTCCTTCAGGATTCCATTCGCGGGCAGCGGCGCAGGCGCTTTGTGTGGCAGCAGGTTCGCCGCATGCGCGCTGGGAGATTCGGTGAACTGCGCGCGCAGAAACCGCCGAACATCGGTGCGCAGATCGCGCTTCCAATAAACGAATTCTTCGAGCCAGGAGCGCTCGCGGGGCGGCTGCAGACTCAAACGGCCGAACTGATGCGGATCGTCAAGTTGCTCGAAGAACTTCTGCGGGTCTTTCACGCGGTACACGCGAAACTCCAGCGCGTCGACATTCCAAGCACTGAGCGAAACTGTGGGACTGCTCGCGGTGTTGAATGTTCGCGACGTGGAAATCGCGAAGTACGGCTCGTTCTCCCCCTGCCCGAGAATCGCCGCGGCGAGAAGAAATAAAAAAGAAACAGGCGGATCGTCTTGGTTCCTAGCCGAAAGTTCATTGATCATTCTCCGAAGCATTTCCCAGCGGGCGAAGAATGTTCCAGCGAGCCACGCCCAGGAACGCATCGTTCGCCGCGATGGGCCTCCATTCGGACTGCGGAAATCGCATCAGCTCTTCTACGGTCAAGCGGCGCATCTCGCCCGGATCGGAGCCCGTAGGCCCCGTGTGATAGAGCACGGACCGGTGTCCATCTGGACGCAACTGGCTTTGGCCCAGATAGATCATGCTGTGAAAGGTCCGATGATCGGACTCCTGACGAAAGAACAGCAAATCGCCCGGCTGCGCGCGCTCCAGATTGCGGCTCACGAAATGCGTGTTGAAGCGCCACAATGTTTGCGCGTCGGCGAATTGGAGGAACGCACCGTTCGTCAGATCGGCTGGTCGAAATGGCCCTGATCTTACGCGGAACAAGGTCGCGCCCATGGGCGTGAACGGATATTGATACTTCCCCACCGAATCGAGCGAAGGAATCAACGGAAGCCGCGCCGAGTTCGCCCAGGCGGAATCGTGCTTCCGCAGCGCTTCCCGATAGGCGTAGCGAATCAGCGCGGCGCAATCGTTGATCTCGGCGGGTCGCGATGACGCGTCCTGGAAAAATTGCGCCTCGGCCAGATACGTAAACCAGCGGCGGAACGCGCGCCGGTCGCGATCGTCATCCAGCCGCAGGAAATCCGGTGTGCCGTCTCCGAGCGTATCGCGACTGTCCTGCTCTGCTGTGATCACGACGGATGCCGGTAAATGATCGCGCGCTTCAATTTTCAGGACGATGGGTCCGGGCACGATGCCCGCGCGCACCCTCGCCCGCCACTCCCCGCCCGCAAAGGTGATGCCTTCAACGGACGCCCCGCGCGAATTATCCACGACGGAAACTACAGGACGATGCATCGCGTCGGTTGCGATGGACACGACCGACGTCTCAGACCCATCGGCCAAAACTTTTTCCGGTTGGACGGTGACCGCGATTGGCAGAGGTTTGTCGCGAACCGTGGTCCGGGCCAGCGGCAGACCCGCGCATAGCGCGACCACCCCGCAGGCTACCCACGTCACCCTTCGCGTTCGCGTATCCAAAGTGAATCGATTATACCTGACCGAAAATAACCATCGTTCGCAAACGGCATAGGATTACGCTTTCTTTGCGTCTTCCATCGCCTGCAAAGCATTGCGAACGCTCTTCACGTAATTCACGGCCACCGCCAGCATGCGGTCGGCCTGGCTCAGGTACGGCGCCTGCGCGTTCGCGCCGCAGCGGAAGCACACGGCGTCCAATTCGTCCAGTTTCCAAATGGCAACTTGCAACTCGTATTGAAGATACGGGTCATTGGCTCGCACGCGCAGCGTGGCAATCTCTTGCCGCAATGCGTCTATCCGCTGCTGGAGCTCATCGATGTCCATGAGCAGATTTTACCTTGCCAACCGTTCGTGGTCGTACATCAATCCACTCTCGAACTAGACGCATCGCCCGCGCCGCTTTCAACGGAGCCGATGCAGCCTTCGAGGATATCCATCGCGATATCGGCCTGTTCGCGGGAAACAATCAGCGGAGGTGAAATGCGAATCGTGTTCGGACCCGCTCCCAGGCACAACAGGCCGCGCTCGAATGCCAGCTTTATGATCGCGTCGCGTTCCTGGTTCGCGCGCGTTCGGGACGCCTGGTCTTGCACGATCTCAACGCCGATCATCAGGCCGCGTCCGCGAACATCGCCCACCGTGCGATGGCGTGACGGCCACGCGCTCATGCGCGCCATCATATGCGCGCCGATGTTCCGCGCGTTCGCGACCGCACTTGTTCAAGCACGTCCAACGTGGCGAGCGCGGCCGCAATACACACGGGATTGCCGCCGAACGTGGAGGCGTGCGAACCGGGCGGCCAATCCATGATGTCCGCCTTGCTCATACAGACGCTCAGCGGCATTCCCGATGCAATACCTTTGGCCGAAGTAACGATGTCGGGCTCCACGCCGGAATGTTGAATGGCCCACCACATTCCGGTGCGGCCCATGCCCGATTGCACCTCGTCCACCACCATCAAAATCCCGTGCCGGTCGCAGATCGCGCGAATCTCGCGCAGAAAATTCGTCGGGCGCCACCACGTATCCGCCCTCGCCCTGAATCGGCTCCAGAATAATGGCGGCCACTTCCTCGGGTGCCACGGCCGAGCGAAATACTTTTTCTTCGAGGAATCGGGCGCAACCTAACGCGAAAGCCTCTTGTTGCTCGGGTCCGCCCGTCGAGCCGTGGTAGACGTCGGGATAAGGGACATGCGTCACACCGGGCACCAGCGGCGAGAAGCGGCGGCGCTGCCGCGGATTCGATGCCGTCAACGAGAGCGCGCCCATCGTGCGTCCATGAAACGCGCCGTAAAAAGCGATCAGATGCTGCCGCCGCGTGTGATACCGGGCCAGCTTAATAGCGCACTCAACGGCTTCGGCGCCGGAGTTTCCGTAATAGAATTTGTGAGGCCCGCTCATGGGAGCAATCGCCGAAAGGCGTTTCGCCAAGTCGTTCAGTTGCTCGTAGTAGAAATCGGTCCCCGACATGTGGATCAATTCGGCGGCTTGTTTTTGAATCGCCGCGACGACCGCGGGATGACAGTGGCCGGTGGAAACCACCGCTATGCCGGCCGAAAAATCGAGGAAGCGATTGCCGTCCACGTCTTCAACGACCGCACCTCGGCCGCGCTTGGCCACCAGCGGATAAGACCGCGTGTAGCTCGGAGATATGTAGCGCGCATCGTCGGCAATGATGCGCTGTGCGTTCGGCCCCGGCAAAGGAAGCGTTATGTGCGGAACGTCGGCAACACTATCGGAGTGAGTTCGATCAGACATCGTAGCTTCAGGCCTCTCTTCGCTTCAAACGTCGAACCGGACGCCTTGTGCCAGCGGCAGTGAACTGCCGTAGTTTATGGAGCTGGTCAGGCGCCGCATGTAACTTTTCCAAACGTCCGACCCCGATTCGCGTCCGCCGCCGGTTTCTTTTTCGCCGCCAAAAGCGCCGCCGATCTCCGCGCCGGAGGGTCCGCTGTTCACATTCGCGATCCCGCAATCGGAACCATTGGCGGCCAGGAATTGTTCGGCCTCGCGCAGGTTGAGCGTGAAAATGGAGGAAGATAAGCCCTGCGGCACGCCGTTGTGCAACCGCAAGGCATCTTCGAAATCGGTATATTTCAAAACGAAAAGAATCGGCGCGAACGTCTCCCGCTGCATCACTGTTGTCTGCGAAGGCATTTCCACAATCGCGGGCCGCACGTAGTAAGCCTCCGAATACTCCGCGATTTCCACGCGGTCGCCTCCTGTGACCAGCCCGCCATCACGCTTTGCCTCGGCGAGAGTCTCCTGCATTTGTTCGAACGCCGCACGGTCTATCAGCGGCCCCACCAGCGTGCCTGCGTCGCGCGGATCGTCAATCGTCACTGTGCTCCATACCGCTTTCATGCGGCCCAGGAAAACATCGTACACGTCTTCGTGAACAATCAGGCGCCGCAACGTGGTGCAGCGCTGCCCCGCCGTTCCCATCGCGCTGAATGCGACGGCGCGCAGCGCCTGATCAAGATCCGCCGTCGGACAGACGATCGCCGCATTGTTGCC
Organism: Terriglobia bacterium; assembly: GCA_963699945.1. Classification (GTDB taxonomy): domain Bacteria; phylum Acidobacteriota; class Terriglobia; order Bryobacterales; family Bryobacteraceae; genus Palsa-187. The sequence goes on from CAVOVW010000016.1 coordinate 14,773, forward strand.
GCCCAGTTCCAGGATCGCTCGCGCAAAGCGAGCGGCAAGCTTTGGCGCGACCGATCGCCCCATATTTGTCGATCCCGTGGCAGATACCAGCGGCACCTGCGGATGCGTCACCAGCGCGTCGCCCACGTCTCGCCCGCCCGTGATCAGCGTCAGCAATCCTTGCGGCACGCCTCCAAATCGGGAAGCGGCGCGTCGGAAGAGTGACGCGACGGCCAGCGCCGTCAGCGGCGTTTTCTCCGACGGTTTCCATACCACGGCATCGCCACAGACGAGCGCGAGTGCCGCGTTCCACGCCCACACTGCGACGGGAAAATTGAACGCGGAGATCACGCCCGACCACGCCCAGGGGTTGCCATCGCTCCATCAGGTGATGACGCGGCCGCTCGGACGCGATGGTCAGCCCGTGCAACTGGCGCGACAATCCTGCTGCATAAGTGCAGATGTCGATCATCTCCTGCACCTCACCGATCCCCTCGGAAAGGATTTTTCCCGTTTCGATGGTCACCAGCAACCCGAGCGTTTCCCTGCTGGCTCTCAGTTCCTCACCCAGAAGCCTGACCAGCTCGCCGCGCCGTGGGGCGGGAATCATTCGCCATTCCAGAAAGGCTTCATGCGCCTGCTCGATCCGTGTGTTCGCGGCGGCGACGTCGATTGCTTGAACCGAACCAATTATTTCGCCCGTAATGGGGCTGCGAACATCCAGGTCGCCGCCGGCGTAAGCCTCCTTGTCAACGCCCAGCTTCTCGAGTAGCGCATGCGTTTCCTCCGCTATTCGTGGCATTCTTCGCTCCTTCGCCGATTTCATCATAAGCGCAATCGCTTTGCGCCGAGTGATCTACGATAGACAATATGTGGCGAGTCCTTCTGTGCATCGCGTTCCTGTTAAATGTGGCGTTCGCGCGCGGTCAGTCGGCGAAGCCGGAGACACCGCTCTTCTCCTTGCCGTACAGCCCTAGTCTGGATGTTTCTTCCATGGATCGGTCAGTCGATCCGTGCGTCGATTTTTATCGCTACTCGTGCGGAGGTTGGATCAAGAATAATCCCATTCCTCCCGATCAGGCTCGCTGGAATGTCTATTCCAAACTGGGAGATGAGAATCAGCGTTTCCTGTGGGGCATATTGGAACAAGCATCCAGCACGACGGCCGGCCGACGCCCCATGGAAAAGGAAATCGGCGACTATTTCCATGCGTGCATGGATGAAGCAGCGGTCGACAAGGTAGGCGCCGCGCCGCTACGAACGTGGCTCGACGAAATCGCGGCACTGACGTCGATTCGGCAGTTGCCCGCTTTCGCCGCTCGCGCCCAAGCCGCCATCTTTGGCGATCAAATGCTATTTGGCATCGGCTCTGGGCAGGACTATGCGGATTCCACGCGCGTCATTGCCTTCGCGAGCGCCGGCGGGCTCGGGCTTCCGGACCGCGACTATTACACGAAGACCGACGCGAAGTCGGAAGAAATCCGCCAACGGTACCTGCAACATATCCAGGCGATGTTACAGCTACTGGGCGAAGACGCCGTGTTGGCGAAACGTCATGCCCAGGCCGTGATGGAGATCGAAACGAGTCTCGCTACCGCCTCTTTGACGCGCGTCGACCTGCGTGACCCCCACAAAATATTTCACAAAATGAAGCGGGGTCAGTTGCAGGCGCTCACTCCTTCTTTCCGCTGGAGCGCGTATTTCGCCGCCGCGCGTCTGAATGGCGCCGCCGAGATCAACGTAACCGAGCCCGCGTTTTTCAGGCAGTTCCAGAATCTGCTGGAAACGCGCAGTCTTGATGATTGGAAAGTGTATCTGCGTTGGCATATAGCGCACGCGAAAGCGCCGTACCTTTCAGCGCCTTTTGCCGACGCGAACTTTGATTTTTATCAGAAGTATTTGCGCGGCGTGGAGACGATGCCGCCGCGATGGAAGCGTTGCGTGCAGCAGGTGGATCGGGATCTGGGCGAAGCTCTAGGCCAAGTATTCGTCCAAAAGACGTTCGCGGCCGAGACCAAGACACAAGTAGTGACCATGACCACGGAAATCGAATCCGCGATGCAGCGCGAAATCGAGCAGCTGCCTTGGATGGGAGATGCAACGAAGAAACGCGCGCTCGAAAAATTGCACGCGGTCACCAACAAAATCGGCTACCCCGACCGGTGGCGCGACTACAGTTCGATCACGATCCGGCGAGACGATTATTTCGGTAACGTGGAGCGGGCCACCATCTTTGAGTCCTTGCGTCAGCTTGCAAAGATCGGGAAGCCGGTGGATCGGAACGAGTGGCAGATGACTCCGCCCACCGTCAACGCCTACTACGACCCACAAATGAACGATATTAATTTTCCGGCCGGCGTACTGCAGCCTCCGCTGTACGATCCCAAATTAGACGCCGCACCGAACTACGGCAACACCGGAGCTACCATCGGGCACGAATTGACGCACGGCTTTGACGACGAGGGCCGACAGTTCGATGCTCATGGCAACTTAAAAGACTGGTGGACCATGAAGGATGCCGATGAATTCAGCCAGCGCGCCAAGTGTGTCTCCGACGAGTATTCGCAATTTACGATCATCGACAACATCAAGATAAACGGCCAGCTCACGTTGGGCGAGGATGTCGCAGACCTTGGCGGAACTTTGCTTGCGTACCTGGCCTGGAAAGACGCCACCAAAAATCAGAGTCTGCCGTCCGCTGACGGTCTCACGCCCGATCAGCGCTTTTTCGTCGGCATGGCCCAGTGGGCTTGCGGCGAGGAGCGTCCTGAAACCAGGCGCATGAATGCCATCACGAATCCGCATTCACCCGACGAGTTCCGCATCAACGGCGTGGTGTCGAACATGCCAGAATTCGGTGCGGCTTTCGCGTGCCGTGCGGGTCAGCCAATGGTCCGCACGGCGCCATGCCGCGTTTGGTAAGGGTATCTGCACTCGACCGCTTTGGCAGGACCCGTGCGAGATGATTGCGGTGGCTGCGCGCCTAGAATTGATACTTCAAACTAAATTGAAATTGCCGCGAGCTGGTCACGGTATTGGTGATTTGCCCTGCTGTCGCGGAAGGCGTCGCCACAGGAGCCAGAGATGTTCCCGTGTTGGTGAACGCCGTGATGTTGCTGGGCCCGGCGAAATTTACGCGATTGAACGCGTTAAACATGTCTGCGCGTACTTCCAAAGCCCGGCCTTCGCCTTTGATCGCGATGCGGCGCAAGATGCTCACGTCGGTGTTGACCATCGCGGGCCCTGTGAGCGCCAGGGCCGGGACGTCTCCCAAGTAGCCCGCCAGCGGCGCAACGAAGCAGCTGGTCTTGAAATAATTGTTGGGATTTTTAGGATTGATCGCGTTGGAGGCGTTGCATCCCGGCGCCCAATCCGGCCGATCCAAACCCGCGCCGGTTGCCGCATAGCGTGATGTGTTGAGCCCCATGCGCACGTCGAACGGAGAGCCGGACGCGATCGTCGTCAGGCTGTTGATCTTCCAACCGCTGGCCACGGCCTTTGCGAATCTGGAGCTGACCATCTTTCCGAAGGGAACATCATAGGTCAACGTGAGATTCGCCGCCTGCGTTCCCTGGTAAGCGCACCGGCCTCGGCTGGAACTGTGATCCAGCGTCACAACCTCGCCTGATGATCCGCCGTTCGATCCGCCGCCCGCCTGATCGTCCGTTGCATCTGCCCAACAGCTCGCGTAGGTATAGTTGAACCGCGTGAACAGGCCCGGCGAGGCCCTGCGCTCCACAACCACTTGAAACGAATTGTAGGAGTTGTTCGAGTCGAAGAGTGCGCCCGTCACCGTCGCGCCAAAATTTGGATTGTTATAAACAGGCGTCGTCGAAATTGCTCCGGCCGGTGTCAGCAGTTTGCGATTCTGGACGCCGATGCCATCCCAATACAGGCAGGTGAGCTGCCCCGCGGCAGTACAGTTGGGATTCGCAACGGCACCCGCTATCGGCGGCGCTTGTCCCGGAGTTGTGACAAACGAAGGAGCGTAATCCTGCCAGCTGACCACGCGTCCGAACCAACGAGCTTGCGCCCCCACATAGGCCACCATCAAGCTGATATGCGCCGGCAGTTCCTGTTGGAACGCGATGTTATATCCATATTTCGTCGGCGTGTGTGGATTTGGCGGAACGGTGCCCGTGAAATTTTGCCGCAGTCCGTTTGAGATGGCAGTGTTCAGGATCGATGGATTGTAAGGGAACGTCATCAGATTCGACAACGCGACCGCGTAGGTGAACGGCGCCTGATTCGGCACCTGCGCATACCAGGTGTCGTCCTCGATTTCATTGTGGAAGATTCCGAAGCCTGCGCGAACGCTGGTCTTCCCCTTGCCAAACGGATCCCAGTTGAAGCCGATGCGCGGCGCGAAGTTTTTCATCGAAGGGCTGTAATAGGTGCCGCCGACCACCGGCGCCGGCGTCGTAACCGGAGTGGGATTATAGAGCGTCGCAATCCGATTGTATTTTTCTCCCGGGCCCGGCACGTATTCCCAGCGCACACCCAGCGTGAGCGTCACGTTGGATCGAACCTTATACGTGTCCTCGCCATAGAGCGCAAGCATATGCAGCCGCATGCTGCGCCCGAAGTTGGAACTGATCTGCGTGCCGTCGTTCGTCGTTGCATGCTGGACGGACCAGCTGAAGGCCTGGGCAGGACCGCCGGCCAGAAACTGCGCAAGATTTTGGAATGTGTAAACACCGCGGGAGGCAGAGTTATTAATTTCTTCGTTATCCTGCCATTTTTTGAATTCGCCGCCGAACTGAAACGCATGTTTTCCGCGCTGATAGTTAATATCGTCGGACAGATCACCGGACGTATATCCGATCCAACGCGGTGCGAACGCAAACGGCGAGACGCCGCTACCGAATGCTTGCATTCCGCCCCCCACGTTGATCGTCGGAACCTGGGGGAAAATGCTCTTCGTGTACACGGGAGTCGGATTCACGAATAGGGCAGGGCTGAGCTTCGAAGGGTCGCCTACGATGTCTACTTCGGAATTGTAGTAGATGCGATTCAAGCCGAAGCGAATCGAATTGACGGTATTGCTCGAAAGGATTTGCGCGTCGGCGATGGTGAACGTTTGCCGCCGCTGATATTGATCGTCGGCGGTGGCGCCGGTTTGTACCGGCTCATACCCATAGGACGGATCGATGTTATATGTCGCGGACAAAGTATTTTTATTCCCGAAGCTGTGATCGATTTTCACCAGGCCATAGTTCTCGTCGACGTGGTGGATCGGATTGCTGGAAAAAAAGCACAGCGTGGACGACCCGGGCAAGTTCGGGCCATTACACTGCGGCAGCAGCGGACCGCCGTTTCCGCCCGTCCCCGGCGCGAAAAAGACGTTGTACACCGAAGGGACGGCAAGGGCGCGCTGCGCGTCCGTCGGCAGGTTCGCCACAAAGGAGTCTGAAGCGTTCAGCCGAAATCCCTCGTAGTTAATGAAGAAGAATGTGCGGTCCTTCTTGATCGGCCCTCCGAAAGACGCTCCAAATTGATTTCGGTCTAAAGGCGGTGTGCCTAATTGATCTCCCGCCACGGACACGCGCCGATCGAAGAAATTCTTCGCGTCTAACGCGCCGTTTCGATAGAATTCGTAGGCGCTGCCGTGAAAAGCGTTGCCGCCCGATTTGAATGTCGTATTGATGACGCCGCCGGAAAGTTCTCCGTATTCCGCCGGAAAGTCGGTGGTGAGAACGCGGAACTCTTTCACTGCCTCTACGCCCAGCAGAACGCCGCTCGGCAAACTGTTGGCCGCCGTGCGGTACGTCCACGTCAAATCGGTTCCTTCCTGCAGGTAGCGATTGTGCGTGGGACGATCACCGATCACAGAAAGCTGCTTCCCAAACGGGCTGTAATTGTTGTATTGGACGCCGGGTTGAATGACAGCCAGCTGCTGCAGGTCGCGGCTGTTGAGCGGCGTGTCCGCGATGGAGGCTTGGTCCATCAGTTGGGAGACTTCCGCGGTGGACGTCTCAATTGTTAACGAAGCAACGGTTACCACGACGTTTTGAGCCGTGCTGCCCACCTGCAGAGTTAAATCGACGCGAGTATCCGATCCCACCGTGACCACCGCGTCTTTCGCCTGCGCGGTGCTGAACCCCTCGGCCTTCGCCTCCACGGTATACTTGCCCGCGAGCAACGATGGAATAGTATAGACGCCGTCTCCCGTGCTGGCCGAGTTTCGTATCACTCCCGTATCCTGATTCGTAACGATAATCGCGGCGTTGGGCACTACCGAGCCCGACGAATCAAGAACAGTTCCTCGAATCGTCCCCGTCACGGTTTGCGCCGTCAGGCGTAAACCCAGGTTCGCTGTCATCGTGAATACGATGAAAATCAGAAACGTGACAACTCTGGATCGATTACTTTGGCGCAAAGTGCACATGGTCCCCTCCCCGTTCCGGCACACGTTCTCACAAAACAGCCGATAGAATTCCAACCGTGGAAAGAAACCCCTGCCACAGGCCAAGACTCTCATCGATTGCGGACCGACCAGCCGACTCCATGCGCTAAACTCCGAGCGCACGATCCTTGTAAAGGCCTTTCGTCAGAAGCAATCGGGCTATGCTATACATCTTTCGCTGGAAAGTCAATGCACGGAGTCGAATTCTAACGGCTCGAACAAGCCGTCTTGATCTGCATAAATCCGATGCGAGCCCCATACAATGGGGACATTATCGGAGGCTATTCTCTGCTCACCGTTACTGCGCGGCGGACTCGAATTTTAATGCATGTCGGTCGACAAATGACTTCAATTCAGAGCTATTCTGTTCAGACATCGCCAGCGCTACATGGCCATCCGGCCTAATAAGATAAGCGGCGTCTCGCTCGAAGCCGGCTTTTTTCGCTTCATCGTTCCACGCGAAGAGGCGAAGATCCAGGTTCCTGCTCTCGCAAGCGAATTTCATGTCTTCGGTCGCATCGCCGTAGATGTGGAGTTGCCAGTCCAGCGACCGCAGTGGCGCGAAATTGTCTGGCATTGAAAGCCACGGCAATCGGTCACCACCGTGAACCTGGCCGGCTTTTCCTTCGCTCAGCGGGCTATCGGCGTAGTGAATCCGGATCTGCGAGACCAGCCGGAAAATTGCATGCCGGCTGAAAGCGAAACGTGTTGCCATACCCACAACGAGGGGCGCGGCAATTTTTCGGGTCAACTTTCCCTCCAGGTCGTCCGAAACCAGCGGAGTGAAGGCGCGATCTGTTGTCGAAACCAGCGATCGCGCGAAAGTAAGACGCTCAGGTTCGTAGCTGTCCAGGATCGAGGCCGCGGCGCGCTGCTGTAGCACTTGCGCGAGCTTCCAACCAAGATTGACGGCATCGCCGATTCCCGTGTTCATTCCCTGGCCGCCGACGGGGCTGTGAATGTGTCCTGCATCGCCCAGCAGAAACGCGCGCCCGGCACGAAAATGGTCGGCAACCCTGTGGTGAACGCGATAGGTCGAAAACCAATTTACGTTCTTAACTTTTATGTCGAGTAAGGGCTCGACCTGCGCGCGGATGTCCTCGAAACTAATTGCGGAATGGTCCGACATCTCCGGTGAAACAAGACCGATCAGGCGCTGCATCCCATTGCGACGCACCGGGAACATCAGCGAGAGAATATGTTCTCCGAGACTGAGGTGCAGATCGCGCTCAAACCCCCGATCGATGGAAACGTCGGCAACATAGAACAACTGCTGGTAGCTCTCGCCCGGAAAGCCGATGCCTGCCGCTTCGCGCACGCGGCTACGAGCACCATCGCAGCCGCAGATGTAAGCAGCATTTATCGTGCTCATCGAGTCGCCGCGGCAGGCGACAGTGGCGTGTACGCCCGTCGAATCCTGCGAAAAGTTATCGAGACGGGAGAGCCATTCGACAGTGACGCCCAATTCGTCGAGCTTGCGCAGCAAAAAACGCTCATGGTCATCCTGCGGATAGGCGAGCGCAAAAGGAAAGGGGCTTAGGCCGTCGCCCAGATCCTTGAAGCTGAACGTCACTACCTCGTGGCTTGTTCCGTCCGCAGCTTCTCGAAGATGGGCCGCTTCCATTACGACGCCTTCGTTTACGACCTGATCCGCAAAGCCGTATTGGTCGTAGAACTCCAGCGTTCGCGCCTGCACGACCATCGCGCGCGAATGCTCGCCCGGTCCTTCGGCTTCGGAAATAATTCGGAATGGCACGCGCCTGCGCGCCAGGCTGAGCGCGAGATTCAGGCCCGTCGGGCCTGCTCCCACGATCAAAACAGGTGTGGCATCCTCCATGGGATTAGGCCGCTTTGCGCTTGCCCGCAGTTTTCTTAGTGGATCGCGTTTTCGCGGCCGTGCCGGTACTTTGGGCCTTGGAGCTCGATTGAAGACTTTTCTTAAGCGCTTCCATGAGATCAATCACCGGCGCCTTGCGGGGCTGTTTGACCGTCGTAATCTTTTGTCCCTTCTGCTTTTGCTCGATGAGCTTTTCGACGTTCTCACGGAAAGTATCGTGAAATTCTCCGAGCTTCCATGGCGCCGTCAGATGCTCCACCAGACTTTTGGCCATGCCGAGTTCCTTAGTCGTGAACTTGGTCTTCGGCGCCTCAGCCTTGTTGGCGTTGTGCAACTCATCTTCGTAGTAAAGCGTGTGAAGAACCAACCCGCCGCCGGCCGGCCGGATCAGGACCACATGTTCTCGATTGTGCATGGCAATCTTCGCAACCGCGTCGCGTTTGGTTTCGGTAAGCGCCGCCGTGAATAAGGAGTATGGCTTGCTGACTTTCTCTTCGGGAGCCACATAATAGGAGCTTTCAAAGACGAGCGGGTCCACGTCGTCGCTTCCCACGAATTGCAGCACCTCCATGGTCGTCGCCGTTGTAGGCGCGATTTTCTTGAGCTCGTCATCTTCGACAGTGACGTATTCGCCTTTTGCGACCTCGTAGCCTTTCACCATCTCGGAACGCTCAATAGGTTTGTCCTCCTCCGCGCAATACCAGACCTCCTTGACGCGAGAAAGATCCTTTTTGTGCAGCAGATGAAAAGGCACGTGCTCGGCCCGCGCGGCAGCGAACAGGCGCACCGGGAACGAGACCAGCCCAAAACTCAGATAACCCTTCCAGACGGTTGCCGGCATAGTACGGTCTTCCTTTCATCTTTCGTTCGCCCATGTCGAACACTGGAATTACTTCCGGGGCATTTGAGCAGTCAAAAAATACTAACCAGGTTCGAAATATATGCAATCCAAATGCCACGATGTGGAAATGGAGGGCACCATGGCCGGAATCGTGCTGATCGAATATATGATGGATCAGTTATTGCGGTCTTTCGCCGTAGTGTTTTTCTCCCTGGGAGGATTGGGTCTCCTCTTCCTGGGAATTCTCGATTCCTCATTTCTCTTCATGCCGCTGGGTAACGACTTGCTGATCATTGCTTTGACCGCCAGCCACCCGCATCGGGCCCCCTACTACGTCGGGATGGCGACACTCGGTTCTGTGATTGGGGTCGCCATCACCTATTGGGTGTCTGCAAGCGGCGGCCGGAAGACTCTCGAGAACGGTGGCAAAAATAGGCAAGTAGCTTATGTGGAGCGGCAGGTTAAACAAAAAGGCGGAGTCGCGATTGCTGTAGCGGCACTGATGCCCCCGCCCTTCCCCTTCACCCCGTTCATCATCGTCGCGGGCGCCCTACAGTATCCACGGGCTAAAATGCTGTGGATCATTGCGGGATCCAGGTTCGCGCGCTTCATGGTCGATTCGTCGCTCGCAATTTTTTACGGACGCCGTATTATTGCCATGGCGCGGTCCCCTAAATTGCAGGGCTTCATCCTGGGGCTCATCATTGTTTCTCTGGTGGGAAGCGCCGCGTCCATCTTTAATTGGGTTCACAAGAGCCGGAGAGAGGGCGCCGCGTAAGTTCCATTGAGTCATGCAATGCCACTCTGTCGCCGCGGCGGAGCCATCGATTCATCGGCTCGGAATAAAACCGGGCGACGGCTTCACCCAATATCCCTGCCATGATGACCGATGCGACAAAGTAAACGGGAACCAGGGTTATCGGCTTGTTCAGCCGTACGAAAATGGCGAGAAAAATGAAGATGACAAAGACGTGTGTTAAGTAGACCTCATAACTGCGGCGGCCAAAACCGAGGAGAAGTTTCAGGAAGCCGGGGGCAGTCCAGCCGCTCGCGGACGAAGCCGCCGACACCAGACAGGCACCCAGGGCAACGACTGTCATATCGAGCCCGGTCTTCCCGAGACCCCATGACTCGGCCTGTTGCGAAAAGCAAAGACTGAATGCAAGCAGTAGTCCGCCTACTATGCCGACCCCGGTTCGCCACCTTCCGGGGAGCGGATGACGACTCAGAATGAGCGCAGTCAAGCACCCGAGCGCAATCGCATCCATTCCGCCTATATAAGAGTACTCGTGCGCGACTTCATTGCCGCGGGTAAGGTACGCACGCCCGAATGGACCGAGAATGACGAGGCCGCAAAGCAATGCGGTCAGCCCCCTGCCTGCACCGAATATAGAACAGACGAGAGGAAAGCACAGATAAAACACCTCCTCGACTGAGAGCGACCACAGAATGTCCCAGTTAGCGGGAAGATAGCCGCGGGTCGCCTCAAGAACGTTAACGTGGAACGTGAGAGCGGCGATCAGGGCCCGGCCGATACCGCCGGTGCGAGGCTGCACCACGTAATACTTCACGCCGAGAAAGTGGAGCGTCGTCAGCACCAGGAGGAGCGCGAGCATCAGTGGAGCGATGCGCGCGAAACGTAGTTTATAAAAATCCGTGATGCTAATTCGAGAGGGAGTACCCCAGCGTCGCAGAGAAGTGGACGTTATCAGGAATCCCGAAAGCGCGAAGAACATCTGCACTGCGCGCTGGCCGTTCCAGAACAAGAAAGATACGACATGATCCGGCAGACTCTGCGTAAACGGGACTCTCACAATGCGGAGCCGAATGTTTACGTGGTTCAGTATGACGAAAAGGATTGCAAGGCCGCGAAGTAAATCGACGCCGGCGATTCGAGCAGGCTCTTGTCGGATTCGACCGCCGCGCACAGGCTCCTATTATGCATCAGTGCGTCGGCGACAATGACGGCGAAATGCCACCACCACCCGGTTCAAATGGAGCATAGCGCGCCTTCATCTCCCGCTCCGGTCGGCGGATAAATCACTGGGAAACACGCTTAACCATATGCAATCACGGAGGGACCGCTAGTGGCCAAGCGCGTGCTTACCCAGTTATAGCGACAGGAGACTTATGAAAACTTCGAAACTGACTATTGCGGCCGCTGCCCTGTTGTTTGGCGGCCAATTCGTGGGTATTATTTTCGCGCAGGGGCATGAAGGCAAGGACGATCGTCAAGAAAAAGGCGGCGGCCAGCAGCATGCGCCTGAGCAGCACGCACCTTCGCAGCAAGCACGTCCGACTCCCCAACAATCGGCACCGCCGCAGCAACATGTACAACAAACGCCTCCGCCGCAGGAACGCCGGCAGCCGCAGGAGCACAGTCAGCATCAACCTGCGCAACAGCCGCAGCAACATGTTCAACAAACACCTCCGTCGCAGGAACGCCGGCAGCCGCAGGAGCGCAGCCAGCAGCAACCTCCGCAACAGCGGCAGGAACGTGTTCCGCAAGCCGCCCCACAGCAACAACAGCATGTTCAGCAGACACCGCCACCTCAGCAGCAGCAGCAGCAACAACATGTTCAGCGGACGCCCATCCGGCCCCAGGAGCCGCAGCAGCAGCCCCAACAACGCGTCCAAACTCCGAACTTGCGACCTCAGGAGCAGCCTCGGGCCCAGCAGCCTCGCGAGGGAAATCATCCACAGCAGACAGTGCAGGGACGTCCTGCGCCGCAACAGCACGCGACGCAGCAATATCGCCCACCCGAGCGATCACAGCAACAGGCGAAGACGTGGCAGCAACAACGCGGCTGGCAGAACGGCGGCGCGTGGCGGGGCAGCGGCACGTTTCAGCAGGATCGCGCGCAGCACTGGTCCACCGAGCATCGCACCTGGTCGCAACGCGGCGGCTACGGTGGATACTACATTTCGCCCGGCCCGTTTAGCTTGTATTTCGGCCCGCAGCATTATTTCCGCATCGGCGTCCTGCCCTCGATATACATGGGCTACCCGCGATTCCAATACGGAGGATACACATTCCTGCTGCTCGATCCGTATCCGGAATACTGGCGGCCGGACTGGTACCTTACCGATGAGTTGTACATCGACTACGACCAAGACGGCTACTATCTGGTGGACAGCAACTATCCCGACGTGCGGCTCGCGGTAACCGTGGAATTGTAGGCACTCGTATGGGTGCGGAGGGTCTCCTCCGCACCCATACGAGGGGAAAAACATGCGGCAACCGAAACGAAGGTAGCGGGCAAGCCCCACCTGTCAAGGCGGGTGCAATTCCTTTACGATCCCCGGTCTCACGACCGGGGCTGAGGTTCGACTTGCTATTTTTCCGAACGGTGCGCGATACGGTTTCCCCCGGCAGCGGCCACTTCCCGGTAGCGATAGATCACCTCACCGGAAATTTCACCGATTTCCGCTTCCGTTAGATATCGGATAGCTGCGGAGGAGCCGAGACGTTGGACCACCCGGCTTAGTCCCGATATCATTGCCAATTCTATCGGCGTAATGGATTTTCTAACCACAACACCGCGGCGTTCAATCACTAGAAACGGACGATCGCGATATTGCGGTTGGCAGGCATCTCTCGGATCGACACAGAGAATGGGACGATACAGCTCGGTCGAAACCGAGTCGGAAAGAATCGCCTGGCATGGATACAGCAGTCCCTCCGCGAGGATTTTCTGTGAGATTCGGTCCGTCCCCAGGGCGTGAATTCCATCGTCGTCCGGCAGGTCCCAAGGCGAATCCGCGCAGATGTCCATGAGCCCTGCGTAATCCGCCGGATGCGCCTCACGCGGAGCAACCGCCATCCGTGCCCGCACTTCGTTCAGAAGAAGTTCGACGGACTTCGCATCGCGGCCACCAAGGACCAGTCCGTGATTACCCAATACAAACACGTCCGTATCGGGACGATTGGATAAAGCCCGATCCATCTCGCGGGCGAGCGGGAGGCCAGACAATGCGTAAGGAATCCATTGCCATGACATCCCTTCCAGGCGGCGTTCTAACTGAGCCTGCGCGTCTCTCCTCACTGCCCACGCGATCGTGTTCACGCAATGGATGTGCAGAACCACGGGATGCGGCAGTACGGCATGCATCGCGGTTTCAATGGACGCGGTTGAATAGCGCTGGATGGGATCGTCACCTCGCCGCACAGCTTCAGTCAACACCGCCAGATCTAAAGGAACAAGAAAGTCGTCGTGCAGGGCGTCGGCCATCCACTTGCCCGACGCCTTAATCCAGAGGGTGCCGTCCAGCTTTGCGGAAATATTGCCGGTGCTGGCCTGCGTCAGCAGCGGGTCGCCTCCCACGTGGGCGGCGAGCTCCAGCAGAGGCCGAAGGCCGGCCATTATGGTGGCTGAGCGTAACGTTCTTTCATGACGTCCTCCAAAGGGTGGCTCTCTAAGAAACGCGCGACGCATTTACGATCGGGAAAACCGGTGCTGCATGGAGTTTGCCCAACTTAATAGAAGCCTTGAAAATGGCGCCCACGGGAATGAAGCCGCCCAATTTGTGCGCCGCCACCGCCGCTAGCCCCATCGATGCAATGCATCCGCAAGCGCCGCAATCCGGGTTCCCGCCAAACTGGCAGGGAACAATTTTCGTCTTAAGATCTGCCGACAGCGTCTGCGTTGTCAGCGCGAAGACGCATGCGCCCGGATGCGCCGGCGGAGCGGAAAACTGCCGGATCAAACCTTCCGGCATATCAAGCTTGGGGAACTGTTTCCGTAGCATCAGCATCTCCGCGATGGCCCTGCCCCGTTCCTCCGGCAGCAGCATTTCCGCGAGACTGATCGCCCCTTTGCGGCGTGAACAGGCTGAACCATATTTTGCGGATCTCTGGCCTGGGAGTCCAGAACTCCAGAAAGTCGCTCAAATATCCGGGGCGTTTCATCATTTGGCCCGTGACCGTACAGTGAATGGTCACGCGCTGGCCCGTGATATTTTTCAGAATCCGCTCGTAGGTTGCAGGGGCGCGCCGGATATCGTGCTCGGGCTGCAGGCCGTCAATCGAAACGACGACGTTCAAATGTTCCATCGAGACCCAGCTCGGAGCCAGCGGCCGGAAGGCGCTGGTGACCACCTGTACATGGATTCCCCGGCTTATCAGTTGCGGAAGCAGCAGCTCGAGTTCCTGGTGCCGAACCAGCGGATCGCCACCGACGAGTGGAGAGATGCAGCGGCCGAAGGCGGTCCACCACGTCGAGAACTCCTTGTATGAGTTCCTGACCCTTAAAGTCGCGCAAGGTGCGCAACGTTGCGCCGCCGCCCAGATGGCCGTCGTCATAGGCGTAACATCCAGGACACCTCAACGGGCATTCACGAGTTATTTCAATGGAAAGCGAGGGCCGTTCTCCTTTGAGGATCTTGCCCCACGCACGAATCACTTCAGATGTCTTCACAGCTTTTCTCCCACGGATTTCAAAACAGCGAAATGTTCGTAGAGAGTCCGCGCAGCGCCCAAAGGACCACTTTGCAGACGGCCGATTATTTCAACGCAACCCTTGTTACTACGATTGGAAAGATCGCGCGCTATTCGGGCGCGGTTGGGGAGGAGAGGGATCGGCAGCCTGTGCGGTCAGAACCAGGCAGTCGCTCGGCCGTGGTTGGCGCGTTTCCGACCGCATCGCAGCGACAGGCAGAGAATCAGGCGTACGAGGCGCGTCGGAGTGGCGCGTTTCTATGTCGCAGGAAAAATGAGGTTGGCTTTGGCTGATGGCAGAGCCTGGATTTACCGCTGGCGGGTCTGGCAGCGCGTCGAGCGTTGCCATCACGAGCAACGCGCTCAAGATCCATATCGTGCACCAAATCGATCTGACGAACTGCTTGCGCACCTGCCTTCAATCTTAGCCGGTTTTTAGAAAAACATAAACGAACTTTGAAGCATTATCGGAATACAATATTGGCACTATGAACATATTCCGGCAGTGGCTTCGTGTTGTGGCTGGTCTGGGCCTTGGGATGCTGGCGGGTTTGGGAACCGCAAACGCTCAGATTGCCGCGGGCGCGGATTCTGGATTCGCTACGTTTCAGCTGAAGTGTTTCACCTGTCACGGCAAAGCGAACATGCCGCAAGCGCCGTCCCCGGCCGCGTTGAGGCAACTGCCGCCGGAGCAGCTTTATGCCAAGCTGAATGCGGTCGCTCCCGATCCGCACGCCAGCCTCGGATTGTCGGACGATCAGAAGCGCAAAGCTGCTGAGGCAATCGCCTACCGCCTCATCGGCTCGGCGGAATCGGGCGAGGCAGCAAGGATGCCGAATCGCTGCGCATCCAATCCGCCCATGGCGGACCCGGCGTCAGAGGCGGGCTGGAACGGGTGGGGTAACGACGCTTCGAATACTCGCTTTCAATCTGCCAAAGACGCCGGACTCACCGCGGACCAGGTACCCAAGCTGAAGCTGAAATGGGCTTTCGGATTTCCAGGTGGCGCCTCGGCGTACGGCCAGCCCACCGTCGTATCGGGACGGGTATTCGTGGGCGCCGACACCGGGCATATCTATTCTTTGGATGCGAAAACGGGCTGCGTCTACTGGTCTTTTCTAACGAAGGCGGGGACGCGCAACGCCATGACGATCGGTCCCGTGAAAGGGCATGCGGGTGTCAAATATGCAGTGTTCTTTGGCGATTTGAAGTCCAACGTGTACGGCATCGACGCCCAAACCGGAAAGATGCTGTGGATCTCCAAGGCGGACGACAACCTGGCCTCGCGCATAACTGCCGCGCCGGCCCTTCACGATGGGCGGCTGTTCGTGGGTACGTCGCGATGGGAAGCGAATGCTGCGCGGGATTTGAACTATCCGTGCTGCACCGTACGTGGTGCCGTCATTGCCTACGACTCGAATACGGGCAAACAGCTTTGGAAGCACGAAACGTTCGAAGAGCCACTGAAGCCGCTGAAGAAAAACTCGCTCGGTACGCAGTTGTGGGGACCAGCCGGCGGCATGGTCTGGAATACACCAACGGTGGATGCGAAGCGCAATGCCATCTACTTCGGCACAGGCGATTCCACCTTTGACCCTGCTCCCAGGACCTCCGACTCTGTAATCGCTCTCGATATGAGAACCGGAAAAATGCTCTGGTTTCACCAGGCCGTGGAGGACGATTCCTACTTGCTGGGGTGTTTTGGTTCGACAAAGACCGAAAATTGTCCGGAGCATGTGGGCCCGGATACCGATATCGGCGCGTCGCCCATTCTGAAGACGCTGCCGGGAGGCAAACGGCTGCTCATCGCCGGCGTCAAGAACGGCATGGTCTTCGCGATGGACCCGGACAAGAACGGGGCCCTTGTCTGGAAGGTGAATCTCACGCCGGGAGGCCTGAGCGGCGTGGTCTGGGGCGGATCAGCCGACGACAAATTTTCGTACTGGGGGCTGAGCAGCGGCGGCGTGGCCGCGGTGCAACTCGCGACGGGAGAAAAAGCCTGGTTCAATCCGTTGACGCCGTCAGAGGGCCGAGGCCGAGCCGCCAATCAGGCAGCGACAACCACCATTCCGGGAGCAGTTTTCGCAGGCGGGAAAGACGGCGTCGTCCGTGCGCTCGCGACCACCGATGGCAGTAAACTCTGGGAGTTCGATACCATGCGCGATTTTGAAACCGTCAATAAAGTGCCTGCACATGGCGGATCGATGATCGCTCCGGGCGCGACGGTTGCAGGCGGAATGGTTTTCGTCGGGTCGGGCTACAGTGTATTTGGCGACAAACCGGGGAATGTGATCCTGGCGTTTTCGCCGGAATGAGCCGGATGCAAATTGCAGTGCAGGTTGCGCGGGTTGCTATGCAGCGCGACCGCGGGGCGGCCGCACGCTGAACTCCAGCTTCCAGCGGCGCCCGTCGCGCGCCACGAACCAAAGCTCCAGCATGCCGGTTTCAGTCACCAGACTCTCGAGTGTGACCGGCACAGTTTCACCAGGGTTGCCGGGAAGTGAGACTTCCACGGGGGATGCCTCCTCTATCTCCGCTGCGATTTCATCCAGCATTTCACCCGCGGCGTCATTCTTTCGCTCGGCCGACTGGAACAAGCGGAATTGAGCGCGTTCGCCGATGCGCAGGGAGAACTGGCGATTGGCAAACTGGTGTCCCGTGCCCTCCTCCATTCCAAACGGCACGACGTTCATCAGCTTCAGCGGCGGACGCATCCCGGGAACCGCGGGCATGGACGTTTCAATACCTACGTAGTAACTGCGCGGGACGCCGCCGCGAACGCGCACACCTTTGCCTTGCCTCACCATGCCGTAATAGGTTGCGCCGCGCGCCACCGCGTGCATCAGGTCAACCGAAGCCAGCGGTATTACCGGCGACGGAAGCCAGTGATTGAGTGTTTCGAGAATCCGTTCCTGCACCAACCCCGCCCGCAACACCCCGCCGTTAAACAACACATGAGTGGGCCTGGCCGCTTGCCGATGCAGGAAATGAGCCAGGTGCCGCGTGATCGCCGGATCGGCCGCATAGGGCAGTCCCAGTTCCGATAAGCTGCCGTGCCTTATTTCAGGGCAAGCGTCGATCGGCACAACCGGCAGAAATCCATCGAGCAGTATGCGATTCAAATCGGCGCGCTTCAATTTGGTCTTGACGGTGCCGCCGACCACGCCCGTTCCCCGGCCAAGCATCGTGATGGGCTCCTCGGCTTGAGTAGGCGCCTTCGGCCAGCAGGTTTTCCTTGGCGGCGCGGCATTGTTGGCACAGCGTGTGAAATTGGATCGCATCCAGTTTTTTGTTGAGCGTCTGCGCCACCGTGTGCGCCAGCGCCGCGTCTATGTTGTCGCCGCCCAGCAGAATGTGATCGCCGACGGCGATGCGCTCAAGTGTGATCTCACCCGCTTGCTCCTGCACCGCGATCAAAGTGAAATCAGTGGTGCCTCCGCCGATATCGATCACCAGAATGAGATCGCCGACGTTCACCAGTTCGCGCCATTCCGGGTGACGACCCAGCCAGTTGTAAAAAGCGGCTTGTGGTTCTTCCAGCAGAAAAACGCCGTTGTAGCCTGCCTGTTCCGCAGCTTTCAGCGTAAGCTCCCGCGCGACTGCGTCGAACGAAGCGGGCACGGTAACCAACACCTGGTGGGAATCGAACGGTTCTTTCGGGTGCCGGGTATTCCAGGCATCCCGCAGATGGCTAAGATAGAGCCGCGACGCCTCAACCGGCGAAATCTGCTGAATCCCTTCGGGCGCATTGGCGGGCAGAATGGGAGCGGTACGATCTACGCCTGCGTACGATAGCCACGATTTCGCTGACGAAACCAGACGGCTTGCGTTCTCCACTCCCTTGCGCTGAGCCAACAGTCCAACGAGCGGCTCAGGGTCTTCCACAAATACGAACGATGGCAGCAACGGCTCCTCGCGAACTTCGCCAGGACGCACCAACTGCGGAATCTGAAAAACCTCGACGACATCGCCGTCGGTGTAGGCGAGCGTGGAATTGGTGGTGCCAAGGTCAATCCCAATTACAGGTTTCATATAAAAACTCTCGACGCATCCTTGAACAACTTTAGACGTCTTTCTTCCACTGCGTTTATTGCCGCTCCCCTGGAAATCGGGACTATGAGACAAGCATCACACGAATGCTGGAAAGTCAGGAAAGTGGTGGGCCCGAGAGAACTCGAATCTCTAATCTCCTCAATGACGGCCAGAGACCGCGTTTTCACGAAGCCGAAGAGAAATTAGCTAATTCCGCATGATTTCTTCGGCGGCTTGTGCGGATCTTCTAAGGTGGGCTGGCAGTCCCAAAAGTAAATTTTCGTACTCCTCCCATTCCTCGGTTTCTTTGATCATGCGTACGACCCACTCACGCAGCGAGCCTTGGTCTGTTACATCTCGCATCTGAACGCCGGCTCGTGCCCTTCGGCGGAGGACCAATGTATTAGGAATACCGGTGATGGGACGATTCTCGTGCTGCGAGCGCGTCGATCCGCCCATCACGGTATTCGATGCGCAGGGTAAATATCTTCGGGGCGGGGGTGAAGGTTTGTTCAAAGGCGCCCACAGCATCGGCATGCACCGCTGACGATTAATGTCACGGCGTACGATCAAAGAGGCAACAAGCTAAACACAACGCCCGTTACTCTTCCTGATGGCGCGCACACGGCTTTTCTGCTGACCGATCGGTTCCCGGCCCTTGCCGGCAAGCGCGGAACCATCTGGTTCGCCGGAGCCGATAGCGGCGGCGATCAGGCTCTCTTCAATGTTCTGAGTGTAAGAGCAACCGCGAACACTTACACCTCAATTGTGTCGGGATCGCGCGCACCGAACGCAATAGTGTACCAATCCAACAGCCCCGATTCGATTGGAGCAGGCATGGTAGTAACTGTTTTCGCTGACGATCCGCGTGAAACGACGCATCACCACGTCCGTAACCGCTCTGATTGCTGCGACGACTCGCGTGTTTTACGTGATGGCGAGTTCAGCAGGAGCCGCAGGAATAGTTCTCGCTCCCAACCGGCTGCGCTTTAAACGGATGGATCCTTCGCACCACGCTCCAGCCAGTGCGTCTGTGGAATTACGGAGCTGCAAGTCTTACCATCACGGACATCTAGCGCATTGACGGCAAATTCGCGGAAACCGACATACTGTCTTCTCACGCTGCCTCCGTGCAGTTTGCACCATCCAGGTGAAATTTATACCAGTGCTGTTGGTATCCGCAGCGACGCTGCCGTCAACGACAACTCTCGAGGAAGCCGCAAACGGCCAGTTATCGGGGTCGGCGTCTCGGTGGGGACGACGGCACGGGGCTCGTCGATGTAGAGAACAATTTGGTCTATCGTGTCTCCGGATATGGCGTCTACACGCCAGCACGGACCACCCGGGTTGGGCGAGGCCAATATCATCAAGAACAATATTGTGGCGTATGCAAGGCTGGCGATGGAAGGCATCGGCAACCCGTATCAGGAAGGCGTGCCGTCCGCGATTCCGCAGATGTTTAACCTGAGTAATAACATTTTCTACTTCGACCGCAGCACGGCTTCCAATCCTAATTTTCGTGTGCAAGGCGGATGTACTTTTCCCGGCGGCGCGCATATCCTCAATTCCAGAATTTCTCCAGTAACCTATACTGGCGCACTGATGGCGCATTCATAACCGATTCAAAGGCGTTTCACGTTCAGAACGTCGCCGCCACCACGCCGGGAGATCCTTGTTCTGCGAACGTGTCGATCTGGACCTTTTACACGTTCCTGCAATGGCGGGCGCAACTGGGAGAGGACGCGAACAGCACCATCAAGAACCCCGGCTTCGCCAATCCGGCGTATCCGAACGACGATTTCTCGCTCCCGAACGGCTCGCCCGGGGTTGGCTTCGTGCTCTTTGATCCTAATCAGGCGGGACGGACCGCTCCGGAGATTCAACCGCTCGCGATCGCCCCCACGTTTCCCACGCGGACGTACAATCCGGCAACGGACTACTAGCGAAGGGGCACAACTCCTCTACGATAAGGACATGGATCTCAAGAACGCTACAGTCCTTATTACCGGTGGCTCAAGCGGCATCGGCCGCGCCACCGCGCAGGTACTTGTACAGGCGGGAGCACGAGTAGCAATTACCGGGCGCGATCCGGAACGGCTGGCCGAGGCCGTCCGCTCTCTCGGCGTCGCAGGAATACAGGCGGACACGGCAAACGAAGCCGACGTTCTGCGGACGTTTCAGGAAGTGAAACAGAAGCTCGGAGACCTTGACGTCCTGATTAACAATGCCGGCATCGGCGTGCTGAAGGAGCTGACCGAGATGGACCGCGCCAGCTTTGATGCCGTTTTCGCCACCAACGTGACTGGTGTCATGCTTATGTCGCGCGAAGCAGCCAAGCTCTTCAAGATGCGCAAGCGAGGCAACCTGATTAATATCGCCTCGACGGCTTCCCTGCGTGGGGCGCCGAAAGGCACGGCCTACTACGGGAGTAAGTTCGCCCTACGCGGTATGACCGAGTGCTGGCGCGCCGAACTGCGCAAGTATAACGTACGTGTATTCCTCATTAATCCCAGTGAGGTGATCACCGATTTCGCCCGCCGGGCCGGGTTCCCGCAGGTTGACAATCCCAGTAAACTGCAAGGCGAAGATATCGCCCACATGATCAAGGCGGTTCTCGAAATGAATGATCGGGGATTCACTCCTGAACTCTCCGTTTTCGCGACGAACCCAGTCGATTGATTTGCCCAATGTCGGACAGTATCGGAGGCGCCCGGTGCTCCAACCTTTGACAACAACCTCGGTTCGAGAATGGTGCGCCGCCGAGGCCGTCCATGACGTGGATATTTCCAACGACGGGCTCGTGTATGTCTCCGATCGCGGAAACAAGCGGGTCCAGGTGTTCACGCCGGAGGGCAAATTCGTGGCCGAGCAATTTGTCGGCCTCGATAGCAAGTGGTATCTTAAGGCGCGGTCTACGGCGTTCTCGCCCGACCAAAGATTTTTGTAGTGGGGGGACCTGTCTACATTTTGAATCGTCTGACGCTCGAGGTCCTAGGCTCATTCGTCACTGGAGCATCTCAGGAGCATCCTCCCGGTCACCAAATTGCGGCCGATCACAAAGGCAACATCTATATTGTCCAGGCCGAGTTGACGGGCGCTGACGGATCGAGCGGGGGTACCGGTGCGTATAAATTCGCGTTCAAGGGGTATGCGCCTGTGACGAAGTGTTGTCAGGGAGTCGGTGTACACGCGATTGACTAACGGTCGTTTGCGTGTCCTTTCCAATAGAGCACGGGTCGGTTTGGGGAGACGTCAATCACCATGTCTGAAAGCGCTGCCAAGATCAAGCTCTTTTTCCGCTCGGCCATTGCACACAACAATTCGTGTAGATACACCGCTGGTGACCGGAGCGGAGGATAGGCCTCTGCTGGGAAGCAAACTGAGCGCCGACTCCGGGGCCAGACCAAGCTGGGGTTCGAAACAGCCGACCTCCAGCGATAGAAAGTAAAAACTGGGATGGCCGTATCGCGTCATTAACGGAAGTCCGACCGCAGGGTTTGGCAAGTTTTTAGAACGCCGTTTCTGGCGCTTTGTACGAGTTCCCGACGATCCATTCCTAACTGGTAAACCTTGGCCGTTACTTGCCCATTCAATTCTCTGAGGGCTTCTCGGCGTGATCGACGATCAACCTGTCGACCGGTCCTTTTGCCGACTCCAGCCTGAGTCCGAGCTGTTCCTGCAGCGCGGTGAAAATTGTTGGCCCGTCGGGATCGGGCGGAGGCGGAGCGTCTGCCGAAGGCGGCAGCCCAAACGCGCCAAGTTCACGCGGATCGGGCGTCCATTGCAGCGTGAAATCAAACTGGCCGCTAAGTCCGGTCTTATCGATCACCGTGCGGCGCAATCGTTGTGCGAGTTCCGTGGCCAGCAGAGACATGGGAGCGCCCGCGCCGGTGAACTGGCCGCGGCCGAGCCGCATTTGCCGGGGCGTTTTCGGGCCCGCGTCGGGGGTCTCCTTCAGCTTAGGGCCTCCTTTGGCGATCTCCAGATTGTAGATTGATTCGTCCTTGGTCTCCCGATGCACCGCGAGGTGGAAGCGGTCGGCAAGCAGCGATTGGACCATCAAGCGAAAGCGCGAGTCGTCACGGGGCAGGCCATCGGCGCCCACTTCACTTTCCGGCGCGCGGGCTTCGATGCTGAATCTTGCAGAATCGAGCCAGTTCGGCCCTCCCGTGATCTGGTGGTCGCGGACGTCGTAAGCGAAACCCATCAATAATTTCAGTGTTACGTTCGTGGCGACCACGCGGCCGCCTGGTTGCATCACGAACGCCACCCGCCGTTCGTTGGGGTCGCCGGGCTTTATCGACGCAACATCGAAGGCGGGGCGCGCCGTCTCTTGCGCCATCATGCGATGTTGGATTGGAGCGAGAATCAGGATCGCGGCAGCGCCGGCCGCGCGTGCGGTTTTTCGGGAAGAGGGATGCTGCGCTAGTCTACCGGTCGTGATGTTATGCACGGAAGGCGGCAGCGGGCTCATGAGTTGATTCTGACGTAGAAGCCGCCAATTGTCTTGCTAGAGCCACCTGCAGAACGCTGGCGGTTCAATGCTTCGTGGGTGACGAACGCCGGAGGCATGACCTCACAGACGTGGTTCGTTTACGAGTGTCGTGACTGGCCTGCCCGGGTTGAAATAACCCTTGGACG
Source organism: Terriglobia bacterium (assembly GCA_963699945.1). Lineage (GTDB taxonomy): Bacteria > Acidobacteriota > Terriglobia > Bryobacterales > Bryobacteraceae > Palsa-187. The sequence continues at coordinate 37,946 of CAVOVW010000016.1, forward strand.
GCTACGCAGGAGCCCGCGTTGGAGGACGTTAATTACCATGTCTGAAAGCGCTGCCAAGATCAAGTTCTTTTTCGGATCGGTTACCCTTTCCCACACGTTCGTGTGTAATTTCATCGAACGTGTGTCCGTCGCCTTCCAACGTTGCTCTCTTTCCCGTGGGTGTCTGCCGGCGCTGGATCACGACGTCCACGTATTTCGGATCAAGCTCAATGCCGTAACAAACACGGTCAGTCAGTTCCGCGGCCGCGAGCGTTGTCCCGCTTCCCAAGAACGGCTCTTTCACCTGCGCGTCGGTCCATTCATCGCACCGGATCTGGACCTCGGTTGGACCTCGCACGATCCAGTCTGTAGCGCCGGGCGGCGCGTATGTATGTATTTGAGAATGAGTGGTGGGCCCGAAGTGACTCGAACACTTGACCTCTACCGTGTCAAGGTAGCGCTCTAACCAACTGAGCTACGGGCCCGGAGGGAAACCGTGGGTGGCGCGGTTCACCGAATCGCGGCCAAACAACAGCAGTTACCCACTTTAGCACACGCTCTCTTGGAAACGGCGAAATCCCTCTGCCCGGAAACGGACTACCCTTTCCCCAGCGCGCACCAGGCTCCGGAATTCTGTACACTTAAACCCATGGCTATTACCAGTACATTTCGGGACAATTGTGTCTCGGGTACTAGAATGACCATAAGATTTCGTTCGCCAAAGGGAGTTCACCAGCTATGAGATTGCGGATCGCCAGTTTGTGTGTCTTTTTTGTTGTCGGCGCATGGGCCGTTTATGGCCAGACTTCGATCACGCCATCTCAGCTGCCCAACTCCCCGGGTTGTTCGTTGCCCTTTGCATCCGCGGCCAGCATAACGTGCATTACTTCGAACCAGTCTTATTCGGCGCAGTTCGGGGTCAATCTCACGCCCAACGGAGGCCTCAATCCCACCTGGAGTCTCGCCAGCGGATCGATCCCTTCAGGCCTGACAATCGATTCGGCCACTGGCTTGTTCCATGGCACTCCCACGTCTGTTGGCGTATACAGCTTCACGGTTAACGTCACCTATGCGAACATCAACACGATCGTGCCTTCCGGCACGTATACGATCGCGAGCGAAAGCTCGGCACTGACCGTGGCGCAAACGCCGTTGCATGCCGGAGCCGTCGGCGTCCCTTTCGCGGCCCAGCAATTCTCCGCCACCGGTGGATTTCCGTTCATCTCGGGCACGTCCACCCCTAGTTACAAATGGAGCTTCGGAGTCGGCTCCACTCCGGATGGCCTGGTCATCGATCCGGACACCGGCATTGTTTCGGGAACGCCCACCAGTCCGGGTGTCTTCTCGGTGACCATCGGCGCCATCGACGCCCTGGGCGACGGCGCCGTCTATCGCACGGCACTCACCGTCACCGGTAACTCTGTCGTCAGCATCACGAACAGTTCCACGCTTCCCGCAGGAGCGGTCGGCACCTTCTACTCGCAGCAGATCACGGCGATCGGCGGAACTTCTCCTTACACCTTCACGCTCGCCTCCGGAGCGCTGCCTCCAGGACTTTCGCTTTCCAGCGCGGGATTAATTTCCGGCACGCCCACGACGAATGGCACGCTCACCTTCAGCATCACCGCCACAGACGCCACTGCCTTGAACACCACCGCGAACTTCAGTTTGACCATCGGTTCCACCGGGTCCACATTCAGCAGCGCGCTACGTCTCGGCGACATCGTCGATGGCGGCGGATGGAGCACGCTCATTTCGATCGTGAATCTGGATACGGTGGCCGTCACCTACACCACGAATTTCTGGGGCGATAGCGGCAACGCGTTTCAGGTTCCCATCGTGGGGGGAACACCCGGCGTGTTCACCGGCACTCTCGCGCCCGGCGCAGTCGCCTTTGCTCAGACCGCGGGCACGGCCTCGCAGACCACGCAGGGCTGGGCCGAGGTTTCTAGCAGCGGACACATCGGCGTGGAATCCATATTCCGCTATACCGCTTCCGGCGTCCCGGATTCCCAGGGCACCGTTACAGGCATGACTTCCAGCAGCAGTTTGTACATGCCGTACGACAATACATCCGGCTATACAACCGGTGTCGCGCTGGCGAACACGAATTCTCTGAATTCGTTGAACGTGACCATGACGTTCACCAGCGACAGCGGCAATTCGAGCTCCGGCACAATATCGCTTCCCGCGCACGGCCATACGTCGTTCGTGTTGTCCACGCAGTTCCCCTTCACGGCGAACACGCGCGGCGTCATCCATTTCTCGGCTCCCACAACCGATCTGACCGTCACTGGGTTCCGCTTCACACCGAGCCTGTCGTTCACATCGCTGACGCCATTGGAGTAACTGCGCGGCGCGCGCTACGTGAACCAACAGCGTTAGTCTGCCCGGCCAGCCCCGGTCGTAAGACCGGGGATTCAACTTCCATAGGGAATTGTAGTCCCCACCTTTACAGGTGGGGCTTGCCGCGCATTTTGCATATCGGGCTGACGGCCTGCGTGAAGAGTGGGTCGTCCGCAAAACGCACGCGCGATGCGGTGATCGCGATCAACTCGAACATGCCTCACCACGCACCGATTGTCCTCCGCGCGGTAAACTGTCATCATGTCCGTTTTTACGCCCCCGTCCCGGCTCTTGTTCGGACCCGGTCCGTCCCAAATTCCCGAACGCGTTTATCAGGCGATGGCTCAGCCCATCGTCGGCCACCTGGATCCGTTCCTGTTTGAGCAGTTCGAACACATCCGCGCCGCGCTGCGCGACCTGTTCGGCACGAAGAATCAATTCGTGCACGCTCTCTCCGGAACCGGCAGCGCCGGCATGGAGGCGTCGCTTTCCAATTTCGTCGCACCCGGCCAGAAGCTCGCCGTTTTCTCCGCGGGCTATTTCTCGGAGCGCATTATCGACATGGGCAAGCGCCACGGCGCCACCGTCGTTGTCGCCAACAAGCCCTGGGGCGAAACGTTCACCGAGGCCGAGGCCACGGACTTTTTAAATCGCGAAAAGCCGCAGGTCGCCGCGTTCGTGCATGCGGAAACATCCACCGGCGCGCTGCAGGAGCCCAAGGCGATCACCGGTCCCGCGCATAAAGTCGGCGCGCTCACGCTGGCCGATTGCGTCACGTCGCTGGGAGCCGTGCCCATCAATTGCGACGCCAACGGCATCGACATCGCCTATAGCTGCACACAGAAAGGCTTGAGCTGCCCTCCCGGCATGGCGCCGGTCACCGCGTCGCCCGCGGCCATCGAACGTTTGCGCGCTCGAGCCACTCCCTGCCCCATCTGGTATCTGGACTACGCCCTGCTGCTGGAATATTACGAAGGCAGCCATCGCTATCACCACACCGCTCCCGTCTCCAGCATCTACGCTCTGCGCGAAGGCCTCGCCGCGATCACGGAAGAAGGCGTCGACGCCCGCTTCGCGCGTCATCAGAAGATGCACGAATATTTCGTGAAGCGCATCGAGAAGGAAGGTTGGCGCCTGCTTGTGCCTGCCGGCCGCCGCATTCCGAATCTCAACACCATGTGCGTCCCCGACGGCGTGGACGATCCGAAAACCCGCGCGCGCTTGCTGAAAGAAAAAGGCATCGAGATCGCCGGCGGCTTCGGTCCGCTCGCGGGCAAAATCTTCCGCATCGGCGTTATGGGTCCTTTGGCGACGGAGAAGAATGTCGATCTTCTGGTCGACGCCCTCGTGGAGTGCATGAAGGCGTAGCGCACACTCTATGGGCTTGGCGCCTTCATCCACGGCGTACCCATTGGTCACCCTGAAGGCGTCCTGATCGCCATCATTGCCTTCGTCTACTCGCTGATATAAAATTAGCTCCCGAGTAGGAACATGAAACTTACAACATTCACACTGGCTGGCCTAGCTCTCCTTGTGGCGGGCGGCGGCGCCAGTCTGTTCGCGGAAACTCCGCAGGAAACCAAGAATCAGGAACTGGCGCAGAGCTGGTATCGCGACACGGTCATCCTGGGGCACGTCGATCAGGCTTCCAAATACATGGCGGACAATTACGTGGAGCACGACCCACGCATCTCCGGCGGCAAGGCCGGCTTCGTTCGCTACTATCAGAACGCCGCGTCGCGGCCCGCCGAGGCCAAGCAGATCACGGCGTTTGGCCAGGGCGATTACGTGATCATCGTGTGGTCGCGCGATGACAAAGATCCGAAAACGCAGACGCCGTACAAATACACCACCTACGACGTGGTCCGCGTCAAGAACGGCAAAATTCAGGAGCATTGGAACAACGCCAAGAAAGAAACCAAGTGGTGACCGCGGCAAGCACTAAGGAGACAAATATGAATATGTGGAAACTGTTCGGAGCTCTCACACTCACCGCCGCGGCCGCCCCCGTATTGTTTGCCCAGCAACATCCCGCGAGCATCCCGGCAATCATTCCAATCGTCACCAGCTACGACGTGAGTTCGCTGAAGTACACGAACCGTCAGCAGGATCACGTCGCCACCTCCGACCTCTTCTTCCGCGCTCTGCACTCGGGTCATTTTCAATTGGTGCTGGATCTGATCGAGCCGCCCGATGCCATCAATCACAATCCGAATGATCCGAAAACTCCGCCGGGCCTAGCCGCGATGCTCGCCACCCGCATTCCCGAACCGAAGCCGCTCTTCGCCGAGCAGGACTCCATTCCGAGCCTGGTGTTCGCCAACGACAATTTCGTCGTGTTCATGTGGGACCAGAAGGCCAAGGATGCCGACGGCAAGGAATATCCGCAGAACCGTTTCGAGCTGATGCGTTTCAAGGACGGCAAGATCGTCGAACACTGGGACGTCGCCAACCGCCGCGAGAACGCGCAGGAGTGGAAGATCGACTGGTGTGAGAAAGCCGGACGCAAGGACTGCCCTGCCCGTTAGTTCATCTCTCGGGAAACAATCCGTGGGCGACGGCCGGGCATAATAATCCTTGGCCGATCCCCTCATTTCCGAACCCCATCTCTCCGAGCCTGAAGACCGCGTGCCCTTCCGCGCTACGGCGCCGTCAGCGGCGTACGATGGACTCGAACGTATTCCCGTCTGCGTGCTGTTGGACAACGTGCGCAGCATGTATAACGTCGGCTCGTTCTTTCGCACGGCGGATGCCGCCGGCATCGAAGCGCTTTATCTTTGCGGCATCACAGGCTATCCGCCGAAGAAGGCAATCACGAAAACCGCGCTGGGCGCGGAGGAAACCGTGACCTGGCGGCATTCATGGGACGCGATTGCCGTCGCGAAAGATCTGCATGCGCGCGGATTCGAGATCGCCGCGCTCGAAACCAGCGCCCGCGCGGTGGATCTCTTCGATTGGCAGCCGCGCTTTCCCGTGTGCCTGTTATTCGGCCATGAAGTAGAAGGACTGCGGCCGGAGCTGCGCGAGCTGGCCGATACGCACGTGCGCATTCCGATGCTGGGGCGAAAACATTCGCTGAATGTGGCGACCGCGGGCGGTATCGCCATCTACGATCTGCTGCGCAAATATCGCGCGCTGCAGCGGACGCGCTGAGAGTCTACTTGACTGGCGCGGTTCCCAAAATGTGGCCGCTATCCTTTTCGTTCTCGGCGCAGTAGGCTTCCAGGATGTCCGAATCCGGCACAAGCTGGTGCGTGAACTTGATGGTGAACGGTTTCTTGTACATCACCGGATCGTTAAACGTCATTTCCACATCCAAGTGGCCGTAGTCGCGGCGATGATAGCGCTCCGTCAGATGCATCTGTTCGCTGTGAGAGTGGCCGCTCATGTCCAGCCATGTCTTATCGTTGAAGCCTTCCGTTTCCACCACCAGCGTGTCGCCCTCCCAATGCCCCGTGGAATATCCAAGCCACGAAGGTGACGGATCCTTCGGCAGTGGACGCCCATCCAGATAGATCTGGCGATAGCTGTTGTCCACTTCGTGAATCACAATAATTTCCTTCGGCGCCTGAATGAACTTCACCACCTCCGCCACGAAATTGTCGGAAGGCAGCCCCATGGGCAGGCAGAAGACCGTGGGATTCAAACGCAGTCCGTTCTTGGTGCGCTCCTCGCGGACCTTCGTGCCCTGTGCGGTTTCGAGATTCCCTTCGGCCTTCAGGTCGCGAAAGATGTTGGCCGTGAGGCTATTCGGATTTACTCCGGGAGCGCCCACGGCGACATTATCTACGGGCGCCGACGTCTGCTTTGTCGGTTGCAAATGCCAAACACCCGTCAGCTCGGGTTTGCCATCGGCCATGCGCGGCGCCGGCGCGGCGAAGTCCACTTTTCCATCTTTGGTGACGGGTGTGCCAGCGGCTCGATAATTCAGCCACTGCGCATTCGTATTAATGATGAAGAACGCTGCGAAGACCCAGAATAGTGCTTTTTGCATTGTGCCTATCTTATCTTATAGACACTCACGCGTCAGGGCATAGACGCTCTCGCAGCGGGTCCCTTAGATGATCTCGCGTGGTGTCTGAAAGGTGACGTCTCGTCGCAGATGCCGCAAGCGGCCAATCAGACCCCGAAAACGGAGGGGACATCCCCCCGGGGGCGGCGCAGCGCAACATCCTGGAAATCAGAGAGATGAAGCTTTGAAAAAATGCTCGAAAAAAAGATGCGTTTGCGGGCGATTCTAGGCCCACTGCGACACGTAAAGGTATCCAGATATACCCTTTTTTAAAATCGATTCCGAGGCCATTTCCCGGCCCGTGGGCGCATCGGAGAGTTTTATCATGGGATTCATTCGTCGCAGGCCGAAGCCCTTAGCAACGGCGGCTCGACGGGCGGCGCGGAGTAGTGCCTTCGCTCTTGAGTGATCGCGCGGCCCAGAACGCCGAGTAAGGCTGGCTCCGCTGTTGAATGATAGGAACACCCCGGCGCGCAGCTGGTCCGCGGCTGTTGCAGCATACCGACCGTTATTTCCAAGGTACACAACCGCACCATCGGAGGACCGTTCCATGGGGCTGCCGGACCTGGAACCCTGCGGTTAAAAATTGCTTTATAATCAAAGCGAAAGGTGCGAGGCTCGGCTTACCTCTGCCCAACATCTGGGGCGATCAGCCCCCAGATATAGTAGGCCCTTCGCCGGGACCACCAGATTCGGTAGTCATGGTACTTTACTTTCAATTTGAATCGGTTTAGGATGAGAGTCACCCCCGAGCACGTCTTTATGGTGGAGGGCTGTTTTGCTCAAGCTTAAGCGCGTCGACATCCAGGGTTTCAAGTCGTTTTACGACCGGACGGAGATGCGGTTCCACGGCTCTGGCGTCGCGGCTGTCGTGGGGCCGAACGGCTGTGGAAAATCCAATCTGAGCGACGCGATCAGTCTGGGTTCTGGGCGAGCAAAGCGCCAAGAGCCTCCGCGGCACCCGCATGGAGGACGTGATCTTCGCCGGCACGCGCGAGCGCAAGCCGCTGGGCATGGCGCAGGTGACGCTCACCATGGTGGACCCGGCGGCGAAACTTGAGCCTGCTGCCGCCGTTGTTTCAGAAGTGGCCCCAGAAGCTGACGCCAGAAGTGGCAGAGGCCGCTGCAAATGTCGAAGCGATTCAGGCCGACGGCATCGCCGAAGGTATCCACGCAGCGAACGGCCATAGTAATGGTCAAGCGAACGGCAGTACGAATGGCAAAGCGGCTACGGGCCACGCAAGCGGTGTGGGTCATCGGGCGCATGGGCACACGGGCGAAGTCACCATCACGCGCCGCCTGTACCGGTCGGGCGAAAGCGAATATCTGATCGACGGCAAGACGCGCGCGGCTGCGCGACATTCAGGATCTGTTCAGCGGCACCGGCCTGGGTCCGGAGAGCTACGCGATCATCGAGCAGGGCCGCATCGGCCAGATTCTTTCGAACAAGCCGGCCGACCGCCGCGCGATCATCGAAGAGGCCGCGGGCATCGGCAAATACAAAACGCGCAAGCGGCTGGCCGAAGCGAAGCTCGAAAGCGCGCAAGCAGAATCTGTCGCGCGTGTTCGACATTCTGGAAGAGGTCGGGCGGCAGGTGAATTCGCTGAAGCGCCAGGCATCGAAGGCCAAGCGCTACGAAGAACTGCGCACGGAGATGGTGGCGCACCTGCGCCGGGCTGTTTCCGGGCGCTTCCGGATGCTGGAGCGCGAAGCCGCGAAGCTGGCGCTCGATCTGAATCAGGCGCAGACGCAATTTCCAGAATCTCTCGCACGAAGTGCAGACGAAGGAGCAGGAGCACACGCGCACGCAGGAATCCTGCTATCAGACGGAAGCCGAGCTGACGGCGGCGCGCGCGCCGCGTGGCCGAACTGAATCTGGAAACCGAGCGCACGCGCGGCCGGCTGGAATTGCAAGCCAAGCAGATCGGCGCGATCGAAGAGCGGCTGGCCGCGGGCGAAGCCGAAACGCAGGATCTGGAACGCGCGGCAGCAGCGCGAGTCGGCCGAGCTGGAAGCGCATGCGCAGAACCGTCGGCGGCGATCGGAGCAGGAAAGCGGATCGCTGCGCGAGCGGCTGGAGGCGAAAACGCACGGAGCGCGACGCGATTGCAGAGCGATCTGCGCGAGCGCGAGCGGGCGCTCGAAGCCGCCCGTCAGCAGGTGCTGCGGCTGCTGGGCGAAGCCTCGACGCTGCGCAATCAGCTGGTGCAGATCGACGAGATATCTGGCGGCGATCGAGCGCGATGCCGCGCGCGCCCGCAAGGAAGAAGAATCGGCGCTCGGGCGATCTGGCGCGGCTGGAGCAGGTGAAGGCGGAGCTTTCCACGCGGCTGTCGGCGCGGCAGATGGAGCTCGAATCGCTGGCCGACCGGCGGCGCCGCGTGGAAGAAGAGCTGAAGACCGCCAGGCGCGATCGCGTGACTGGCGCGCGGCAGAAGCTGGAAGACGCTGCGCGACACGCTTGTCGCGGCAGAAGGCGCGCAGGGAATCGCTGGAAGAAATTCTTTCGCATCGCGCCTACACCACCGAATCGGTGAAGCGCCTGTTCACGGCGATCGAGCACGGGCAGGTCGACGGACTTCAAGCCCATCGGGCGTGCTGGCGGATTTCGTCGAAGTGACGATCCGGCCTGGGAAAAAGCGTGCGAAGAATTCCTGCACGAAGAGCTGGAATACGTCGTGGTGCAGCGATTGGGCGGAGGCCGAGCGCGGCGTGGAGTTCATGCGCGCCGAATCCGACGGCCGCGCGACGTTCCTGGTGCATCCGAAGCGCGTGCGGCGCATCGTCGCCGCGCCGGATCTATCGAGCGAGCCGGGCGTCGTCGGGCGGCTGCGCGATACGCTGCGGCTGACCAATGGGTTTCGCGCGGCTCCGCAAGGCTTCTTGCCGCGCCTGGCGCGTTGTTTCCTGGTGTCGGATCGCGACGACGCGCGCAGCGGCTCGCGACGGCGCATCCGGATTGCTATTTCCTGTTGCCCGACGGCGTCAGCTATCACGGCCACGCGGTGAGCGGCGGCCGCAAAAGCGCGCGGCGGTCCGCTGGCGCTGAAGCGCGAACTGCGCGAGCTGACCGGCAGGTGGAAAGCGCGAGCGCGAGATCGAACGATCTGACCGCGGAGCTGGAAGACCTGGAACGCGGCCGTCGCGCAGCTTGACCGAAGAACTGGAGCAGGTGCGCGCGCATGCAGCAGACGCAGGAAAAAGACGCGCTGGCGCTGGATCACGAGCAGCGCAAGCTGGCCGAAGAGTACGCCCGGGCCGGCTCGCGGCTTTCGGTGGCGCGGCTGGAACTGGAGCGGCTGGCCGCGAAGATCGAGCGAGTCCCGCGCGCAGCGCGAGCAGCAATCAGCTGCTGGTGGCGGAGAAGGAGCAGGCGCGGTTCGATCAGGAAAAAGCGCTGGAGATCGCGCGCGGCGAATTCGAAGCGCTGCAGGCGCACGCGCACGCGATCGGCGAAGAACATTCCGCGCTGCGGGCCGAGCTGGCCGGCTTTGAAGAACGCGCCGCGTCCGAGAAGGCCGCGGCAGCGCGCCTCGAAGCGCAGATCCGGCAGATTGTCGGCGCGGCGCGAGGAACTGGCGCGCGAGCTGGAGCGCATGGGCGTGGAGCGCGCGCGGCTGCTGGCCGACAACATCGAGCTCGACCAGCGAGCCGCAGCAGTTGGCGGACGCATACGGCGGCGGCAGTCTGCCGCCGTCGAGCGCTTGACCGCGCAGGAGACCGGAGGGCGCGCGGCGCTGGCGGCGCTCGACGAAGCGCTGCAAGCGCTTGCGCATCGAAGCACAGACCGCGCAGGAGCAGCGCGTACGAGATCGAACTGGAACTGGTGCAGCAAGCAGGCCGAGCTGAAGTATCTGGACGAAACCAGCCGCAAGGAACTGAACATACGGTTCGCGGCAGCGGAAGAAGCTGCGCGAGAGCGCAGACCGAGGAAACCGCTCGACTGAAGTCGAGCGTGGCCGAAGCCGAGCAGCGCTATCAGGAAGTCCGCGCGCGGATCGAGGCGCTGGGTCCGGTGAATCCGCAGGCGCTCGAAGAGTTCCAGGAAGCGCAGCAGCGCTACGATTTCCTGAACACGCAGCGGCAGGACCTGCTCGATTCGATCCGCGATACCGAGAAAGCGATTCAGGAACTCGACGCCGAATCGCGCCGCCGCTTCAAGGAAGCCTTCGAAGCGATCAACGAGCACTTCGAGCAAATGTTCCAGACGCTGTTCGGCGGCGGCCAGGGCGAGATGCGGCTGACCGACGAAGACGAATCTGGCCGAGAGCGGCATCGACATCATGGCGTCGCCTCCGGGCAAGAGGCTGCAGAACGTCGCGCTGCTTTCGGGCGGCGAAAAATCGCTGACGGCGATGGCGCTGCTGATGGCGATTTTCCGCTACACGCCGAGCCCGTTCTGCATCCTGGACGAAGTGGACGCGCCGCTCGACGAGCCGAACATCCAGCGGCTGACGCGGCTGATCAAGGAGATGTCGGCGGAGACGCAGTTCATCGTGATCACGCACGCCAAGCGCACCATGGAAGCGGCGCAGGCGCTCTACGGCGTCACCATGCAGGAGCCGGGCGTTTCGAAGCTGGTGAGCGTGAAATTCGATCCGCGCGCGGTGACGCCATGCCGCCAAAGGCGACGACTTCGGCGGCAATGGCGTCGGTATAAATGGCGCGAGGCGCACGCTAGTGCGTTAGATCGTAGATCCAGTAGTTCACGCCGATGCGATAGGCGAGGCCTGAGAATTTCTCGTCGTAGCGCGGATCGTCCGACCACTCCCACGCGTCGCCGAGATCCATGTTGAAACAAATGGCCACCATGATCGGCCTTTGTCGTCATAAATGCCGCGCCAGTGCGCGGTCGTAGCCGTCTTGTTCATAAGTACGGCCGCTGCACAGATACTGCGCCCCCGGCACCTGAAAACGCTGCTCCAGATCGTAGCTGGTATGAAAGATCGGATCGCTGTCGGCGATCTCGACAATGTCGCGATCCGGGAAAACTTTCTTGATCCCTTCGAGAAACACCTGCCATTCATAGGTGCTGTGAAAATCGTCCACCATGAGAAAACCGCCGCGCAACAGAAAATCGCGCAATTGTTTCGCCTGGCTCGGCCGGGACGCGCCAGTGGCCGACTTCCACCGCGTACATCGCGGGCCAGTTGAAAACATCGTCGGTGCCGTCGAGATCCACCACCTGCTCCACGGAACGCGTATCGATGCGTGTGAGGCGGCGGATACCTTGCAGCAGATGACGATCGGAGCGCGGATAATCGGTGGTCCAGTTGAGATCGCCGCCGCCGCGGAAGAAACCGCGATAGACACCCGGAACCCGCAGGCGTGCGCGCGTCCAATCGGCGGGCTGCTGCCAATCCGCCGGCAGCGGGAAGTTTTCGTATTCGCGGCCAGGATATTCGCGGAAGGGCCGCTGCGCCCGCAGCATACTCCACGCTCCGGATACGGCCAGAATCGCGACGAGGCAATAGCGCGCTCGCCGGGACATGCCCAAAGTATACCTAGTGAATCGTACGCGCGGCGCTCTGGTTAACCGGGCAGGCGGCGTATTTCGGCGTTCACCAAATGTATTCCTTGGCTTCGCGCCTGCGCTGATAATTATCCAGCACGTGGACCACCCGCAGCTTCTTCAGCTTGGTCGGTGAAAGCTGCCCGATGGGCACGTACAGAATCTTGCGATTCAGGTGCGTCGCGATGGAGCGGAAGATCGATCGCGGCGGTTTCGCCGCCACATAGACCACGAAGCGCTCCATGGAATAATCCAGCGCCGCCATCAGTAGCCGCTCCGGCTTTGCTTTCCGCGAACTCGTAATCCTGATCCGCCCACACGTCGAACAACCGGCGCGGAGGCAGCGTCATCAGCAGGCCGCCGTATTCGCCGCGTCCGATGCCCGGGCCCACGATGTTGTCGAACGGCTGCGTGGAATAGAACGCCATGTCGGATTCGTTTTGGTGTTCGCCCAGCCAGGTGGTCAGGTAGGTGTAGCGGTCTTCGCGATCCTCGTCGAAAATGATGACGACGGCGCCCACATCTCCCGCCAGCCGGTCGGCCTTACGCACAAAGATTTTGCGCCGGTGCCAGTTGCGGATGGTTTCGCGGATATCGATGCCGTCCAGGATCGAGGTAGTGAACGGCTCCACGCGCACGCGCTCCTCGGAAAGAATCGCTTTGGCTTTTTGCTTGACGAAGCGGCCGTATTCTTCGATCACCAGATCTTCCGGCGGGTAGGAGCAGATGGCGTCGCCGGTGGTCTGGCGCGCCCACTCGCCGGGAATCTTTTCGCGCTTGCGCGGCTTCAATCCCGCGGGCTTCATGCGCTGCTTCAGGCGAGGAAGGCGGCGGCGAATGCGCAGCCTCTTCGTGTTGATCCAGATCTCGCTCGCGCTCAGGCGCACCGTGTCGAGCTCCGATACTTCCTGCTGCGCGAGGTAGCGATTCGCCATCTGCCACACTTCCCACCCGTAGTTATCATCGACGACGGAACGCGCGGCCACCGCGAGATCGTACACGCTGGCCGATCAGGTCGCCGCTGATATGCGCGAGGTTGCGCGTGTAGCGGGCCATCATGCGGCGCTGCCAATGGACCAGCTTTTCGCCGGTGGAGGTTTGATACTTGCCTTCGGCTTCACGCAGCAAATCGAGCTGCACTTTGGGCCGGTCCAGCGCCTCTTCGCCTTTCATATCGAGACGGAAGAATTCGTAGCGCTCTTGCAGATAGGGATATTCGACCGTGATCTCTGCCAGGCAATCGGGATGCGGATTCAGGAGATCGATCTCGTAACGCTTGCCGCGGGACGGCGCGGGCTGCGGACTCTCCATCGCGTCCAGCAGCGGATCCAGCATATTGAGCGCCACGACTACGAACAGACTGGCGTCCGGATCGGCACCCTGCAGCTTCCACGCCATGGCCGACGCGTGCGCCGTTACTTCTTCGGTGCGCGTTTGCGGATACACGCGATAGGCCTCAACGTATTTGTCGATGCCGATTTTGCGGATCGCGTACGTATCGGGATAGGCGTCTGTGCAAGATGCGGCCGCTCGGCGGTATCGGGCTCCAGGAAAATGATCTGCGCTTCGATTTCGATGGCGGTGCGCACGGCTTCGACGAACGGATCGGTCGGCTCAACGGGAACGAAAATGGCCTGATCTTCGTCGTCGGAATCGCGGCCGGATTCCTTCGATGATGCGCGCGTACCGTCGCGATGATAGAGCATCACGGACATCTCAGGCAGGCGCGCCAGCGCGCGGCGATAAGTGGATTCGAGGAAGCCGGGCAGCTCCACCGCGACAATCGCGGGCTTTTCGGCAAGCAAGCGACTGGCGCAGTTCGATCGCGAATTCCAGGCGTCCGGGGACGACCGGGAAATAGCGGATGCGGCCCCGCTCCAGACGCGCCGGATTTGATTTCAGCTTCGAGGGACATAGCGCAAGGCCTCTTCGCCCAGCGTTTGCACAATGGCGTCGCGCAGCATGTCGCGCGCCGCGCCGGAGTTCTGCTGCGCCAACTTCATGGCGTAGCGGCCGATGTTGATGCCGTCGCGCGCCGTGTAACGCTCATCGGCCGCGTGAGCTTGTTGCAGGAAATCCGTAACGTAGTTGAGGATGTAGTCGTCGCCGAAGGGCAGGTTCTCTTTGAGAATCGCGAACTCTTCGTGGCGCTCCGGAAAATCGATGAGGATCTGCGGCTGCAGGCGCGAGTGAATGTACTCGGGCAGATCGAAGGTGCTGGCGTCGTCGTTCATGGTCGCGACCAGACGGAACAGCGGATGCGCTTTGATCTTGATGCCGGCGACGATGGACTCCACATAGCGGCGTCCGTCGAGCAGAGGCGCAAGGCTCGCCCAGCTTTTTTCGCTCATGCGATTGCCTTCGTCGACAATCACGATGCCGCCGCGCAGCATTGCCGTTACCAGAGGCGACGCCACGTAGCGCAGGCGTCCTTCGCCTTCAATCACGGGCGTGACCAGAAGGTCTTCGGGCCGCGTGTCGACGGTGGCCTGCATGATGTAGACTTCGCGCCGCAGACGCTCGGCGGCAGCGTAGGCGAGGGTTGTTTTACCAACGCCCGGTTTGCCGAGCAGGCGCGGGTTCATCGGGAGGTCGTGCTGGTCGATCACGAGCCAGGCGGCCAGCAGCTGCCTCATCACTTCGTCCTGGCCGACCCACGTGATATTCAGCTCGTCGGGGTGAGCGAGGTGCAGCGTGACGCCATCGATTTCAACAATCATGCCTTCTCAATGTAGCAACCATTGAGGCGACGTGTCGCCTCATTAATCCATAAATTGATGGGTGGATGTCGCCTTAGACGCTGCGGAGCGGATCCGGCTGAGAGCGCGGTGATCAGAGAAAGGAGCTTGTTGCGATCGAAGACGAAGCCGGGACACGGACGATCGCCATGAATCTCGCGATGGAGAACGATGTGGTCGCTGTCGATGGCGATCGACCAGCGGTGTGCGATGGCGGAGATGAGCTCGGCCGATGCCTGATATTGCGCGTCCGGCCACGGGTCGGTGGGTTTGCCTTCATGCTCGATGCCGATGGTGTAGTCGTTCGGGTTCAGGCCGGGGTGCAGGAGTTTCCATGTGGCGTTGAGAGGCGCGCCTGTGTGAAATGCCGTGTCCTCTTCCTTGACGTATTGATGAATCTCGCCGGTCTTCGCCACGATGTAGTGCGCGGAGACCGCAGCGGAAGGATTGTTGAACCAGGAATCGGCGGACGAGAGGCATCCGTCGGAGATATGAATCACGATGGCCGAAGGTTTCATTCCGGCGCGCCCGGTGCGGAAGTTTTTCGGCGAGCAGCCTTTCCAAATGACGTTCATGGCTTCTTTGGAAACCTACTGGCCTTTGAGTTTCAGCAGGTCTTTCAGCAGCTCGAACCAGAAAGGGGCTCCCAGCGAGAGCAGCACGGCGCTGCCAGCGATGCCGGCGATGTTGACGTCATGCCAGCGGGAGATCCATTGCGCAAGCGTTTGCGGAAAGATCAGCGCGCCTTCTCCCAGGGAGAACGTGCGAAAAAGATCCAGCATGTCGAGCGGGAGGCCGAAGGCGACGATCACGGAAATCGCAGCAACGATCCAGCGACTGGACGCGGTGAACCGCTGCGAAGCCTTCTGCATGACAGCGTCGAACGTCTGCGTGAAGTACGCGCCGCCCGCGGCGGTCGTCAATTCCGCAGCGGTTACCCGCGTCCGGCCCGCAAGGTCCGAGGCTTCCAAAATTTTGTGCGCATCCTGAAGCTCGATTCCCGCGCGGCTCAGGAGTTCAACCAGGCCTTCCTGCAAATGCTTTGCGCGGAGTTCGAAGACGTCGATGGCGATTTGCGTGAGAACGGTTACGACCAGGCTTAGCGCCGCCATGACGGTGGTGAAGCCGATGAGGAGATCGAGAGAGTGCAACATCGTGCCTTGATGGAAGCACGAAGGTACACGTAGTCTTTGGGGGCCGAAACCTTATGTTGCGGCAGGAATAAAGTTAGTGCTGAGGAAAAAGGGGCTAACGCACTCCGAAACGCTCGATTACATTTCCGTGTGCGTCGACGGGGACCAGAGTGGTGCTAAAGTTTCCGCGGTCGCCGTAGAGATAAATCCAAGAAAGGTCGGGGCGGCCTGCAAACTCGTTGACCATTGATGGTTTCAGCTCAGATAGAGTGGCTGCTCGGTTCTTGCCCTCGATTCGATATCGACCACTGGCTATGAGCTTCCCCGAATCCGTCCAAACTTTACACAAATTGACGTCTTGCGTTTGGTCTGATGAGCACTCGAACCAAATAGCACTTTCGACACGAAGAACATGGTGCGCCGAAGGTGGGACTCCAGCGGGTCGCACTTCATACCACCAGACTACTTCCCAAACGGCGGCAACGATACAGGCTAGCGCTATCCCACCAGAAATCTGGAGAAACCGCGAGGCCAAGCGAGACATCGTTCACGCGCAAACTAATACTTCGGAACGCTCGGGTCGACCTTGTCGCTCCAGGCCGTGATACCGCCGAGCATGTTCTTCACATGCTTGAAGCCTTGCGAGCGTAGGAAGTCCGCGGCCTTGGCGCTGCGGCCGCCCATTTTGCAATGGACCACGACCTCAGCCTCGGGATCGAGTTCGCCGATGCGCTTGGGCACGTCGTTCAACGGGATCAGCTTCGCGCCGGGGATCTTGGCGATCTGATATTCGTGCGGCTCGCGCACGTCGATGAACTGGAACTTGTCGCCGCGGTCGAGCTTGGCTTTCAGCGCGACGGCGTCGATTTCGGTTTCGGAAACGTAGCCGGACATGGGAGCGGCCTCCTCTTTCACGTCTTTCGGATTCGGCACGCCGCAGAACTGGTGATAGTCGATCAGTTCCTTGATCGTCGGATGATCGCCGCACACGGGGCATTCCGGATTGCGGCGAACCTTCATTTCGCGGAAGCGCATGCCGAGAGCGTCATACAACATCAGGCGGCCGATGAGCGGCTCGCCTATGCCGAGGATCAACTTCACGGCTTCGGTGGCCTGCACCAGGCCGATGATGCCGGGAAGAATGCCGAGCACGCCGCCTTCGGCGCAACTGGGGACGAGGCCGGGAGGAGGCGGCTCGGGATACGAGCAGCGATAGCACGGACCCTGCAAGTAGTTCGTTCCATCGATGGTGCCGCCGGGGTAGCCGTAGACAGTCGCCTGGCCCTCGAAGCGGAATATGGAGCCATAGACGTTCGGCTTCTTCAACAGCACGCAGGCGTCGTTGATCAGATAGCGCGTCGGGAAGTTGTCGGTCCCGTCGATCACCATGTCGTAATCCCTGATGATCTCGAGCGCGTTCTCGCTGGTGATCGCCGTGTCGAACTTGTCGACCTGCATGTACGGATTGATGTCGAGCATCGAGTCCGCGGCGGAATCAAGCTTCTTGCGGCCCACGTCCTTGGTGCCGTGGATCACCTGGCGCTGCAGGTTGGTGAAATCGACCACGTCGAAATCCACGACGCCGATGCGTCCGACGCCGGACGCGGCGAGATACAAACCGAGCGGCGCGCCGAGCCCGCCAGCGCCGACCATCAGGACTTTCGCCTGCTTCAGCTTGAGCTGGCCTTCCATGCCCACCTCGGGCAGGATCAGGTGGCGCGAGTAGCGCAGGATTTCGTCTTTGTTCAATTCAACGGGAGCAATAGCAGTTGGCATGTGAACTCCTAATGGGCAAAAAGCAGATCCTTCGCTGCGCTCAGGATGACGCCGTGAAACGGTGTTATCGAAACCTGCTTCCGCCGGCAATACTCGGGACGATGGACAGCGTGTCGCCCGCGGCGACCGGCGTCGCGTCCTTTTTCAGATATCGAATATCTTCGTCGTTCAGATAAACATTAACGAAGCTGCGGAGCTTGCCTTCGTCGTTGAACAGTTGCTTGCGAAGATCAGGAAACTTTGCGGTGAGCGCGGTGAGCACCTCTCCGACGGATGCGCCGGTGAGTTCCACGCTATCGTGCTTTTCCGCGAACTGCCGCAGGGGTGTGGGAATCAGGACTTTGGCCATGTTAACTCTTCTTTCTCCGCTTTCGTCTGCTCGGCGTTCGGCAGGAAGCTGTTGGCGTGATCGAACTTGCCGCCCTTTATCGATAGTACGACGAACGAATACCAGGGGCAGGAGTTCTCCAGATCCGTCTTGGAGAAGTATGCATCGCAATCGGGATGCGAATGAAAAATTCCGATCAGATCGAGCCCGGCGGCGCGCGCTTTTTTATCGGCGGCCAGCAGATCTTCGGGACGCAACTCGTAACGTGCTTCCTGTGGACCCGCGTGGGCGTTCTCTAACGGCTCGGCGAGCGTGACGAGCTTGGAATCTCCGTCGATTTTTCCAATCATGGCCCCGCAACATTCGTTGGGGAACGCCTTCTCGGCGTGCGCGACCATCACATCCCAGGATTTTTTGTCGATCGTGATCATTTATTTTGATCCCCAGGCTGACGGCATGGGGCTTAGTCCTGTTCGTTCCAGAACGGCTCACTAAGGTATTTTGTGGCGCCGTCGCAGAGCATCGTTACAACGACGCCCGGCTTCCCTTCCGAGACCAGACGCTTCGCGATGATGTGTGCGGCGTGGACGTTCGCACCCGATGACATGCCTACCAGCAAACCTTCGTTGCGGCCCAGCCATCGCGTCATGCGATAAGCGTCCTCGGTTTCGATCCATAGGTTCTCGTCAGCGACCGACGGGTCGTAAATGCCGGGGACGATGGCGGTGGGCATGTGCTTCAAGCCTTCCAAGCCATGAAAGCCGGAGGACGGCTGCGCCGAAATGCACTTCACATTCGGCACATCCTGTTTCAAACGCCGTGACGTACCCATGAAAGTTCCGCTCGTGCCCATGCTGGTGACGAAGTGCGTGACGGTGCCTTCGGTCTGCTTGATGATCTCGACGCCGGTGCCATTAAAATGCGCGCGCCAATTGGCCGGATTATTGTATTGATCCGGATAAAAATATTTTTGTTCGCCGGCCGCGAAAATTTGCTGGCATAAGCGAATCGCGCCGTCGGAGCCTTCGCCAGGATCGGAGAAAACCATTTCGGCGCCGTACGCCTTCAGGATTTGCTTGCGCTCATGAGACGCGTTCGCCGGAAGGCACAGCTTCAGGCGATAGCCCTTGATGGCGCAAATCATGGCGTAGGCGATGCCGGTGTTGCCGCTGGTGGCGTCGAGCAGGACGTGATCTTTCGTGAGCAAGCCCGCGCGCTCGCCTTCCAGAATCATGTTGAGCCCGGCGCGATCTTTCACTGAGCCGCCCGGGTTGAAGAACTCCGCCTTGGCGTAGATATCGACGCCCGGTAAATCTTCATCCAACTTCGCGAGCCGGATGAGCGGCGTATTGCCGATCCGCGACAACAGCGAGGTGGCGGGCTTGACGGGATTTTTCAAGGCGACGGGGGCCATTAAAGGTAACTTCTTCGATTGTAGGGATTCGCCTAAATGTCTGTCAACATTAGGGGATACATTACTTTCTTCCTATTAGAAGCACTAGGGCCACCGAAGTTGCAGATTTCACAGCATCATTCAGAAACCTCAGTGGTTTCTAAGGGCCAGATGATATTCTTGAATCGTGATGAGGAAACCGACTGAGGCTTTGAAACCCAGCCGCCGCCGGATCTTATCGGTCGGCGCGGGACTTGCCACGTTGACCGCCTGCGCGAAGAAAGAGGCACCGAGCGAGCTGGGTGCGCCCCTTTCTGCCTACGGCGCGCGATCGCCACACGAGAAATCGGCCCGGGCGCTGCCGCCGGCGGATTCGCCAACGCCCGCCACCGGCTCGTCGCGGACGCCGCTGCAGGACTCCTATGGCATCATCACGCCGTCGTCGCTGCACTTCGAGCGGCATCATTCGGGTGTGCCGGACATTGATCCGGCGAAACACCAAGTGCTGCTGCACGGACTTGTCCAGCAACCGCTGGTGTATTCGATGGACGATTTGAAGCACTTTCCATCGGTGACACAGGTTCATTTTGTGGAATGCTCCGGCAATGGGCGCTCGGAATATTCGGCGGCGCTGGGACAGACGCCGCAAGTCAGCCACGGATTGGCGAGCTGCAGCGAATGGACGGGCGTTCCGGCGGCGGCCTTGTTAAAAGAAGCGGGTGTAAAACCGGAAGCCAAGTGGGTGATCGCCGAGGGTGCCGATCCATGCCATCTGACACGCAGCATTCCCATGGCGAAAATCATGGACGACGCGCTGCTGGTATACGCGCAAAACGGCGAGGCCATTCGGCCTGAGCAGGGCTATCCCGTGCGGCTGCTTCTGCCGGGGTACGAAGGCAACACGAACATCAAATGGCTGCGGCGTTTGATGGTGGCCGCCGAGCCTGCGATGACTACGCATGAGACGGCTTATTACACGGACTTGCTTCCGAACGGTAAAGCTCGGCAATTTTCTTTGGATCTGGAAGCGAAGTCGGTGATCACGCGTCCTTCAGGCGGCCAGAAGTTGATGTACGGGCCGGGGGCGTATGAGATCACGGGCATCGCCTGGAGCGGACGCGGTAAGGTCACGCGCGTCGAGATTTCAACCGACAACGGCAAGACGTGGAAGGATGCCGAATTACAGCTCCCCATCCTGAGCAAAGCATTTACGCGGTTCCGGCTGATGTGGAATTGGGACGGGCAGCCGGTGTCGATCCAATCGCGCGCCACGGATGATACCGGTTATCTGCAACCAACAGGTGATGAATTACAGGACGCTCGCGGATCGAATTATAGTTATCACAACAATCAGATCAAGGTGTGGTGGGTGAAGGCCGATGGGAGCGTTTCGCATGAGCAGAACGTTTAACGTTGCCTTTACGACGGCGCTTTTTTTGGCAGCATTCGCCGCACAGGGCGAGGAGAAAGCCGCACCCGCCCGCATCGGCAAACCGGCCACCGATGCGCAAATCGCGGCGATGAATCTGACCGTGTTTCCCGACGGCACGGGATTACCCCAAGGCAAAGGTACCGCCGCTCAAGGGAAAGACGTTTTTAAGGACAAGTGCGCGGTGTGCCATAACGATCAGGCACAAGGCCGCCAGAATCAGTATCCAGCGCTGGTGGGCGGCATCGGCTCGCTCGCCACTTCGAAGCCGGTAAAGACGGTGGGCAGTTATTGGCCGTATGCGACAACGGTGTTCGACTATATCCGGCGTGCCATGCCTTACGATCATCCGGGCAGCTTGCAACCGGACGAAGTTTATTCGACGGTCGCGTTTATTTTAAATTTGAATGGCATCATTGGACCGAACGACGAGATGAATTCGACCACGCTCCCGAAGGTGAAGATGCCTAATCGCGATGGATTTATTCCTGATGCGCGGCCGGATGTGAAGGCGAAGCGATAGGGGCAACCTGTCTCTCGCACGAAGCAGCACCCGATGCTACGGTGTTCTGGCCACTATGCATTCCTGGATGAAGCGATTCGCAACAACGCTGGTGTCGTTCACCGGCGGCACGGACGCAACTAGAAGGTGATGCCGAGAAGGAAGCTCGCCTCGTTTTGGTTCGCATGGAAGAAGGGGCCGGTCACGGCGTTACCGGACAAAAAGCCAGTCGCTGGGAAAAAGAAAACCGCCGACGAGATCCCACTGCCCGGACCAGCAACCGGCGAAAACCAGCGGCTGTAGCGAAATTCGGGCCGCAAATGGAATCGCCACCAGAGGACGTCGATACCGCCTCCGGCCGTCAACCCCGCGGAGGTGGTTCCTAAGCCCGAGGACGAAGAAGTGGTCGTCACTGGCGTCACGCCTACAGTTCCGTCGGACGAGATATTGGAGGTGCTGGTGAACCGCGGACCTGAGACGTGCAGGAAGGACGGGCCGGCTTCTGCAAATGCTCTGATCTTCCAAATTTTCCGCGCGTATTGCATCAACAGCGGAAACTGCCAGCGATTCGCCGCGGCTTGCGTAAAGGTGTAGGAAAGAGGGGGGCCGAAGGCCGCATAAGAATCGTAGCTTTCCCTCTGGTACAACGCATCGAACTCGATCCCGAATCCGTGGGCGAACTCGATTCCGAAAGATGGCCCGATTTGAAGCCGCCTCGTATGCGCCTGCGTTTCATTGACGGTCATTGCATTGCCCGCGAAACTGCTGAAGCCACCGGAGGTAAAGGTATCCGTCAGCGGCGTTCCGATTTCAACGCCAAAATGTGGATGAATCTGGGCCACTGCCAATGCAGGAAAAAGAAAGAAAATCGACCCCGCAAAACGAAACATGGCCCGAGTATAACATCGGGCCATTTCGCTCAATTGAATTTGAATTTAAGGGCTTACCGCGCGGCCAGAAGAGCCCGCAGATGCCGGGCGCGTTCGGGCGAGCGGAGCTGCCGCAGGGCCTTGGCTTCGATCTGGCGGATTCGTTCGCGTGTGACGTCGAACTCCTGGCCGATTTCCTCCAGCGTATGCTCGCGCTCGCAGCCGATGCCGAAGCGCAGGCGGATCACCTTCTCCTCCTTGGGAGAGAGCGTCTTGAGGATGTTGGCGGTTTCGTCGCGGACGTTCGTATCGATCACGGCGTCGACAGGCGAGCCCACCCAGCGGTCTTCGATCAGATCGCCGAGCGCGGATTCACCGTCGCGGCCCACGGGCGTTTCGAGCGACACGGGATCGCGAGAAATGGTCTTCAGCTTCTGGACCTTCTCCACGGGAATGTCCATGCGTCGGGAAATTTCGTCGTTGGTGGGCGCACGGCCCAGCTCTTTTTCCAGCTCGCGGGTGGCGCGCAGGAATTTGTTCATCGACTCGTTCATGTGAACGGGGATGCGAATGGTGCGCGATTGATCGGCAATGGCGCGCGTGATCGCCTGGCGAATCCACCACGTGGCGTAGGTTGAAAACTTGTAGCCGCGGCGGTATTCGAATTTGTCGGCGGCGCGCATCAGGCCAATGTTGCCCTCCTGGATCAGGTCCAGCAGGTGCAGTCCGCGATTCACGTACTTCTTTGCAACGGATACGACAAGTCGAAGATTCGCCTCGACTAAATCTTTCTTGGCGCGCTCCGCTTCCACTTCGCCGTGGCGGATCACGGAGAGCGTATGGCGCAGCTCCGGGAGCGTCGCGCCAGCGGTGTGTTCCTTCTTGCGGATCTCCCGCTTAAGCTCCTTCACCTTTGCTTGCGCAGTCTGGCTGGAGCGATTTTCCAGCTTCTTAACGTCCTGCTCCAGGTGGGTGAGCTCTTCCACCACGCGTTCAATTTCACGCGCGAATTGCTTCCACTGGGAGGCGTAATAAGGAACCTTGCGAATTGACTGCGATACTTCGATCCATCCGCGAGCGGCCTTCGTCCGCGCCTTGCGGCGGAGCTTTTTGTTGCTGGCGGGCGCAGCCGCAGCTTTTTCGATCAACTGCAGCAGTTTCTTGTGCGACGTGGCGACTTCAGCCAGTAATCCTTTTACTTCAGTCCGCTTCTTGGCATAGGCGGCGCTTTCCACTTCAAGGTCGCCGAGGTCGGTATACGTCTCCAGGTCTTCCACCTCGCGGCGGACCTGCTCGCAAATTTCGACGGCGCGGTACTGCACCACTCCCGAACGGCTGATCGCCTTCTGCATGCGGAGCTTGCCGCGCTCCATACGGCGGGCAAGATTGACTTCGCCCTCGCGCGTCAGCAGCGGAACGGAACCCATCTCGCGCAGATACACGCGTACCGGGTCGTCGGTGTAGATCGACTCCTCAACCTGATGGGCTGCCGCGAACTCTTCGCCATCGTGAGCTTCCTCGGCGGGGTGGAAAAACCCACCCTCTTCATCGAAGGGTAGCCCTATCGGTTCACTATCTAATTGATCTTCGAACTGATCCAAGTTATGTCACCTCTCCCATGCGGAGACAGGCTCCGCTGGGGCTTATAAATCCGCTGGAAGACAAAGCCTTAAATAGGCTGTAACTGCCTATTCCTCTTCGGGTTAAGAGGGAGGAACTCATCTTACCCCGATTACGCCGGGCCGCTAACCAGTATATCAAGCTTCTCCTAATCTGTTAAGTCCCTATTTCAAAAGATGTTCGGCGCTTCGATCGGTTTCACTTCATTTTCCGCCGCGCCGGTCACGTTCGGCGCTGGAAAAGGTCCTTCAACTCCGTTACGAAGGCTTCGACATCCTGAAAATCCCTGTAAACCGATGCAAACCGGACATATGCGATCTTATCGATACTACGCAAGGCTTGCATGAGGTGTTCCCCGATCGCGGTCGTCGATAATTCGCGATCCGGGCTGTCGGCGAGGCTCGATTCCACCTCGTCTACCACCTCCGCCAACTTCGCCATAGGCACCGGCCGCTTCTCACAAGCCTTGATCAGCCCTTCCAGTACCTTTTGACGGTCGAACTTCTCGCGCCTTCCATCTCTTTTGACGACCATGTAGGGTACTTCGTCGCTACGTTCATAGGTAGTAAAGCGACGCTGGCACTTCAGACATGCGCGGCGCCGGCGGATGACATCTCCTTCCTTGCTTTCGCGGGAATCGATCACGCGGTCCTGGCGATGACCGCAAAACGGACAAGTCATGAACTTCCTTCAATTTATAAGGCTAAACAACTAATTTAAAATGCACTTCTAGTGCAGCAACCTGCTGCGGTTTGCCTGCCCCGGTGGAGGCGGAACTGCATTTCTCGAACTTCGGGTCCTGGAAATTTCCCGGGTGTTCTAGATTACGCTTTTCGCGGCGATTTGGGAAGGGAGAACTGCATGTCAGGACTCCCAGGACAGGATTTTCGAACTTGGCCGGGTCGATTTGCGTCTAAACTACTAGATTCCGAGATGTCGGTGGAATCGGGAGCCAAGACATATGGCCTTTTCAGCCGTAATGGGGCAAGAGGTTTTCGATGGGACCTCGCTGTTCGGTCCCGCCAAGGGGCAAGCAGGTACCGCCAGCGCCGTGCACGCCGTCTCCGGGTCCGATGCCCAACTAGTGGAGCGGTGCCTCGCTGGCGATGGAACCGCCTGGCAGGATCTGGTCCGGATTCACACGCGACGGGTGTATGCGATCTGTTACCGATTTACAGGCTCCGACGCCGATGCCCAGGACTTGACGCAGGACGTTTTTCTGCGCGTGTTCAAATCGCTGGCGACGTTCCATTCGGCCACGGGAACCTTCAGCGTGTGGCTGACCCGGCTGACGCGCAACCTGCTGATCGATCACTATCGCCGTACGAAAGCGGACCGGGCAACGGGATCACTGGAGGATCATCTTCCGGTTCTGGAGGAGCGATCTGCTTTGGCGGGGCGCACCGAAGGCATGGTGGCCGGGCGCGAAGCCAGCGAGCTGATCCAGGGAGCGCTGCAGAAGCTTTCGCCGGAGCTGCGCGAGACGGTTATTCTTCGCGATCTGGAGGAAATGGAGTACCGGGAAATCTCGCAGGCTCTTGAGATTCCCGAAGGAACTGTGAAGTCCCGGTTGAACCGCGGACGCGCTGAGTTGGCTCGCGTGCTTCGCCGGCAGGGCGTTGGAATCTAAAGGAGTGACTATTTAGTATGACGCCTTCGAACAAAATCCGGCAGTCCTCGGCGCTGAGCTGCGCTCAGTGCGAGGAACATCTCGCCGATTTTCTCGATGGCACGCTGGGCTTATCTACAAGTCAGGAGCCGAAAGCTTCGGTAGAAGCTCACTTGGCTAATTGCAACGCATGCGCGGAGTTCGCGCGCGACGCCGCGGGCGCGGTGGCTTTCACCGGGAGGGCGTCTGCCATAGAAGTTCCGGCAACGCTGATACCGCAAATTCTTTCGGAAATCACGACGGGGCCCAGCCGCGTGCTGGTGGAAGCACCGCTGGCGGAACGGATTTTCGGACGCTGGATCCGTCCCGTGTTGCAGCCTCGGTTTGCACTTGGATTGGCGATGGCGGCGCTATCGGTCGCGGTGATTCCATGGCAATGGCAGACAGGCGAACTCGCGACCGCTCCCGCAAGAATTCTGACGATGGCGGAGAATCGCGTGTACCGGGTTTACGATCGCGCAGTGAAAGGCTACGAAGACCTGGCCGTGGTGACGGAGGCTCGTAACCAGATCGACGAATGGCGCGACGCGACGGATCAGGATGCCGCACAGCCCGCGAATAATGACATAAGGGTGCAGCCGCGATGAATCCATCCGATCCACAGGCCAACCCTCCGCACGAGCCGACGCCCGAGATAATGACGCCCGGGATTTCGTCAGCCCCTGAAGCTGGGCCGCTCTCGGAAGCTGTTTCGACAGTCGAGGCGCCGGTTGCGGCCGCGCCGAAAGTTGTAGGCTATTGCCGCGATTGCGGGCAACCGCTTTACGAGGGATCGGCGGTGCATCAGGAGCTAGGCGCGATTTATTGCAGTGCGCACCGTCCGGCACACTTGCCTGGGCAAATGCCGCCGGCGGCCGCATCGTGGACGGCTTCCCCGGGGGCTGCGAACTTTTCGGTGCCGCACACGGTTTCTCCCTATGCGTCTTCGAATGCGAACGCTGGCCAGCCCTGGCCTTCCTCCTCCGCTCCTTCACATGCTGGAGCGTCGCCCGGGCTGGCCTTCCTGCTGGGGTTGATTCCCGGCGTGGGCGCGGTTTACAACGGCCAATACGCCAAGGGCCTGATTCACGTCGTGATTTTTGGTCTCGTGATCAGCATCGCGAACACAGAGAGAGGCTCTGAGTTCGGTCCTCTGTTCGGGCTTGTGATTGCGTGCTTTTATTTCTACATGCCGTTCGAGGCCTATCACACTGCGAGGCTTCGGCGCGCGGGCGTTCCGGTGGACGAATTCTCCGGTGTGATATCGCGCCGCGGCCCTTCGAGCGCACCGGTGGGGCCGATCGTGCTGATCGTGATCGGCATCCTGTTCCTGCTGAGCAATCTCGAGATCATCGAGTTCCGCAGACTGATTCGTTTTTGGCCGGCGCTGCTGATCGTGCTGGGTTTCTACATGCTGTATGAACGTCTGGCCGCTGCGCGGGCGAATTCCGCGGAGAACAAACGCGATGGACAATAATTTGACGTCCGGCAATCCGTCAGCCGACGCTCCCGGGCACAACGGCGCGTCGCTGGTCCCGGCCATTCGCGGGCCCATTCTGCTGATCACGATCGGCGTCCTGTTCGCGCTGGATTATTCGTCGGGCATTCGTTTTTGGAAAACGTGGCCGGTGCTGCTGATCGTCCTTGGCGTGCTGCATTTGCTGGAGCGAAGGGCGGGATCACGGACATGAGACGCTCGTCCCTGGTCGCACCGCTTCTCCTGATCGGCATGGGTGCGCTTTTTCTGGCGCGTAACCTGTACCCGGAACTTCCGCTCACCGATTATCTAGCCCGTTATTGGCCCTACATTCTGATCGTCTGGGGAGCGCTGCGCCTGGTCGAAATTCTTTACTGGGCGAATACGGCGAAGCCCGTGCCCGCGCGCGGCATCTCGGGAGGCGAGTGGCTGCTGATCGTTTTCCTGTGCATGATCGGAATGAGTGTGCATTTTGTTCACGGCCACTTCGCTGAGGGGATTTGGCGTTGGCCGGAGCGTATTCCCTGGAACACCGTTCAAATGATGGGCGAGCGCTTCGACTATCCGGTGGCCGTCCAAAAAACTGCGTCCGGGACGGCGCACATCGTGATCGAAGAATTTCGCGGCGATCTGAAAGTTACCGGGTCGGACGCGGACTTGGTGAAGATTGTGGGCCACAAGTCGATCCGCGCCGTCGATAAAAACACGGCCGATCGCGCCGACAACGGATCGAGCATCGAGATCGGCGGCGATGCAAACCAGATCACAGTGCGCCTGCGGGAGCCGATCGGCTCCGGCCCGCTGATTTCAGCGGCGCTCGAAGTGACCGTGCCCAAGGGCGCAAGCCTCGAAGCCAGGCGCCGCGACGGCGACGTGAGCATCGCGAACATGGCGGGCCCTGTGGATGTGCGCGGAAGTGCCGCGAATCTGGATGTGCATCAGGTGAGTGGTCCCGTGACGATCGAAGGAAACTATACCGGGGATGTCACGCTGAAGGATCTGGCCAAACCCATCCGGTTCAAGAGCGCGCGCACGGATTTCAATGCCATCGCGGTGCCGGGCGAAATCCATATCGATCCGGGAAATTTTAACGCGGACGGCCTCACGGGACCGGTGCGGCTGAACTCGCGCTCACGCGATGTTCACCTGCGCAACTTTCGCGACGCATTGCAGGTGGACCTGGAGCGCGGCGATCTGAATCTTGAGCCAGTACAAATGCCGCTCTCGCCGATCGAAGCGAAGCTGCGCTCGGGCGATACGGTGCTGGTGCTGCCGGATGCGGCTAGCTTCTCGATTAAGGCCACTACCAGGAGCGGCGAGATCACCAACGGCCTTGGCGCAGGCTTCAAAGTGGATTCGGACGGCCGCAGGGAAACGCTCATGGGAGCCGCGGGCGGCGGTACGCCGATCATGCTGGAAGCGGAGCGCGGATCGATATCGGTGCGAAAAGGCTCTGTGCGAAAAGACTCGGCGGTGCCTTCGGTCAAGGGCACGTCTCATCCGCTCGAGACCATTAATCAATAAGTCAGGTACTTAGTTCACCAGCAGAATTCGAACGTCCATCACGTTCGTTCCCGTCGGCCCGATTTTGATCAGCCCGCCCTCACGCTCGAAAAAATGGTAGGCGTCGTTGTCGTCCAGGTACCGGCGCGCGTCGACAGAAACATGCGACGCGCTCAACGCGATGGCGCCCGCTGCGTCGGTGGGACCGTCGATGCCATCCGTGCCGGCGCTCAGGATGGTCACACTGGAAGTGCCTTCGAGCGCGAGCAATGCCGCGAGCACGAACTCCTGATTGCGCCCGCCCTTTCCCTTCCCCCGAACGGTGACGGTGGTCTCTCCGCCGGAGAGAAAACAAACTCGGCCGCCTTTGTTGGCCGTCGCGTTGGAGATCATCTCTCTCGCGATGGCCGCATGCATGCGTGCGATGTCGCGCGTCTCACCATCGATGGTGGTGGATAAAACGATCGTGCGATACCCCAGGCTTACGGCTTTCGCACGCGCCGCTTCGATCGATTGCCGGTTGCTTCCCACAATCACGTTCCGCACGCGCCGAAATAGCGGATCGCAGGGCTTCGGAGTTTCCGTCAGCGGCGGCGCCTCTATGCCATAGCGCTCCAAAACGCGGCGGGCATCGTCGGACGTTTTCGGATCGGGTACCGTAGGACCGGAGCCGATCGAACTGAGATCGTCTCCAATGACGTCGGAAAGAATCAGCGAGACCGTGGCGGCGGGATAAGCAAGGTGCGCCAGATGGCCGCCCTTGATCGCCGAGATGTGCTTTCGCACAGCGTTCAGCTCGTGGATCGTAGCGCCGCGCGTCTGCAGCAGTTTCGTTACGCGCTTTTTCATGGCGAGCGTCACACCCGGCGCGGGCAAAGCCATGAGAGCCGATGCGCCGCCCGAAATCACACACAAGACCAAATCGCGCGCGCCGCACCCCGACGCGATCGCGGCAATTTCACGCGCGGCCGCGACGCTGCGAGCATCGGGATATGGATGCGACGCATACCGCACTGCGATCTTCCGAAGCCGATGCGCAACGCCATCCGGGATGCTGATGCATCCGCCGCGCAATACGGTCGCCGAGCAGATGCTCCAACGCAGCGGCCATCGCGACTGCGGCCTTCCCTGCGCCCAGAACCCATATGCGATCGAATTCGGCAAAGGGATAGCGGGAGCTTCCCACAACCAGAGCCTTTCGCTCGACGCGCACATGGGCGCGCACGGCGCGCGCGGGATCGGCGGCATCGAGCGCGGCGCGGAAAATTCCAAGGGCGGCCCGGCGGCTCATGGCACCAGGAGCGGCAGTTCCAAAATGCGCGCCACGATTTTCGCCGGATCGTCATCGTCGCGCGGATCGATGCGGTAGTCGGCTCTTGCATAGTCGTCGCGTCGCGATTCGTACAGGTGCCGCATGCGCTGAGGATCGCGCGCCAGAGGACGATGGGTTTCCTGTGCGACGCGCCGCTCGATCACGTCATAGGGTGTATCGAGCCAAATAGTCACGCCGTGGTTCGTGGCGAGATCGAAGTTCTGGTCGATGGAAAACGCGCCACCGCCCAGCGAGATCACCTGAGGGCGCCCGGTGCGCACATTAGCGACGCGTTGCTTCAGCGCGGCAGTCTCCATTTCGCGGAAGGCGGCCTCGCCACGCATGTCGAAAATTTCGGAGATGGTGCAGCCCGCCGCCTTTTCCACCTCTTCGTCCAGATCGTAAAAGCACCAGCCGAGCTCATCGGCCAGAGCGCGTCCCACCGCAGTCTTCCCGCATCCCATGAATCCGACCAGATAGATCCCCGGCGTAAGCTTCAATTTCAGTATCATGAGCCGCGAAAGTGATAATAGTAACATGCGTGATTGGATGCCGCTGTTCCCCTTGCAAGCCGTGCTGCTGCCCGGGGCGGAGCTGCCGCTGCACATCTTCGAAGACCGCTACAAGGAAATGATCCGGGAGGTGCTGACCGAACGAATCGAGTTCGGCGTGGTGCTGGCAACCGAGAAGGGGCTACTGAACACCGGCTGCACGGCTACCATCGACAAGATGTTGCGCGAATATCCCGACGGGCGCATGGACATCCTGACCACTGGCCGGCGGCGCTTCGAAATTCTGCGCCTGAACGAGGACCGTTCGTACCTGCAGGGCGCGATCGAATTCTTCGACGATGATGACAGCGCACCGGCCGCCACCGACGCGCGCCAGCAAGCGATCGATGCCTACAACGAATTACAGAGCCTTTCGTCAAGCGTCCCGTTGACCGCATCCGATTCCGAAGATCCGCAGTTGAGCTTTCGGCTGGCGCGTCCGGTGAACGATCTGGGAACGCGGCAGGCGCTGCTCGCGACGCGTAGCGAGGCGGAACGCATGCGGCAGCTGGCATCCTTCCTGCCGGGCTACCTGATTCGCGAACGGCGCGTGCAGCACGTGAAGCACGTGGCGCCGCGCAACGGTCACGGCCGCGCGCTATCGGAAATCGAATGAACCTGCTGATCGATGCCGACGACACGCTCTGGGAAAACAATGTCTATTTCGAGAACGCGTTCGACTCCTTTTGCGATTTTCTGGATCATTCTTTGCTGACTCCTCTCCAGGTACGCGAAGTACTGAATGAAATCGAATTGGTAAACGCGAAAATCCACGGATACGGCTCCATGAACTTCGGTCGCAATCTGCAGCAAGCCTACCGGCATTTGGCCGAGCGAGAAATCCGCGCGGAGGATTTGGAGCACGTGCTGTCGCTTGCGGCCCAGATCCTGCAGCAGCCGTTGGAGATGATCGAGGGCGTGGAGGAAACGCTGGCGTATCTTTCCCAGCGCCACGAACTGACCATTTTCACCAAAGGTCATCCGGAGGAACAGCGGATGAAGATCGATCGCTCAGGCGTCGGGCGCTATTTTCGCCACACGGCGATTGTGAAAGAGAAAGACGCCGCGGCGTACCGCGGGATCGTCGCGGAGAGACGATGGGATCGCGGCGAGACGTGGATGATCGGTAATTCGCCGAAGTCGGATATCAATCCGGCGCTGGAAGCGGGACTGAATGCGGTGCTGGTGCCGCACGAACACACATGGGTCTTGGAACGGCAGGATTTACGCCCCGCACAGGGTGGGCGATTCTTAACCGTGGAGCGTTTCACGGACTTGCGATTACATTTTTAGCATCCTCGGGAACCGCACAGTCGATTTCGGCGTCTGATTGTACTAGGATCGGACCAATAGAAGTCGGTTGCCAAATGGAAGGTGCCATGCGCGTCAATATTGTCATCGTTGCGGCGTTGTGGACCGCGGGCTTCGCTCTGGGCCAGTTCGTCTCCCCGTTACCGAACGCCCCTTTTTCCGCCGAAATGGTCACCACGCAAGTGCAGACGCTGGGCGACGGGACTCACATCACAAGCCCAGAGCAGACCACGAAAATGTATCGGGATTCGCTGGGACGGGCCAGAACGGAAACGTACATGGTGATGGTGCCAAATAGTCCGCAACAGACGCAACCGGACCTAATGAACGTCATGATCATAGATCCGGTAGAGGGCGTGCAGTACATGCTGAATCCGCACATGAAAACGGCGCGTAAACTCATCATGCCGAAACGGCCTCAGCCATTGGCGGGGCAGACACGGGCAGCCCCGCCAGGTTTCACATCGCAAGTCTCAATGGCGCCATTCGCCTTCGGGGCAGCGATTGTCGGCGCCGGTGGCGGAGCCGCGGCCCGCAGAGCGAATCCGACGGGAAGCGTCCCTCCCACGGGCGGACCTCAATCCAAGAATGAGAGCTTAGGTACACAGACCATCGAGGGTCTGGTCGCTGACGGACATAGAATGACCACCACTTGGCCCGTGGGATCGATGGGCAACGACCGCGAGGTGGTCTCCACAAACGAAAGCTGGCAATCGAAAGAGTTGGGGATGGCGGTTCTTTCGAAAAATTCCGACCCTCGCAGTGGAGAACGCACGATGAAGTTGACCAACATCAGCCGCGCGGAACCAGACCCGGCGCTGTTCCAGGTGTCTTCCGATTACACGATCGAAGAGCAAGAGATCAGGACGCCCACTCCAGTGTCTGCCAAATAAAATTCAACCTTCTTATTCTCCCGTCGATAAGTCCGCTATGATCGATTTCTCCACTGCGCTCGCCGGAATGAGCGCGGCGGAGCAGAGCATCAACAGAATCACCGCGAATATTGCCAACGTGGGCGGGAGCCCGGCGGGGGACTCAGTGGATTTGAGTGCGGAAGCGGTGGCGCTTCTGCAGGCGAAAAATGACTTCCGCGCGAACGCGAACGTCGTCCATGTGGAAGACGATTTTTACCGGTCGTTATTGAAAGTCGTCGGCTGAAGATAGTCGACTAACGTCTAGCGATAGGCCTCGATGGCCTTTTTCTGCATCGATCCGTCGGCGAATTCCAGCATCTCCAGCCGAACGCCGTTCGGGTCCGTGATGCTGGCGTGAGGAGCACCGCTTCCCACAGCCGACACTTCGCCCACCATGATGCCGCGCTTCTTCAACTCGGCGGCCGTGTCGCTCATGTTGTCTGTCTGGAAGCCGACGTGATTCAGCCCCACCGGCCGTTCCGGCGTGGATTGCGACAGTTCGAGAAACGTGTACTTGTCCACCTGAATATAGTAGGTCCCCGGATTGCCGTTCCGATTGCCCATGATGAACGCCTGCCGCATGCCGAGGGTTTTCGTGTAGTAGTCGACCGACTCCTGCAGATTTTTGACCGATATGCCCACGTGGTTCACACGCAGGCCGATGCCTTTGTCCTGCTGGGCGTCGATCGTCTTGATCGTGACCATTCCGATCGCAAGACCAGCAATAAATAAAATCGATCCACGGATCCCACGCGACATAGTAATTCTCCTTGACGTTAGTCCAACGACTAGCCAGTATATCGCATGGAGAATGGTTCCGAAGGCCGTCTAGCAGGGCCGTTGCTTGCGCGGAATGCGCGAGCAACGTTACTTAAGAGCCGCGCGGTTGGCGACGTCCAGCACCCAGCCCGGGAAGATGCCGAGCAGCAGCGTTCCGAACGCGGCGGCGTAAACGGCGAACTGCAGCGCCGCACCGGCCGGAGCGTTCGCTTCCGGAGACGCCACCGGGTCCTTCATATACATCACGACGAGTACGCGCAGATAGTAATAAGCGGCCACAGCGCTGTTCAACAGGCCCAGCACAGTGAGCCATACCAGGTGCGAATCGAGCGCGGCTTTGAACACATAAAATTTGCCGAAGAAGCCGCCCGTGAGCGGCACGCCGATCAGGCTCAACAGGAAGATGGTGAACATCGCGGCCATCGCCGGTTGCCGCTGCGAAAGGCCCGCGAAATCGTCGATCATCACGTAGCGTTCGCCCTTGCGTGCGATATGCGTGACCACCGCGAAGGCTCCGAGGTTGGTCAGTGCATACGCGGCCATGTAGAACATCACAGCGGCCGATCCGATTTCCGAATTGGCGGCGACCGCGATCAGCACATATCCGGCGTTCGCGATAGAACTGTACGCCAGCATGCGCTTGATGTTGCTCTGCTGTAGCGCGGCAAAGTTGCCGACAATCATCGTCGCGAGCGCCACCAGCCATATGATGGGCTCCCAATGCGAGGCGATGGGCTCGAACGCGGTCATGAAGATCCGTACCAGAATCGCGAACGACGCCGCCTTCGGGCCGGTCGATAGGAATGCGGATATGGGCGCAGGCGCGCCTTGATACACATCTGGGGCCCAGATCTGGAAGGGCGCGGCGGAAAGTTTGAAGGCCAGGCCCACCAGTATCAGCGCGGCCGCCGTTCCGGTGAACGCAAGCGAAGGGGCGGAGCCCGAGGCCAGAGCCTGCCGGATCAGCGAAAGATTGGTGGAACCAGTGAGGCCGTAGATCCACGCGACGCCATACAGCAGGAACGCCGTGGCAAAGGATCCGAGCAGGAAATATTTCAGCGCCGATTCATTGTTGCGGGGGTCGTCACGAAGATAACCCGCCAGAACGTACGAGGAGATCGAGGAAATCTCCAGCCCGATGAAGACCATGATCAGCTCGTTGGCGCTCACCATGATCGATTGACCCACGATGCTGAACAGGATCAGCGCGTAGTATTCGCCGCCGTTCGAGCGCTCGCGATCGAGATACTCGATCGATGAGAACACAGCCAGCATGCCCACGCCGATCACCAGCACGCGGAAGAACGTGGCAAACCCATCCACCACCAGCATGTTGTGAAACGCCGCACCCGGATCGCCGCCCGCCGCGAGCGCAGCACCCAGGGCCGCAGCCAATCCGACAATCGACAGCGGACCGAAGATTTTCTTTTGGTCCTCGCTCAGCACAGCTTCGAGGAACATGATTAGCAGGGCCACCAGGGACAATACGATTTCCGGCAGTACCCGGAAATATTCGGCGGAAGTGGGGAACGCGTTAATGGGCATTCGCCACCTCCTTTACCGCCGGGCCTTGGAAGGCGTTAGTAGTACGATTCACCTGCTGCAGCATCTGTGCGTTTTGCGTGCTGATCGCGGGCATGAAACTCTGCGAGTAAATTCCCATCCAGAACATCAGAAAAACCAGAGGCAACGCCGCGGCCCACTCACGCGCGCTCAAGTCCGGCATGTGATGGCTCAGCGACGCCGAGGCGCGTCCGTAGAAGGTGCGCTGATAGAGCCACAGCATATAGCACGCAGACAGAATCACGCCGATCGCGGCGAACACCGCCCAGGTAAAGTTCGTTTGTGAGGCCCCCTGCAGAACCAGATATTCGCCGACGAATCCGTTCAACATCGGCAGACCGATGGAAGCCAGCATGGTAATCGCAAAGACAATGGCCAGATTCGGCGCGGGTGTTGCAACGCCGCCGTACGCTGAAATTTCAAGCGAGTGCCGGCGCTCGTACAAAAAGCCCACCAGCATAAAGAGCGCGCCCGTGGAAACGCCGTGGTTCAACATCTGATAGACAGCGCCATCGAGCCCCGCCTGTGTGAACGAAAAGATGCCGAGCACTACGAATCCTAAGTGGCTCACCGAAGAATACGCCACCAGCTTCTTCATGTTCGGCTGGACCATGGCGACCAGAGCGCCGTAAACAATTCCGACGATGGCCAGCGCCGCGACCCACGGCGCGGATTTATGTGCGGCGTCCGGGAACAGCGGTAGGCAGAAGCGGACCAGGCCGTACGTTCCCATTTTCAGCATCACGCTGGCCAGCATGATGGAACCGGCCGTGGGAGCTTCCACGTGCGCGTCCGGCAGCCACGTGTGGAGCGGGAACAGCGGGACCTTGATCGCGAATGAGAGGAAGAACGCCAGGAACAGCAGCATCTGCGCCTGATCGCCCAACACCACGCGCCCCGAGCGCAACTGATCCAGAATGCCGACGTAATCGAACGTCCCCGTCTGGGTATAAAGGTAGATGGTCGCCGCGAGCATCAGCGCCGAGCCCGCCATCGTGTAGAGGAAGAACTTGACCGCCGCGTAGATGCGCCGCTCGTGCCCCCAAATGCCGATCAGGAAATACATCGGCACCAGCGATACTTCCCAGAACACAAAGAACAGAAAGAGATCAAGCGAAATGAACACGCCGATCACGCCGAATTCCAGCAGCAGCAGGAAAGCGTAAAACGCTTTCACGCGTTGATCGATATGGTTCCACGAAACCAGAACCGCAATCGGCGTCAGCAGCGTCGTCAGGATCACCAGCCACAAGCTGAGGCCGTCGAGCCCGACGTGATATTTGATCCCGAGCGCGGGGATCCACGCCGAATCGTTGACGAACGTATAGCCGCCCGGGGCACCCGTGGCCGTGCCAATCAGTCCGAGCGAAACTACAAAAATTACGAGCGATATCGCCAGTGCCCACACACGCGACGAAGCGGACGGCACAATCAATAGCGCAAGAAATCCAAGCAGAGGAAGAAAAAGAACGGCGTCGAGAAGCGTCACTTGGCACCTCCCATGAAGCCGGCGTAGGCAATCAGCAGAATCGACCCCAGCACCACCCAGGCCGCGTAACTTCGAATGGACCCGGATTGCATTCGTTTCAAAATGCCGCCGATTCCGCGGGCCGTGCTCCGGTCCCGTTTACGATGCCGTCAATGCCGCGCGCGTCCATCACGCGCCACAACAGTGAGCGGGAGCCGTCCACCGTGGGGCTGATCACCACCGTGTCGTACAGTTCATCGACAAAGTACTTGTTGTAGATCCAGCGATAGGGAAGGCTGAACATGCTGGTGATGGATTCGGGAATCGCAGGCGCAACCACGTAACATACGTACCCGAGCAGGATACCGAGGATGCCCGCCCCGCCCGCGACATATTCGAGCCACGCTTCCGGCTCGCCTTCGTGCAGCGGGAACAGCGGCGCCAGGAATTTCGGAATGTTGATGAATCCACCGCCGAGACTCAAGACCGCGAGGATCGCCAGCGGGATCCACATCACCGCGGGAGATTCGTGCGGAGCGCCGTGCGCGTGACTGTCGTGTGCGTCATCGTGATGCGCGTCGTCCTTATGAGCAACGCCGTGGCCATGATCATCGTGATGCGCGTCGCCATGGGCATCGTCATGAGCCGATGCACTTCCGTGCTCCGCCGCCGGCGCCTGATCGCCGCGATATTCGCCGAAGAACGTCATGCAAAACGCGCGCGTCACATAGAACGCCGTCATGCATGCGGTGAAAACACCCACCCAGTACATCCAGGGTGCGAATTCGTAAGCCGATTCCAGGATCAAATCCTTGCTGACTGCGCCCGAAAGGAAAGGAACGCCCGCGATCGCCAGCGTGCCGCACAAAAGCGTCAGCATCGTGATCGGCGTATATTTGCGCGGCCGCCCATGTAACGCATGTCCTGCTGGCCGCCGCAGGCGTGGATCACGCTGCCGGCGCCCAGGAACAACAGAGCTTTGAAGAACGCGTGCGTCATCACGTGGAAGATTCCGGCGGAGAACGCCCCTGTACCGAGGCCCAGAAACATGTAGCCGAGCTGCGAAACGGTCGAGTATGCGTAGACCTTCTTAATATCGAACTGCGTCATGCCGACTGTGGCGGCGAAGAACGCCGTTGCCAATCCGATCACGGCAACTATAGTGAGAGCCCCGTGCGCATGCAGGAAAATCTGCGAGCTGCGCGCCACCATATATACGCCGGCCGTCACCATGGTGGCCGCGTGGATCAGCGCGCTAACGGGCGTAGGACCCGCCATCGCATCCGGCAGCCACACATATAAGAGGAATCTGTGCGGATTTGCCCGTCGCGCCCAGCAACAGCAGAAGCGCGATCGCGGTCATCCATCCGGCGCTGGTCTCCACCGGCATCCCTTTGACTTTGTCAAACACAGTCGCAAAATCGAGTGAGCCGAAATGGATGACGATCAGGAATACAGCCAGCGAGAAACCAAAGTCGCCAATGCGGTTCACGATGAACGCCTTGTTGGCAGCATCGCTCGCGAATTTTTCCAGGAAGTAGAAGCCGACCAGCAGATAGCTGCACAGTCCCACACCTTCCCATCCCACGAACAGCATCAGGTAATTCGCGCCCAGCACCAGCGTGAGCATGAAAAACATGAACAGGTTCAGGTAGGCGAAGAACCTGTAATAGCCGCCCTCATGCGCCATGTAGCCGGCGGCGTAAACGTGAATCAGGAAGCCGATGCCCGTGACGATCATCAGCATGACAGCGGTCAACCGGTCGACCGCGAAATCGACGCTGATGTTCAGCATGCCCGACTGAATCCAGGTGAAATAGTGTTCGCGATACGCTTCTTCCAGCGCATTGCCGCCGCCGAAAACACCCAGGCCGCTGAGCGTCTTCAGCACCCATAGGAACGACAGCAGCACGGAGCCGCAAGCGATGATGTTGATCACCGGCTTCGACAGACGCCTGCCGAACAGGCCATTGAGCACGAAACCAGCCAACGGCAGAAGAGGAATGAGCCAAAGTTGCATTAGGTTAGTTTTTCAACGAGTCCAGCTCGTCGATCTCGAGCGTTTGGCGGTTCTTGAAAACCGTCAAGATAATGGCGAGGCCGACAGCGGCTTCCGCAGCCGCCACTACCATCACGAAAAAGCTGAAGATGTTTCCATCCACCTGCTTCAGCTTGTAGGAAAACGTCACGAAGCTCAGGTTCACGCCGTTCAGCATCAGCTCGATCGACATGAATACGGTGATGATGTTGCGGCGAAACAGGAACCCGGCGACGCCCAGCGCAAACAGCACCGCGCTCAGCGTCAGGTACCAGGAAATGGGAGCAGCGGCAGGAAAAGGCAGCGGCGGCATTTACTCGATCTCCTTCCGCGCCAGAACAATCGCACCCAGAATCGCGATCAGGATCAGCACGCTGGTAATTTCGAACGGCAGTAAATAGGTAGTAAACAGAGCGCGCCCGATTTCGAGCGGCGTCCCCTTCTGGAATTGGCCGAAGGTCACGTTTTCCGTAGGCGCCGACATTCCCTGGATCAGCCAGGCCACCATCCCCAGAAATACGACCAATAGCGGAGCGCCCGCGTATTTCGCCCACGTGGATTTGTGGACCTTGTGCTCCGTACCGGCGTTCAGCAGCATGATGACGAAAACGAACAGCACCATCACCGCCCCGGCATAGACGACCAATTGCGCAGCCGCGATGAATTCTCCGCCCAACAGCAGATACAGAGCAGCCAACGCGGCCATCACGCCGACCAGCGAAAGCGCGCTCGAAATCGGATGCTTCTGCAGCACCAGGTTGATGCCGCACACCACGGCCACGGCCGCGAAAATCATGAAGAGAAGCGCGTCCATATTAAGTTAGGGCCACCCACAAGCCGGCCAGGAAAAGATTCACCACCGCTACAGGAAACAGGAACGTCCACGCGAAGTTCATCAGTTGATCGTAACGGAAGCGCGGCAGCGTGCCGCGAACCCAGATGTAAACGAACAAAATGATAATGACCTTGGCCGTGAACCAGAAAATCGGCATCAGCATGCTGGACAGCGCTCCCACCAACTGCAGCACCGGGCTGCCCTGCGCCAGACTGGGGTTCATTACGAACAAAGCCGCGACACCGAATACGGCAGCGTGAGCCAAAGCCACCACGCCGACGACCGGAAGCGTGAAACGATCGAAGGGCCGCGCCGGGTTCCCTGCATGCGAGAAGCTGATCAGAGCGGCTCCCAGGAAAACAATGGCGGGAAGGAATCCGGAACCGAGCGAATCAGGAAACGGAGGATGCCATCCGCCCAGAAAAAGAAGCGTCGCCACGCAGGAGACCGTCACCATGTTGCAGTATTCGGCCATGAAAAACGCCGCGAACTTCATGCTGCCGTATTCGGTGTGAAAGCCGGCCACCAATTCGTTTTCGGCTTCCGGCAAATCGAACGGCACGCGATTGGTTTCCGCGAACGCCGCGATCATGAACAACACAAACGCGATGAACATGAACGGCGGGTATTGGAAAATCGACCAGCGCGGAATAAACCCGAGCATGTATCCGCCTTGCGCATTGCCGATCGTCCGAAAGCTCAGCGAGTTCAACGCAAGCAGCGGCGTTGCGATCGCCAGCGCCATCGGCAATTCGTAACTGATCATCTGCGCCGAGCTGCGCAATCCGCCGAGCAGCGAATATTTATTGTTCGACGCCCACCCGGCCAGAGCCACGCCGTACACACCCATGCCGGAAATGCCCAGGATAAACAGCACTCCGATATTGATATCGGTCAACTCCATCGCGGTGCGGAACGCAGGGATCGTCACCGATCCAAAATGCAGTTCTGGAAGATTCAGCTCGGTGCCGAACGGAATCACCGCGATCGGGATCAGCGCGAACATCACCGCAATGAACGGCGCCAGCATGTAGAACACTTTGTTGACGTGCGAAGGAATCATATCTTCCTTCGTGATCAGCTTGACCACGTCCGCCAGCGGCTGCAGCAATCCGTGGGGTCCGACGCGCCGCGGTCCAACGCGCAACTGGATGTGCGCCAGAACCTTGCGCTCCAGCCACTGCAGGTACGCCAGCGCAGTCAGCAAAATAAACGCGACCAGGGCCGCCTTGATGATGACGACAATGAAAAATTGCATGGCTATGCAGGCCCCTGGCCCCTGTACAAGCCGCCAGGGGATTCCATGACCTCATTCAGAATCTTTGAGTAGCGCGATAGCGTGCCAGACGTGAATAGCGTGTCGTTCGCGGATTGGATCGAACCCGGCAAGGTGGCCACGTGGCCGTTGAGCGGAACGGTTACCGCCGCGCCACCCGTAGCGAGCACCGGCAGGGGCACGTTATAACCTCGCACCGATTTGCGGATTTCCTCGAACACCTTGTCTGGCAGCCAAATGCCCAGGTTCAATCCCATCTCCTTGGCGATCAGGCCGAAGATTTCGAGATCCGTCTTGGTGCCCATCACCCTGACCGCGGCCTTCAGCCGCTGCACTTCGCCGCACACATTGGTAACAGTTCCGTTTTTCTCGTAAGCCGACGCAGCCGGCAGCACGATATCGGCCTGCTTTGCCGTCTCGGTCATGAACAAATCCTGCACCACGACGAACGCGTTCCGCGATCCCAGTGCAACATCTTTCAACGAATTCTCGCCGATCATCCACAGTACATCCAGATCGGTAGCCGCGAGCATCTGCTCGCGCGATATACCGCCCTCTCGCGGGATCAAGCCCATATCGAACGCGCCGCGCGAATTCGAATCGTCCACCAGGCAAACGTATTTTACGGGGATGCCCAGCGAATCGCCGAACGCCACCAACTTCCGCAGCGTGTCGCCCTGAACGGCATCGCCGAACACGATCACCAGATCGCCTTCGGCCTTCAGCTTGTCGCGCAGCGATTCCACGCCCGCCACTTCCCCGCCCTTCGGCAACGCGAACCGTCGCAGCGGCGTACTGATCTTCGCGCACGGGACCCGTCGTCACCGCGTAAATGTGCGCCTGATGGTGCCGGAAATTCGCGCGCGCCTGGAAGCTCAGGAAAGGATGCTGCTGAGCAAGATCGGCGCCCACCACCAGCACGGCCTTCGCCGAGTACAGGTCGCCGGTGCTCGCCAGCACGTTCGCGCGGTCCGACAATGCATCGAACAAACCCGCAAGATCGCCCGAGCGTCGGTGATCGATATTCTTCGTGCCCAATCCCTGCCGCGCAAATTTGGCCAGGAAGAAATTTTCTTCGTTCGTCGTGCGCGTCGAGCCAATCACGCCGAACTTACCGCCGCGCGCTTTCACTTCGTTGAACTTCCTGGAAATTACTTCCAGCGCCTTCGCCCACGAGATCGCCTCGTAGCCGTTCGCCGTCTTTTGCATCGGGCTCTGCAGGCGCTCCGGATGCTCCACGAAGTCGAACGCATAGCGCCCCTTCACGCACAGGAACTCGCCGTTGATGCCGCTGCGATCGCGATTGTTGCCGCGGATAATCTGATCGTTGCGAACGCCCAGCGTCGTGCGGCAGCCGTCGCCGCAATGCGTGCAAATCGTGCCGACGTGCTCCATCTCCCACGGACGCGTTTGATAGCGATAGGTTCCGCTGGTGAGCGCGCCCACCGGGCAGATGTCGATGCAGGCGCCGCACTCGTCGCATTCCAGATGATCGCCCATATTCGGCACGATCTCGGAGATCACACCGCGATTGGCGACGCCCAACGCTCCCACGCCCATGCCTTCGTTGCAGGCGCGCACGCAGCGGTAACAAAGAATGCAGCGCGGCGCGTCGAAAAACACAACGGGCGACCATTGTTGCTCGTCGACGTGAACCTTGCGTTCCACAAAGCGGCTTTCGCCGGCTCCGTAGCGGAACACCATGTCCTGCAGTTCGCACTCGCCGCCTTTGTCGCACACGGGACAATCCAGCGGGTGATTCGTCAGCAGAAATTCCAGCGTACCCTTGCGAGCCTTCTTCACCAGGTCGCTTTCGGTGTGGACCACCATGCCTTCGCCGACCGGCAGCGTGCAACCAACCTGAAGCTTCGGAGTCTTTTCCACTTCCACCAGGCACATGCGGCACGCGGCTTGCAGCGTATAGCCTTCGTAATAGCAGAAGGCGGGAATTTCGACGCCGTTCTGGCGGGCGGCCTCAATTAAGAGCGTGCCCTTCTCCGCCTGAATTTGCTGTCCGTTGATGGTGAGGGTTACGAGTTCAGCCATGTGGTTCCGCGCGGATTAAACCGCAACCATCTCCCTTGTGAGATACATCTCGAAATCTTCGCGGAACTTTTCGACGATGGAAATAGTGGGCATCGCGGCGGCATCGCCGAGCGCGCAGAACGTGCGGCCCAGCATGTTTTTCGAAAGCTCGCCCAGCAGATCGATGTCTTCCTTGCGGCCGTGTCCATCCGCATAGCGCTGCAGGATCTTGCGCAACCACGTCGTGCCTTCGCGGCACGGAATACACCAGCCGCAGCTTTCATGCGCGTAAAACCGCATGATGCGCAGCGCGAATTTCACCATGTCCGTGGTCTCGTCCAGCACTACCATGCCGCCCGATCCCATCATGCTGCCCGCCTTCGCCACCGTGTCGTAATCCATGGCGATGTCGCACTCAGCCGCCGTGAGAAGCGGGCATGACGATCCGCCAGGCACCACAGCCTTCAGTTTCCTGCCTCCCGGAATTCCACCGGCGATGTCGTTGATCGCCTTCATCATCGGATAACCCAGCGGCACTTCATAAACACCCGGCTTGTTCACATGACCGGAGATGCACAGCAGCCGCGTGCCGCCGTTCTTCGGCGTTCCGAGCGCCGCGTAAGCCGCTCCGCCATCGCGAATGATCGCCGGAACCGAGGCAAATGTCTCTACATTATTAAGTAGCGTCGGCATGGCCCACGCGCCCGCCACGGCCGGAAACGGAGGCTTCATGCGAGGCACGCCGCGCTTGCCTTCCAGCGAATCCAGCAGCGCCGTCTCTTCGCCGCATTCGTAAGCGCCTGCGCCCGAATGCGTATATAGGTTGAACTTGAAGCCGGTGCCCGCGACGTTGTCGCCCAGATAACCGCGCGCATACGCCTCATCCAAGGCGCGATCCATCTTCTCGATCAGGTAGCGATACTCACCGCGTATATATATGTAGCCGACGTGCGCATCCACCGCCAGACCGGCGATCAGAATCCCTTCGATCAACTGGTGCGGATCGTACTCCATCAACAGGCGATCCTTGCACGTGCCCGGTTCGGATTCGTCCGCGTTCACCACGATCACGCGCGGCTTCGGATGATTGCGCGGCACGAAGCTCCACTTCATGCCGGTGGGGAAACCCGCGCCGCCGCGGCCCCGCAGCGCCGAAGTTTTCACTTCCTCCACGATCGCCTCGGGCGTCATCTCCCTGGCTTTGCGGAACGCCTCGAATCCTTTGTTCGCCAAATAGACATCCAGCGTTTCGGAGCCTTCCAGCGCAAACCGCTGGCTGATGACTTTGGTTTCCAGGGGGCTCGGTTCGTTGTAAAGTACTTTGGGCATGGCCTACTGGGCTTTCCTCAATCCGTCAATCAGTTGATCTAACCGCTCTGGCGTGACGTGGTGATGAAAGTCGTAATTGATTTCCACGGCCGGCGCCCACGAGCACGCGCCCATGCATTCCACTTCTTCCAGCGATATCAGCCCGTCGGCCGTCACTTCCTTGTGACCGATGCCCAGCTTCTTCTTGGCGTGTTCGTAAAGTTCTTCGCCGCCCACCAGCAGGCAGCTGATGTTCGTGCACACCTGCACGTGAAATTTTCCCAGCGGCTTGCGATGCAGCATCGAATAGTAGCCGACCACTTCATCCACCTGCAGCGGAAACACGCCGCAGCGCCTAGCCACTTCTTCGATCACTTCCCTGGTGATTGCGCCCGTCTCATCCTGCGCGTACATCAGCATGGGAATCACGGCGGAACGCGTCTTCCCATCGGGATAACGCGTCAACAGTTTCGCGAACCGCTCTTCAAGTTGGGGAGAGAAAGTCATCTTTTTATCTATCCGTGTCTCCCAAAACAAAGTCCATGCTGCCCAGCGCCGCGATCGAATCGGCGATCAACGTATCCTTCAACAGCGTCGGCAGCGCCTGCAGATTGGCGAAACTCGGCGTCCTCATGTGCAGACGATACGGCTTCGACGTTCCATCGCTCACCGCGTAATACGCGATCTCACCGCGCGGCGATTCCACAGCCTGGAACACCTCGCCCGCCGGCACGCGATATCCTTCGGTCACAATCTTGAAGTGATAGATGAGCGCTTCCATCTGCGTCTTCATTTTTTCTCGATCGGGTAAAACCACATGCGGCGCATCGGCCTGCCACGCGCCCTCCGGCATGCCTTC
This sequence comes from Terriglobia bacterium, assembly GCA_963699945.1. Classification (GTDB taxonomy): domain Bacteria; phylum Acidobacteriota; class Terriglobia; order Bryobacterales; family Bryobacteraceae; genus Palsa-187. The sequence goes on from CAVOVW010000016.1 coordinate 82,452, forward strand.
CATGGCCTGCACGATGATCTTCGCGCTCTGCCGCATTTCTTCCAGCCGCACGCGATACCGCGCGTACACATCGTTTTCCGTGCGCGTCGCCACCTTGAAATCGAATTTCTCGTAGCTGGAATAGGGCTCCGTCTTGCGAACGTCCAGCGGGATACCCGCGCCGCGCAGCATCGGCCCAGTGACGCCCAATTCAAGCATGTCCTCGATCGAAATAAATCCCACGCCCTGCGTGCGGGCCTTCCAGATCGGATTGTTGTCCAGCAGATTTTCGTATTCGTCCACGCGGCCCGGGAACTGGCGGATGAACTTGCCCACCGCTTTGTCCCATCCGCGAGGCGGCTCCAGCGCGAGCCCACCGGGGCGAATATAGCTGGTCATCATGCGCTGGCCGGAGAACATCTCCTTCAGCCGCAGCATCTCTTCGCGCTCGCGAAAGCAATAGAAGAACATGCTCATCGCGCCGATATCCAGCGCGTGCGTGCCCAGCCACACCAAATGGCTATTCAGCCGGTCGATCTCCGCCAGCATCACGCGCATCCACTGCGCCATGCGGCGGAATCTCCAACTGCAAAAGCTTCTCCACCGTCAGCGCAGTAAACAAGATTGTTCCCCAGGTTCGAAAGATAATCCACGCGATCGGTCAGCGTGACCGTCTGCGCCCAGTTGATCGCCTCGCATTGCTTTTCGATGCCCGTGTGCAGGAAGCCGATATCGGGCTCGGCCCTGGTGATAATCTCGCCTTCCAGCTCAATGACGATGCGCAGCACGCCGTGCGTCGACGGATGCTGCGGACCCATATTCAGAGTCATCCGCCGCGGTGCGGACGGGCCTGTCGGCTTCTCCTGTATCGCGGGAATCGTGGCGACGTGATCTACTAACGGCTGTTTCATTTCGCCTCCTCCCCCTTATAACCGTACTTATAGCCGTGGGTCGGATAATCTTTGCGCAAAGGATAGCCTTCCCAATCCAGAGGCATCAGGATGCGTTTCAGGTCGGGATGGTTGCGGAAGCCGATGCCGAACATATCGAAGGTTTCGCGTTCGTACCAATCGGCGCCGCGCCACACACTGGTCACCGAGTCGACCTCGGGACCCCCGTTTGCATTGGACCCCGTCACGAGAATCTTCACGCGCAGGCGCTTGATCGCAGGAATCGTTGTCGTAGGCTGCGGACTCACCGAGTGCAGGTGATACACGACTTCAAAGCGCGGCTCCGAGGGAACCCAATCCACGGCTGTGATCGAACACAGGCGATTGAATTTCTCTTTGTCCTTCAGATAGCGGCAAAGATCCACGATCTGCGCGGCGTCCGCCAGCAACGTCGTTTCGCCCAACGCTTCTTTCGTTTCGAGGATCGCGGGATGGCTGTAGTTCGCGCTCACTTTCGGCCGCCTTCCCTGTTATGCGACCAATCCAACGCGCCCTTCTTATATACGTAGAAGAAACCGATCAGCACCACCGCAACGAAGATCAACATTTCGAAGAACCCGAACAACTTCAGCTCGCGGTATACAACCACCCACGGATACAGGAATACCGCTTCGATATCGAACAGGATGAAGATCATGCCCACCAGGTAAAACTTCACGCTGAAGCGTTCGCGTGCCGAGCCCACGGGCGCCATGCCCGATTCATAAGGCGTATCCTTCAACGGGCTCTTGCGGCGCTGGCCCAGCAGGGCCGATATTCCGATCAACCCGGCGGCCACCGCGATCGCGATAATCACCTGGACGATGATCGGAAAATACAACTCGGGATAATTGATTGGCATGTTGTCGTGTGCCGGCTGTCGAAGCCGTCGAGACTCCCGGCGGCACGAATCTCAGAACTTAACCTTAACTATTGAATATAATGAGCACGGAAAGGAACTGTCAATCGCTGCTCATGGGTATCGCGCAAACAAACCATATCGAGATTGTGCTAAACGGCGAAAAACGGCAGGTTCCCGCGAGTCTCAACATCGACGGATTACTCGCCTGGTTGCAGATGGATCCCTCGCGCGTCGCCGTGGAGTTCAACGGAGCGATTGTTCGTAAACCTTCGTGGCAGCGAACGGAAGTTGCCGGCGGTTCGCAGATCGAAATCGTGTGGTTCGTCGGCGGCGGACGAATCTGATGGGTCACCGCCAGCGGTGATCATCAAGCGCCCTCAGTCCACCAAAAAAATATTTAATCGAAACGAATGCTTCTGCCCGTTGAGGCCAGGCATCACACTGGTCTGCACCCAAACAACGCGGGCAAAACGACACGACCGCGCGGCGGCTTGAACCGGCTACCGGCAGGGACGGCTGCACCCTTCGTTTGTCCTCCCCGCACGGGACCTTTAATTACCCCCATTCACCCTGTTGACACGCTCCCCAAGTCGAGTACAATCGAGAAGTCCCCTTATGGCACAGACCCTCAAAAATCGAAAGACTCGGCCGGAGGTTGCCGGCCCCGAAAAAACATTTTCCTCCAGCCAGGTTTCGGCCGTTGCCGGGGTTAGTTTGCGCCAATTGCAGTGGTGGGACGAGCGCAAGGTCGTTTCCCCGCGGCACGAAGGGCACCGCCGCATCTATCTCGCCTCCGAAGTGGTGGAGATCACGGTGATCGCAGAGCTGCGCCGCAAGGGGTTCTCGCTGCAGAAAATCCGCCGCGTCCTGCGCTTCCTGCAAAAGGAAATGGGACGCCGCCTCGCGGAAGTCATGCAGGCCGCCTCAGACCTGCACCTGGTGACCGACGGAAAGTCGATTTACCTGGAAGACAATCAGGAGCGCATCATCGACATCTTCAAGAATTCGCGTCAGCCCATGTTCCTGGTCTGCGTGAGCGATCAGGTTCGCCGCCTGGATCACACGGAGCGCAAACCCGTCCGCATGGAGCCGGGCCTGCTGGCGCGCCGCATGCGCAACATCGGCTAGCCGCCCGCACCGCTCGAACAAACAAGTTCCAATTCTACAGCCGGAGCCTTCGGGTTCCGGCTTTTACTTTCCCGCCCAGCTCCGCACAGGGAACGGTCCAACGCCGCTTTCACAACCTAACGGGCCGCGACAACGACCTGCGAACACGAGCCGCGACCACAGGGAGCGGTCCAGCAAACAATCGTTTTGAATCCAGCGCGTCATCCTGAGCCCGCGACAGATAAACTCGGCGAAGGATCTGCTTTTCTATAGTGAGCGCGTCATCAACACGTCCCAATACCAGAAAAAGGGACAAGCCGAAGAGCGTCGCCACTCCCTGCCTGTCCCCTTTTCGACTTGCCCGCCCGCGACGCAAAGCACCGCGCCGGCGCGCACGCCTCGCTTCTACTTCTTGGGCATGATGTTGTCGCCGAAGATGAACCCGACCTCCGCCATCACGCGGAACTGAGTCGCATCGTCGAACGAGGAACCGAAGCCGAAACCCGGTACCAGGTCGAACGCGTGAACCACCGAAACATCCCCGCGGACGAAGAATCCACCCTTCTGATAGGTGGGCGACACCGTGAACGATAGCGCGCCGCTACCAGGGCCGGCGAGTAAATTTACGGAACCCTGGGCCACGCTGCCGGAGGTGGTGAGGTCTTCAAAGCGCACCGGAATCGAGAAGCCGCTCTTCATGGCATAGCTCACCATGATCGCTCCGCCCAGCGTGTGAGCTCCGTCAAACACGCCGACCGCTTTGTTGGTCGGGACGTCGGTGTACTGCATGTAGGGTTGGATGATCCACGGCCCGTGCGTGTACGTGTAGATAATGTTATAGATGCTGCCGTTATTGGTCACGCCCGAGGCGGGCGTTGTATAGGCAGTCTGGCCCAGGTTGCCCGCGCCGACGAACGCCAGCGAGTGTGTGCCGTTCGAATAAGCCAGTGAACCACTCAGCCAGCTATAGCGGCTCGAATAGAAGCCATCGTTCCAGCTGAGGGACGCCGTGAACTTACCCATGGTCTGGTTCACCTGGATGCCGCGGCTGACCGCAGGCTCCAGATTCCACAACAGACCACGTTCGATGGTCGGGTTTTGATACGTGAATGTGTACTCCGCGCCAATCAGCGTCGGCAGCGCGCCTGCTTCAAAAGAGGTGTTCTTGCCCGCTTGCAACTTCACGTAAGCCACTGGGAGCGGGCCAAACAGATTGCTTTCGGTATTGTTGGTCGTAGTGAACGGAGTTCCCAGGGAGGGAAGATTGTAGCCGCCCGCCTGCAAATAGAATTGGAACACCCCGTCCGTTTTCTGGACCACGATCTGACCGTTGCTTAAAGCAGCTTGTTTATTGTCGTCCCCAGGTATGTGATTGGTCTGCAGCAACCCGAATCCACTGAGGAAACCGTTCACGGAAAGTTTGCCGAACGGACCCGCATCGAACACGGCCGACGGAATATCCGACAAAGGCCCCGTCATCGCGGGCGACGCAGGCGGCGTCGGTCCCGGAGGGGCGGCGTCCGCGGGAGGCGTGGCGGCGGGCGCCGGAGCGGGCTGGTCCTGGCCGAATGCGAGAGACGCTGCCGCCAGCAGGCACGTGCCTGCAAATACACGAATAGCATGTGTTCTTTTCAAAAGAACCTCCTAAAGATTTTTGGGAATGGACTGCGACAAGCAGCGTGGCTTGCTCAACAACAAAGCGTTTAGTGTTCTGATTTTAACCAGACCGCAAAATCATTGCCAATAGATAATTTGAATTGACCTCATCGGATAGGGCCAGTTTCCATCTCTTCTCGCTGCAAGCACTTCGAGTTGAGCCGCAGTGCGACCAGGAGTAAGATCACATATATAAGGAGCACCAATCGATGAACAAGATTTTGATTTGCACTGCGCTCTTGATTCCCGCGGCCGCTTTCGCTCAGGACAAGAAGGCCGCGCCGCCGCCGCCGCTCATGATGATGTCGCCCGATATTAAGGACAGCACGGAGCTACCCACGAAATATTCATGCAGCAACGCGCCCTCCGGCGTTTCCCCGCGCATTTCCTGGAGCAATACGCCTCCCGGCACGCAGAGCTTCGCATTGCTTTTACACGATCCCGAACCGCATCCCGGAAAAAGCATCTATGACATCACCCATTGGTTCATCTATGACATTCCGGGGAACACAACCGAACTTGCCGGCGAGATCCCCGCGGGTGACCTCCCCAACGGAACGAAACAGCTGAAAAACATCCGCGGAATGCATGCCTATTTCGGACCCTGCGCACCTCCCGGACCGAATCATCACTACACGTATCAATTGTTCGCGCTCGATACCAAGCTGGATCTGGGGCCCGACGCCACCCGTGCCGATGCCGAAAAGGCCATGGACGGACATATTCTGGCCAGCGCCGAGATCATCCAGCTGTTCCACCGCTAAAAGTAACCCCTTCTCTTTCTAGCGAGCGATGGGGACGGCGCGTGCCGTCCCCATCGCATCCCGATCCCGATTTCACCGCTGAAGGATTTGGTTTCGCACGCGCTGCAACGCCCCGTGCGTAAGCGCGGGGCTAGCTCGGGGGCTAACGCACATGATCCGCGACACCGAAAGCTCACAGCAGCCCCAACCTGACGCATAGGGCTTTCGATCCACACGTAACCGCGCGGATACCCCCCGCGCCTCCGGTGGAGCAGGCTTCAGCCTGCAACCGAGGCTTTAGCCTCGGCAACCCTCATCGCAACTCCGACTCGCAGGTCATCCCGAATCCCGGTTTCAACCGGGTGAGGGATCTGCTTTTAGCCGATAACCACCCCACCGCCACATCAATTTCGCCTTTCCTCAATCACATCGCGCTTTCACCAACCGCGCGTCCGCTAAACCATCCCTTATGTTTTAGCCAAGGAGTCCGAGCGTTCCTCCACCAGAGGGCCGGATCAACCAAGAGCGACTTCCCGGGTCAATTCGCAGCGGGTTTGCGTATGGTGGAGATCGGACCGATCTAAAATCGTCCACGGCCGGACTGCGTCAATTCCGGACAGCGCCATCGTTCGCGGCAAACAACGGTCCCGAGCCCAACGGGTAATAAAAGGTCTCGCGCCAGACGAGCATACTGGCCTCGCGCGGTTCGAGTTAAACGATCGTCTCTCTGCCGGAGAGTCAAAACGGATCGGGGGCGCCCCCTAAATTTGGCCACGGTTCTTTGAAATCATTGGAGTTTCCGGAAGCGAAACAGGCCGCTTCGGCTGCCGTACGCGATGGCATGCCGGCGAATCGGGGTGGGAGACACGGCTGTGCGTCGGAGATTCCCGTCCTCCCAGTGGCACCGGTTTCTTCCCGGGGGCTTTATCCGCGAGGCTGCGGCGCGGGTATACGCTCTGCAACCCGCACCGGCCCTCCCGCATCTAACGGTAAGGATTACCGGAAACTGATCCAAAAACAAGCCCACGCCGATAGACCTATTGCGCCCGGGAATCGGTCAGTTTATACTTCTGTTTTTGCGGGCTCCATTGCAGGAATCGAAAAGGATATGCAACCGAACAGAGCGATGGAAGAGCTTGATCCACTGGCTCCCCAACGGGAAGCGGCGCTTTTCTACGGCCTTTTCCTGCGCGGTCACTCGGCGGACTCTCTACGCCGCGATATCGACGTCCCCCGCAAGCTGCTGGATAAAATGATGCTGCGGCACCGCAACGAAACCCGCACGCGGGCTAAGCTGCAAAGCATCTACCAATACCGCAAACAGGTGCTCGCGATCTTCGACGAACTGGTTACACGCGAACGCATTAAAGTCCGCATCCAGTAACGCCGATGGCCAGTTCGTGCGCCGACTTATCCCCGCTTTGATCTTATGTGCCGCGGCCGCTCACGCTGCCATCGTGCATGTCCCGCTGCAATCGGGCCTCGTGTTGCAACCCGGCGCGGCGTTCACCGTCACGACCGACGCGACGACGCCCACCGAGATTGGCTGGACGAACATCTCACCCGTGCCATGCACCACCAACTGCGTTGAGGCCAACCAGATGATCGACGGCATGCATACTTCTTTCGCCACCGGCCTGGGCGGGTCGAAAAAATACACGCCGGTCGCCGGCAAGATAGCCATCGAATATAAAAATCTGTCTACGCAGCCGGTGACCATCAACGTCTATCGCGTCGAGCGTACATGCGAGGCCGAAGCCTGCAAATTTTTTGACATGAATGAAAAGGGGAAGTTGCTCCTCTTTAGAATCGATCAATTCAAATCGATCGTCACGAGCACTGACGAATCCTATTCGGTGATCTCAGGAGTGGCAGTCGGCGGCAGGCCCTTCACAGTGAAAGCGGTCTGGTGGAGCGACGATAAGAACGGCTTGCGCTTCCACTGCGCCGGCTTTATTGAACGCTGGTTGAACAAACACGCACCCGCGGATGAGTATCGTCCATACATACTTTCAGGAACGAATGTTGGCACCGCCGACAGCATTGTCCTGACCCGCATCGAAGCCTGCGTGCCGAAAGCACCGCATTACGGGGTGCTCTCCGAGGACAACGTCTTTAAGTAGGAGCGCGAAGCCGGTCGCCGCTCGCGAAATTACATCGGCTCCGGCAATCGCAATTGCGCCTTGGCCAGCGCTTCGTCCAGCGCCTTCACCGCGTCGCATTCCGTCAAGCCGCGCGATGTGCAGAGTTCGGAAGTCAGCATGTGGCGCGCGCGATCCAGCATCTTTCGTTCGCGGAAGGAAAGCGGTTTCTCGACTTGCTGCCGCAGCAGACCCTTCAGCACCTGCGCCACGTCCAGAAGACTGCCATTCTGCATCTTCTCGGAATTCTCGCGGAAGCGGTCCTTCCAGTCGCGGCTCAACCGGCAACGGCGCTCGGTCAAATAATCAAGGACCTTCGCCATCTCGCCATTGCGTGTCACTTTTCGCAAGCCGACGTTATCGGCGTGCGACGTAGGAACCATCACCGTCAGGTTCTGGTACGCAAGCCGCAACAGGTAATAGCGTTGGAATTGGCCGGCAAGAATACGGCTACTGATATTCTCAATGGTCGCCACCCCATGATTGGGATAGATAACCTTTTCGCCTATCTGAAACGTCATCGGAGACTCACCTCAAGCAAACAGTGCTATTTCAGTGCGCACGAGCGTTAGAGGATTTTAAGCGTATCTTAAGCAGACTGTCAACAACAAAAAACAACAAAAATGAATCGGCTTGTTTCCTGCAACTGCTTTTCAACTCGAAGGCGTTGAGGGATCGAGTAACATAATGGGATAACTAATGGAATCCATCGATCTAAAGAAGACGATTCACCTGCCTCGTACTGATTTCCCCATGAAAGCAAGCCTCTCGCAGCTTGAGCCTAAGCTGTTGGCGCGCTGGGATGAAACTGGTATTTATGGCCGCATCCGCGATGCCCGAAAGGGCGAGCCGACTTACATTCTGCACGACGGCCCGCCCTATGCGAACGGAAATATTCACCTAGGGCACGCGTTCAATAAAATACTCAAAGATTTCATTATCAAAATAAAAACGATGGAGGGATATGATTCGCCATATATCCCCGGTTGGGATTGCCATGGTCTTCCGATCGAGATCAAAGTCGACAGCCAGCTAGGCTCGAAAAAAGCGGGCATGACCGCTGCGCAGATTCGCGCGGCTTGCCGAAAATACGCCGAAAAATACGTCGACCTGCAGCGCCGCGATTTCATTCGCCTCGGCGTGTTTGGACGTTGGCAAGATCCGTATCTAACGATGAGCGCCGAGTACGAAGCCGTCATCGCTGGCGCGTTCGTCGACTTCCTGGATCAAGGTTACGTATATAAAGGATTGAAGCCGGTAAATTGGTGCATTCACGATCGCACCGCGCTGGCCGAAGCCGAGGTCGAATACGAAAATCATTCGAGCCCGTCTATCTGGGTAAAATTCGCGCTCACATCCGACCCAGCGGCGATTGATCCAGCACTGAAAGGGAAAAAAGTCTGGGGCCTGATTTGGACCACCACACCGTGGACCATCCCCGCCAACCTTGCGATTTGCTTCCACCCCAAATTTCAGTATGCCGCGGCAGAAGTCGGCGACGACGTCTACATCGTCGCCGTCGATCTGCTGAAAGCCACAGCCGAAGCGTGCAATTGGGAAGAGCCCAAAGTACTCGCAGCATTTGAAGGCGCGCGCCTCGACGGAACTTTATTCAAGCACCCTTTTCTCGATCGCAAATCGGTCGGCATTCTTGGCGATCACGTGACGCTGGAACAAGGTACGGGAGCTGTACACACGGCTCCGGGCCATGGCCAGGAGGACTATCAGGTCGGCCTCGCGAATCATCTCTCTGTCTATTGCCCCGTCGATGGAGCCGGGCGTTTCTATCAGGCCGCGCCCGATCCGGGCTCCGGCCCCTGGCCGCTGCCCGCTGAGCTGATCGGCAAAACGATTTGGGAAGGCAACCCCATCGTCATAGATATTCTGACCAAGGCCGGCGCGCTTGCGGCGATGCGCAAGATCGAACACAGCTATCCGCATTGCTGGCGCTGCCACAATCCCACCATCTTCCGCGCCACCGAGCAGTGGTTCATCAGCATGGACCACAACAACCTGCGCCAGCGTGCTCTGGAAGCCATCCGCAACGTGAAGTGGAACCCCAGTTGGGGCGAGGAGCGCATCGGAAACATGATCGCCACGCGTCCCGATTGGTGCATCTCGCGCCAGCGCGCGTGGGGCGTGCCGATTCTCGTATTCTATTGCGAAGCCTGTCACGAGCCCTTCACCGATCGCCGCGTTCTCGATCGCGTGGTTGCGCTGATCCGCCAGCAAACGGCCGACGTCTGGTATTCGAAGAGCGCGGCCGAACTGATCGGTGAAGAAGGCGCATGTAAAAAATGCGGCGGCACATCGTTCCGCAAAGAGAACGACATTCTGGACGTGTGGTTCGACTCCGGCGCCAGCCACCTGGCCGTGTTGACGCCCGAGAACCATTTGCCGTGGCCCGCCGACATGTACCTGGAAGGCGGCGATCAATATCGCGGCTGGTTCCACAGTTCGCTGCTTGTCGCTGTGGGCTTGCGCGGCACGGCGCCTTATCGCGCGTCGGCCACCAACGGCTGGACGCTGGACGGTGAAGGCCACGCGCTTTCGAAATCGAAAGGCGCGGAGGAAGTTGAGAAAGTCATCAATAAATACGGCGCCGAATTGCTGCGCCTGTGGACCGCGTCCGTGGATTTCACCGAAGACGTCCGCTTCTCCGACACCATCGTCAGCCGCTTGATCGAGGCGTATCGCAAGCTGCGCAATACATTCCGCTATGCTCTCGGCAATCTGGCGGATTTCGATCCGGTCGCCGATGCGGTGCCCGTCGGCGAGATGCTCGAAATCGATCGCTGGATTCTGGAGCGGGCTTCGAATCTGGTCCGCGACTGCCGCAAATCGTACGACGAGCACGCCTTCCACAAGGTCTATCGCGCCATCTACGATTTCGCGACCACGGATTTGAGCGCCGTCTACTTCGACGTGCTGAAAGATCGGTTGTACACCGCAGCCACGCGCAGCAAAGCGCGCCGCAGCGGCCAAACGGCTTTATATAAGGTGCACTACGCCCTCACGCGCCTTGCCGCGCCGCTGTTGTCATTCACCACGGAAGAAGTGTGGGGCTACACGCACAAGCCGGCCGGAGCGCCGGAAAGCGTGCACCTGGCGCTGCTGCCGGAGCCCGAAGAACTTGCATCGGGTCTGGACGGCGCGAAGCTGCGAAGCGTGGTCGCAATTGATGAGCACACGCGAGGTGGTGCTGAAAGCTCTAGAGGAAGCGCGGCAGGCCAAGCTGATCGGCACGTCTCTCGAAGCGCGTGTTCGCCTGCAAACGCCGGTTGCGTCCCTCGAATTACTCAAGGGATACGAGGAGATCCTGCCCTCTTTGTTCATCGTGTCGCAGGTGGCGCTCGATGCGCCTATCGCATCCAAGGACGTCACGTTGAAGGTCTCGGTGGAGCGCGCCGATGGCGTCAAATGCGAGCGCTGCTGGAAATACTCCACCGCGGTCGGCGTAGACGCGAAGTATCCCACCGTCTGCGATTCCTGCGCAGCCGCGCTGCACGAGATGCTGGATTAAGTCTGATGAGACCGGGCCTGATGAGATCGGCCTTGATGAGAAAAGAAACATGAATCCGCGTCTGCGGTCTGCGTTCGTTGCCGCGACCATTGTCATACTCGATCGCCTGACGAAGATCGCTATCCTGGATACCTTTCCGCCACATGAGCTGATACCCATCATTCCAGGAATCTTCAACATCGTTCACGCGGAAAATCCCGGAGCCGCGTTCAGCATGTTGGCCGAGGCTTCGCCTCTGATCCGCAAACTAGTGTTGATCGGCCTGTCGAGCGCCGTTGTCGCCTTCATCGGCGTGCTGCTCTGGCGAAATCCCAAACAGACCGCCGCAGCCAATGATCTACTCATGCAATGGGCATTGGCTCTCGTCTTCGGCGGAGCGCTCGGCAATCTGATCGACCGCATCTTCCGAGGCACCGTCACCGATTTCATTCAAGTCTTCATCGGCAGCTACGAATTCCCGTCGTTCAATGTCGCAGACAGCGCCATCACCATCGGTGCTGGGCTATTGATACTCGATCTACTCAGGAACCGGAAGACGGATTAGCTTGATAGTGTGAGCCATACCGTGTATACGCCTTGGCATGGTCCCGTTATCGGACTCAATGTGAGCCACGTATGGGCTAGCTACTCGACGTGTCTATTTCTGGAATTCGGGGAGTTAACACCGATCGAAGATATGACTGATCGCAATGGAAAGATTCATCAGTTCGAGCCGACGGGGATCTGGTCGATGACTTCGATGGAAAGCTGGCCGGCGTGGTGGCTTCGACAAGATGGCCGACCCGTCGGATCGTGGTTAGATGAGCCGCCGCTGCGGCTTCGCGCCTTGCGGCTGCTGGTTGGGCGACGGTTGAACGCATTGGCGATCGATCGGCGCACAAATTCAACACGGCTAACCTTCTCGCTCGGCATGGAATTAGAAACAAGGACCGACATCGCTCGGCTCGCGCGTGAACCGCACTGGCTATTACGCGGGCCAACACAAGGAGCGGACGACTGGCCGCACATAGTACTGAGGTCCACGGGCGACTTAGACGATTAGCAACGTCACGGCACACGCTCTCCATTCGTATACTGATCTTGGATGCGCTCTAGCTCCCTCAAACGCAATCTGGCATACGTTTCCGTGCTCGCCGGGTGCGTCATCGCCGGCACTCTCGCCGGATGGTTGGGATCGCGCATCGACAATTACGCCTACGATACTCTGACGCGCCTTTCGCCGCCTCCCGAGGGCCCCACGCAGTCGGTCGTCGTCGGGATTGACGAAGAAACCTTCGCCGCCCAAGGCGGCCCTCGCCGGATGCGCCCTATCCTAACTGGCGCATTGCGGGAGCTAGCCGCTGTACATCCCAAAACGGTCGCGCTCGACGTCATCCTCAGCGATAAGGGCGACGACGTCGAGGACGCGCAACTGGAAGCCGCGTTGCGCAACACACGCAACCTGATCCTGCCCTGCGAGCTTCTCGATACCCAATCGGGTGAAGTCTGGGAGGATCCTCTTCCCCGCTTCGCCGCCTACGCCGTCGCGCTGGGCCACGTGCATCGCGAGCAGATACTTGCCGACGGCGTCAGCCGCGAAATCTCGCTGGAAGAAACGGG